>CAWKLZ010000005.1:0-977636 GCA_963850625.1 uncultured Solirubrobacterales bacterium
GACGATGGACAAGGCCGTCGCCTGGGCCCGCGGCAACGCGATGTGGCCTGCGACCTTCGGCCTCGCCTGCTGCGCGATCGAGATGATGTCGATGGTCTCGGCCCGCTACGACACCGCGCGCTACGGCGCCGAGGTCTTCCGTGCCTCGCCGCGCCAGGCCGACATGCTGATCCTGTCGGGCCGTGTCTCGATCAAGATGGTGCCGGTCATCCGCCGCATCTACGACCAGATGCTGGAGCCGAAGTGGGTGCATCTCGATGGGCGCCTGCTCCTCCTCCGGTGGCATGTTCGCCAACTACGCCGTTGTCCAGGGCGCCGACAAGTTCCTGCCGGTCGACATCCACATTCCCGGCTGCCCGCCCCGCCCGGAAGCACTCATGTACGGCGATCCTGAAGCTTCGCAACAAGATCCTCGGCGATCCCGATCTCGGCTGGCGCGACCAGTACGCGGCACATGGGACCGAGGAGGACGAGCGCCCCTGGAAGGCCGGCGCGATCAGTGTCGAGCGGGCCGGCACGGCCCCGTCCGACGGCCGGCTCGTCGGCAAGACAGACGCCAAGCCGCCGAGAACCTGCTCGCCGACGCGGAGCTGATCAAGCTGGCCCAGGAGCCCGTCTCCGAGTCGGAGATGGTCCGCGACGGAGCCTCGGAGGCGCACGGCACCGATGACGGCGAGGAGAGCTGATGCCGCGGACGCGCGCCGACAGCGCGAGGCCGAGAGCCGAAGCGAGCGACCGGAGACTGGGACGATGCCTGACGCACCCGGACTCGAGCTGATCGCGCACGAGATCAACACGCGCCACGACGGCGCCGTGATCGGCACCAGCTACGACCGCGAGCAGCCGGTGCTGCTGACGACGCCGGATCACATCCGCAACGTGCTCAGCTGGCTCAAGGAGGCGCCCGGGCAGGAGTACGACTTCCTCGCCTCGCTGCACGCCGCCGACTACCTGCCGGCCGAGCCCCGCTTTGCGATCCACTACGAGCTGCTCAACATGAACCGGGTCGAGCGGCTCTCGGTCAAGTGCCTGATCGACGAGGTGCCGGACGGCGGCCTGCCGCAGACGCACACGGTCACCGACATGTTCCCGACGGCCAACTTCCAGGAGCGCGAGGCCTACGACTTCTTCGGGATCGTCTTCGAGGGCCACCCCGACATGCGCCGGATCCTGATGCCCGAGGACTACGTCGGCTGGCCCCAGCGTCGCGACTTCCCGGTCGGCGGCGATCCCGTGATCTTCACGAACACCGAGGATGAGATGCCGGGCTGGACCCGGTAGGAATCGACTGAGCATGGCGACACCGACGCGACCGACAGGGGACGAGCACGGCACGGCCTACGCCGACACCAGCCGGACCATCGAGGAGATGGGCCGCGACGCGATCGGCCGCACCGACGCGCAGGTGATCGGGACCTCGCCGATCGAGCACACGGCGCTCGAGCGCGAGGAGGAGCTGTTCACGGTCAACATGGGCCCGCACCACCCGGCGACGCATGGCGTGCTGCGGCTGCTGGTTTCGCTCGAGGGCGAGGTCGTCCGCGACCTCAACCCGGTGATGGGCTACGTCCATACCGGGATCGAGAAGTCCTGCGAACAGAAGTCGTACTGGAAGGTGATCCCGTTCGTGGAGCGGATGGATTACCTCTCCTACTACTTCAACGCCGAGGTCTTCTGCGGCGCCGTCGAGGGCCTGCTCGAGATGGAGATCCCGCGCCGTGCCCAGTACCTGCGGGTGCTGCACATGGAGCTGAACCGGATCAGCTCCCACCTCGTCGGGCTCGGCACGACGGCGCTCGATCTCGGCGCGATGTCGATGTTCTGGTACTGCTTCCGCGAGCGCGACAAGATCCTCGACCTGATGGAGATGTCGTCGGGCCAGCGGATGCACACCCGCTACTTCCAGGTCGGCGGCGTGATCGAGGACATCCCGCTCGGCTTCGAGGAGCGCGTGCTCGAGTTCTGCGACGACATGCCGAACCGCGTCGACCAGTACGAGGCGCTGCTGCAGAACAACGAGATCTTCCTGCAGCGGACGAAGGACGTCGGCATCGTCTCCGCCGAGCGCCGCTCGACCTCGGCGTGACCGGGCCGCTGCTGCGCGCCGCCGGCGTGCCCTGGGACCTGCGCAAGGTCGACCCCTACCTCTGCCTACGACGAGCTCGACTTCGATGTCCCGGTCGGCACCGTCGGCGACAACTGGGACCGCTTCAAGGTCCGCGACCGCGGAGATGCGGCGAGTCGACGCGGATCATCCGCCAGTGCGTCGAGAGGCCTGCCCGAAGGGCCGTGGATCGCCGACGACCGCAAGGTCGTGCTGCCGCCGCGGCACGAGCTCGGCACCTCGATGGAGGCGCTGATCCACCACTTCAAGCTCGTCACCGAGGGCTTCCGGGTGCCGCCCGGCGAGGTCTACAACGCGATCGAGTCGCCGCGCGGCGAGCTCGGCTGCTTCGTCGTCGCCGACGGCTCCGCAAAGCCCGCCCGGGTCCACATGCGCGAGCCGAGCTTCGTCAACCTGCAGTCGCTGCGCGACATGTGCATCGACGAGTACGTCGCCGACCTGATCTGCCAACCTCGCCTTCCTCGACCCGATCCTCGGAGGCATCGACCGATGAGCGCCGAGCAGGGCCTGAGTGACGAGGCCGAGCGGCACCCGGCCGAGAGCGGCAAGCCGCCCGTACCCGAGGAGGGCGACGACACCCGGCGACGCGCAGGCGGGCGCCGAGGTCGCGGCAGCCCACCGAGGAGGCCGACGCCAGAAGGCCACTACCGCGAGCCCGACGCGCGGCCTGGAGGTCCCCGACGATCTCCGCGCGGAGATCGAGGCGGCCCTGGCCCGCTACCCGCAGAAGCGCTCCGCCTCGCTTCCCGCCCTGCACGCGATCCAGCCCCGCTACGGCTGGTGCACGCCGGAGGGCATCGAGCAGGCGGCGCGCGTGATGGACGTCGATCCCGCCTACCTCGAGTCCGTCGCCAGCTTCTACGACCTCTTCCACCTCGAGCCCGCCGGCCAGCCATCAGGTACTGGTCTGCACCAACATCTCGTGCTGGATGCGCGGCGCCGACGAACTGCTCGGCGCGGTCTGCGAGGCGGCGGGCGCCGACCGTCACGCGGCAGGCCACGGCGGCACCGTCAACGAGGCCGGCGACATGTTCGTGAGCGGCTTCGAGTGCCTCGGCGCCTGCGACATCGCGCCGATGGCATCCGTCGACGAGCGCTACTTCGGCCCGCTGGAGGACGCGGACGCGCGCCGCTGATCGAGCAGCTGCGCTGCGGCGCCGACGTACTGCCGGAGAAGGCCCTGAAGGCGCCACGCCGCGGGCGGCCCCGAGCCCGAGCCGGACCCGCGGGTGGCCGACGCGGGCTAAGGGCTGGGCGCTGGCGGGAGCCTCCCGCCGGCGGTTGCAGTGAGGGAAGAGGCTGGAGTGACGCTTCCGTGCTCCCGAGCGCGCCTCTCGTGACGGAATCGGGTGGCTTCGCAGTCCCCGCAAGGCCACTGGTCACGTTGCACCGCAACTTGCGGTGGAACGTGACCACTCCCGAAACCGGCCTCCCAACCCGTCACGGAAGCCAAACGCCCTCGCGCCTTCCGTGACACCTCCGCAGGCCTACACCCCTCACTGCTCCCGAGGCATCAACCCCCGCCGGCGACGACGCCCCGCGGGGCGTAACCCGACCGCCCGCAATCGCCGGCCTCACCCTCCCATCGGAGCCAGCCCGCCGCGGGGCGTGACGCCCCGCGAAGGGCGGCGTCACCCCTGAGGCATCGGGGCCGGCCGGCCCGGCGGGTAGCCCAGCGAGACCCAGTCGTGCAGGCCGCCGCGGTAGTAGAGGAGCGCCTCCGGGGGCGCGCCGGCGGCGAGCAGGGCCTTGATCGAGCGGGGCGTGGCTCCGCACTGGGGGCCGTTGCAGAAGAGTGCCACGGGGCAGCTCGACGAGCTCGTCGACGGCTCGGCGATCTCCGCCGAGGGGATCGCGACGGCGCCCGGAATCGTGCCGTGCGCGACCGACTCGGGGATCCTGGTGTCGACGGCGAGCCCGCCCGCCTCGAGATGCTCGATCAGCTCGAGCTCGCCGATCGTCTCGACGCCCGGCGCGAGCCGCAGCGGCTGGACGTTGCCCCAGCTCGAGTCGACGGCGACGAAGCCGTCGCCCGCCCTGCGCGGGATCCGCGCGGGACCGGTCGTTGGCGTGGCGCGCGTACGGGCCCTCGGGCGGCGTCGGCGAGCGTCGCCCGACCGGATCGGCGAGGTCGGTGCGGTGCATCGGCGAGGTCAGTGCCTGCGCGCGGCATCTCGAACAGCCCCGATGGTGCCGCACGGCCGCGTCGACACCGTGACGCCGGCGCCGCGACCGCGGGTATCCCTGCAGCGAGCCGCCCGCCACCGGGCGCCGTCGCGGCTTGCGCTCGACGGCTCAGCTCAGGAGCCGGAGGCCTTCTGGATCGCGTCCTCGACCTGGCCGGTCGACGGCGCGGCGCCGACGACCTGCGTCCGCCGGGGCCCTCGACAAGCAGCGACGGCGTACTCGAGAAGCCCTTCTCGCTGGCTTCCTTCTGGATGGCCTGCAGCTGCTTCGTCCACTTGGCGGAGTTGCGGGAGGGGTTCCAGGCGTCGATGTCCTTGACGCCCGGCAGCCTTGGCGACATTCGTCAGGAACTCGTCGGTGACATAGCCCGAGTTCTCGGTGCCCTGGTTGGCGTAGAAGGTCTCGATGAACTGCCAGTAGCGGCCTTGCTCGGAGGCGGCCAGCGCCGCCTTCGCGGCATCGACGGACTGCGGGCCGATGATGACGAAGTTCTTGAACTCGATCTGGGCGTCGCCGGCGGTGACCGGGCCGGAGAGCAGCTCGGGGATCGACTTGTCGCTGAACGGCTTGCAGGCGGGGCACTGCAGATCGCCGAACTCGACGATCTTCGCCTTCGCATTCGGGTCGCCGAGCACGGTCCCGTTCTGGTCGAGCCCGTCGACGAGGTCGACCGTCGAGTTGGTCGTGATGTCGTTGGCGTTGCCCCCGCCCCCACCGCCGGACTGGCTGATCACGATCAGCGCGACGACGACGACGACCGCGACCAGGGCGACGCCGCCGATGATCGCGAACATGCGCTGGCGCGCGGCCTGGCTCGATTCGGCCTGCTCGGCCTCGAGCCGCTCCTGCCGTCGCTGTTCCTTCTCGTCCTTGCGGGATGCCATCCGGTCGGGTGTCCTCTCTGGGGTGGGGTCTAGCTGGGTAGGGGCTCTCGCGGTGCCGCGCGGACGCCGGCGAACCGTATCCCGCGCAGCAGGCTAACGATGAGCACGAGCGTCATGACGATTGCGCTGCCCACGCACCACTGGCAGATCGCGTTGATGACGAAGAGCTCCAGGTAAGTCAGGTAGGCGGAGAAGCCGAAGCCGACGAGCGCGGCGAGGATGCCGAGCATGCGGCCGGGGTCGCCGGGCAGCGCCGCGGCGACCAGCACCGCGACGTAGCCGAGCAGGCCGAGCACTGGGACCGGGATGCCGGCGAGCTTCGCGTAGTCGGAGTGCTGCACGGTCTCGCAGCCGCCACCGAAGGCGCAGACGGGATTGTCGCCGCCGGCGTAGTGCTCGATCGTCAGGTACACAGCGATCCCGAGGCCGATCAGGCCGAGCACGCCGAGCGTTATCCGCAGACGTCGCTCCGTCACGCCTGTTCTCCGCACTGCGCCACGCCGCAAGGGTAAGCGGTTCCCGTATTCCGCACCTAAACACCTACGGGCGCCGCGAGTCGCGGGTTCAGCGCACTGTGCTATTCTCCTTCACAATTGTTTAGTTGTATAGCTTGAAAGGCACCGCAGATGGCCCTCCCGTCCCCGATCCCAGAGCCCGTCGTCGAGCTCATCGCCGAGCGCTTCCGACTCCTCAGCGAGCCGATGCGCGTCCGCGCCCTCGACCACCTGCGCGAGGCCGGCGAGGCGTCCGTCGGTGAGCTCTCGGAGGCGCTGGACACGAGTCAGCAGAACGTCTCCAAGCACCTCGGCGCCCTGCATAGCGGCGGCATCGTCAGCCGCCGCAAGGACGGCAACCGCGTGCTCTACGCGATCGCCGACGACTCCGTGCTCGAGATCTGCGAAGCCGTCTGCGGCGGCATCGAACGCCGCGTCGGCAAGCTCTCCACCGCCCTGGCGGCGGTGGCCTGATGAGCCCCGCAAGCACTTCACCTGTCGCCCCGGTCCTCGTCGGACCGGTCGGGCGCCTCGGCGCCTGGGCCGGCTCCCACTTCCGCACCGTCCTGATCGCCTGGATCGTGATCGTCGTCGGCCTCGGCTTCTTCGCGCCGAAGGTCGAGACCGCGCTCTCCGGCGCCGGCTGGGAGGCGAGCGGCTCCGAGTCCCTCGCCGCCCGCCAGCAGCTCGACCAGCAGTTCGGCGGCCTCTCCTCCAGCGCCCTGCAGGTCGTGGTCAGCTCGAACACGCTGAGCTCCGGCGACCCCGCGTTCGACGCCGTCGTCGCCAAGACCGGCCACCTGCTCGCCGGCGATCAGCGCGTCGCCCGCGTGATCGGACCGCGGCAGTCCGGTGCGATCTCGCCCGATGGCCACACGGTCGTCGTGCAGGCGGCCGCCGGCGCGAACAGCAACGACATGGTCCGCGCCGCCGACGATCTCAAGGGTCCGCTCGCCGCCGCGGGCAACGATCAGGTGACGGTCGCCCTGACGGGCTCATCCGGCATGTGGTCGGACTTCAACGAAGCGAACCGCAACGCGATGATGAAGTCGGAGGTGATCTCCTGGCCGGTGACGCTGACGATCCTGCTGCTCGCCTTCGGATCGCTCGTCGCCGCCGGTCTACCGCTGATGCTCACGATCATGGGCTTGGCCGCCGCGGCCGGATCCCTCTACCTCGGCTCGCAGCTCTTCGACATCTCGATCTGGGCGATGAACTTCGCGCTCATGTTCGCGCTGGCGCTCGGCATCGACTACGCGCTGTTCATCGTCTACCGCTTCCGCGGCGCCCTCTTCGGCGCCGAGCGTGACCCGGTCGAGGCCGCTGCCGTCACGATGGACACGGCCGGCAAGGCCGTCCTGTTCAGCGGCATGACCGTGCTGATCTCGCTGTCGGCGGTGATGCTCGTCCCGAGCCCGGCCTTCAGATCGATGGCGCTCGGGATCATGCTCGCCGTGATCTTCGTGCTCGGGGCGTCGCTGACGCTGCTGCCGGCCGTGCTCGCGAAGCTCGGCCCAAGGATCGACTCATTGAGCCTGCCCTGGGTGCACTCCGGCGAGCACCGCTCGGCGCGCTTCGCCGCCTGGGGCGAGCGGATCTGGCGTCGGCCGCTGCTCTACGGCGTGCCGGCGCTGCTGCTGCTCGTCCTTCTGGCGCTGCCGATCCTGCGCCTCGACACCGGCATGCCGTCGATCAAGGTCGTGCCCGAGGGCGACTCCTCGCGGACCGGCTACCAGCAGATCACCTCGGCCTTCGGCCCCGGTGCTCCCGGCACCCTGCAACTCGTCGGCCCGGCGGCGCAGGTGAAGATGGCCGCGAAGGCGGCAAAGGCTGACCCCGGCATTGCCGCCGTGCAGCCGACCCTCGCAGGACCGCGGGGCAGCGCCATGGTCCAGGTGGTCCCGGCGTCGGATCCGTCCGCGAGCGCCACGGGCGCGACGATCGACAGGCTCCGTAGCGAGCTGCCCAGCCAGGTGCTCGTCGGCGGCGCGGTCGCCGAGAACCACGACCTCGAGCAGCTGCTCTCCGAGCGCACGCCGCTGGTCATCGGCGTCGTGCTCGTGCTCGGCTTCCTGCTGCTGCTCGTCGCCCTGCAGGCACCGCTGGTCGCTGCGCTTGGCGTGATCACCAACCTGCTGGCGGTCAGCGCCGCGTTCGGCGCGGCGACGCTGATCTTCGGTGACGGGCATCTGTCCGGCCTGCTCGGATTCGAGTCGCAGGGCTTCCTCGACGCGTGGGCGCCCGTGTTCTTCTTCGCGATGGTCTTCGCCATCTCGATGGACTACACGGTCTTCCTGCTGTCCTCGGCGAAGGAGCACTGGGACCGCAGCCACAACGCCCGCGAGGCGATGGTCGGTGGGCTCGCCCACTCCGGCCGCGTGATCTTCGCGGCGGCCGGCGTGATGGTCGCCGTGTTCCTCACCTTCGCGCTCTCGGGCCCGCTGCCGCCGAAGGAGATGGGCGTGATCCTCGGGATCGCGGTGCTCCTCGACGCGCTGCTCGTGCGGCTGCTGCTCGTGCCCGTCCTGCTCCGTTTCGCAGGCGCCGCGGCCTGGGCCGTGCCCCGCCGGTTGCAGAAGCTGCTGCCGGACGTACGCTTCGGTCACTGATGGGGAAGTCAACCGACGAGCCAAGGAGTCACCGATGATCTTCCGACAGTTCCTGCAGGAGGACCTCTCGTGCGCCTCCTACATGGTCGGCGACGGCGATTCCGTCGCGATCGTCGACCCGAAGTTCGAGATCGACGAGTACCTGCAGACCGCCCGCTACCTCGGGGTGAAGATCGAGCACGTGCTCGAGACCCACAACCACGCCGACCACGTCTCCGGCCACGGCCGGCTGGCGGCGGCGACCGGGGCGACGATCCACGTGCACCGGCTCGCCGAGCCCGACTACGAGCACGAGGCCTTCGACGACGGCTGGGAGCTGGAGCTCGGCGATCTCGTGATCCGCGCCCTGCACACGCCGGGCCACCGGCCCGAGCACACGGCGTTCGCGCTGATCGACCGCTCGCGCTCCGACGACCCCTGGGCCGTGCTGACCGGGGACACGCTGTTCGTCGGCGACGTCGCCCGGCCGGACCTCGCGATCGACAAGACCGAGGGCGCCCGGGGGATCTTCGAGTCCCTGCACGGCAAGCTGCTCGGTCTGCCGGCGGAGGCCGAGATCTGGCCCGGCCACCTGGGCGGCTCGATGTGCGGCTCCGGCGCGATGAGCCCCAAGATCGCCTCGACGATCGGGTTCGAGCGCGCCCACAACGAGCTGCTCGCGATCGAGGATGCCGAGGAGTTCGTTGCCGCCTCGCTCGAGCGGATCGGCGAACAGCCGCCGAACTTCCGCAACATCGTCGCGATCAACCGCGGCGAGCTGCTCACCGACGGGGTCGACGCGCACCCGCTGACGCCGGGCCAGCTCCAGCGGCGGATCGACGACGGAGCCTTCCTCGTCGACACGCGGACGACGATGCAGTTCGGCGACGCCCACATCCCGGGCGCCACGCACATCTCGATCCTCGGCCCGGGCTTCGCCTCGCGGCTCGCGTGGCTCGCCAAGCCCGACCAAAAGATCGTCTTCGCCGGTCGCGACGACGCCGACGGCGTCCGCGCCGTGCAGCTGGCCCAGGCCGTCGGCATGCGCAACCTCGGCGGCTTCCTCGACGGCGGCATGACCGCCTGGCGCGAGGAGGAGCGGCCGGTCGAGCGGACCGAGCGGCTGACGATCGACGAGCTCAAGGCACGCTGGGACGCGGGCGAGATCGAAATCCTCGACGTACGCGAGCCGAGCGAGTACGAGGAGGGTCACATCCCCGGCTCCCGCAACCTCGTCTGGCACGACATCGACCAGCTCCCCAAGGGCATCGACGGCAAGCCGGTGGCGACGATCTGCGCCGGCGGCACCCGGGCGGGCATCGCGGCGAGCCTGCTGCAGCGCTTCGGCGCCGAGCGGGTCGCCTACGTCCCCCGCGGTGGCATGAGCGCCTGGCGCGAGCAGGGCTTGCCGCTCGAGGATCCCCGGGCCGCGGACTGATCGCCGGCGAGGCGTCACGTTCCATGTCGTCACGACATGCTTCGTAACCAGCCGGCGGGGCGCCGATGAGCGGCCTCGAGGCGGCGCCGCTCGGCCTCGCGATCGGCCTCTTGATGGGCGCCTTCGGCGGCGGCGGCTCGCTGCTCGCCGTACCGCTGCTCGTCTACGTCGTCGGCCAGGACGTGCGCGAGGCGCAGGCGACGTCCCTCGTGATCGTGATCGCCGGGGCCCTGGCCGCGCTCGCCGCCTACCTGCGCAGCGACGACGTCCGGCTGCGCGCCGGTTTAGCGTTCGGGCTCGCCGCCGGCGTCAGCGCGCTCGCCGGCTCGATCGTCAACCGGCACCTGAACCCGGACCTGCTGCTGCTCATCTTCAGCCCGCTGATGATCGCCGGCGCGGCGGCCCTGGTCAGCGACGCTGCACGCCGGCCTGCCCAGTTCCGGCCGTGGCGCTTCGGCGTCTCCCGCTCGAGCGCCGTGCGCGTCACCGTCTACGGCCTCGCGGTCGGCTGGATCACGGGCCTGTTCGGCGTCGGCGGTGGCTTCGTGATCGTCCCGGTGCTCGTGCTCGGCCTGCGCTTCTCGACGATCGAGGCGGTTGCGACGAGCCTGCTGATCGTGATCATCGGCTCCGGCTTCGCGCTCGTCGACCGGATCGCCTCCGGCGACGTCGACTGGAGCATCGCAATCCCGCTCTCGATCGCCGCGGCACTCGGCGCGCTCGCCGGCCATCAGGTCGCCGAGCGCTACGACGGCGAGCGGCTGCGCCAGGCACTGGCCGTCGTGATCGTGCTCGCCGCCGTCTACACGGCGATCCGTTCTGCCGCGGCGCTGATCTGAGCGCGGCTGCTAGCTGCGCGCGGCGTCGCTGCCGGGCGCAAACTCCCGGGCCGTCTGGCGGCGCAGGACGGCAACCCCGAACGCGGTCAGCGCCGCAAGCAGGATGAAGACGAGCACCTGCCCGATGCCCTGGACGCCCGGCATGAAGGACAGCCACAGCAGGTAGACGCCGGCGACGATCGTGTACGTGCCGACCGGGTGATCGCGAAGGAAGGGGGCGACGAAGCGGCGCGTCGCCACGGCGTAGCGACTCGGCCCCGCGAGGGCGCCGGCGGCGAGGAACGCGAGGCCGATGACGAGGATGAAGCGGGCCCGGTCGCGCAGCGACTGGGAGAGGATGTCCCAGACCGACTCGATGGCGGGCTTGACGGTCTCGGTGCTCGCCAGGGAACCGACCTCGTTGCCGATCAGGCGCTTGGCCGTGAGCACGACGAGCGTCGCGACGACGATGCCGCCCCCGACCGCGGTCAGCGCCTCCCGGCGCCAGCCCTTGGCGAGATAGAGCGCGGCGATGAAGAGGAAGAAGACGAGTAGCGGCAGCACGATGCCGAGGTTGCGAAGCACCTTGACGGCGGTCTGAATGCCGCTCAGCTCGTTGGAGTCCATCAGCACGAGCTGGCCCGGGTTCTGGACGACCTGGCTGTCGAGCAGCGTCGTCACCCGGCTCTGCAGCGTCGCGAGGTTGGCATCGAGCGCGGCGACGTTGGCCTGGCTCGGATCCTTGAGCACGGCCGCGGTGCGGTTCTCGAGCTTCACCAGCCGGTGCTTGAGGCCGGCGAGTGCGTTCGTCAGGTCGGCGAGCGTGCCCTTCAGCTGGGAGGGCACCTTGTCCTCGATGCCGGCGATCTGCTTCTGCAGGCCCTTGATCTGGGTGACCAGCTCGCCGGCGAGCGTGTTGAGCTCGGTGAGGTTGGTCCGGGTCTCAGAGTCGAGCACGCCCGCCTGCGCCTGGGTGATCCCGGCCTGCACCGAGGAGATCTTGCCCTGCGCCTCGGTGAGCCGGTCGCGGAGCGTCACCGAGAAGTTCTGGATGAAGCTCTGGATCTGCGAGATCGTCGCCGGATTGACTCCGAGCCGGGCGGCCAGATCGGCGATCACGGCGCCGTATTGGAAGGTGACCTCGCCGTTGGTCGTCGAGACGAACTGGCCCTTGTCATCGATCAGGGAGACGAACTGCTTGTGCGCCGCGGTCACCGCGCCGGAGACGAGCCCCTGGACCTGAGGCGAGGCGAGCGCCTTCTCGGCCACGTTGGTGGCGAGGTCCCTCGTCACGGCCGCGATCGGGCCCGCGAACGGCTTCACCTGGGAGGGCAGCTTCGCCTCGATCTGCGCCTGCACGTCGACGTCCGTATAGAGCTGGTCGACGGCGAAGACGCTGAGCTGCTCCTGGACGTCGGGGTCGGCGAGGATCGAGTCGGTCGTCTTGCTGACCTGGTTGGTGTCGAGCAACGCCTCCTGGACCCAGTTGGCCGTGATCGAGAAGATCAGCAGGAACGAGGCGACGACGACGAGCGTCCAGACGCCCGCCCGATGCCTATGGGCCGCGGGGAGCTCGGCCGTCGGTTGATCGGCTTTGCCGGCCATGGTCGGCACCCTATGGGAGCGCGCCGCGCGGCAACATCACCCTTATCGGGCGATCCTGCGGGACGGCTCAGATCCCGACCCCGAGCGCCGTTCCGGTAGGTTTTTCCCGTGCCTGAGACACGGATGCTGTTCCGCAACATCGACGATCCCGAGCTGCGGACGCTGGCCGGATACAAGCGCCACGGCGGCTACACGGCGATCGAGAAGGCGTTCAAGGGGATCGAACCCGAGACGCTGCTGCATGAGCTCGAGGAGTGCGGCCTGCGCGGGCGCGGCGGCGCCGGCTTCTCGATGGGCAAGAAGGCGGGCTTTTTGCCGCGCGGGTCGATGCAGAAGTACCTGTGCTGCAACGCCGACGAGTCGGAGCCGGGCACCTTCAAGGACCGCGAGCTGATGTTCAAGAACCCGCACCAGCTGATCGAGGGGATCGCGATCGCGGGCATGGCGGCCGATACGACGAAGGCATTCATCTTCATCCGCGGCGAGTACGCCGAGGTCGCCGACGTACTCGACGAGGCCGTCGCCGAGGCGTATGCGGCGGGCTACCTGGGCGAGAACCTCCTCGGCACCGGGACGACCGTCGACCTCGTCGTCCACCGGGGCGCCGGCGCCTACATCTGCGGCGAGGAGACGGCGCTGCTCGACGCGCTCGAGGGCAAGCGCGGCAACCCGCGGCTGAAGCCCCCCTTCCCCGCGATCCAGGGCCTGTACGGCGGGCCGACGCTGATCAACAACGTCGAGACGCTGAGCAACGTCCCGCACGTCGTCAATAACGGCGCCGACTGGTTCAAGAGCTTCGGCACCGAGCAGTCCACCGGGACCAAGGTCGTCTCGGTCTCCGGCTGCGTCAAGCGGCCCGGCAACTACGAGGTCGAGCTCGGCATCCCCAGCCGCGAGCTCATCTACGACCTCGCCGGCGGGCCGCTCGTCGGCGACGTCAAGGCCTGGTACCCGGGCGGCTCCTCCGCCCCGGTCCTCGGCCCCGAGGAGCTCGACCTGCCGTACACGTTCGAGGACATGGCCGACGCCGGCTCGATGCTCGGCTCCGGGGCGATCATCGTCGCCGACGAGACCGTTTCGATCCCGCACATGGCGCTGCGCACGGCGCGCTTCTACCACCACGAGTCGTGCGGCAAGTGCACCCCCTGCCGCGAGGGCACGAACTGGACCGTGAAGATGCTCGAGCGCGTCGTCCGCGGCGAGGCGACGCCGATGGACCTGGACATCATCGCCTCCGTCCAGGAGAACATCATCGGCCACTGCCTGTGCGTGCTCGGCGACGCGATGGCGATGCCCGTCGCCTCGATGGTCAAGCGCTGGCGCGCGGAGTTCGAGGACGTGATCGCCAAGGCCCGCGACGCCGCACTCGCCCCGCTCGACGTCGAGCCGGCGATCGCGACGCCGGTCGGGGTCGGGGCTTAGCTCTTACGTCTTCTTCTTCTTCGCCTTTACCTTGATCTTCGCCTGGGCGGGGGTCGGATCGGCGTTGGCCGCCTTGTCGATCGCCCTGACCGCGAAGCTGTGGCTGCCCTTCTTGAGCTTCGCCTGCAGCGGCGATGTGCAGGCGGCGAAGGCGGCGCCGTCAAGCGAGCATTCGAAGCGCGCCCCCGGCTCGCCGGCGCTGAAGGTGACCGTCGCCTTGGCGGCGCGCTTCTTCGCCGTCAGCTTCTTCGGCGCCGAGGCGATCACCGTCTGCGGCGGGGTCGTGTCAACCAGGATCTGGCGGGCGACGGTCGCGAGGTTGCCGGCGCTGTCGGTGGCGCGGACCTCGAAGCTGTGCGGGCCGTCGCTGAGCACCGCCGTCGTCCGCGGCGAGGCGCAGGCCGTGAACTGGGCGCCGTCGGCGCGGCACTGCAGGCTGCCGGCCTCGTTCATTGCGAAGCCGAAGCTCGGCGTGTTGTCGTTCGTCAGCCCGGCGGGCCCGGAGGTGAAGAAGACGTCGGGCGGCGTCTTGTCGCCCACCGGCGGGGTCGTGTCGACGGTGAAGCTGCGGGTTGCGGGGCTCGGGTCGACGTTGCCGGCGCCGTCAATCGCGCGGACCTCGAAGGTGTGGGGCCCGTCGGAGAGGGCGGGCGTCGTCGTCGGCGTCGTGCAGGCGGCCCAGACGCCTCCGTCGATGCGGCACTGGAACGTCCCCGCCTCGCTCGAGGAGAAGCCGAAGGTGGGCGCCGTGTTGTTGATCGTGCCGCTCGGGCCGGAGGTGATCTGGGTCTCGGGCGGCGTCGTGTCGGGGGTCGGGGCGGCGAAGCCGCTCAGGGCGATCTTCTGCGGCGCGTTCGGCGCGTCGTCGGCGAGCTTCAGCTGGGCCTGGGCGAAGCCCTCGGTGAGCGGGTCGAAGCGGACCGAGACCGAGCAGGCCTCCTCGACCTTGAGCGTCTCCCCCGAGCAGTTGTCGGTGCGGATCTCGAAGTCGTCGAAGTCATCGCCGATCAGGCGGGCCGAGTCGACGTGCAGGCGGGCGCCGCCGCCGTTGCGGAACTTGAGCACGCGGGTGCCGCCTGCCGTGCCCACGGCCTGGCGCCCGAAGGCGGCGGAGCGTGCGACGGGCCGGGCGGTTGGGGTGCCGTTGCCGAGCAGGGTCGAGAAGTTGGCGGAGCCGGAGTTCGCGGTGGCGAGGTCGGGGCGACCGTCGGCGTTGAGGTCGGCGATGGCGAGCGAGCGCGGGGTGAGCCCGACGGCAACGGAGGTCGCCGCGCCGAAACCGCCGGTGCCGTTGCCGAGCAGGATCGAAACGTTGGCGGAGCCGGCGTTGGCGACGGCGAGGTCGGGGCGGCCGTCGGCGTTGAGGTCGCCGATCGCAACCGAGTAGGGGCTCGAGCCGGCACCGTACGTCGTCGTCGCCCCGAAGCCGCCGGTGCCGTTGCCGAGCTTGATCGAGACGCCGTCGCCGGAGCCGCTGGCGGGACTGTTGGCGACGGCGAGGTCGGGGCGGCCGTCGGCGTTGAGATCGCCGATCGCAACCGATCGAGGGACCTCACCGGCACTGACGCCGGCCGCGGCTGCAAAGCCTCCCGTGCCGTCGCCGAGCAGGATCGAGACGGAAGGTTCGGAAAGGTTCGAGTTTGCGACAGCCAGATCCGGGTGCCCGTCGGCGTTGAGGTCGGCGATCGCGACCGAGAATGGGAACGGTCCGACGCCGAAGTCGGTCGCCGCGCCGAAGCCGCCGCTGCCGTTTCCGAGCAGGATCGAGACGTTGTTGGAGTTGATGTTCGCGACGGCGAGGTCGGGGCGGCCGTCGCCGTTGAGATCGGCGATCGCGATCGAACCCGGGCTCGAGCCGGCCGCGAAGTTGGTCGCCGTTCCGAAACCGCCCGTGCCGTTGCCGAGCAGGATCGAGACGTTGTTGGAGCTGAAGTTCGCGACGGCGAGGTCGGGGCGGCCGTCGGCGTTGAGGTCGCCGATCGCAACC
Source organism: uncultured Solirubrobacterales bacterium (assembly GCA_963850625.1). Taxonomy (GTDB): domain Bacteria; phylum Actinomycetota; class Thermoleophilia; order Solirubrobacterales; family 70-9; genus CAXMST01. The sequence goes on from CAWKLZ010000005.1 coordinate 15,549, forward strand.
GAGTATGGGGTCGTGCCAACGGCGAAATTGGTCGCCGCGCCGAAGCCGCCGCTGCCGTTGCCGAGCAGGATCGAGACGTTGGCGGAGCCGGAGTTCGCGGTGGCGAGGTCGGGGCGACCGTCGGCGTTGAGGTCGGCGATCGCAACCGAGCGCGGGCTCGTTCCCGCAGGAGCGTTGGTCGCCGCGGCGAAGCGGCCCGAAGCGGTGCCGAGCAGGACCGAGACGTTGTTGGAGTTGCGGTTGGCGACGGCAAGGTCCGGGCGGCCGTCGGCGTTGAGATCCTCGAGCGCCACCGCGTAAGGGGTCGTGCCGGCGGTGAAGTTGGTGGCCGGCCCGAAGCTGCCGGTGCCGTTGCCGAGCAGGATCGAGAGGTTGCCGGAGTTCTCGTTTACGACGGCCAGATCTTGGTGGCCGTCCGCATTGAGATCCTCGATCGCGATTGAGTACGGTCCCTGGCCGACCGCGAAGTTGGTCGCCGCGGTGAAGCCGCCGGAGCCGTTGCCGAGCAGGATCGAGACGTTGGCGGAGCTCAGGTTGGCGGTGGCGAGGTCGGGGCGGCCGTCGCCGTTGAGATCGGCGATCGCGATCGCGTTCGGATGCGAGCCGGCGGCGAAGTTGGTCGCCGCTCCGAAGCCGCCGGAGCCGTTGCCGAGCAGGATCGAGACGTTGCTGTCGAAGTAGTTGGCGACGGCCAGATCCGAGCGGCCGTCGGCGTTGAGATCGGCGATCGCGACCGAGCTTGGGGAGATGCCGACGGCGAGGTTGGTCGCCGCGCCGAAGCCGCCGGCGCCGTTGCCGAGCAGGATCGAGACGTTGTTGGAGCTCTGGTTCGCGGTAGCGAGGTCGGGGCGGCCGTCGCCGTTGAGGTCGCCGATCGCGACCGAGGTTGGAAACGTGCCGACAGCGAGGTTGCTCGCCGCTCCGAAGCCGCCGGAGCCGTTGCCGAGCAGGATCGAGACGTTGTTGGAGCTCCGGTTCGCGACGACCACGTCGGGGCGGGCGTCGCCGTTGAGGTCGCCGATTGCGACCGAGGATGGGTTCGAGCCGACGGCGAAGTTGGTCGCCGCGCCGAAGCCGCCGCTGCCGTTGCCGAGCAGGATCGAGACGTTGTTGGAGCCGGCGTTGGCGGTGGCGAGGTCGGGGCGGCCGTCGCCGTTGAGGTCGCCTGTCGCCACCGACAGCGGGCCGGTGCCGACCGCGGTATTTGTCGGCGAGCCGAACAGCGGCGCTGCCGAAGCTGTCTGGGGAACGAGCATCGCCAGCAGCAGCCCCGCCAGGAGAATCGGAAATCGGAGCAGTCCTCGCGCCAGCCTCACCCCCGCGACCGTAGGGCGCTGCCGACCCCATGACTACAGGGGAGCGTCCCTGTACTTTCGGTCCAGGGTGCCGCGAACCCGCTTCGGAGGCGGGGTCAGCCGGCTCGCTGTGCGTCGCCCGAATCGCCGATCGCCGCGGCGAGGCCGCCGCGGCCGCGGATCTCGAGCTTGCCGTAGCTGTTGGAAAGGTGCATCTCGACGGTCTTGACCGAGAGGAACAGCTCCGCCGCGATCGCCCGGTTGGTGAGCCCGCGGGCCGCGGCCTCGGCGACGCGGCGCTCGCCCGGGGTGAGTGAGGCGGGACCTCTGAGCGCGGCGCGGCGGGGGCGGGCTCCAGCGGCGGTCAGCTCCTCGCGGCAGCGGCGCGCGAGCGGCGCCGCGCCGATCGAGGTGGAGAGATCGAAGGCGCGGCGGAGATGATCTCGTGCCTCGCGATTGCGGCCGGCGCGGCGGGTGAGCGCGCCGAGCTCGTAGGCCGCGGTGGCACGCTCGCCGTGCAATCCGGCCGCCTCGAGCAGGTCGGCGGCCTCGGCGAGCAGCCGGGCGCCGCGATCGCCGCCAGCGAGGACGCCGGCGGCCGACATCGCAACGCCGATCGAGCCCTCCGCACCGTAGGCGTCCGCGAGCTCGAGCTCCTCTTCGATCAGATGGAGCGCCCGGTCGCGGTCCCCGGCACGCAGGTGGGCGAGCCCGGCCTGCGACCGCCAGGCGATCAGACTCGGACCCTGAACTCCGTGGCGTAGGTGGGTCTGTCCCGCGGCCTCGAACTCAGCCGCGGCCTCGGCGTGGCGTCCCCGCTCGCTGAACAGGCGGGCGCGGGCGAACTGGCCCATCTCCCAGCCGAGCAGCGTCAGGGCGTCGCCGGTCCCCGCAGCGGCCTCCGGCCCGCTCAGTCGCTCGGCTTCGTCGAGCCTGCCCGACTCGACCAGGACGGCGATCAGCGCGCCGCTCGCCGGATGATCCGGGCCGACCCCGGCGAGTACGGCCTGCTCGTATCCGAGGGCGTCGATGAACAGCCCTCGCCGCCACAGGCAGATGATCGCGAGCGCGGCAGCCAGGGGATGCGCGTAGGGGGCGTGCTCGGCGGTCTCCGCGAGCAGCCGTTTGGTCGCCCGCTCGGCCGTCTCGTGCTCGTCGACAGCGGTCAGTGCCCCGATCGCCATCACCACCCCCATCAGCTCGGCCGGACTCGCCTGCTCGTGCGCGTAGCCGAGCTGCACGACCTCCGCGGCGAGCTCGTGCACGCGATCCGCGCTGGCGCCCTCGGTCGCGGCAATCCAGGTCATCGTCGTCAGCGCGCGTGCGCGGGCGGGCACCGCGGCCGTGCCGAGACCGGCCTCGACTTCCATCAGGCGCTCGTCCCGCCCGGCCGCCCTCCCCCCCGTCCAGGCGGCGATCAGCGCCGAGGCCTCGAGGTCGGCCGCAAGCTCGGGCTCGGCGTCGCCGAGAACCTGGCGGGCGGAGGTGAGGACGTCCGCCGCCTCTCGCCAGCGCTCGAAGCGGATCAGCGCGCGGGCCAGATGACGGCTGGCGAGCGCCTGGGCCCGCGCGTCGGCGGAGCACTCGACCGCCGCGCCCAGGGTGTCGATCGCCCGGCGATCGCCGATCTGGGCCTCCGAGCGGCCGAGCTCGACGAGGATCCGGCCTTGAAGCCCCGGATCCGGCGGCTCGCCAAGAGCGCGCTCGAGGAGCCTGATCGCGGCCTCCGGGGCGCCGCCCCGGCGGGCCGCGGTTCCGGCCTCGAGCAGTACGGGGGCACGCTCGCGGTTGCCGGCGGGCTCGGTGTGGAGCAGATGAATCGCCTGCACGTCGGCCCCGAGGCCTTCCGACGCGAGAAGGTCGGCGGCTGCCTGATGCAGCAGCGAGCGTCGCGAGGGATCGATCTGATCGGCAACCGACTCGGCGATCGTCGCCTGGGCGAACGACGGAGGCAGCCCCCGCATCAGGAGCCTGCCGCCGACGAGCCGCGCCAGGCAGGCGCCGACCTGCCCGGGATCGAGGCCCGCCAGGGCGGCGATTCGCGGGACCGTCGCGTGCGCGCCGAGGATCGCCGTCGCCTCGGCGATCGCGCGCTCCTCGGCGCCGAGCAGGTTGAAGCGTTCGAGGACGACCTTGACCACGGTGGCGGGCGCGAGCATCTGTAGGTCGACGGCGCCGGATCGCTCGCCGTCGGCCTCCTCGGCGAGGACCTCGACGAGCTCTGGATTGCCCTCGCTGGCGTTGAAGCAGGCTCGCGAGAGCGCCGCCGAGGGCCGAGCGCCGAGATGTCCCTCGAGCACCGAGCTGGCGCCCTCGCGGGTCAGCCCGGGAGGCTCGAGCCGCCCCGCGGGGCCGGCCGCCTCGCCGATTGCCGCGAGCTCCCCAGCTGCCGGCGAGACCGGCCGAGCGGCGACGACGAGTAGCGCTGCGAGTCCGTCCATGCGCGCTGCCAGATAAGCGAGAGTTGCAAGCGACGCGTCGTCGCCGTCGTGAGCGTCGTCGACGATCAGCGCCAGCGGCCGCTCCGAAGCGAGGTTGACCACCATCCAGTAGATCGCGTGGACGAGCTCCTCCGGTGCGGGCACTGAAGCGCGAGAGCCATCCGGACGTAGCGGCTCGAAGAGCGGGCGCGCGAGGCCGGCGAACCCACGGTAGAGAGAGGCATCCGATCGCGCCACGCGCTCGAACAATGCGCGGACGATCGCATTGGGCAGGTCGCGCTCGAGCGGCGCCCCGCGGGCGCCGAGCACCGTGAAGCCACGGCCGAGACCCTCGGCGCGGGCGGCGGCCAGCAGGCTCGTCTTTCCGATCCCCGGGGGTCCGGTGATCAGCAGTACACCGCCCTGACCGGCGGCCGCTGCATCGCCGAGGCCGGCCGATAACGCCGCGAGCTCAGCCTCGCGCTCGATCAAGCCGCGCTTGGCCCCGAGGATGGGGGCCTCCCCTCTTCCGCTGATACAGAACAGGATTGCAGGAATTTTCAATCGTAGATTGCCGCCGCAATGCGCCGGCGCTCGAGGCCGGCGCCTAGCCCGGCCCTGGCTGCAGCACAGCCTGCGCGGAGAGTCTTCGGCAGGGCCGGGCGGCCGCCCGGCGAACACGTTGCCGTGCCCTCGGACACGGACACCTCCCTCGCCGAGCGCTACGTGGAGCACCGCGTGGCCGAGAAGGGCCTGCGGCCGCGGATCGCGGCCTCGCTGATCGCGGGCGTCTGGCTGATCGCGATCGTCGTCTTCGGCGTCGTCGAGCACCTGATCGACAAGGACACCTTCGGATCGGTCTGGTACGGCATGTGGTGGGCGACCGAAACGGTGACCACGGTCGGCTACGGCGACGTCGTCCCCCACAACAACATCGGCCAGCTCGTGGCAACGATCCTCATGATCGGCGGTCTCTCCTTCTTCGCCGTGCTCACGGGTTGGATCACAACCGCCTTCGTCACCCGCGCGCAGGCGCTCCAGGAGCGCGGGCCCGAGCGTGCCGTCGAAGACAAGCTCGACCGCTTGAGCACGGAGATCGCCGCGCTCCGCGAGCAGATCGCCCAGCTCGGCCCGCCGCGCGCGGGCGACGCCTAGGTGACCGCCGCAGGCGGTCCGGCGCCCGCCGCGGCCGGCGCCTGCTCGTCCTCCTCAGACGGAGGCTGCGGCAGCTCGATCACGACCAGGTAGGCGACGACGACGCCGACGATGATCAACGGGCTCGAGCCGAGCCCCGAGCCGGCGGTGAGCACGAGGGCCAGGACCGTGGCGGAGAGCGGCAGCCGCAGCACCGCGACAACCGAGGCGCCGATGCCGACGGCGATCGCCGGCGTGAGGTCGAAGCCGGGCAACCGCGCGGCCATGATGCCGCCCGCGGCGCCGAGGAAGATCGCCGGGAAGACCGGGCCGCCGCGGAAGCTGCCGAGCGAGATGCCGTAGGCGATCCCCTTGAGCGCGACCAGGACCGCCAGCGCTCCCGTCGACCACGCTGCGGCATGCTCAACCAGCGGCGCGACCTGGACCTCGCCCGAGAAGAGGATCTCGTCGGCGCCCTTGTCCGTGATCTGAGCGAACAGGACCGCCAGCAGCGAAACCGCGACGCCGACGAGCGGCAGGACGAGAAAGGGCCGGCGGATCGCGGCGGGCTCGACCCGGCGGCCGAGGATGAAGATCACGTGCACGACGAGCGCGATCGCGATCGCGAACGGAATCGTCCACAGGAAGTCGACCGCGTCGGGGCGCGCGAAGGCGGGCAGCGAGATCGGGCCGAGCGCGATGTCGGATGTGTCGAGGCCGGTCCACGAGCCCATGCCCGTCGCCAGCAGTGAGCCGATCCCGGAGGCGAGGAGACCGGGGATGAGGATCAGCGGCAGCCGTTGCTTGTCGAGCCCGGCGGCCTCGACGAGGAGCACGGCTGCGATCACCGGTGAGCCGAACAGGAACGAGACGGCGGCGAAGACGCCCGAGAAGGCGATGATCAGCTGCGCCTCCGGCGGGGTGTCGGATGCCGCTTGGCGGATCAGCAGGAAGCCGAGGCCGCCGCCGACGGCGATCAGCGGCGCCTCGGGACCGAGCACGATGCCGAAGCCGATACCGGCGAGCGCCGCGAGCAGGACCCCGGGTAGGTCGATCGGCTCAGTCGGCGTCGCGTTGAGGCCGCGGACCGGAATGTGCCCGCCGTTCCCGGGCATCCGCGCGATCGCGAAGGCGACGAGCAGGCCGGCGATGGCGAGGAAGGGCAGCGACCACCAGGACGGCGTGCTGTCGAAGCCGAACGTGCCGGGCAGATTGTCGTAGACGCCGACTTGGATCTGGTGGATCGCCTCCAGGAAGCCCCAGGCGACCAGCGAGGAGACGATGCCGACGATCGCCGCGAGCACGAGCAGCTTCAGGAACGAGCGCTGCCGCATGACCGCGATCGGATCGGGCCCCTCCTCCGGCGGCTGGGGCTGAGCGGCCTGCGCCTCCATCATCGGGCGAGCCTATGGGAAACGCCCGCGCACGGATCATCCGGTCAGGGTGATGCCCGCGGCGCTGCACGTACGCTGGAGTTCAATATGGTGCCGACCGCGCGCCGGCGCGGTTCACACCAACAGGAGGATCAGGCGATGCCGACCCAGGCCTACCAACCGAACAACTTCCGTTTCGTCGAGCGCCCGCAGCTCGGAACGATCGGCGAGCGCCTCACCGTCGCCGGCTGGCTCGGGTTGATCGGCCTCCTCAACCTCTTCTACGCGATCGCCGTGATCGCCGGCTCGGACATCTTCATCACCACGGCATCGTGGCTCGTCGGCGACGCCCGCCCCTGGGGCTGGCTGATGCTCATCGTGGCGCTGATTCAGCTCGCCGCGGTGCCGGCCGCGGCGCTCGGGATGAAGCCGGGCCTGTGGATCGCCGTGATCTCGGCGGTCGCCCACGCCGCAGCATCGATCATGTTCATGACCGACGAATTCGTGCTCGGTCTGCTGCTCCTGCTCGTCGACATCGGCATCCTCCTCGCCGCGGCGATCGCGATCGAAGACGCCTGAGAGGCGGCTCGGCCCGGCGGCCGTCAACCGCCCGCCGGCGAGCGGCGGCGATAGCTCCAGCCCTCACGCCGCGCCGACGGCGTCGCCAGCGAAGGACCGTGGCGGCGCGAGGGCACCGAGGGAGGTGGGCCGGCGAGACTCATCGGCCGGGCAGGGCGCGAGACACCAGATGTGGAGCAATAACGGCAGCCACGTCGCGCGAGCCCCGACGTGACTGCTGAGAGTGGTCCCCAGCACCAATATCCGCAGACACGTCGGCCCATTCCGTACGTGGCTGCTGGATTCGCGCCGGACTCGGGGGACCCCCTCGCCGATCTGCACGCTCCGCCCGACTCCCTCGGTTTCCGTATCGACTTTGCCAGCTATGTGCTGGGAAAGTCGATGAGGTTGGGGACCGGCGGGCCGGCGACCCCAGATATGGGTGTTCCGCCCGACTCCCTTCGGTGCCCAAAGGCCGTCAACCGCCCGCCGGCGAGGGGGCTGGGCTGCCGGCGGCCCCCCGGAACGCAAACGACCGGCGGCCCGAGGGTCGCCGGTCGCTGCTCGAACCCGTCTGAGAGGCTGCCGCTCAGCCGAGGATCTTGGCCTTCTGGGCCGCGAACTCCTCCTCGGTGAGGACGCCGCTGTCGCGGAGCTGGCCGAGCTCCTTGAGCTGCTGGATCGGATCCGCCGCAGGCGCCGCGGGGGCGGGCTGCGCAGGCTCGGCCATCTCCTGCTCCGTCCCCATGTCGACGCCGGTGTAGGGGTCCTTGCCCTGGTCGGCCCACTTCTGGTGCTGGCGCTTTTGGACGCGGCCGCTGACGGCGGTCGCCGTGCCGGCGACGACGGCGGTGCGGGCTACTCCTCGAATCAGTCCTGGCATTGTCTTGCTCCTTGTTCGCTCAGTGGTCGAAGTGTGACGGGGCCGGTCAGCCCTCGAGCTCGTCGAGCGCCGCGAGCAGCGCCTGCACCGGAATCCGGCCGCTGGCGACGAGCTGGCCGCCGGAGCGACGCACGGCGGCGGCAAAGGGTGCCGCCCACGAGTTCTCGTACACGAGCAGCGCCGCGGCAGTGCCGGGCTCGAGCGCCTCCGCCGCCTCGGCGAGGTCCTCCTCGCCGATCAGCCCCGAAGAGGCGCCGGCGAAGACTTGAAGATGCTCCGCCGGACCGCCGAGGTCCTCCAGGTCCAGCGCTGCAATGGTGCCGTCCTCGCCCTTGACGAAGACGGCGAGGTCGAGCACGCGAATGATGCCTCGCTCGACCAGGTCGAGGAGCAGCGGCATGGCCTCTCCGTTGGGCTGCCGGTCGGGCCACTCGACCAGGATGTAATCGATCGGGCCGACTTCGTCCAGTTCTTCGCTCGCCACCTGTACCACCTCTCGGTTCAAACTCTGGGCTTGGGTTACGCCCGCAGGCTATCTCGGCCGTGCAATACGGCATCACCCCGATGGAGTGAGGTCCGCGCGCCGGGTCCGCGCGCTCGGCCCGAGCGTGCCGTGAAGCAGCTGATCCACATCTCTCGTCTGACCGCCCCAACGACGAGCGGGGCCTTCCACGGCCCCGCTCGTACGCCGGATGGTTCCGGTATGGCCTGAGAAGGCCTCTTAGACCCTCGGCCCGGGGTCGATCTCGTCGGGGTCCCACTCGATGACGCCCCAGACGACCCAGATGCAGAGCAGGAAGACGCCAAATGACCAGAACGGGTAGTGGCCACCCATCCCGACCAACGCCTCGATCGCGCCGATGCTGCCGGCGACGATCGCGATTACGCGACCGTAGATGTGACCGGCGATCAATGAGGCGCCGCCCGTGATCTGGATGATGCCGAGCACGATCAGCACCCAACCGTACGTATGCAGGTTGGTAAAGACGAAGCGCGTGTCGCCGACGAAGACGTTCGCGTCACCAAGCGCGCCAATCCCGTAGATGATGTTGATGAAGCCGATGATCAGCAGCAGAGTCGCTGCGAACACCGCGCGTCCTGAACCCTTCATATTCGTTCTCCTTTCGCGAGAGGAGCTCCCCTCGTGGTTGCGGAACGAAGGTAGGCCGTCTGTTGCCGGCCACCGTCACCCGGTCAGGGTGATCTTCGACGCACCCGCTCAATAGCCTGTCGCCGACTTGACCTTCGCGCGCTCGCTCTCGTGGGCGCCACCCTTCCTGTCGAGCGTCTCGCAGGCGGCGGCGATGTCGTCGGCGAGCGTCGAGACGAGCGTGTGGCTGAAGTTGAGCTTGACCAGCGCCCGCATCATCTTTACGTCGTCGGCGTTCGGAGGCATCGTGTAGGCGGGCAACATCCAGTTGCGCTCCGCCGCGACCTGCCAGGCGATGTCGAACTCGTCGAAGTTCCCCTCCTCGGCGAGGTTGAAGGCAACGAGCGGCAGCTGCTCCTCCCCGTCGCCGATCAACTGGAAGCGGCCCATGCCGCGCAGGCGCGAGGCAAGCAGCTGCGCGTTCTCGTGCATCACCCCCATCACATAGCGATAGCCCTCGAAGCCGAAGCGGCAGAAGTTGTAGTACTGCGCGAGGACCATCGCCGAGCCGGTTGAGAAGTTGAGCGTGAAGGTCGCGTCCGTCTTGCCGAGATAGTTCTCCTCAAAGATGAGGTCATCGGCGAGGTCGGATCTGTCGCGGAAGATAAGCCAGCCGATCCCCGGATAGACCATCCCGAACTTGTGCCCGGAGACGTTGATCGAGTGCACCTGCTCGAGCCGGAAGTCCCACTCGCGATCGGGGTAGAGGAAGGGCCAGACGAAGCCGCCGCTGGCGGCATCGACGTGCAGCGGCACGTCGATGTCCTTCTCCTGCTTGAGCCGGACGAGCAGCGAGTTGATCCCCTCGATGTCGTCGGCGTGACCGGTGAACGTCGTGCCGAGCACGGCGGCGACGCCGATCGTGTTCTCGTCGACGTGCGGCTCCACGTCCTCGGGACCGATCGTGTACTTGTCGGGTTGCAGCGGGACGATCCGCGGCTCGACGTCGAAGTACCGGCAGAACTTGTCCCAGACGACGTGCACGTCGCCGCCGAAGACGAGGTTGGGCTTGTCGGTCGGCCGTCCCGCCGCCTCCTGGCGCTGGCGCCACTTCCACTTCAGCGACAGGGCGCCGAGCATGATCGCCTCCGAGGAGCCCTGGGTACGGGCACCGGTCGTCTCGCCGGGGGCGTGGAAGAGGCTGGCGAGGATCCGGATGCAGCGCTGCTCGATGTCGGCGGTGCGCGGGTACTCGGCGTGGTCAATGAAGTTGCGATGGAGGTTCTCCGCGATCACCCGTTGCGCCTCCGGCTCCATCCACGTGGTCACGAAGGTCGCCAGGTTGCGCTCGGGAACGCCGTCGAGGACGAGCTCCTCCCCGATCAACCGCATCGCATCGACGGCCGGCATCCCGTGCGAGGGCAGCTCGCCGTCCGGCGGTCCCTCGGTCAGGAACCTGTTGCCGAACTTGCCGACGAAGCCGTCGTCGCCGATCGGGTTCTCCGGGCCGTGATCGTTTGCGTTGCTGCTCACGCTTTCTCCTCGTTCCGTGTCCCTCGCGTGCGAGGCTCGAAGCCGAGCGTGAAGCGCCTTGCGCGCACGCGCATCACCACGTCTGGGTGAAACGGAGAACGCGGCCGGTCAGTCCGGCTCGGGCGGCGCGAGCTCCAGCCGGCCGTCCTCGATCGCCTGCATGAACTCGGCGAAGTCGCTCTCGTTGCGGTCCGCGTAGGCGGCGGCAAAGGCGACCATCGCCTTCGAGAACCCCTTGCCACCCCCGAGGTAGCCGGCGATCGCGATCGGATCGCCGGCGCGCGCATGCGCGCTGGCGAGTGTCGTGCCGCAGACGCGCCCGTACGTCGCCAGGTCCCCAGGCCCCAGCAACTCGATCTGGGCCGACCCCTTCGCGTCCCAGAGTTGGCGGACGTAGAACTGGCGCTCGGGCTCGGAGCGAATCGTCGCTGAGGTCCACCCCAAGAGGATGTCGCCGGCCGCCTGCATCAGGCGCTGACCCTCGACGACGCGGCGGCCATGGTGCGAGTAGACGGACGGAGCGGTGTACGGCTCGAGCACCGAGGCCTCGGCCTCCTTGATCTGCAGGAAGAGCGGGTCACTGTCATCGCGGCCGATCAGCAGGGCGATCCACGCACGGGTGCCGACGCTGCCGACGCCGACGACCTTGCGCCCGGCGTCGACGAAGCGGTACTTGCGAAGCAGGTGCTTGTTCTCATCCGAGAGCGAGTCCATGTACGAGCCGAGCACCTGGTTGACCAGCTGCGCGACGAGGTCGCCCTCGCCGGGGGCGAGCTCTCGGGTCGGGACGAGAACCGGGGGCTGCGAGCGGATCCGGAGCTTCCCGTCGACGCGCTCGGTGAGCTTCGCCAGCGCCCGCATGCGCGTCTTCGATGCCGCCTTGGCGGTGTTGCGGTCAATTGCCTTGCGACGACGCGAGTCGACCGAACGCCGGTACTCCTCGAGTGGCGCCCTCCGCCTCGAAGCGGCGGTAGCGGACGTCGATGTGGCCGAGCTCGGCGAGTTCGGCCATCGTCGTGGCATAAGTGGAGGCGGCCGCCACGACCGCGTCTTGCCGCTGGCGGCGGTCAAAGCCACGATCGCGGCCGGCGATCTCGAAGCTCGCTGCGAGCCGCTTGACGTCCCACTCCCAGGGGCCCGGGTGCGTCTCGTCGAAGTCGTTGCAGTCGAGCACGATGCGGCGGTCGGCTGCGGCGAAGCCGCCGAAGTTGGAGAGGTGGGCGTCACCGCAGAGCTGCGTGCGCAGGCCCGCGTCGGGGGTCCCGTTCAGGTCGGCGGCCATGATCGCCGCAGCGCCACGGTAGAAGGTGAAGGCCGAGTCGAGCATGCGCCGGTGACGCAGGGGCACCAGCTCCTGCAGCCGCGTGGTCTCCTGCGCCTCGAGGATCGCGACGGGGTCGACGCCGGCCGGCCGCTGCCACTCGCCGTGGCTCGAGCGCGGCGCCGTCCCTCGTGCTGCCCGGCCCAGCTCGCGGCGCTCCTCGGGGGTGAGCTCGGCCCAGGGCAGTGTCAGGTTTGCCGCGGCGGTTGCCATCGACTCGATCGTACGCCCGGGGGACGGCCGGCCCTCACCCGATCGGGGTGAACTCCGCCGCCCCGCCGCGGGTAGCTTTCCGCCGATGGCCGTACACGCAGGAACCCTGAAGGCGCGGCCTGGGCTGCCCCGGTTGATCGGCGGCCTCTTCGCGATTGGCTCGCTCTGCTTCTTCATCGGTCCCTTCCCCGGCTTCGTCAACCTGGTCGGCGCCGAGGTGGACGGGATCACCTTCTTCGTCGGCTCGCTCTTCTTCACCGCCGCAGCGCTACTGCAGGCGCTCGAGGCGCACGGCAGGGACAGGCTGCCGACCTTGATCCAGTTTGCGGGCACGATCTTCTTCAACGTCAACACGTACCGGGCGCTGCAGACGACGATCGACAACTCGGACGTCAACAGGCTGATCTGGGCGCCCGAGGCGATCGGCTCCGCCTGCTTTTTGATCTCAGGCGTGATGGCGTTCGTCGATATCCGCCGTCAGGGCTTCTCGCTGCGGCACAGCGCCGAGGGCAGGATCGCCTCGATCAACCTGGCGGGCTGCGTCTTCTTCGTGATCGCGACGGTCGCCTCCTACGTGGTCCCCGACACGGGGGACGCAATCAGCCTCGCGGCCGCGAACTGGAACACGGCGCTCGGCGCGCTCTGCTTCTTCGCGGGCGCGGTGATCCTCGCGCGCGCCTCTGCGCCGGACTCAGCGGACGCGGCCGCGCGTCACCGGCTGACGGACGCTCCGCCGGCTCTCGCGGAGGCCGGCGGCTCCGCCGGCTGCCGGCCGCCTCCGAGCCGGGAGCGGCAGGTAGGAGCCGGCCGCGATCGCGACGGCCCGCAGCAGGGGCGTGCGGCGCAGCAGCGGGGTCACAGCGCACCGCCGCCGGCGGCAGGGCCCGGCAGGCGCATGCCGAGCGCCAGCATCAGTTCGGGGGCAGCTGCAATTGCCCGCGCCTCACCGATCTGTGGAGCGACGGCACAAAGCAGCGCGAGCACGTCGGCAGGCATGACTCCGGCGTCGATTGCCGCCGTCACCTGACGTCCGTACGCGGCGGGCGGCGCGTCAAGCGCCGCGGAGACGGCGAGACGGACGAGTGCAACGGTGCGCTCGCCGAGAATCGAGGCAGGCCCCGATTCGCCGGGCTCGGCGACGAGCATCTCGGCGTGGCCCGCGGCGACCTCGGCCAGCGCCCTATGTACCTCGGTGTCGGTCGCGTCCATCGTCTCCTGTTGCCCTCCGTCGCCGGGGCCAAACCCTAGGCCCGCCGACGCTGAGGATCATCACCCGAAGCGGGTGAGGTGAATCAGGTGCGCGCGCCGGCCGCGGCTCGGGACCGGCGCTGTCCGGCCCCGGGGGCGGGCAGCTCGGCGCCCACGATCAGCCCGGCGGCCTGTGCGACGGCGACCGCCTCGGCCCGCGAACTGACGCCGAGCTTGCGGTAGATCGATCGCGCCTGCGACTTGACGGTGTTGGTCGACACGTAGAGCTGGGCCGCGATCTCGCGGAAGCTGTGGTGGGTCGGCAGCTGGTACAGGAGGCGGAGCTCCGCCGGGGTCAGCGGCCAGCGGCCGTCGCCGACGGGCGCCGCAGCATCCTCCTGCGCCCGCGCCAGCATCTCGGAGAGGACCCGCGCTCCGGTCGCCGCCCGCACGTGGGGCTCCGCTTCCTCGAGCCAGCGCCGGGCGCCGACGGAATCGTCGAGTTGCAGCAGCGCTCGGGCGAGGACGATCCGCGCCTCTGCCTCGTACCAGGAGCTGATGCCCGCGATCGCCCCGATCAGCGCGGCGGCGCGGCGCGCAGCGATCACAGCATCGTCGACGCGACCGCGGCGAGCCTTGATCAGGGCGGTCACCGCGATCGTAAGCGCCTGCGTCTCGTGCTCGCCGATGCCGTAGCGCTGCACGGTCGCCGCGGAACGTTCCTCCAGCGCCCACGCCTCCGTCTCGGCGCCGGAGTCGAGCAGTAGCAGCGCGTGCTGTGCGAGGCAGAGGCTGCGGATCGTCGGCACGGCCCGGTCGCCAAGCCGGGCACCCTCGGCAAGCGCCTCGGCCGCCGCGCCCTCCTCGCCGGCGAGATGCCCGCCGACGCCCTCGATGAAGCAGGCGAGCGACCGCCACGGATCGCTCTCGGCAAGGACGCCACGCGCTCTGGCGCCGGCCTCCCGGGCGTCGGGAAGCGCGGCTGCGATTCCCCCGGAGGCGGCGATCAGGTCCGCCCCGAACTCGATCGAGGCGCGGTCGTCTTCGGGCACGGAGTCGAGCGCTGCCCGTGCAGCCGAGGTGAGGCGGTCGACGCCCGCGCCGTTGCCGGCCGTCAGGTCCACGCGCCGCCTGCGTCAACGCGAGCTGCGGGTTCGCCAGGATCGTCGCTTCGCTGAAGCGCGCCAGCCATGCCGCAACGCCCGCGATGCGCCCGTGGCTCGCGTAGTCGGGCACGTGCTCCCAAAGCAGGCGACCGGCGGCAATCTCGTCACCGCTGGCGATCGCGTGCTCGATCGCCCGATCGGGATCGCCCCGCCCAGCGTAGACGTGGCTCGCGCGCAGGTGCAACGCTCGCATCCGGCGACCGCCGCGGCGCTCGAGCTCGCCGAGCAGCATCTCACGCAAGAGGGCGTGGTAACGGAAATCGCGGTCGAGGCGGTCGAGCGGAATGATCAGGGGGTTCGAGCGCGAAAGCCGGCGCAGATCCTCGGCCGATCCCTGGCGGTCGAGCAGCGCATCGCAGGCCTCCCCGTCGAGCTGCTCGAGCACCGAGCATTCGATCAGGAAGTTGCGATCGCCTGCCTCGACGGCCGAGATCAGCTCCTCCCGCAGGTATTCCGCGATCACGTGATCGTCTCCGGTAAAGCGCCGGATCGCGTCTTCCGCGTCCGGCGCGTCGGCGAGCGAAAGGGCTGCCAGGTAGACCGCTACCGGCCAACCCTCCGTGTGCTCGGCAAGCTCCTTTAGTGGGTCCCGACCGAGCTCGATCCCCTTCGCATCGAGGAACGCGGCGATCTCGCCCCGCGTCATCGCCAGCGTCTTCGGGCCGATCTCGGCGAGTCGACCTTCAGCCCGCAGCCGGCCTAGTTTCAGGCCGGGGTCGCCGCGCGTCGCCACCGCCAGCTGCGAGCCCTCCGGCATCGCCGCCGCGAGCGCGCGGATCAGCTCCAGCGCCTGCGGGTCGGAGACGAGGTGGAAGTCATCGAGGACGAGCACGAACGGCTGCTCGCGCGCGGCCACGAGTGCGGCGAGCCGCGGGATGACGGAGGAGACGAGTCCCGGGCGCGCGCCGGAGAGGAGATCGAAGACGGCGGGGTCAACTGGATCGATCGAGTCGAGGACGGTGGCCAGCGTCCGGCCGAGGAACGCAGGATCGTTGTCGCGAGCGTCGATCGTCACCCAGCCGAACGGGCGCGGGTCGCCGGCGTCCCATTCGGTCAGCACCGTCGTCTTGCCGTATCCGGCCGGCGCCGCCAGCAAGAGCATCGCGTGCCGCGCGTAGACGTCGAGCTGCTCGACCAGGCGCCGCCGGTGGATCAGCCCACGCTCGGGACTCCAAGCCGGCTTCGGCAGGCGCGCCGGAGCTCGAGCCGTCTCCGCGGGCTCGCTGCTCCTCGCCTTCCCCATCTGCGCCGACCTCCCGATCGATCTGCCGCCGGCCCAGGCTTGGACCGCAGGTCACGTTAGGCGCCGGGCGCGTGGATCGCTCAGTACTTACCCGCAGACGGCAAGACGGCGCTTCACCCAATCGGGGCTACGCGTGTCGCCTGCCCAGCGCGTAGTTTCACGCCATCCTCTTTGACCTGCCGACATGGGTGCTGGCGCTGGCGATCATCGCCGCGACCTTCGGGGCGACGGCGCTCGGCGCCTGGATCGGCCGGCACTCCAGGCATCTGAGCGAGCACCTGAGCGAGCCGCTCGGCGTGCTGCAGGGAGCGCTACTCGGCGTCGTCGGCCTGATCCTCGCGTTCGGCCTCTCGCTGGCGCTCTCGCGGTACGAGGACAGGCGGGCGACGATCGTCGACGAGGCAAATGCGATCGGAACGACGTACCTGCGTGCGCAGATGCTCGAGCCCGGCATCCGCGGCCCCTCCCTCAGGCTGCTCGACAGCTACGCACACCAGGCCGTCGACGTCGCCGACCGGGTCCCCGGCAGCGACACCGAGAAGGCGGCCGTGGCGAACGAGCAGAATCGCTGCAGGAACGCCTCTGGGCCCTGGCCCGGCGCGCCGTCGCCGAGCAACCGGTCGCAACCGCACCGCGCCTCTACGTCGAGACGCTGAACGACATGATCGATGCTCAGGGAACCCGGCAGGCGGCGCTCGCCAACCGGGTTCCGCACCCGGTGCTGCTGCTCGAGGTGCTCGGCGGCGCCGTCGCGCTGGCGCTGCTCGCCGGCTACCTGGCGATGATCGGACGCGGGGGCAGCGCCGTCTTCGTCATCGCGGGGCTGGTCGCCTTCCTGCTCTTCGTCATCGCCGACCTCGATCGGCCGACGCGAGGGCTGATCAAGGTCCCCGACACCCCGCTCGAGAACCAGTACCAGTCGCAGCTGCGACCACCCGGGTAACCAGGCACGCCGGAGGGCCTGTCTAGGGGCTCATTCAGGTAGGTTGAGCGGGTGATCGACGTCACTCGCAAGTTCCCTCTGTCACTAGGTCGGACCGCTTGAGCAAGGCCGAGAAACCGCAGATCACGATCGTCGTCGACGGCGTCGAGATCGAGACCACGGAAGGCATGATGCTGGTCGACGCCGCCAAGTCGGGCGACGTCGAGATCCCGGTCTTCTGCTACGAGCCGAAGCTCGGCGATCCGGTCGGCGCCTGCCGCATGTGCCTCGTCGAGATCGAGGGCATCCCGAAGCTGCAGACCTCCTGCTCGACCCCGGTCCGGGACGGGATGGTGATCTACACGCAGACCGACCGGGTCAAGGAGGCGCAGAACGCGGTCGTCGAGTTCCTGCTCGTCAACCACCCGCTCGACTGCCCGGTCTGCGACAAGGGCGGCGAGTGCCCGCTGCAGGACATCTCGATGGGCTGGGGCCCCGGCCACAGTCGCGTCACCGACCCGAAGCGCCACTTCCAAAAGCCGATCCCGCTCAGCCCGCTGATCAAGATCGATCGCGAGCGCTGCATCCTCTGCTACCGCTGCGTGCGCTTCAGCCAGGAGGTCGCCGAGGACGAGCACCTGCAGCTGCTCGAGCGCGGCCCGAAGACGTTCGTCGGCACCTTCAACGACCGCCCCTACTCCGCCCCCTTCCACGGCAACATCATCGAGCTCTGCCCCGTCGGCGCCTTGACCTCGCAGACGTACCGCTTCCGGGCGCGGCCGTGGGACATCGAGGATGCAGGCTCGGTCTGCACGCTCTGCCCGAGCCAGTGCAACGTCAAGTTCACCGTCCGCGACGAGCAGGTCGTCCGCGTCCTCGGCCGCGACAACCACGACGTCGACGACGGCTGGCTCTGCGACAAGGGCCGCTTCGGCTTCGAGATGTTCACCTCCGACGAGCGACCGCTGGGGCCGCGGGTGCGGACCGGCGGCGCGCTCGGTGACGCGACCTGGGCCGAGGCCCTGGAGCGAACCGCACGCGGGCTGACCGAGGCGCACGGCAAGGTCGCCGCGATCGTCGGCGGCGGCGCCTCGAACGAGGAGGCCTACCTGATCCAGCGCATGGTTCGCGGCCCGCTCGCCTCCCACGACGTCGTCGGCGCCGAGCACGGCGCCGTCCCCGCCGCGTCCCGCGCGGCGCTCACCGACCCGGACCTCGCCCTCTCCATGGGCGACATCGACGGCGCCGACGCGATCCTCGTCGTCGGCACGGACCCGATGCACGACATGCCGATCCTCGAGCTGCGGATCCGCAAGGCGGTGCGCCGCCACGGCTCCGACCTGCTCGTCGCGACCGAGCGCCCGACGGCGCTCGACGGTGGCGCGGCGGTGGGCTCCTCCGGCTGCCTGGAGGCGGCGCGCTACGCGCCCGGCGGCGCTGCCGCGTTCCTCGCCTCGCTCGCCGCCGAGCTGCAAAGGCGAGGGCGAGGGCGAGAACGGCTTCGCCGAGGCTCTGCGCGGCGCCGAGGACGTGGCGATCGTCTGGGGCGAGCGGATCTCGACCGGTCCCGGCGGCGAGAGCGCCGTCGCCTCGCTGCTCGAGATCGCCGCGGCGCTCGGGCTCGCGGGCAAGGCCGGCAGCGGGCTGCTCGAGGTTCCCGTCGCCGCCAACGGCCGTGGGCTCCGCGAGGCCGGCGCCTACGAGAACGTCGGCCCGGGGCTCGTACCGCTCGCCCGCAGCGGCCGCGACGCCGACGCGATCCGCGAGGCGCTCGAAGCGGGCGACCTCGAGGCCCTGATCCTCTGGGACGTCGACCCGGTTCGCGACTTCGCCGATCCCGAGGGCTGGACGCGGGCGATCGGCGCCGCCAACTTCACCCTCAGCGTCTCGGCCTTCGACAGCGCCAGCGCCAAGGGCGCCGACGTGCACCTGCCGGCGGAGACGCACGCCGAGAAGGAGGGCACCGTCACCCACCCGGACGGGCGCCTGCAGCGGGTCCGGCCCTCGGTGCCGCATCCGGGCGCAGTGCGGCCCCTGTGGCAGGCGCTGACCGAGCTCAGCGCGCAACTCGGCGACGAGACCGGCGCCGGCACCGCCGGTGAGGTCTTCGAGCTGCTCGCCGCCGACGCGCCGATCTACGCCGGGCTCACCTACGACCGGATCGGGGGCACCGGGATCCGCTGGCAGGAGGTCAACGCCGCCGCCGCGCCCGACGGCTCAGCCGCCCCCGCCCCCGTGCCGCACGCCACCGAGCCCGCGGCCGGGATGCTGCGGCTCGGCACCTACCACGACCTGTGGGCCGACTACGTCGCCGAGCGCAACCCGAGCCTCAACTACCTCTCACCGCCGCAGACGCTCGAGCTCAGCGAGGGCGCCGCGCGCGGACTCGGCGTGGGCAACGGGACCGAGGTGATCGTCACCGGCGAGACCGGCGAGGAGCTGCGCGCCGTGGTCGCGATCCGGCCGCGGATGCCCGACGACGTCGGCTTCTTGATCGAGGGCACCGCCGAGGACGCCGCCAACCTGCTCGGCGCGGCACGCGCGATCAGCGTCGCCGTGGCACCTGCCGGCGGCGGAGGACGCGGCACCGGCGCTCGGCGTCGCGGCCCGCGAGAAGGTCGAGTGGTAGCCCGATGAGCATCGCCGATGTCAGCTTCGCCGAGGCGACCTGGCTGCTCGTCCTCAAGTCGATCGTGATCTTCGTCGTGATCCTCTCGCTCGTGCCGATCATCCTGGTCATCGAGCGCAAGCTGCTCGGCCGCTTCCAGGCGCGCTACGGCCCCAATCGCGTCGGCCCCTTCGGGCTGATGCAGCCGATGGCGGACGTGCTCAAGCTGCTCACCAAGGAGAGCTACAAGCCCGACAACGCGGTGCCCTACCTGTGGGCGATCGCCCCGGCCCTGGTCATCCTGAGCGCCACGGCGACGCTCGCGATCATCCCCTTCGGCGACGTCGACGGCGAGGTCGGCTTGTACGGGATCGACGTGCCGATCGGCATCCTCTACGCCTTCGCCTTCGGCTCGATCTCCTTCTACGGGCTGCTGCTCGGCGGCTGGGCGTCGGGGTCGAAGTTCAGCTTCATGGGCGCGATGCGCTCGGCCGCGCAGCTGATCTCCTACGAGATCTCGATGGGCCTCTCGCTGCTCGGCGTGGTCATGATGGCCGGCTCGCTCAGCCTCGTCGACATCGCCAACGCCCAGGCGGACACCGTCTGGTACGTGATCCCCCAGTTCGTCGGCTTCATCATCTTCATGGTCTCCGGCTTCGCCGAGTCCAACCGCGCCCCGTTCGATTTAGCGGAGGCCGACGCCGAGCTCGTCGCCGGCTACAACACCGAGTACGGCGGCATGCGCTTCGGCTCCTTCTTCATGGCCGAGTACATGGAGATGATCGTCGTCAGCGGCATCGCCGCGGCGATGTTCCTCGGCGGCTGGCACCTGCCCTTCGGCCTGCACACGCCGGCGCTGATCGGCGTCTTCGTGATGCTGATCAAGATCTTCGCCCTGCTGATCTTCTTCATCTGGATCCGGGCGACGCTGCCACGGCTGCGCTACGACCAGCTGATGTCGCTCGGCTGGAAGGTCCTGCTGCCGCTGGCGACGCTCAACGTGCTCGTCACCGCGGTGCTCGTCACCGTCACCTGAGCTGACGAGCAGCGCGTAAGCGCGCCGTCGACGCCGCGCGACGGGCGCCGCCGGAGGCACCCCGCCCGCCCCTGAGCGACAACCTGGGCCGAAAGAACACGCCGGACGTCCCCAAGACCCCTACGTTCGGCGCGGTGCTTCCGTATAGGGAAAGGAACACGCCACACGTATCGCCGATCGCGACGTGTGGCGCGTTGGTTCCTCGACCCCGCCTCCGCCTCATTCCCTCAGTGCCCCGGGGCGGTCAATCCCTCACCCGAGGGCACTCACGCCGTAGCCAACCGGCCCCGCCCGCCCCGCTGCAAGACGTGTGGCACACGCCTTCGGCCAGGTGTGTTAGGTTCCTGTGAGCGACGCTCATGGAACGCTCAGTTCGTGGAGTAGGCGTCGCTTCTTCGCATATGGACATCGGCAGCGCCCGCAGCACCCGTACGCCCGCACTCGCGATCGCCCTCGTGGCGAGCCTGCTCGTGATCGGTGTGGTCGCCGCCGGCGCCGCGGCGCGCGGCGGCGGGATCGGCACCGGCGACGGGGGCAGTGGCGGCGGGAAGGGCTCGTGGAGCGGCAAGCTCAAGGGCGTCTCCCCCTCCTACGCGAAGTTCTCCGGCCTCGTCTCGAAGAAGACGCGGCTCTCGCTGCGCGTCATGGGCGCCTGGTCGCTGGCCGAGGGCGGGCCCAAGGACAACCCGCTCAACATCGGCCCCGGCAAGCGCTTCGGCACCGTCGGCAATGGCGCCAAGGCCACCACGCACCTGCTCCACGAAGCCCGCTATCGGAAGATCCTCCGCAGCCGCAAACTCTCCGACGGCATGCAGATCAAGGCGATCGCCAACTCACCGTGGTGTCCCGGCTGCCACGGCTACGGCCGACTTCTCCACCACGCCTACAAGCAGGTCAAGGTCAAGAACTGACGGCCGGCGCGGTCCGCCCCCCCAGCGGGTGATGGCAGGCGGCCCAGTGACCCTCGCCGTAGTCGACGAACTCCGGCTCGACCTCCGAGCAGACGTCGGTCGCGTACGGGCAGCGGGTGTGGAAGCGGCAGGCTGAAGGCGGGTTCGCCGGGCTCGGCACGTCGCCCTCGAGGATCTGGTGCGTGCGCCCGCGGTTGGCGCGGGGGTCCGGGATCGGGATCGCGTTGAGCAGCGACTGCGTGTAGGGGTGGATCGGGTTCGAGTAGACGACCTCCGCCGGGCCGAGCTCGACGATCTTGCCCAGGTACATCACCGCGATCCGGTCGGCGACGTGGCGGACGACGCCGAGGTCGTGGGCGACGAAGACGTAGGCGAGGCCAAGATCGTCCTGCAGGTCCTCGAGCAGGTTGATGATCTGCGCTTGGATCGAGACGTCGAGCGCCGAGACGGGCTCGTCGGCGACGATCAGCTTCGGCTTCAGCGCCAGCGCCCGGGCGATGCCGATTCGCTGCCGCTGGCCGCCGGAGAACTCGTGCGGGAAGCGGTTGTAGTGCTCGGGGCTGAGCCCGACGCGCTCGAGCAACTCACCGACCGCCTCCTTGACCCCGTCGTGCTCGACGATGCCGTGCAGGCGCATCGGGTCGCCGATGATCTGAGCGACGCGCTTGCGCGGGTTCAGCGAGGCGTACGGGTCCTGGAAGATCATCTGCATTCGCGGGCGCAGCTTCCGCAGCTCGCTGCTCGGCAGCCCGGTGATCTCGCGACCTTCGAAGCGGACCGATCCCGAGGTCGGCACGAGCAGCTGCAGGATGCTCCGGCTCAGGGTCGACTTGCCGCAGCCCGACTCCCCGACCAGGCCGAGCGTCTCGCCGGCGTTGACCGTGAAGGAAACGTCGTCGACGGCCTGGACCGAGCCGATCTGCTTGTCGAAGATGATCCCGCGGGTGATCGGGAAGTGCTTGACGAGGTGGTCGACCTCGAGGATCGGCGTCTCGTCCCCGTGCGGGTTGGCGGCCTCGATCTCGGCGACGTCGACCGCGGTGCCCTCGCCCTGCTTGATCGGCTCGTCGCTCTCCTGCTCGCTCACAGTCCCTCCCCTCCGCCGGCGCTCGCCGGCTCGGGCGCCTCGAGCCCGAACTCACCGCCCTCGACGATGCGCAGCTCCTGCTTCTGCTCGGAGTCGAGCCAGCAGCGGTCGAGATGGTTCGGCGCACCGCCGCGGTGCTCGAGCTCGGGCAGCTGCCCGCACTTGTCGAAGGCGTGCGGGCAGCGGGGCTGGAAGGCACAGCCGGTAGGCGGCGTGATCAGCGACGGCGGCTGGCCCGCGATCTGGGCGAGCCGCGCGGTCCGCGCCTGATCGATCCGGGTCAGCGACCCGAGCAGGCCCCAGCTGTAGGGATGCTGGGGGTCGTAGAAGATGTCGTCGAGGGTGCCCGACTCGACCACGCGCCCCCCGTACATGACGAGCACCCGGTCGGCGACCTCGGCGATCACGCCGAGATCGTGGGTGATCATGATCACCGCCATCCCGAAGCGTTCGCGCAGGCTCTCGAGCAGGCGCAGGATCTGGGCCTGGGTGGTCACGTCGAGCGCCGTCGTCGGCTCGTCGGCGATCAGCACCTGGGGATCGTTGGTCAGCGCCATCGCGATCATCACGCGTTGCCGCATGCCGCCGCTGAACTCGTGCGGATACTCGCCCATGCGGCGCTCGGGGTCGGGAATCCCGACAAGTCCGAGCAGCTCGACCGCGCGCGCCTCCGCATCGCCGTCGGAGAGGTTGCGATGGACCTGGATCGCCTCGACGAGCTGCTTGCCGACCTTGAAGAAGGGGTGCAGGGAGGAGAGCGGGTCCTGGAAGATCATCGAGATGCCGTTGCCGCGGATCGCGCGCAGGTCGTCGTCCTTCAGCGAGATCAGGTCGCGACCCTCGAAGTGGGCGGTGCCCGTGATCGTCGTGTTGTCGGCCCGCGTCAGGCCGAGCAGCGAGAGATTCGTGACGCTCTTGCCCGAGCCCGACTCGCCGACGATGCCGACGGTCTCGCCGGGCGCGATCTCGAAGCTGACGCCGTTGACCGCCTGCACGATGCCGTCCTCGGTGTCGAAGCGGACCTCGAGGTCGGAGACTTTGAGGATCGGCTCGCTCACTCGTACCTCACCCGCGGGTCCAGGTAGGCGTAGGCGACGTCGACGACAAGGTTGAGGATGATGATGAAGAAGGCGCCGAACATCGTGATCCCCTGGATCATCGGCAGGTCCGAGCGGCTGATCGCGTTGAAGGTCTCGAGGCCGAGGCCGGGGATGTTGAAGACGCTCTCGGTGAGGATCGCGTTACCGGCGAGCAGCACGGCGACGTCGAGACCGAGCAGCGTGATGATCGGCGTGATCGCGCTGCGCAGGGCGTGTTTGAGCACGACCGTCCGTTCCGGCACCCCCTTCGCGCGGGCCGTCCGGATGTAGTCCTGGTCCATCACCTCGAGCATCTGCGAGCGCAGATATCGGGCGTAGATCGCCGCCGTCGCCGCGGCGAGCACGGCCCACGGCAGGATCATCGCGCCGACCTTGCCGGCGAAGTCGGTCGCCTGCCCGTAGGCACCGATGCCGGGGAAGATCTTGAAGATGCCGACGTCGTCCGCGAACAGGTAGAGAGCCACGAGGCCGAGCCAGAAGACCGGGGCCGAGATCAGGATCAGGGACGAGGTCATCGTCGTCCGGTCGAGCACGGAGCGGCGCTTGACGGCCGAGATGATGCCGATTGGGATCGCGATCAAGAGCCAGAGGATCGTCGCGCCGACGACGAGTAGCGCCGTCGCCGGCAGGTCGCTGAAGATGACGTCCTTGACGTCGGCGTTGGACTGGTAGCTGTGGCCGAAATACAGCGGCCCGGTGGCGTCGGTGCCGGGCAGATCGAATGGGGTGAAGACGCCCTTGATGTAGATCCAGAACTGGGTCAGGACCGACTTGTCGAGGCCGAGGGAGTGACGGATCGCTTCGATCTGATCCTGGTTGGCCTGGCGGCCGGCGCGCAGCTGCGCGGGGTCGGCCGAGGGAAAGACGTAGAAGAGGACGAAGATGACGCCGCTGACGATGACCAGCAGCAGGATCGCCCAGAGCAGGCGGCGGATGATGTAGCGGAGCATCTAGTGCGTCGGGAGGGCGGAAGCGGGTTTGCATGCCGGGGCCCCGGCCCCCTCGCCGCCGCGGCGGCGAGGGGGCTCGGGTGCCTCAGCGCCCGGTTAGGGCTTCAGCGACGTGAACGAGAGATCCCAGTTCGCGTTCGCCTTGTTGATCACGCCGGCGACGTCCGCCGACTGGATGTTGGCCTGGTCATCCCAGATGTAGGGGATGGCCGGAGCCTGTGCGCTGATCATGTCGTCGACCTGACCCCATGCAGCCGCGCGCTCCTGCGGGTCGGTGACCAACGTGGCCTTGTCGATGGCCTTGTTGATCGCCGGCACGTTGAGCTGCGGCCAGTTGGAGTTGTTCTCGGGGACGATGTTCTCCCCGTTGAACGTCGGGTCGAGCATCGACTCACCGTCGTTGAAGTCCTTCAGCCAGCCCACGTTCGGGCAGACCTGCGGAGCGTTCGAGGGAGCGCTGCAGAACTTCGTGTACATGATGTCGTGCGTGACCTTCTGCAGGTTGACGTCGAAGCCGAGCTCCTCGAGCTGGCTCTTCGCAACCTCGGCCGTGTCGGACCCGGGAGGCGAGTCGTCGGCGACCATCGTGATCTTGCAGTCCGACCCCTCGCACTTACCGCTCGAGAAACCGGCCTTCTTCATGTAGGAGGCCGCCAGGCTCGGATCGCCGTCAGGATTCTTGGTGAAATCCAGATCGGGACCCGCGAGGCCACCCGCCTGCTCGAAGCCGGGGAAATCCGGCGGCAGGTAGTGGGTAGCGACCGGACCGGTCAGCTCACCACCGCGCGTGTTGCGCAGATCGGTGCGGTTCGCGTTCGCGATCACGGCCTTGCGGACGTTGATGTCGTCGAACGGCGGCTTCTGCGTGTTCAGGGCGATGTAGCGGTTGCCACCGCTCGGGGTCAGCGTCAGCTGGCCCTGTTCACCACTCTGAACCGCCTGCTTGATCGCCGACGGCGGCGTCGTGAAGTCGCCGTTGACGAGGTCGCTGCCGGTGAGGATCTTCTTCGACGCGGAGACCGTGTCGGCGAAGCCCTCCTGCACCTTGATCTCGTCCAGGTACGCCGGGCGGTAGTCGCCGTCCGGGTTCCAGTTCGGGTTGCGAACCAGGTCGATCGTCTTGTTCGGCGTGTACTGACTGATCATGTACGGGCCGGTCGCGACCTGGTTCTCACCGTAGGTCGACGGGTTCTTGGCGTCGTACTTCTTCGCGTACTCCTCCGGGACCGGGGAACTGACCGGAAGCGTCAGCGCGCCGATCACGCCAGCCGAGCTCGTCTTCGTCAGATCGATCTGCAGCGTGGTGTCATCCGGCGTGGTGATGCCCTTGATGTCGGGTGCACCGCCGGTCGGATTGGCCTGCGCCTGCTTGACCGCGTCCTGGATGCCGACGACGTCCGCCAGATAGGTCTGGACGTAGCCGTTCGGGACGCCCGGTAGCAACGAGCGCTCGATCGCGTACTTGACGTCGGCCGAAGTCACCGTCCGGTTCACCGGCGGCGAGAACTTGACGTCGTTACGAATCGTGTAGGTGATCGTCTTGCCGTCGTCGCTGACGGTCGGCGCCTCCGTGGCGAGTGCCGGGGTCGGCTCCTCGATGTCGGCGGGCGCATAGGCCTCGAGCGGCGTCTGCGTCGCCCCATCGATCATGAACGACCACTGGTAGTAGGCCGCGCCTGGATCGATGTAGTCGACGTCGCTGGCCGCGATCACCGTCAGGGTGCCGCCCTTCTGGGCGTTGTCCGGCGCTGTCGTCGGGGCGGCGTACTTGGACTGTGCGTCCGAGACGCTGCTCTCGCTACTCGTGCTACTGCTGCTGCCGCTGCTGCCACAGGCCGCAAGGACCAGTGCGGCGGTCAGCGCCATCCCGGGTATCAAGACCCGGAGCAAGCTTCTTCGCATTGTTGTTCTTCCTTTCGTTCCGGAGACCGGGCTGATACCCGGCTTTTCCTCTCTCTTGTTCAAGACTTCCTGCCCCCGCGTGGATCGAGCGCGTCCTGCATCGCGTCGCCGATGAAATTGAAGGCGAGCACCGTGAGGACGAGGGCGACGCCGGGGAACAGCATGTACCACCAGGCATCGCTGAAGATCGGCGTCGCGTCGGAGATCATCTGGCCCCAGCTCGGCTTGTCGGTGACGCCGACGCCGAGGAAGGAGAGCGCCGCCTCGTAGAGGATCACCTGCGGGATCAGGACCGATGCGTAGACGACGATCGGCGCCATCAGGTTCGGTAACAGCTCGCGGAAGATGATCCGCGAGTTCGTCGCGCCGACGGCGCGCGCGGACTCGATGAACTCCTTCTCGCGCAGCGAGAGCACCTGGCCGCGGACGATCCGCGCCATGTACGTCCAGCTGGTGAAGGCGATGACGAAGATGACGACGCCGAGGCCCGGCTTGAGCAGGCCGCCGAGACAGCCGGCGCCGCCGCCGCCGGCGGTCTGGCCGAGCGTGCAGGCAGCGGCGATGCCCGTGGCGAGCAGCAGGTAGGGGATCGCCAGCAGGACGTCGACCGTGCGCGAGACGAGCGTGTCGACCCAGCCGCGGTAGAAGCCGGCGGCGAGGCCCGAGATGACGCCGAAGACGGTCGCCAGGAACGTCGCGACGAAGGCGACGATGAGCGAGACGCGGGCGCCGTAGATGACGCGGCTGAAGACGTCGCGGCCGAGCTGGTCGACGCCGAAGTAGTGGGAAGCCGAGGGGCCGGTCGGCGTCGCGAAGAGCGGGTCGAGGGCGCCGGTGTCGCGGACGTCGGGGCCGGGCTCGCCGGCGATGGAGACGATCAGCGGCGCGAAGATCGCGACGAGGACGAGGAGGAAGATGAAGACGAGCGAGGCGAGGGCGACGCGGTCCTTGCGGAAGCGTCGCCAAAAGAGCTGCCAGGGCGATCGACCGTAGTCGGTGGCGGCGTCGAACTCGATCAGCTCAGCCGATGCCCCCACCGGTGTGGCGTCAGTCGTCAAACCTTCAACTTTCCGCGGCCCTCACTCAAACAAACCCTGGTCCGCTTACCTGTTTCCCTATCCCTGGCGCGGCATTCAGCCGCGACGGCGCCAGCATACCCCGCAAAGGGCAGTCGAACACATCCGACCACCAGCGTGGACATTCGTTGTGGCCGGGCCACGGGCGCCTCGTTCCGCCTTGCGGTCGATACGCGCCGTCGGATCGCGCCGATGCGGTTACGATCCGCACATGGCTCCGTTCGACCCGCGCCGCCAGCTGGCCCGGCTGATGAACATCCCGACGGGCATCGGCGAGGATCATCTGCCGCTGCCGCTCGCCGGCGCCGTCGCGCGCCTGCGGGGCGCGGATCTCGACGGCGCCGTCGGCGGACAAGCGGATCATGGTCACCGGCGCCTCCTCGGGAATCGGCGAGGCGACGGCCCTGCAGCTCGGCCGCGCCGGCGCGCACGTGCTGCTCGTCGCCCGCTCGGAGCCGAAGCTCGCCGACATCGCCGCCCGGATCGTCGAGCACGGGGGCACGGCAACCGTGCACAGCGCCGACCTCTCCGACGAGGAGGACCTCGCCCGGATGAGCTCCGAGGCGCTCGAGCGGCACGGCGGCGTCGACATCCTCGTCAACAACGCGGGCCACTCGATCCGCCGCTCGGTCAAGTTCTCCTACGACCGCCAGCACGACTTCAAGCGGACGATGGACCTCAACTACCTGGCGCCGGTCAGGCTCGTGCTCGCCTTCCTGCCCGGCATGCGCGAGCGCGGCTTCGGCCACATCGTCAACGTCTCCTCAGCCGCCGTGCAGATCAGGACCCCGCGCTTCGCCGCCTACACGGCCTCGAAGGCGGCGCTCGACGCCTTCAGCGACTGCGCTGCCGCCGAGCTCAGCCATCGCGGGATCCGCTTCACCACCGTCTCGATGCCGCTCGTCCGGACGCCGATGATCGAGCCCTCGCCCCACTACGCGAACTTCCCGTCGCTCAGCCCCGAGCAGGCGGCGGACCGCGTCGCCAAGGCGATCGTGCTGAAGCCGCGCCGGATCGGCACCCCGTACGGGCACATCGTCGGCGCGATCGAGGCGGTCGATCCGGTCGCGATGGAGGCGATCCGCAACCGCGGCTACCGGATGTTCGATGAGTCGGCACCGCAGCTCGCCGGCGGCGGGGCGGACGAGGGCGAGCCCGAGGCGGCGGGCCGGCGGGCGCCAAATCGGGCGAGAGCCAGTAGATCCCGCCTCAGGGCCGCGGCCAGGGGCCTAGAACGCCACGGGCGACCGCCAGGGATCAGCGGACGCGGATCGGCCTGCTCGTCGAGATGCAACTGGACTTGTTCGCGCGAGCGACGAGCGGCCCGCGCTTGCGGACCTTCGTCGTCACCGTGGCCCGGCCGTGGCGATCGGTGCGGGCCCGCCGCAGGGCGCCCCGGGGACGGCGCGGCTCGTCGCGGGCTATGAGCTTGACGAGCACGCCTGCGCGGCAGCGGTGGAAGCGGGAGCGAACCCGGAAGTGGAAGGTGCGTCGCTCGCCGACGCGGGCGCGGTGCGGTCGCACGCGCAAGCGGATGTGCTCCTGGCAGCCGGGTCTCGTGAAGATGTCGCCACCGAAGCTGCGCTGCCCCGGCCCTGCCGCGAACCCGAGGCGCGGCAGGCCGAAGTTGTCCTCGATCGAGCGCAGCATCGAATAGTGGTTGTACTCGCGCCCGCTGGTGGTGCCGGCGCGGATGCAGGGCGAGAGCATCACCGCGCCGACCCGCCCGCCGCCGGGTCCCGGATGCGGGCCGCCGGGGCTTGGCGTGTTCGGACCCGGCTGCTCGCCGCAGCAGGAGCTCGAGTCCGCTCCGCTGCCGCTCTCCTCGGCCTCGTCGAAGGTGATGATCAACAGCCCGTGCCGCTTGTAGGCGGGCGAGTGCAGGATCTGGGGCACCTGCTGCCGCAGCCATCCGTTGATCTGCTCGAGGCCGCCCGGCTCGACCGTCGACGCACGGAACGTCGTGGCCGTCGTTACACAGATTCGGGGTGATGAAGTTGTAGTTCGCGGTCTTCTTCGCCTTCTTCAGATCGCCCGCCAGCCGACCCAGGTCGACGTCGTGTCTGGCGCAACTCGTTGTGGTCGACGATCGAGTGGAAGTAGACGAACGGGTTGTGCCGTGACGCGTACTGGTCGCCGACCTCGGCGCTCTGGGTGTCGTCAAGGCTGCCGATCGAGGGGTGCCGGCAGCTCGCGGGCTGAGCCGGGCGCCTTGGCCGCCATGTCCTCCATGTAGCCCTTCCACGTCAGGCCGACGTCCTTGAGCTGGTTGGCGATCGTCTGCACGCGGGGGCCGGATAGACGCAGCCCGCGCCGCGCACCTGTCCGTTCGCGGTCGGCGTTCCCGGGACGAAGTCGCTGTAGAAGAGGCAGTCGGCCTGGGTCTGGGGGTTCGGCGACTGGCCGCTGATCATCGCGATGTAGTTGTCGAGGCTGAAGTGGCCGATCGCGTAGTAGCCGGGGACGAGCGCCCCCTTCGCGGGCAACGTTGTCGGCGAGGTACGGGGCGGGGCTGTCGGGGCCGAAGGTGTGGTCGGCGCTCTGGTTCTCGAGCACGATGATGAACACGTGGCGGATGTGCGGGACCCTCGCTCCCGCGGCCTGGGCGCCGTCGGCGAGCACCCCGCAGAGCGTCAGCGCCAGCGCGACCGCAGCCGCGATCGCCCGCAGTCGACTCATCGCTGTGCCTCCGCCCAGCCCTCGGTCAGCGCCGGGTCGATCCGACCCGGATCCCGGAACACGCGCTCGACGGTCGCCGGCTTGATCTCGTAGCCGAGGCTCTCGGCGTAGGGGGCGAGGGCGCCAAGCCCGGGACCCTCCTTGCGGCGTTCCTGGCGCTCCTGGGAGGGGGTCCGCGCGAAGCCCTGGAGCGAGCACGGCGTTGTCGCCGGAGGGAGCGGCCTCGGCAGATCGGGGATGTCGTAATCAGGGTTGTCGAAGTCGAGCGTGCGACCGACCTGAGAGGCGTAGCGGTGGCGCTTGTTCAGGTAACCGAGCCCGAAGCGGTAGGAGATCAGCTTCAGGATCGACTCGTGGGTCATCGTCGCGTGGCTCACGTGGCCCCGCTTCGCGAACGGCGAGATGCAGACGTTCGGGATCCGAAAGCCGGTGATCCCGAAGTTTTCGTCGAGCTTGCGGCTCGAGCGGTCGTCGGGGACCAGGCGCGGGCGCACGTGGTCGAAGAAGCCGCCCCACTCGTCGTAGTTGATGAACATCGCGCCGCGCCGGAACTGCGGCGACTCCATGAACGCGTGCGCGACCTCGGCCATGTACGCCTGGCCGATGCGGATGTCGCCGTGCGGGTGCTCGTCCCCGGAGAGGCCGTTGCCGCCGCCACCGTCGAGGAAGGGCGGGTCGACGTAGGCGATCTGAGGCAGGGTGCCCGCCGCGGCGTCGGCGTAGAACTGCTCGATCGGCCGGATCCAGCTCAGCGCCCGGGTTCCGTAGAGGATCGAGGACCGGCAGGTCGACCACGTAGTAGGCGGCGGAGACGCCGCGCGCCGCAGCCCGGTCGAAGATCGTCTCCCACTGGTTCCCGAGGCTGTCGGCGGGGATCTCGTTCGTCTTCTGGCCGCCGCACTGCGCGGAGATCATGTAGTGGCGGTTGGGATAGGTCGAGGAGAGGATCGAGGCGAAGTAGCGGTCGTAGGTGGTGAAGGCGCGGGCAGCGGGCGCGAGGAAGCCGACGTCTTCGAGCTCGTAGTAGCCGATCGCGAACTCGTCGCTGGCGGTGAGGAAGCCGTCGAGCTTGCCGTGGCCGAACTGCTCGCGGGCGCCCTCCCAGCTGTGGTCCGGGTCCCCGAACGCGCATCCCTGGTAGTCCGGCGGCAGGTAGTGGGTCCGGTGCAGCTGGCCCTGCTCGTCGGGAAAGGAGAGCTCGTTGACGCCGTCGGCGTTCGGGAACGACCCGAAGTAGTGGTCGAAGGAGCGGTTCTCCATCATCAGCACGACGACGTTGTCGAGCGGCATGTTGCGCGGGCTTGGAAAGGCTCCGGCGGGTCTGTCGCGAGGCAGCCAGCGAGAGCAGCCTGTCGGGTGGGAGCACGGCAGCGAGGCCCGCGCCCCCCGCGAGCGCCCCCGCGGCGGCGAGGAACTCGCGCCGGCGCATGAACGAGTCGGGACGCTCGGCTGCGAGCCGCTCCTCGCGCTCGTTGCGAGGTCGAGGGTCGCTCATCGCTTGCCCCCGTGGCCGACGCGTACGCGCTCGCAGTCGTAGATGCCGTCCTCGACCGGGTCGACGTAGGCGACGTCGCGGTGCCCCGGCCCGCAGTTGATCTCGTCGGGGCTTCCATCGCGGGCGCGGATCACGTCCCGGCCGCCGCCGCCGATCTGGCGACCGCCCTTCATGTTGAACTCATCCCGGCCCTTGCCGCCGATCATCGTCGCGCCGCCACGCCCCGACATCAACCGATCGGCGCCCTTGCCGCCGCGGATCTTGTCCGCTCCGCCGCCGCCGAAGATCACGTCGGCTCCACCGCGACCGGCGATCTTGTCGGCTCCCCCCCGGCCCACGATCCGGTCCGCGCGCACGGTCCCGAAGAGGACGTCCCGCTTCGGCGTGCCGACCACGTCGTTGAAGGTCCGACCCTTGCCGCCGCCGGCGATGACGGTGTGGCCGACCACACCGAGGGCCGCCAGGGCCGCGATCAGCGCGACGGCGAGTGCGGTCCCGTGGGTCCGGCGCGGAGCGGCATTTCGAGCGATTCGCCTAGTCAGGCCTATGGGCGTGCCCCCTTCGCCGACCACGCTAGCGCCATCGCGCGCGGTCGGCGACAGTAGCCCGGCGCGATCAAAGCCTCGCTCGGCTCCACCCCTTAGGATCGGGGCCGATGGAGAACGGTTCCGGCAACGGCTCGAAGTACCCGTACCTGCCCGACGACTCGGTGGTGACCGTGCAGCGCGGGCCGGATGCCGGCGGCGCCGGCGGCGCCTACCGTGCCTTTGGCGAGACCCTGCGCGGCTTGAAGACGACGTTCGCCCGCGTCATCGAGGGGCCGGTCACCGTCCAGTACCCGGAGGAGAAGCAGCCCGTCTACCCGCGCTTCCGCGGCCGCCACAAGCTGCACAAGTTCGAGGACACGGGGCTCGAGAAGTGCGTTGGCTGCTCGCTCTGCGCCGCCGCCTGCCCGGCCGACTGCATCCGCGTCGTCGCCGCCGAGAACGACCCCGACAACCGCGTTTCGGCCGGCGAGCGCTACGCCGCCGTCTACGAGATCAACATGAGCCGCTGCATCTTCTGCGGCTACTGCGAGGTCGCTTGCCCGTTCGACGCGATCACGATGGGCCACGAGTACGAGCTCGCCGACTACAACCGCGGCGATCTGATCTTCACCAAGGAGATGCTGCTCGCCGAACCCCTCGAGCGCATGCCGCTGCGCAACGAGGGCGAGTAGCGGCTTCGTCACAGCGCTCCCTTAGGATCGGCCTCCGATGGCAGGTCGGGCGGTGATCGACGAGGCGGCGAAGGGTCTGTGGACCTGGACCTGCACGCACCCCGAGTGGCATCCAGGCGAGTTCGGGGCCGAGGTGCGCAGCTGGGCCGCACGCGGCAACGAGGGCGTGCTGTTGCTGCTCGACCCGCTGCTGCCCGAGCAGGAGGTCAGCGCGAGGCGGTGCTCGCGAAGCTCGACGCCGAGGCCGGCCATAAGGCGACGAAGGCGATCTCGATCCAGGTGTCGGTCGGCTACCACGCGCGCAGCAGCGAGGAGCTCTGGGACCGCTATCGGCGCGGTGACGCGCCGGTCACCGTGCACGGCCACGACGCCGTCCGCAAGCGGCTCGGCAAGCGCGTGGCGCGCGACTTCCGCGAGATCGAGATCGGTGAGGAGATGCCGGGCGGCGTCGTGCCGATGCGAATCGGCAAGCCGAAGCGCCAGGAAACGCCGCTGCACATCAAGCCGCACTCGGCGCTGCTCTTCGGCGACGCGATCGTGACGACCGACGACGGCGTCCGTGCCTGGGCCCACGACCCGGTCGACGCGAAGGTCGAGGCCTTCTACCGGGAGCGCTTCAACCCGACGGTCGAGCCGCTGATCGAGCTCGGCGTCGAGCGACTGCTGATGACGCACGGCCCGCCCGTCCTCTCGGGCGGCTCGAGGGCGCTCGCCGAGGGCATCGCCGCCGGCCCCTGGTACCACCACGGCTGAGCGGCGGAGCGCTCTCACATACAGGCGTGCCTGTATGTGACTAGGCTCTCCCCGGGACGAGAGGCGACCGGGAGGATCCCGATAATGGCCGCGGTGCCGGCAGCGAGCAAACCGAAGCGGAGAACGCAGGAGGAACGCCGCGAGGCGACGCGGGCGGCGCTGCTCGACGCGACGATCGACTGCCTCGTCGACTACGGCTATTCGGCGACGACGACCACCAAGGTCGTCGAGCGGGCCGGCGTCTCACGCGGCGCCCAGGTCCACCACTTCCCGACGAAGGCCGAGCTCGTCTCCGAGGCGGTGCGCCGGCTCGCGCAGCGACGCGTGCGCGAGATCCGGGCCGAGGTCGAGAAGTTGCCAAAGGGGGTGAAACGGCGCGACGCGACGCTCGACCTGCTCTGGCACCAGCACTCGGGGCCGCTGTTCGCCGCCTCGATCGAGCTCTGGGTCGCGGCCCGCTCCGACAAGGAGCTCCGCGCGAGCCTGCTGCCGGTCGAACGCGAGGTGATCGAACTCGTCCGCGAGATCACCGCCGAGCAGCTGCCGCCGGATATCCCCGCTTCGCAGCTCAACTCGATCGTGACGACGGTGATCACGCTGCTGCTCGGGCTCGGCTTCCAGACCGAGCTGCTGCAGAGCAAGAAGGCTGCGGCGGCCTCGTGGCAGGCCGTGCGCAGCCAGCTCGTCGTCATGCTCGACGCGGTCGCCGAGCCCTGACCAACTCCAGCCCCGATCAACTCCTAGGCGAGTCTCAGGCCACTCTCAGCTTCGCCCCTTTCGATGCGGAGAACCGCATTCCAACGAAAGGGAACGAAGGCATGTTCAGAGTCAGATACCTCCTTGCGGAGCTGCGCCGCCGGCGCGGCCGCACGATCCTGACGGCGCTCGGCCTCGGCGTCGGGGTCGGCCTCGTCGTCGCCGTCAGCGCGCTCTCGAAGGGGCTCGACGACGCCCAGCAGCAGGTGCTCGAGCCGCTCACCGGCGTCGGCACCGACATGAGCGTCAACCGGCCGATCTCGTTCGGCGACCCGAGCGAGGGCGGCGGGCCGCCGCAGCTCTCGGCGAAGGAGCGCAAGCAGCTGCAGAAGGAGACCGGCGGCGGCATGGTCGACTTCTCGAAGCTCGGCGACCCCGGCGAGAAGTTCTCGACCGACCAGTTCATGTCGGCCGACATCAGCTTCAACTCCTCGCAGGTCGACAAGGTGGCGAAGGTCGACGGCGTCGCGGACGTGGCGCCGTCGCTGACGGTCAACGTCATGCACATCAAGGGCACGGTGCCGGACACCTCCTCGAGCGACACGCAGTCGCAGGGGTTCGGGCCGGGCTCGGGCGGACCGCCCCCCGGCGGCGCCGCCGGCGGCTTCGGCATCGCCCCGCTCTCCGTCACCGGGATCGACTCCGGCGAACCGGGACCTCGGCACGGTCACCGCCTCGCAGGTGACCGACGGCCACTTCCTCGGCCGCCATGACGCGGGCGAGGCGATGGTCTCCTCCGACTACGCGGCGCAGAACGACGTATCGCGGTCGGCGACACGGTCAAGGTCGGCAAGGCGAAGCTCGACGTCGTCGGCATCGTCGAGGCGCCGATCGGCGCCGACGCCTCCGACGTCTACATGGACCTCGGCCGGCTGCAGAAGCTCTCCGACCGCGAGGGCCGCGTCAACAACCTGGAGGTCCGGGCCACGAACGTCGACTCCGTCGCAACCGTCGCCTCCTCGATCTCGTCCGACTTCAAGGGCGCCGAGGTGACGACCGCCTCCGAGCTCGCCGACAGCGTCTCCGGCTCGCTCGTCGACGCGAAGAACCTGTCGAGCTCGCTCGGCACGGCGCTCGCCCTGGTCTCGCTGCTCGGCGCCTTCGCGATCGCCGGCCTGCTGACGCTCTCGGCGGTCAACAAGCGCACGCGCGAGCTCGGCACGCTGAAGGCGCTGGGCTGGCGGCGCTCGCGGGTGATCGGCCAGATCACGGGCGAGTCCGTCGCCCAGGGCCTGCTCGGCGGTGCCGTCGGGGCACTGATCGGGGTCGGCGCCGCGGCGCTGATCGGCTCGCTCGGGATCTCGCTCGAGGCGACAGCGCAGGCGGCCGCCGGCGTGGCCGGCTTCGGCCCGCCCGGGGCTCCCGGCGGGGCGGCCGACGCGGCCTCGACGACGGTCCAGCTCGGGGCGCCGGTCGACGTCGGGCTGATCGCCGCGGCGATCGGGCTGGCGGTGCTCGGCGGGCTGATCGCGGGCGCGATCGGCGGCGCCAGGGCAGCCCGTCTGCGACCGGCCGAGGCGCTGCGCAGCGTCGAGTGACAAAACGACATGAGCACAGATCAAAGAAATGGAGAACAGAGATGAACGAGACGACAACCCCCACATACGAGCTGCGACGGCGTCGGCAGGCGCTACGGCAGCGGCGCCGGCGCCGTCGAGGCCCTTGCGCTCGATCGACCTGCGGATCGGCTGCGGCGAGTACGCCGTGATCGCCGGCCCGAGCGGGTCCGGCAAGAGCACGCTGCTGCAGTTGCTCGGCGCGCTCGACCGGCCGACCGTCCGGGACGATCCGAGTTCGAGGGCCGCGACCTCGGGGCGACCGACGAGAACGGACTGGCTGACCTGCGGCGGGAGGCGATCGGCTTCGTCTTCCAGCAGTTCAACCTGATCCCGACCCTGACCGGGGCCGAGAACGTCGAGGCCGCCCTCGATCCCTCCGGGCTGCCGGCGGCCAAGCGCGTGGCGCGGGTCGCCGAGTTGCTCGACCGGGTCGGTCTCGGCAGTCGCGCGACGCACCTGCCCTCGGAGCTCTCCGGCGGCGAGCAGCAGCGCGTTGCGATCGCCCGCGCTCTGGCGAACCGGCCGCGGGTCCTGCTCGCCGACGAGCCCACCGGCAACCTCGACTCGAGCACGGGCGATCCGGTGCTCGAGCTGATCCGCTCGCTGTGGCTCGGCGAGGGCCTGACGGTGGTCCTGATCACCCACGACGAGGAGATCACCGCGGACGCCCCGCGGCTGATCCGCCTCGCCGACGGCGAGGTGGTGCCCGACGACGCCCTGGCCGGCGCCGGCATGGGAGCGGGCCGATGAGGGCCCCACGAAGCAGAACGGCGACGGCGACGGCCGGTCTGCTCGCGGCAGGAGCGCTCGCGCTCGCCGCCTGCGGCGGCGGCAGCGACGGCTCGACCGCCGGCGGCGCTCCCGACGCCAGCGCGATGGCCGCCTTCCGGAGCTGCATGCAGGAGAACGGAGCGAGCGTGCCGAGCCCGGGCCAGGCGCCGCCAGGCGCCGCCGGCACGGACGGGAGCGACGGCAGCTCCGGCTCGTCGTCCGCGCAGCCGCCGCAGATGGACGCGAAGACACAAGAAGGCGCTCGCGGCCTGCTCGGATCTGATGCCGGCGCCACCGGACGGCGCGCCGATGGGTGCACCGCCCTCGGGAGCCCCGCCTTCAGGGGCGCCGACGGGCGCCGTGCCGGACGGGACCAGCGCCGATTCCTGAGCCGAGTGCGCGGCACATAACCGCCGCATGGCGTCGGAAACGTGCCGAGCGTCGTCGCCGAGGGCCCCTCGCAGGCGGTCCGCAGATCCCCGCAGCGGACTGCGGGCCGGCCCTGATGGCGGCGGCGCGGGCGGCCGCGATGATCGTCCCGTGACGATCATCGAATGCCCCAGCTGCGCCGCCCGCAACCGCGTCGGCGCCGTCTCCCACGGTCATCCCTCCTGCGCGAAGTGCCACCAGGCTCTGCCCTGGGTCGTAACGGCGGACGAGGCGAGCTTCGGCGCGGAGACGACGGCAAGCGTCCCGGTACTCGTCGACTTCTGGGCGCCGTGGTG
Organism: uncultured Solirubrobacterales bacterium; assembly: GCA_963850625.1. Lineage (GTDB taxonomy): Bacteria > Actinomycetota > Thermoleophilia > Solirubrobacterales > 70-9 > CAXMST01. The sequence goes on from CAWKLZ010000005.1 coordinate 52,515, forward strand.
CGGTCCCTGCCGGGCCGTGGCGCCGGTCGTCGAGGAGCTCGCCGCCCGCCACGCCGGGCGGCTCAAGGTCGTCAAGGTCAACGTCGACCAGAACCCCGGCCCGGCGGCGGCCTTCGACGCGAGCTCGATCCCGCTGCTCGTCCTGATCCGTGACGGGCTCGAGGTCGAGCGCGTGCTCGGCGCGCATCCGCGCGCCGTGCTCGAGCAGCGGCTCTTCCCGAACCTCAGCCCCGCCTAGACCCGACCCCGGCTCGCCGCGCGCGCCGCGGACGCCCGAATACCGCGCATATGCGGCTCACTTACATACAGACCTGCCGGTTTGTCGTAGACTCCCGGCCGCTTCCCACCCCACGACCAGCAGGAGCTCCACGCAGATGAACAGGACGTACGTGATCGGCGTCGGCATGACCAAGTTCGACAAGCCCGGGACCAAGGACGGCGACTACCACGACTGGGCCGCCGAGGCGGGCCGCAAGGCGCTCGACGGACGCCGGCGTCGGCTTCGACGCGATCGAGCAGGCCTTCGCCGGCTACTGCTACGGCGAGTCGACCTCGGGCCAGCGCGCGATCTACGAGCTCGGCGAGACCGGGATCCCGGTGACGAACGTGAACAACAACTGCTCGACCGGCTCGACCGCCCTGTACGGGGCCCGCCAGGCGGTTCGCGGTGGGCTCGCCGACTGCGCGCTGGCAATCGGCTTCGAGAAGATGGAGAAGGGGTCGCTGGGCACGAAGTACACGGACCGCGAGCAACCGACCGGCCGCCACTTCATGGCCCTGCTGGCGATCAACGACGACATGGGCGGCGCCCCGCCCGCGCCTTACATGTTCGGCTCGGCCGGACTCGAGCACACGCAGAAGTACGGCTCGAAGCCCGAGCACTTCGCCTGGATCGGCTACAAGAACCACAAGCACTCGGTCAACAACCCGTACTCGCAGTTCCAGGACTCCTACACGCTCGAGGACATCCAGGCGGCGAAGATGATCTACGAGCCCCTGCGCTTGACGAAGCTGCAGTGCTCGCCGACCTCAGACGGCGCGGCGGCGGCGATCATCGCCTCCGAGCGCTTCGTCGAAGAGCACGACCTCGGCGCCCACGCGATCGAGATCGTCGCCCAGTCGATGGTCACCGACACCCCGGCGAGCTTCGAGAGCGGCTCGGCGATCAAGGCCGTCGGCTTCGACATGACCAAGAAGGCGGCGGACGCCGTCTACGAGGAGGCGCAGGTCGGCGCCGACGAGGTCGACGTCTGCGAGCTGCACGACTGCTTCAGCGCCAACGAGCTGATCACCTACGAGGCGCTCGGCTTCGCGCCGGAGGGCGAGGGGCACAAGCTCGTGGAGAACCGAGGCGACGACCTACGGCGGCGAGGGCCCCGTGGTCAACCCATCGGGTGGGCTGATCAGCAAGGGCCATCCGCTCGGTGCGACCGGGCCGCTGGCCCAAGTGCGCGGAGCTCAACTGGCAGCTGCGCGGCGAGGCCGACGCCCGCCAGGTCGAGGGCCGCGAAGACCGCGCTGCAGCACAACATCGGGATCGGCGGCGCCGCCGTCGTGACGATGTACCGGCCCGCTGGAGACGGCCTCGAAGAAGCCGCGGACGAATCGCGGCGAGGCTCAGGAGCAGCTCGCCTAGAGCCGAGGTCTCTGTGGGAAGACGAGGGTTGATCCCAGGCCGCGGCGGGTACACCCCGTCCCATGCCCGGGATCGTCCTGCTCGACGTCGACGGCACGCTCGTCGACTCCGTCTACCAGCACGCGCTGAGCTGGCAGCGCGCCCTCGCGCGCCACGGCGTCGAGGTGCCCGCCTGGCGCTGCCATCGCCACATCGGGATGGGCGGCGATCAGATCGTCACCGCGCTGGCCGGCGAGGAGGTCGAGCGCCTCTACGGCGACGCCTTGCGGGCACTCGAGAGCGAGCTCTTCGGCGAGCTGCTCGAGGAGGTCCACCCCCTGCCCGGCGCTCCCGAGCTGGTCCGCGAGCTCGCCGACCGCGGGCACGAGATCGTGCTCGCCAGCTCGGCCGGTGCAGACGAGGCCGAGCACCACATCGAGGCCCTCGGCATCCGCGACCTGATCAGCGACTACACGACGTCGGCCGACGTCGACGCGACGAAACCCGAGCCCGACCTGATCAAGGCGGCGCTGAACAAGGCGTCCAAGGAGACCGGCGCGGTGCTCGTCGGCGACAGCACCTGGGACGTCGAAGCGGCAGCGCGGGCTGATGTGGAGACGATCGCGCTGCTCTGCGGCGGCTTCTCCGCGTCGGAGCTGCGCGACGCGGGCGCGAGCGCGGTTTTCCCGACGCCCATCGAACTGCGCGAGCGGCTGGACGAGACGCCGCTGCGCCGCTGAGCCGGCCACCGCCAGCCAACTGCTCTCCCGCCTCCATCGCCGAGAGCTGAAGAACGCAACCTACCGTTCCGAAATCAGCGCTCGAGCGCGAAAGCGGCGCGCTTTCGCGGGCCTCGAGCCTCAGGCGACGGCGGCGCCCTCGGCCCGCCCGGCCGCGGCGACCACCTTGTCGGCCAGGTGCGCCGGGACCTCCTGGTGGCGCTCGAACTCGAGCGTGTACTCGCCGCGGCCGCCGGTGATCGCGCGCAGCGCCGGCGCGTAGTCGAGCACCTCGGCCATCGGCACCTCGGCGACGATCTCGGTGCCGGCGCCCTTCTGCTCCATGCCGAGCGGGTGCCCGCGACGCGAGTTGAGGTCGCCGACGACGTCGCCGACGGCCTCGGCCGGAACGACGATCGTCAGCCTGACGATCGGCTCGAGCAGCATCGGCGAGGCCTCAGCCATCGCCTGCTTGAAGCCCATCGAGGCGCAGATCTTGAAGGCGATCTCGGAGGAGTCGACGGTGTGGTGCTGGCCGTCGACGAGGTCGACCGCCACGTCGCGGACCGGATAGCCGGCGATCGTGCCGTGCTCCATCGCCTCGCGCACCCCCGCCTCGACCGCGGGGATGAAGCCGCCGGGGACGACTCCGCCCTTCGTCCTGTCGCTGAAGACGAGGCCGCTGCCGGGCTCGCCCGGCCTGATCTCGAGGCGGCAGTCCGCGAACTGGCCCCGGCCGCCCGACTGCTTCTTGTAGCGGGAGTGGGCGGCGGCCGTGGAGCGGATCGCCTCGACGTAGGGAACGCGCGGCGGGTGCAGCTCGATCTCGACGCCGTAGCGGCTCCGCATCCGTTCGACCATCACCTCCACGTGGATCTGGGTGAGCCCGGCGATGATCTCCTCGCCGGTCTGCGGGTCGCGATGCACGTCGAGCGTCGGGTCCTCCTCCCGCAGGCGGCGGAACGCGGCGGCGGCCTTCTCCTCGTCGCCGGCGCTCTTCGGCTCGAACGCGAACGCCATCACCGGGTTCGGGAACTCGAGCTGCGACAGCGCGAGCTCGCGGCCGGGATCGCAGAGCAGCTCGCCGGCGCGCGTCTCCTTGAGCTTCGGGATCACGCCGATGTCCCCAGGGCCGAGCTCGTCGACTGCCTCCAGCTGCGCGCCCTCGGCCTCGAACAGCTGCCCGATCCGCTCCCGCGCAGCGGAGCTCACGTTCTCGACCGACGAGTCGGCGCGCAGCGTGCCGGCGAGGACGCGAACCATGTTGAGGCGACCCGCGAACTGGTCCGCCGTCGTCTTGAAGACCTGAACGACGGTGCCGGCGTCATCGCCAGGCTCGATCGCGACCTCTTCGCCACCCGGCCCGAGCAGCATCCGCGCGCCGCGCATCGCCGGCGAGGGCAGGTCCTCGACGAGCGCCTCCAGCAGCCTGCCGGTGCCGAGGTTGCGCGTGGCGATCCCGCAGGTGACCGGAAAGAGGTGGCCCTCGGTGACGCCGCGCTTGAGCGCTTCAACCACCTCCTCGTGGCTGATCTCGGCGCCCTCGAGGTAGTGCTCCATGAGCTCGTCCGAGTTCTCGGCGACCTCGTCCATGAGCTTCTCGCGGTACTCCTCCGCGAGCTCCGCGACCTCGTCGGGGATCTCCGCCTCGTGGCAGGCGCCGCGGCCGTCGCCGTCGTGCAGGTGGGCCTTCATGTCGATCAGATCGACGACGCCGCTGACCTCGTGCTCGGCGCCGATCGGGATCTCGGTGGCGACGACGTGCGGGCCGAAGGCGGACTTGAGGGCGTCCAGCGTCGCGAAGAAGTCGGCGCGCTCGCGGTCGAGCATGTTGACGAAGACGAGCCGCGGCAGGCCGGCCTCGGCGGCGCGACGCCAGAGTCTGTCGGTGCCTACCTCGACGCCCGCGACGGCGTTGACGACGAGCACCGCGGCATCGACGACCGAAAGCGCAGCGATCGGTTCGGCGAGAAAGCTGGGCTCGCCCGGCGTATCGATCACGTTCACCCGCCGGCCCTCGTGCTCGAAGGTGACGGCCGCAAGATCGATCGACATGCGGCGTGCCTTCTCGTCCTCGGCCGTGTCGGTCACGGTCGTCCCCTCATCGACGCGACCGACGCGATTGACGACGCCGGCCTCGAACAGCATCGCCTCGCAGACCGAGGTCTTGCCGGCGCCGCGGTGCCCGATCAGCGCGACGTTGCGAATCCGATCCGCCGGCTTGTGCGCCATGTTGCGAGCCTATCGGAGCGGGGGCGGGGAGGCGAGCCGCCCCGCGCCGTGCTTCGAGGGGGCGCGGGACGGGTAGCGACCCGGCATGGCGGAAGGAAGTCAGAGTCGTGGAAGCGGTCGCTCGATCGACTCGCTTCGGTGCTCGGTACAGGCCGCCGTCGGCGTCAATTCCTCGGCGTTCGGGTTTTCGATCACGATCACGGGCGCGCTCGCGGCAGTCGCCGCCGCCCACGGCAGCCCGGACGGACTCGACGTCCTCGTCTTCGGCGCGGGTGGCGTCGCCGCCTTCAGCCTGCTCGATCTGATCGCCAGCGAGGGGTTCAAGCTGCGGATGACGCGCGAGCGGCCCGACACGGTCACCCATGCCGCATCGCTGAGCTTCCTCTCCGTGCTCGGTGGCATCGGCGCGGCGATCGGCCTCGCGGCGCTGCTCGACGGCCGACTCGCCTGGCTCGGCGGCTCGTTCGCCGCGGTGACGACGTTCGTGCTCGTCGTCAGCTTCGAGCTGGCTCTCGCCGAGCGCCTCGAGGAGGAGCGCCGCGACTGACGGCTCAGGCCGGGTCGGCGAGCTCGCGCTTGAGGACCTTGCCGGTCGCGTTGCGCGGCAGCTGCGCGAGGAAGTGGACGTCGCGCGGCACCTTGTAGCGGGCGAGGTTCGACTTGACGAAGCCCTTGATCTCTTCCGCGCTGGGCTGCTCGGCTCCCTCGATGAGAACGATGTGGGCGGCCAGGCGCTTGCCGAATTCGGGGTCGTCCACGCCGATCACGGCAACCTCGGCGACATCGTCGCGCGTCATCAGCAGCTCCTCGACCTCCTGCGGGAAGACGTTCTCGCCGCCCGAGACGATCATGTCGTCGTCGCGGCCGTCGATGAAGAGCCGCCCCTCCGAGTCGAAGTGGCCGACGTCGCCGGACGACATGACGCCGTCGATCACCTCCTTGTGACGGCCGTCGGTATAGCCGCCGAACTCGATCCCGTTGGAGACGAAGATCCGCCCCGTCTCCCCCGGCCGCACGTCATGGCCGGCGTCGTTGAGCAGGCGCACCTTCGTCCCCAGCGTCACCTTGCCGACGGTCGTCGGCGCGGCGCGGTGGTCGGCCGGCGTCGAGATCGAGGCGTAGGCGACCTCGGTCGAGCCGTAGAGCACGTAGAGCACGTCGCCGAACAGCTCCAGCGTCTTCGTCGCCGTCGCCCCGGGCAGCTGCGAGCCGCCGCAGAAGATCACGCGCAGCGCCGAGGTGTCGGCGGCGCGAACGGCGTCGTCGCCGAGCTCGAGGACGCGCTGCAGCATCGCCGGCACGACCACGGTCGTGCTCGCGCGCTCGGCGGCGAGGCCGTCGAGGTACTCCTTCGCGTCGAAGCGGCGGCGGGTGACGATCCTCGTGCCCAGCGCCAGCATCAGGGTCGAGCTCGCGTAGCCGAGCGCGTGGAAGAACGGCGGCGCGATCCAGCAGACCTCGCCGGTCCGGAACGGGACCCGCTCGAAGAGCGCGCCGAGCGTCGTCAGCGCGCCGCCCTCCTGGCGGGGCGCGCCCTTCGGCGTCCCCGTCGTGCCGCTCGTCAGCATCACCATCGTCGGCCGCTCCGAGGGCACCTCGACCGGGTCGCCGGGGGTCGCCTCGATCAGCTCCTCGAGCGTCGCCTCGGCGCCGCCCGCCCCTCCGTCGTCGGTCCAGGCGCGGAAGTGGTGCGCGGCCCAGCTCGGCGCCCGGTCGTCGTACTCGGCGTCGAAGGCGAGTGCCTTGACGCCCTCGCGCTTGCAGACGTCGTCGATCTGCGGGCCGGCGAACTCGGTGTTCATGAAGACGATCCGCAGGCCGAGCTTGTACGAGGCGAAGCAGGCGTCGAGGAAGCCACGGTGGTTGCGGGCGAGGATCGCGATGCCGTCGCCGGCCCGCAGCCCCGCCCGCGCCCAAGCGCGGGCCACTGAGTTCGAGCGGCGGTCGAGCTCGATGTAGCTGAGCGTGCCGAGCTCGTCGGTGAAGGCGGGCGCGTCGCCCCAGCGGATGGCGGCCGCGCCGGGCCCCGCCGCGACGGTGCCCCGCCGGGCGATCTCGGCGGCCATCTTGAGCGCGCGATCCGGGCCGCTGCGGCGCGAGCAGGCCGCTGCGCTGCACGGCGGCGAGCGAGCGGCCGGTATCGCCAAGGCGGGCGCCGGCGCCGCGCAGCCGGACGCCGATCGCGCCGCTCACCGCGATGCTCCTCCGGCTCAGGCGGCGACGGGCGAGCCCAGCGCTTCGGCAACGGAGGCGACCGTCCACGGCTCGGCGGAACCGTGCTGGGTCCCGATCTGCCAGTTGGTGCATGCCGCGATCATTCCACCCTGGACCGCGAACAGCTTCCCCGTCTCCGAGCAGCCCTCGGAGGCGAGCACGGCGACCAGCGGACTGACCTGGGCCGGGTCGAAGGCGTCGAGCGCGTCGGGGTCCTCCGGCTTCTTCATCATCTCGCCGATCATCGGGACGTCCTCGGTCAGGCGCGTGCGCGCGATCGGCGCGATCGCGTTGACCCGGACGCCGTAGCGGCCGAGCTCCTGCGCGGCGACGAGCGCCATCGCGGCGATCCCGGCCTTCGCGGCGCCGTAGTTGACCTGGCCGGCGTTGGGCAGATACGTGCCCGATCCGGAGGCCGTGTTGATCACCGCCGCATCGAACTGCTCGCCCGCCTTCGCGCGCTCCTTCCAATGCGCGGCGGCGTGCCGCAGGCAGCAGAAGTGGCCCTTCAGGTGGACGGCGATGACGGCGTCCCACTGCTCCTCGCTCATCCCGGCGATGAACGCGTCGCGGAGGATGCCGGCGTTGTTGACGAGCACGTCGAGGCGGCCGAACTCCGAGACGGCCGTGCCGATCAGCGACTCGGCGCCGGCCCAGGTCGAGATGTCCTCGGTGTGGGCGATGGCCTCGCCGCCGGCGGCCGTGATCTCGTCGATGACGGCCTGCGCGGCCGAGGTGTCGGCGCCGGTCCCGTCGCCGGCGCCACCGAGGTCGTTGACGACGACCTTGGCGCCCTCGGAGGCGAACAGCAGAGCGTGCTCGCGGCCGATTCCCCTGCCGCCGCCGGTGATGGCCGCGACGCGGCCCTCGAGGATTCCCATTTCGTCTCCGTTCCCTTCGTTCGTTCCGTTCGTTCCGTTGCTCAGGACGCGACCTCGGCGAGGCCGTCCTTGATGATCAGATCGCCGTTCGCCATCTGCGTCTCGAAGCAGTAGGAGGCGCGGCCGTTCGCGCCGCCCTCGACCGACCAGATCGAGGTCGAGATGTCCTGGCCGGGAAGGCCAGGCTTGGAGAAGCGGACGGCGAGGCGCCGCAGACGCTCCGGGTCGCCGTCGCAGCACTCGCTCACGACCGCGACTGAGTTCATCGCCATCGTGCAGAGCCCGTGGATGATGATCCCGGGCAGGCCCACGGACTTGGCGAAGTCCTCGTCGGTGTGGATCGGCATCGGATCGCCCGACGCCGGCGCGTACCGATAGGTCTGGTCGTCGTCGAAGTGCTGCTCGTAGACGGAGATCGGCTCCGCCGAGCGCTGCTCCGGCGCGACGCGATGGGCCGGCGCGCTCTCCCCCTCGTCGAGCTCGTCGTCGGCGCCGCGGAAGAAGGCGATCATCCACTGGTCGTTGACGGGCTCACCAGCCGCCGTCTTCGTCTCGACCTTCGTGTGGAGGGTGACGCCGCTCGGCGCCTTGTGGACGCCCATCGGGCAAGCGCGGGTGACGAGCTCCATGCCGGGCACGATCGGCTGGTGGAAGTACATGTCCTGCTCGCCGTGGACGACCCGCATCAGCAGCTCGTTCGGGACGACCTTGCCGGTCGGCTCCATGAGCTGCATGAAGGGCGGGACGATGGCGAACACGGGCGGCGCCAGCTCGCCGCTCAGGTGGCGCTCGTTGGCGTCGTTGGTCGCCTCGGCGTAGGCGATCGTGCGGTCCTTCTCGACGGCGAAGGTGGCCTCGTCGGTCCACTTGCCGAGCTCGTCGAGCTTCCAGGCGGTCTCGGGTGCGGTGCTCATCTCGGGTTGCCTTTCGTTTCGTTCACGTCGGTCGGGGCTTGATCGTCTCAGGCCGGCGCGGGATCGCCCGCGCGGCGCCGGGCCGCGGCGATCACCTCGGCGGCGACGCGCTCGCCGGCGGCCGCCTCGCCGCCGAGCAGCAGCCGCGAGAGCTGGGCTCGGCGCCAGAAGAAGGGTGCGTCGTGCTCCCACGTGTTGCCGATGCCCCCGTGCACGGCGATGCACGCGCGGGTCGCGAAGCCGGCGGCGCGCTCGGCGGCGAACCGCACGCAGGCGGCAGCCCGCCCGAGCTCGGCGGGGCGGCTCTCGGCGGCGATCGCCGCGTAGTAGGAGAGGCTGCGGGCCGTCGCCGACGCGCGCAGCATCTCGACCAGCTGGTGCTTGATCGCCTGATAGCTGCCGATCGGCCGGCCGAAGGCGTGGCGGTCCTTGGCGTAGGCGACGGCGAGCTCGCGGACCGCGTCGGAGACGCCCAGGGCATCGGCGGCGAGCAGCGCCTGGGCCAGATTCCACGCCTCGGCGATCGCGTCCTCGCGCGCGGCCAGGGCGACGGCCGGCGTGCCGTCGAGGGCGACGTGACCGAGCGGCCGCGAGCGGTCGAATCGGCTCGCCTCCTCGACCGTGAGGCCGTCGGCGCCTGCCTCGACGAGGTACGCCGCGACGGCTCCGTCCCGGCCGGCGGCCGGGACGACCAACAGATCGGCGGCGGCGACGTCGGGCTGGAAGCCGGCCGCGCCGGTGATCCGCGCGGTGCCGCCCTCGGCCTCGCCGGCAACGGGAAGCGGCGCCCGGCGGCCCGTTCCGCCCGAGGCGTCGACGAGCCAGCCTGCCGCTGCGTCCGCCGGATCGGGCGGGCAGGCATGGACGATCGCCGCGCGCCGCGCGCCCGTCGCGACGGCGGCGAGCGCGCCGGCGGTGATCTCATCGCCGGCGTCGGCTGCACGTTGCAGGATGAGCGTCGCGGGCAAGTGCCCGAGCAGGCCGGCGCTCGCGAGGCGGCGACCGCACTGCTCGAGGACGAGCATCGCGTCGAAGAGCCCGAGGCCCGCGCCGCCGGCCTCCTCGGCGACGAGCAGGCCGCTCCATCCGGCCTCGCGGCTCGTCGCCCACAGGTCGAGCGGCTCGCCGCCGTCGGCCGCGGCCCGGGCGGCGGCGATCGTGTCGTGGCGGGCGAGCGCCTGCGCAGCCGCCTCGCGCAGCAGCTGCTGCTCGTCGGTCAGCTCGAAGTTCATGCCGTCACCCGGGCGGCCGTCCGCCCCGCGCCTTCGTCGGCGGGAGCGGCGCCGCGAACGAGCTCCTCGAAGGAGCGCGTCTTGTCGAAGCGCGGCTCCGGCGGCAGGCCGAGCACGCGCTCGCCGATCGTGTTGCGGAGGATCTCGTCGGTGCCGCCGCCCGAGCGCAGCCCCTGAAGTTCACACAGCAGCGCGCCCCACCCCTCCTCCAGGGCATCCGGCCCGAGCAGGTCGACGAGCAGCTGGACCCCGCTGTTGCCGGACTCGATCAGCCCGATCTTGCCGAGCCCGGCCTCAGGTCCGGGGATGCTGCCGGCGCCGAGCGCCGAGAGCGCCCGGTAGGCCGTGTACTGCAACCCGGTGACCTCGATCGTCAACTCGGCGAGGCCCTGGCGCACGCGGCCGTCGTCGAGGCCCTCGCGCCCGAGCAGCGGCGCGACGAAGTCCTCCGGCGTGAACGGGATCTGATCGAGCGCTGCGAGCACGGCCATGCGCTCGAACATGAGCGTCGCCATCGCCACCGACCAACCCGCGTCGATCGGGCCGACGGCGGCGTCTGCGGGCAGCCGCACGTCGTCGAAGAAGACCTCGTTGAAGGCGGCCATCCCGGAGATCTGCCGCAGCGGTCGGACCGTAACGCCCGGCGCGTGCATGTCGACGACGAACATGCTGAGCCCCTTGTGCTTGGGCCGCGAGGGGTCCGTGCGAGCGAGCAGCAGGCCCCAGTCGGCCCACTGCGCCATCGTCGTCCACACCTTCTGCCCGTTGACGACCCAGCCGTCGCCGTCCGCCGCGGGCTTCGCCCGGGTGACGATCCCGGCGAGATCGGAGCCGGCGGCGGGCTCGCTGAAGAGCTGGCACCAGCCTTCCGTGCCGCGCAGCATCGGGTCGAGGAACCGCTCCTTCTGGGCGTCGGTTCCGTACGCGATCAGCGTCGGGCCGAGCTCGCCGATCGCGATGTGATCGGCGATCGTCGCGCAGCCCGCTCGGCGCAGCTCGTCGTTGGCGATCATCTGTTCAGCGGGGCCGAGTCCCTGACCGCCGAAGTCCTCGGGCCAGGTCACGCCGACGAGGCCGGCCTCGGCGAGGCGGCCCTGCCAGTCCCGGTACGGGGACGGGTCCTCGGCGTGGAAGAGGGCCCCCGCCGGCGGCGAGTGCTGCTTGTTCGCCTCGATCCAGGCGCGACAGCGCGCCCGCCAATCAGCCTGCTCGGTGGTGTCGTCGAGATCCATCGGGTCCTTCAGGTCGCTCGCGTCGGCCGCGAGAATAACAAACAGTCAGGCTTGTATGTCGATGGTCCTCATAACGCTTCCCCCTTGACGTCCGTCTGCACCGCCGGAGAAGATTTGGGCGAGCGTTACTGCGAGAACGGGGCCACAGGAATGCGCCAGCTAGACACCGAGGACGAAACCGGATGACCCGGCTGAGGGAGCGCCGGACGACGGCTCCGCGCCCGGCTCGGATGCGCGAGTACCGGCTGACGCTGAACGGGGCCAAGACGCGGGCGATCGAGGTCGAGGGCACGGGCCCGCCGGTCGTCATGCTGCACGGCTTCTGCGACAGCGCAGACACGTGGCGCAACGTGCTCGAGCCGCTGCGCGAGGCCGGCCGCGCCGCGATCGCCTACGACATGCCGGGCTTCGGCTACTCGACCCCGGTCCACTTCCCATTGCCGCTGCTCGACCAGCAGGTGGCGTTCGCGGCCGCCGCCGTCCGCCGGGCGGCCGAGGCGAGTGGCAGCGAGGTGATCCTCGCGGGCAACTCGCTCGGCGGCTGGACCACGCTGCGCGTCGGCGAGCGCGACGATCTGCCACTTGCCGGGATCATCCCCGTCGCCCCCGCTGGGATCTCGATGTCACCCTGGTTCCTGCGGCTCGACCGGATCCCGGCGATCAACCACATCCTCCGGCTCCCCGGTCCCGTCCCCGAGATCCTCACCCGATCGGTCGTCGCCCGGACCGTGCGGCGCGTCGCCTTCGGCGACCCCGCCCGGGCCGACGAGCGCTTCGTCCGGAGCTTCTCCCTCCACAACCGCAACCGGCGCTGGGCCGTCGCCCGGATCGCGGCGGCGCAGGGGGTGCGGCCCGAGCTCGACCGTCCCTTCGCTCCGGAGAAGGTCAAGGTCCCGTCGGCCGTCGTCTGGGGCACGCGCGACGCGCTCTGCCTGATCGACGGCGCCGAGTCGCTCGCAGCGCAGCTCGGCGCGAAGCTGATCGTCGTCCGGGGCTGCGGCCATCTGCCGCAGGTCGAGGCGCCCGATTCGGTGCTCGCAGCGATCGAGCACCTGAGCTGAGGATCCGATGGCCGGCATCGACGTCCACGACTCGAGCCCGGGCGAGATCTACGCCGCGATCGAGGGGATGGACGAGGAGTCCTTCGACGAGCTGATGGAGGATCCGGCAGCGCGCGAGCGCGTGATCGACGCGATGATCGACCACATGGTCGGCCTCTTCCGCCCCGAGAAGGCGGAGGGCGTCGAGGCGATCATCCACATCAAGCTCTGGGACCGCCCCGAGGGCGGCTACGAGCACTTCGAGATGGCGATCGCCGACGGCACCTGCACGCTGCGCGAGCCGACGGACGAGCCCGACCTGACGCTCAAGGTGCGCCCGGCGACCTGCGCAAGCTGGTCAAGGGCGAGACCGGCCCCAAGCGGCTCGCCTTCAAGGGCAGGCTGCGGGCAATCGGCGACATCAGCCTCGGCATGAAGTTGCCCGACCTCTTCGCCTTCTAGCCGCGGCGGGTTAGACCCCGCGGGAAGGGAAGGCGGGCGCGCGGTTGACGCCTTGGTGGCAGTGAGGAGCGTGGGCTCGCGAGGTGTCACGGAAAGCGCAGGGCTCACTGCTGCCACCTCCCTCGCTGCAAAGGGCCGGCAGGAGGCTGCCGGCGGCGCGGGCCTTTGTCCTTCAGATGGTGAAGACGACTTTGCCGACCAGCTCTCCCGCCTCCATCGCGGCGACGCCCTCGTGCGCGTCGGCCAGTGGCAGGACGCGGTCGATCTCGGGCTCGACGCCGCCCACCGTGCAGAAGCGGAGCAGGCGCTCGAGCTCGTCGCGGGAGCCCATCGTGGAGCCGAGCAGCCGCAGCTGCAGGAAGAAGACGCGCTGCAGCTCGGCGGGCGGGTTCGGACCGCTGGTCGAGCCGCAGACGACGAGCCGGCCGCCGGGGCGCAGCGAGCGCAGGGAGTGGCCCCAGGTCGCCTCGCCGACCGTCTCGAGCACGCCGTCGACGCGCTCGGGCAACCGGGCGCCGGTCTCGAAGCTCGCGTCGGCGCCGAGGCCGAGCGCCCGCTCGCGCTTCGTCTCGCTGCGGCTCGTCGCCCAGATGCGGATGCCCGCCGCCGAGCCGAGCGCGATCGCGGCGCTGGCGACACCGCCGCCGGCGCCCTGGACGAGCACGGTCTCGCCGGGCGCGAAGGCGCCGGTCACGAAGAGCATCCGGTAGGCGGTGAGCCACGCCGTCGGCATGCACGCCGCCTGCTCGAAGCTCATCCCCTCGGGCTTGGGGATCAGGTTGCGCTCCGGCACGATCAGCCGCTCGGCGAAGGCGCCCTGATGCTTCTCGGAGAGCAGCGTCCGCTTCGGGTCGAGGGTCTCGTCGCCGCGCCAGTCCGGGTCGCCGATGATCGCGTGGACGACGACCTCGTTGCCATCGGGATCGAGGCCGGCCGCGTCGCAGCCGAGGATCATCGGCATCCGCTCCTCGGGCAGGCCGACGCCGCGCAGCGACCAGATGTCGTGGTGGTTGAGCGCTGCCGCCTTGACGTCGACCGTGGTCCAGCCCTCGGGCGGTTCGGGCTCCGGGCGCTCCCCGATCTCGAGCGCCTCGAGCGGGCTCTCCGGGTTCGCGGCGCTGACGTAGGCGGCGAGCATCGCGCCAGTCTAGGAAGTGAGAGGATCACGGCGATGCCCGCACCACCGCCCGCGTCCTCCCCCTTCTGGAAGCTCTGGGAGGTCGGCACCAGCATCAACGTCGCCCTCTTTCGCGTCAGCGGCGGGCGGATCGCCAACAAGATGCCGCGCTATGGCTCGCCGCTGATCCTCGTCCATCACGTCGGTGCGAAGAGCGGTAAGCACCGCGTCTCACCGCTGATCGCGCTCGAGGACGAGGGCCGCTGGGTGATCGTCGCCTCGAAGGGCGGCTCGAAGACCAACCCCGCCTGGTTCCACAACCTGAAGGCCCACCCCGAGACCGAGATCGAGGTCCCCCGGCGGGGCCGGCTGCCGGTCACGGCACGCGTCCTCGAGGGCGCCGAGCGCGAGGAGATGTGGCCGAAGATGGTCGCGATCTACAGCCCATACGCGGACTATCAGGGCTTCGCGGGCGATCGGCAGATCCCGCTGATCTCGCTAGAGCCGCGCTGAGCGTTCGGAGCGACGCCAATGGGCACCACCGCCGCCGCCGAGGTCCCGACCGGCCGCCGGCGCGGCTGGCTGCGTCGCGCCGGCGGGCTGGTCGGAGCGCTGCGCTTCTCGCGCGAGTTGGAGCGCCACGAGCGCGAGCCGCGGGAGGCCCTGCTCGAGCGGCAACGGCTGCTGCTGGCGGCGCTCGCCGAGGACGTCCGCGAGCGCTCACCCTTCTGGCGCCGGCGGCTCGGCGACGGACCGGTCGAGCTCGAGCGGATCCCGCCGATGCCGAAGGAGGAGCTCGCCGCGAGCTTCGACGAGATCGTCACCCTGCCGGGGCTGGCGCGCGAGCCGCTGCTCGAGCACCTGCGGCACGCGGACGGCGACGAGGTGCTGGCCGGCGGTATCCGCGTGATGGCGACGAGCGGCTCCTCGGGACTGCCCGGCCTGTTCGCCTACGACGAGCATGCCTGGACGCCATTGCTCGCGCAGGCGATGCGCGCAACCGGCTGGGCCGGCCTGAAGCCGGGCGCCAAGCGACGCCGGCTGGCGGCGATCTCGGCCGCCAACCCGGCGCATATGACGCGGCGGCTCTCGGAGTCGCTCGACGTCGGCCTGCACCATCTGCTGCGGCTCGGCGTGACTGAGCCGCTCGAGCGCACGATCGGGGCCCTGCAGGAGTTCCAGCCGGACGTGCTCGTCACCTACCCGTCGCTGCTGCCGGCGCTCGTCGATGCGATCGATGACGGCCGGCTGCGAATCTCGCCGTTTGCCGTGCAGACGATCAGCGAGCCGCTGACCCCGGCGACGCGAGCGCTCTGCGAGCGCGCCTTCGGCCACCGACCGTACGACTACTTCGGTTCGACCGAGGGTCTGTTCGCGAGCGAGTGCGAGGTCCGCGACGGCATCCACCTGTTCGAGGACTGCACGATCGTCGAGGCCGTCGACGCCGACGGCCGGCCCGTTCCCGACGGCGAGCCGGCGGCGAAGCTGCTCGTCACCAACCTCTTCAACCGGGTGATGCCGCTGATCCGGGTCGAGCTCTCCGACTCGGTCACGGTCGCGACCGAGCCCTGCCCCTGCGGCCGCACGCTGCGTCGGCTGCGCTCGCTTGACGGCCGCGACAACGACACGCTGACGATCGCCGGCGTCCGCGTGCACCCGCAGCGCTTCGGCCGGCTCGGCCGCGACGCCGAGATCCGCACCTACCAGGTGGTCCAGCAGGGCGATGCCGTGCTGCTGCGCCTCGTCCTCGAAGGCGGAGCCGCCGACGTCGAGGCGACGCTCGCGCGGGTCCGGGCCGAGATCGAGAGCGAGCTCGCCGCCTGCGGGATCGCGCAGCCGCAAGTCCGGACGGAGGCCGTGCCCGCGCTCGAGCGCTCCCCCGCGGGCAAGATCAAGCAGGTGCTCGCCGAGCGCTGAAAGACGCAACGCTGCGTTGCGAAATTCAGCTCTCGGCAGCTGAGCGCTCAGCCGAGCGCGCCGGCCTCGCGCAGGGCGGCGATCTCGGCGCCGTCGAAGCCCCACGCGGCGAGCGCTTCGTCGGTGTCGGCGCCGGGCTCGGAGGCGGGCGCCGGAACGCCTGCGGGCGTCCGGCTGAAGCGCGGCGCCGGCGCGGGCTGCGTCTTGCCCTCGACCTCGACGAACGTGCCGCGGGCGACGTTGTGCGGGTGGGCCGGCGCGTCGCCCATGCCGTAGACGCCGGTCGCACAGGCTTCGGCCGGCTCGAGGATCTCGATCCACTCCGCCCGCGTCTTCGTCCGCAAAGACCTCGGCGAAGCGCTGCCGCAACTCCGGCCAGCGCGCCTGCTCCATCTGCGGGAACTCCTCGGGGTCGAGCTCCATGAGGCGCAGCAGCTCGGCGTAGAACTGCGGCTCGAGAGCGCCGATCGCGACGAAGCCGCCGTCCTTGCACTCGTAGGTGTCGTAGAAGTGGGCGCCGGAGTCGAGCAGGTTGGTGCCGGGCGGATCGCTCCAGATGCCGACGTCGCGGAGCGCGTGGATCATCGTCATCAGCACGGCCGAGCCCTCCACCATCGCCGCGTCGACGACCTGGCCCTCCCCCGAGGAGCGCGCCTCGAGGATCGCGCAGACGACGCCGAAGGCCAACATCATGCCGCCGCCGCCGTAGTCGCCGACCATGTTGAGCGGCGCCAGCGGCTTCTCGCCCGTGCGCTGGAAGTGGCCGAGCGCGCCGGCGATCGAGATGTAGTTGATGTCGTGGCCGGCCACCTTCGACATCGGCCCATCCTGCCCGTAGCCGGTCATCCGCCCGTAGACGAGCTTCGGGTTGCGCGCCAGGACCACGTCGGGGCCGACGCCGAGCTTCTCCATGACGCCGGGCCGGAAGCCCTCGATCAGCGCGTCGGCCGACTCGCACATGCGCAGCAGCATCTCCTGGGCCGCCGGCTGCTTGAGGTCGCAGCCGACCGAGGGCCGGCCGCGGTGGACGAAGTTCCACGCGCCGGCGCCGAGCCCAGCGGCGCCTCCGGGGCGCTCGAGGCGGACGACCTCGGCGCCCAGATCGGCGAGCATCATCGCGGCGAACGGTCCCGGGCCGATGCTGGCGACCTCGACGACCTTGACTCCGCTCAGCGGTCCGTTGGGCACGGCGCGGAGCCTATGCAAAAGGGGGCCGTCCCGCGTGAGTTCGGCCGCCCGTGCTATCGATGCCGTCGATGATCGAAGTGCAGGGGATCAGCAAGCATTTCGGACCGATCAAGGCGGTCGACGACGTCTCGTTCAGGTGCGAGCCCGGCACCGTGACGGGCTTCCTAGGCCCGAACGGGGCCGGCAAGTCGACGACTTTGCGCATGATCTGCGGGCTCGCGAGGCCGACGGCCGGCAGCGCCTCGGTGCTCGGCCTCCCCTACGCGCGGATCGCCAACCCGGGCCGGCACGTCGGCATCATGCTCGACGCCAGCGCCCAGCACTCGGGCCGCAGCGGTCGGCGAGACGCTCAAGATCAGCGCCGGCACGATCGGCGTCGACGACGCGCGCATCAGCGAGGTGCTCGGCATCGTCGGCCTCGACGAGGTGGCCGCCAAGCGGCGGGTCGGCAAGTACTCGCTGGGCATGCGCCAGCGGCTCGGCCTCGCCCACACGCTGCTCGGCGATCCGAGCGTGCTGATCCTCGACGAGCCCGCCAACGGCCTCGATCCGCAAGGAATCATCTGGATGCGTGAGCTGCTCCGGGGCTTCGCCGAGGCGGGCGGCACGGTGCTCCTCTCCTCCCACCTCCTGCACGAGATCGACGCGATCGCCGACCAGATCGTGCTGATCAACAAGGGCAAGCTCGTCGCCAAGGGCAGCCGCGACGAGCTGCTGACGAGCAGCGGCAGCTACGTACGCGCGGCCGAGGACGAGGCGCTCAGCCGGGCCTTGGCAGCGGCCGGAATCGAGACCCAGGCGGCCCAGGGCGGCGGCTTCATCGCCGCCGCCGACGGTTCGGCGGTCGGCCGCGCGGCGCTCGCCGCGGGGGTCGCCCTGAGCGAGCTGCGGGCCGCCGACGGCGGCGGCCTCGAGGGGCTTTTCCTGAGCCTGACCTCGGAGGGGACCGGGGGCGCGGCCGAGCCGGCGGCGCCACCAACTGGCCCCACGGCGGAGGCGAGCCGGTGAGCGCCGGGGCGATCGTCGTCGGACTCGACGCGCGCTCGGCGCGGCCCCCGATGCGCGCCCTGTGGGCGGTGGAGACCCGGAAGATGGTCGACACCCGCGCCGGCAAGTGGCTGCTGGGGCTGACGGTGCTCGCCGCGATCGGCGGCTGCGTCGCCGGGCTGATCGGAGACGACGCCAGCGTCGCCGACGCGTACCTGACGGCAGGCGCGCTGGCGAGCGTGCTGCTGCCCGTCGTCGGCGTCCTGCTCGTGACGAGCGAGTGGTCGCAGCGGACGGCGATGCTGACCTTCGTCATGGTCCCCGACCGCAACCGGGTGGTCGCCGCGAAGGTGCTCGCGGCGGCCGGGGTCGCGGCGCTGCTGACCGTGCTCTGCCTGATCATCGCCTGCGTCGGTGGGCTCGCCTCCGGCGAGAGCATCGACCTCAGCGCCGCCGACATCGGCCAGGGCCTGCTCTATCAGGAGCTGATCCTGCTGATCGGCGTCTCGCTTGGTCTGGCGCTGCGGATCAGCCCACTGGCGATCGTCTTCTATTTCGCGGCGCCGACCGTCTTCGGGATCGTCGGCGCGATCTCCTCGACGATCGAGGACGTGACCGGCTGGGTGGACCAGTCCGGGCTCGCCGCCCTCGCTGAGGTGGACCCGAGCGGCCAGGACTGGGCCAAGGCCGGCGTCACCGTGCTCGTCTGGATCGCCGTGCCGCTGATCTTCGGCCTGCTGCGACTCCGCAACGAGGACGTCGCCTGAGCGACGGGCCCTGCGCCGCTAGCGGGGGCCGGCGGATGCCGTTCCCTAGCGTTAGTCGTCCCCACCAGAGCGAAGGAGCAGGGATGAACGAGCGCCAGGTGCTGACCCCGACTTCCGATCACCCGATCACGGTCGAGCCGACCGGCGACCGCGTCGTCGTCCGCGCCGGCAGCGTGATCATCGCCGACACCGACGACGCCCTGACCCTGCGCGAGTCCGGCTACTCGCCCGTGCACTACATCCCGCTCGCCGACGTCGACGAGGGCGCGCTGCGGCCCAGCGACCATCAGAGCTACTGCCCCTACAAGGGCGACGCCGCCTACTACGACCTGAGCGCCGGTGGCATGGAGGCCGAGCACGCCGTCTGGACCTACCGCGAGCCGTTCGACGCCGTCGCCCCGATCGCGGAGTACGTGGCCTTCTACCCGGAGCACGTCGAGATCCTCGTGGGCGACGCGATCGCCGAGGACTAGCCCGCTGAGCCGGGCGGTGCGACGGGCGGCGCTCGCCCTCCTCTGCATCCTCGCCGGCGCTCCCGGCGGCTGCGGATCGAGCGAGCCGAAGAGCGACGCGGGCCAGATCCAGCAGGTCTTCGACTACTACCTGCTCGCCACCGAGAAGCACAACGCCGACCTGCTCTGCACGGCGGTGATCGCCCGGGCGCCGGGACAGACCGTCGAGGACTGCGTCGATCAGGTGGCGGAGCAGATGCGGGACTCGAGCTCGGACCTGTTCCGCCCCGACAGGTTGCACGAGCTCGCGCCGCCGGAGATCGACGGGGACACGGCAACGGTGCGGGTCGCCAACGACGGCAGCCACTTCGACGTCCATCTCGTCCGGGGCCCGATCGGCTGGCGCCTGCTGCTGGGCAGCTGAGGGCGGAAGCCGACACCGGCGGCGCCGGATGGCACTTCCAACCGAAAGAGGCAGTGAGGGTGAGTACGCGCCCGGCCGGTCTGGGCATAGTCGTCCACTTTTGCCCCCTATGAGGGGGTCAACTGGACGGTCTTGACTCGCCGGACCGCTTCGTTGCGTTCTGGGTCCCTCTCAGCGAGAAGCGGCCAGCTTGCTCGCCGCGCGACGGCGCCGCGTGCGCCGGCGACGGCCCCTAGCGAATACGGACCGTCTTGCTTTTCGCGGTCGGGCATTGGGCGGCCTCGCCAACGTAGGCACCGGGGGCGACGGCGCGGAAACTGCCTCGCCGCAGAGGCTTCGAGCGAGCGGTGGTGCTCGCGCGCGAAGAGAAACTGGGCGGGGCGCCGCGTCTAGACTCGCGTCCATGGTTCGGGGGACGAAGGTGTTGGGCATCGGTGTCGTTGCGGTGATCGCCAAGGAAGGTCTCGGCATCCACGAGGGAAGCGCGCATGACTAGCCGTATTTCAGTGGCGGCTTGCTTGATGGCCGCGTTGATAGCGATCGGTTGCGGATCTGGCGACGGCTCGACAAGCACTACGACTTCGACGTCAAGCCCGGTGAGCGGCGATCGTGCCGCGAGCGCCGCTGCGATCTTGGACCAGCTCCGAGCCGATGGAGACCTTCCCGCGTCAGTCTTTCCGGGACTCGTGAAGAAATTCGCCGAGAAAAGCCGCATGCCATTTACGGTCGCGGTGAGCACTGGCGGCCTGACCCCCACGATCAAAGACGGCATCAAGCAGAAAGCGCGGGAGGGCGGTGCCGGCGACATCTACCTACTCTCGCCCAAGAAAGCTCAGGACATCACACCATCCGAGCTCTACGCGAGTGGCTTTGAGGTTGTCTCGCTCGAATCAGGCCAGTTCGCGTGCGCGCACGTCGACAACGACGGGGTCCAGCCCTGTTGATGCGGCGTTTCTCTCGCCAGCCGGGCTACAGATCTGACCCTGACTTTTCGCGCGAAGAGCTACTGCGAATTTCAGTCAGCCGGATACAGCAGGCTTGTCCCGGTCACGCGACCCCGGGAGTCGAAGCGGACGCTCAGCGTCTGACCATCCCCTGGTCCCATGAAGTCGTTGACCTCGCCCGCGCCGAAGCGCCAGACCCGCGCTTGCTGCCGACCGGCTTTCATCGGGCCGTAGCCAAGCATCTGCTGCACCTCCGGCTTCGTCATGCCCACGAGCGTGTCGCATCGATCGAGGGCGCCCGCCTGATCGTCCGCAGTTGAACCTCGCTCCCAGGCAGCCCGATCGAAGCTGTAGTCGCCGCAGCTGATGCTGTTTCCCCCGAGTGGCCAACTCAAGGCGCTGAATGGCCAAGACCAAGTGACAAGGAGCATTGCCAAGACGGCAAGGACCCCCAGGGTCGCGACCGCGATGAGCCAGTCGGTCCGGCTGCCAACCCTCTGGGCCATGCCTTCAGTTTGCCAGTCCTACCGTGGGGCTTCCACGGGGAAGAGACTCATGGCCCGCGAGTTTCTCTTTGAGGCAAAGGCACCCTTAGCGGCAGGCGCCCCTGGCCGGCGGACGCGGCGGCGCACGCCCGAGTGCCTCGATGCTCTCTCCGGTCGGTGCACGGCTGGGCCGCGGCGCCGAACGTGCGGGAACCCCGCGTATAGGGACGGATGCGGGACGTTCGGGGGGCGAGGCGCCGAGAGCGGAGACAGCTGAGCCGCCGCGGCGCCCCCGCGAGCGCGCCGCTCAGATCTCCCAGCGGCGGCGCAGGAAGGCGGCGATGTCGCCCACGGCCGCCCGGGAGTCGGCGAGCAGGCCGGCCTGGAGCTGGAAGTCGTGCCAGAGGCCGGCGAAGCGCTGCAGTTCCACCTGGACGCCCTTCGCCCAGGCGCGGTCTGCGAAGCGGACGGAGTCGTCGAGCAGGATCTCGTCCTCGCCGACCTGGACGAGGGTCGGCGGCAGGCCGGCGAGGTCGGCGTACAGGGGCGAGATGCGGCCGTCGCTGGACGCCAGCGGCCCCGCCCACGCGCGGTAGGAGGGAGCCAGCCACTCGGTCCGCAGGAGCGGGTCGGCGCGGCGCTTGGCGAAGACGCTCGGGCCCGAGAGGCCGAGGTCGGTGACGGGCGAGAGCAGGACCAGGGCCGCGGGCGCAGGCACATCCATCTCGGCCAGCGAGAGCGCCGTCAGGATCGCGATCGCGCCGCCGGCCGAGTCGCCGCCAATCGCGACCCGGGCAGGGTCGTGCCCGCGGGCGAGCATCGCCGTGTAGGCGGAGAAGAAGTCGTCGGTCGCCGCCGGCCACGGATGCTCGGGCGCCAGCCGGTAGTCGGGCAGGTACACGTCGGCGCCGGCGGCCTGCGCGAGATGGCCGGCGAAGCCTGCGTGAGTCGAGGGGCTACCGATGACGAAGCCGCCGCCGTGGGCCCAGAGCACGGCGGGACGCAGCGCCGGCTCACCGCCGCCGATCCCAAAGCGGGTGACCGGCGCTCCCGGCCCCCGCAGCTCCTCGCGGTCGACCTCGGCCGGCGGCGGCAGGATCCGCGTCGCGAGCACCATGAAGCGCCGCTGGAAGGCAACGGGGAACGGCGGGCCGAGGAACGGCTTGTAGAAGAGCCGCAACATGACCCGGAAGATGCGCCTGAGAACCGCGTCGGACAAGGCACCGCGCAGCCTATCCGCCGGCCCTGGGACCCGCCGTAGCGTGACGGCTGCACGGCGCGGTCCGGAGCGTCGAGGGCGGTGGCGACGCGAGCGATAGTCCGTGCGGACGTGAGCGAGCAGCGGTGCCGCCATCGGCGCTCCGGGCCCGCCGCCGAACTCATAGGATGAGCGGCGAATGGTCCAAGTTGCCTTCTTCGCTGGTGCGATCGGAGCTCTCGGCGGCGCAATCGCCGTGATCGCGCTCCGCAACCCCTTCTACAGCGTGCTTGCGCTGGTCATCCACCTCGTCGCGCTGGCCGGCCTCTTCCTGCTCCTGTACGCCCAGTTCGTCGCCGTCGCCCAGATCGTCGTCTACGCGGGGGCCGTGATGGTGCTCTACGTCTTCGTCGCCGCCTACGTCGGCAATATCGACGAACCGCTGTGGGAGCCGATTCCCGGTCAGCGGCTGATCGCGCCCGCGCTCGGCATCGCGCTCTTCATCGAGCTCAGCATCGCGATCTTGGGAACGAGCCTCGAGGCGCTCGGCACCGACGGGCCCAACGTGGACGCCGGCTTCGGCACGCCGGAGGCGATCGGCAAGCTGATGCTCGAGCGCTTCTTGATCGCCTTCGAAGCGGCGTCGCTGCTGCTGTTGCTCGCCGCCGTCGGAGCCGTCGTCCTGGCAGGACGCCGACCGCACGGCGAGGAGCAGGGACCGAAGGACACGATGCACGCGGGCCGCGGCCTCGGCGAGCGGATCGAGACCGGGGCGGTCGACTGATGGCCGTCGAGTGGTACCTGGTGCTCTCCGCGCTGCTCTTCTCGATCGGCGCAATCGGCGTCCTCGTCCGCCGCAGCCCGCTCGTCATCCTGCTCTGCCTGGAGCTGATGCTGAACAGCGCCAACCTCGCGCTGATCGCCTTCAGCCGCGAGCTCGGCAACGCCGACGGGCAGGTCTTCGCGATCATGGTGATGGTCGTCGCCGCCTGTGAGGTCGTCGTCGGACTCGGGCTGATCGTCGCCATGTACCGGCGCCGGCTAGCCCTCGATGTCGACGAGGCCCGGGAGCTGCGCGGATGAGCGTCACCACCTGGGGCTGGCTGGTCCTCGCCTTCCCGCTCGCCGGCGCGATCACGATCGGCCTCACCTTCAGGCTGATCCCCTCGCGCGTCGCCGGGCTGATCGGCACGGCCGCGATCGCCCTGGCCTTCGTCTCGGCGCTCGGCATGCTCTTCGCGCTGCTCGGCAAGCCCGCCGACACGCGTCACTTCTCCGACACGCTCTACGACTACGGCGGCGGCGGACTGCCCTTCGACCTCGGCATCTACGTCGACCCGCTCAGCGTCTACATGGCGCTCGTCGTCAGCGGCGTCTCGACGATGATCCACGTCTACTCGTTCGGCTACATGAAGAGCGACGAGGGCTACCACCGCTTCTTCGCCTACCTGAACTTCTTCGTCTTCTCGATGCTGCTGCTGGTCCTCGCCGGCAACTACGTGCTGCTGATCGTCGGCTGGGCCTTCGTCGGCTACGCCTCCTACGCGCTCGTCTCCTACTGGTACCGGCGCGGGACGGCGACGAAGGCCGGCATGAAGGCCTTCGTGATCAACGTGATCGGCGACATCGGGCTCATGTTCGCCGCGATCCTGCTGATCAAGGAGCTCGGCGCCACCGCCTACCCGCAGGTCTTCGAGCAGGCCCCGCACGCCTTCACCACGAACGAGTGGACGATCGTCGCGATCTGCCTGCTGCTGTTGGTCGGCGCCTTCGCCAAGTCGGCGCAGATCCCGTTCCACACATGGCTCCCGGACGCGATGGAGGGCCCGACCCCGGTCTCCTCGCTGATCCACGCGGCGACGATGGTGACGGCCGGCGTCTATCTGATCGCGCGCTCGTGGCCGCTCTTCAACCTGGCGCCGACCGCCGCCGACATCTCCGCCTGCGTCGGCCTGGTCACCCTGTTCGTCGCGGCGACGATCGCGCTCGCCGTCACCGACCTGAAGCGGATCATCGCCTACTCGACGATGAGCCAGATCGGCTACATGGTCGTCGGCGTCTCGATCGGCGCCTACGGGGGCGGGCTCTTCCACCTGATGACGCACGCGTTCTTCAAGGCGCTGCTCTTCATGGGCGCCGGCTCGGTGATCGCGGCGATGGCGAACGTCCAGCACATCGACCGGCTCGGCGGCTTCCGCAAGGCGATGCCGTTCACGTTCGTGACGATGACGATCGGCGCCCTCGCCCTGGCCGCCTTCCCAGGGACCTCGGGCTTCTTCAGCAAGGACGAGATCCTCATCTACGCGGCGACCCGCGGCGGCTGGTACTGGATCTTCGCGGTCGGCGGCTACGCGGCCGCGTTCCTGACCGCCTTCTACTCGTTCCGGATCGTCTTCCGCGTCTTCTACGGCAAGAAGGCGCCGGAGGCGAAGGAGCTCGAGGAGGGGCACATCGCGCACGGCGAGCCGGTCAATCCGGCCGACGGCACGCCGGAGGACACCGACGTCGGCTTCCCCGGCGCCGAGCACCACATCGCCGAGCGCGTCCGGCCCGGCGGCAGCCTCGCGATGCAGATCGGCATGGCCGTGCTCGCCTTCGGCGCGCTGTTCATCGGCTGGATCCAGGTGCCGGGCATCGACGACGTCGTCGACAAGTTCCTCACGCCGACCTTCGACGCCTCGCCGCTGTTCCACATCGACCCGTCGACGACGGCCTCCTACGAAGGCATGTTCGTTGGCGGCCTGCTCAGCATCCTCGGCATCGGCCTCGCCTACTACCTGTACATCGTCGCGCCCGGCTCGACCGACAGGCTGCGCACGCGCTTTCACGCTCTCTACGAGCTGCTCTACAACAAGTGGTACTTCGACGAGCTCCAGGACGCGCTCGTCTACCGGCCCGTCGTCGCGTGCGGCCGCTTCGCCAACAACGTCTTCGAGCGCGTCGCCGTGCAGGGCATCGTCGCCTTCGTCACCGACGGCGTCAGCGGGCTCGGCGCAGCCGTGCGGGGGGCGCAGAGCGGCTTCGTCCGCTCCTACGCGCTGCTCGTCGTCGCCGGGATCGTCGCCTTCGCCCTCTACTTCCTGATCGCGTCGACGTGAGGCGGGTGAGCGACAGATGCTGAACGTCCTGCTCTGGCTGCCGCTCGCCGTCGGCCTGCTCGGCATCGTGCTCCCGGCCCGGCTCGTCGGCTGGGCCGCGGTCGCCGGCTCGCTCGTCACGCTCGGGCTGTCGATCGCGCTGGTCTGCGACTTCGCGACGGGCTCGGGCGCCCTGCAGCACGCGGTCGACGAGAGCTGGATCCCCGACCTCGGGATCCGCTACCAGCTGGCCGTCGACGGGATCAGCCTGTTCATGATCCTGCTCACCGCGATCGGCTGGCTCGCGGCGAACCTCTACTCGGCCCTGCAGGTGCCCGACCGGGCGCGCACCTACTTCTTCCACCTCGGCCTGGCGCAGACCGCCGTCTTCGGCGCCTTCCTCGCCCAGGACCTGATCCTCTTCGTCCTCTTCTTCGACCTGATGCTGATCCCGTTCTACTTCCTGATCGGCAGCTGGGGCACCGGCGATCGGGTCCGGGCGACGATCAAGATGATCATCTACACGCTCGTCGGCTCGCTGCTGATGCTGGCGGCGGCGATCGCCACCGGCGTCCTCAGCGCCGACCCGACCACGGGCGTCAGCTTCAGCATCCCCGTGCTCGCCGCGCATCCGCTCGATCTCGGCAGCCAGCAGTGGATCTTCTGGTTCTTCGCCGCGGCCTTCCTCGTCAAGATGCCGGCCTTCCTCGTGCACGGCTGGATGGCCGACGCCTACCGCTCCTGCCCGCTGCCGGTGCTGGCGCTGCTCAGCGGCGTCCTCAGCAAGGTCGCCGCGTACGGCTTCTTGCGAATCGTGCTGCCGCTCTTCCCCGACGCGACGATCCAGTACCAGGAGATCATCCTGATCATCGCCGTCTGCTCGATCCTCTACGGCTCGGCGATGGCGTTCACGCAGACGAACCTGCGCCTGATCCTCGGCTATTCGTCGATCGCGCAGCTCGGCTTCATCACGCTCGGGATCTTCGCTCTGCGGCCCGAGGGCGGCGAGGGCTCGGTGATCCAGATGTTCAACCACGGCCTCGTCGTGATCGCGGTCTTCTTCATCGCCGCGCTGCTCTACGAGCGCTACGACAGCGACGAGCTGACCGCGATGGGCG
Organism: uncultured Solirubrobacterales bacterium; assembly: GCA_963850625.1. Classification (GTDB taxonomy): domain Bacteria; phylum Actinomycetota; class Thermoleophilia; order Solirubrobacterales; family 70-9; genus CAXMST01. Next base: position 78,730 of record CAWKLZ010000005.1, read on the forward strand.
GCATGGCGAAGCGGGCTCCGGTGCTCGCGATCCTCTTCGTGATCGTGACGATGGCGATGCTCGCGATCCCGGGCTCGTCCAACTTCGTCGGCGAGTTCTACATCCTCACCGGGCTCTTCCAGTCGAAGGTGGCGCTGGCGCTGATCGCCTCGGTCGGGATCGCGCTCGCCGCCTACTACGCGCTGCGCATGTACCAGCGCTCGATGCACAACACGCTTCCCGACGGCGCCTCCTCGCGTGAGATGACCCTGCGCGAGGGCGTCGTGATCGCGCCGCTCGTCGCCTGCGTCATCGCGATCGCCTTGTATCCGGCGCTGATCACCGACCGCGGCCAGGCCGCCGTGACGCGCAGCGTCGCCGCCGTCGCCCGCGCCGACTGCGGCCCCGACGGCACGACGCAGGCGAAGGCGGGCTGGACCGGCTACGCCCCGGTTGCCGAGAAGTACGGCAGCCGGGGCTACGTGCTCACCTCCGGCGCGGGCTGCCTCGATCACTATGGCCTGCCGGAGTCGACGATCGCCGACGCGGGGAGCTCTGGGTGAGCTTCACCGCGCCCGACATCGACTACGCGGGGATCTCGCCGATCATCTCGCTGTCGGCGGGGATCTGCGTCGTGCTGATCGCCGGCGTGATCGGGCCGCGGCAGTGGCCGCTGGATCTCGACGGCGCTGACGGCGGTCGCGATCGGGACCACCGCGGGGCTGCTGATCTGGCAGCTCAACGAGGCGCCGCGCGATCTCGTCGCGCACGCGCTGCGCATCGACGGACTCGCGATCGTCGCCTCCCTGATCTGCCTGGCGGCGGCGGCGCTGGCGCTGCCGCTGCTGCTCCGCGACCCCGGCGCCGAGGAGGCCGGCTTCCCGGAGACGCACACGCTGCTGCTCGGCTCGCTGCTCGGCATGACGATGCTGGCGATGGCCGAGAACCTGATCACCTTCTTCGTCGGGCTCGAGCTGCTCTCGATCCCGCTCTACATCCTCTGCGGCAGCCACCGGACGCGGCCGGGCTCGCTCGAGTCCGGGCTCAAGTACCTGATCGTCGGCTCGCTCGGCTCGGCGACGCTGCTCTACGGGCTCTCCTTCATCTACGGCGGCTCGGGCGCCACCGACTTCACCGCGATCGCCACCGGGATCGGCTCCGACCTCGCCGACGATCCGCTGATCCTCGTCGGCATCGGGCTCTGTGCGGTCGGGCTCGCCTTCAAGGTCTCGATCGCGCCCTTCCACCAGTGGACGCCCGACGTCTACGAGGGCGCGCCGACGCCGATCACCGGCTTCATGGCGGTGGCGACGAAGGCCGCGGCGTTCGCGGTCTTCGTCCGCTTCTTCATCGTCGCGCTCGGCCCCTCGGCGGATCAGTGGCAGCCGGCGCTGGCGGCGATCGCGGCGCTCTCGATCATCGTCGGCAACGTCGGCGCGATCCGCCAGCGCTCGCTCAAGCGGATGCTCGGCTACTCGAGCATCGCCCAGGGCGGCTACATGCTGGTCGGCCTGCTCGTCGGCCTCGAGGTCGGCGTCAACGCGCTCTTCTTCTACATCGCCGGCTACGCGCTGATGAACCTCGCCGCCTTCGCCGTGATCGCAATCCGCGAGCGCGAGACCCCCTACGGCGACGACCTCGCCGCGGTCGAGGGGCTCGGCAAGGACCGGCCCTCGCTGGCCTGGCCGCTGACGATCTCGATGCTGGCGCTCGCCGGCCTGCCCGGCACCGTCGGCTTCTTCGGCAAGGTCTACTTGATCGAGAGCGCCGTGGCCGGCGACTACACCTGGCTCGGCGTGATGATCGTGATCGGCTCGATGATCTCCCTCGCCTACTACCTGCGGGTGATCGCCGCCGTCTGGATGACGCCGAAGCCGCGCGTCATGCCGGCGCTCGCCGGCGCCTCCCAGGAGGCCGACGACGAGCCGGCGCCGGCCGGCGCGAGCCCGAAGGCCGAGCAGGCCGGCGTGGCGCTGACCGGCGGCCCGAGCGGCGGCCGCTGCGCCCTGATGCTCGGCGTGCTTGCGATCTGCGCCGTCGGCATGGTCGGCTTCGGCGTCTACCCGGACCCGCTCACGAACTTCGCCGGCCACGCCGGCGAGGCGATCGTCCAGATCGTCAACGGCTAGCGACGGCGCGCTCCGCGCGCTCCGTCCCTACCCCCGGATGACGTAGGCCTTGAGCAGCGTCTCGGTCACGCGTCCACGTCGTCTCGGCGCCCGCGCCGAAGACGCAGACCGAGCCCGGACCGAGCTCGTAGACGGCGCCCTCGTGCTCGATCGTCGCCCGGCCGGCGAGGACGACGAACGTCTCCTCGACCTCGACATCGGTGAAGACGCCGGGCTCGACGCGCCAGACGCCGTTCTCCGACCCATCCGACCACCGCGCGACCGCGGCGCCGGTCGCGACCGGATCGCCGCTGACGATCGCATCCGGTTCGACCGGATCCGGCCCGAGCTCGACCGCACGCGCGTCGAAGACCCTGACGAGCGGCTCGCTCACGAACGCCCCCGCAACCGCCGGGCGAAGCCGCCGCGCCGCGCGCGGATCACCTCGCGGGCACAGTTGCGGCCGTTGGCACCGCTCACGCCCCCGCCCGGATGGGTACCGGCGCCGCACAGCCACAGGCCCTCGACCGGCGTCCGGTAGTCGGCCCAGCCGCGCACCGGCCGCAGCGTGAAGAGCTGGTCGAACGACATGTCTCCGTGCAGGGCGTGGCCGCCGCTGATCCCGAGCAGGCGCTCGAGGTCGAGCGGGCTGAGGACCTGGCGGTGCTCGATCGAGTCGCTTAGTCCGGGCATGTAGGTCTCCAATCTGGCGATCGCCTCGTCGGCGACACGCTCCTTTACCGCGTCCCACGGACCCTCGCCGTCGGCGAGATCGTAGGGCTGGCTGTTGACATCGATCGTCAGCACGTGCTTGCCCGCCGGCGCCAGCGACGGATCGTGGAAGGTGGGAATGCAGACCTCGGTGTGCGGGTCGCTGCCGAGCCGGCCCTCGCGAGCCTCGGCCTGCGCGCGGTCCATGCCGGCGATGAACGGGCCGAACTCCATGATCCCGCCGAGGTAGGGCTGCCGGCCGGCGGGCATTCCCGTCACCTCGGGCAACCGGTCGACGCCGAGGTTGATCTTGACGCTGGTCCCGTTGCAGCGGTAGGCGCGCAGCGAGGCGAGGAAGCGGTCCGGTAGCTCGTCCGGCTCGAGCAGGCCGAGGAAGGTCCGCTTCGGATCGGCGTTGGAGAGGATCCGCTCGCCGGCGATCTCCTCGCCGCCGGCCAGGCGGACGCCGACCGCCCGCCCGTCGCGGGTCAGGATGCGCTCGACCTCGGCGCCCGTGCGGATCGTCGCGCCCGCCTCGCGCGCCGCGTCGGCCATCGCCTCGGTGACGAGCCCGATGCCGCCGCGGACGAAGCCCCAGCTGCGCAGCCCGCCTCCAGCCTGCTCGGCGGCGTGGTCGTGGAGCAGCACGTAGGCGGTCCCGGGCGTCGAGGGCCCGGCGATCGAGTCGTTGATCGCATGCCAGCCGAGCGCCGCCTTGACGACCTCGGAGGAGAAGTACTCGTCGAGGAACTGCGTCGCCGAGGTCCCGAACAGGAAGAGGGCGTCGTTGACGACGCCGCGGAAGCGGAGCCCGCGGGTACCGAGCTTGACGAGCTCGCCGAGGTCACGGGGGTGGATCCGGCCGGGATCGGGCGGCGTCGCGTCCATCATCGGCCCGATCGCCTCGGCGAGCCGGCCGAGGTCGGCCTCGAAGCGGGGCAGCGCCGCCGCATCGCGTTCGGAGAAGCGCGCGATCTCCCGCTGGGACTCGCCGAGGTCCTCGCCAAGCAGCAGGCGCTCGCCACCTGGAAAGCCGTACAGCGAGGGGCCCGGCTGCGTCGATCTCGATGCCCCGCTCGGCAAGCCGCATGTCGCGCCACACCGGCTCGCGGATCATGCTGATCACGTAGGCCCCGGTCGAGGCGCGCCAGCCGGGCGCGAACTCCTCGGTCACGCAGCAACCGCCGACGAAGTTGCGGCGCTCGAGGACGAGCGGGCGCAGCCCGGCGCGGGCCAGGTAGTAGGCGGCGACGAGGCCGTTGTGCCCGCCGCCGACGATCACCGTGTCGTGGGCCGTTCCCGCGGCCGCATCCGGTGTCCCAGGCGCCATCTAGTCGAGCCGGTTGATGCGGGCGAGGCGGTAGGCAACCGCGGCGAAGATCCCGGAGCCGAGTAAGAGCAGGATGCTCATCGCCGCGCCGTGGTTGAGGTCGCCGTTCTCGAGCACGAGGTCCTGGACGACGTTGCCGAGCATGTAGCCGCTCGTGCCGCCGACCAGCGCCGGGCTGGCGAAGTCGGTGAACAGCGGGATGTAGACGAGCAGCAGCGCGACGAAGATGCCGGGCGCGATCAGCGGCAGCAGCACGCGGCGGAAGGTGGTGAACCAGCCCGCGCCGAGGTCGCGGGCGGCCTCGAACATGTTGGTGTCGATGGCCTTCATCGAGGCGTAGATCGGGATGATCGTGTAGGTCAGATAGCTCGTCGAGAGCACGACCGTGACCGCGAACGGGCTGAAGAGCAGCGCGTCGATCGGGTGGTCGATGATCCCGAGCTGCATGAGCCCCGAGTTGATCAGCCCCTCGCGGCCGAGCAGCATCCGCCAGGAGTAGATCCGGACCATCGGGTTGAGCTCGTCGGCGAGGACCAGGAAGAGCAGCAGCGGCAGCTCCCAGCGGCCCGCCCGGAAGGCGATCACGTAGGCAACGGGCACGGCGATGACGAGCTGGACGAGCATCGCGGCGGTGGCGATCTGCACCGTCGTCCAAGCGATGTGCCGGTAGAGCGGGTCGGTGAGGACGTCCGTGAAGTTGCTCAAGGTGAAGCCGCTGCTACCGCTGAGCAGCCCGTACTGAGAGGCGATGACGAGCATCACGACCATCGGCGCCAGGAAGAGCACCGCGAGCAGCACCGTCGGCGCGCTCATGAAGGCGAGCACCTGCCCCCAGGGGGAGCGGCCACCCCGCCGGCCACCTGCGTTCTCGAGTGCGTGCTCGAGCTCGACGGCGGGTACGGAGGCGCTCTCCATTGTCCCTACCTCGTCCCGCCCGTGAGGATCTCGGTCAGCGCTGCGTCGCCGCCGCTGTTGCGGGTCATCCGCTTCATCAGCCACCAGGCACCGAACACGGCGAGCACCTGGGCGACCGCGATCACGGTCGAGACCGCGTTGACCAGCGGCAGGTTCTCGGATTGGCGCAGGACCGAGAAGACCCAGACGGGGAACGTCTGGTCGAAGCCGCCGACGAAGAAGGAGATCTCGAAGTTGTTGAAGCTCCAGGCGAAGGCGAAGATCGCCGCCGCTGCCAGCGAGGGCGCGATCTGCGGCAAGACGACGTACCGGAGCATCTGGATCTGCGTCGCACCAAGGTCGATCGCAGCCTCCTCGAGCGAGCGCTGGAAGCGGACGAGGCCGGCGCCGACGATCGCGACGACGAGCGGGAAGGTGGTGACCAGGTGCATGATCATCACGGTCTCCAGCGAGAGCGGGATCTGCACCTGGCTGAAGAAGATCAGCCCGGCCACCCCGATGATCAGCCAGGGGACGACGAGAACGGCGCCGTGCATGCTGGCGATCGAGCCGCGCGCCGGGAAGCGCAAGCGCGTCAGCCCCCAGGCCGCCGCCGTGCCGAGGACCAGAGAGCTGACCATGACGATCGCCGCGACGACGAGCGAGTTGCGGATCGCCTCACGGGCGGCGCTCTGGGAGAAGGCCGCGTCGTACCAGTGGGTCGTGAAGCCCTCCCAAGGCAGCGAGATGATCGACGAGTCGTTGAACGAGAACAGGGCCAGCATCAGCACCGGCCCGAACAGGATCAGGGCGACGAAGGCGACGAGCAGCGCCGAGCCGACCGCCGGCAGGGCCCGGCGGATGCGCAGGCCCAAGCCGGGCCGGCTGTGCGCCGCCGGCGCCCGGCCGAGTCCGGCTTCGATCGTTGTCGGCGCCGCTCCCACGATCGACCCCTCAGCCCGCTGCCACTTCCTGCCAGGCGCGGTCGTAGAGATCCTGGTTGGGCGGCTCGGTGAGCGCGATCGCGTTGTCCAGCGAGGACGGGTTCGCGTCCTTGCGGAGGTTCGCCGGCAGCAGCGGGATGGCGTTCGGGTTCATCGCGATGAAGCCCTCCTTGGCGCTCTCTGCCTGTGCCTGCGGCGAGGCGTAGTAGTTGATCAGCTTGTAGGCCGCGTCGAGGTTCTGGGCATTGGAGGTGATGCCGAGGCCGCAGACCCACGACGTCGCGCCCTCCTTCGGCGCGATCCACTTGACCGGAACGCCGTTCTTGATCAGGTCCTGCGCCGTGCCACGGCCACCGTTGGCGATCACGACCTCACCCGACTTGAACAGGTTGGCCATGTCCGAGTCCGACTCCGCGAAGGAGCGGAAGTTGTCGCGGTGGTCGATCAGGTACTGCTTGACCTCGTCGATCTCGGCCGGGCTCAGGTCGTAGGGGTTCGTCTTGCCCATCGCCAGCGCCGCGTCGCCGATCGACGTGACGGGCGTCGACTCGAGCGCCGCCCTGCCCGCATACGCGTCGTCGAACAGGTCGGCGTAGGAGTTGATGTCGGCGCTGACCTTGTCCGTGTTGACGATCAGCCCATGCGGCCCCGCGGAGGCGGGAACGAAGAGCACCTTGCCGTTGTCGTCCCGGATGTCGGGCGATGCGTGGAACGCCAGCTTGTCGAAGTCGGAGATCGCCGACGGGTCGAGCGGGCGCAGCAGGTTGCGAGCCGTGAGCGGCGTCATCTCGTCCGCGCAGACCTCGACCACGTCAGCCTGGAAGCCGCCGGAGAGCTTCGCCGCTGCCGCCTTGTCGGAGTTGAACGTGGCGCTCTTCACGTCGAGGTCCGGGTTCGCCTGTTTGAAGGGATCCAGCATCGGGTCGCTGACGGTGTCCGAGTAGGTGAAGAGACGCAACGTCCCCGTCGCGGGCTTCTGCATCTCCGCGGCGCTTGGCGCCGGAGCGACGGATGTGTCGCCGCTGGAGCCCCCACAGGCGGTCACCGCGACCGCAAGCACGGCGGCGAGAATCAGGGTCGTGAACTTGTTGAACTGGTTTTTCATCCTGCTTGGAACTCCTGGAATTGACGTGTCCACTGGTCATAGTCGGGGGGCTCGCTCTCGGGGATCGCTCCGTCGAGGATGCTGGGGTCCGCGGTCTTGCGCGAGGCGGGGTCGGCGAGCTTCATCGCCGCCGGGTTGGTGACCGTGTAGCCATCGTCGGCGCGGAGCGCCTGCGCCTTGGCAGAGGCCTGCCAGTTGATCAACGCATAGGCGGCATCAGTGTTCGAGCTGCCGGCCGGGATCCCGAGCCCGCAGACCCAGGAGAGCGCACCCTCGCTCGGGTTCACCCACTTGACGGGAACGCCGGCATCGCGGATCCGCTGCGCCAGCCCGGGTCCACCGTCGGAGATGTCGACCTCGCCCGACTTGAAGAGCTGCACGAGGTCGGCATCGGATTGCCACAGCGAGCGGAACTGGTCGCGGCTCGCGTCGAGCTTCTGGCCGACCGCGTCGAGCTGTTCGGGCGTCAGGTTCATCGGGTCCTTGTCGCCGAGTACGAGCGCCGTCTCGGCGATTGCCGGCAGCGCGTAGTCGCCTTCGATCGAGGCCCGCCCCGCGTAAGCGGGGTCGAAGAGGTCGGCGAACGAAGTCGGCGGCGTATCGATCGTGGAGGTGTTGTAGATGACGCCCTGCGGGCCGGCGCTGAGCGGCACGAACCAGACGCCGCCGCCCTTTGCCTGCAGGCCGTTCGAGTCGGTGAAGGCGAGCTTGTCCCAGTCGGTTACGCCCTTGGTATCGACCGGCTGCAGGAGCCCGCGCTTGAGCAGCGGCTTCATCTCGTCGAGGCAGACCTCGACGACGTCGGCCTTGAAGCCGCCGGCCATCTTCGCCGCGGCCTGCTCGTCGGATCCGAAGCTGGCCGTCTCGACGTTGAGATCGGGATTGGCCTGCCTGAACGGGTCGAGGAGCTGGTCGGTGACGGTGTCCTGGTAGGCGAAGACGCGGAGCTGGCCCGAGACCGGCGCCGAGGGGTCGGCGGGAGGCGGTACCGAGCTGCCACCGTCGCCACTGCCGGTAGAGGTACCGCAGGCGGCGAGGGTCAGCGCCCCGAGCGCCGCGAGCGCGAGCAGTGGAGCGCGGAGGCGGCTCATGCTCGGACCTCCGTCGCGTCGGCCGAGGCCGGGGCAACGGCCGGACCGTCGTCCGGCGGCGACGGCGGGGGCGCGGCGGGTGTGCCGATCACGTACGAGCTCTCGGCGGCCCAGCCGAGCGCTATCTCGGCCCCGGGGACGAGTCCGTCCGGCAGCTCGCGGTCGTTGAGCACGTGCACGACGAGGCGATCGCCGGTCTGCGCCTCGACGATGACCTGCGTCATCGAGCCCAGGTAGACGGATTCGCGCAGACGACCACGGATGCGGCAATCGGTCTCGCCGCCGGGCGCGGGGTTGAGCTTGATCTTCTCCGGGCGCACGGTTACCTCGAGTTGCTCGCGGCCGTCGCCGGGATCGGGGGCAAGCAGGCGGCTCCCCTCGCCGAGATCCTCAGAGACGAAGCCACCGGCAGTGCCGGTCGGTGTGATCTTGAGCATGTTCGAGACGCCGATGAACTCGGCAACGAAGCGCGTGGCCGGCCGCTCGTACATGTCGCGCGGGGTCGCTACCTGCTCGACGTGGCCATCGGACATGACCGCAATCCGGTCCGACATCGTCAGCGCCTCCTCCTGGTCGTGGGTCACGTAGACGAAGGTGGTCTCCGTCCGCTGCTGGATCGCCTTCAGCTCGAGCTGCATCTCCTTGCGAAGCTTCAGGTCGAGGGCGCCGAGCGGCTCGTCGAGGAGCAGCGCCGCGGGCCGGTTGACGAGGGCCCGGGCCAGGGCGACGCGCTGCCGCTGCCCACCCGAGAGCTGCGCCGGCCGGCGGGTCTCGAAGCCGTTGAGCTGCATCGCGGCGAGCGCCTCGGCGACGCGCTCGCTGAGCTCGCCACGTGAGACCCGTCTCAGCTTGAGGCCGAAGGCGACGTTCTCGCCCACCGTCATGTGGGGGAACAGGGCGTAGTCCTGGAAGACCATGTTGACCGCGCGCTGGCGGGCCGGCATCAGCGTCACGTCCTCGCCCGCAATCAGGATCCGACCCAAGTCGGGCTCCTCGAAGCCGGCGATCATCCGCAGCGATGTCGTCTTGCCGCAGCCGCTCGGGCCCAGCATCGAGAAGAACTCGCCCTGACGGATCTGCAGCGAGATGTCATCGACGGCGTTGACGCCCCCGCCGAAGCTCTTCGTGATCCGCTCGAACTCGATCATCGTCTCGTCAGCCATCGCTGCCTCCTCCAGCCCCTTTCCGCGGGGCCGCCGCCCCGATCGCAATCACGAAGAGGTCGTTGACGTTGGTGTGGGTCGGGCCCGTGTCGACGGCGTCGCCGAGCGCCTCGACGAGCTCGCCGGAGCGATGCCTGGCGAGGGCGCCGCGGATCGCGTTCGGCGATCCGCTGCGCGCGGCGGTGTCGCCGTCGACGATCGCCCCCGCGGCGGCACCGGAGCCATCGGAGCCGTCGGTGTCGATGAAGACGGCCGCGATCTCGAGCCCGGCGATCCGCGGGGCCATCGCGAGCGCCGCTTCGCGGTTCGGGCCGCCGGCGCCGAAAACGTCCCCGGGGCCGAGCCGGACGGTGCTCTCGCCACCGCAGCCGACGAGCACCGACGGTGCGGGGAAGGGCTCGCCGGAGCGGGCTGAGTGGGCGGCGATCTCGCCGAGGATCCGGCCGACCGAGACGGCCTCGTCCTCGATGCCGGTGCCAAGGACGAACGGCGTCGCTCCCTCGCTGCGGGCGGCGGCGCTGATCGCCGCACAGGCGGTATCGCCCGTGACGAGCAGCTCCGTCTGGATCTCGGCGCCGGTCAGATCGATCGGGTCAGCGGCCACCTGCGAGAGCAGGTGGTCGCGAACGCTCGCCGGCACCTGCTCCCAGACTGCCCAGTCGCGAAGCGCGGCGATCGCGTCGTTGGCGGAGCTGCCGTTCGGGACGGTCGGATCGGTGATCGCATCGAGCGGGTCGCCGGCGACGTCGGAGACGGTCAGGTTGATCACCGGCGCCGGCCGAGCCGCGGAGGCGAGGCGGCCGCCCTTGAAGTCGGAGACCTGCTTGCGGACGACGTTGACGTCGCCGATCGGCATGCCGGAGGCGAGCAGCACGCGGTGCAGCTCCTCCTTGTCCGCCTCACCGACCGCCTCGGGGGCGAGGCTCGTCAACGCCGAGCTGCCGCCGGTGAAGCAGGCGATGAGCAGATCGTCGGGCCCGAGTCCGGCGGCGGTCTCGAGCATCTCACGGGCGGCTGCGGCGCTGCGCGCGTCGGGCACGGGATGCGCGGCCTCGAGCAGCCGGATCCGGCTCAGCTCGGGTCCTTCGCGGTGGCGGACGACGACGATGCCGCTCGTCAGCCGCTCGCCGAGCACGCGCTCGAGCGCGGCGGCGATCGCAAGGCTCGCCTTGCCGGAGCCGAGGACGACGACGCGGCCACCCGGGCGCAGCTCGTAGGTGCGATCGCCGACCCGCAGGACCTCGCCCTCGAGCGCGACGATGCGCTCGACGGCGGCGCCCGGATCGCAGGCGAGAAGACCGGCCTGGACGAGATGCAGAGCCAGCGCCCGGGGGGTCCGCCGACCGTTCCCGAGAAGCTGTGAGAGGTTGCGGATCGAGGGCCGGCCGAGGCCTGCCGCCGGAAGCGCGCCGCCGGGCGGCGAGCTCGCGATCCCGGCGGCAGACTCCATGCTCAGGCGGCGACCTTGGCGCCGAACACGTCGCCGGGATAGAGCGCGGTTTCGCCGAGCTCCTCCTCAATGGCGATCAGCCGGTTGTACTTGGCGGTGCGCTCCCCGCGAACAGGTGCTCCCGTCTTGATCTGGCCCGCGTTGAGGGCGACGACCAGGTCGGCGATGATCGGGTCTTCGGTCTCGCCGGAGCGCTCGGAGACGACGACGCTGTAGCCCGCCTTGTGGGCCATCTCGGCCGCGTCGAGCGCCTCGGTCAGGGTCCCGATCTGGTTGAACTTCCAGAGCAGCGAGTTCGCGGCGCCGACCTCGATCCCGCGCGCGAGCCGCGCCGGGTTGGTGACGAACAGGTCGTCGCCGACGATCTGGATCCCGCTCGTCCGGGTCAGCTCGGCGAAGCCCTCGAAGTCCTCCTCGTCGAGCGGGTCCTCGATCGTGACGATGTCGAAGTCGCGGATCAGGCCCTGGTACATCTCGATCATCGACTCGGTGTCGCGGCGCTCGCCGTCGAGCAGGTACGTGCCGCTCTCGCCGTCGTAGTAGTGCGTAGCCGCGCAGTCGAGGCCGTAGCGGAAGCGGCCCGAATGCCCGGCCGCGTCGACGGCCTCGTGGAGCAGGCCGAGCGCCTCCTCGGGGTGGCTGATCGGCGGCGCGAAGCCGCCCTCGTCGCCGGTGTTGAGGGCGACCTTGCCGTAGCGCTCGAGCAGGATCTCGGCCAGAGCGAGGTTCGTCTCGGTCGAGATCTGCAGCGCCTCGAGCATCGAGTCGACGCCGACCGGGATGACGATGAACTCCTGGAAGTCGAGGTCGTTGGAGGCGTGCTTACCGCCGTTGATCAGGTTGACGAGCGGCAGCGGCAGCGTGTGGCCGTTCGAGCTGACGTGCGCGTACAGCGGCGCGCCCGCGTACTCCGCGGCCGCGCGTGCGGCCGCCAGCGAGACGCCGAGAGATCGCGTTGGCGCCGAGCCGGCCCTTGTCCTCGGTCCCGTCGAGCTCGATCAGGCGGCGGTCGAGCTCGCGCTGGCGTCGGCAGCTCGGTGCCGACGATCGCATCGGCGATCTCGCCCTTCACGTTGCCGACGGCGCCGAGCACGCCGAAGCCGCCGAAGCGGTCGCCGCCGTCGCGCAGCTCGACGGCCTCGTTGGCGCCGGTCGAGCGACCCGAGGGAACGTCGGCGGTGGCGCTCAGCGCGCCGTCGAGCTCGATGTCGACCTGGACGGTCGGCAGCCCGCGGCAGTCGAGCACCTCGCGCGCTCGCAGGTCGGTGATCATCGGTCGGATCATTCGTCGGTCGTCTCCTTTCGCGCCTCGAGCGCGTGCGTGAGGTTCTGCTCGGCTTCGGTGAGGTGGGTGCGGAAGCGCTCCTCGGCAAGTCCGAGCTTGTGGGTGAGGAGCGGCTCGAGCAGCTCCCGGTGCTCTGCAGCCACCTCCTCGGGGCTGTCGTAGTGGGGCCGCAGCTCCGCCATGCAGAGCAGGATCTCCGTCTGCAGGGTCGCGTAGGCCCGGGCGAGCCGCTCGGAATCGGCGGCCTCGATGATGCTCCGGTGGAAGTCCATGTCGGCATCGCAGACCTGCGCGCCAAGTGGCGTCGGCCGGCAGGCCGTTGAGCGTGTCGACGGCGCGGGCGGCGGCTTCGAGCGGGCGCTCGCCGACGACGACGAGGCGAACCGCCTCGAGCTCGAGCGCGGAGCGGAGCTTGAAGATGTCGACGATGTCGTCGGCACCGACGACCGCGAGCTGCACACCCCTGTTGGGGACCCGGCGCAGCAGGCCCTCGTTGATCAGGATCTGGGTCGCAGCGCGGAAGGTGTGGCGGGCGACGCCGAGCCGGGCGGAGAAGTCGGTCTCGCGCAGCCGCGCCCCGGTCTCGAGCTGACCGCCGAGGATCATCTCGCGAAGCGCCTCGGCCGCCGCTTCGACCGTGGAGACGGTGCGCAGCGGGATCGTCGTCTCTGAGACTTCCTGCTCCGCGGTCGCTTCCTGTTCGATCTCGGCGTTCATACCCTCCAAATCCCTGTGTTAGATTGTTCCACAATTCGACGATAACACACTCACGCGACACGATGCGAGGCACCCGGGAGGGGTAGGAAATGAGGCCAGAACGAGTCGAGCAGCTGTTCGCCCGCGAGCGGCAGCGGTTCGAGAGCAGCCACCCCCGCTCCCGGGCGATCCACGAGGAGGCCGAGCGGTCGCTGCTCTCCGGCGTGCCGATGAACTGGATGACGCGCTGGCCGGGTTCGTTCCCGATCTTCATCGAGAGCGCCGAGGGTGCCGCGGTCACCGACGTCGACGGCAACTCCTACGTCGACCTCTGCCTCGGCGACACCGGCGCGATGACCGGCCACTCGCCGGCCGCCACGGTGAGCGCCGCGCACGCGCAGATGCAGCGCGGGATCACGACGATGCTGCCGAGCACCGACGCGGCCGCGGTCGGCGACCTCATGCGCGAGCGCTTCGGGCTGCCGCACTGGCAGTTCACGCTCTCGGCGACCGACGCGAACCGCTTCGTCGTCCGCCTCGCCCGCCAGATCACGGGCCGGCCGAAAGTCATGGTCCACAACCACTGCTACCACGGCTCGGTCGACGAGACCGTCTGCATGCTCGACCCCCAAAGCGGCGAGGTCGTGCCGCGCGTCGGCGCCGTCGGGCCGGCCGATCGACCCGAAGCTGACGACGCGCGTGGTCGAGTACAACGACGTCGAGATGCTCGAGCGCGAGCTCGCCGAGGGCGACGTCGCCTGCCTGCTTGCCGAGCCGGCCCTGACCAACATCGGCATCGTCCTCCCCGACCCCGGCTACCTCGAGGCGATGCGCGAGCTGACCCGCAAGCACGGCACGCTGCTCGTCATCGACGAGACCCACACGCTCTGCTGCGGAACCGGCGGCTACACCGGCGCCTACGGGCTCGAGCCGGACGTGATGACGATGGGCAAGCCGATCGGCGGCGGGATCCCGACCGGCGCCTACGGCTTCACCGACGCCGTCGCCGAGCGCGATCCTCGAGGGCACCGTCTGGGACGCCGCCGACGTCGGCGGGGTCGGCGGCACGCTCGCCGGCAACGCGCTGTCACTCGCGGCGGTGCGGGCGACGCTGAGCGAGGTCCTGACGGCGGACGCCTACGACCGGATGATCGGCCTCGCCCGGCGCTACGAGCAAGGTGCTGCCGCCGCGATCGAGCGCCATTCGCTGCCCTGGACCGTCACCCGGCTCGGCTGCCGGGTCGAGTACATGTTCCAACCCGAGGCTCCCCGCTCGGGCGCCGAGGCGTCGGCGGCGATCATCGAGCACGAGCCGCTCGACAAGCTCATGCACCTCTACATGCTCAACCGCGGGATCCTCTTCACCCCTTTCCACATGATGGCCCTGATCTCACCGGCAACGACCGCGGCCGACGTTGACGCCCACACCGCGGCCTTCGACGAGGCCACGGCCGACCTGGCGGGATAGGCCCAAAGGGCGACCGAGAAAAGTCTGCGAAGCAGCTGCAACGCCCCTCGCGGCCTCGTCGCAGTTGACCGACCCCCCGTAACTGGTCCACGTGATCTCACCCCGGCACGCTCGACTCAGGCCTGGCTCCCGTGCGGACTCGCTCGTAGAGGGTATCCGGCGCAAGGTCTGCTCCTCCGGGCCAGACAATCGTGCCGCTCTCCTCGTCCACTGCCACTTCGGCGAAACCCTGCTCAGTGCGCGCTCGGTCGAACACCGGCCCCCGCATCCGGCTGAGGATCTCGACCTCGCCCTTGAGCCCATCGGCGAACACCAGCGCCACGACGCCGCGGCTTCGTACATCGACCTTGATGATGTCTGGTGTGAGGCTGCTCATCTGAGTCGCTCTTGGAGACCGGGTTGCCGCCGGCGAAGGCGTAGCGGTTCTGGGTCAGCGGGTCGGACTGCAGGTGCAGGTCCGCGCCCGCTGACTGGAAGCGGTCCTGGGAGAGGAAGCGGCCGATGTCGGGGCGGTACTCGCGCGCCTGCATGTCATAGCTCTGGATGCCCGAGTCGTAGTAGAAGCCCTCGAAGCGGAAGGGGTTCTGATCGGCGGCGTCGGTGAGCTCTGCCTCGGCGCCGCGGCCGGCGAGATCCCCGGGGTCGGGGTCGAGCAGCTGGCCGTAGGGGTCGTAGCGGTAGAGGTCGCTTCTGCCGTTGTTGGCTGAGCCGTTTGTCTGGTCGAAGCTGCCGTCGGGGTTCTCGATGCCGACGACGGAGCCGTTGGCGTCGAGGTCTAGTGAGCTTGGGCGTCCCGGCTGATCGAGACCTCAATCCCTTGCCGCCACGCTCACGCCATGAACCTGAGCCGCGCCGTCGACCAGCGCTTCAATCTCAACCTCCAAGCGAGCTGTCGGCTGCGCTGCTTGGAATACAAGCTCAAGTTCCGTGAGCTGCTGTTCGAAGTCGTCCGGATAAAAGTCCGTGTCCTGCCACAGATCCTGAGCTCGACGTAACCTGCGAATTGCAGCCTGGTTCACGGGGATGACACGCAACTCTCCCGTCCAACCGTCGATGCCGCTGTAGTCCATCGGGAACAGGTCGTTGACTAGCTGGACCAGAGCGCGCAGCCTAGGACCGGAAACCGCCAGCTTCCCCCGGTCGTCGGCGGGTCCTAGCGGAATCGTGTACGAGTTCTTCCTACTCATCGGAATCTCGATCTCAAGCCAGCCTCCGGCAAGTGGCTGGCCGTCGATTCGAGCCGCCAGGCGAATTTCACGCGGCCAGTCGCTCATGGAGCCAACCGCTCGATTCTTTGAAGTTGCAATTCGTTCTCCGTCAGAAGCTCGATGCCAGCTCCGCCGTCCACATTGCCGCCATAGACCCAGTCCGCGCCGTGGCTGCTGGCTTCGAGTCGGTAGGTCGGCGAGGCCGTCGCCCCAGCGGGGTTCTGCGAGCCGATCTGTAGGTTCGCTTCGGCCTCGGCTGCGGATTCGTAGCGATCCGGCGAGTAGAAGACAGCTTTCGGCTTTCCAGCGATATCAGTGTTGGGGATCTTGCCAGCCTTCGCGGCAGCACGGGCTTCGCCTTCGCTCACGTAGCGATAGACGCTAGCTCCTTCTCCCTCACCCCCCGTCACCGCACCCCCAACCCCGGCCTCCTCACCCTCGGCCACCGCGCCCAGCCCCTCGCCGTCGGTGCCGACGAAGAGGAAGACGCTGGCTGCCCCCCACTCCCCGCACTGGCGTCCGTTGAGCCCGTCGCAGAGATGGGGGATCGCCTTGACGGAGTCGACGAACTGCTTGCCTCCGCATAGGGCCGCGCCGGAGAGCCCGCCCGGGGAGCCGTCGGCGATGCAGCTGAGCGCGTTGGAGAGGCTCTGGATCTGACCCGCGGCAGCCCTCGAGCCGAGCGTGCCGGCGTCGGATGCGGCGGTAGAGACGGCGCCGGGGTCGGCGCACTCGGCCGCCCCGAGCAGCGTCGCTGGCGAAGGCGCGGCGGCGGCGATGCAGCCGGCGGTGTGCAAGGCGCCCGAGCCTCCGTTGTCCGCAGCGACCACGGTCTTCGGCAGCGCGTGGGCGGTGGCGAGCGCGTCGATCACGGAGTGGGTGGCCCTCCTGACGGCTGCGTGGGTCTCGGCCAGCGGAGCGGAGTCCGACTCACCCGTGTCCAGGCTCGCACCGAGGGTGCCGCCGGAGTCAAGGACGGTATGAACGCGCCGGCGCTCGCGGTCGACGTTGCCGCCGGACCCGTCGTAGCGGGGGGAGTGCCCGTCCCACTCCACGTTGGAGACCGGGTTGCCGCCGGCGAAGGCGTAGCGGTTCTGGGTCAGGGGGTCGGACTGCAGGTGCAGGTCCGCGCCCGCTGACTGGAAGCGGTCCTGGGAGAGGAAGCGGCCGATGTCGGGGCGGTACTCGCGCGCCTGCATGTCATAGCTCTGGATGCCCGAGTCGTAGTAGAAGCCCTCGAAGCGGAAGGGGTTCTGATCGGCGGCGTCGGTGAGCTCCGCTTCGGCGTCACGGCCGTCGAGATCGCCGGGGTCGGGGTCGAGCAGCTGGCCGTAGGGGTCGTAGCGGTAGAGGTCGCTTCTGCCGTTGTTGGCGGAGCCGTTGGTCTTGGTCGAAGCTGCCGTCGGGGTTCTCGATGCCGACGACGGAGCCGCTGGCGTCGAGGTCGTAGTTGTCGAAGGCGCCGGCGCTTTGGCCGGACTTCTTGGTCGTCGAGCCGAGGCGCTGGCCTTGGGAGTCGTAGGCGTAGAAGTTGGTGTCGGGGTCGGAGGAGCCTGCGCTTGTCTCGCGGCTCAGCAGGTCGGTGGTGCCGACGTAGAAGAGGTCGTTGGCGCTCGTCGAGGCGTTGGTCGCGGTGAGCTTGGTGTCGCGGCGATCGAGGCCGTCGTAGATGTAGGAGAGGAGGGGCTTGGAGGGATCGCGCCGACACGGCGCTACCTCCGGTCACTCTCATCGATCGCTCTTTTCCACCCAGTTTGGGTCCGCTCGGTAGAACGCGTCACCGACATCGGTTGGATGGCATCCGAGCTCGTGGAGCTTCCGGTCAAGTTCATCAACCGTCATGGGCCGCGATGTCGACCAACCCACCGCGCTGTGAGGGGGCGTCACGGTCGCCACGTACCCATTAGCGACCATCTCTATCCTGATGGACACGTGGATTAGTCCCCGGCTGGACCGTGGTAGTAGGGGTAGTCGCGCCGCGCGATTTCGTCCAGCTCCATCTGGTAGTACGGACTAGTCACTTCAGGAAACTTATCTCGCCCGGGGGCGGGACCGCAGTCAATGATCGTGCAGCCCTCGTCCATCTTCTGGTTGATCCAAGCGCCATTGTGAGCCATCCGCTCGCTCGGCGGGAGGTACGGCGGGTCGTAATATTCGGCCCCTTCCTCGCGCGCCCTCGGGATTACGCGTCCGTTCATGTCCTCGCCAATAGCGACCTT
Source organism: uncultured Solirubrobacterales bacterium (assembly GCA_963850625.1). Lineage (GTDB taxonomy): Bacteria > Actinomycetota > Thermoleophilia > Solirubrobacterales > 70-9 > CAXMST01. The sequence continues at coordinate 96,381 of CAWKLZ010000005.1, forward strand.
CCGCGGACCGCTAGATTCGTCACTGCTATCGCCCGGCCCACCTGGGCGTTCACCCAGTCCGCCCTCCCCCAGCGTCTCTGCCCCAGCCTCAACGCTGTCGCCTTCGGCGACCGCCCCGACTCCCTCGCCGTCTGTGAGAGCCCCCACCGCCACCAGCAGGCCGGCAGACTCGCCGCACTGAGCGGCGTCGAGTCCGTCGCACGTGTGCGGCAGGGCCTCGACGGAGGCGACGAGCCCTTGGCCGCCGCAGCTCAAGATCGCGCCGGATCCCTCCTGGCTGTGGCTGGACAGACATTGGGCGTTCTCGGAAATCGAACGCTCGAGCCCGGTGAACGTTCGCGCTCCTACTTGCGCTGTATCAGAAGCAAGCTGGCCCGCCTGCTCTGGGTGCGAGCAGGCCTCGCTGCCCAGGACCGTGAAGATCGGGGTAGCGGCGGCGCAGGCAGCCGTGCGGATTGGGCCGGCGGGATCCGCGACCACGGTCTTCGGCAGCGCGTGGGCGGTGGCGAGCGCGTCGGTGACGGAGTTGAAGGCGGATCTGACATCTGCGTGGGTCTCGGCCAGCGGGGCGGAGTCCGACTCACCCGTGTCCAGGCTCGCACCGAGGGTGCCGCCGGAGTCAAGGACGGTATGAACGCGCCGGCGCTCCCGGTCGACGTTGCCGCCGGACCCGTCGTAGCGGGGGGAGTGCCCGTCCCACTCCACGTTGGAGACCGGGTTGCCGCCGGCGAAGGCGTAGCGGTTCTGGGTCAGGGGGTCGGACTGCAGGTGCAGGTCCGCGCCCGCTGACTGGAAGCGGTCCTGGGAGAGGAAGCGGCCGATGTCGGGGCGGTACTCGCGCGCCTGCATGTCATAGCTCTGGATGCCCGAGTCGTAGTAGAAGCCCTCGAAGCGGAAGGGGTTCTGATCGGCGGCGTCGGTGAGCTCTGCCTCGGCGTCACGGCCGTCGAGATCGCCGGGGTCGGGGTCGAGCAGCTGGCCGTAGGGGTCGTAGCGGTAGAGGTCGCTTCTGCCGTTGTTGGCGGAGCCGTTGGTCTTATCGAAGCTGCCGTCGGGGTTCTCGATGCCGACGACCGAGCCGCTGGCGTCGAGGTCGTAGTTGTCGAAGGCGCCGGCGCTTTGGCCGGACTTCTTGGTCGTCGAGCCGAGGCGCTGGCCTTGGGAGTCGTAGGCGTAGAAGTTGGTGTCGGGGTCGGAGGAGCCTGCGCTTGTCTCGCGGCTCAGCAGGTCGGTGGTGCCGACGTAGAAGAGGTCGTTGGCGCTCGTCGAGCTGCTTGTGGTGGTGAGCTTGGTGTCGCGGCGGTCGAGGCCGTCGTAGATGTAGGTGACCCCGGCGCTTGAGCCAAAGGACTGCTCCCTCCGTCGGTCTGAGGGTAGCCAGCACGGCGAGTGACGCACACGGGCTCGGGCTGTGGCCCGACCGTATCGGGGTGCACCCGACGCTATCTGCCGTTGCTCCCCCTCGGGTGAGACGCAGCGAAGACCTCATAGGCAAGCCGCTAGTGCGTACCTCGGCGCCTGCAGCCTCCCCGCATCGCACCCAGGAGGTCGTCGGTTCGAATCCGATCAGCTCCACTCTCGAAAGGCCTGCGGTCGTCCGGTTTCTCGGCTGCCTGCAGTGGCCCTGCCGACGTCGCGCGCTCTGCACCAGTGCCACGCCCGTGGCCGACTCCTAGCCGAGGACCGCGGCGAACGCCGCCACGGACTCGTCGACCTGCTCGTCGCTGAGTCCGGCGGAGATCTGTGCGCGGATCCTGGCCGTGCCCTCGGGGACGACCGGGTAGCCGAAGCCGGTGACGAAGACGCCGGCGTCGAGCAGGCGGGCGCTGAGCTCGATCGCGCGGGCGGTCTCGCCGACGATCACGGGGACGATCGCGCTCTCGCCCGCGAGCGGCTCGATGCCGGCCGCCTGCAGGCCGGTGCGGAAGCGGGCGACGTTCTCGTGCAGGCGCGCGAGGATCGCCGGCTCGTCGCGCAGGCGGCCGAGCGCTGCGCGGGCCGAGCAGGCGACCGGCTGCGGCAGCCCGTTCGAGAAGAGCTGCGGGCGGGAGCGCTGCTCGAGCACGGAGGTGAGCCGAGCCGAGCCGGCGACGAAGCCACCGGCGGCGCCGCCGAGCGCCTTGCCGAGCGTGCCCGTGATGACGTCGACGTCGGCCGGGTCGATGCCGAAGTGCTCGGCGGTGCCGCGGCCGCGGGCGCCCATGACGCCGAGCCCGTGCGAGTCGTCGACGATCAGCGTCGCTTCGTGCGCGTGGGCGACCTCGAGCAACTCGGGCAGCGGCGCCAGGTCGCCCTCCATCGAGAAGACGCCGTCGGTGACGATCAGGGTTCGGGCGCCCTCAGGGACCCGCTCGAGCTCGGCCCGAAGGGCGTCGACGTCCGCATGCGCGTAGACCGCCTTGCCGCCGGGCCGGGCGAGGCGGATGCCGTCGATGATCGAGGCATGGTTGAGCTCGTCGGAGAGGATCCAGGTGTCAGGGCCGGAGAGCGTGTCGAGCACGGCCTGGTTCGCGTTCCAGCAGGAGACGTAGGTGAGCGCCGACTCGGTGCCGAGGAAGCCGGCGAGGTCGCGCTCGAGCTCGACGTGGGGTGTGAACAGGCCGCAGATGAACCGCACCGAGGCGGTCCCCGCGCCCCAGCGCTCGGCCCCCGCCACCGCGGCGGCGACGACGGTCGGGTCGGACGCGAGACCCAGGTAGTCGTTCGAGCACAGGCAGATCGCCTGGCGGCCGTCCGCGAGCCGGATCGCCGCGCCCTGGGGCGAGTCGATCACGCGCAGCGTCTTCATCGCGCCGGCTGAGGCGAGCTCGTCGAGCTCGGCCTGCAGCTCGGCCTCGAGGGCGCTCACCCCGAGCCGCCCTCCGCGAGCCCGGAGACGACCTCGGCGACGATCGCGAGCGCCGCCTCGTAGTCCTCCGGCGGCATCAGCAGTGAGGGCTGGATGTTGAGCGAGGTGGTGCTCGACTCGACGAGCACGCCGCGCGCGCAGAGCTCGGCGGCGATCGCGGCCTGCAGCCCGGGGTCGCGCTCGCGCGTAGCGCGGTCGCGGACGAGCTCGATCGCGTGGAAGCCGCCGATCGCCCGCACCTCGCCGATCGCCTCGACGCGCTCGGCGAGCTCGGCGAGGACGCGGCCGGCGACGGCCTCGAGCGCGAGCACGTTGCCGATCACGTCCTCGCGCTCGTAGAGCTCGAGCGTCGCCAGCGCGGCGGCGACCGAGCCCGGCAGCCAGGACCAGGTGCTGCCCGTCGAGAGGTCGTCGTAGCCGCCCATCGCCGCCTCGTTCCCGAGCACCGCGCCGATCGGCATCACCCCGCCGCCCATCGCCTTGCCGAGGCAGATCAGGTCGGGCTCGACGCCGAACCGCTCGACGGCGAGCATCGCGCCGGCGCGGCCCCAGCCGCTCTTCACCTCGTCCGCGCACAGCAGCCAGCCGTATTCGTCGCAGAGCGCGCGCAGCGCCGGCCAGAACTCCGGCGGCGGCGCGACGCAGCCGCCCGAGCCGAGGATCGGCTCGATGACGACGCCGGCCACCCGCTCCGGCTCGACCAGGTGGAAGAGCAGGTGATCGCGGATGTAGTCGATCGTCGCGTCGCCGCTGCCGCCGGGGCGCGGCGGGCCGAAGGGCGAGCGGTACGGGTGCGGGTAGGGCGCGTGGAAGAAGCCCGGGACGAGCGCCCGCTCGGCCTGTGAGATCTCGCCGAGCTCAGCGCCGAGCGCGGCCGTCGTCGTCGACTCGCCGTGGTAGCCGCCGAGGAAGCCGAGGATCATCGGCCGGCCCGTCGCCCGGCGCATCATCCTGATCGCGGTCTCGACCGACTCGGTGCCGTTGAGCGAGATGTCGACGCGGCTGATCGCGCCGGGAGCGAGCTCGACGAGCCGCTCGGCCAGATCGAAGAAGGCGGGCGTGGTGAGTGCGTGTGCGTCCTCGTTGCCGACCTCGCGCATCGCCGCGACCGCGGCGTCGATCAGCTCCGGCCGCGCGGCGCCCGCGGGGACCGAGCCGGAGGCGCTGATCAGGTCGACGAAGACGTTGCCGTCGACGTCGGTGACCGTGTGGCCGCTCTTCGAGGCGACGACGAACGGGGCGAGTCCCTCGCTGAGCCCGGGGTACAGCACGCCGTCCCCGCGGGCGAGCAGCTCGCGGCTGCGCGGCCCGGGAAGCTCGGTGACGATCAGCGGCGCGCTCTCCCCCGGGGTGTCGATCGCGGGATTATCCATCGCGGGTAGCTCGCGGCGAGTGGGCGGATGCGAGGCTTCGGCGCGCAGTGCGTTCCATACGACCTGATCCTATCGAGGAATTGTTCAACAATCTAATCGGCCCGCTCAGGTCCTAACCTGCGCCGCGCCTTGGCCGGCCGAGCCGACTGCAGATGATCCCGATCACGCTGACCATCATCGCCGCCACGTGGGCCGGGCTCGTGGCCGAGCGGCGGGCGCCCGGCCGGGCCGGCACCGGCTCCCGGCGGGCGCTGACGCTGGTCCTCTACACGGTGCTGCCGGCGGTCGTCTTCCTCAACCTGAACCGCGTTCACCTCGACCACGACTTCGCCGTCGGCATCGTCCTCGGCTGGATCACGGTCGCGATCTGCGGGTTCGTCGCCTTCGTCATCGGCTCTCGATACCTGGCGCTCGAGCGGCCGCAGATCGGCGCGTTGCTCTGCTGCGTGCTCGTGCCCAACACCGCGTACCTCGGCTACCCGCTGGTCGCCGCCCTGCTCGGCTTCGACCACATCGGCGAGGCGGTCGCCTACGACGTCGCCGTCGGCACGACGTCGCTGCTGCTCGGCGCCTTCTCCGTCGGCGCCGCGTTCGGAACGCGCGCCGGTGAGAGCCCACGCGATCGCGTCCGCGCCTTCTTCGCGCGGAACATCCCCCTCTACGCCGCGGTCCTCGCCGTCCTCGCCCCCGCCTCGCTCGCCCCTACCTGGGCGGTCGATGCCTCGCGCGTGGCGATCGCGCTGTTGCTTCCGGTCGGCTTCTTCGCCGTCGGCGCCGCTTTGGCCGAGGACACCGAGGAGGCCGAGCTGCGCTTCCCGCCGCCGCTGACGCGGCCGACGGCGACGGTGATCGCGATCAAGCTCGTGCTGATGCCCGCGCTGCTCTTCCTGCTGGCGCTGCCGTTGATCGACCTGCCGTCGAGCTTCCTGCTGCTCGCGGCGATGCCGAGCGGCCTCAACGCGATGATCGTCGTCCACGCCTACGGGCTCGACCTGAAGATCACCGCCAACGCGCTGATCTGGACGACGGCGATCGTGGTGCCGGTGGCGCTCGTCGCCTCGTTCGTCTGAGTCCGCAGGCAAGCGAAGGGATACGCTCGCGGCGATGCTCCAGCACGTCTCCGTCGAGGTGATGCCCGCCGACGCCGAGCGCTACTTCGAGATGCTGCGCCTGATCGGCTTCCGCGAGGTCGAGGCGCCGGCGGAGCTCGGCGGAATGATCCCCTGGTACGAGCGCGAGGGGACGCAGGTGCACGTGATCGTCACCGAGGGTGCGACCGTGCCGATGCTCGGGCACGCCGCCTTCGTCGCCGGCGACTTCGACGCTGACCTCGCCGCGCTCGCCGAGGCCGGCTTCGAGGTCGAAGAACACGCGCAGCTGTGGGGCGCCCGGCGCTCGTTCATCCTCGGCCCGGGTGGCCATCGGGTGGAGCTGATGGAGTCGCCGCCGCCGCGGCACTCCTGACTTCGCCACCTCCACCGTGGCAAAGTCCGGAGAGCCTGCTCGTTGCGGTTTTCGCCGTCCGCGATCTCGCCGCCCGACGTTCTAGGGTTGCCCCCTCGTCCATGCGTTACCCCGTCGAATCGTTCACCCCCGCGGAGCGGGAGCTGCTCGCTCCCCATTTCACCAACCTGGATCGCCCCGTGTTCGCGCTCACGAACCTGCCGGAGACGGTCAAGGGAGCGCTCTTCGCCCGCTACTCGCGCTATCAGGGGACGCTGCGGCGCCTGTATCTGGACGAGTTCGCGGCCGACGCCCCGGCCGACGGCCGGCCCTTCGACGGAGCCGAGGGCGAGCGCGCCGCGCAGCTGTATGAGCGCGTCTTCCTCGGCTTCGGCGACGACTCTGTCGCGCAGCTCGGCGGCGCGCACCTGGCCTGCGAGTGGGTCAGCAACGTGCTCACCAAGGTCCTGCAGCGCGGCCGGCTCGCCGCCTACCTGGAGCAGTCGACCCGCTACATCCCTTACGACTCGCCGATGTACGAGGACGCCGAAGCACGCTCGCCGGGCAGTTGGCGCTACTACCGCGCCGAGCAGCTCGGACCCGAGTACGGGATCGCGATGGACGAGATCTTCTCGATCTACTCGCGCTCGCTCGAGCGGGTCGGCGCCTGGGCCGAGCAGCGCTGGCCGCGGGGCGACGAGCCGGAGGCGGCCTGGCGGCGCTCGATCCGCGCCAAGGCGCTCGACCTGTTGCGCGGCCTGCTACCCGCCTCGACCCTCTCCCACGTCGGCATCTACGCCTCCGGTCAGGCCTACGAGGGACTGATCATGCGCCTCGCCGCCTCGCCGCTGCCGGAGGCGCGCGACTTCGGCGAACAGGCACTGCGCGAGCTCAAGCACGTCATCCCGAGCTTCCTCACCCGCCTCGAGCGACCCGAGCGCGGCGGCGAGTGGATCGACTACTTCGGCGAGCGCCGGGCGACGACCGAGCGCTGGGTCTCGCGCCTCGGCCTCGATCGCCGCGAGCCCGCGAGCGGGCCCTCGGTCGAGCTCGTCCACGTCGACGGCTCCGAGGACGACCTGCTCGCCGCCTCGCTGTTCGAAGCGACCGGCGTCGCCGAAGGGACGATCCGCAACCGGATCTCGCACCTCGACCCGATCGAGCGCGACCAGCTGCTCAGCGACCTCGTCGGCGCTCGCAACAACCGCCGGCACCGGCCGGGGCGCGGCTGGGAGGCGGTCCGCTACCGGTTCGAGATCGTCTCCGACTACGGCGGCTTCCGTGACATGCAGCGGCACCGGATGCTCAACTGCCAGTGGCAGACGCTCGGGCCCGACCTCGGCGCCGGCGCGCCCGAGGAGATCCACGAAGCCGGCTGCGGTTCCGAGTACGAGCGCGCGCTCGACATCTCGCGGACCGAATTCGAGCGGCTCGAGGCGGCGGGGATGCCGGAAGCCGCCCCCTACGCCCTCTGCCTCGGCTACCGGATCCGCTACGTGCTCGACATGAACGCGCGCGAGGCGATGCACGTCTGCGAGCTGCGCTCCGGCCGCGAGGGCCACCCGACGTACCGGGCCGTCGCCCAGGCGATGCACGAGCGCATCGCGGCGGTCCACCCGCGCATCGCGGCCGCGATGCGCCACGTCGACTCGACTTCCGAGCCCCGCCTGGAGCGGATCATGAGCGAGATCCGCACGCACCGCAAGCAGGCGACGCTCTCAACCGGCAGCTAGCCGCGCGCGCCAATCCAAGGGGCCCCAAGCCGATCGCTTTCACGGCGAGTGCCCGGCCGTGGCTGAGCTGCCGCTGCCGGCGGGTGTAGCGGAGCTACTTGACCGCGCGGGTGCCCGGCCGCCGCCGCCCGCCGGTCGTCTCCGGCGAGTGCCCGGCCGTGGCTGACGGTGCCCGACGTTCGCCCGCATGCCGGGGCATGTGGGCGGACCTCGGGTGCCGTCAGGCGCGCCCGGGTGCCGCCGGTGGCGATCGGCGCTACATCCAGCCCTTGTACCAGGGGCCGGTGATTGCAAACGTCTTGCCGGGGATCTGGATGTGGACGAAGAGCCACTTGCCGTCCGGGCTGTACTTGGCGCCGGTCCACTCGCTGACGCCGAACTCGCCCTTGGCCTCGCCCTCGTACTCGTGCAGGTCGAGCGGCGTGATGTTCTTCGCGAACGTCTCGAGCTTGCCGTCGGGAGCGAGGCAGCGGATGTAGTTGGTGCCGCCGTCGAGATCCTCGCCGTCCCCGTCCTCGCAGAGGACGACGCCGCCTCGAGGGCTGACGACGAGCGTGTCGGGCTCGTCGAGCACGTCGCGATCCTTCGACTCGTACAGCAGCTCGAGCCGGCCCTTGTGCAGTCCGTGCGGCGTGAACTTCCAAACCTGGCCCCGGAGCGCGTCGCCCGCCTCGCTGGCGACGAAGTAGACGCTGCCGTTGGCGAAGCCGCAGCCCTCCAGGCCCTTGAAACGGGCGGCACCCTTGTTGCGCCCCTGCAGGTAGACGGCCTCGGGATGGTGCTCGGCGTCGTCGGGATCGGGGTCGGGGATGTTGACCCACTCGCAGTGCAGCTTGCGACCGACCTTCTGGCCGGTCGCCGTGTTGTACCGCGAGCGGCCGTTGACGCAAAGCATCTGCAACTTGCCGCCCTTGTGCAGCCGCCGCGTGTCGTGCGGTAGGTAGCGATAGAAGCCGTCGCCGGGGTCGCCGTTGTCCTCGGTCAGGTAGACGATGCCCGTCCTCGGGTCGACGGCGGCTGCCTCGTGCTCGAAGCGTCCCATCGCCTTGATCGGCACCGGATCGATCGGCCCCTTGGCGTTCGCCGGCACCTCGAAGACGTAGCCGTGCTTGCGCTTGAAGCCCTTGCGCGGGCCGACCGTCGACTCCTCGCAGCTGAGCCAGCTGCCCCAGGGCGTGACGCCGCCGTTGCAGTTGTTGTCGGTGCCGTTGAGGACGAGGCCGTTCTCGATCACCTTCCCGGACCGCGTGTCGAAGATCGTGCTCGTCACGCCGCCCTTGGCGCGGGGGTCGTAGTTGTTCTTCTTCGCGATCGAGTCCCCGAGCCCCGCGTTCTCGTGGTTGACGAGCAGCCGCACGCGGCCGCGGCCCATCCGGAAGACGCCCGTGCCGTCGTGATGCTTGGGCATCTTGAGCCCGTCGCTCATCCGCGAGCCGGCTTTGTCGAAGGAGACGGCGTGGAAACCCTTCGGCAGCTTCATGATCCCCTTGTAGTCCTTGATCGGGCCGTAGCCGGGCTTGTGCCTGGTGCTCGCTGCGGCGTTGCGCGTCGCCCGGGCGAGGGCCGTATCGGCGCCGGTCGCCGCCATCACCTGGCCGGCGAGGCCCGCTCCCGCGACCAGAATCGCTCCGTCACGGAGAGCTTCGCGCCGGGTTCGGCCCTGCTCCTCCCCTTGGTCACCGATCTCGGCGTTGTCAAGTCTGAGGTTCGCCATTTGGCTTGGACTCCCAACCGATCGGCAGAACCGCGCCCCCGATCGACGCATTGTTCAACAATTCCTCTAGAACATACACCACCCACGCAAGAACGCGCGTTGCCGGCCTGTGAAAGCCGGGATGGCCTCGTTCAGCCGAGCAGGCCGCGACGGCGCTCGCAACCGGCGCCACGGTTGCGGCCCGCGCCGCCCACGCACGAGTCCCGGCCCGAGCCGCCAAGGAGGTGGTCGTTGCCTGCCCCGCCGATCAGCAGGTCGCGACCGGCCCCGCCGGTGATCCGGTCGGCACCGTCGCCGCCGCAGACGATGTCGCGCTTGCCGAGTGCGGTGATCCGGTCGACCGCCGGCGCCGCCGACGATCACATCGCGACCCGGAGTGCCGCGCAGCCGGTCGGCTTTTCCGGTGCCGATGATCGTCGCGGCGCGGCCGTCGCAACGCGTCTGAGTGCCCTCGTAGAGCTCGTGCGCCAGCGAGCCGAAATAGGGGCCGAAGAGGGCGTCGTGCAGTTGCGGGTAGTAGTAGGAGGAGAGCGAGACGGCGTAGCCCTGCTTCGCCATCCAGCTGCCGCCGCTCGCGCCCTCGGTCATGTCGCAGGAGATGCCGACCGTCTTCGGGCCGAGCACGTGGCGAGCCGGCCTGTCGCGGGTGCGCAGGCGGGAGTTGCAGTAGCGCTCGCTCTCGCCGTCGAAGCCATCCTTCGGGTTGGCGGGATAGCCGAACGCCTGATACCGGCGGCGGACGCCGCGCCCGAAGCTGATCCCGCTCGCGCCGACGGCGTCCTGCAGACGGGTTCCCTTGCGGGCGGCAACCGTGGCGAAGCCGATGTCGCCGGTGGGATCGCGGAACTCGACCCAGATCGGCGTCGAGTACAGGCGCTTGGCCCGCCAGGCACCGAACGGCGCCGTGCCGTGCGAGTAGCCGGGGACGAAGACCCAGTGGGTGTACCAGCGGCCCTGATGGCCGCCGCCGTTGACGCAGTGCCCCGCCGTCAGCACCAGGTTGCGGCGGTTGGAGCTGATCGCCGTGCCGGAGCAGCTCGCCAGGCCGACCCCGGGGATCTTGAAGAAGACGCGCCCATGCGTGCGGACGCTCTTGGCGGCGGGATCGGCTGACCGTCCCGGCCTCGAACGCGTGGCCGCGGCCGGCGCGGGCGCCGGCTCGTGCCTCAGCGGCGGCGCCCGAGGGCGCGACGTCGAGCCGTGGCCCGCGAGCGGTCGCAACCGCATCGGTCAGCGGCACGCCGTCGGCGCCCGCAGGTTCCGCGCTCTCCGCGGCCATGTCGAGCGGCTGCGCGGCGCGCATCCGCGCCGGCGTCCAGAAGTCCGAGGCTGCATCGCCCGCGCGGACGCGGGCGGTACTCACGGGCCCGACGGCCGAGGCGGCCGGGGCCGGAGCGAGCAGGCGACGGCAGCCGCCGCGGCGGCAACTGCCGCCGTCGGGCTCATCCGCGCCCTGCGCCGCACGTGGTCGATCGGTCCGCTCATCCCTTGTGATCCCTCTCGCCCTTGTCGTCACCGGCGGGCTCCCCCTTGAGCGCCGGCGCCGCCAGCGGCCGGATCGACGGCCCGGCCCCCAGTCAGGGGATGTTCTTGCGCTTCTCGCAGCCGTGGGCGGAGTCGTGGCCCTTGCCGCCGTTGCAGGAGTCCTTGCCGGCGTTGCCGTGCAGCGAGTCGTTGCCGTCGCCCCCGTCGACCTCGTCCTTGCCGTCGCCGCCCTTGAGCTTGTCGTTGCCGCCGCCGCCGGCGATCTTGTCCTGTCCGTCCCCGCCCTCGGCCTTGTCGGCGCCGCCGTTGCCGCAGATCGTGTCCTTGCCGCCCTTCGCCTTGATCACGTCCTTGCCGCCGAGGCCCGCGATCACGTCCTTGCCGTCCGTGCCGGTGAGCTTGTCGGCGCCGCCGGTGCCGAGCAGCGTCACCTTCTTGTTCTTGCAGTAGGTCGCCTCGCCGGCGATCGACTTGTAGAGCTGCTTGGCGGTGTCGCCGAAGTAGGGACCGTAGAGCCGCTGCTGGCAGATCAGGCCGGTCGGGTCGCAGTAGTCGTAGCTGTTCAGCGAGAGCAGATCGCCCTTCGCGACCCAGCCACCGCCGCTCGAACCGGCGGTCATGTCACAGCCGATCCACATCGTCTCGGGGCCCGAGCCGACGTTGTCGGAGCCGCCGAGCGGCGAGTCGCAGCGGAACTCGCGCTGGCCGTTGAACTCGAGCGGCGGCTGCACGGCCGGGTAGCCGAAGTCCGAGTAGTTCTGCTGGCGCGGCTGGTTGAAGGCGATGCCGGTGCCGCCGACGACGTCGTTGAGCGTCTGGCCGGAGCCGTTCTCCGCAACCTGGACGGCGCCGAGGTCGTAGGAGCTGTCGCCGCTCTGCCGCCACTTACTCGGCGATGAGAGCTTCACCGCGGGCCACTGCCCATAAGGCGCCTGCCCGTTCTTGTAGCCGGGGACGAAGAGCCAGTTGGTCGCGTAGCCGCCGCCGTCGGTGTCGTAGACGCAGTGACCGGCGGACATGACGACGCTGCCGTTGTTCGAGTTGACGGCGGTCCCGGAACAGACGTAGTCGCCCGCCTCGCTGCCGCCCTTGATCGTCAAAAAGACCTTGCCGTGGGCGCGCACGCTCGCGGCCGCCGGATCGCTGACCTCCGTCCGCGTGTAGGAGCTCGCGGAGGCGGAGGGGCTTGCGTCCGCGGAAACGACGCCGCGCTCGAGCTGCGGCGTCTGGGGCGAGCCCGGAGTGACGGGGTCGATCGCGACGGCCGGCCCCGACTCGCCGCCCGCCCCGCCCGTCGGCTGCTGGGACGCCGGGGCGCCGTCGAGCGGCTCGGCGGCCTTCATCCGGGCGGGCGTCCAGTACTGGCGCACGCCCTGCGCGTCGACGTGCGCGGCCGAGATCGGCGTCGCCGCCGGGGCGGGCGCGGCGAGCAGCGCAAGCAGCGCCACGGAGACGAGGAGCACGAGAGGAGCCGCGGCGAGCGGCCGCCGGCGAGCGCGGAGGGAGGAGGCCATGCCCCTCCAACACTAGAGCGGGCCGATTTGTCACGCTTTTCCCTCGAGATCGAATACCCGGCCACGCGGCGTGTGCGGTCGCGCACAACGGGTAGGTAGGTTGCAGGTAGTCGGTCGACCCCGGAGGAGAGACATGAACGACACCAGCGACGGGCCCAGCGGCAGCGGCAACCTCGACGTCCTGCTGCGCACCGAGCAGACCTTCCCGCCCCCACCCGATTTCGCGGCGCAGGCAAACGCCTCAGACCCCGGCATCTATGAACGCGCGCACGAGGACCCGGAGGCGTGGTGGGCCTCCTGGGCCGAGAAGCTCGAGTGGATCGAGCAGTTCGACGAGATTCTCGACTGGTCCGATCCGCCGTTCGCCAAGTGGTTCGTGGGCGGCAAGCTCAACGTGTCCGCCAACTGCCTCGACCGCCACGTAGCCGCCGGCGCCGGCGACCGCGTCGCCTACCACTGGGAGGGCGAGGACGGCACGAAGCGCGAGATCACCTACGCCTGGCTGCTCGAAGAAACGCAGAAGTTCGCCAACGGGATGCGCTCGCTGGGGATCGGCAAGGGCGACGTCGTCGGCATCTTCATGCCGATGGTCCCCGAGGCCGCCGTCGCGATGCTCGCCTGCACGCGGATCGGCGCGATCCACAACGTCGTCTTCGGCGGCTTCTCCGCCAACTCGGTCGCCGAGCGCATGGAGGTCTCCGGCGCAAAGGCGCTGATCACCGCCGACGCGACGCATGCGGCGCGGCCAGCCGACGCCGATGAAGTCGGCCGTCGACGAGGTGCTCGACGGATTGTCTGAGATGGAGCACGTGATCGTCGTCGACCGCGGCGGCACGAACCCGCCGATGAGCGAGGGCCGCGACCACTTCTGGCACGACCTCGTCGAGCGCCGCCGACGCCGAGTGCGAGCCCGAGCCGATGGACTCCGAGGACCCGCTCTTCATCCTCTACACGTCCGGCTCGACCGCGAAGCCGAAGGGCATCCAGCACACGACCGCCGGCTACCTGACCGGCGTCACGGCGACGCACAAGCTCGTCTTCGACCTCAAGGACGACGACGTCTACTGGTGCGCGGCCGACATCGGCTGGATCACCGGCCACAGCTACATCGTCTACGGGCCGCTCGCCAACGGCGCGACGAGCGTCATGTACGAGGGCGCTCCCAACTACCCGGCAGAGGACCGCTGGTGGGAGATCGTCGAGCGCTACGGCGTGACGATCATGTACACGGCGCCGACCGCGATCCGGGCCTGCATGAAGTGGGGCGTCGAGCATCCGTCCAAGCACGACCTCTCGAGCCTGCGCCTGCTCGGCTCGGTCGGCGAGCCGATCAACCCCCGCGCCTGGCTCTGGTACCACGAGCAGATCGGCGGCGGCCGCTGCCCGATCGTCGACACCTGGTGGCAGACGGAGACCGGCGCGATCATGATCACGCCGCTGCCCGGGCTGACGACGACGAAGCCGGGCTCGGCGACCGTCCCCTTTCCCGGGCATCGAAGCCAAGATCTTCGACGAGGAGGGCAACGAGATCGAAGAGGGTGGCGGCACCCTGGTGCTGACCCGCCCGTGGCCCGCGATGGCGCGAACGCTGTATCAAGGAGCCCGAGCGCTTCATCGAGACCTACTGGGACCGCTACGGCAAGGACATCTACCTGGTCGGTGACGCGGCCCGCCGCGACGAGGACGGCTACTTCTGGATCGTCGGGCGGATCGACGACGTGATCAACGTCTCCGGCCATCGCCTGTCGACGATGGAGGTCGAGTCGGCGCTCGTCAGCCATGGGCGCGTCGCCGAGGCGGCGGTGATCGGCGTCGCCGACGAGGACACCGGCCAGGCGATCTTCGCCTTCGTCACCGTCGAGGGGACGGAGCAAGGCGGCGAGGAGCTCGAGGCCGAGCTGCGCGAGCACGTCGCCGACAAGATCGGCAAGCTCGCCCGCCCGAAGCAGATGGCCTTCGCCGACGATCTGCCGAAGACGCGCTCCGGCAAGATCATGCGCCGCCTGCTGCGCGACATCGCCGCCGGCAACGAGCTCGGCGACGTCACGACCCTGCGCGACCCGGGCGTCGTCGACGACCTCAAGGAGCAGCTCAAGGGCTGAGCGGCGGCGTCACTCAGTCCAGCCACTCGGTGAGCTCGGCCGGCGGCCGCAGGTAGCCGGCGAAGCTGCCCTCGTCGCGGATCGCCGTCGCCGCCTCGGCGAGAGCCGCGACGGCGGTGAAGGCGAGGGCGCCGCCGACGCTGATCCGCTGGGCGCCCGCGGCAAAGATCTCGGCGGCCGTCAGCTTCGGCGTGGCGAGCACGTTGACCGGCTTCGCGACCGCGGAGCAGACCTCTCGCGACCTCCTCGATCGTTCGCAGGCCCGGCGCGTAGAGGACGTCGGCGCCGGCCGCCTCGTAGGCCGCTAGGCGCTCGATCGTGTCGGCGAGGCCGGCGCCGTCGCGGATCTGGTTCTCGGCGCGGGCGGTGAGCACGAAGCCGCCCGGCACGGCGGCCGCGGCCGCGACCGCGGCCTCGATCCGCTCGACAGCGAGCCCGCGCTCGTAGATTCCCGTCGAGCGGGCCGCGCGGCGCGTAGTCCTCGATCGAGCCGCCCGCGGCGCCGGCCGCCGCCGCGGCCTCGATCGCACGGGCCGCGTCGGCGGGGTCGTCGCCGTAGCCGTTCTCGAGATCGACGGAGACGGGCAGCGTCGTGGTCGCGTCGATCGCGGCGGCGTGGTCGATCACCTCGTCGAGCGTGACGCCGCTGTCGTTGCGGCCGAGCGTGAAGGCGAAGCCGGAGCTCGTCGTCGCCAGCGCCTCGAAGCCGAGCCCCTGCAGGACCCGGGCCGAGCCGGCGTCCCACGGGTTCGGGATGACGAAGGGCTCGCCCTCGTGCAGGGCGCGAAAGGCGGCGACCTTCTCTGCCCGGCTCACGAGGCAGGCGCTCCGCAACTGCGGTCTCGGCGACGCGGCTCTCGGGCCGGACGCAGTAGGCACCCTCGCTGTAGCCCTGGCCGGCGAGGCCAAATGCCCAGTTGAAGCGGGCACGGAAGTTTTCGAGCGCGATCACGCTCGTCAGCTCGACGAGCTGCGGTTCGTCGAAGTGCTCCGCCAGGCGGGCGAAGAGCTCGTCGGAGACCTGGACGGGAGTCCGCGAGATCGCCGTCGCGTAGTCGAGAACGAGCTTCTCGAGCTCCCCGAACAGGTCGCTGCTCGCATAGTTGGGCAGAGCCCGCAACTCCGCCTCGGAGATCCCGGCCGCTGCCGCGATCGAGGATCCGTAGTCCAGACACCACTCGCAACCGACTGCCATTGCCCCGCGCAGCTCGGCGAGCAACTTGAGCCGCTCAGGGACGAGCCCGGCGCCGGCGGTCGCTTGCTCGAGCATCCCATAGCCGAGCAGCAACCGCGGGTGGTGGGCGAACACGCGGATGGGGTCCGCGACCTCGCCCGCTGCCTGCCGCCGGCTTGCGTGGAACGCGTACCGGACCAGCGGGTTGCGGCTGGCGAGCGGGACGGGCTCGACCCGGCCGCCCCACCCCGGGGCCTCGGGACGCGCCGCTCGCCGTGCACTTGCCGGGGCCGGCGGGCGGCGCAAGCAGCCAGAGCAGCCAGATCGGGACGACGACCGTCGCGGCGAGGGTGATCACGTTGGCGATCACATCGCCTGCGTCGTAGACGTCGAGGTGGAACGAGTGGTAGATCAGGTGCGGGATGCTGAAGGCGAGGAAGGAGACGAGCGCGACGGCGATCAGCCGACGCTCGAGGTAGAGGGCGGCGGCGGCAAGGACCACGGCGGTCGCCAAGAACAGAGCCCCGACATCGCGGACGAGGTGCTCGTTGTAGGCGGGCAACGCCTCTACCCACCCTCGGCCGCCGGGGAAGTCGCTGTAGAAGGAACGCGGCGCAAGCAACGCGTAGAGCCCGTCGATCGCCTGCACGAGAGCGAGCGCCCCGATCCAGACTCTGAAGATCACCCTGCGGGATGCGGGGATCCCGCCACCATCGGCAGTCTCGGTCATATCCATCACCTTTCCTGGTCGAGTGCTTGGCTGGCGACCCGGACCCAGGCGGCGAGGAAGCGCTCCTCGTCGACCGCGCCGAGTCGGTCGCCGAACATGAAGCCCTTCAGGGCGCGGCCGATCAGACGCATCGGCCATGACCTCCGCCGTCGCCTCCGCGTCCTCGGGTGTGACGCCGAGCGCCGCCGCCCGCGTCGTGAACCACGCGATCGACAACGCCCGGCCGCGGGCGACGATCGCGTCATGAAAGTCGTCGGCGATCTCGGGGAACCGGTCCCCCTCCTTCATCACGATCCGGGCCAGCTGCGCGCTCGCTCTGGAGCTCCTCGAGCGCGAGCCGCCCGATCATCGAGAGCTCGGCCTCGACGTCACCGGCGGGCGGGTCGTCCATGCTCGCGTCGATGCGATCGATCGCGTCCATGCGATCCGCCAGGGCCGCGCCGAGCAGCGCCCGCTTCGAGGGGAAGTGCTTGTAGAGGGCGCCACTGCGCGGCGCGAGGCCGGCCGCGACCTCGATCTCGCCGACCGAGGTGCCCTCGTAGCCGCGCTCGGCGAAAAGGTCGATCGCAGCCGCGATCAGGCGCTCCCGGGTCGGTGCCGCGGGATCCGTCGCGTGCTTGGTGCCACCTTCGATCACTACGCTCGTTTACCGACGGTAATCGATGGATTACCTAATGTCAACACCGGCGCCGCCCGCGCCGCGAGTTGCTCGCAACCTCAGCGGTCGATCGCGTAGCTGTCGCCGTAAGTCTTCCACCGCAGCGGCGGCACGAGCCCGAGGTTGCCCCGCCGCAGGAAGAGGCGCTGCTCGGTGTCGATCCGGCTCGTGTTCATGTGGCCGGCCTCGCTCTTCATCACGGCCCGGCGGGCGTCGAGGAAGGCGTTCAGGTAGGCGGTCTCGTCGCCACCCGCCGACGGCGGATCGGCCGCGGCCTTCGCCGCGCGGCGGATGCCGCCGAAGCTGTGGCCGTCGTTGCCCGGCCCGTGCATGACCAGGGCGTCGTAGTAGATGAACTGGCCCGAGCGCGCCGAGGCCGTCGGCGCGCCCGGCGCGGATGGCGGGACAGAAGTAGACGCGGTCGCGTTCGTAACGCTGCGCTCGCCGCATCTTGCGTCCGCGCGCCGCCTGCTTCCAGGCGCGAACGAACGGCTTGCCGAGGCCCTTGCGGCTGGGGCTGCCCTCGACCCGGCGCAGGGCGCCGGCGAAGCGGACGAGCCCGCGACGGGGCGGGTCGAGGCGTCGGTAGGTGTGCAGCAGCTCGAGCATGTCGCCGGTCCGGGAGGTGAAGCCGATCAGGCCGCCTGTGTAGCCCCGGTTCTCACGCCTGTCGTGCTCGACGTTGTAGGCGATGTAGCCGTACTGACGGCGCCAGTCGAGGGTCGAGTTCTCGGCGCTGGAGACGAGCTCCTGCGCGATCTCCTTCTGCTGCGGAGCGTTCAGCCCCGTGCGCGGTCCGCAGCCGGGATCGGGCAGGCCGCGAGCGGCTGCGGCGCCGGCGCGGGTTCGCCGCGAGCACCGCTGCGACCAGCGCCGCGAGCACGGCCGGAGCGGCACGGCGACCGGCGCCGGCCACGATCAGCCGCGCTGCTTGCGCTTACGCTTGCGGCGGTTGTCGCGACGCCCGGGGCGGGCCGGCGTCTCTTCGGCGCCGTCCTCCACGTCGTCGGACGTCCTCGCCGTCCCCGTCGTCCTCGGCGCCGAACTCCTTCGGATCGGCCTTCTCCTCGTCCGGCGGAGGCGGGGCGGGGCCGCGTGCGGGGCCCGATGGCCACTCGATCGCCACGCCGGCGTCCCAGGCGGGCGGGCGCGGGCCGGGCCAGATGCGGGCGATCAGCGGGCTGACGAGGATCGTCCACATGGCGAGCTGCGAACGGGCCGATCAGGATGAAGCCGACACCGAGGGCGATGCCGATGAAGCCGAGGAAGCGGGTGAGCAGGCCGGTCCGCATCGCCCACAGCGAGGTGTAGATGATCGCGATCACCATCGTGATCAGGCCCGCGATCTGCAGCGCGCCGAAGGTGCTGTAGGTGGTCTGGCCGGTGAGCGCGTCCTTGCGCGAATGCGTCGGGATCCGCGCCGCGCTGGGCATGTGGTCGATGACCGAGGAGGCGACCGAGTCGTAAGCCGCGAAGTAGAGGATCAGCGAGATCGCAAGAAGGAGCGGGCCGGCGATCGTGAAGCCGACCATCTGCCGGCGGACGCTCTCGCTCCGGGCAGCTGCCGCCTGCAGCAGGAAGGTCAGCGGAGCGGCGAAGAGCAGCACGCCCGCGGCCTGGACCAGCTGGCCGAGCAGGATGTCGCTGCGGTTGAGCTCGAACTGCGCCATCCGGTTCGGCGTAGGCGTCCTGGGCGAGCTTGTTGAAGTCGGAGCCGAGGCCGAAGATCGGCGGCACGAGGATCAGGGCGATGCCGGCGAGGCCGAGGATGCCGGCGATCCGGCCGAGGCTTCGCTCGCGTGCAACCAGCTGCTTTGGGGTCATCTGCTCAGTCGTGTGGGTGTCGGCATGTTCGCGCGTACCGTCGGCTCCACGCGAGAGGCGGCCGTATCTTAGGCGCCCGACGTCCGGGCCCGGCGCGACCTCATCGGGCCGCGTCCTCGTCCGGCCCGATCTCCTCGGCGGTCGAGAGGATCGTGCCGTCGTCGTCGACGGTGGCAGCCCCTGCGCCGGCCCGCGGCCCGCTCGCCTCCTGCAGCCGGGCGGGCGCGTCTCCAGGTTGGATCGGGTAGTACTCGTAGTCGGTCGGCTCGGCGATCCGGCTGATCCGCTCGCCGACGCCGAGCAGCACGTCGAGGAAGGGGGCCGCGAAGGCGATCAGGCCCTCGAGGCTGCTGCGGGGAGCCTGCGGCTCCGGCGTCCGGTCGGCCATCGCCGCCACCGTAGAGGAGCGCGGCGCACGGTGCGAAGCGCTCGACGCCGAGTCTCTAGGGTTCGGGCCCGATGAGCGCCGCCGAGGCAAGCACCACCGAACCGGCAGAGCAGTCGGGCCCGATCGTCGTCTACGGCGCGACCGGCTACACGGGCCGGCTCGTCTCGGCCGAGCTCGCCCGGCGCGGCGCGACATTCACCGTCGCCGGTCGCAGCGCCGCGAAGCTCGCGGCCCTCGCCGACTCGCTCGACGCCGCTCCCGAGGTGGCCGCAGTGCCGATCGACGATGCGGCCGGCCTGCGCACGCTCGTCGAGGGCGCCGGCGCCGTCATCGCCTGCGCCGGCCCGTTCGTCGAGCACGGCGGTCCCGTCGTCGCGGCGGCGGCGGAGGCCGGCACGCACTACGTCGACACGACCGGCGAGCAGCCCTTCATCCGCTCGGTCTTCGACCGCTGGGGCCCGATCGCCGCAGAGCGCGGCGCGGCGCTCGTCAGCGGCATGGGCTTCGACTACCTGCCGGGTGACCTGCTCGCGGCACTGACCGCGGAGGGGCTCGGGCGAGTCGATCTGCTGACGCTCGCCTACTCGGTGCGCTCCTTCGGCCCGACCCGCGGGACGGCGCTGTCGGCGCTCGGCATGATGGGCGCCGACGACGTCGAGTGGGTCGACGGCAGCTGGCGGCCGGGCTCGCGCAACGTCGCCGCCGGCAGCTTCGACTTTCCCTCGCCGATCGGCACTCGGCGGGTCGGCCGCTATCCCGCCGGCGAGCAGATCACCGTCCCTCGCCACATCGACGTCGGCACCGTGCGCGAGGTGATCGAGCTGAGCTCCGTGACGCCGCCGGCGCTCGGGCCGCTCGCCGCCCCGGCGATGACGGCGACCGGCTGGCTCATGGACACCCCGGTCCGCGGGCTTGCAGGCAAGCTGATCGGGCGGCTCCCTGAGGGGCCCGGCGAGAGCGCCCGCAAGGCCGCCTCGTTCACGGTCGTCTGCGACGTCGCCGCCGGCGGCCACAAGCGCCGGGGCGTGGTCCGCGGAAGCGACGTCTACGGGCTCACCGCGGCGACGACCGTCGAGGGCGCGCTGCGGATGGCGACCCCCGGCTACGCAATGAAGGGCGCGCTCGCCCCCGCCCAGGCCTACGACCCGATCTCGTTCCTCGACGCGCTCGCCGGCCACGGGATCGCCTACGCGATCGAGGTTCCCGGGGTGCCGGCATGAGCGGGAGCGGCGGCGGTCGCAAGCGCCGGCTCGAGGAGGGCCTCGAGAAGATTCAGCGCCGGGCGATCGAGGATGCGGCCCAACCGGTGCCGCCCGAGCGCGATGAGCCCGACGTCGCCCACTACCCCTGCCCCGCGGACGGGCAGACGCTCTACGGCTGGACCTCGCAAAAGCGCTGGGACGGCGGTGAGCCGCTGCTGCTCGACCACTGCGAGGAGTGCGGACTTGCGGTCACGACGACGGGCGGCGGCGCCCGATGTCGGCGCCGAGCTCGGCGCGCTCGAGCGGCGGGGTGACGAGCTCCTCGTCCCCAACCGCGCGAGCTGGGCCGCCTGGCTCGGCTCCGGCGGGTGGTCCGACCTCGACGCCGAGGAGCACCGCCTGCACCTGACGCCGACCTCGCTGCGGCTGCTGCTCGCCAAGCAGGGCACCGAGGTGGTCAAGGTGCGAACGCCCTTCGGCTGGCGCAGCTACCTGGCGATGCTGCAGACGATGATCAACGCCTTCACGCTCCGCAACGACTTCGCCCGCCACGCCCGCCACGGCACGCTGGCGCCGCGCTCGACCAAGGACCGCCTGGCGATCGCCCTCGACGCGATCGTCACCGTCCTCGTCGCGATTCCGCTCTCGGTCGTCGCCCTGCTCGTCGAGGCGATCGCCGCCGCCGCCGGCCACGGCGACCTGATGCGGGTGCGCACGGCACCAACGGCAGTCGCCGCCGAGCCGGACTCAGCCGTGCCTGAGCCGCTCGACGGCTGAGAGGCAAGGGCGGAGGCACCGAGGGAGGTGGCTTGGCGAGCGGGCTGGGCTTGGGCGTTCCAGTATCGACTTTCCCAGCTATGTGCTGGGAAAGTCGATGAGGTTCGGGGCGGCGGCCGTTCTGCGATGACTCTGGGCCCATAAATGGGCCCAGAGGTTGGGCGGGGGCTATGCTGCTTTGCATGGAGTCCAGTGGATTTGGCGGCCTCTTCGGAGACCCCGACGAGCTGCGGGAGCAGCTCAACAACATGGCCGAGCAGATGCAGGGCGCCCAGCGTGTCGCCTGGGCCGACAATGCGATCCAGCTGGCGGTGACGATGACCGTCGCCGCCATCGGGCGGGTCGAAACGTCGGGCCCGGCCGATCAGCAGGCGCACGAGATCCGCGACGCGATCCGGCTGATCTTCCCCGAGGCGGTGACCCTCGTCAGCGAGGCCCGCCAGGGGCTGAGCTGAGCCGAACCGGCCCGGCCGGCCAGGCGGCGGACTAGCCCACGAGCCCGCGCCGGCGCAGGTCGGCGAGCGCAGCCGTGCCGCGCTCGGCGACGTCGGTCTGGCTCGCGACCCACTGGGCGAGCTCGGGCAGCCCGTCGGCGAGCTCGACCTTCGCCTCGAAGCCGAGCAGCTCCCGGGCGGCCTCGGTCGACGCGTAGCAGTGGCGGAGATCGCCGGCGCGGAACTCGCCCGTGATCTCGGCCTCGATCTCCGGCGCGATCAGCTCGGCGAGGGAGGCGGCGAGCTCGCCGATCCGCACCTGCCGGCCGGTGGCGACGTTGAAGGCGCGGCCGGGGGCGCCGGGCGCGTCCATCGCCGCCCGCGTCGCGGCGACGATGTCGGAGACGTGGACGAGGTCGCGGATCTGGCGGCCGTCCTCGAAGACGAGCGGGGCCTTGCCGGCGAGCAGCCGCGCGGAGAAGATCGCGGCGACGCCCGTGTAGGGATTGCCGAGCGCCTGGCGAGGGCCGTAGACGTTCAGGTAGCGCAGCGCCGTCGCCTCGATCCCGTACGCCTCGCCGAGGACGAGGGCGAGCTCCTCGGTGTCGCGCTTGGAGATCCCGTAGACGCTGACCGGGCGCAGCCCCCGCTCCTCGACGACCGGGATCGGCTCGAGCTCGCGTCCGCAGCCGGAGACGGGACAGCGCGGCTCCCACTCACGCTGGCGCAGCTGCGCGACCGGGCGGACGCCGGGCGCCTGCTCACCGTGCTCGCCACATCGATAGGAGCCCTCCCCGTAGACGACCATCGAGGAGGCGACGACGACGCGGCGGATCTCGTCGCGGCGGGCGATCACGGTCTCGAACAGAGTCGCGGTGCCGCCGCAGTTGCAGTCGATCGCCTTGCGCACGTTGACCATCGACTCGCCGTTGCCGACGATCCCGCCGAGGTGGTAGACGCGGTCGCAGCCCGCCAGCGCGCCTTCGACGTCGTCGCGGTCCCGCAAATCGCCGACGACGAGCTCCGCCTCGGCCGGCAGGTGCCCGGGAGGCTCGCCCGACGGGTGGGCGAGCGGATCGAGGTTGTCGAGCAGCCGCACGTCCTCGCCGGCGGCGAGCAGCGCCTCGGCCAGGTGGCAGCCGATGAAGCCGGCGCCGCCGGTGATCAGCGCGGCGCCGCTCACCAGGTCGTCTCCATCAGCAACTCGATCACGATCGCCTGCCCGACGAGCAGGGCGAGCACGGGAGCGAGCCGCTCACGCGGCATCAGCGTCGCGGCCGCGAGGCAGGCGATCGGTCCGAAGAAGAGCCAGATCCGCTCATTCTCCGCCTTGCTGAAGCCGAGCAGCGCCGAGACCACGACGGTCGCCGCAAGTGCGACCGCGATCGGCTCGCCCGGTGCCGAGCGCCCGCGCTCCGTACCAGGCGATCGGCAGCCCGCAGACGACGAAGAACGCGGTCGGCGAGCCGAACAGCCAGTAGGCCCACGGCCGCACGTTCGAGATGCCGAGGTCGTAGGCCTGATTGGCGGCGTGCACGGTCCCGATCGGGTCGTATCCACTGACCGCCCAAAGCGCCGCGTAGAAGACGAGCAGCGCGGCGCCGATCGCGGCGGCGAGCGCGGCGGCGCGGACGAAGCCCTCGCGCATCCAGACGAGCAGCGCGGTCAGCGCCGCGAGCGCGAGCAGGGCCCAGGAGAGGAACGAAGCCAGGGCCATGACGATCGCACCGGCGATCCGGCTCGCGGCCGAGCGGCCCACCAGCAGCGCGACCGCGGCGATCCCCGCCGTCGCGAAGAGCGCGTCGGCCGAGGCGACGCCGTAGAGCATGGCCGCGGGCGAGAAGGCGAGCAGCGTCGCCGCCAGCCGCGCCCGGCCGTCGCCGAGCTCGAGGCGCCGGGCGGCCGCGTAGGTGATCGGCACGGCGGCGATCCCGGCGGCGATGACGAGGACGGCGAAGCCGGCGGCGCTGTCGATGCCGAGCCAGTCGGTGAGCAGCAGCAGGCCGGGCGGATGGGCGGAGGGATGGATCGGCAGCGTCGGCGCGATCTCGGCGAAGTGATCGAGGAACGCCCGGGTACCGAGATGGTGCAGCGCGCCGAGCGCCGGCAGATACTCGTTGCCCGCCTCCGTACTCGTGCCGAAGACCGCGTCCCAGGCGTGCGGTCCGCTGCGCAGTGCCGCGAGCGCAAGGCGGGCAGCCAATCCGAGGCCCGTGATCGCGACGCAGAAGAACGCCGGTGAGCCGCTGCTCCGGGTGAGCGGGATCGCGAGCGCGGCGCAGCCGGCCAGCAGGGCCAGCCAGGCGAGCGCCCGCGACGCCGTCGATCGCCGGCCCCCAGCTCATGAAGAAGGGCGGCACGTGGGTGCCGAGGTTGACGCCGCCCGCCTTGGCGATCAGGCCAAAGGCAATCGTCACGGCCGCGATCCCGCTGAGCGCCAGCGCGGTCCGCGTCCCGGGAGCTCGCAGCGACGCCGCCATCCCCGGCACGAAAGCACAGCGGCGGACCCGTTTCCGCACTCGTAAGGTCGGCTTGGGTACGGTCGTTGCGTGCATGGGGCCCCGAGCATCGACGTGGTCCTGCCCGTCCTCGACGAGGCTGAGGCGCTGCCGGGCGTGCTCGCTGCGATCCCGGATGGCTTCGAGCCGATCGTCGTCGACAACGGCTCCACCGACGGCTCGGGCGAGATCGCGGCCGGGCTCGGCGCCAGGGTCGTCCCCGAGCCCGTCCCGGGATTCGGGTCGGCGTGCTTCGCCGGGCTGACCGCCTCCGAAGCAGAGCTCGTCTGCTTCATGGACTGCGACGGCTCACTCGATCCGGGCGATCTGCCCCGTGTCGCCGAGCCGGTCCTCTCAGGCCAGGCCGACCTGATGCTCGGCGCGCGGCTCGCCGAGCGCGGCGCCTGGCCCCTGCACGCACGGATCGCGAACCGGCTCCTCGCGCTGTTGATCCGCCGCCGCAGCGGCGTCGTTCTCACCGACATCGGACCGATGCGTGCCGCTCGCCGCCAATCACTGCTCGATCTCCGAATCGAGGACCGCCGCTTCGGCTGGCCGCTGGAGATGGTTCTGCGTGCCGCCGAGGCGGGCTGGCGGATCGACGAGGTCGAGGTTCCGTACCGCGCGCGCAGCGGTCGCTCGAAGGTGACCGGCACCTTCCGGGGGACGATGCGGGCCGTCGGCGACATGAGCAAGGCGATGCGATGAGCGCCGCGCCGCAGCTGCGACCCGCGCGACGTAACTCTGATCGTGATCGCCAAGGAGCCGCGCCCGGGGCTCGCGAAGACGCGGCTGACGCCCGCCGTCGGTCCTGACGGGGCGGCGGCACTGGCGCAGGCAGCGCTCGAGGACACCCTCGTCGCCGTCGGCGCCGCGGCCCGTGCGGGCGGCAACGACGTGCTGCTCGCGCTCGAGGGCGAGCCGGGCTCGTGGCTCGAGCCGGCCGGCGTCGAGCCGCGGATCGTGCCGCAGCGCGGCGGCGGCCTCGGCGAGCGGCTCGCGGGCGCCTTCGAGGACGCGGCCGGACCGGCGCTGCTCGTCGGCATGGACACCCCGCAGCTCGAACCCGCGACCCTCATCGGTGCCTGCGAGCGCCTCTGCGAAGCCGGCACCGACGCGGTCATCGGACTCGCTGAGGACGGCGGCTGGTGGGCGCTCGGTCTGCGCGCCCCACAGCCCGGCCTCTTCGAGGGGGTCGAGATGAGCGCCGACGACACCGGCGCGCAACAGCTTGCGGCGCTGCGCCGTGCGGGTCTCGCCTACGAGGAGCTCGAGGTGCTCGTCGACGTCGACGAGATCGAGGACGCCGAGCGGGTCGCGGCAAGCGCCCCGCGGAGCCGGTTCGCGGCGACGCTGGCAACGCTGCTCGCGGCCCTCGGCCTGCTCGCCGGCTGCGGCTCGAGCGGGAACGCGCCCGCGGCCGAGCCGGCCGACTCGCCGCCGCCGGCGACGAAGCCGGCCGGCAAGGTGATCCCGCTGCCGGGCGAGGCCGAGGGCGTGGCCGCGGATCCGCGCACGGGAATCGTCGCCGTCGGCACCCGCAATCCCGACGCCGTCTTCCTCGTCCACGGCGCCGAGACCGGCGCCGGCGCCGACCTGCAGCGCGTCGACGTTCCCGAGTCGGGCCGGCACATGGCGCTCGCTCGTCCTGGCGGCCCGGTGCTGGCGACGGCCGAGTACAAGGACTACCTCCTGCAGATCTCGCTGCCGGCGGGGCAGCTGGTGAAGACGAAGACCGGCGACTTCCCACACGCCGTCGCCGGTGGTGCCCGCGGCCGGATCTACGTCGGCGACGAGGGCGGGGACGAGCTCGACCTCGTCAAGCGGGCGCGGGTCGTCAAGTCGGTGCCGACGGCCGAGCAGCCGGGTGGCGTCGCCGTCAGCGGCGATCAGGTCGCGGTCGTCACCGTCGCGGCCCGCAACCTGACCCTCTACGACGCGAAGACGCTGAAGCAGGGCTCCCGCGTCGACGCCGGCGTCGGCCCCACCCACGTCGTCGCCGGGCCCGGCGGGCGGCTGTACGTCGTCGACACCCAGGGCGACGCGGTGCTCGTCTTCGAGACCGACGCCGAAGCTGCGCTTCGTCGACCGGATCAACGTGCCGGGCACGCCCTACGGGGTCGCGATCGACGATCGCGCGGGCGAGCTCTGGGTGACCGAGACCGAGAACAACCGCCTCGACGAGATCAGCCTCGACGGAAACGGCGGCAAGATCATCGCCTCCTGGCCGACGGTGCAGCAGCCGAACACGGTCGCCGTCGATCCGGCGAGCGGCCGCGTCTACGTCGCCGGGCGCGCCCAGGGCGAGCTCGAGGTGATCGATCCATCCCATGATCCGCCGGAGGCGCCGCAGTGAGCGCCGAGGGCGAGAGGCGCGACGGACTCGGCGCCCGGATCGCGGCCGAGCTCGACACCGACGGTGAGGCGAGGCAGCCGCCGCAGCCCTCGCCGCCGCGGTCGGGCCCTTCGATCGCGACTTCTGGCGCAGCCCGCTGCGCGGTCGCTGGCTGACCTCGTTCCTCGGTTCGATGCTGCTGCCGCTGCTCGTCGTCTCCGGGCTCACCGGCTTCCTCTCACAGGCCGCCTACGACCCCTCCCTCGGCTCGAACGCGGTCACCGACGGGTTCGACAAGGCGGTCTACTTCTTCGACTGGCCCACGCACCCGGCCTGGCTGTATTCGCTGACGCAGTCGCTGCACGTGATCTGCGGGCTGGCCGCGATCCCGATCCTCTTCGCGAAGCTCTGGTCGGTGATCCCGAAGCTGTTCGAGCGCCCGGCGGCGCGCTCGACCGCCGTCGCGCTGGAGCGGCTCAGCATCGCAACCCTGGTCGGCTCGGCGCTGTTCCTGTTCGCGACTGGCACGATCAACATCCTCTACTGGCGCGTCTTCCCGTTCCCGTTCGTGCAGGCGCACTACTACGCGGCGATCGTCTTCGTCGCCGCGCTGACGCTGCACCTGATCGTCCGGCTGCCGATCGTCGCCGCAGCCTTCCGCCGCGACGGCGTCTTCCGGCCGCTCGGCGAGGGAATCGCGCTGATGCGGGCCGCCGATCCCGCCGAGGACCCACTGGCGCCGACGCTGCCCTCGCAGCCGACGATCTCGCGCCGCGGCATGATCGGCGCCGTCGGCGGGGCCGCGGTCGGGATCGCGGCCCTGCAGCTGCCGACCAACCTGCTCTCCGGGGTGCGCGAGCTCGCGATCCTCTCGCCGCGCGGGCAGAGCTACGGGGACGGGCCGAACGACTTCCAGATCAACAAGACCGCGAAGGCAGCGACGATCGACCCGGCCAAGACCGGTCCGAGCTGGCGGCTGACCCTCGCCGGCGGCGAGGGCGAGATCGAGCTCACCCGCGAGGAGCTGCTCGGCGATGGAGCTGCACACCGAGCACCTGCCGATCGCCTGCGTCGAGGGCTGGACGACCTGGGAGACGTGGACCGGCGTCCGGCTCACCGATCTGGCGGCGAAGGCGGGGGGTCCGGAGGGGGCAGGCGTCTTCGTCGAGTCGCTGCAGCCGGCCGGGTCGTTCGCGCAGACGACGCTCAACCCGGGCCAGGTCGAGGACGAGCGCTCGCTGCTGGCGCTGAAGGTCAACGGTGCCGATCTCTCGCTCGACCACGGCTACCCGGCGCGGATCATCGTCCCGGCCCTGCCCGGCGTCCACAACACCAAGTGGGTCAGCAAGCTCACCTTCATGGAGGTCTGAGGATGGAGTCCCGGACAGCCGGCGCGCGCGGACCCGCGGAGCGATTCCGCTACGAGTACGGAGCCGGGCCGCTGCATCTGATCGCCGTGATCGCGATGCTGGCGCTCACCGCCTACGCGATCCTGCGGATCCTCGGTGGCCCGAGCGCGACCTCGATCATCATCTGGCTGGCGCTGGCGATCGTCGCCCACGACTTCATCGCGCTGCCGCTCTACAGCCTCTTCAACCGGGTCGCCGAGATCGGGATCACCGAGTCGGTGCGCCCCCGCGCCCGCGGCCTGCTCGTGCTCAACCACGTGCGGATCCCGGCGGCGTTCTCCTTGCTGTTGCTGTTGATCAGCTTCCCCGCCGTCTTCCAGCTCCGGGAGAGCTACTACACGCTGGTGACCGGGCTCGACTTCGATCGCTTCCTCGGCAACTGGCTGCTGCTGACGGCGGCGATGTTCGGGATCTCGGGACTGATCCTCGCCGTGCAGCTGCGGCGAGCCGGCCCCTGGCCCGACGCGCCGAAGCTGCTCACCGGACCGGCGCCGGAGCGCGAGCCCCCGTCCCCGCCGCCGCGGGCGCTCGTCTGGGCCGCCCGGGCCGTGCTCGCCGTCGGCGCGCTCGTCACGCTGTTCGCGATCGCGCTCGCGATCGGCGGCGCGATCGATTCGTTCCCGATCTGAGCCCCTTCCAGCACGCCGGGCGCGCCACGCGTGCGGCGGCCGGAGGCAAGCTCGGGCGCGATGGAACGGCTGCGACTGCGAAGCGAGCTCGGCGCGGCGAGCGTCGAGCACGCCGCCCTGGTCCTGCTCGCGGCGGCGGTCGCCTTCGCGGCGATCGCCGGCGCACGCCTGCTCGCCGCCGACGATCCGACCCCCGATCTCGCCTCGGCGCTGCTCCGCAAGCAGCGCTGCGCGGTCCGCTACCCCCACCCCTGCTGGCAGGACGCGCTGACGGAGGCGTACGGGCGCGAGCTCGCCGGCGCGATCCGGGCGCTCGCCCCGGCGCCGCGGACCGTTTCGGGGCTGGTCGGAGTCGACTACCGGCAGTGCCGCACCGTCCGCTGCGCGACGCCGCGGCCGGGCGCCGAGGGCGCGCACCTGACCCTCTCCGGCAGGCGCACCGTCGCTTACACCTCGATCCGCGACGGCCGCCCCGCCGGCCCGGTGACGATCGACTACTGGATCTACCGGCCGACGGTCGGCTGGGAGCACGTGCCCGTCAAGGCCGACCAGGCGACGATCGACCGGCTTGCCTCGACGCCGCTACCCGACGACGCCGACCCGCAGCTGATCCCGCTCGAGACGCTGCTCGGGCGGGACGAGGCGCACTTCGCCGCCGGCGAGCGGCCGCCGTGGCAGGGCAAGATCGAAAGCAGGTGGGGCTTGCCGCCCGACGGATGAGCGGCGCTTGCCTCTGACGGCTGCACACGGGATAGTCTCCGCGCAAGGCCGTCAACCGAGGACCGGAGGAGGAGACGATGAGCGAGCAGGCTTCAGCCGGCAGCCCCGCCCAGGGCTGGTACACGGACCCCCACGATCCCTCCCGGTTGCGCTGGTGGGACGGCACGACATGGACCGAGCACGTGCATCCACCCGCCGATCAGGCAGCCGCGGCGCCGGCCGGCGGGGCGGAGGCCGCGAGCGGCGGAGAGGCCGCAGGCCAGGCTGCCCAGGCGGCCCAGCCCGGGGCGGCTGCGGGGGCAACCCAGCCGGCCGCTGCGACTCAGCCCGACCGCGCAGAGCGCCGGCAGCGCCGGTGCCCCGGCGGCAACCGGCGGCATCGTGACGAGCTCTGCCCCCGGCGGCAGCGGTGGGGTGGCCTCCCCGGCGTCGTCCGGCACGCCCGAGAAGGGGGCGATCGCGAAGTGGTTCTCGTCGGCCAGCAACATCGCCCTGCTGGTCATCCTCGTGATCGCGATCGTGCTCTTCATCCTCGTCATGAGCGGCTCGCTGACCTGATTTCAGCGTCGCCCGTCGCCGCCGCGCCCGCCTCGATAGGGTCGGGCCTGCCGGGCGTCGGGGAAGCGCCCGCGGATCTCGCAGACGGGAGGCACTAGGTGGATACAGAGAAGGTGACTGACAAGCAGGCGCTGATCGCGCGGATCCGGGATCACTACGCCAGTTTGGGCATCCCCCTCGATGCGCTCAGCGACCGCGACGTCGAGCTCGGCGTCCGCCAGCTTGCTGCAGCCGCCCGCGAGGCGGGCACCGGCAGCGCCGAGGCGACCGAGGCGATGCGGGCGGCCGTCGAAGCCGCGAAGCTGCGCGAGTAGCGGCCGACGGGCGGCCGGCGACTCAAGTCCGCGGCTCAACGGCCGATAGAGAGCTCTACGGGCCATCGGCCCGCTCCGGTGGAGGGCCGGAGAAACGCAGGACAAAAGCCAGGGAGGCAACTTTGAGAAGAGTCGCATGTGCGATCGCGGCTGCGATCGTTCTGACATCGCGGCGGCGCAGACAGCAGACGCCAGCCACAGGAACGGTCCGATCTTATTCTCGGATCACAACTCGATCTACCGGATGAAGCCGGACGGCACGGGCATCAAGCGGGTCCTCAAGCGCTCGGCTTGGGCCATCGACGTGGCGCCCGACGGCAAGCGCATGGCCTTCGCCCACGACGGGCTCTTCCTCACGAAGGTCAGCGGCGGCAAGGTCAAGAACCTGCTCAAGCGCTACCCGGTCGTCTCTGGATTCGCCGGTGTCGACTGGGTCTCCTGGGCGCCGAACGGCAAGCGCCTCGTCTTTTCGGGCGAGAACGACGGCCGCATCTACACGATCAAGCCCAACGGCAAGGGCCTCAAGTACCTGCTCGGCAAGGGTCGCACCGGGCTCAGCCATCCGGTCTACTCGCCCGACGGCCGCGAGGTCGGCTACCTCGACACGTGGCAGGGCTCCTCGCTCATGGCGGTCAACGTGAAGACCGGGAAGCGAGCGGCTGATCTACTCGGGCGATGGCCCGGCGGGCACGCCGACCGACTTCGACTGGCACCCGCGCGGCATCCCGCCTCGCCTTCTACGCGCCATACCGGAACTGGATGATCAACAGCGACGGCTCCGGCCTCCGTCAGATCTCGCCGAGCCAGGCGTTCATCTCCTACGAGGACCTCGTGTTCTCACCGGACGGCACGCGGCTCATCGGCCGCTCGGTCGCTGAGGGCGGTACGACGAGCGAGCTGTGGATGATGGACGGCAACTGACGGAGCAGGCCCGGGAGGGTTCGCGAACGAGATCACAGGCGGTTTCGCCGGCAGCGCCTTCGAGCCCGAGTGGGCACCGGCGCCGAAGCGCTGAGCCCCTCACCAGAGGGCGTCGTGGTGCTCCATCACGCCGAGACCCGAGGCGAGCTCGATGCCCGGCCAGTGAGCCGCTGAAGCGGCCGAACGGCTGTCGGTAGCTGAAGCGGAGCAGGCCGAGGTTCTCCTCGGCGCGGCGCTCGGCCTCCGCCGCGAACTCGAGCCGGCTCCCCTCGGCGAAGGAGATGCCGCCGAGGTCGGCGTCGAAGCTGACCGGGGCGGGCTCGTGCGGCTCGCCGTCGACCCAGATCGCCCGTTCGCTGCCGCTCGGGGGATCGTTGACACCGCTGACCAGGTTCCAGCCGACGGCGCGGCCGTCGCCACTCGCACCGACGCCCGCGGACCAGTCCCAGACCGTGTGGCGCGGGTGGTAGCCGGCCGATTCGTCCTCGATCCCGAAGGCCGTGGTGCGCCAGCGCCGGCCGTCCAGGCATCCGCACGTCGCACTCCACCGGTGCGATCCGCTTCCGCGTCCACACCCAGCCGCCCTCCTCCGTCGGGCAAACCGACTCGACCCAGCGGCCCGCGCCGATCCGCAGCTCCGCCCGGCCGAGCTTCGAATCGATCCAGGTGACGACTCCGTCGTCGTCGGAGCCGAGCGGCCATGCCGATCGGTCCGCCGCGAGGCTCCACACCTCCCCTCGCCCGAACGGCGGGTGCTTGCGCGTCTGCTCGGTCATCTCGCCGGTCTCCCGATCGACGATCGCCCAGAAGGTCTGGCCGACGATCCCGACCTGGGCGCGCGCCGCGCAGAGCAGGAACTCGTCGCAGAAGACGCCAACGTAGCGCCACTTCTTGCGGATCCGGCGGCCCGGGCCGAGGAGCGGCAGCCGCGAGTCCGGCGGCAGCGGCAGGTCCGTCGGGGCGGCCGGGCCCGGGGCCCGCGCCAGGGCAGGCCGGCCGTGCGGGCGGAATCGGCCTGGGCGCGGATCTCGGTGCTCATCCCGAGACCGTATTCGCTTGGCGCTGGGCGCAATTAGAGCGAACGCTCTATTATCTGCCGGGACATGCCTCGCACCCGGCTTCACAGCGACGACGTCGTTCTCGACGCGGCCGCCGAGCTCGCCCTCTCGAGCGGCGCCCGCTCGGCAAGCGTGAGCGCCATCGCGAGCCGCAGCGGCGCCCCGGTCGGCTCGCTGTATCACCGCTTCGGCTCGCGTGACGGCGTCCTCCGCGCCGCCTGGGAGCGGGCCGTGCGCCGCTTCCACGCCGCCTACCTGCCGGACGAGGTCCCCGGGCCCGGACCCGCTCGCGACCGCGGCGGCGATGGCCGGCCGCGGTCGCTCGACTTCGCCGCGTCGGAAGAATCCGCGGCGCGCTCCTGCTCACCCTGCGGCTCGAGGATCTGCTCGACCGCCCCACCCCGGTCGAGCTCGAGCGAGCTCAACCCGAGCTGGCGGCGACGATCCGCTCGCTCGCTCGTTCGCTCTGGCGTCAGCGCCGAGCGGGTCCGCATGGCCGTCGATCGACCTGCCGTACGGCACGGTCCGCCGCCACCTCTCCGAGGGGCGCCTGCCCGGCCCTGCGGTCGAGGCCGAGCTGGGCGCCGCCGCGCGCGCGATACTGACCACACGGTGGCCGCCGGATGAACATCGGCCCGGCACGATCACGAACTGGGGCTCGACCGAATCCGAGCGGCGCAGCCACTTCGGTTGCGAGGCTAGCTGTCGACGAGCCCGACGAGTGCTCTTCCGCGGCGATCGACGTCGCCGCGCCGCCGCCGACGCTATCGCTGGATCTGCCAGCTGCGGACCGCGCCCTACTCCTATGACTGCTCGACAACCGCGGCCGCAGAGCCCGCAGCAGGCTGATGCTCGGGCCTCGAGAACCTCGAGCCCGGCCAGCGGATCGCGTCGATCTTCCGCGTCGCTCAGTTCGAGCCGGCCGACCGCGTGACGATGCTCTCCAAGGGCAACGTCTTCGGGACTGACGGGTCCTGCACCTACAGGGCCGAGCCGGTGCCCGGCCGGCCGGAGCGCTCGCGGATCGTCGCAGGCTCGTGATCCGCTATCCGCGCGGACGCGATCGGGACGCTCATGTCGGTCGTCCTGCCGGCCGGCGACCTCGTGATGATGCGGCGCCAGCTGCTCAACTTCGCCGGCCTCGCCGCGCGGACCGCGGCCGACGCGCGGGTCCTTGCCGCCGACGCCGGCGGCGCCTCGCTACTCGATCTTCGCGATCAGGTCGCCGGAGTTGATCGCGGCGCCGACCTCGACGGCCAGCGAGGTGACCTTGCCGCTGCGGTGAGCGGTGATCTCGTTCTCCATCTTCATCGCCTCGATGACGACGATCAGGGCGCCCTCCTCGACCTCGTCGCCCTCGGCGACCTCGACCTTGAAGATCGAGCCCTGCAGCGGCGCGACGAGGTCCTCGCTCGCGCGATGCGGCGGCGCCCCCGGCCTTCTTCTCGCGCTTCGGCGGGCGCTTGCCCGCGGCGGCGGCACCGCCGCCGCCAACGGCCAGGGCCTCGCCCATGACCTTCACGCCGAAGAGCTTGCCGCCGACCTCGACCTTGTACTCGCGGGTCGTCAGCTCGACCGGCGCCATCGCCGTTCGTCGCTCGGTACGGGCGCGGCCTCGGGAGCGAGGCGACTTGAGCCAGTCCTGGTCCTCGGTCAGGTCGCGGCAGGTCTCGCCGTTCGCCCACTGCTCGGTCTGCATGATCGCCGTGTGGAAGGGGATCAGCGTCGTCAGCGTGCCGACGTCGTACTCGCCGAGCGCGCGGATCATGCGCCGCGTCGCCTTCTCGCGGTCGACGTCCCAGGTGATCAGCTTGGCGACCATCGGGTCGTACAGCGGCGTCACCTCGCCGCCCCGCTCGAGCCCCGAGTCGACGCGGACGCCTGGGCCTGACGGCTCCTTGTACTCGTCGACCGGCCCCGGCGCCGGCGCGAAGTTCATGTGCGCGGCCTCGGCGTTGATCCGGCACTCGATCGCGTGGCCGCGGAACTCGACGTCCTCCTGGTAGACCGAGAGGCGCTCGCCGGCGGCGATCAAGATCTGTTCGCGGACGATGTCGACGCCGGTGACCATCTCGGTCACGCAGTGCTCGACCTGGACGCGGGTGTTCATCTCGAGGAAGAAGTACTCCTCGCCGACCTGCAGGCCCTCGATCGTGCCGGCGCCGCGGTAGTCGACCGCGCGGGCGGCCTCCTTGGCGATCCGGCCGATCCGCTCGCGCATCTCCTCGTCGACGCGCGGCCCGGGCGCCTCCTCGATCAGCTTCTGATGACGGCGTTGGATCGAGCAGTCGCGCTCGCCGAGGTGGATCACATTGCCGTGGGCGTCGGCGAGGATCTGGACCTCGACGTGACGCGGGTCCTCGAGATAGCGCTCGAGGTAAACGCGGTCGTCGCTGAAGAACTTCTTCCCCTCGCGGGCGGCACCCTCGAAGGCGCCGGCGAGATCGTCGGCCGTGCGCGCCACGCGGAAGCCCTTGCCGCCGCCGCCGCCGACCGCCTTGCAGGCGATCGGGAAGCCGATCTCCTCCGCCGCCTTCATCGCCGCGTCGACGTCGTCGACGGGGCTGGTGTCGCCGGGGACGATCGGGACGCCGGCCGCCTGCATGATCTCGCGGGCGCGGGTCTTCGAACCCATCGCGTCGATCGCGTCGGCAGGCGGGCCGATCCAGGTGATGTCGGTCTCGCCGATCCGCCGGGCGAACTCGGCGTTCTCGGCGAGAAAGCCGTAGCCGGGGTGGATCGCGTTGGCGCCGGCCTGCTCGGCGACCTCGAGGATCTTGTCGATGTTCAGGTAGCTCTCGGCCGGCACGGCGGGGCCGAGCAGGAAGGCCTCGTCGGCGAGGCGCACGTGCGGAGTCTCCCGATCTGCCTCCGAGTAGACGGCGATCGCGCCGATTCCCATCTCCTTCAGGGTCCGCATGACGCGGATCGCAATCTCGCCGCGGTTGGCGACGAGGACCTTTTCGAACATAGACATAGGCGCGAGAGAATAGTCGGCGCGCCACGGGAGGCGGACGCTCCCCGGTCACTACGATCCCGGGCTATGAGTGAGACCCCCGCGGAGACCGGCGAGGAAGGACCTGCGACCGGCGAGCCGAAGCCCGGCGCGCGCCCCTCGCAGCCGACGACGGCGGCCGAGCTCGAGCGCAGCATCCGCGTGATCCGGATCGCGATCGCCGTCGGCGTCATCCTGATCGCGGCGATGACCGTCGTCTTCGTCGGCCTTCCTCGACGCCCCGGCCGTCCCGCTCGTCCCGCTGGCCGCGGCCGTCGTCATCGTCGACCTGGTGATGCTCTACAGCTTCACCCGCCAGCGCCGCAGGGCGCTGGCCGCCCTGCGCGAGCAGACACAACGTCCCCGCGTTAGGCGCCGCAGACTTCCCGCAGCCCCGCAGGGGATGCGGTATCTACGCGGCGCCGGACTCCGCCAGCATCCCGCACGCGCGGACGCGAAGCGGAGCACGTGCGGGCGTATATCAGAACTCCGGGAAGCTGTCCCCCACGTCGAGCGCCTCGAGGGCGTCGCCGACCATCCGGTCGAGGGCCGAGCGGACGACGAGGTCGTCCTCGATCACGACCGCCTGGAACCAGGGCAGGTCGACGGTGACGCCGCTCGACTTGCTCGTCCCATGGAAGCGGATGCGGAGGATCGCGACCTCACCCTCGCGGGTGTAGGACTCGATTTCGACGCGGACGTCCTCCCACGGTTCGTGCAGGTGCGTCCAGAACTCACGAAAGCCGTCGTGGCCGTAGTAGACCGGCTTCGTGCCCGGGAACGAGGCGCTCGTGTGCCACTCGACGTCGGGCGACATGAACTCCAGCGTCTTGTCGAGGTCGCCCTCGTTCCAGGTCGAGTAGCCGGCCCGGATCCTCTCGAGCATCGATTCCGCCATCTGCCCACCACACTAACGAGCCCGCGCCGGCGGGCCTCAGCTGCTGCCGCGCTCCCCCACCGGGTTGTCGACCCACTTCGCGCCTGCGGCCTGTTCGGCCGACCGCCGCCCGGCGACCTCGGGCGGCCGGCGGAGCGCTCGAGCTCGGCGTTGAGCTCGAGCCCGAAGAGCAGCGCCGTGTTCGAGATCCAGACCCAGAGGAGGAAGACGATCATGCCGCCGAGGCTCCCGTAGGTCGCGTTGTAGGAGCCGAAGTGCGAGGCGTAGAAGCCGAACAGCACCGAGGCGAGGACCCAGGCGCAGACGGCGACGACGCTGCCGGGCGCTGATCAGCCGGAAGCGCCGGGGCGACGTCGGGGGCCCAGTGGTAGAGGACCGCAAAGAGGAAGGAGACGACGAGGATCATCACGGGCCACTTGACGATTCCCCAGATCGTCACGGCGGTGCCGCCGATACCGAGCTCGTCGCCGATCGTGCGGGCGACGGGCCCTGAGACGACGAGGCTGACGAGCAGCAAGGCGAGAGCAGCAGGACCATGAGCAGGGTCATGCCGACCTGTTGGGGGCGCAGCTTCCAGAAGGCGCGGCTCTCCTCGGCTGAATAGACGACGTTGCCGGCGCGCGTGAAGGCGCCCAGGTAGCCAGAGGCCGACCACAGTGCACCGATCACGCCGATGCTGAGCACGGCGCCCGCGCCACCGGCCGAGGTCAGGTTGGTAAGCGGCTCGCGGAAGGTGTCGACGGCGGACTGCTGGCCGAGGTCCCCGACGATCCGCAGCATCGAGTCGGTCGTCTGCGGGCTGCTGTCCGAAGAGACTGAGCAGCGAGACGAGTACGAGCAGCCCAGGAAAGACGGAGAGCACCGCGTAGTACGTGAGGGCGGCGGCCCAGTCGGTCACGTTGTCGGCCCCGAAGTTCGCGAGCGTGCGCTTGGCGATCGGGGATGAAGCCCCGCTCGGCGCCGGCATCCGGTCGACTCGGCATGCGCCTCCACGGCCCGCGCCTCAGTCGTCTTCGACGGCGCGGTCTGTCACCGGGCCAGACGCCCGTCGCCGCCTCGAAGCCCTTGGCGCCACCGCGCTGGATGACGGCGCGCACCGCTCCGAAGATTGCCCCCATCAGGGCCGCCGATCCCACAACCTCGATCCACGAGGCCTCGCGATCCTCGGGGTCGGCCGGCTCACCGGAGCCAACCGCCGCCCAGGCGCGCTCGAAGAGTCGGCTGGCGACGAAGGCGGTCAGGGCGCCGACGAGGATGCCGACGGGCTTGTAGAGGATCTTGACGGCCATCTCGACCGTCACTTACCCCGGCTCAGTCAGGCCGAAACGGCGCTGCGAAGCGCGATCGGGCCGTCTCAGGCCGCCAGCGCAGCCTCGGAGTCGCCCTCGCCGACCCAGATCACCTGATCGCGGGCGGGGCCGACGCCGACCGCCTTGATCGGGACCCGGACGAACTCCTCGATGTAGCGGAGATACTCGCGAGCGGCGTCCGGCAGATCCTGCTCGGAGCGGGCGCCGCCGAGGTCCTCGCGCCAGCCCGGCAGGGTCTCGTACTCGGCCGCGGCGTGGTGGAGGACCGACTGGTGGTAGGGGAACTGCTCGAAGGTGGCGCCTTCGTTGCCGCGATAGCGGACCGCGACGCGGATCTCGTCGAGACCGCTGAGCACGTCGAGCTTGGTCATCACGAGGCCGGTCATGCCGTTGAGCCGAACCGCGTACTTGAGCGCGACGAGGTCGATCCAGCCGCAGCGGCGCGGGCGCCCGGTGGTCGTGCCGACCTCGTGGCCGACGCTGCGCAGGTGCTCGCCGACCTCGTCGTCGAGCTCGGTCGGGAACGGGCCCGACGCCGACGCGGGTCGAGTAGGCCTTCGTGATCCCCCAGACGTCGGTGATGTCGCTTGGGCCGACGCCCGCGCCGATGCAGGCCGCGCCCGCGACAGGGTTCGAGGAGGTGACGAAGGGATAGGTGCCGTGGTCGAGGTCGAGGAGGACGCCCTGCGCCCCCTCGAAGAGGACCTCCTTGCCGGAGTCCAGCGCGTCCCAGCAGAGCTTTGCGGTGTCGGCGATGTGCGGCTCCAGGCGGTGGCCGTAGGTCACGTACTCCTCGGTCATCGCGTGCAGATCGAGCGCCGGGTCCTTGGCGTGCGGGCGCAGCATCTGCCGCTTCGGCTCCATCGCGGCCATGATCTTCTTGCGCAGGATCTTCTCGTCGAGCAGGTCCTGGACGCGGATCCCAAGGCGCGATGCCTTGTCCGCGTAACAGGGTCCGATGCCACGTCGCGTAGTGCCGATCTTGAGGCTGCCGAGCTGCGCTTCGCCTGCCGTGTCGAGATACACGTGGTAGGGCATGATCAGATGCGCGTTGGCGCTGATCCGCAGGTTGCCGACGGAGATGCCCTGGCGCTTCAGCCCCTCGAGCTCGTCGATCAGGATCTTCGGGTCGATGACGACGCCGTTGCCGATGATGCACGTCGTCCCCGGGTGCAGGATGCCGGACGGGATCAGGTGCAGCTTGAACTCCTCGGTGCCGCGAACGATCGTGTGGCCGGCGTTGTTGCCGCCCTGGAAGCGCACGACGAGGTCGGCCTGCTCGGCGAGCAGGTCGGTGACCTTTCCCTTTCCTTCATCGCCCCACTGGGCGCCCACGATCACGAGCCCGGGCATTGAGCCGATCAGATTACGCAGATTCGCGGCGCTGGTCCGGCGGTCCCGGCGGGGGCGCCAGCTGAACGCGGCGATCAGCTCCGCGCAGGACGCAGCGGGTCGCCGCAGATCTCGGTCAGCCGGGAGACGATCCGCTCGCCCAGCTGCTCGTACAGCTCCGGCTCCTCGAGGTTCGTGGTGACGACGATCGAGCGCTGATCGCTGTAGCGACGGTCGATGATCGAGTACAGCTGCTCGAGCACCCACTCGGTCCGGTTCTCGGCGCCGAGGTCGTCGAGGTGGAGCAGGTCGACGGAGATCAGCCGATTGAAGAAGGTGAAGTAGGAGTCCTCGCCGGCCTCGCCGTCGAAGGTGCGGCGGATGCGGGCGAGCAGCTGCGGCAGCGAGTAGATCGCCGCCGTGCGGCCGGCATCGAGCGCCGCCTTCGAGACCAGCATCGCGAGCGTCGTCTTGCCGGTCCCGGTCGTTCCCTGCAGCCAAAGCCCGGCACCGGAGTCGAGCCGCTCGCCGATCCGCTCGCTGAACTCGCGGATCTCGGCAACGGCGTGCCGCGTGTTCGGATCGCGGGCCATGTCGGAGACCGGCGGACGATCGAAGGAGACGCCGCGGAACCGCTTCGGCAGCGAGGCGGCGACGCCCTTCGAGCGGGCCCGCTCGACGATCCGCTCGCGGCACTCGCAGGCTCGGGCCTCGGAGGCGTCCTCGTCGACGATCCAGCCGCTGCCGTCACAGACGCCGTAAGGGCAGGAGCGCTCGCGCGAGCGGGCGGGTGCCGGCGCATCCTCGTCGCCGCCGGGAACGGCGACCAGCGGCGCTTCGCCGGCAACGTCGGGCAGCGAGGACGCGAGGCGGCCGCGGGCGGGACGGGCGTCGCTCATGCAGCCTCACCCATCGAGGAGGCGCGCTCGGCCTCCTGCTGCGTCGACAGGTTCATGAAGCGCGGGTACTCGGGCTGGAAGGCGAGCTCGACCTTGCCGATCGGCCCGTTGCGGTGCTTGGCGATGACCAGGTCGGCTTCGCCCTGCCGTTCGGAGTCATCGTTGTAGTAGTCGTCGCGGTAGATGAAGGCGACGATGTCGGCGTCCTGCTCGATCGAGCCGGACTCACGCAGGTCGGAGAGCATCGGCACCTTGTCGGGCCGCTGCTCGGGCGCGCGGGAGAGCTGGCTGAGGGCGACGACCGGAACGCCGAGCTCACGCGCCAGCACCTTCAGCCCACGGCTCATCTGGCCGACCTGCTCGACACGAGCGGCGCGGGTGTCCTCCGCGCGCATCAGCTGGATGTAGTCGACGATGATCAGCCCGAGGCCGCCGGAGCTCGAGTGCAGGCGGCGCGACTTGGCACGCAGATCCATCAGGCTGAGATCGGAGGAGTCGTCGATCCACAGGGGCGCCTCGGTCAGCTCGTTGCAGGCCTTGAGCACCTTCGGCCAGTCCTTGACGACCTGGCCCTTGCGCAGCTTGTCGGAGTGGATGCGCGCCCGCGAGGCGATGAAGCGGTGCGCGAGCTCGGTCTCCGACATCTCGAGCGAGAAGAAGGCGACGGGCTTCTTCACCTTCCAGGCGACGTTCTCGGCGATGTTGCAGACGAGCGAGGACTTGCCCATCGCCGGGCGCGCGGCGATGACGATCAGGTTGCCGGGCTGGAAGCCGCCGGTCATCTCGTCGAGGCGGCGGAAGCCGGACACCGTGCCGGTCATCTCCGACTCCCCCATCGCCAGCTTCTCCAGCCGCTCCGTCTCGTGCACGAGGATGTCGCCGAGCGAGCTGAACTCCGAGGCCTGATCGTCGCGGGCGACGTTGAAGAGCAGGCTCTCGGCCTGCTCGACGAGCTCGCGCGGCTCGGCATCGCGGCCGTGGATCGACGTCTGAATCTTCTGCGCGGCGCCGAGCAGGCGGCGCAGGAGCGCATTCTGGCGGACGATCTGCGCGTAGTAGCCGGCGTTGCCGGGGACGGCGGTCTCGGAAGCGAGCCCGTAGATCAGCTCCGAGCCGCCGATCTCCTCGAGCCGTCCCTCGGTACGCAGCAGCTCGGCCACCGTGAGCGCGTCGATCGGCTCGCCGCGCCCGTCCAGGGTGCGGATCGCCTGGAAGATCGTCCGGTGCCGCGGCCGGTAGAAGTCGTCGGGCTCGAGCCGCGCGTCGTTGACGGCGTCGAGAGCGGTCTCGGAGACCATCATCGCGCCGAGGACCGACTCCTCGGCTTCGATGTTCTGGGGCGGCAGGGCGGCCCCGGTTGGGTTGCTCTCGTCGATCACGTCCTGTTCCCTCCGGCGGCGCCGGTTTGTTGCGACCTCCCGCGTGCGCGGGCGATCGTTTCCTCTCTCCATTGAAGGCTGCGGAGGGGACGGATTCACCCCCACGGCTGCGCCCCGTTCCGGCGCTTCACGAAGAAATCACAACTGCGCCCCGGCGCGCTAGTCGTGAAGTGGCTATTTGCGGTGAGTACCCGCAGCAGAAAATCAGCGCGCCCGGAAGGACCGCGCGAACGCCGCTACTTCTGCTCGGCGACGATCGTCTTGACGCTGGCGGTGGCGCCGCCGGGGACCTCGACCTCGACCATGTAGGTGCCGATCGCGCGGATCGGATCCTCAAGCCGGATCCGCTTGGGCTCGATCCGCAGGCCGCGGGCCTCGGCGACCGCCTGGGCGATCTCCTTGGACGTGACCGAGCCGAAGAGCTTGCCGTCCTCGCCCGCGCGATGGTTGATCGTCAGCACCGTCTTCGAGAGCAGGGCCGCCGTTTCGCCGGCGCGCTCGAGCGCCTCGCGGGCGGCCTTCTCGGCCGTCTCGCGGCGGCGCTCGGCCTCCTCGAGGGCGCCCTTGGTCGCGGGCTGCGCGAGCTTGCGGGGGACGAGGAAGTTGCGCAGGTAGCCGGGTGAGACGTCGACCGCCTCGCCGGCGTTGCCGAGTCCCTCGACGTCTGCAGTCAGGATCGCCTGAGCCATCTCAGCCGCCGGGTCAGCTGCGCTCGCCCACGTACGGCAGCAGCGCGACCTCACGGGCCCGCTTGACCGCGAGCGCCAGCTGACGCTGGTGCAGGCGCGAGAGACCGGTGACGCGACGCGAGCGGACCTTGCCGCGATCGGAGATGAACCGGCGAATCGTCGCCAGGTCCTTGTAGTCGATCTCCTCGACATTGAGCTTGGTGTACTTGCGAGGCCGGTTGCGGTCGAAGCCTCGACGGCCTCCACCACCACCCCGGCGCGGCGCGGGAGCAGCCATCAGCGCTCGACCGCCTTTCCGTTGTTGAAGTGCGTGCGCATGCGGCCGCGCATTGTAGGGACAGCGCGAGGTTTCGTCAGGCCAGGCGCGACGTGGCCCGGTCTTCTAACCCCAGGTCGGTCCGTGACCGGCAGCCGCGGTCTGACGAGTGCCGGACGAGTGCAGAACGTTCGTCGCTGCCGGCGCCGCGTAGCAGCGCTACGCAAGCCGGCCGCGGCGGACGTTATGCGCCGTCCGGCGCCGTCAGAGCTGCGGCTGCCGGTCACGGCCCGACCTAAAAAGGGATGTCGTCGTCGTCCGACGAAGATGCTCCTCCGCCACCGCCGCCGACGCCGACCGGGTCGCCGAAGTCCGAGGTGTCGGCCGGGGCGTCGCTCTGCTGCGGCGTAAAGCCGCCACCTCCGCCGCCGCCCTGGCCCTCGGAGCCGTCACGGGAGCCGAGGAACTGGACGACGTTGGCGATGATCTCGACCTTCGAGCGCTTCTGGCCGTCCTGGTTCTCCCACGAGCTCCAGGCGAGGCGGCCGTCGACGGCGACGGGCCGGCCCTTGGAGAGGTAGGTGGCGCAGTTCTCGCCCTGGCTGCCGAAGACGGTGACGTCGAAGAAGTTGGGCTTCTCCTCCCACTCGCCGGTCTGCTGGTTCTTCTGGCGGTGGTTGACGGCCACCCCGAGCTTGCAGACGGACATGCCGCCTCCGGTGCTGCGCAGCTCCGGGTCGCGGGTCAGGTTGCCTGTGATCGTCACTCGGTTGATGTTGGCCATTTCGCGTTCTCCTCTTGCGTTTTCTTAGCTGTCACCGAGTGTAAGGACCGGCACGGCGCGTTCTCTCCCCCCTGATCTGGACACGTCGAGATCACCCCGCAACCTGCGGGATTTCGAGCCGCGAGGCCCGGGAGCCGCCGGGCGGCTACTCGCCGGGAGCGGGATCGGCGGCGACGGGCTCGGCCGGAGCCGGAGCAGGCGGGTCGGAGCCGGAGCGGGGGCGTCGGTGCTCGAGCTCTCCGCGCTCGAGTCCTCGCGCGGGCGGCGCGGGCCGCGATCGTCGCGGCCGCCGCGATCGTCGCGACGACGACCGCGCGGGCGCTCGTCGTCCTCGTCGCGCCGCATGATCTGCTCGGTGTCGGGCGGCACCATCGTCGGCGCGTCCTCCTCGGCCTTGAAAATCCGGAAGCGGAGGACGCCGTCGGTGATCTTCAGGTTGTGGTCGAGGTCGTCGAGCAGCGGCTTCTCACCCGCGAAGCGGAAGAAGCGGTAGTCGGCCTCGGTGCGCTGCTCGATCTCGTAGGCCATCTTGCGCAGCCCCCAGTTGTCGTCGTGCGAGATCGTGCCCTGAGCCGACAGGCGCTCGCGCGTGTCGGCGGCGATCTTCTCGCGCTGCTCGTCCCCGGCCTGCGGGTCGAGCATCAGAATCAGTTCGTAACTGGAGGTAGCCAAAACGGCGCGCCACTATAGCGGGGATGGCCTGCTTCCCCCGTCCGCAAGCCACTGCGGGCACGGGGCGCGCCCGGCGACCGTGGGGTTCGGGGGGCATGTCGCGGATGCGGATCAACCGGCGCGCCGCCCTTGGGCCGCTCGCCCTGCTCGCCTGCCTCGCCCTCGTCCCCGTGCTCGCCCACGCGATGCTGAGCAGTGGCGGACCCGAGCCGCTCGATCCGAAGATCGGCCTGCCGACGCCGGCCGAGCTGGCGACGTCCCGGGCGGCGGGAGGCGGGAGGGCGGCAACGAAGCCGCCCGCGAAGTCCGGGCGGGAGCGCTCGCCGGCGGCGGGGATGGTTTGGCGGTTCGAGAGTCCCCGGGACAGCGAGGGAGGTGGACGGCCGGGGCACCACGATGAAGCCGCGGCAATCGATCCGCCGGCGGCTCAGGTCGCTGTTCCCGCCGCATCGTCGTCCGCGCCCGCTGCGCCGGTCGTGGCTCCCCCGTCGCCACCCACCGTCGCGCCGACTGTGCCCGCGCCTGCTGTCGCTCCTGCGCCGGCGCCGCCATCCGGCGGTGCGTCGGAAGGCGGCGGACCCTCGGCCGGTTACCGCGAATTCGGTCCCTGAGCCGATAGATGCCACGGGCGCAGCGGGTTACCGGTAGGCCGGGCCGGTGGCTGCGGCGGGGCTGCCGGCGCGCTTCGCCTCGATGTCGGCGAGCTGGCCGTCGATCCAGGTGCCGGGGTCGGTCGAGTCGATGATCTCGCGAAGCCGGTCGGCGCGGCGGCGGCGCTCCTCGGGCTCCATCGTCAGCGCCCGGTGGATCGCCTCCGAGGTCTCGGCGATGTCGAAGGGGTTGACCGTGAGCGCCGCCTCGCCGAGCTCGACGTGGGCGCCGGTGTTCTCGCTGAGCATCAGAACGCCGTCGCGAGTGTTGACCGCCGGCGCCTCCTTGGCGACGAGGTTCATGCCGTCGAAGAGCGAGTTGACCATCAACAGGTCGAAGTGCTTGTAGCGGGCGACCGCCTCGTGGAAGTTCTCGTAGATCCGCAGATCGATCGG
Source organism: uncultured Solirubrobacterales bacterium (assembly GCA_963850625.1). Lineage (GTDB taxonomy): Bacteria > Actinomycetota > Thermoleophilia > Solirubrobacterales > 70-9 > CAXMST01. The sequence goes on from CAWKLZ010000005.1 coordinate 140,482, forward strand.
CATCCAGTCGGTCGTCCCGTGCCGGTGGTTGACGACGGCGACGAGCGCCTCGATCCGCTCCAGGTACTCCTGGTACTCGGGCACGTCCTGCCGCGAGGGCTGCAGGTGGGCAATGAACGTGACCCGCTCGTGGAACTCAGGGTGATCGGAGAGGAACTGGTCGAAGGCGGTGAAGCCACGCAGGATGTTCTTCGAGAGGTCGGCACGATCGACGCGGATGATCAGGTGCTCGCGGCGCCGGAAGAGGAGCTCGCGCTCGTAGTTGACGATCGCGTTCGAGTCGGCGACGCGCCGCAGGCGGGCCGAGTCGACGCCGAGCGGATAGGCGCGGCACCACGTCTCACCGCCCTCGTGGCGGACGACGTCGCGGGTGTAGTCGACCTCGAAGCCGAGCAGCTCGCGGCAGCAATCGAGGAAGTTGTGGACGTAGGAGGGCAGGTGGAAGCCGATGATGTCGTTTGCCAGCAGGCCCCTGTAGATCTGCTCGCGCCAGCGGCTCGGGATCACGCGCCACGCATCCGCGTGCGGCCACGGGATGTGGACGAAGTGGTGCAGGAAGGCGTCGGGGCGCTCGGCCCGGATCAAGCCCGGCGCCGTGTACAGGTGGTAGTCGTGGAGCATGACCAGGGGCTCGGGCTGGTCGGCGATCCGGTTGATCACGCAGGCGGCGATGTCCTCGTTGACGACCCGGTAGCCGCGCTCCCACGCCTCCTTCTCCTCGGCGCGAATGTCCGGCGCGTTCGACAGATCCCAGAGGTAGTGCTGGATGAACCACAGGTGCGGGTTGGCGATCACGTTGTAGAAGAGGTCGTAGGCCTCGGGATCGGAGGCGACCATCTCGACGTCGTAGGAGATCCCGTCGAGCTCGACGGAGACCGGCCCGCCGGCCTCCTCGGAGACGGCGACGTCCTCATCGCTCATCGCCGAGGCGACCCAGAGCACCTGCCGGTGCGACGGCGAGCCCGCTGAGCGCGGTGACCAGCCCACCGCCACCCCGGCGCACGATCCGCTCGCCGTCGGGAGCGCGATCGAACTGCGCCGGCCCCCTGTTCGAGACGATGATCAGCGGCTGATCGGAGGCCATGGCCCGGAGGCTAGCCCAACCTCTGGCCTCGGCTGTTGCGGAGTCGGTCGATGCCGCGGTCGAGCGCCGCGAGGATCGCCTCGTGCAGGCCGGCGTTTGCCGCCGCCACGCACGACATCTGGAACTCGTGACCGGAGCCGAGCAGCGGCCGGTCGGCGAGCGGCCGGCCGTAGGCGTCGCTGACGACCGCCCCCGCCTGCTCGAGGATGAGGACAGCCGCTGCGAGGTCGTAAGGGGAGTTGTTGAGGACGGCGCCTCGGCCGACGCGCTCGAACTCGGCGCGCATGCCCTCGACGTCGTCGACGATCCTTGGCCCAGGCTCGACGTAGGCGTCCATCTGCCCGGTCAGGACCCGGGTCATGTCGAAGCAGGCCGAGCCGAGGTCGAACGTGCCGCCCGAGACCGAGGAGGAGTCGACGAGCTCGGCGAGCACGATCGCGGTCTCGACGACGGGCCGGCCGCGGAACCCGTACGTCCACAGCATGCGCTCGATCGAGGTCGACTCGCCAAGCGCCGGCGCGGGCTCGACGCCGGCGCCACGGACTGCGAAGAACGACGCGCCGCTGCGGATCTCGCGGATCAGACCGACCTCGACGTCGCGCATCCGCGGACCCGCCACACCGGCTCCGTCCCCCTGCCAGCGGGCGGCAGCGATCGAGACGCAGGCGGACTCGAGCCCCGCCATCGCCGGGCGCGTGCCGTCGATCGGGTCGACGACCAGCACCCACTCGGGCTCGCCCTCGCCGGTGACGAGGCCGCGGTCCTCCGAGTAGAAGGCGACGGCCGGCGCGCGCTCGGCGAGGAACGCCTCGAGGCGGGCTTCGGCGCGCTCGTCGATCGCGAAGGTGACGTCGCCGCCGGCGCCGTCCCCGGAGTGTTCGCGACCTTCGCGCAGGCCCATCGCGGGCAGCACCTCGGCCCGCAGCACCTCACCGAGGTCGAGCACGAGGTCGGCGAGCTCGTGCCGCAAGCTCAGGCCCCCGGGATCAGTCCTGAGGCCGCGCCGCCAGCGTCACTTCGACCTGCTGGTGCTTGCCGTCGCGGATGATGTCGAGCGTGATCTTGTCGCCCGGCTCGTGCTGGGCGATGAGCCGCGAGACATCGGTCTCGGACTTGAGCTCCGTCCCGTCGACGGCGGTGATCACGTCGCCGCCGGTCTTGATCGTGCGCCCCTGGAACTCGATCGAGTCACCGTTGGTGCCACGGATGCCGGCGTCGGCGGCGGGGCTGCCGTCGACGGTCTTGACGACGAGCGCCCCGGTCGGCGCGTCGATGCCGAGCTTGTCGGCGAGCTGCGGATAGAGCGAGACCGTGCTGACGCCGACGAAGGGATAGGACGCGTGGCCGTCGTCGCGAAGGTCGGCGAGCGAGCGCTTGACCAGGTCCGAGGGGACCGCAAAGCCAACGCCCTCGTTGCCGCCCGAGGTCGTGTTGATCTGCTGGTTGATCCCGATCACCTCGCCCTGCGGGTCGATCAGCGGACCGCCCGAGTTGCCCGGGTTGATCGAGGCGTCGGTCTGGATCGCCCCGTCGATCTTGAACTTGGTGAGCGAGTCGATCGAGCGATCGGTCGCCGAGACGATGCCGACGGAGAGCGATTGCTCCTCGCCGAAGGGGCTGCCGATCGCGGCGACGGGCGTCCCCACCTGGACAGCCGAGCTCGAGCCGAGCTTCAGCGGCTGCAGGTCGAGCCCGTCTGGGTTGACCTTGAGCAGGGCAACGTCGGCGTCAGGATCGAAGCCAACGATCTTCGCCTCGACCTGGTTGCGGTCGGGGAACTCGACGTAGACCTGATCGGCGGCGTGGAGCGGCCCGCCCGAGCCTCCGGTCTGCTCGGCGTCGGTGACGACATGCGCGTCGGTGGCGATCTCGCCGTCGTTGGAGATGACGAAGCCGGATCCCTGGCCCCCGCTGCCGCCGAGCGAGTTGGGATCGCCGAAGATGGAGAGGATCGTGACGACGCCCGGCGCCGCGTCGGCGTAGAGCTTGCGGGCGTCGAAGACGCCGCTCGGCGTGGAGGCACCGTCGCCGACCGTCGCCGTCGTGGTGGTCGTGGAGACGGTCGAGGGACCGGAGCCGGTCGTCGTCGAGCCCGCGGCCGAGGCGTCGTGGTCGCCGTCGAGCTGCCGCTGCTGCCACAGCCGGCGATCAGCGGCAAGCGCCAGGACGAGCAGCGCCGAGCACGGCAAGTCGCGCTGCGGGCCGCGGACGCGGCGAGCCATGGGTGCGGGAGCTCATCAAGCCGGGCCGTCGATGGTTGCGCCGGCCGCGGGCAGGGTCAGCGAGAAGACGGAGCCACCCTTGCGACCTGGCGCCGGGGAGACGACGCGGAGCTTCGCCGCCCATCAGGCGGGCGAGCTCGCGCGAGATCGCGAGGCCGAGCCCGGAGCCCCCCGGGTCGGCCGTGTGGAACCGATCGAAGATGCGCTCGAGCTGATCGGCGGGGATGCCGGGGCCGTCGTCGGCGACCGAAGCCGTCGTGACCTCGGGGTTCGTGTGGGTGGAGAAGGTGATGGTCGTTCCGGGAGGGGTGTGCTTGATCGCGTTGTCGATGAGGATACGGATGATCTGCATCGTCCTCGTCGGATCCGCTTGCGCAAGGGGTTTGCCGCCGGCCGCTCCGGTGATATGGACTTCGGAGCCTGCGCGCGCGGCGAGCGCTGCGAACTCGGCGGCGACGTCCGCGCCAACCTCGATCAGGTCGACCGGCTCAGCGCTCAGCGCGAGCCCGTCAGCGTCGATCCGCGAGAGGTCGAGCAGGTCGGCGGCGAGCTTCTCGAGGCGGCTCACCTGGTCGCGCATCGTCCGCAGGAACTCGTCCCTGGATTCGGGGTCGGGCTCCTCGTCCTCGAGCAGCTCGAGGAAGCCGCCGAGCGAGGCGATCGGCGTGCGCAGTTCGTGCGAGGCGTTCGCGATGAACTCGCGACGGGCCGAGTCGAGGCGCGCGAGCTTGCCCTGCATCTCGTCGAAGCTCGTCGCCAACTGCCCGACCTCGTCCTGGGAGTCGATCGGGATCGGCACGCTGAAGTTGCCGTCGGCGACCTGGTGCGCGGCGACCTCGAGCCGCCGCAGCCTGCGCGCGTGAGCGCCGGCCGCGATCCAGGCGGCAAGCAACGCCGCCGCCAAGGCGATGCCGCCCGCGATGATGATCTGCCGGCGGATCAGCGAGACGTTGTCCTCGACCTCGGCGAGCGGCGTCGAGTAGACCGCAACCCAGACCGGCTTCCCCGCCTGCGCGATCGGCACCGAGGTCTGCGCGTCGCCGCCCCCGGTGACGCCGCTGTTGATCACGTTGTCGGTGATCGAGGAGTCGACCGTCGGGTAGTCGGCGAGCACCGCCTCGGCATCGGACTGCGAGTCGGCGATGACGAAGTCCGGCCGCCCGTTCTGGACCGAGAGCAACGTCAGGCGCGCGTCGGCGAGATCCGCGCCGCGACGAGCGAGGCGGGCGAGCTTGGCCGGGTCCTGCGGGCCGGCCGCGGCGCGCTCGAAGCTCGAGCGCTCCTCGGCGCCGGCCTGCTCGAGCCGCTGCAGGCGCTCGGCGGTCAGCGATGAGCTGAGCTGCGGGACCACGTACAGGTAGACGAACGCGACAGCGGCAACCGTGATCGTGAAGAACAGGAGGACCAGCTGCGCGCGAACGCTGTTACGGATCGAAGCCGGCACGGCCGGAGGTCTCTTAGTCCTCGCGGAACCGGTAGCCGACCCCGCGAACGGTGAACAGATACTCGGGGGCGCTCGGTTCCGGCTCGACCTTCTTGCGCAGGTGGCGAATATGGACGTCGATCGTGCGCGGGTCGCGGTAGGCGCTGTCGCCCCAGATCCGCTCGAGCAGCGTCGGGCGGTCGAGCACCCGGCCCGGCGCGCGGGCGAGCGCGGCGAGAATCTCGAACTCGACGTAGGTCAGCTCGACGGGCTCGCCCCGCATGCGAACCGCCCGCCGCGAGAAGTCGATCTCGAGGTCGCCCGAGTGGATCATCTCCTCGCCGGCAACGCCGAGCATCTGTGTGCGGCGCAGCGCCGCCTTGACCCGGCTGCGGAACTCGCGGACGCTGAACGGCTTGGTGATGTAGTCGTCGGCGCCGATCTCGAGCCCGAGCACCTTGTCGACCTCGTCGTCGCGCGCGGTGAGCATGATGATCGGCACCTGACTGCGAGCCCGCAGCCGTCTGCACACTTCGATGCCGTCGAGGTGGGGCATCATCACGTCGAGGACGACGAGATCGAAGCGGCCCTCCGCGAAGCGGTCGAGCCCCTCGCGCCCGTCGCGCGCGGACACCACCTCGTATCCCTCCTTGCGGAGCGGATAGCTGAGCAGCGTCTGGATCGACTCCTCGTCGTCGACGAGCAGGATCCGGGCCGTTGCCTCTCCCATGCGGGGAGCTTAGAGGGGCCTTGAGGCGACGACCGGAGCCGGGACCGGCGGCTGGCCGCTGGCAACCGGGGCCTCACGGCCCGGTCCGGGCTCGGCGTCCACCAGTACGCGCGTCCGTAGGTACGGTCGCACTCCTGCGAGTGGCCGGGCACGGCGGATGGGTGTACTAGCTTGCTGCGGCGATGCTTGACCTCCGCATCTACAGGGCGGCCTTCGTGCCGGTGCTGATCGCGGTCGTCGTGCTGATGTTCTCGCTCGACCCCGCACCGGCCCAGCTCCAGGGGCCCGTCAGCACGCCTGCCTTCGAGGCCTCGGCGGCGGCGCGCCTGGCGCGCACGATCACGCAGCTCGCGCCCGACCGCACACCGGGCTCGCAGGGTGACGAGGCCTCGGCGAAGTTCGTCCGCGAGCGGCTCGCCGCCGTGCAGGGCGGTGAGCTCGCCCAGCAGCCGTTCGATACGTCGGTCGACGGCGACGGACGTGCGGACCTCGCAACGTTGTCCTCACGATTCCGGGAGCGAGCGAGCAGACGCTGCTCGTCGTCGCCCCGCGTGACACGATCGCCGGCGACGGCGCAACGACCAGCGCCTCGGCGACGGGGGCGCTGCTGACGCTCGCGGAGGCGCTCGGCAACGCGCGTCATTCACGCACGATCGTGCTCGCCTCGACATCGGGGACGGCCGACGGTGAGAAGGGGGTTCGCGAGCTCGTGCGCGCGCTCGACGTACCAGGCGGGATCGCCGCGGCAATCGTCATCGACAACCCGGGCGTCGCCGAGCGCCGGCAGCCGTTCGTCTTCGCCGGCCACGCCGGCCCCGAGACCGTGCCCGCCGTGCTGCTCGAGACTGCGGACGCGATCGCAAGCACGCAGTTCGGTGAAAAGGCAGCGCCGTCGGGCGCCTGGGCGGCGCTCTCGCGGCTCGCCTTCCCGGTCGGAGTCGGTCCCGGCACGGCGCTTGCCGACGAGGGCATCGACGGGGTCACCATCAGCCCCGCTGGCGAACTGCCGCCCGAGCCCGCGGCGGCGGACGGCGCGAGGATCTCGACCGACAACCTGTTCGCGACGGGAACGACGGCGCTCAACCTGCTGCTCACCCTGGACGAGACCGACCGCTCGATCACAGCTGGGCCCCAGAACTACGTACAGGCTCGGCTCCAATGTAATCCCGGGCTGGACCTTCGAGCTCCTGGCGATCACCCTGCTGCTGCCCTCGCTGCTCGCCGCCGTCGACGTCTGGGTCCGTGACCGGCGGCGCAATCGGCGCGCCGCGCGCCGCTCGGTCCCGTGGACGCTGGAGCGGATCCTGATCCCGCTCGTCGCCCTGATCGTTGTCTACCTGCTCGGGCTCTTCGGGCTGATCCCCGACCCCGGGTTCCCCTACGACCCCGCCTCACTCAACCCCGGCGCAAAGGCACCGGTCGCCTTCGGGCTCCTCGCCCTGGCGATGGTCGGCGTCGCGGTCCTCGTCAGGCCGATGCGGACGCCGCTCGATGCGGAGCCGCAGACACTCGGTGCCGCAGCCGGGATCCTTGCCTGCGTCTCGATTCTCGGGATCTGGCTGATCAACCCCTACCTGGCTCTGCTGGCGACGCCGGCGGCGCACGTCTGGATCCCGACCGCGCGACCCCAAGGCCCGCCTCGGGCTCCGTTGATCGCCCTCGGCGCGCTGCTTTCGCTCATCCTCGTCGCCGGTGCCTTCGCCAAGGTTGCATCGATCCTCGGCGCTCGGCGCAGCGGCGCCCTGGCAGCTGCTCGTGCTGATCGTCGACGGGCACGTGAACCTGCTGATGGCACTTGCCTGGTGTGGGCTGCTCGGGGCGCTGATCGCCTGCGTCGGTGCCGCCGGCGCCCGGCCGGCCGGGATCCCGGGGACGACATCCTCGCCCCGCCAGCGCGTGCGCGGCCCTTCGGGCTACGCCGGACCCGGCTCGCTCGGCGGGAAGCCCGTCTAGCGTTTCGAGATCGGGCTAAAGCCGCGTCGCTGAGCCGCCGATCTAGGGGATGAGACGTTCTGTGTGTCGCTGGGGGGGCGGCATCCGGTGACCAACCCCCGAGGAACCACACAGAGTCCATGCAGGAACGATCCGAATCGCATATCGGCCGGGTACGCAGGCATATCGCAAACGGCGAGTACCGCGTCGACGCGGACCGCGTCGCAGCAGCGATGCTGCAGAAGATCGGCGCGCTCGTCGTCGGCCGCCGACCTCAGCTCCGGATCTGGTCATGCCCGCCGGCAGGCAGGGAACGACCACCCGGAAGCCTGAGCCGGACGCCGCGGCCCGCCGCCACCGCCCTGCCCACCTCGGTCAGCGCGAGACCCTGCCGCTCGAGCTCGGCGGCTGCGGGCGCGATCGCCCCCCGCGGGAGCGCCACGAGCAGCTCGTAGTCCTCACCGGCGACCGCCAACTCGTACCGATCGCGACCGGCGGCGGCGGCGATCTCCTCGACCCCCGCGCAGAGGGGGACCGTCTCGAGCTCGATCTCGATTGCGACGCCCGAGGCGGCGGCGAGCTGCTCGGCGTCCGCGCCGAGGCCGTCGGAGATGTCGATCATCGCCGTGGCTCCGGCGGCGTCGCGCAGGACCGTGCCGGCCGCCAGGCGCGGGCGTGGGTCGAGTTGCCGCTGGGCGGTGGCGACGTCCGCAGCGGCGGAGATCCCGCCGTCGTCCGCCGAGCTCGGGGTGTTCGAGCACCATCAGCCCGGCGGCCGCGCCGCCGAGCGCCCCGGTTACGCACAGTGCATCGCCTGGCCCGGGCGCCCGAGCGGCCGACGAAGTCCTCGGCCCGCGGCGCGTGGCCGACCGCGGTGACCGCAACCGCGAGCTCGCCGGCCGCCGTCAGGTCGCCGCCGGCCACCGCAATCCCCGCGGCGCCCGCGACTGCGGCAATCCCCTCGCAGAGGTCGAGCACGCCCTCCGTGTCGAGCCACGCGGGGCGGCCGAGCCAGACGTACGCCTCGCCGGGCTCGGCGCCCATCGCCGCGAGGTCGCTGAGCGCCGTCGCCATCGCCTTGCGGCCGACGGAGTGCGGCGGACACCAGGCCGAGCGGAAGTGGACGCCGTCGACGACCGCATCGATCGTCGTTGCCGTGGCACCGCCCGGGCACCGAGACGGCGGCGTCGTCCCCGGGCCCGAGTCCGCAGCCGGCCGCTCGCCGACGAGGAGGCGCCGGCCGCCCGCAGGCGCTCGCGGATCTTGTCGATCAGGTCGAACTCGGGTGAGGCACGCATGCCGGGCTCGTGGGCCACCGGTTCATTGAAGCGCCCGGCAACCGCCCGCGCGGCGTCGCGCTCAGAGCGGGAGACCGTTCGCAGCCTGGAAGAAGGTGAAGAGAACGGTGACGGCGATCAGCGTCCGGTCGCGGGAGACCGCGGCCAGCGGGCAACAGCCAGATCACGTACCAGGGAGTCATCCAGGCGCTGGCGATCGAGCAGCCCGAAGGTGGCCCAGCCCGCGGCCCGGAGCCAGTCGCCGCCCCGGGCCGTCCAGACGAGCAGCCACGACGAGCTCGATCCCGAAGCCGACGGCGAGGATCGCGCGGATCCCGTCGACGTCGACGCCGAGCCCCGAGCTGAGCTTCGAGGCGATGCTCCAGCTGCTGACCGTGTCCTGGTTCTCGCCGAGAACGCCGAGCGCGCGAGCCGACGTCCGCCCCGTAGAAGGCGAGCCCGACGAGGGCGATCGCGAGCAGGCCGCTGAGCAACCCGGCGGCGAACCGGCGGCGCCTGCCGCGGCGCGGCGAGGGCAAACGGCGCGTAGAGCAGCGCCGTCGCCTTGACGGCGGCGGCGACGGCGAGGCCGGCCCCGCCGAGCGCCGGCCGGCCGCTGAGCATCGCGAGCACGCCGGCGAGGGCGAGGGCGACCATCAGCGCGTCGTTGTGGGCGCCACCGACGACCTGGGCGAGGGCAGCGGGTTGAGCGCGACGAACGCCGCCGCGCCGAGCTCGTTGACGCCGCGCAGGCGAGCGATGCGCACGGTGAGCGCCGTCAGCCGCAAGCACCGAGAGCCCGGCGATCGCCTTCAGCGACCAGAGCGCGAACGCGGTCGAGCCCTTGGCCAGCAACGCTGTGAGCAGGGTGAAGAGCGGCCCGTAGGCGCTGACGGTGAAGCGGAAGGCATCGACGCGGTCCGCCGCCGGGTCACCGACGAGCCAGGCCGGGGTGTGGTCGTAGGGATTGAGGCCGTGATCCTGCAGGCGCCCGTAGGAGATGTAGGAGAAGACGTCGAGCGAGTGCAGCGGCGGGGCGAGCGTGAAGAGCAGGACGAGGACGCCGATCAGCAGCCACAGCGCCCGCCGCTCGCCGGGCCGCTCGACGCCCGCGGCGAGCCCGATCGAGAACACCGCCCAGGCGGCGATCGCGAAGAGCAGGATCAGCAGGTAGCGCTCGGGCAGGTAGCCGATCCCGGTCGCCGAAGACGCCGAGGAGCCAGTCCCGGTGCCTCGGTCGCGGCGCCGGGAATGAGGATGCGACCGGGCACGGCGAGCAGCGCCAGCGAGCCGGCCAGCGCCAGGCCCGCGAGCGCGACCACCACCTCGCGCACTCCTCCCGAGAAGGCGACCGCCCGCCTGTTCACAGATGCGGCGTGCGCGTCGATCGGCGAAGCCTAGAGGCGCCGCACCCCCGGACGACGCGCCGTCGCGCGTCAGAATCCCCGGCCGTGAAGAGAGCCATCCTCATCGACGCGCTCGGGACGATGCTCTGGCTCGAGCCGCCCTGGGAGCACGCCGACCCGCAGGCGTTCGCCGGGATCGATCCCGAGCTCGTCCGCGAGGGGTTCGTCGCCGAGATGACCTACTACATGGCGCGCACCGACGAGGGCGCCGATCCCGAGGCGCTCGCCGACCTGCGGCGGCGCTGCGCCGCGATCCTCTCCGGCGTCGTCGGCCGCGAGATCGGCGTCGCGACGATGATGGACGCGATCCGCTTCTCGCTCTTCGATGACACGCTGCCGGCGCTGCGCGCGCTCAAGGCCGCAGGGGCTGCGGGTCGTCTGCGTCTCGAACTGGGACTGCTCGCTGCCCGAGGTGCTCGCCCGCCTCGGCCTCGACGACGAACTCGACGGCGGTCGTCACCTCCGCCTCGAGCGGCGTCCGCAAGCCCGACCCGGAGATCTTCGCGGCCGGCCTCGCGCTCGCCGGCTGCCCGGCCGCCGAGGCGCTGCACGTCGGCGACAGCGACGACGACGTCGACGGGCGCCCGCGCAGCGGGCATCGACGTGCTGCGGATCGACCGGGCCGGGGCCGGCGACATCGCCTCGCTCACCGAGCTCGAGGAGCGTCTCGCGCGAATGAGCTCGGCACCGCCGGAGGCCAGCAGGCAACCGTCAGCCCGATCTCGGACCGGCTGCCCGCCGCCGACGGCTACGTCGGCGTCACGCGCAGCGCCGTCCGCTGGGTCGAGATCGTCGTCGCCGTCTTCGCGGCGCTCGGCGTCTCCGTGATCGGGATCCTGATCGTCGCCGCGATCGACCCGAGCCTCAGCGCCGCGCATCGCGCGGACCGCTCCGCGGGCGGCGTGCTCGCTACTCAGGCCTTCCTCGAGCTTCGGCTTTCTCCGTCGCCGCGGTCGGGGCCAGCGCGTTCGCCAACCGGGCGCGCCTCGGAGAGGCGCTGCGGCGCCTCGGGCTGCGCTCGTTCGGACCCCGCATCGTGCTCACGGTCCTCGCCGCGATCGCGGCCTACGCGGTGCTCGCGATCGTCATCAACGCGGTGTTCGCGCCGCACCAGGAGGACGTCGCCAAGAACCTCGGCGCGGACAGCAACTCGGCCTTGATCGTGACCGTGATCGCCGGCATCCTCGTCGTCCCCGTCGCCGCCATCTGCGAGGAGCTCTTCTTCCGCGGGATGCTGTTCGGCGGCCTGCGGCAGACGCTGCCGCTGTGGGCGGCGGCGCTGATCAGCGGGCTGATCTTCGGGCTCCTGCACCTGACCGGTGGCGACCTCGGCGTCGCCCTGCAGCTGACCGCGTTCGGGGTGATCCTCGCCTGGACCTACGAGCGCTCCGGGACCCTCTGGGCGCCGATCACGCTGCACATGCTCAACAACGCCCTGGCCTTCACGCTGCTGATCGCAACGTGAGCGGCGCACGCGGCACGCAAGCTCCCATCCACGAAGACGGCATCCGCCGTCGGTCTCCCTACAATTGCGGGCGCGGTATGCAGAACGTTCCCGGCAGGTTGAGGCTCGCAGCGATCGCCTTGGTGGCGATCGTCGTCGCGATGCTCGCAGTCGGCACCGCCAACGCCCAGACTCCCGCCGCGAGCACGGCCACCGAGACCACCGCTGACGACAACGACGACGCCGGCCGATCCCGCACCGGCGCCGGCCGTCGCCGACGGGACGACCGCGAAGCGGAGCCGAGGCCTCCGGCGGGCAGGCGAACGCCAGCCAGGCGGACAACCCCTCGAAGGTCGCGCTGCGGCTCAAGGGTCTGCGCAAGGGCAAGCTCACGCGCCGGCAACAAGATCAAGCTGCGCGGGACGCTGCGGCCGTTCGCGCCGCGCGAGAAGGTGCGCGTGATCCTCTTCCGCGGCAAGAAGACGATCAAGCACAAGGTCGTCCACGCCAAGCACAAGGCGAACGCCGACTTCTCGCACTTCCGCTTCGCCGAGAAGCTGGTCCAGCCCGGCCGTTACTCGATCCAGGTGATCCAGCACCCGAGCAAGGCGCTCGGCGCGTCCAAGAACCGCACCCGGACGTTCAAGATGCGCTACCCGGACGTCGATCCCGGGAACAAGAACAGCACCGTCCAGCTCTTCAACCGGCTGCTCGCCAAGCAGGGCTACGTCAACGACGAGGGCAAGAAGTACGACGCCGCGACCGGCCGCGCCGTCCTCGCCTTCCACAAGGTGAACGGCAACAAGTGGAGCGAGAACGCGAAGTCGAGCGACTTCAAGAAGCTCGCCGACGGCCGCGGCACGCTTCAAGCTCAAGTACCCGGGCCACGGCAAGCACGTCGAGGCCGATCTCTCCCGCCAGGTGATGGTCCTCGCCCGCCACGGCAAGGCGCAGGAGATCTACCACATCTCCTCCGGCGCGCCGGCGACCCCGACGATCACCGGCCACTTCAACTTCTACCGCAAGGAACCGGGCACGAACAGCGCACGGGATGGTCAACTCGGTCTACTTCATCCGCGGCTACGCGACGCACGGCTACGCCGACGTTCCCGCCTACCCCGCAAGCCACGGCTGCCTGCGCAATCCGATCCCCGATTCGCTCCACATCTACAACTGGATCGACATCGGGGACCCGATCGACGTCTACCACTAAGGCAGGCGCGTACCGGATGCCCTCGAGCAGGCCCGCGCGACGCTCGCCGCCGAGCTCCGTGAGCACGCCCTCGTGATCGGCGAGGTGACGCTGACGAGCGGCAAGAAGGCCTCCTACTACGTCGACGCCAAGCGCGCGATCCTGCGCCAGCCGGCGTTCGGCGCGCTCGGCGACCTCGTCGCCGCGAAGGCGAACGAGCTCGGCGCGACGGCTGTCGGCGGGATGACGATGGGCGCCGACCCGATCGCCTCCGCGGCGCTCGCCGGCGCCGGCGGCGAGCGAGCTGCTCGCCTTCTTCGTCCGCAAGGAGAAGAAGCAGCACGGGCTGCAGCGCTGGGTCGAGGGCCCGATGCTCGAGCCCGGCACGAAGGTCCTGATCGTCGAGGACGTGGTCACCACGGGCGGCTCGACCGTGAAGGCGATCGAGCGCTGCCGCGAGGAGGACCTGGAGATCGTCGGCACGGTCAGCGTCCTCGACCGGCTCGCCGGCGGCGCCGAGGCGATCGAAGCGGCCGGCGGCGGCGCTTACACGCCGCTGGTCACCATCGACGACATCTATCAGGCCCGGCCCGAAAGCTAGGCCGCGGGCGCGCACCGCCGAGCCTGAGGGCGCTGAGCGCAAGGACGCACAAGGCGCCGCGTGCTCTGCACGCAAGCCGCGGAGGACGCCGCGATCGGCGTCCTCAGGCCGGCGGTCTGCCGCGTAGGGAGCGGATGATCGTCTTCTCGTCGTCGCGCGAGGAGAGCTTCGAGGGGTGCTCGGCGTTCTCGCGGGAGACGACCACGTAGGCGGCGTCGCCGGGGCGGCGGACGACGACGACGAAGATCAGCTCCTCGAGCCCGGTCCGGGCGGAGCGCCCCGAGGCGCGGACGGCGGCCGCCTCGTAGCCGTCCGGCATCCGGAACTCGGCGGGCTTGCGTCACGAACAGGTTCTTGAAGCGATCGGCGCCGACGACGTCGCTGCCGAGCGCCTGCGCCGTGCGCGTCGCGAAGTCCTCGAGCGGCAGCTCGAGCGCCCCGCTCGTCCGGTCGGCGGTGATCGTCATCGTGATCAGCTCGTCGGCCGAGGACAGGACGCTGCCCTGAGCGCCCTCGGTCGGCTGCTCGCTCCAGCCCGGCGGCAGCCCGATCGAGAAGCCCGCCTGCTTGTTGACCACCGTCTTCCAGCCGTCGGGGAGCTTCGCCGGCGAGTCGACGGTCTCGGGCTGGTCCGGCCCCGAAGCGTGTCCCGGGACGGTCGTGGTCGAGCTCGGCCCCCGGAGCCGCAGCCGGCGATGGCCGCGGCAGCGAGGGCCGCGAGCAACGTGACCAGGATCCTCGTCGAAGTGCCGCGCACGGGGCGAGTCTGACACGGGCGCGCGCCGTCCGCGCGACCGCTGGCTGCGCACGGTTGTCGGTTGACAGCGGCGCGCGGCCCCTCTTACGGTCGCCGCGATGGGGACGAGCCGCAGGAGAGGGATCGGCGCAGCCATGGCGATCGCCGTGGCGCTGGTTGCGCCCGCCGCCGCGCACGCCTTCGACGCCGTGCTCGAGGCGAAGAACTTCGCGAAGACGAGCGAGCGACTCACCTACGTGACGCTGACGCCCGAGTTCCAGCTGCGGCTCGAGCAGGCGAACACCGCCAACAGCGCCGCGGCGGCGAAGATCGTCGCGACGGACCCGGAGCGGAACTTTGCGGGCAACGTCTGCGCCAACGGCGGCAACGAGTGCGCGGGCGACGTCCGCTTCTACGACTGGGCCAAGGACGGGATGGGCGTGATGAAGCCGGTGCTGTTCACGGCCCGCAACGGCTCGACGCTCTCAGGCCACCTATGGGCATCGGCGAAGGGCCCGAAGAAGCGGCCGCTGGTCGTGATCACGAACGGCTCCGTGCAGGCGCCCGAGCACCTCTACTGGGGCCAGGCGGCGACGCTCGCCAAGCACGGCTACGTCGTCCTCACCTACGACCCGCAGGGCCAGGGGCTGAGCGACACCTTCGGCGCCGGCCCCGACTACCTCGACGGCGTTCCCTCACAGGAGGGGACCCCGTTCTACAACGACACCGAGGACGCGCTCGACTTCGCGCTCTCGTCGCCGCAGCACCCCTACGACCCGCGGCCGAGCTGCACCTCCGGGACCGACCACTCCGACAAGCAGAGCCGCCGGGTCAAGGAGGGCTTCGACGCCGCCTATGACCCGCTCTGGAAGCTGGTCGACCGCAAGCGGGTCGGCATCGCCGGCCACTCGCTCGGCGCGGCGGCCGTCTCGTACGTGGGCCAGATCGACAAGCGCGTCGACTCGACCGTCGCCTGGGACAACCTGAGCTCCCCCGACGACTTCCTGATCGACGCTCCCAAGTGCGCCTCCGGCTCCTCGCCGAGGCCGCAGAACCCACCGATCACCAAGCCGGCGATGGGAATCACCCAGGACTACAGCATCGACCCCACGCCGATGACGAGCGACCCCGACCCGCAGACGGGCAACGACGGCTTCCTCGCCTACAAGGACGCCGGCATCGACTCCGCGGAGGTCCACATCCGCGGCGGCACACACGAGGAATCGGCCTTCATTCCCGGCAACACGACGGTCTACCTCGGCCTCGCCAGCCTGCGCGGCGGCGATCTCGTCGCTTGGTACACGACCGCTTGGATGGACCGCTACGTCGGCTGTGAAACCGCCGCCTGCAAGCGGGATGCAGACCGGCGACTGCTCAGTGACCGGTGGCGGAACGACACCCGCGAGAAGCAGATCGACGTCAACGGTGATCCCAACGTCTTCTCCTTCTACACGCGCTCGCGCTACGACTTCCACACCGCCTCGGGGAAGGAGGTGCGCTGCGACGACATGCGGGCCGGTTGCCCGTCGATGAAGCCGGACGGCCTGCCGCCCGGCTACGACTTCGTCACCGACGCCTACTCGCTGCCCTCCGGCCACGCCTCCGGCGGCGCGCGCTGCGCGCTGCCCCAGCGTGGCTCGCCGGGAACCGACACACCGCGCACCCTGCCACCCTCCGACGCCGGCGACGCGATCCGCGGCCGCGGCGGCGACGACCGGCTGCGCGGTGGCGCGGGTCGCGACTGCCTGTACGGGGCCGGCGGCGGCGATCGGTTGGCGGGCGGAAGCGGCGGCGACCGGTTGCAGGGCGGCGCCGGCGCCGACGTGCTCAGCGGCGGTCACGGCGGTGACAAGCTCGCCGGCGGCTACGGGCGTGACCGGATCAAGGGTGGCCCGGGCCACGACCGGATCGACGGCGGCCCGGGCGCGGACGTGATCGACGCCCGCGGCGGCGGCCACGACCGGATCCGCTGTGGCAAGGGGCGCGACCGGGTTCGCGCGGACGCGGCGGACCGGCTCGGCAAGGGCTGCCGGGGCGCCCGCCTGTAGGCTGGCGCCCGTCTCATCCAACCCACGAGGGGGTCCAATACCCATGCAGAAATCATTCGTCCGCGTCGGACTCGCGCTCGCTGCAACCGTCGCGGTCGCGCTTGCGCTCGCCGCGTGCGGCGGCAGCAGCGACACCACGTCGAGCAGCTCCTCCAGCTCCTCGCCGGAGGACGTGACCAAGGCCTTTCTGACGGCGATCGCCAGCGGCGACGGCGAGCAGGCGTGCTCGTACGCGTCCGCAAACGCGATCACCACCGTCGAACAGGGCGGCGGCAATTGCGCCGACCAGGTCTCCCAGGCCGCCGGCAGCATCAGCGACAAGGACAAGCAGAACGTCGACCAGGCGACCTACGAGGTGAGCGACCAGACCGACACCTCGGCGACCGTCAAGGTGACGAAGCCGGACGGTCAGTCGGACAGCTTCAAGCTCGTCATGGAAGACGGCAGCTGGAAGATCGACCAGTAGTCCGAGCAGCCGAACGGCGATGCGCCTGCCGATCGGCGCTCGCTGCCGCTGCCCTGGCGTTACCGCTGGGCGCATGCGGAGCGGGAGGCGGGGGCGATCAGCAGGCGCCGCCGGACACCGTCGTCGCCGCCTTTCTCGCGGCGATCGTCGACCACGACGGCGTCGGTGCCTGCAAGCAGCTGACGGTCGAGGGGCAGACGAACTTCGCCGCCGGCGGGCCGAGCTGCTCCTCGGCAGATCGTGCGCGTCGATCGCGCCGACGAAGAGGGACGCCGACGCGCTCAAGGGCGCCACCTACTCGATCACGCAGCAGAACGGCTCGACCGCGACGGTCAAGGCCGCGCTCGCCGACGGCGACTCGCAGAAGTTCACGCTGGTGCTCGAGAGCGGCGACTGGAAGATCAAGGGCTGACCCGGCGACGCTCAGCGCGGCGCCCCGATCCACGCGGAGAGCGAGTCGAGCGCCCGCTCGACGGCCGCCGGCGCGCGGCGCCCCGGCTCGGTCGTGCAGGGCGAGGACGTCGAGGCGCGGCTCGCCGCCGGCGCGCTCGACCCGTAGGTCGGCGCGGGCGACGAGCCGATCGCCGTGCAGGATCGGCAGCACGTAGTAGCCCCAGCGGCGCTTCGGCCGCGGGCACGTAGATCTCGAGCCGGTGCTCGAAGCCGAACAGCTCCTCGGTCCGCCGGCGGTCGCAGATCAGGTTGTCGAAGGGCGAGAGCGCGACCGTTCGGCGCGGCCGCTCGAGCTCGGCGAGCAGGTCGAGGTCGCCGGGTCGCGCCCACCAGCTGCCGGACGTACCGGCGACCCGGACCTCCGTCAGCTCATCCGCCGCCTCGAGCTCGCCGATCGCCCCGGCGCCGGCGCCGCCGAGCCCCGGGTAGCGGCTGCGCGTGAAGTGCGCCGTGATGTGGCCGCGGCGGGCGACCCCGAGCATCGAGACCGCGCGAAGCGCCGCGGCCCGCACGGCCTCGCGGTCGCCGAGCGGCTCGGCGTCGGCGCGCGCGAGCGCACCGGGCGGCAGGCAGCGGTCGAGCACGTCCCAGAGGCGCTCGATGCCGCGCCGGCCGGCGATCCCGGCCCGGCCGGTGCGCCACAGCCGGTCGAGCATCCGCGCGATCGTCTGCCGCGAGGAGACCTCGTCGGTCCAGTGACCCCACTGCCAGGCGACCTCGGAGCGGTCCTCGAGCTCGCCCGCCCGCAGCGGCCCGCGCTCGGCGAGCGATTCGACGACGTGGTCGGCGAACTCGGCGTTCGCCTCCATCCACGGCTCGACCCTGGCGCGGCGGACCCGGCCGAGCCGCTCGATGTAGGTGCGCATCGCCCACCGGTGCAGCGGCAGGTCGGCGACGTGGCAGAGGCTCGCCTCGTGGCACCAGTAATCGAACAGGACCCGCTCCCGGCGCGGCCCGTAGGCCGCCTGCTCGAGCATCCGCGCGTGCGAGGCGAGCGTGCCGCCGCGCAGGCGCGCCCGCAGGACGAGCAGCGGCGAACGGGCGACGACCCCGACCGGATCGAGCTGCAGACAGCCGATCCGCCCGACGACCTCGCCAACGCCGGTGCCCGGCGCCGGCGGCAACGCCAGCCCCTGCGCATGGAGCGCGAGCCGTCGCGCCTCGGCCAGCGAGATCGTCGGCGCTCCGGGCAAGCGTCAGCTCTGGGGCGTCGTCGGCGCCCGTCCGCGTGACCAGCATCGAAGCCGAGCTGCTGCGCCCGGCGCGTCGCAGCAGCCAGGGCGCCACCGTCCGCAGGGCGGCGGCGAGCCCGTACGGACGCGGGACGTAGCGCTCGGCGCGGCCCCCGAGGCCGGTCTCGCGGATCGCCTCCGCGACCACCTCGACGTCCGAGACCATCCACCGGGTCGCCGCCTTGGCGCGTAGCTCCGTGGCCGGAAAGCCCTCGGTGCGGATGAAGCCGGGCTGCACGAGGCCGACGTGGACTCCCTGCGCCGCCTCCTCCGCATAGAGGGCGTCGGTCCAGCCGCTGAGCGCGAACTTGCTCGCCGAGTAGGCGCCCGAGCCGGCCCGCGAGACGCGGCCCGCGGTGCTCGAGACGTTGACGATCGCGCTCGGCGCCGAGCTGCGCAGGACGGGCAGCAGTGCCTCGGTGAGGCGCACGACCGCGAAGAAGTTGAGCTCGATGTGACGGCGGACGTTCTCGAAGCCGGTCTCGGCGAAGGTGCCGCGCCAGGCCGCGCCGGCGTTGTTGACGAGCAGGTCGAGGCGGTCGTGGTGCTCGCCGAGGTGGGCGCGGACGCGGGCGGGCGCGTCCTCGTCGGTCAGATCGATGGCGAGCCGGCTGGCCGGGCAGGGCAGCTCGGCAGCGAGCGCGTCGAGCCGCTCGGCGCGGCGGGCGACGAGCACCAGGCTGGCGCCGGGCTCGCGGGCGAGCAGTCGCGCCGTCGCCTCACCGATGCCCGACGAGGCGCCGGTGATCAGCGCCACCAGCGGCTTGCCCGGATCCCGACCGCCTTCGCTCACGGGCGACATTGTGGCGGAACGGACTCGGTCGCACTCACCCGCGCGGCAACTCGAAGACGAGCAGGGCGCCGCCCTCCGGCGCCGAGCCGGCGCTGATCCGGCCGCCGTGCGCCTCGACGATCGCCTTCGCGATCGCCAGCCCGAGCCCGGTGCCGCCACGCTCCCGGCTGCGCCCGGGATCGGTCCGATAGAAGCGGTCGAAGAGCCGCTCCGCCTCCCCATCGGGAAAGCCCGGCCCGTCGTCGGCGACCTCGAAGCGGACGACGTCGACGCCCAGCATCGTGACCGAGATCCGCACGCGGCCGTCGGCGGTCGTGTGCGCGACGGCGTTGCCGATCAGGTTGCGCAGCACCTGCGTGATCCGGTCGCGGTCGGCGACGAAGCTACCGCCCGCGCGGCCGCACCTCGTAGCGGCGCTCGCCGAGCATCGGCAACTCCCGCTCGAGGTCCTCGAGGAAGTCGTCGAGGTCGATCTCCTCGAGCCGCAGCGAGTCTTCGTCGTCGGCGCCGGCGAGCGTCAGCATCTCGGTCACCAGCCGCTCCATCCTGCGCAGCTCGCGATCGACCACCTCGAGCCGCTCCCGCTGCTCGGGCGCCGCGTCGCGCTCCAGCATCGCCAGCTCCCCGGAGACGACCGTGAGCGGCGTCCGCAGCTCGTGCGAGGCGTCGGCGACGAACTCACGCTGGCGGCGGAAGGAGCGCTGGACCCGGTCGAGCATGTGGTTGAAGGACCGCGCCAGCGAGCGCACCTCGGCGGGGCCGCTGTCCGCATCGATGCGCCCCTCGACGCCGCCGTGATCGACGTCGGACGCGAAGCGCTCGATCCGCTTCAGCGGCGCAGCAAGACGGGCCGCGATCAGGATCGCGGCGCCGATGACCGCGAGCAGCGCGAAGGCGCCGACGATCAGGATCGTCTCGCTGAGACCGGCCTCGGCCTCGTTGACCGCCGACAGCGACTCGGCGACGTGCAGGGTGCCAAGCCCCTGGCCCTCGCCGCCGATCGGCTCCGTGAGCACGCGAAGCTCCGAGCCGTCGGGGCTCGAGACGGTGCTGTAGCCATCGCCCGCCTGGAGCAGCCCGACGGCGAGGACGTGATCGGAGCCCTCCTCGCCGCCGCTCTCGTCGTCCTCGGACCCGTCGCCACCGCCGCGGCCGTGCTCGAGCAGCTCCGGCTCGTTCGTGATCAGCGAGCCGTCGGCGAGCTCGATCGCAAAGATCCGCGAGTCGGCGTGGTAGCCCTGCGTGGCGATGAATCGGCGGCCGGCGCGCTGCAACCCGCGCTCATCGACGGCGCGGCCCGCCGCGGAGGCATCGAACTCCTCGAGGTCGCGATGCAGGCGCTCGTCGACGCGCTCGTTGAGGTCGGCGCCCGTGCGGACGTGCAGGACGATCAGGCTGACGGCCAGGATCAGCGACGTCGTCAGGACGAGCGCCGCGATCAGGCGGGCGCGCAGCGAGCTCGCGCGGATCCGTTCAAGCATCGTCGCCAACGGCAAGCCGGAAACCGGCGGCCCGCACGGTCTCGATCGGCGGCGGCACCTCGTCGACGGTCAGCTTGCGGCGCAGGTAGGCGATGTAGACGGCGAGCACGTTCGTCCCCGGGTCGTGGTCGTAGCCCCAGACAGCTTTCAGGATCTGATCGCGTGAGAGAACCTCGTTGGGCCGCCGCATCAGGTAGGCAAGAAGCTGGAACTCGCGCGTCGTCAGCTGCACCGGCTCGCCGGCGCGGAAGACGCGGCGCGTCGTCGGATCGAGCTCGATGTCCCCGGCGATCAGCTTGGAGGTCGAGCGCGCGGTCGGCCGCCGCAGCTGCGCACGGACCCGCGCGAGCAACTCCTCGAGGTCGAACGGCTTGGTGATGTAGTCGACGGCACCGCTGTCGAGGCCCTCGATCACGTGCTCGGGCTCGCCGAGCGCCGTCAGCATGATCACCGGCGTCTCCGGCAGGGCCCGCTGCAAAGAGGCGAGCACCTCGATGCCGTCCCGGCCCGGCAGGCGCCGATCGAGGATGACGAGGTCGTGGTCGCCGCTCAGCGCCAGCGCCTCGCCCTCCGAACCGTCGGCCGCGAGGTCGACGGCGTGACCGTCCTCGGACAGCGCACGGCGGAGCAGATCGGCAATGCCGGGCTCGTCCTCGACCACCAATACGCGCACCGCCGGATCGTAAGCCCGCAACCAGCGGCCCGGCTGCGGATAAGAGACGTCTAACCGAAGACTTAGGGAGCGATGACGGCCGCCGCCGATCCTCCGTCCGATGAGCGAGTACGTCGAATTCCCGCGAAGCAACTACGGACGGCCCATAGCCGCGCCGCGAAGCTCCGCTTCCGGCCGGCGCCGACGCCCGTCGCTGCGCCGCCATCTCGCGGTCATCGCGTCCGTCAGCGCCGTGCTTGCCGTCTTCATCTACGCGGGCCTCGCCCTGCAGATGAAGGCGGGCCAGGATCCGGCGCTGGCCGCGAAGGCGAACGCCTCCACGGGTGGAAATCGCGACTCCGGGTCCTCGCAATCGACCGCCCAGCCGACACCCGTCCAGGTCGTGCCGGCCAACCCGACGCCGGCCCCCGTTCCCGCCCCAGCCCCCGCGCCCGCCCCGACCCCGACCCCGCTCGTCACGGGGCCGTCGTGAGCGGCACGGGAACCGAGCAGGCGCGGAGCTTTCCTCTGTTCGGCTCGCGGGTTCGGTTGCTCGCGCTCGATCCTGAGCCCGGCGATCTGACGCTGGCCGAGTCGCTCTTGCGCAGCATGCACACCTGCTTGACCCGCTTCGATGACAGCGAGCTGCGCCGCCTCAACGGCGATCCGCGCGAGCAGGTGCCCGTCTCCCCGCTCCTCGCCCGGGCGCTGGTCGCCGCCGAGCGCGCGATGCGGACCTCGGGCGGGCTCGTCGACGTGACCGTCCTTCCCGCCCTCGAGCGCGCCGGTTACGAGCGCTCGCGCGTCGGCCTCGAGCCCGCCGACCTCGAGGCGGCACTCGCCGCGGCGCCGCCCGCGGGCCCCGGCCGGTCCGCTGGCCGACGGGGAGCCGCGCTTCCGGGTCGACGCCGAGCGCGCCGTCGTCCGCCGTGAGCCCGGCGTCCGGATCGACCTCGGCGGGATCGGCAAGGGTCTCGCGGCTGATCTCGTCGCCGGACAACTCGAGGGTGCCGCGCACTGGGCCGTCGATTGCGGCGGCGACATCCGCCTCGGCGGGCGCCTTCCGGAGCCGCGCACGATCGCGGTCCACAACCCCTTCACGGGCCTCGCCGAGCACGAGTTCGGGCTCGAGGCGGGCGCGATCGCGACGAGCGGCCTCAGCGCCAGGGTCTGGGAGCAGGACGGCGGCTACGCCCATCACCTGATCGATCCGCGCACCGGGCGCGCAGCGTGGACGGGCGTCGTCCAGGCGACCGCGCTGGCGCCGACCGCGGGTGAGGCGGAGACGCTCGCCAAGACAGCCTTGCTGAGTGGACCCGAGCGCGGTCTCGAGCTGCTCGGCCGCCACGGCGGCGCGCTGATCACCGACGAGCGCGAGCTGCTCGCCGCGACGCCCTCGGCTGCCGCGCGCGCGCAGGTGCCGGCGTGACCGTCGCCGCGGCGACAGCGATCCACCCCTGGTGGCTGGCGAGCCGTTCGCTCGGCGTCGTCGCGATGCTGCTCGTCACCGCCTCGGTCTGCATCGGGCTGACGCTCAGCTCGCGCTTTCAGGACGCCGGGCGGCCCCGCCTGGCTCAAGGTCACGCACGAGGCGCTCGCCCTCGCCGGCCTGGCTGCGATCGTCGCCCATGGGCTGCTGCTGATCGGCGACTCCTACCTGCACCCGACGCTGAGCCAGGTGCTCGTCCCCTTCACGCTCCCCACCCACACCTTCTGGACCGGGGTCGGCGTGCTCTCCGGCTGGCTCGCGGCGATCATCACCGGCAGCTTCTACGTCCGTAAGTACATCGGCAACTCGGCGTGGCGAACCCTCCACAAGCTGACGTTCGCGGTCTTCGTCATGTCGGTGCTGCACACCGTCGGCGCCGGCACCGACGGTCGCTCGAGCTGGCTGCTGCTGCCGTTGCTGGCGCTGACCGCCGTCGTCGTCACGATGGTCGGCCTGCGAGCCGGAGGAGCGGGCCGCCGGCCCGCGGCCGCAAAGCAACGACGCGCCCGGCCGCCGCGGCCGGTACCGGCACCGTCACCGGCCGCGGTCAGATCTCGTGCACGTGTGGCTCGCCGCTCCGCGTCTGGAACGTGGCCAACGTCTTCGGCTTCGCCCCGACCGTGAACGGGTCGACGCTGCGCAGCGAGCACTCGATCCGGTTGCGATCGATGGTCAGCACGCCGTAGCCGCGGTGATCGAGGTCGGCGAACTTGATGTGGGGGTTGAGGGGCAGCGCCAGAGCCTCGAGCGCCGCTGACGGCAGGCCAAGCGTCTCCGGGATCCCGAACGACGTCGCTGAGCCGCCGACGAACTCCACGCCGATCGGATCACCCTGATCGTCGCCGGTCGTCGACAGATCGCCGGCGAAGAACGTGTGGATGTCGCCGGTGATCACGGCAAGGTTCTCGAGGCCCTTCGACTTGAAGCTCTGCAGGATCTCGTGGCGCTCGTGCTCGTAGCCGTCCCAGGCGTCGACGAGCGCCGAGGAGCCCTTCGGCACGTCGATGCTCATCAGCATCAGCTCGCTCGCCCAGATCTTCCACTTCGCCTTCGACTTCGGCACGGCCCGCTTGAACCACGCCTTCTGCTCCTCGCCGAGCATCGTCCGCCCGGGATTGTCGGTGTCGCCGCAGGGCACGAGGATCGGGTCCCCGCACGGCTGCGGATCGCGGTACTGGCGCTGGTCGGTGATGAAGATCTCCGCCAGCGAGCCGGCCCGGAACGAGCCGTAGACCTGGTTACGGTCGCTCTTCATCCGGATCCGCGGCGTCGCCTCGAAGTAGGCGCGGTAGCCGTTTCTGCGCCGCTTCAGGAAGGGGACGCGGCGCGGGGTCTTGCCGTCGTTCTCGGTTGCCTGCGGGGTCGGATCGGCCGAGTCGGGCTCATCGCCCGCGTAGTTGTCCTCGACCTCGTGGTCGTCCCAGATCGAAACGACGGGGTACCGCGCGTGCAGCCTCTGCAGGTTCGGGTCGGACTGTCCGAGCCGGTACTTCTGCCGGTACTCGTCGAGCGTCTGCACGTCGCCGTCGTGGTTGGCCCCGGTGGTGTCCTTGCGGTCGTCGGGGCCGTCCCAGTAGTGACGCTCGTAGATGTAGTCGCCGAGCATCACGACGAAGTCGAGGTCCTTCTCGGCGGCGAGTCCGGCCTGGGCGTTGTAGTAGCCGGCCTCGTACGCCTGACACGACCAGAAGCCGATCTTCAGCGGCTGCTTCGAGCCGGGCGGCGGCAGCGTCCGGAAGCGGCCGACCGGAGAGCTCTTGTGCTTGGTTGCGAAGCGGTAGTAGTAGCCGTGCGCCGGCTTCAGCCCGTTGATCCGTTCGTGCACGGTGAAGTCGCCGTTCTTCGGCGCGCGCACGAGCTTGCGCTTCACGACCTTGCGGAAGTGCTTGTCGTAGGCGACCTCGAGCCGCAGCTTCGAACTGCGCTCGACGTGACCGAGCCGCGTCCACAGGGTGATCGCCTTGTGCGTCGGAAAACCCGACGCCACGCCATGCAGGAAGGCGCCGTGCTTGGCAAGCGGCGCCTTCTTCGCCCGCGCGATCGCGGCGTGGTTGAGCGGCGTCGCCAGCGCCGCCCCGGCGACTGCGCCACCGATCAGGAACTGGCGCCGGCCGACGCCCCGATCCTCGTCGAAGTCCAGCTCGTCCATCCCCAAACTCCTTTTCGCTCAGGCCCCTGGTGGCGTTCGCCTCGCGGAACCTATCGAGGCGCGCGAGCGCGCGTTCCGTGGGCTCCGGGAACTTGAACACTGCACCGCGCAACAAGTCGTGCCGACCGGCTCGTATTTGCCATGATGGCCCGCCGCCGGGCAGCCGGGCAGGGAACGCGATGATCCCTCGGTACCCGACATCAACTCGTCCATGAGCAGCACCAGAATCGGACAGCGCCTGCCGCGGCGCGGACCAGTCCGCGCTTTCCTCAAGCGGCTCTACTACTCGGCCTTCTTCCGCAACGTCGCCTTCGGCCCGGTCGATGCCGCCGACCGCGTCTTCGGCCGCCGCCAGGAGCTCGTGCCGCCGCGCAGGCTGCGGTTCATCGGCCATCGTGGCGACTTCATCCGCGGTGGCCGCGCCTGGCGCCGGCGGCTCGTCGACGGCCTTGGGATGAAGCCGACCGACGACCTGCTGGACATCGGCTGCGGCGTCGGCCGCGTCGCCGTGGCGCTCACCGACTACCTCTCGCCTGAGTCCGGCAGCTACGAGGGCTTCGATGTCGTTCCGCGCGGCATCGCCTGGTGCCAGCAGCAGATCACGCCGCGCTACCCGAACTTCCACTTCCGGGCCGTCGACGTGCACAGCCGCCAGTACAACCCGATCGGCGGTGACCCGGCCGGGGGCTTCAGCTTCCCTTACGAGGGCAATTCCTTCGACATCGCGATCGCCGTCTCCGTCTTCACCCACATGCGCCCCGACGGGGTGCTCCGCTACCTCGAGGAGGTGCGGCGCGTGCTGCGCCCCGGCGGCCGGCTCGTCGCGACCTTCTTCCTCACCGACGACGACGTCCTCGAGCTGCTCGGCGAGGGCGGGGGCGACTTCGCGCTCGACCACGAACTCACCGACGCCTCCGGCCGGAGCTTCCGCACCAGTGACCCGAACGTGCCCGAGTACAACGTCGGCCTCGACCTCGACGCGGTCCTCGGCTATTACGTCGAGGCCGGCCTCGAGCCGGAGCCCGACGGGGTCCATCGGGGCTGGTGGTCGGGGCGCGAGAAGCGCCGCCCCGGCGTCGACTACCAGGACATCATCGTCGCCCGCAAGCCCTGAGCAGGCGGCCCGTCCGCCTCAGCTCGCCGCTTCCTCGGGCAGCCATGGATCGCGCCAGCCGCCGTGGCCGTCGAGCAGCTCCGCGGCGGCCGCCGGACCCCAGCTGCCGCGCTCGTAGGGCAGCGCTGCGCCGCCGTCGCTGAGCAGGGGCTCGACGATCCGCCACGTCTGCTCGACCGAGGCCTGGTCCGGGAAGAGGTTGAACGTGCCGTGCATCGCGTCGGCGAGCAGGCGCTCGTACGCCTCGGGCTGGTAGCCGACCTGCTCGCCGAAGAGCAGGTCGAGGTGGACGCCGTGCAGCGCCTCCTCGCCGCCGCGCTTTGCGCTCAGCCGGAGCTCGGCGCCAGGGTCGGGCTTGAGGCGGATGACGAGCTCGTTCGCGTCGGCGACCTCGCGCCCGCCGATGCCGAGCCGCGGCGGGCGCCGGAAGACGATCCGCACCTCAGTCGAGTCGACGGCCATGTCCTTGCCGGCGCGGATGAAGAAGGGCACGCCCTCCCAGCGCCAGTTCTCAACGGCGAGCCGCAGGGCGACGAAGGTCTCCGTCTGCGAGTCCGCGGCGACGCCGTCGATCTCCCGGTAGCCAGCGACCTGCCCGCGGACGTAGGCGGCCGGGTCGGCGGCGGGCATCGCCCGGAACAGGTCCGCCTTGCGGTTGCGGATCGAGTCGCCGTCGTCGGGGCCCGCCGATGGCGGCTCCATCGCAACCAGCGCCAGCACCTGCAGGAGGTGGTTCTGGACGACGTCCCGAAGCGAGCCGACGGGGTCGAAGAAGCGACCGCGGTCCGCGACGCCGAAGCTCTCGGCCATCGTGATCTGCACCGACTCGACGTAGCGGCGGTTCCAGACCGGCTCGAGGATCGCGTTGGCGAAGCGCAGGTAGAGGATGTCCATCACCGGCTCCTTGCCGAGGAAGTGATCGAGCCGCAGGATCTGGTCCTCGGCGAGCACCTCGCGGAGCTCGGCATGGAGCTCGCGGGCGGAGGCGAGGTCGTGGCCGAACGGCTTCTCGATCAGGACCCGGCAGTTGCGGTTGAGGCCGGCCTCCGCGAGCTGCTTGGCGATCAGTGCGAACAGCGACGGCGGCGTCTCCAGGTAGTAGAGCGTGTAGGCCTCGCCGACCCAGGCGGCGAGGCGCTCGTAGGTAGCCCCATCGTCGTAGGCGCCGGCGATGTAGCTGAGGCGCGCCAGCAGGCGGTCGAGGACCTGCTCGTCGATCTCGGCGACGGTCTCGCCGACAGCCGCCCGGGCCTGGGTACGCAGCTGGCGGTCGTCCCACTCACGCCGGCCGACGCCGACGATCCGGCACGGAATGCGGTCGTTGCGCTCGAGCTCGTAGAGGGCAGCGAACGTCTTCTTGCGGGCGAGATCGCCGGTGATCCCGAAGATGACCAGGGCGCCTGCGACGTCGCTCACAAGCTCAACCTAGTACACCCATCCGCAAAGTACGGCGACCGTACTTACGGACGCGTGTACTAGCCGAGCGGGCGCGCCGACCGCGGGCGCGCCTGCGGATCGCCGTCGTCAGCCGCATATCGCGACCTGTTACGATATATCGCGTTATTGCAGATTTGAAAGGACAACCAGATGCACGGACGTAGATACGTCAGTCATGGACACCACCGCCCCCCACATGCCTTCCACCGCCACGGCTATCGCGGCGGCCGGGGCTCCCGCGCCCGGCGCGGCGACGTCCGGGCGGCGATCCTCGCCCTGCTCGAGCAGGAGCCGATGCACGGCTACGAGATGATCACCGAGATCGAGGAGCGCAGCGGCGGCTACTGGCGCCCGAGCGCCGGCTCGATCTACCCGACGCTGCAGCTGCTCGAGGACGAGGGGCTGATCACGGGCGAGGAGGTCGAGGGCAAGCGCCGTTTCTCGCTTACTGACGCGGGCCGCAAGGCAGCCGAGGAGCGATCCGAGGAGTCAGGCAGCGAGCCGTGGGAGCAGGTCCGGACCGGAGCCCCGCCCGAGCTCGTCAACCTCGGCCGCTCGGTGCACCAGCTCCGAGCCGCGATCGGCCAGGCGCTGAGCGCCGGCGACGAGCAGCAGCGGGCACGGATCCGCGAGCTCCTCGACGAGACGCGCCGCGGGATCTACACGATCCTCTCCGAGAAGTAGGGCGCTTCCGGCGGCGGGCGCTCAGGTTGGGCGCCCGCCGTGCCGATGGCTCGTTCGTGGGAGCAACCTTCAAGTCGCGGACGTCGCCGAGGCGGGCGCTCGCCGTGGCCGTCCTGGTCGGGACTCTCGCCGTGGCGTCATGCGGAGGTGGAGGTGGATCCACGACTCAGGCCGGGCTGCCCGATGCGGCGGCGAAGCGGGTTTCGGAGTCGCTCGCTGCCGTCGGCGCCTCGCACCGGGTGATCGCTTGCGTCGAGCAGCAGCTCGAGAGCTCGCTGGACCCCGCCGATCAGGAGGAGCTGGCCAAGCTCGGCTTCCCCCAGTTCGTCTCGAAGGTCTCACCGCTCGCGCGGAGCTGCCTGCACGGCAAGCAGCAACTCGGCACGATCCGCAAGTAGCCGCCGGCTTCAGGCTTCAGCCGGCGACCGGCACCGCCTCGCGTTCGACCGCGGGCTCGGCGGCGAAGAAGCGCATGACGCCGTCGTCGAGCGGGGCCTCGCGCAGGTAGCGGGCGTCCCTGGCGTAGTTCATCGTCAGGTTCCATGGCGCCGCATCGCCCTGCTTGGGCAGCTGGTCCAGCGAGCGCAGCACGTAGCCCGCTTCGAAGTCGAGCAGCGGTTTCAGCTCCATCCCGGACTCGCCGGTTTCGGGCACGCAGGCGTCGTAGCCGTTGGCGTCGAGGTGGCCGAGGAGCCGGCAGAAGTACTCACAGACGAGGTCGACCTTGAGCGTCCAGGAGGAGTTCGTGTAGCCGATCGCGTAGACGAAGTTCGGCACGCCGCTCAGCATCATCCCCTTGTAGGCGACGGCATCGGGAACGGAGACAGCCTCGCCGTCGACGGCGATCTCGATTCCGCCGAAGACGAGCAGGTTGAGGCCTGTCGCGGTGACGATGATGTCGGCCTCGAGCTCGCGGCCGGACGTGAGCCGGATGCCGTCCGCGGTGAAGGTCGCAATCGTGTCCGTGACGATCTCGGCATCGCCACGGCGGATCGACTTGTAGAGATCGCCGTCGGGCACCGCGCACAGGCGCTGATCCCAGGGTCCATAGGTGGGCTTGAAGTGGACGTCGACGTCGCAGCCGGTGCCCTCGAGCTGCCTGCGGTTGACCCAGCGGATCAGCCGGCGGACGGCATCCGGGAAGCGCTTGCTCAAGTCGTAGATCGCGCGCTGGCGGAAGATGTTCTTGCGGCGCGTGATCGCGTAGGCGCGCTTCGGCCCGAGCCAGCTGCGCAGGCGGTTGGCGAGCCGGTCCTGCTCGGGCACGGGCAGCACGTAGCTCGGCGAACGCTGCAGCATCGTCACCTTCGCGGCGTCAGGGGCCATCGCCGGGACGAGCGTCACCGCGGTCGCGCCGCTGCCGATCACGACGACGCGCTTGCCCTCGTAGTCGAGGTCCTCGGGCCAGTGCTGTGGGTGGATGATCCGGCCCTCGAACTCGCCGATCCCGGGGAACTCGGGCATGTAGCCCTCGTCGTAGCGGTAGTAGCCGCTCGCGCAGAAGAACCAGCCGGCCGTGACCTCGAAGCTCTCGCCGGTCGCGACGCGCTCGACGGTCACCGTCCAGCGCGCCTTGGGGCTCGACCACTCGGCGCGGAGCACGCGGAGCCCGTAGCGAATGTGGCGATCGACGCCCGCCTCTTCGGCCGTCTCGCGCACGTAGGCCTTGATCGAGGGGCCGTCGGCGATCGCCTTCTCGCCCGTCCACGGCTTGAACGCGTAGCCGAAGGTGTGCAGGTCCGAGTCCGAGCGGATGCCCGGGTAGCGGAACAGGTCCCAGGTGCCGCCGAGGTCCTCGCGCATCTCGAGGATCGCGTAGCTCTTGCCGGGCTGCTTGTCCTGCAGGTGGCGGGCGGCGCCGATGCCGGAGATGCCGGCGCCGACGATGAGGACGTCGAAGTGCTCGGTTGCGGCTGTGGTCTCGTCCCTGGTCGCGTACATCGTCTGCGTCTCCTCGCGATCGTCGGTGTAGGGAGAGAATCGCTGCGGCCGCCCGCCAGGGCAACGTCACGAGCTCCAATGTTCGGCGCGTGGCTGTGCAGATTGCCTAGTCAGGCGAGGCGCTTAGGCACGATTCGGCGCGCGACAACCACTCTTGCGTGACGAACTGCACACAACGCTCTAGGCTCTTGGCATGCCCTGGGAGCGCCCGTCGGAACGCACCTCCGAGCTGATCCGGGCCGGGATCGAGCGCCTCATCGAACGGCCGGAGGAGGGCATGTTCGCCGCGGTCGACGCGGCGAGCCTGCCGGAGCACAGCCCCGAGGTCGGTGAGGACCCGACCCTCTTCGCGGCCTTCCAGCGGACCAACCGGGCGATGATCATGCACTGGGCCGAGGCGAACCTCCGTGACCCCGGGGCCGAGGTCTCCCCGTTCTCGGGTCAGGAAGCCGAAGTGCTCGTCAACGACCTCGTCCGGCGCGGCCTCGACGCGGACGCGCTCGAGCCCTTCCGCGCGGGTCAGAACGCAGCCTGGCAAGCCTGGATGAACGTCGCCTTCTCGCTCACGGGGGACGCCGAGGAGCTGCGCGAACTGCTCGAGGTGACGGCGCGCTCGATCTTCGCCTACGTCGAGGTGACGATGCGGGCGACCGTGGAGCTCGTCAACCGGGAGCGTGAGCGGCTTGCCGGCGCGACGAGCGCCGAGCGGCTCGAGACGCTGACGCTCGTCCTCGACGAGGCGCCGATCGACCTCGATCGCGTCGCGCGCCGGCTCGGCTACTCGTTCGACCGCACGCACGTGGCGGCGATCGTCTGGAGCGAGGGTGACGGCAGCTCGCGTTGCCGAGCTCGAGCGCGTCGCCGGCGCACTCGCCCGGGGCGCGGGCGCCGAACGCGCGCTGACCGCCCCGGCGACGAGCGCGGCGCTCTGGGTCTGGGTTGCTACGGGCGACGATCCGGACACGACCGAGCTCGAGGGCCTGCTCGCCGAGCTCGGCGATGTGCGCGTCGCGCTCGGCTCGGCGGGCGCGGGGATCGAGGGCTTTCGCGCGAGCCACGCCGACGCCTTCGCCGCCCAGCGGCTGATGGCGCGCCTTGGGTCGAACCCGCACCTCGTCCGCTACGCGGACGTCAAGGTCGTCGCCCTGCTCACCCAGGACGAATCGCGCGCGCTCGCCTTCGTCGCCGAGACGCTGGGCGAGCTCGAAGGCGGCCCGGCCGTGCTCCGCGAGACGCTGCGCACCTACCTGCGCGCGCAGTCGAACGCCACGCGCGCTGCCGAGCAGCTGTACGCGCACCGCAACACGATCGTCGCCCGCCTGGCGAAGGCCGAAGAGCTGCTGCCGCGACCGCTCGCCGAGTCGGCCCTCGACGTCGCCGTCGCGCTCGAGGTGATGCACTGGCGCGGCGCGAGCGCGGGCGAGGGGCGAAGCGCGGCGCGGCCTCTTAGCGACCGTGCGTATCCCGGTACGCGTTGCCGGCGACGTCGAAGAGGTGGTCGGTGTTCTGGGCGACGATCAGGGCGCAGACCGCGGCGGCGAGCAGCAGCGCCACGAGTGCGGCGCTGAGCAGCGGACGCGGGCGCGGCGGCAGGCCAAGCAGCGCCTCGACGCGGCCCGAGACTGCATGCGAGGCGGCCGCGAGCAGCGGCGCGGCCGCCGGGGGGCTGTGCCCGAGCAGCGCAGCACGTGCGAGCGCCGAGGCGACGACGCGGCGGTCACCGAGCTGCGCGGCGGCGTCCTCGTCCGCCCACCGTTCGGTCGCATCGAGGATCGCCGCGCGCAGGGGCGTGAGGAGCGGATTGGCGGCCGCGGCAATCGAGACGACGCTTCGGTGCCAGTGGTGGCCGTGCTCGAGGTGGGCGCGCTCGTGCGCGAGGATCGCTCCCCGCTCCCGGCCCGAGAGCGAGTCGAGCAGCGATCGGGCGACGACGATGCGGCCCGGCCTGCCGGGGACGGCGACGGCTCCGACCGGCGCGTCGGTGACGACCACGAGGCCGCCCGTGGCCGCCGAGATGCTCCTGCACGCCCGATGGGCTCGGAGCACGTCAAGCGCGCGGCGGGCGCCGACGTAGAGGATCGCCCCGCCCGCCGCGATGACGGTGAGCAACGAAGCGGCCCAGACGCCGGGCTCGGCTGGGGCGTGATCGCGCAGCGTCGCGGTCGACCAGTGCCCCTCGTTGGCGATGCCGGGAATCTGGCCGATCAAGACCGCGGCCAGCACGCAGGGAACGGCGAGGGCGCAGAGCGCCGCGAGGGCGCCACCGGCACTCAGCAGCCAGGTCGCGTGACGAGGCGGGAGTCGTCGGGCGGCAGCGGGCCCGACGAGGCCGAAGCAGGCGCCGACGGCGAGCGGGACGAGCATCGCCATCGTGCTCATTGGCCCTCCGCGTCGTCGTCGTGGACCTCACGAACGAGCTCGGCGAGGACCCGCGCGTCGTCGTCAGGAAGCGAGCCGACGAAGCGGGCGAGCACGGCGCTCCGATCGGATCCGTCCTCGAGCAGCTCGCGCATCCGGCCGGCGGCGATGCCCGGCTCGTCGAGCATCGCGGCGTAGGCAAAGGCCCGTCCCGATCGGCGCCGGCTGACCACGCCCTTCTGGAACAGACGGGTGAGCGCCGTCATCACGGTCGTGTAGGCGAGCCCGCCGCTGAGCTCGTCCTGGACCTCGGCCGGCGTCAACGGCCCATCCGCGGCCCACAGGACGGCGAGGATCTCCCCCTCGAGCGCACCGGACGGGCGTCGGCCCTTCGAGCCCGAGCTCATCGATCGATCACCACCTGACAAGCATTGCATCCCGCCGGAGCCGACCGCTAACCTACTACGCGACTGTAGTAGCCCGACCTGCTGCCGGACCTCCCCGCAACCGTGCTCTCCTACCTGCAAGCCATCGTGATCGCCCTCATCCAGGGCGTCACCGAGCTGTTCCCGGTCTCGAGCCTCGGCCACTCCGTGCTCGTGCCCGCCTGGATCGGCGGTAGCTGGCAGACGCTGGTCACGCAGTCCTCGCAGCCCAACAGCGAGTCGTCCTTCTACCTCGCGTTCATCGTCGCCCTGCACGTCGCCACCGCGCTGGCTCTGCTCTGGTTCTTCCGCACCGACTGGGTGCGGATCATCGCCGGCTTCTTCCGCAGCGTGGCCCGCAGCGCCCGCGCCCGCGAGGTGCGGATCGAGGACTCCGACGAGCGCCTCGCCTGGCTGATCGTGCTCGCGACGATCCCGGTCGGGCTCACCGGGCTGCTCTTCGAGCACCTGTTCCGGACGGCGCTGGCCAAGCCGGTCGCCGCGAGCGCCTTCCTCTTCGTCAACGGTCTGATCCTGCTCCTCGGCGACCGCCTCGCCCGGCGCGCTGCGGCGGCCGGCGAGGCTGCCCCGGCAGCTGTCGGTGCGACTCCCGATGCGAAGGCAACCGGCGGCCGCACCGCGGCCGACATCGCCGAGGCCTACGCATCAGACGTCCGGATCTCCGGGCTCACCTACGGCGACGGCCTACGGGTCGGGTCGCTGCAGATCCTGGCGCTGTTCGCGGGCATCAGCCGCTCCGGCATCACGATGGTCGGTGGCCTGTGGCGCGGGCTCTCCTACGAGGACTCCGCCCGCTTCGCCTTCCTGCTGGCGACGCCGGTGATTCTCGCCGCGGGTCTGCTCAAGATGCCGACGCTGTTCGGCAAGGCCGGCGACAACATCCACGGCCAGGTGATCGTCGGGATGATCATCTGCGGCGTCGCCGCCTACCTCTCCGTCCGCTTCCTCGTCCGCTACTTCGAGACCCACAGCCTGCGGCCGTTCGCGATCTACTGCCTGATCGCGGGCGGCGTCAGCCTGATCCGCTTCGCGGCCTTCTAGATCAGCCGCCGACCTCGTGAGAGAGGCGCAGGATGACACGGTGATGCAGACCGTCACCGCGGATTGCGATGATTGCGCCGTCCAATGTCCTAAGAGGGGGGAATCGAATGTCTGCGAAACACGCCAAACCTGCGGTCTGCCTCGCCGTCGCCGCCGTCGCCGCTGCGCTCGCCTCCGGTTGCAGCGGCAAGGTCGAGATCGGCAGCAACACGGTCTCGGCGAGCGACATCGAGTCCGAGGCCAATGCGGCGCTGACCAAGAAGGTCGGCCAGGCGCCGGCCTCGATCGATTGCCCGAACGATCTCGACGCCAAGGCCGGTCAGAGCGAAGCGTGCACGCTCACGGCCAAGGACGGCACGACCTACCCGATGACGGCGACGATCACCTCCGTCTCTGGGGACAACACCGCCCACTTCCACTTCTCGGTCGGTAACGCGAACAAGTAGGCGGCTGGGCAGGCGGCGTCGCGTCGTCCTCCGGCCCGTGGACCGGAGGACGACAGACCGACAGACCGCCGCTCAGCCGACGGTGGCGCAGATCGCGTACACCTCGAGATCGATCGAGCTGTCGATCGAGGTCGAGTTGTTGAACAGCTGCACGCTCCAGCCGTCGCCGGAGCTCGTCGGCACGCTCGATGACAGGATCATCTGGCGTTGCTGGCCGTTCTGGGTGGCGTTGGTGCCGAGATCGGCACCGCCGCCGATCGCCATCTTGCCGCTGGGACAATCAACGGTCTTGACCTCGCTGAGACCGCGCTGACCGCCGCTGTTCGCCGCGAACACTTCCGTGAACGTCTCGTTGACGATCTCGTAGCCGCTCAGCCCGCTCGGCCCGACGTTGCCCTTCTGCCCCTTGGGGCCCTGCTCTCCCTGCGACCCTTTCGCGCCCTTGTGCCCCCGCGGGCCCTTGGGGAGCTTGCCCTTGACCTTGCAGGTGACCGTGTTGCCGGGCTTGTTCGGGCACTTGACCTTGACCTTGGCCTTCTTCGCGACGGTGGCCGGCGCCCCGACAGCGAGCGACACCCCGGCGGTGACGGCGCCCAGGCAGATGAGGCAGGCGAGCGGTACGACGGCACGATTCAGTGCCCTCTTGAGGACGGACATAGTGGCTCCTCCTTGTAATTCCGGCGGCATCGGACGGCCGCCGGGCTGAACAAACGTAGCCCTCGCGAACCGCTGGGTAAAGCCGTTCC
The DNA here is from genome assembly GCA_963850625.1 of uncultured Solirubrobacterales bacterium. Lineage (GTDB taxonomy): Bacteria > Actinomycetota > Thermoleophilia > Solirubrobacterales > 70-9 > CAXMST01. Next base: position 175,505 of record CAWKLZ010000005.1, read on the forward strand.
GGAGAGCGACCTCAGCCGCCGCCCCTCAGGGCTGGTCCGGGCGGACCGTGAAGCGGGTGCTCGCGGCCGACTGGTACTGATCAGCGAGCAGGTAGTGAGCCACGTAGTCGCCGGGCGGCAGCGGCCACGGATGCCCCTGGCTGTCGGGTCCGAGGGTCGCCTCGCCCGCGGTCCGCGGCGGCACTGTCCCGGCCGAGTGGCCCTCGGTGTAGTCCCAGATCAGGTAGGAGTCCGTCTTCGGGTTGGAGGCGTCGGCGGGGTAAACGCCGATCCAGTCCCAGCGGTTCGCCGGGCCGTCGGACCAGGACACGTCGATCGGCTCGCCTCGGGCGTAGCTCCGCTTGCCGGTCGAGAACTGCACCTTCGCGTGGGGGTCGCGGAGGAAGAACGCCACCCGCTCGGCCTCGGCGCCGTCGGCACCGGTGAGCACGGCCTCGTAAGAGCCTGGATCCCAGCCCGCGGTGTCGAGCACTCGTCTTGCCTCGCGCGCCGCCGGCCGGGAGCTTCTCGACCGCGTCGGCCGGGTCGGCACCCTCCGGAACGATCGCGATCTCGTTCGCATCCGAGCCGGGGTTGTTCCAGTGGACGGTGAGCTCGTCGCCGACCGTATCGAGGCGGGCGCTGACCGCGACGAGCGGCGGCATCGCCACGGGCGTCACCTTGAAGCTGGAGAGGACGGCGCGGTGATCGGACGTCCACGGGTGCGAACTCGATGTCCACGTTCTCGCCGCCGGGCTCGCCGACGAGCTTGCTGTCGAGCGTCTTCGAGGGACCGCCCGCGTAGACGTAATCGATCCGCTCTCCCGACCGCTGCGTGAACGCGGGGTCGGCGACGGGGTCGGGATGGATCTCGCGGTAGCTGTCGCGGAAGCCGAGGTCGCTGAGCTTCTCGCTGACGGGCCAGGCCACTGGGGCCGGGATCTCCTTGCGCGTGCCAACGGCCGCCTGCGTGTAGTCGAGGCTCGAGGGCTCGTTGAAGTCACCGGTCAAAAAGACGGGATAGCCGTCGCCGAGGAGCTGGCGCCATCGCCGCCATCGGCCGCTCGAGGGCGGACAGTGCGGACTTCGTTCTCGGTCTTGATCACCGAGGCGACCGAGTCGCCCTTGGCCAGCGCCCGCGGCCCCCACTTGACGTAGTCGAGGTGGTCGTTGAAGAAGGGGATCACGTACCCGGGCTGGACCTCGATCAGGGCGTAGAGGCCGTCGGCACCCGACGGCTCGAGGATCGGGTACTTGGAGAGCAGCTGGAGCGAGGTGTTGTAGTAGGGGTAGCCGGTGTTGCGGGCGATCTCCGGAAGCCGCTGGTAGGACTCGAGCACGCCGACGACGTCCGCATCCAGCTTCCGCGATCACCTTGTCGGTCGCCCCGCCGCCCCCGTACTCGATGTTGTAGACGAGGACGTCGAGCGGCATCGGCTTGCCCTTGGCGAGCGCCGCGGCCCCAGTCGTCTCCGCGCCACCGCTCCCGCAACCGCTACAGGCCACGATCAGCAGGGCGGCGGCGAATCCCAGGGCAAGCGCGCGGAGCCGGCGGGCCGAGACGTGCGCTGCACCCATTCGGGGGTCCTGCCCTGACATTGACTTTGTAGTCAATCACGCGTGTCCAATCCCCCATCCCGCCTCGAGGAGAACGTCGGCGCGGCCGAGGTCGATCTCAGCGACGCCGAGCTCGAGCGGATCGAGGTCCAGGGCGAGCGCTACCCGGCGGCGATGCAGGAGCGGGTCGACCGGTGGGGATTCGGGGCGGCCCGGTCGCGTACGATCGAAGCCATGGCCGTCCAGCGCATGGATCACGTCGGCATCGTCGTCGACGATCTTGCGGCGGCGACAGCGTTCTTCGCCGAGCTCGGCCTCGAGCTGGGAGGCGAAGGATCGATCGAAGGCGCAGTCGTCGACCGCATCGTCGGACTCGACGATGTCCACACGGACGTGGCGTTCATGCGGACCCCCGACGGCCACAGCCAGCTCGAACTGATCAAGTTCCACTCGCCACCGAGCGCGGACGAGTCCCCGCCGGCACCGGCGAACGCCCCCGGCATCCGCCACCTCACGTTCGCCGTCGACGACATCGACGCGGCTCTCGCCGGCCTGGGGGCCCACGGCGCCGAGCTCGTCGGGGAGCTGGAGCAGTACGAGCAGAGCTACCGGCTCTGCTACGTCCGCGGCCCGGCGGGAATCATCATCGAGCTGGCGGAGAAGCTCGGCTGAGGCCGCGTCGGCCCGACCGGCGGGCTCGCGAAACGAGGTGGAACCACCCGGACGGGCTCGCCACGGCCACGCCCCCAGCCGTGAGCCGGTCGGGCTGGGTGCCCGACCGACTCCGGCCCTGGGAGGCGTCGGCGTCCGTGCCTGTGCCTAGCCGGCGTCCGTGCCGGGCCCCAGTCGACGAGCCGCTACTTCTCGCCCCTGGAGACCTCGAACGTCGGCAGGTGAGGCACGTCGTCGAGCTTGTCGCCCGCCGAGCTCCTCTCGAGGAACTCCTGCTCCTGCTTTTGGTATGCGGCGTAAAGGGGTGGCACCGAACCGTCTGCGCACGCCGGGCCGGGACTGTCGGCCTCGGTGGTGTCGATGTGCCAGGTGAACAGGCGACCGTCGGCGCAACGGAGCGCCTGGCCCGTGGTGGGGTTCTTGAAGCCGAGGGTGACGACGTCGCCCGGCTCGAGCACGCGGGTCCCGTCGTCACCGCCAAGGCCGGCGGTCGCGGCGGCCGCTCCGCCGCCCACCAGCACCAACCCCGCCAGCGGTACGGCCGCGCGGCGCAGGCGGCCCCACGGCCTCGATCGCCGCCGGCCCGCGGCGATCAACTGATCGCCGAAGGCATCGATGTTCGGCATCCCGGTCCTCTGATCCCTGGCTAGCATGATTTTTATCCCGCTCCTTGTGTCACGGTTTGTGCGTCGATCGCCGCTCCGATCGCCCTGAGACCGCGCGAGACCCGGGCCCTGGCGGTCTGCTCGCTGATCCCAAGGCGGTCGGCGACCTGCTCGTAAGAAAGTTCCTCGACGACGCGAAGGCTCAGCGCCTCGCGCTGGGACTCGCTCAGCCGCGCGAGCTCCGCCCGGACCATCGCCCGCACCTCGTCGACGGCGGCGAGCTCGAGTACGCGAGCCTGCTCGGCATCCTCGAGCGGGGGCGGCTCGACGCCGAGACGCTTCATCGCCTTGCGCTCGATCACGTTGCGCCGCTGGTACTGCAGGATCTCCCGCCGAGCGATGCTGAAGAGCCACGCGGCAGCCTCGGGGTCGGTTCGACCGCGAAAGCTGCGTCGCTTCAGATAGGCGCGCGCGAAGCTCTCGCCGGTCAGATCCCAGGCCGTATCGACGTCGTAGACGCGCCGGGTGATGAACGCCAGCAGCGACTCAACGTGGGTCCTGTAGAAGGTGCCGAAGGCCGCGGGGTCCCGGCGGGAGCGGCGCAACGCTTCGGCTATCGGCTCGGGTTCCATCTGAGTCATAGATGCACGGGCGTTCCCCAATGTGACCGACACGAGAGGCGCGGGACCGGATCGTCCCCGCGCCTCCCGCGCGGATGCATCGCTGCCTGTTCAGCAGCCGTTGCCTTGTGAGCCGATCTTGAACGAGTCGGCCCGCGCCGGGAAGTTGTCCTCGTTGCCCCCCGCCGGCACGCAGTCGACGACTTCATAGACCCCGGAGCCTAGGTAGTCGAAGATCCGCACCCGGCGATTGCCGAAGCGGTTCTTGCCCGAGCGGTAGCCCTCCAGCGAGATGATAGGAGCCGGCCTGACCGGTCCCGGCCTCCTTCTGGTTGCCGTCGAAGTCGACGTGCTCCCAGTAGCACCAGCTGTAGTCGGAACAGCTCGAACTCGACGCCGCCTGCGCGCTTATGGCCAGGTCGGCAGACGGAAGCTGCTCCAGCGCGACCGGCGGCTTGCCGGTGACGAGCTGCGGCGCGAGGTCCCCGTCGTCACTGCTCTGAGCGGGCGCCCCGGCGGTCATGCCGAAGGCCGAAACGGCCAGCCCGACAGCGAAGACCGCGCCTGCAAAGCGGACGTGTCTCATTTCTCTCCTCTGATCTGTGTAGCGGTGGAAGTCGGACGAGCGACTCCCGGCAGGCGCGTGGCCTGCCACTCCTCAGATGCACGAGGGGGTTTTGGTGTGACGCGGGGGCGGTGCTTCGCGGCGAAGCTGTCCTTGGGCTGCGGCCGATCGGGCCCTCCGGAGGAAACGCCCCGACCAGGATTCGAACCTGGGGCCTACTCCTTAGGAGGGAGTCGCTCTATCCAGCTGAGCTATCGGGGCTCGTTGCCCGCCTGCAGGGACCCTGCAGGATCGATCCTGCGATCGGGCGCGAGTGAGGATCGTACCGGCGCCGGAAGTGCCCACGAATGGGAGGGGATGCCTCTGGGCAGGGATGCAATTGACCAGGCTCGCCGTCTCGGCCTTACGGTTGGACAACGTCGCACGCGAACACGAAAGGCCCGATCGCGATGGCACGAGAACTGACGATTGCTGCCGGGGACACTCGACTCCACGGCGTCGACGAGGCGGGCGGCACGCCGGCCCTGCTCTTCCTCGGCGGCGGTTTTGGCACCGTGCGGAACTGGAGCCGCGTCATCGACCGCCTTGACGGCAAGTACCGCGCGGTCCGGTTCGACGCGCGAGCGCGCGGCAAGTCGGGCACGTCGGCCGACTACTCCGTGCAGGCGGCCGTCGCCGACGTCGGGCGGGTCATCGACGCGACCGAGATCGAACGCCCGGTCCTGGTCGGCTGGTCTTACGGCGCCACGCTCGCCGTGCGATACGCGGCGCAGCACCCCGGGCTGGTCGGCGGACTGGTGCTGATCGACGGTGGCTACCCGATCGCGATGTTCGACGAAGCCGGCAAGGAGAAGGTTCGCGCCCAGTTTCGCCGCTTGGGGTGGCTGATGCGGATCATGGCAGCGCTCGGCCGCTCGGCCCGGATGTCACCCAGCGAATCGGCGGACGTCGTGATCGAGATGGACGCCGTCAACGGCGAGCTCGCGCCCGACTTCGCGGCGCTCGAATGCCCGGCCGCCTTCCTGGTCGGCACGGGAGGGCACTCGGGGGCCACCGAGGCGGAGATGCGCACCGTGCGCGCCGCCGTGGTCGACGCGGAGGAAAGCAACGAGCGCGTGTCCGTGTTCGCGACGACGCCCCACAAACACACGCAGATTCTCAGCAAGGCTCCCGACACAGTGGTCGCCGCGATCGAGGACGTGATCCGCAGGGCGTCCTGACGACGCAATTGCTTGGGCAGGCGGATGGGTGATCAGGTCGGGTGACACCTCCGGTCGTTAGCCTCGGGCGCGGCAGGAGCCACCCGGCAATTCTGGCCGGCGGCTCCTGACCGGGCGGCGGTCCGGTTAGGTCTAAGGTGCTCCTAGTACGCGAGATTTTTCGCGATTTCTGCTTCTTACCGCTGGGGGTTCCCATGTCGTCGCTCCGTGTCCGGACCTTGCTGCTGCCCGTCTCCGTTCTGCTCGCCGCGGCCGCATTCGCTGCCTGCGGTGGCAGTGACTCCTCCTCGACGACCACATCGGCAGACGATCCGGCCGCCGCGGCGCAGGGCTTTCTGACCGCCGTCGCTAACCAGGACGGCGCGGCTGCCTGCGGCTACCTGACAGCCGACGAGGTCAAGCAGGCCGCCTCGTCCGGAGCGACGTGCGAGGACTCGTTCACGGCGCTCAGCGGCCAGGCCAATCAGGCGAGCGTCGACGCGCTCGCCAACGCCACCTTCGAGGTCACCGACCAGACGGATACAACGGCCACGGTCAAGGTGACGACCGACAAGGAATCGAACTCACTGAAGCTCGTCATGGAAGACGGTCAGTGGAAGGTCAGCCAGTAGGGACCAGCCGGCCCGGCGGAACCGGCGCATAGGCCGCCGGCACTTCCTAGCATCGCGGCAAGGCACGAGATCGGCATCGCAAGGGAGGCCGGTCCGGAAGCGACAAGGGAGGGCCTTTCGTGGCCAATCGGAGCCGTAGTTCTCGGATCATTTTTGCCGCCGTTGCGGCGATCGCGGTGCTGGTGGCGCTGCCATCACTCGCCGGCGCCCACCTCGAGCGCCCGTCGTACTGGCCGGATCCGGCGCCGGACACCTCAGTCAAGCCGGCCGCGGGCGGCAAGGTGCCGAAGGCGCGAACGCTCGCCAGCGCCGTCACCGGCAAGGGACGCGGGCCAGGTCCGCGTCGTCTGCAAGGGCAGGCGGGGCGCCGACTCCCTGGGCGAGGCGCAGCGCTCGATCCACGCCGCCCGCAAGCAAGGCTTTCGCCTGCGGCCGAGCCTCGCAAACAGGCGGATCAGCAAGCGCAAGGCGCGCAAGCTGCGCCGCTTCAACGCCAAGTTCGCCAAGCGCTGCCGCTACCACTCGGTCCAGCGGGCGGTCGACGCCTCGGGCAACAACGACCGCATCGTGATCATGCCCGGCCGCTACACCGAGCCGAAGTCGCGCAAGGCGCCGACCAACGACCCGCGCTGCAACCCCTCGATGCTGCAGAAATCGCAGAGCGGCGCCCTGGCGCCGAGCTACGAGTACCAGGCCACCTGCGAGAACGACCAGAACCTGATCCACGTCACCGGCCGCGCCGTCAAGGGCGAGCCGCTGCCGGAACCGCGCCCCGACCGGCACGGGATCCCCAAGCAGGAGCTCGGCCGCTGCATCCGCTGCAACCTGCAGATCGAGGGTTCGGGCCCCAAGCCCGAGGACGTGATCCTCGACGCCGGGCGGGGCTACCGGCATCCGATGAAGCCGGCCGCCCGGCCCGGGCGGCGCGCTCCCTGCCGACGCCTGCCACGTCGACGACGAGGAGGCCGAGAGCCCCTGCTGGACCAAGCACGTCGTCCTGCGTACCGATCGCACGGACGGCTTCGTCGGCCGCAACTTCCTGGTGCGCGGGGCGAAGGAGCACGGCTTCTACACCGAGGAGACGGACGGCATCCTGCTCGACCGGGTCAAGTTCTTCTGGAACGCCGACTACGGGCACCTGAGCTTCACCACCGACCACAACCTGGTCGAGAACTGCGACGGGTTCGGCTCCGGCGACGCCGTCGTCTATCCGGGCGCGGCCCCGCAGACCGGTGAGTTCCGCGACCAGGGCTTCTACCCCAAGCGGCGCTACAGCACGACGATCCGGCGCTGCGACCTGCACGGCTCCTCGATGGGCTACTCCGGCTCGATGGGCAACTCCGTGCGCGTCACCCACAACCACTTCTACGCAAACGCGAACGGGCTGACGACCGACACGCTCTCGGCGACCGGGCATCCCGGCTTCCCCGCCGACGGGATGAAGATCGACCACAACTGGTTCTACGCGAACAACCTCGACGTCTACAACGACGACCCGGCCTTCGAGCCGCTCGTGCCGCAGCCGGTCGGCTCCGGCTTCCTCTGGGCGGGCCACAACGACGGCCAGTTCGCGCACAACTGGGTCTTCGACAACTGGCGCCAGGGCACGATGCTGCTCGGCGTGCCCGACGAGGTCGCCGGCCAGGCCGAGGGCGATATCGACCCGCAGGTGCACTGCCCGACGGGCGGCGAGGGCACGCCGGTCTACTCGACGTCCTGCGACAACCACTACTTCGACAACCACATGGGCCGGGTGCCGCCGGGCTTTCAGCCGCACCCGGGGCTGACCAAGTTCGGCAACAAGACGACGCTCGGGGACGAGCCGCAGACGGCGCCCAACGGCGTCGACTTCTGGTGGGACGAGGCCACCGTCAACACCGGCAACTGCTGGTACGACAACACCGGTCCCGACGGCACTCGGGCGAGCCTCACCGCCGACCCGCCGATCGGGCCGGCCGCCGGCAAGTCGATTCCGGGCTTCCTGCCCGAGGACTGCTCGACGAGTACCGGCGGTCCCGGATACACGGCGAAGGCTCCGCTGCTGCTCACCTGCTTCGGCCAGTGGGAGACGGGTGAGATCGACCTGCCCGGCTGCGACTGGTGGGACCGGCCGCCGCGGCCAGGGACCGCAGCGGCCCGCGCCGAGCGCCAGCGCGAGCAGCGAACCGAGCGACGGCTCGCCGCGAGCACGGACGGCGGCCTGATCAAGAAGTGGATGCACGGGCTCGCGGGCGAGATCTCCTATGGCCCCTCCTCCTGAGCGGCGGCGGGCGCTGGCAGGCGTCGCAACGGCGCTCGCCCTCGGCCTCGCCCTCGTGGGCCTGAGCGCCTGCGGCTCGGGCGACGAGCCCGCGCAGGCGGCGACCGCAGGGCGCGACGCCGGCGGCGTGATCGATATCTCGGGCACCGACCCCGTGGGGGAGATGAGCGCCGGCTCGGTCGCTGCCCTCGTCACCTGCGGCGACTGGCGCAGCGCCTCGGAGAAGCAGCGGCTGGCGACGATCGCCGACATCCGCAGCCAGCTCGGGCCACAGGACGACGGCTTCAAGGTCCCCGAGCTGACCGACGAGGAGGCCGAGCAGGTCTTCGACGGCTCCTGCCGACCGACCTGGGCCGAGGGCTTTCGCCTCTACAAGCTCTACGCGCAAGCCGTCGGCTTCGTCGGGCTGAAGCGCGCAATCGACGCCGGCTGAGCGCCCGCGCCAGCTCAGCCTGCTTCGCGCTGCTGCTCGGCGAGACCGGCGTCGTCGGAGGGCCAGTCGCGAAGCAGCGGCTCCGCGTCGACCGCCGCCATCGGCCGGGCGAAGATGAAGCCCTGCGCGAACTGGCAGCCGAAGGCCCGCAGGGCGCTGAGCTGGTCCGCGTCCTCGACGCCTTCGGCGATCACGTCGAGGTTGAGCGAGTCGGCGAGGGCGATGATCGTGCGCACGATCGCCTCCGAGCCCGCGTCCTGACCGAGCGCCGAGATGAAGGATCGATCGACCTTCAGCGTCCGGCCGCTGAAGTGGCGCAGGAACGTCAGCGACGAGTAGCCGGTGCCGAAGTCGTCGATGTGCAGGCCGATGCCGAGCCGCTCGAGGCGGTCGAGGACGGCGGGCATGCGCTCGGGCTCGCGCATGATCGTGCTCTCGGTGATCTCGAGCCGCAGCACGGACGGCGGGCAACTCCCGTGCCTGCAGCGCCGCGCGCACCTCCGCGAGCAGCTGCGGGTCGCCGAGCTCGCGCCCGGAGACGTTGACGCTGACGCTGACCGAATCCCCGACGATGCCGCGGGAGCGCCAGTCGGCCATGTCCGCCAGCGCCGTCTCGAGGACGGAGCGCCCGATGTCGCGGATCATGCCGGTCGACTCCGCCACAGGGATGAACTCGGACGGCGCGATCTGCGTCTCGGCGTCGGCCGGCCACCTGGCGAGTGCCTCGAGGCCGACGAGCCGCCCGTCGGCGACGGCGACGATCGGCTGGTAATAGACGCGGAGATGTCCTCCTTCGAGGGCCGCGCGGAGCTCGCGCTCGAGCTCGAGCTGGCTGACGACACGCCGTCGCATGCCGGCGCTGAAGATCTCCGCCGAGCGCCCGTGACCGCGCTTGACCTCGTACATCGCGATGTCCGCGTCGCGCATCAGCTCGTCGGCGGTGGCGCCCTCGCCGCTGATCGCGATGCCGATCGCGGTGGTGACGACGAGCTCGCGGCCCTCGACCGCAAACGGCTCCTCGAGGAGCTTGTGGATGCGATCCGCCACTCCCTTTGCATCCTCAGGCCTGGCGATGCCGTCGAGGAGGATCGTGAACTCGTCACCCCCGAGCCGGGCGACCGTGTCGCCCGGCCGCATGCTCGTCACCAGGCGCCGCGCGAGCGCGACGAGCAGCTGATCGCCGACGGCGTGGCTGTAGGCGTCGTTGACGAGCTTGAAGCGATTCAGGTCGAGGAACAGGACCGCGCATCGATATTCAGGGACACGGCGGCCGCGCCGCAGCGAGAGCTCGAGGTGATCGAGGAACATGGCTCGGTTGGGCAGCCCGGTCAGCGGATCGTGCAGGGCGTCGTGGACGAGCCGCTCCTCGGCGCGCTTACGGCCCGTGATGTCCGAGATCGAGCCGGCGATCCGGATCGCCCGGCCCTCGCGATCGCGAACCGCGACGCCACGGGCGAACATCCAGCGGTAGGTGCCGTCCGCGTGCATCGCGCGATGCTCGCTGGCCAGGTGGGGCGTCTCGCCCTCGATGTGGCTCTCGATCTGATGCTTGAGCTGTGGCAGGTCGTCGGGGTGGACCCGGTCGAGCCACTCCGAGGGCGAGTCGCCGATGTCCTCGTCCTCGCATCCGAGGAAGGCCTTCCACCGCTGCGCGTAGTAGATCGTCCCGGTCTCGAGGTCCCAGTCCCAGATGCCGTCGTTGGCGCCCCGGACGGCGAGGGCGTAGCGGTCCTGAGTGCGCTGGAGCTCCCTGAGGACGGAGTGATGCCGGAGCGCGTACCGGATCGAACGCTCGAGCACCGTCGGGGTGAGCTCGCCCTTGAGCAGGAAGTCGGTAACGCCGAGCATGTTCGCCTCGAGGTCGACCTCGTAGTCGTCGAAGCCGGTGAGCATGATCACGGGCGCCGGGCCCTCGCCGCGGAACGCCTCCCGGACGAGGTCGAGGCCGGTGCGGTGACCGAGCCGATGGTCGACGAGGTAGACGTCGTGCTCGTTTGCGCCGATCCGCTCGACGGCCTCGGCGAAGCTCGCGGCGAGCTCGACGTCGAAGTGGGTCCGATCCTGTCCCCGGAGGTGATCGCGGGTGAGGAGGAAGTCCTCCTCGTCGTCCTCGACGACGAGAACTCTCACCGTTCGCGGTTCGACACCCTCAGCGCCCCGGGGCAGATCCATCGGACGCACCCGTCTCCCCGTTCGGCAACTCGACGATCTCGAACCAGTAGCGCGAGAAGGCCTGCAAAGCATCGACCAGGCCGGCGAAGGTGACCGGCTTGGTGATGAACGAGTTGACGCCCAGCTCGTAGGTGCGCATCACGTCCTCCTCGGCCTTCGACGTCGTCAGCACGACCACCGGAATCCGCTGCAGGTCCGGGTCGCCCTTGATCTCCGCGAGCGCCTCGCGGCCGTCCTTCCGCGGCATGTTCAGGTCGAGCAGGACGATCCCGGGGCGCGGCGCGGCGCCGGGGGCGGCGTAAGGGCCGCTCCTGCGGAGGTACTGCATCAAGTCCTCGCCGTCGACGACGAAGCGCAGGTCGTTGACGAGGTGCGCCCCCTCGAGAGCTTCGGAGGTGAGCAGCCGATCCTCCTCGTCGTCGTCGGCAACCAGGATCGTCAGCGGCCGGCTTCCGGCGCCTGCACTCATCAGCTCTCAGCTCTCCTTTTCGGGCGGCTCTTCGATCGTAGTCGCCGCGGGCGCCCGCCCGCGCAGGTCGCCGTCCCCGGCCTCCTCGGGGTGCTCCAGCGGCAGCCGGACGACGAAGGTGGCGCCCTCGCCCGGACGTCCCACGGCCCCGATCGAGCCGCCGTGACGTTCGGCGACCTTGCGGCACAGAGCCAGGCCGATTCCCGTTCCGGGGTAGGCGCTGCGCTCGTGCAGCCGCTCGAAGACCCGGAAGATCCGGTCGGCGTATTCGGGGTCGAAGCCGATGCCGTTGTCGGCGACCGTGATCTCGGCGAAGCGAGCGCCGGACGAGCCGTCGATCCGAACCATTAGATCGACGCCCTCGCGGGAGAACTTGAGCGAGTTCGAGATCAGGTTCTGGAAGAGCTGCCGGGCTTGGCGCGGGTCGACCGGGACCGTCGGCAACTCGCCGACCTCGACGGTCGCTCCGGCCTCCTCGATCGCCGTCTCGAGGTCGACGAGCACGTCCTCGAGCAGCTCGTTCAGGTCCGTTGCGACGAACGGCTGCGTGCGGGTGCCGACGCGGGAGAAGAGGAGCAGATCCTCGATCAGCACCTGCATCCGGGCGGCGGAGGCATTGGCCCGCGTCAGATAGTCACGCCCCTTCTCGCTCAGTCCATCGGCCTCGTTGCTCAGCACCTGTGATGAGAACGCCTGCACCTTCCTCAGCGGCTCCTGCAAGTCGTGCGAAGCAATCGACGCGAACTGGTCGAGCTCGGCGTTCGAGCGGGCGAGTTGCTGCGCGCGCCGCTCGAGCGCCTCGTTCGAGTCCCGAAGCTTGATCTGCGCCGCGGCGAGCTCGGCGTTGCTCTCGGCGAGCCGGCCGCGATCGAGGAAGCTGCGGCGGACGAGCACCAGCATCGCCCCGGCGGCCAAGCCAAGGAGGACGAAGATGGTCCAGGGCACCCACCGGTCGGCGCCGTTGACGGTCGCGTAGAGGCTGCTCGACGGCGCGGTGGTGACCACGTTCCAGGAGCTGTGGGCAACCGGCGAGGAGGCGAAGACCTCGCCGTCGCCGAAGTCGCCCTCATCGCTCGTCGCCATTGCGTCAACGAGCCCCGGAGCGTCGACCGGCTGGCCGGCCGCTACGGCCGGGTCGCTGGAGCCGATCACGTTGCCGTCGCCGTCGAGGATGTAGGCGAGGCCGCCGGAGACGGTCGGCACCTGCATGAGGTAGCCACCGGTGAAGGCGGTCAGGAGCCCCGGATCGATCCCGTTGACGAGGATGCGGGGGCCGGAGTCGGTCTGGACCGAAGTCGCGAGGCCGATCGCCTTATCGCCGCCCGAGACGTCGACGACATCGGAGAGGCCGTACGGGGCGCCACGTCTGACGCCGCTGATCCAGGGAGGGTCCGCGTTCAGCGACCGGGCGAGAGCGGGATCGACGCTCGAGGAGGTCGCGATCACCTTTCCGTCTCCGTCGAGCAGCACGAGAAAGGCGCTGTTCCCCTTCTTCTGCTGCGCGTCCATCGTCGCCTTGGAGACGTGGCCTGCATAGGTCTGAGCGAGGCCCGGCTGCTGGCCGGCGGTTGAAGTGGCAGCGAACAGCGACTCGGTCAGCGCTGCCGTGATCGATGCGCGGCCGCTGAAGTTCTTCGTGATGTCGTCGCGCGCGTCCGACTGCGACTTGACGAGCAACACGGCGAAAGCCCCGAGGACCAGCACCATCAGGGCCGCCACCAAGTAGAAGAGGCGGCCCGACGCCCCCCTCCTCATGCCCCACCCCTCGGGTGGAAGTGCCGCGCATTTGGCAACGAACCCATCCCCGCCCTTCATCGGCACCGTCGGCGACCGAGTTGAATGTGGGCGCCCCGTTACCGTTGAGACGGATGGATGGCGGCGATCCGCAGCACCTACTGACGCTGGACGAACTGCGCCGTCGCCGCAGCGCCAAGTGGACGCGTCTACGAGGACGACGTCCTCCCCGCCTGGGTCGCGGAGATGGACCTGCCCCTGGCGGAGCCGATCGCACGCGTCCTCACCGAGGCGGTCGCCGCCGGCGACACCGGCTACGCGAACGCTGAGGCGGCCGGCCTCGGCGAGGCGTTCGCCGGCTTCGCCTCCCGGCGGCTCGGCTGGAGCGTCGATCCGGCGGCGTGTCATCGCCGTGCCCGACGTCGTCCACGGTCTCTCCTCGCTCGTCGGCGTGCTGACCGAGCCGGGCGAGGAGGTGATCGTCACGCCGCCGGTCTACCACCCGTTCTTCATCCTCGTCAACGAGCGCGGCCGCAAGGTCCGCGAGGTGCCGATGGCCGGCGGGCGCGAGCTCGACGTCGATGGGATCGAGGCGGCGTTCGCCGACGGGGCCCGCGTGCTGCTGCTCTGCAGCCCCCACAACCCCGCCGGCAGCGTGCCGACGCGCGAGCAGCTCGAGGCGCTCGCCGAGGCCGCCGCCCGCCACGACGCCTGGGTGCTCGTCCGACGAGATCCACGCGCCGCTGACGCTGCCGGGCGCGACGCACGTGCCCTTCCTCGAGGTCAGCGACGCGGCCCGCGAGCGCGGCATCGCGCTCAGCTCCGCCTCGAAGACCTTCAACCTGGCCGGGCTCGTCTGCGCGGTGATCGCCGCCGGCAGCGACACGGCCTGGGCCGAGCTCGAGCGGCTGCCGCTGCTCGACCGCCACCCCGGGCACCTCGGCGTGCTCGGCTCCGTCGCCGCCTTCTCCGACCCGGCCTCCGACGCCTGGCTCGACGGGGTGATCGAGCTGCTCGACGGCAACCGGCGGCTGCTCGGCGAGCTGCTCGGCGAGCATCTGCCCGAGGCCCGCTGGACGCCGCCCGGAGGCCGGCTATCTGAGCTGGATCGACCTGAGCGCCTACGGGCTCGGCCCCGACCCGGCGCCGGCGCTGCTCGAGCGCGGCCGGATCGCGGTCAGCCCCGGGACCGCAGTTCGGCGACCGGCGGCGAGGGCTTCGTGCGCCTCAACGTCGGCACCTCGCCAGAGCTCGTCACCGAGGCCGTCGCGCGCATCGCGAAGGCCGTCGCGTGAGCACGCCCGGCAGGCACACGCGACCGACCGACCCGGTCGACCTGATGCTGCTCCCCTACTTCGACGTGCTGATCGGCGAGTTCGGCGACGAGCCGCTCGAGCTCTTCGACGTCCACACCCACATCGGCCAGAACGACCCCGACGGGCGCACAGCAGACCCCCGAGGAGCTGCTCGAGCGACTCGACACGATCGGTGCCGACGCGGTCACCTTCCCGATGCACGAGCCGAGCGGGTACCCGGAGTTCAACGACGTCGCGCTCGCGGGCCGCCGAGGCCTCGGGCGGCCGCCTCCGGGCCTTCTGCCGGATCGACCCCGTCTCCGATCGGGACGACCCGCGCGCCGAGGCGGAGCGCTGCCTCGACGCCGGCGCCGTCGGCATCAAGCTGCACCCGCGCGCCGAGGGCTTCACGCTCGGCGTCCCCGGCGTCGAGGCGCTGTTCGCCCTCGCCGCCGAGCGCCGCGTGCCGATCCTCGTCCACGCCGGCCGCGGCATACCGGCGCTCGGCCGCGACGCGGTCCGGCTCACCCACTCCTATCCCGACGCCCGCCTGATCCTCGCCCACGGCGGCATCTCCGACCTCGCCTGGCTGCACCGCGAGGTCGAGCCCGGCGGCAACCTCTTCTTCGACACCGCCTGGTGGAACCCGGCGGACCTGATCGCGCTCTTCGCCTGCGTCCCCTCCTCGCAGATCCTCTGGGCCAGCGACGTGCCCTACGGGACGCCGCTGGCGGCGGCGACCTGGCACCTGCGCTGCGCCGCTGCAGGCGGGGCTCGGCGAGCGCGCGATCCGCTCGATCGCCGGGCGGCAGTCGCAGCGGATCCTCGCCGGCGAGGAGATCGAGCTGCTCCCCGATCCGCCCGGCGAGGCGGGCGCGCTCGACCCGATGCTCGAGCGCGTCTACACGCACCTCGTCTCGGCGTTCGGCGCCTCCAACTCGGGCGGCGATCCGGCCGAGAAGATCGACCTGGCGCGCCTTTCGACACAGGTCGTCGACGACTCCCCGCACGTCGAGCTGCTGCGCGAGCTCGAGGCGCTGATCGACCGGACGATCACCGACTACCTGCCGGTCGAGGCGACCGGCACCCACCAGTTCTCCGAGCTCGAGAAGGTGCTCGTCTCGCTGCTCACCCTGGCCCGCACGCCGGTGGCCGGTGCGGCGGGCGGCGGGCCGGCGGCGGGCTGAGGCTCAGCCGCCGCTCAGTCGCCTGCGGGCTCGAAGACCTGGATCTGCACGCCCTCGTCGCCGACGATCTCGGCTCGCGTCAGCTTCCACTTCTTCTTCGCGTCGCTCGGGCCGAACAGCGTCTTGCCGGAGCCGAGCAGGACGGGGAAGACCATCAGCCGCAGCTCGTCGACGAGATCCGCCTCGATCAGCGCCTGCGCGAGCGTCGGGCTGCCGTGGACGATGATGTCGCCGTCGGTCTCGGCCTTGAGCTCGGCAACCGCCGCAGCAACGTCGCCGCCGCCGTCGATGACGGTCGTGTTGTTCCACTCAGGATCGGACAGGGTCGAGCTGACGACGTACTTGGGCATCGAGTTGAACTTGTCCGAGAACGGGTCGCCGGTGCGCGAAGGCCAGGCCGCGGCGAAGCCGTCGTAGGTGACGCGGCCGAGCAGCATCGCCTCGCTGCCGAGCGTCTCCTCGGCCTTGAACTGGTCACCGGCCTCGCTGCGCTCGAACTCGAAGCTCCAACCGCCGTGCGGATGATCCTCGCTGCCGCCCGGATCCTCGACGACCCCGTCGAGGGAGATGAACTCGGTGACGATCAGCTTGCCCATGTCTCTGCGCTCCTGTCGTAGATCGGAAGTTGCCTTAGAGACCGGGGCCACCGGCGAAACTCATCGCTCCACTCAGTCGATGCGGACCCCGCCGTCGGCGGTGATCGTCCAGTGCGGGTTGTGGGCGACCTCCCACGGGTGGCCGTCGGGGTCGATGAACAGGCCGCTGTAGCCGCCCCAGAACGTCTCGGCGGGCTCGCGGCCGATCGTCGCGCCGGCGGCGCGCGCCTGCTGGATCACCTCGTCGACCTCGCCCGGCGAGCCGACGTTGAGCGCGAGCGTGACGCCGCCCCAGCCGCCGTCGTCCGCCACGGCGCTGTCGGCGGCCAGCTTCTGCCGGTCCCAGAGGCCGAGGACCATGTCGCCGCACTGGAAGAAGACGACGTCGTCGGCGACCTCGCTCGTGATCTCCCAGCCGAGCGCCAGGTAGAAGGAGCGGGCGCGCTCGCGGTCCTCGACGCCGAGGGTGACCAGGCTGACGCGCTGCTTCATGGAGGTAGTTCTAACACCCGAACGCTCCGACGATCGTCCAGATTGCCCCCGATCGTGTGGGGCGCCGAGCGCTATCGCCGATGTCACTGGTGGTGGCTCCATCGCCGCCGGTCCTACCCGAACCCAGAAAGCAGGCAAATCGAGTCATGCAGCTCGCGAAGTTCCCCCGAGGTCGCGAACACGCCCGTGCAATCGATGCCGCCCCGATCCCCGATCCGCACGGATCGGGCCACGACGGCGGCGCCGAACAACCAGTGGACGGCGAAGCCCCGCCCGCGGTCGAGTGGATCGGCTGGAAGGTGACCGATGAGCTCGGCCGCACGGTCGGCCGCGTCGAGGGCATGACCGGCGCCGAGTGGCTCGTCGTCCGCGACCGCCGGCGGCGGCACGTACTCGCTCCCGCAGGCGAGGCGATCGCCGGCGGCACCTACGTATTCCTGCCTTATGACTCGGAGCTGATCTCGGCGGCGCCGCAGCTGCCGGATGGTGCCGAGCGGGACCAGAGCGCCGAGGACGCCGCTCGCGAGCACTACGAGCTCGGCTGAGCGACGGCCGCGAGGGGGCGCTTCCGCTGCCCGGCGGCTTACGATCATTGGCGTATGCCAGTCTCGAGATACGGACATCAAGGGCTGAGCCGATGAAGCCGCGGCGCTTTCACGACCTGAGCGCACACGCGCCGACGGACGCGGAGATCACCGGCTGGATCGGCCACAAGGCGACCGACGAGTTCGGCAAGGCCGTGGGCAAGGTCGAAGACGTGTACCGGGTCGGGGAGAAGCTCGAGTGGCTGCTGATCCGCCACCGGCGCTCGCACCACTTCCTCGCCCCCGTCAAGGACGCGGTCGGCGGCGACGGCACCGTGTTTTTGCCCTACACGGCCGATCTGATCGAATCGGCGCCGGAGGTCAAGCCCGGCAGCACGGCCGAGGAGGAGATCCTCGCCGCGGCCGCGGCCCACTACGGGCTCGGAGCCTAGGCGTCCTCTGTGGTGGCGCCTGCTTCGGCGTCCTCGTCCTGGTCCTCATCCTCGTCTTCCTCAGACTCGTAGAGGCTCTCGGTCGCGAGCTGCTGCAAGCGCCGGTCCCAGAGCATCACGTCGAGGAAGAGATCGTCGCCAAAGCCGTGCACGGCATCGACCGCGACGAGCGAGAAGCGGCCGTCGTTGATCGCTGCCTGGTCGAGCACCTCGCCCTCGAGCTCCGCGCTGGCGGCGATCGCGCCGCGGATCAGCGGCGTCCCCCAGATCAGCGTCACATCACCGCCGCGGCCGCCGTCGCCGCTCCACGTGCCAATCACGGCGTCGTTGAGGTCGATCTGCCAGTCGGGGTTGTCGTCGGCGGTGACGTCGGTGAAGTCGGCCTCTGCGGCGAGCTCGCCGACCTCCTCGTCGGAACCCTCCGCGGTCGCCTCGAAATGCACGTAGCCGTAGTACTCCGGCACGCCTCCGTCCTCGTCGGCGGCGCGGCCGACGATCGGCACGTATGTGCGGCTGCCCCACGTGCGCTCGGGGAAGAAGCGCAGCGTCGTGGGATCGAGCGGCGCCCCGGCCTCGCCGTCGAGCTCCTTGCTCGCCGTCTCGAACGCTGCGGCGAGCCGCTCCTCCCAGTCGCCGTAGGGGCGGGACTGCTGGGCGCTGTTGGCGATGAAGCGCGGGAATGGTCGGGCGATCGGTGCCATCGGCCCGCCAGCCTACCCGGCGGCGGCGATCGCCTCGCGCAGTGCCGCCGCCGCGGCCTCGGGCGAGTGCTGGTCGATCTCGACCCCGGTGCCGAGCTCGAAGCCCGCGCGGGTGGCGAGACGCGGCACCAGATCGATGTGCCAGTGGAACTCCTCGGTCCCGCGCGGCGCCGTGCGCACCCAGAGGTTGAGCGGCGGCAGCGAGCCGAAGACCGCGGCGAGCGCCTCAAGCGCGGTTGCGAGCATCGCCGCGCCGCGCTGGTCCTGCTCGAAGCTGGGCGCCGGGCTGCGCGGCGCGAGCCGCAGCTCGAACGGCGAGCGTGACGCCCAGGGGCAGAAGAGGATCGCCTCGCCGTCGAAGGCGACGAGGCGCTCGCGGCGGCGGACCTCCTCGACGATCACGTCCTCGAGCAGGTGGCTGCCGAGCGTGCGCTCGTGGTAGGCGTTGAAGCGCTCGCGCTCGCGGGCGACCTCGGCCGGGACGAAGGGCAACGCGTAGAGCTGCGCGTGACTGTGCTCGAGCGTCGCCCCCGCGGCGGCGCCGTCGTTGACGATCAGGTGCACGTATGAGGCGGTCGCCGAGTGCGCGGCAACGCGCTCGCGCCAGGACGCCATCGCCTCGGCCAGCCCATCACGGCCGAGCTCGGCGAGTGAGGCGCGGTGCTCGGGATGGTTGACGATCACCTCGTGCGCACCCTGCGCCGGCGTCGAGCCGAACAGGTTGACGGTCGTCACCCGGTTCGAGGAGCGCAGCGGGTCGGCGGAGCTCGTCAGCCCGGCCTCCGAGCCACCCCCAGCTGCAGGGCCGCCCTCAGGAACGAGCGCCGGGTAGAGGTTGGGCACGGCGCGCTGGCGCCAGCCGGGCGCGTCAGCCTCGCCTCCTGCGGGCCGGTTCGCCCAGAGCTCCGGCGGCGTCCGCTGCTCGTGGCCCTCGCAGAACGGGCACTGCTCGCGAGCCCCCTCCCGTGCCGGCCGCGGCTCCGGGTCGAAGTCGCTCGGGCGCGCGGCCCGGGCCGGCGCGAGGATCGACCGCAGCCCGGTCAGCTGGTCGATGCGGATCTCGGGCGCGGGCGCTGCGTCGTCGTCGGGCACGGGGCGATTATCGCGTCGCCGCTCAGCCGTTGACGGCGTACTTGTCGATGTCGGCGTTGAGCGCGTCCTCGGAGGTGTACGGGCCCGAGTGCATGTACGTCTTCTTGCCGTCGGCGTTGTAGAAGATCGTGATCGGCTGACCCGAAGCGAGGCGCCGAGCGAGTCGAGAGCTCCTCGTCCGGATCGGTGAAGCTCAGGTAGGGAACCGGGTGGTCGCGGATGAAGGTCTTGGCGGCGGCGTCGGAGTCCTTGGCGTCGATGCCCATGAAGGCGACCTGGTCGCCCCGCTTGGCGACGGCGTCCTGCAGGTGGGGAAGCTCCTGGCGGCAGGGCCCGCACCAGGAGGCCCACTTGTTGACGACCACCGGGTAGCCCTTGAGCTCGGCGAGCTGCGCGTTGTAGGCGTCCGCACCGCCGCCGAGCAGCTGGCCGGCCTGCTGGTAGAGCGGCGCGATCTGCTTCGGCGCGTCGTTGGTCACCTTCGTGAAGTCGGGGGCGTCCTGAGCGTTGCCCGGGTCGATGCCCCCGCCGCCGCCGGAGCCGCCGCAGCCGGCGATTACGAGCAATGCGAGCAGGACGGCGAACAGGGCCGCGGCGGGTCCGCGGCGGCTGCCCGATCGCAACTTTTCGCTGTTGGCTGTCATCCGGGTGGGTTCGATGGTTAAATGGGGGCCGGTCCTAAGGGGAACCTCGGACCGCGGGGATCAATCGGCCGGATCAGTTCCTACCCCGGATCGGTTCATCTCCATCGAGCTTACTGCGACGCGTTGCTCGGCTTTCGAGCTCCCACGCAGTCCAAAGCCCTTTCATGGCAGACACCGCAGCACTCGCCGCAGAGGCGGCAGAAGCGCTATCGAGCGCAGATATCGAACGCGTGGAGAAATTCACGCGAGAGCCGATCCTGCTCGCAGACGAGACGCCCGCCGACGTCCTGCCGGGCACCGCGCGCCGGCTCGCCGTCGATGCCGCACTCAAGGAGATCGACGAGGGCGCCGAGCATCCCTCGATGCGCTGGCGGCAGGACTTCTCGCTGCTCCTCGGGCTCGAGCGGGTACTTGCCGAGGATCCGCCGACGCTGAACGACGGCGCGACGCTGAACGAGCACCAGGTCGACGCGCTCTCTGGAACCCTGGCCGCGATCTCCGTCGAGATCGAGGAGCCGGGCGCGAACGGGAACGGCTCCCGCGCGAACGGGAACGGCACCCCGGCACTGGCGCCGGCGGACTCGGACGAGGATGAGGGCGAGCTCGGCGAGGACGAAGAGCCCCAGGACTGGCAGGACGAGGACATCGACGAGGACGACGACGTCGTCGCCGAGGCGGCCGACGACCCCGGCGCCAACCGCCGCTTCTGGTTCGAGCACGCGACCGGCGCCGGTAAGACCGTCGCCGCCGTCGGCTTCGTCGACGCCTCGCGGACAGGCGGCATCCTGATCCTCACCCACCGCCGCAACCTCGTCGACCAGTTCATCGGCGAGATCTCCGACCGCGGCTACGGCGACCGTCTCTGCAAGCCACTGCTCGGCGACTCCGACCACCCCTACGGGCCGGTCACCGTCGAGACCTACCAGTGGTTCGTGCGCAACGCCGGCAACGTCTCCGACGCCTACTCGATCGTGATCTGCGACGAGGCCCACACGGCGCTCGGCGAGAAGACCTCGGCCTGCATCCGCAACTGGCTCGGCCCGACCTTCATCGGCATGACCGCGACCGGCGCGCTGATCGCCCGCCACGTCGCCGACCTCTTCCCGACCCAGACCTCGCGCTTCGACCTCGCCCAGGCCGCGCGGCGCGGCGTGATCGCGCCGCTGCGCTGTATCCGGATCCCGCCGGGCCCAGGCGTGCGCACGCTCGCCAACGTGCCGCTGCGCCGCGGCGAAGTCGACCAGGACTTCGACCAGGAGGAGCTCGCCAAGCTGCTCGATCAGGGGCCGTTCAACTTCGCGGTCGCCGACCTGTACCAGTCGCGCTTCCGCCGCGTCCCCGGCGTCGTCTACACCGCCGGCGTCGCCCACGCCAACAACGTCGCCGAGGCGATGCGCGCCGTCGGCATCAACGCCCGCGCCGTCTCCGGCGAGACGCCGAAGCGTGAGCTCGCGGAGACGCTCGCCGCGTTCGACCGCGGCGAGGTCGACGTGCTCTGCAACGCGATGCTGCTCGCCGAGGGCTGGAACTCGCCGCGGGCGACGATCTGCATGCACCTGGCGCCGACCGCCTCCAAGCGCATCTACCAGCAGCGCGTCGGCCGCGTCACCCGCCGTAACCAGGGCAAGGAGGCGGGCCTGGTGATCGACTTCGTCCACCCCGCCACCCGCCACGACGACAACATCATCACCCTGCACAGCCTGCTCGACCGCGACGTCTACCGCGGCGGCGCGATCGTCGTCGGCCCCGTCCGCCGCGGCCGCGGGCGCCGGGTCCGCGTGGAGAAGCGCGTGATCCCGGTCTCCGGCGATCCCGAGCGCCGCCTGCAGGTGCTCGAGCGCGAGCTCTGGCGAACCGCCGTCGAGCGCCTCGACTACTCCGAGCAGCACGTCTGGGCGGCGCTCGCCGGCGCCCGCGTGCAGCCGAACTCGTGGCGCAAGGCGAAAGCGATGCTCCAGCACGACCAGGCGAAGGAGCTGCGGCGCCGTTTCCTGCTCACCTGCATCCAGCGCAACCGCTCCGGCCAGCTCAAGCTGAAGGCCTTGGCCGAGCTCGCCGCCACGCGCGAGGCCGAGCCCTTCGACGAGGCGATCGACATGGTCGGGACCTGGCAGCGCGACCAGCGCCGCGCCGGCGTCCGCGTACTGCTGCAGGCGCTCGCCGAGAAGCGCATCGGCCGCCGCGATCAGGCCCAGGCCTGGGTCTGGCGCCTGGCCGAGTTCACCCGCGAATGCCACGAGGAGTACGCCGTCGCCCGCTGGCCCGAGACCAAGCGCCTGCTCGGCCTCTTCGTCAACTCATCGGGCCGCGCCCACGGCAAGAACGCGCGCCGCCTCGTGCAGGCCGCCCGCGGCCAGGACCGCCGCCTCGCCGTCGCCCTGCTCGCCGCCGCCGTCGCCCACACCCCCGAGGCCGAGGAGGTGCTGCGCGGCGCCCGCATGCGGATGGCCCGCAAGCCGAGCGCCGTCGCCCGCGAGCTGCTCCGCAACCTGCCCAAGGGCGGCAAGAAGCGCCGCCGCCGCTCCTCAAACAGCAAGCGCCGCCCCGAGGACGAGAACGGCTCACGCAAGAAGGGCGAGAAGGACGAGAAGGGGAAGGCAGAGGCGATCGACGAGGATGAGCTCGAAGCGAAGTCCTCCGACGACCCGGATCTCGACGTTGACGACGGCGAGGACGAGGACTTCGACGTCGACGCCGACGCCGCAGCCGAGGAAGACCGCGACGCGGACGACGACGAAGACGCCCGGCCTGACGAAGACGAGGACGACGACTCCGAGGAGTGACGCGGCGGTGCGGCGCCTTCCCGCCCTTGCTCACGTCGCCCAGGCATTCGCGAGTGGGAAACGGCGGGTGCCGGTTCGGTCTCGTCGCGCGAATAGCCTCTTCGAGCTGACCGTGCTCCGGAGTTCGCTACGTATGCGGTGGCAAAGTCCGGAGAACCAGCGGCTGAGGTCCTCGCGTCCCGGTCAGAAACGCCGGCGAAGCGCGGTTTCTCTTCGAGGCAAAAATGCCCCTCGGGCCAACCAACATCGTTCCGGCGAGTCGTGACCGTCCAGTTGACCCCCCTATAGGGGGCAAAAGTGGACGACTATGCCCAGACCGGCATGGCGCCACCTCCCTCAGTGCCTCTTTCGGCTTGTTCCACCGGTGCATTGCGATCACGGCCTCAGGCTCCGTGTCGGCGCCAACGTCTTCACCCACCATGCACTCTCGTCGGGGAGTACCGGCTCGAGTCATCCGGCCGTTGGACTGACGCGCTACAGCAGGCGCAGGTGGACTTCGCCTGAGCCGAGCGAGATCGACTCGCCGGACTCGCCTCGGACGATCAGGTTGCCCTTCTCGTCGATGCCGTCGGCGGTGCCGCGGCGGTCGAGCTCGCCGCCGTCGGGGCCGCCCTCCCAGCTGATCGGCCGGCCGGCGAGGGCGTCGCGCTTGCGGAACTCGTCGAGGACGCGGTCCTCGGGCGCTTCGACCCACTTGCCGAGACGGTCGTCGAGGGCCCGCCGCACGTCGTTCGGCGTCGTGCCGTGGCCGAGCGAGGTCGCGGGCCAGCGCAGCTCGTCGCCGAAGCCGTCGTCGGGAATCGAGACGTTGACGCCGACGCCGATCACCGCCCACTCGGGCGGCCGGGCCTCGATCAGGACGCCGGCGAGCTTGTGCTCGTCGAGCCAGATGTCGTTCGGCCACTTGATCCGGCAGCTGACCGGGGCGAGCCTCTCGCAGGCTTCGCAGACGGCGATCGGCACCGCCAGCGGCAGCAGCAGGTGGCGCAGGGTCAGCGGCCGCAGGATCGCGGAGTAGAGCAACGCTGAGTCCTGGGGCGCAACCCAGCGTCGGCCCTGGCGGCCGCGGCCGGCGGTCTGGCTGGAGGCGGTGACGACGGTGCCCGACCCGGCGCCCTCGATCGCCATCTCACGCGCCCGCTCGTTGGTCGAGTCGATCTCGTCGAAGTGGTGGTGCTTTCGCCCGAAGCGCGTACTCACGGCGCGGGCTCGAGCTCGACCTCGTCGCCGGGGCGGATCTCGAGCGTCTCCGCCGCGCTGCCACGGTTGATCGCCAGCGCCATGCGGCCGGAGGAGTCCTCGTAGAGCAGAAACGTGCCGTCCTCGACGTCGCCGAAGGAGCCTGCACGCTGCGCGATCCGGCGCTGCGAGCGGCACCCGACCGAGACGCGGCCGGCGCCCGCGAGCGGATGGCCGTGCAGGTTCGCCGCGGTCAGGTCGAGCGCGACGTTGCCGAATCCGTCGATGCGGTCGGCGTGCGCGAAGGCGCCGTGGTGGGTGATCCGCGGCCGCGAAGCCGGGTTGCGGGCGAGCGAGTCCCGGTCGACGGACTCGCCGGCGGCGCTGAGCTCGGCGCCGGCTGCGAGGTGCGCGGCAACCGGAGCAAAGAGATCGCGGCCGTGGAAGGTCGCCGAGGCGGGCTGCAGGCGGAAGTCCGATTCGCCGATGTCGACGACCTCATCAGCCCCGCCGAGCGCGTCGATCGCCGGCGGCAGCAGGCCGTTGTCCGGGCCGACGAGCAGGTGCCCCTCGCCGGCGGTGCGGACCGCGATCGCGCGTCGCGGCCCGCCGACGCCGGGATCGACGATCGCCAGGTGAACCCCGACGGGCGCGTAGGGCAGCGCGTCGGCCAGGATCGTCGCGCCGGAGCGGACGTCGTGGCGACCGATCCCGTGGGAGATGTCGATCACCTGTGCGCCCGGGGCGATCCGCGCGATCACCGCGCGGCAGACCCCGGCGAAATCGTCGCCCACCCCGTAGTCGGAGAGGAAGGTGATCGGCAGAGGCTGCTTGCTGCCCACGGCCGCAGGCTACTCCGCAACGCCGGGCTCGCCGGCGTCCGCAAGCAGCGCCGCAAGCAGGCCTTCCGGGTCATGGCGCTCGGCCTCGACGGCCACCTCGAGGCCGAGCTCGCGAGCGGTCGCGCTCGTCACCGGCCCGATCGAGACGACGCGCGCATCGCCGGCGTCGCCACCGTCCGCCCGAACGGCCTCCAGGTAGTTGCGCACGGTCGAGGAGGAGGTGAAGGTGACGTAGTCGGCCTCCCGGGCGCGGGCGACGAGCTCCGGGTCAGCGTCCTCGCGGACGGTCTCATACAGCGGCACGACGTCGACCCGGGCGCCGCGCTCGGCGAGCGCCTCGGGCAGCACGTCGCGGGCCTCGCGGGCGCGGGCGACGAGCACCGGGCGGCCGGCGACGTCGACCTCGCTCAGCGCCTCGACGAGCGACTCGGCAATCGAGCGCGGTGGGACGACGTCGGGAATGACGCCGCGGGCGCGGAGCTCGCGGGCCGTGCCGGGACCGATCGCCGCGATCGTCGCCAGCGCCAGGGCACGCGCGTCGAGCCCGCGCTCGGCAAGCGCCTCGAAGAGCAGCCGGACGCCGTTCGGGCTCGTCAGGCAGATCAGGGCGTAGGTGTGGATCGCCTCGATCGCGACGCCGACATCGGCGCTCTCGATCAGCGGCTCGATCCGGATCGCGGGCAGCTCGACGACGTCGGCGCCCAGCCCGGCGAGGGTCTGCGCAAGCCCGCTCGCCTGAGCGCGAGCTCGGGTGACGACGACCCGGCGACCGTGCAGCGGCCGGCGCTCGAACCACGCGAGGCGCTCGCGATGGCGGGCGACATCGCCGAAGAGCAGGATCGAGGGCGCCGCGAGGCCGGCCTCGGCGACGGCGTCGGGGAGCGTCTCGGTCGTCGCAACAACGGCGCGCTGGTCGGCGAATGTCCCGCGCATCACTGCGGCCGCCGGAGCCGCCGGGTCGCGCCCCGCCTCGATCAGGTTGCGCGCGATCGAGGGCAGGTTCTTGACGCCCATGTAGAGGACGAGCGTCCCGGGGAAGGCGGCGAGCGCCGGCCAGTCGATCGCGCTCTCGGGCTTGTCGGGGTCCTCGTGGCCGGTGACGAAGGCGACGGCGGAAGCGTCGTCGCGATGGGTGACGGGGATCCCGGCGTAAGCGCTGGCGGCGATCCCGGCGGTGACGCCTGGGACGACCTCGAAGGGTACGCCGGCCTCGAGCAGGGTCTCGGCCTCCTCGCCGCCGCGGCCAAAGACGAACGGGTCGCCGCCCTTGAGCCGGACGACTGAGGCGCCGCCGAGCGCGCGCTCGGCGATCAGCGCCTGGATCTCCTCCTGCGGCATCGCCGGATCGCCGGGCTTCTTGCCCACGTAGACGAGCTCGGCGTCGTCGCGAGCGCCATCGAGGGCGCCGTCGGGGATCAGCCGGTCGTAGAGGACGACGTCGGCGGTCGCGATCAGCTCGAGTGCCCGCGCGGTCATCAACCCGGGGTCCCCGGGGCCGGCGCCGACGAGGTAGGCGACGCCCGGGCGCGCGCCGGGGCTCGGCGGCGGCGAGTCGGTCGGCCCGGCGCTCACGGCAGCTCTCCGTTCGTACTCCCTCGGTTGGCGGCGCCGGTCGCGCGGGCGAGGATCTCGCGCGCGCCGGCCGCCTCGAGCCGCTCGACCAGTGCCTCGGCGAGGGCGACGGGCTGGGCCGCGTCACCGGTGACGGACTCGCGCACCCACTCGCCACCGTCGGCGGAGCCGGCATAGGCGACGAGCCCGCCGAGGCCCTCGCCTTCGCCCTCAGCCCCGGGCGGCCGCACGCTGACGACGCCGATCGGCGTGTCGCAGTCAGCCTCCAGCGCCCGGATCACCGCCCGCTCGGCGGTCAGCTCGAACAGGGCCCGTGGGTTGGTGACCGCGGCGGCAGCGGCGCGGGCGCGCTCGTCGCCGCTGCGCGCCTCAAGCGCCAACGCGCCCTGGCCGGCCGCCGGCGTCATCTCGGCGGGGCCGAGCGCGAAGGCGATCTCGCCCTCGCGTCCAAGCCGGCGCAGGCCGGCGGCGGCGAGGACAATCCCGTCGAGCTCGCCCTCGGCGAGCTTGCGCAACCGGGTGTCGACGTTGCCGCGCAGCGGCTGGATCTCGAGGTCGGGGCGGATCGCGAGCAGCTGGCTGCGGCGGCGCAGCGAGGAGGTCCCGACCGTCGCCCCCTCGGGCACCTCGGCGAGCGATCGAGCGTCGCCGATCCAGGCATCGGCCGGCAACTCGCGTGGCGGCACGCCGGCGAGCTCGAGCCCGTCGGGAAGCTCGGCGGGCAGGTCCTTGGCGCTGTGCACGGCGAGGTCGATCTCGCCCGCGAGCAAGGCCCGCTCGATCTCGACGCACGAACCGGGACTTGTCGCCGGCGGCGGCGCCCCCAGGCTCGTGGCCGGGGCGGCCCTCATCGCCGGAGGTCGAGATCGGGACGAGCTCGGCGTCGCCGATCGCCTCGGCAACGGTGCCGGCCTGGGCCAGCGCCAGGGCGCTGCCGCGCGTGCCGATCCGCAGCGTCGGGCCGCTCATCGCGCAGGGACCTTCGCCTGGACCGCCGCCGACCGCCACAGCGGCTCAGTCGCCGGAGCCGGCGCGGTCCTCGCGCCGGATCGGCGTCACCTCGGCAGCCCCACCCTCGGGCTCGGTGCTTGCGTCGAGGCCGAACAGCTCGCGGACCGTCGCGATCCTGGCGTAGGCGTCGATCTCGTCGCCCGGGCGCTTGAGGCGCAGCGTCGGCTCGTGCAGGATGCGGCTCGCGATCGCCCGCCCCATCGCCTCGATCCGGGCCCGGTCCTCAGGCCCGACGTCCTGCCAGCGGTTCTCGTTCTCGGCCAGCACCCGGGCGACGATCTCGTCGGCCCGCTCGCGCAGCGCCGCGACCGTCGGCAGCACCTCGAGCGAGGAGAGCCAGCGTTCGAAGCGGACCGTCTCGGAGGTGACGATGCGCTCGGCGCGCTTCGACTCCGACTCGCGGCCGGAGAAGTTGCGATCGGCGACCGACTGGACGTCGTCGACGTCATGGATGACTGACCCCGTCGACCTCGATGCAACCCGGCTCGATATCGCGAGGCACGGCGAGATCGATGAACAGCAGCGGCCTGCCACCGCGCTCGTCCATCATCAGCTGCAGCTCCTCGCGCTCGACGATGTGGTGCGGCGAGTTGGTCGAGGAGACGACGATGTCGGCCTCGAGCAGCTGCGCGGGCAGCTCGTCGAAGCGGACCGCCTCGCCGCCGAAGCGGCTCGCCAGACCGATCGCCCGGTCGTAGTGGCGGTTGGCGACGAAGACGGCCTCGACGCCACGGGCGGCGAGTGCCTTCGCCGTCAGCTCGGCGGTCTCGCCGGCGCCGATCAGCAGCACGCGGCGGGCCCGCAGATCGCCGCCCAGGGAACGCCGGGCGAGCTCGACCGCCGCCGACGGAACGGAGATGCCACCCTCGCCGATCCGGGTCTCGGTCCGGACCCGCTTGCCGGTCGCGAGCGCGCCGCGGAACATCCGGTTGAGGACCGGGCCGGTCGCGCCCTCGACGAGCGCCAGCTCGTAGGCGCGCTTGACCTGCCCCTGGATCTCGGCCTCGCCGAGGATCATCGAGTCGAGACCGGCGGCGACCTCGTAGAGATGGCGGGCTGCCTCGCTGCCCCGGTACGTGTAGAGGCTGCCCGACGAGCTCAGTCGGCGGGATCCCGGCCTGACCGGAGAGCACGCCAAGGGCGACGCTCTCGGCGGCGACGGGGTCGGAGACGAGCATGTAGAGCTCACTGCGGTTGCAGGTCGAGACCGCGGCCACCTCGGCGATCGGCTCGGTCGCCCGCAG
The DNA here is from genome assembly GCA_963850625.1 of uncultured Solirubrobacterales bacterium. GTDB lineage: Bacteria > Actinomycetota > Thermoleophilia > Solirubrobacterales > 70-9 > CAXMST01. Next base: position 204,016 of record CAWKLZ010000005.1, read on the forward strand.
CTCGCCGAGCACGCTGCTCGCCCGCCCCTCGGTCAGCGCGAGGCGCTCGCGCAGCTCCAGCGGCGCGGTCTTGTGCGAGAGCCCGAGCGCAAGCAGCTCGCTCACGCGCGCGCCTCCTCGGAAGCCCGCTCGGTGCGCCGCGTCGGCGCCGGCGGCTGGACTCGCCTGCGGCCTGCTTGCGCTCGGCGAGCTCGGCCAGCGACTCGATCTCCTTCGAGAGGTTCGACAGCCGCGCGGCCATGATCCCGACGTAGATGACGAGCAGGACGACGAAGACCGCGTAGGCGGCAGCGACGTAGCGACCCGCCGTGTCGAGCGGGATCGCCGGGGCGCCGATGAGGATCGAGCCGATCAACGTTGGCTCCTAACGGGCGCCCTCGGGCGCGATCCGCGAGCCGGTGCCCGTCGGTGGCGGCGGCGTGCCGTCGAGAGCGCGGCGCAGGCGCGAGAGCTGGCCGCGCGTGCGCTTCGCCGTCAGCTCGAAGCGGACGAGCGTGACCCAGAGCAGCGCGATCGCGACGAGGCAGACGAGAAAGACGAACTGCATGTCCCCGGGCAGGCCGCCGTTGGCGGTGGCGAAGGTGCGCGGGTGGACGAGCGGCTCCGCCAGACGCACCGCCATGAAGTTGAGCGGCACGAAGGCGCCGGCCGTGATCGCGAAGACCGAGGCGTAGCGCCCCTGTTGCTCGCGATCCTCGATCGCGTAGCGGAGCGGGTAGTAGGTCGCGTAGAGCAGGAAGACGATCAGGTAGCTGACCAGCGTCGGCTCGCGCCACTCCCACCAGACTCCCCACGAGGCCTTCGCCCAGATCGCGCCGGTGATCAGCACGGCGACGCCGAAGATCACCGACATGTGGATCGAGACGTAGGAGCGCGCGTCGTGGATGGGGTCACCCGTCCGCAGGTGGCGGATCGCGTGGATGCCGCCGACGATGAAGCCGACGAGCGAGACGATCGCGAGCGGCACGTGCAGATAGAAGATCTTCTGGATGAAGCCCTGATCGGCCTCGTTCGGAACCCAGAGGAAGACCAGGCCAAAGCCGACCCCCAGTAGGAGCGCGGTGAGGAGCGACATGTTCCTGAGGCTTTTGAGTGCCGTCACTGGTGCGAGACCTCTGGCTGGTGAGCGGGTCAGTCCTCGAGCAGGAAGTCGAAGACCGCATAGCCGATCAGCAGGAAGACCAGATCGTACAAAGCGAGCACGGCCAGCCACTGACCGTAGTCCCCGTACGACGGCCCACCTGCGGCGAGCAGGTTCTCCGCAGCCGACGCCGCGGCGATCATCAGCGGGACCAACAGGGGCAGCAGGATCAGCGGCGCGATCAGGTCGCGGGCCCGGGAATTGGTCGCGATCGAGGAGATCAGGGCGCCGGTGACGGCGATCCCGGCGTCGAGCAGGACCAGGACCGGGATCAGCGGCAACAGGCCCGAGGCGCCGTCGAGGAAGAAGACGGCGAAGATCGGCACGGCGACGAGCTCGAGCGCCAGCAGGTAGACGATCAGGGCCGCCGCCTTGGCGAGCAGCAGCGCCGTGCCGTCGACGGGCGCCAGACGGATCGCCTCGAAGCCGCCCTGCTCGCGCTCGGCGACGAAGATGCGGTTGATCGCGAGCAGCGCCGCGAACAGCACGGTGACCAGCAGCACGCCCGCAGCCAGCCCGCCGGCGAGCTCGGTGCGGTCGAGGCCGAAGCGGAAGATCACGTAGATCGTCGTCGCGAAGAGCACCATCGCGGGCACGGACTCGAACGTGCGCAGCTCGACCCGCAGGTCCTTGGCGAGGATCAGCCGCGCGACTGCGAGAGTGCCGGGCCCGCGCCGGGGCTCGGGGGCGGGGCCGCTCACGACGCCGGCTCCGCGACGGCCGGCCGGTGACGGCGTGCGCTCGGCGAAGGCCGCCGCCTGCTCGCGCTGGCCGAAGGCCGCGGCCGATCCGAGGTAGACGGCCGTGCCCTCGCGGCCGAGGGCGAGGATCGTGCCGGCGTCGGCGCGGGCGCCGGCGACGTCGTGCGTGACGATCACCCGGGTCCGGCCGGGGGCCGGGCCGATCAGCGGCTCGACGATGGCCGCGCCGGCCGGGTCGAGGTGCGAGTAGGGCTCGTCGAGCAGCAGCAACTCGGGCTCGTGCAGGACCGCCCGGCAGATCGCCAGCCGCTGCAGCATCCCCGCCGACATCTCGGCGACGCGGGTGCCGGCGCGATGGGCGAGCTCGACCGCGTCGAGCAGCTCGGCGATCCGCTGCGCCCCGCCCCCCGGCAGGCCGAAGAGGCGGGCGTGGAAGCGCAGGTTCTCGGCGGCGCTCAGCTCCCGGTAGAGAAGCGCCTGGTGGCCGAGGTAGCCGACCCGCGCGCGCAGCCGCCACGCCTCCCGGGGCAGCGCGCAGCCGAGCAGCGGACACCTCGCCCTCGGTCGGGCGCAGCAGGCCGGCAAGGATCCGCAGCAGGGTCGACTTGCCCGCGCCGTTGGCGCCGACGAGGGCCAGATCGCCGCCACGGCCAAGCTCGAAGCCGACGCCGCGCAGGGCCCAGCTGTCGCCATAGGCGCGCCACAGGTCCGATGCCCAAGATCGCGGGCTCCTTCGCTGGTGTCCGGTCCGGCGGCCACGCGGCGAGGCTAGAGCACCGCGTCCTGAGCCGGATGGCGCTTCTTAGCGGCGCGGAAGCGCTCTCTCACGCTCGCTCTCAGGTAGCGCGATCAGGATCGCCGGTGCACTCAAACGGGACTGGAGGAGCAATGAACTGGATACGACAACATCTGAACTGGAAGGTCGGCATCGGCACGGCGCTGGTCGCGCTCGGCGTCGCCGGCGGCACGGCTCTCGCCGCAGGCAGCGGCAGCGGGTCGGGCTCGGCGGCGGGCGGGCCGGCTGGAGCGATGCCGCCACCGCCCATGATCGGCTTCGGCGTCGGTGCGACCCGGCAAGGCAGCCGGCGACGGCAAGCTCCGCGACCAATTCGCCTCCGAGCTTGCCGACCATCTCGACGGCGTCAGTGCCGACGAGGTCTCGAAGGCGCTCGAGCAGGTCGCGGCCCAGCACGAACAGGAGCGGCGCACGGCGATGGCCAAGGCGCTCTCCGCGCAGCTCGATGGCGTCAGCGAGCAGGACGTCTCGGCCGCGCTCGAGAAGGCCGAGCAGAAGATGCGCGACGCATTCGAGAGCGGCAAGCCGCCCGAGCCGGGCACCTTCGCGAAGACGCTCGCCGACGAGCTCGGCGTCAGCCGAGGGCGAGGTCACCGACGCGATGCGCGCCGCCGCGAAGCAGGCCTTCGCCGACGGCGGCCCCGCGCATGGCGGCCTTCCCGGCCCGCCGCCGATGGCCTCTGGCGGCATGCCGCCGATGCCGGTGGCGGCCCCGCCCCCGGTGGCTTCGCGCCGCCGCAGTCCTCGGGCTCCGGGAGCTCGGCTTCCGGGAGCGGCAACTGAGCGGCAGCCACTGATCACAGAGCTTCCCCGCCGGCATCGCACCGTTCGCGGCCGGCGGGGGATGGCCCCCGGCGCGACTCCCCTCCCTGCGCAGCCGGGCAACGCGGAGGCCGGCGCCACTCGGTGCCGGCCTCCGCTGCTTGAGGCCGGCCATCGTCGGGTAGGTTGCGGCGCATGGAGTGGAACTTCTGCCCGCGCTGCGCGACGGCGCTCGAGTTGCGCGACTCGCCGCCGCCGGATCCGCCCCGGCCGGCCTGCCCGAACTGCGGTTGGGTCCACTACGAGAACCCCACGCCGACCGTCCAGGCCTGGATCGACGACGACGGTCGCTTCCATGCGCTGCGCCGCAATCAGGAGCCGCTCAAGGGCCGCTGGAACCTGCCCGGCGGCTTCGTCGAGCCCGACGAGAGCGGGCCAGAGGCGATCGCGCGCGAGGTCCGCGAGGAGACCGGCCTCGAGATCGACGTGGTCGAGAACATCGGCATCTTCTCCTCGACCTACGGCGAGGGCGCCGACCAGAAGCCGATCCTCGACATCGCCTACCTCTGCCGCCGCACCGGCGGCGAGCTCGAGATCTCCGACGAGTCCGGCGAGCACGGCACCTTCCCGCTCGCCGAGTTCCCCGAGCCCGCCTTCGAGGGCGAGCGCAAGGCGCTGGCCGAACTTCGCTCGCGCGGCTGAGGCTCAGCGGCCCTTGCGCAGGGTCCGCGCGCCGGTCCGCAGCAGCGAGCCGCCGCCCTCGCGCAGTGCCTTCATCCGGCCGCCGTTGGAGCCGTAGAGGACGGAGGCCGTCGCCCGGATCGCCTCGCCGAGGGTCTCGTCGTAGGGGTGCCACCAGAAGTCCCGGGTGTGGCCGGGCTCCCAGGAGACGAGCTTGATATCGACGCACTCGAGGAAGCCGTACTTCGAGTGCGAGCGGCCGATACCGGAGTCCTTGACGCCGCCCCACGAGCACTGCATCGCCGCATGCGTGTAGCGAGTGATCGTTGATCCAGACCATGCCCGACTCGATCCGGCGCGCCATCCGCTCGCCCTTCTTGCGGTCACGCGTCCAGACCGAGGCGCCGAGGCCGAAGTTCGAGTCGTTGGCGAGCTCGATCGCCTCCTCCTCGTTGGCGACGACGGTGACCGGCAGGACCGGGCCGAAGATCTCCTCGCTCATGATCCGCATCCTCTGCTCGACGCCGGTGAGGATCGTGGGCGCGATCCACGCCCCGGGCGAGCCGGGCATCTCGCGCGGGCCGCCGCACAGCCGCTCGGCGCCGTGCGCGATCGCGTCGTCGACGAGCTCGGTCACGGTCTCCGCCTGGGCGGGGCTGACCATCGGGCCGACCTCGACGTCCCAGCTCTGGGGGTCGCCGAGCTCGAGCCGCTCGGTCTCGCGGACGAGCCCCTCGAGGAACGGCTCCGCGACCTCCTCCAGGACGTAGACCCGCTCGATCCCGGAACAGGTCTGGCCCGCGTTGGCGAAGCCGGCCCAGGTGATGCCGCTGACGGCGTTCTCGAGGTCGGCGTCGGCGCAGACGATCGCCGGGTCCTTACCGCCGAGCTCGAGCACGCAGCCCTTGATCTGGCGCGCGCAGGCCTCGCCGACGCCGCGGCCGACCTCGACCGAGCCGGTGAAGAAGACCTTGCGCACGCTCGACTCGACGAGCGCCTGACCGACGGCGCCGCCGCCGTGCACGACGCGGACGAGGCCCTCGGGCAGACCCGCCGCCTCGAAGATCTCGCGGATCCGCTCGCCGAGCAGCGGCGTCAGGCTCGCCGGCTTGAGGACGACCCCGTTGCCGGCCATCAGCGCCACCGCGACCTCGCCGAAGGGGATCGACCACGGGTAGTTCCACGGCGCGATCACGCCGACGACGCCAAGCGGCTCATAGGTGAACTTCGCCCGCTTGCTCAGGAACAGCGTGCCGCCCATCCGGATCGCCTCGTCCTCGAGGATCTCGGGTCCCTCGTCGGCGATCCAGCTGAGCGCGTCGACCGTCGGGACGACTTCCATCGTGTAGCACTCGGTGATCGGCTTGCCCTGCTCGGCCGCGAGCAGGCGGGCGATCTCGTCGACCTCGCCGGCGAGCACCTCGGCGGCGCGGCTCATGTACCGGGCCCGGTCCTCCAGCGTCAGCGCGCCCCAGAACGGCTGCACCTCGGCGACGTCGTCGACGACGCCCTGGACGTCGGCGGGTTCGATGGTCTCGACGGAGCCGATCAGCTCGCCGGTGGCCGGATTGTGGGAGTCCAGGCTGCCCATCTACCCCAAGCTGATCATATTGGCCGCGCGGCCAGATTCCCGGCGCGCGGGGGGCGATCAGCCCGATCCGCGCCGCCGCGCGCGGATCTCGCGGAGCCGCGCCGCCGCCTGTGCCTCCCAGCCGCGGTCGGTCGGCGCGTAGAAGCGCTCGCCCTCGAGGCCCTCTGGGGCCAGCGGCTGATCCGCCACGGCGTCCGGCGCGTCGTGCGAGTAGACGTAGCCGACCCCGCGGCCGAGCTTCTCGGCACCGGCGTAGTGGCCGTCGCGCAGGTGCGCGGGCGGCTCGGCCGCGCCGTGGCGGCGGATGTGATCGGCGGCGGCGCCCAGCGCCAGATAGGAGCGCGTTCGACTTCGGCGCCAGCGCCAGGTAGACGCGCTGCCTGGGCGAGGTTGAGGCGGCATTCGGGCAGCCCGACCCGATCGACCGCATCCGCCGCCGCGGTCGCGACGAGCAGCGCCCGCGGGTCCGCGTTGCCGATGTCCTCGGAGGCGAGGATCACCATGCGGCGGGCGATGAAGCGGACGTCCTCGCCGCCCTCGAGCATCGCCGCCAGGTAGTAGATCGAGGCGTCCGGGTCGGAGCCGCGGGTCGCCTTGATCCACGCCGAGATGTAGTCGTAGTGACGGTCGCCGCCCTTGTCGTAGCCGACCGCTTTGCGCTGCAGCGCGTCCTCGGCGACGGCAACGTCGACCATCGGCGCGCCGGACGAGCGCACCGTCTGCACCGCCCGCTCGAGCGCGCCAAGCGCCGTGCGCGCGTCGCCGCCGCTGCGCGTCGCCAGCAGCGTCAGCGCATCGTCGGCGACGATCGGCGGGTCGGCGATCCCGCGCTCGGGGTCGGCGAGGGCCGCGCGCAGCAGCGCCTCGACCCGCTCCGGGCCGAGCGCCTCGAGCTCGTAGATCTGACAGCGCGAGAGCAGCGCCGAGTTGACCTCGAAGTAGGGGTTCTCGGTCGTCGCGCCGATCAGCGTGATCAGCCCGTCCTCGACCGCCGGCAGCAGCGCGTCCTGCTGCGCCTTGTTGAAGCGGTGGATCTCGTCGAGGAAGAAGACCGTCGGCCGGGCTCCGGCGGCGCGGCGCTCCGCCGCCCGCCCGATCACCGCCCGGACCTCGGCTCGGCCCGCGTTGACAGCCGACTCCTCCTCGAAGGCCCAGCCGGCGGCGCCGGCGACGAGCCGGGCGAGCGTCGTCTTGCCCGTCCCGGGCGGCCCGTAGAGGACCATCGAGTGCGGCGTCCCGGTCTCGATCGCGGTGCGCAGCGCCGAGCCGGGCGCCAGCAGGTGCTCCTGGCCGGCGAGCTCCTCGAGCGTCCGCGGTCGCATCCGCACGGCGAGCGGCGCCGCAGGGTCGACGCGCGGTGCCTCCCCCGCACCCCCCTCGTCGCCGAACAGCTGACCCTCCATCACCTCAGTATCGGCCCCGACCCGGCGGGGACCGGAACCGCGGGACGGCTAACCTCCGTGCCCTCCCCGGTGGCCGAGCTTCCCGACATCTCCGACGACCCGGCGGCCGGCAACGGCAACGGCAGCGCTCCCGCGGGCGACGGCGCCGATCCGCCTCGGCGGGATGGCGATGCGCAACGGGCTGCTCGTGCACGGGCCGACCTCGTGGGCCGCGGCGGCACGCAACGGCGTCGACCGGCGAGGTCGACGTCGCCTCCGGCCGCAAGCCCAGCTTCGGCGGCAACGCGGTCGCCAAGGTGCCGCTTCCTGCGCGGCCCGATCCGGATGGCCGAGGCGTTCGCCGTGATCCCGATCGCGCGCCGGTCGCTGCCCTCTGCCCGCCTGCCGTTCGAGGACGGACGCGTCGTCGCCGCGGCCGCCGCGGTGACCGCGGCCACGGCGCTGCTGCGAGCGCCGCAACGGCACGACCGTCGGCGGCGAGGCGATCTCGACGGCGCTCGGCATGATCCCGGCGGGCGTCGCGCTGAGCGGCTCCGAGCTCGCCTCCTACCACGGGGTCGAGCACAAGGCGATCGCCGCCTACGAGCACGGCAGCCGCGATCCGCGCACGGCGGCCAAGGAGCACCAGCGCTGCGGCTCGAACCTGATCGGACCGATGATGATCTTCACCGTCGCCGGCCAGGCGATCATGGACCGGCTGCCGAAGCAGCCCGGCCCGCTGGCCCGCTGGATCGCCTCCGTCGCCAGCCTCTCGCTCGCCGTCGAGACCTTCGCCTACGCGGAGCGCAACCCCGGACTCGCCGCTCGGCCGCGCCGTGCATGCCGCCGGCGACTCGAATCCAGCGCCTGTTCGCCACGCGCGAGCCGAACGAGGAGCAGATCGAGGTCGGGATCGCCGCGATGGACGCGATCCTTGCCGCCGAGGGGGCGGACTGACCTCCGGGCCGACTGGACGCTTGAGTCGGCGCCTGCGCGCGGCGCTCAACCCCCTCTGCGCGCCTCCCGATAGAGAGCCACGGGCCCCCGAGTTTGACCGGGGAACGCAGCTCGACGGAAGGGAAGCCGGACGGTGGCTAGCGCCGATGTGAACTCAATCCTCTACGAGGTCGGCAACTGGTTGCCGGTCTTCACCTTGATCTTCCTCGGGGCGATCGTCTTTCTGATGTGGAAGACGGTCGGTCTGATGCCGAAGACCAAGCCGCAGGAGATCAAGGCGAAGCGGCGCAAGGTCGGCGTCACGCTGGGACGACATCGCCGGGGTCGAGGGCACCAAGGAGGAGCTGCGGGAGGTCGTCGACTTCCTCTCCGACCCGAAGCGCTTCAAGGCGCTCGGCGCCAAGGTCCCGAAGGGGATCATGTTGCACGGCCCGCCCGGGACCGGCAAGACGATGCTCGCCAAGGCGGTCGCGCACGAGTCCGGGCGCCAACTTCTTCAGCCAGTCGGCTTCCTCGTTCGTCGAGATGTTCGCCGGCCTCGGCGCCGCCCGGATCCGCCGCCTGTTCCGCGAGGCCCGCGACAACGCCCCCTCGATCCTCTTCATCGACGAGCTCGACGCCGTCGGCGGCGTCCGCGGCAACGACATCTCCGGCGAGCGCGACCAGACGCTGAACCAGCTGCTGGTCGAGATGGACGGCTTCGAGGCCACCGACAACATCGTCGTCATGGCCGCCTCCAACCTGATCGACAAGCTCGATCCGGCGCTGCTGCGCCCCGGCCGCTTCGACCGCCAGGTCCTCGTACCGCCCCCGACCTGCGTGGCCGCGAGCAGATCCTGCACGTCCACACGCGCGGCAAGCCGCTCGGCCAGGACGTTGACCTGCACCGCGTCGCCCAGCACACCTCCGGGCTGACGGGCGCCGACCTCGCCAACCTCTGCAACGAGGCGGCGATCCAGGCGGGGCGGGCGAAGCGCGAGTTCGTCGGCCAGGTCGACTTCGACAACGCCTTCGAGCGGGTCGATCGCCGGCCTGCAGAGCCGCAAGGTGATCACCGACCACGAGAAGCGGGTCGTCGCCTGGCACGAGGCCGGGCACGCGCTCATCTCCGAGCTGCTGCCGACCGTCGACAAGGTCCAGAAGGTCTCGATCGTGCCGCGCGGCAAGGCGCTCGGCTACACGCTCAACCTGCCGCAGGAGGACCGCTACCTGAAGTCGCGCGAGGAGCTGATCGACTACATGAAGGTGCTGCTCGGCGGCCGCGTCGCCGAGCAGATCACCTTCGGCAAGGTGACTACGGGCGCCTCCGACGACCTCGCCAAGGTGACGACGATCGCCCGCGGCATGGTCTACGAGTACGGGATGGGCACCTCGATCCGCTCCCACCAGGTGCCCGCCAACGACTGGAACGTCTCCGAGATGATGCGCCAGCGGCGGGACGAGGAGGTCTCCGACATCGCCGAAGAGGCCTACCGCGGCGCCCACCGGCTGCTCTCCGATCACCGCGACCTGCTCGACGAGATCGCCGAGCGCCTGCTCGACAACGAGGTGATCGAGCACGACGAGATCGCCGAGATCATGGCCGGGCACCGGGCAGGCGAGACCCCCGTGCCGGTCACCCGCCTGCCGCGGCGCTCGTTGCAGGAGCCCGAGGGCGGGCGATCGCCCGCGGGTCGACCCGGCCGAGGTGATGGGCGCCGCCGAACCCGCTGACGAGGAGCCGCCGGCGCCCCCGTCGAAGCCGCCGCCGCCCGGCCCGGGCGAGCATCCCGGCGCCTAGCCGGGTTCAGCCGCCGAGCGCCGGCAGCGACTGACCGGGCTCGAGCACGACCACTTCCGCCCCCGGGGCCGTGCGGCCGACGTGCTCGGTGAACTCGCGAGCCGGCCGCTCGCTCATCCACGGCCACAGGCGCCCGGCCCCGATCGGCGTGTAGGTGCCCCAGTGGATTGGTACCGCGCGGCGCGCGCCGAGGATCGCGAGGGCCTGCGCGGCCTGCTCAGGGTCCATGTGGCCGGGCCCGAGCGTCGGCCCCCAGCCCCAGATCGGCAGCAGCGCCAGGTCGATGCCGGCGCCGGCGAGCTCGGCCATCCCGTCGAAGATCTCGGTATCGCCGGGGAAGTAGGTGAGCTCGCCGGGCTCGCCGAGCAGGTAGCCGAGCGCCGGCGGCTCGCCCATCCGCCGGCGCGCCGCCTTGTGCACGGCCTCGGTGACGACGACTCGCAGGCGCCCGAGCTGCAGCTCCTCGCCGGGGGCGACCTCGCGCACGTCGACGAAGCGCTCCCGGGTGAGGGCGCTGCCGGCCCCCTCCGGAACGAGGATCGGGGTCGACCGGGGCAGCTCGCGGAGCGTCGGCAGGTCAAAGTGGTCGTGGTGGACGTGCGAGATGAGGACCGCGTCGAGGCCGCTTCGCTCGAGCGGGGGGATCGCGCCGCGCCGGCGCAGCAGGCGCAGCAGGCTCGGACGCAGCAGCGGGTCGGCGAGGATCGCCGTCCCATCGCGCTCGAAGAGGACGCTCGCGTGCCCGAGGTAGGTGACCCGGCGATCACGGGCCGGGCCGCGATCGGCCTCTGCTGGAACCACCACCGGAACGATACGTCCGGGCGGCGGATCGGATCGGGACCGCGCGCGGCCGCTCAATAGACTGCGCCGCGATGCTCGATCGGATCGATCACATCGGCGTCGCGGTCGACGATCTCGAGGCCGCCATCGCCCTCTACGAGAAGTCCCTCGGGATGCCGCTCGTCCACCGCGAGACGGTGGAGCAGCAGGGCGTCGAGGCGGTCCTGCTCGATGTCGGCGAGGGCCACGTCGAGTTGCTCGCGCCGCTCGGGCCGGAGACGCCCGTGGGCAAGTTCCTCGAGCGCAAGGGGCCGGGGCTGCACCACGTCGCTTACGCGGTCACCGACATCGAAGCGACGCTGGCCGAGCTCAGCGAGGCCGGCATCGAGTTGATCGACGAGACGCCCCGGGTCGGCATCCGCGGCAGCCTCGTCGCCTTCGTCCACCCCAAGTCGACGGGCAGCGTGCTGACCGAGATCGTTCAACCGACCGAGGGAGGGCACTGAGATGGCCGAGCGTCAAGCGCGTGGAGGTCGGCTTCGTCGGCCAGCAGGTGATCACCCTGAAGCTCGACGAGAGCTCAGCTCGACGAGCTCCGCAAGAAGCTTCCGACGGCGGCTGGCGCAGCGTCAAGACCGACGAGGGCGAGGTCGACATCGACCTCGACAAGGTCGCGTTCCTGCGCGTTGCCGCGAGCCACGCCTCGGTCGGCTTCGGCTCCGGCGACTGAGCGCCCCCGCAGGCGCCTAGGACGGGCGCGCGCAGTTGGCGAGCAGCGTCCGGGCGAGCTGCACGGCGCCGTCGATGTCGGGCGCGTGGCCCGTCGCGATGTTCGCCCAGACGAGCGTCCGCGCGGTCAGCCCGATCGCGCTGACGACCTCGGTCGGGACCGCGAGCGGTGGCTCGATTGCGTCGAGCAGCCGCCGGAGGACGGCATCCGATCGCTTCGTCACGGGGCCGTCCGCATCGGTGAGCGTGCGCAGGGCAAGCGCCGGCTCGCGCTGAGCGAACTCGGTCAGCGGCTCCGAGCCCGCGGCGAACTCGAGGAAGCGGCGCAGGAGGGTCAGGAACTCCTCGACGCCGCCGCTCTCGACCTCGGGCTCGACGACCGCCAGCCACTCGTCGACGAGACCGCCGAAGACCTCGCCGAGCAGCCCCTCCCGCTCCCCCACCCAGCGGTAGAGGGTGGTGCGACCGATCCCGAGGCGCGCCGCGAGCGTCTGCATCTCGACCCGCTCGCCGGCGAGGAACTCCTCGCGGGCGAGCGCCAGCGCGTCGGCGCGCGGTGGGACGGCGAAATACGACTTGCTCGGCTGCCATTGGGCGATCTTAGCCGGACGGCGGGACAGATGCCTTATGCGTTCGTAAGGGAACAGGTTTGCAAAATGTTCCAAAGCTGATACGGTCCGGCCCGCAAGCCGAGATGGCCCCGACAGAAGCGAGCAGACGATGACCCCGACAGCCGCACCGCCCCGTCCCTCCGAGCTGGACCTCAGCAACCTCGACCTGTGGCGCGATGGCCCGCCCCATGAGGTCTTCGCCGAGCTCCGGGAGCAGCCCGGCCTGCACTGGAGCGAGATGGGCGAGTTTCCGAACGAGGGCGGCTTCTGGTCGATCGTCCGCTACGACGACATCCGCGCCGTCGGCCGCGATCATGCGACCTTCTCCTCCGACCGCAGCATCATCCTCGTCGACCGGATGGCAGAGCCGGGCGAGCCGGACCCGATGGACATCAGCGCCAACATGCTGATCTCCCAGGACCCGCCCCGCCACGACCGGCTCAAGGGACTGGTGCAGCGCGCCTTCACGCCGAAGCGCGCGATCGAGCACACCGAGCGGATGCGCGAGATCATCAACCTCGTCTTCGACCGGGCGCTCGAGGCGCATCCCGACGGTCGCATCGACCTGGTTCAGGACGTCGGCGTCTACGTGCCCTCGATGGTGATCGGCGACATGCTCGGCGTGCCGCGCGAGGACGCCGGCAAGCTCGTCGACTGGACCAACCGCACCACCGCGTTCGAGGACCCGCGACTGGTCCCTGACCTCGGCGAGGTCTGGCGGGCGCTCGAGGAGTTCATCCCCTACGTGGACGGGATGGTCGCCGAGCGCGAGAAGAACCCGACCAGCGACCTGACGACGGCGTTCATCGAGGCCGAGGTCGACGGCGAGCGCCTCTCGCACGAGGAGGTCGTCATGTTCTTCTTCCTGCTGATGGTCGCCGGCAACGACTCGACCCGGGCCGTCTTCACGTCGGGGCTGAAGAGCCTGCTCGACGACCCGGAGCAGATGGAGCTCGTGCGCACCGGCGCGGTGCCGCTCGAGCAGGTCGTCGAGGAGTTCGTCCGCTTCCACCCCGCCTTCGCCTACATGCGACGCACCGCAACGCGCGACGTGGAGCTCAGCGGCACCCAGATTCGCGCCGGCGACAAGCTCGCGCTCTGGTACGTGTCGGGCAACCGCGACGCGACCGCCTTCGACGACCCGCAGCGCTTCGACGTACGCCGCGACCCGAACCCGCACCAGGGCTTCGGCGGCGGCGGGCGCCACTTCTGCCTCGGCGCCGGCCTCGCCCGGCTCGAGCTGAAGCTGTGGATCGAGGAGACGATGCGCCGCTTCGAGGAGATCGAACTGGACGGAGACGCCGAGCGACTCAGCTCGACCTTCCTCAACCAGTACCGCTCGATTCCGGTGCGCCTCGGCTGAGGCGGACGGTCAGCGCCTACTGACCGTCGCCGATTCGGGCGAGGCTGTCCCAGAGCAGCGTCTCGGCGTCGAGCACCGCGGCGGCGGAGCCGCGCACCGCATCCCACAGCCGCGGCTCGGGCTCGTCCACCTCGCTCGCTGCGTAGAGCTCCTCGGCGAGCGTCGTCCAGGCGCCGGATGCGGCCGCCGCCTGCTCGGCCTCGACCTCCATCCCGACCTCGGCGAGAAAGCGCGAGTAGAGCGCCCGGAAGTTGCCGCCGCCGGTGCCGCGGCGCTCGATCACCTGGTAGTTGAAGCGTGCGCACCACTGCCAGTCGGCGACCGCCTCGGGCCAGTCGCCGACCTCGGCGGCGAACTTCTGCAGCGCCGGCAGGCCCTCGAACTCCCCCATCTGCGGCTCGTGCATGAGCTGCGCGGCGGCGGCCACCGCCCGGGGCGCGGCGGCTCGCAGGTCCTCGATCGTCACCGTCTCGCCCGGCGGCAGGTCGATCATGTGCCCGGCGAGCGGGAAGAACGGGTGCTGCTCGTGGCGCGCCTTGGCGAGGCCATCGAGCGAGGTCCGCTGGATCTCCTCGAAGGCCGTGTCGGAGACGTAGGCGTGCTCGTCGTCGTAGCCGACGAGCACCACGGCGTGACCGGGGAAGTGCGCGGAGCGGCCGTAGTGGTCGAGGTAGTAGAGGTCGGTGAGCAGGATCGCCGGCCGGCCCTCGTCGATCGTCGCCGCCGCCATGCCCCACGCCTCCTGGGCGTCCTCGGAGGTGCGCTGGCGCAGCGGCACGCCGGTGAGCTCGAGGAAGCGCTCCTCGAGGCGCCCAGTGCGGCCGTTGGTGAAGCGCGAGGGCGAGAGGTCGTCGAAGGGCAGGTAGTAGAAGCAGGCGCCGGCGCCGAGCCCGAAGGCGAGCTCCTCGCTGATCGGCACGCCGTGCCAGCCGAGCAGGTTGCGCAGCGCGGTGGAGCCGCAGTGATGGCCCGGGTGGTGGGTGAAGCCCTCGACCTCGATCACGGCGGCGGATTGTTCCAGCTCAGGCGCCGGTGCCCGACCGCAGCCGCAGGTACTCGGCGCGCTCGCGGAAGGTCTGGCGCAGCTCCGAGGTGACCTCGTCGAGGAACTCCTCCCGGTAGGTCGAGTCGGTGAGCATCGCGACGGCGAAGTAGAGGCCGCTGAACGCGGCGAGGGCGCCGGCGACCTGGAGCAGCTGGTCGGTGAGCTGGTAGTCGCGCGCCGAACAGCGTGAAGTGCGCGTACTCGTGGAAGTTCACGCCCGCGTCGGCGCCGAGCCACGCCTCGCGCACGCCCGGGGTTACGGCGAAGAGCCCGAAGACGACGAAGAAGGCGAAGACCATCAGCGTCACGGTCAGCACCTGCAGCGCCTGGCTCACGAACAGCACCGCGCCGACGTTGCGGCGCTGCTTCGGCGAGAGCGGCTGCGCCGCCGAGCCGACCTCGGCCTCGAGCGTCCGGACCTCGCGCGGTAGGCGGGCGATCAGAAAGCCGACGCCGAGCGCCACGAAGAGGGCGCCGATGATCGCCAGGCCGCCCTCGTTCTCGAGCGCGAAGACCTGCCACATCTCGGTGCTCATGAAGGAGAGCAGGCCGAAGATCATCAGCAGCGGAACGGCGCGGGCGAGCAGCGTGAACGACGTGCGCAGCTGGCCGCCGAGGCGGCCGACGGCCCAGCGCACGATCGAGGGCAGCCCGTAGCCGAGCACCGCGTAGATCGCCAGCAGCAGGGCGAGGTTCGAGACGGCGGTGACGGCGGCGCTCGTCGTCTGCCCGCCGAAGATCAGCGGCAGCAGCGCTGGGACGAGGACGAAGGCGCCGAGCTCGAGCCTGCCGACGTGGCGCGGGCGGGAGAGGAACGGGCGCCCGCGCACCCGGTTGACGATGCCGATCGCCGCCGATCAGGATCGCCAGCCCGCCGGCGATCGCGGCGAGGTTGGCGAGCAGCGACCACTCGAGCTGGACGGCGCCGAGCAGCTCGCCGACGAAGACGAGGCCGAGCAGCGGCACCGCCCGGTTGAAGACGTCGGTCGAGGCGCTGAAGTCCTCGTCGAAGAGCGGCAGGCCGGCGCCGTTGAAGCGCTCCCGGTAATAGGCGACGTCGCGGCTCGCAGCTGCCTCCATCCGTGGGGATTTCAGCCGGAGCCGCCGGACGAGTCGTTCGGGGTTAACCTCGCGGCCGATGCGTGTCGCGCTGATCAGCAACGCCGCGTCGGGCTCGGCCGGGGAGACAGACGTCGCGGCGCTGCTCGCCGCCGCCGGCGCCGATGTCGCGTCCTTCGAGATCGCCGAGGGCGCCGCGCGCCGGGGAGGCCGGCGCCGACCGCGTCGTCGTCGCCGGCGGCGACGGCTCGCTTGCCGTCGGCGCGCTCGCGGCCCGCGCCGCGGCGGTGCCGCTTGCGGTCGTCCCGGCCGGCACCGCGAACGACTTCGCCGCGCGGATGGGCCTGCCCGAGGACCTCGAGGAGGCCGTGCGGCTGGCTGCGAACGGGAAGCGAACCCGGAAGGTCGACATCGCCGAGGTTGGCGACCGTGCCTTCCTCAACGTCGCCAGCCTCGGTCTCGCGCCGGCCGCCGCGGAGGCGGCCGAGAGTCTCAAGGAGCGGCTCGGTCCGCTCGCCTATGCGCTGGGGGCGGTCCGGGCCGGCATCACCGAGGAGCCGTTCGCACGTGCGGGTCAGCTGCGACGGCGGCGAGCTCTTCGATGGCAAGGCCTGGCAGGTGACGGTCGGCAGCACCGGCGCCTTCGGGGGCGGCTCGCAGATCGCGGCCGACGCCGACGACGGGCTGCTCGACGTCGTCGTGATCGAGGGCGGGCCGCGCGCTGCGCTCGCCCGGCGCGCCTTCGGCCTCAAGCGGGGCGAGATCGAGGAGCAGGCCGGCGTGCACGACTCGCGCGGCGCCGAGATCACGGTCGCGCTCGGACCGGGCCACGACCTCAACGTCGACGGCGAGGTCGTGCCGGCGAGCGCGCTCGGCCACGACGACAGCCCGGCGGGCACACTGCGCTTCGGCGTGCTCGACCGCGAGCTCGAGCTGGTGATCGCGTGAGCGTGGCGCCGCCGCTCCGCCGCGGGCTCTGAGCGCGCCCCCCGTCCCTATCCTCCGCCGCCGTGCTCCTCGAGCGACCCCGAAAGCTGAGCCGGCGTCGAAGCCGGATCGATCGCGCCGTCTCCGGCCGTGGTGGACCGATGAAGGCGCTCGGCCGCCTCGACCAGAAGCTGCTCGTCGCGCTGCGCACGAAGGGCCACACGGCGGCGAGCGAGCGGGCCGCGGGGGCGCTCGGCACGTTCGGCGAGTGGGGCCTCGGCTGGCTCGCGCTCGGCCTCGCCGGGGCGGCCCTCGATCGCCGCCGACCGGCCGCCTGGCTGGCCGCCGCCGCCGCCGGCCCGGCCGCGGTCTGGATCAACTACGGCGTCAAGGTCGCCGTCGGCCGCGAGCGGCCGCTGATCGAGGACCACCCGATGCTGGCCCGGGCGCCCAGCAAGCTCTCCTTCCCTTCCGCCCACGCGACCTCCGCGGTCGCCGGCGCGACGGCCCTCGGCCGCGTCGCGCCGAGCCTGCGGCCGCCGCTCGCGCTGCTCGCCGGCGGCGTCTGCGCGGGCCGCCCCTTCCTCGGCATGCACTACCCCTCCGACGTGCTCGCCGGCGTCCTGCTCGGCCGCGAGATCGGCCGCCACTGGCCGCTGCCGGGGATCGGCCTGCGCGCCAACTCGAACGCCGAGGTGTGGGCGCGATGAAGGTCGGGATCGTCGGCATGCCGAACGCCGGCAAGTCGACGCTGTTCAACGCGCTCACCCAGGCCGGCGCCGAGTCGGCCGGCTACCCGTTCACGACGATCGAGCCGAACGTCGCGATCGCCGCCGTCCCCGACGAGCGCCTCGACGCGGTCTGCGAGCTGCTCGGCGCCGACCCGGTCGTGCACGAGTCGCTCGAGGTCCACGACATCGCCGGCCTCGTCAAGGGCGCCCACGCCGGCGAGGGACTCGGCAACCAGTTCCTCGCCTCGATCCGCGAGACCGATGCGATCTGCCACGTCGTCCGCGCCCACTCCGACGGCGGCGTCCCTCACCCCGACGGCCGCGTCGACCCCGTCGCCGACGCCGAGATGGTCGAGGCCGAGCTGATGCTCGCCGACCTCGAGACCGCCCAGCGCCGGCTCGAGCGCGTCGCCAAGCAGGCGAAGGCGCTCGAGAAGGAGGCGATCGCCGAGCGCGACTGGCTCGAGCTCGTCGTCGCCGCGCTCGAGCGGGGCGAGCCGGTGCGCTCGGTGCCCGGCACCCGACGCCGCGCCGGACGCCGTCCGCAATCTGCAGGCGCTGACCTCGAAGCCGGTCCTCTACGTGGCCAACGTCGACGAGGGCTCGAACGAGCGCACCGGCGGCCCTCGTCGAGCACGCCCAGGCCGCCGGCGATCAGGCGATCGGGCTGAGCGCCAAGATCGAGGCCGAGCTCGCCGAGCTCGACGCCTGAGGACGCGGCGCTGCTGCGCGAGGACCTGGACATGACCGAGTCGGGCCTGAGCCGGATGATCCGCGCCGCCTACTCGCTGCTCGAGCTGATCAGCTTCTTCACCGCGGGCGAGGCCGTCGAGGGCCGCGCCTGGAGCCTGCGCAAGGGCCTGACCGCCTGGCACGCCGCCGGCCGCATCCACAGCGACATCGCCGACGGCTTCGTCAAGGCCGAGGTGATCGGCTGGCAGGAACTGATCGACGCCGGCGGCTACGCGGGCGCCCGCGAGCGCGGCACGCTCCGGATCGAGGGCCGCGACTACGTGATGGCCGACGGCGACGTGATCACCGTCAAGCACACCTGACGGCCCTGGGCTGCCGGGGCTCACTGCCGTCGAAACGGCGGCGCTTTTCGCGCAAATGAGCTACCCGTTGCTAGCGTCTCACCGGTGGGGAGCCGACCGCTGAACAGAGCCACCGCAACCGTGCTTGCGGCGGCGGCGGGACTTCTCCTCGCAGTCTCCCAAGCGTCGGCCGCCTCGACCTATTTCGTCGGACACGGAGGTGCGAAGGGCTCGGACATCAGCTTTCGCGTCGCCCACGGTGCGGTTCGCAAGGCGCGGATTGAAACGGGTTGGTTTGACTGCACCCACCCGAGCACCCCATCGGACCTGTTGAAGTCGTTTCACCCTACGCCGCTTCGGGGCAATGCGTTCAAGAGCAAGGTCAATCGCCCCGACCTGACGCCTGCACGTCGTTACCTGCTCGCAGGTCATGTCTACGGAGAGCATGCCAGCGGACGGATGCGTGCCCGAATAGAGAACGTCGAATCCGGCTATCGCTGCGATAGCGGTGTGATCCGGTGGAAGGCAGCACGGGTTTCGGGCCGCGAGTGGGAGGACTTCCGCGGCGGCAGACACTGACCGTGTTCGCGCAAACAGAAACTGACGCGTGCTCCGGAGTTCGCTACGTATGCGGTGGCAAAGTCCGGAGAACCAGCGGCTGAGGTCCTCGCGTCCCGGTCAGAAACGCCGGCGAAGCGCGGTTTCTCTTCGAGGCGAGGCTGTCGCACAAACCCCCCGTCGAGGCGGTCGCCTCGAGGTCGAGGCGATCTAAGCCGTTCTGAGCTTCTGGACGAGAGCGCCGCTTGTGATTTGACCCCCGGACTTCGGCCGATTCGGCTTTGTGCGACAGCCTCAGGCAGGAGCGCTACCCGCAGCCACAGACAAACGGCCGCGGACCTGCCGAACGTCCATGGGACCGGTCTATAGCCCCGGATGGCGGACGTTCGGCGGCTTCGGGGCCCGTTTGCCCTTCCGGTCAGATGGGCCGGCTCGGACTCACTTGTCCAGGAGCGGCTTGGCCTCGTTCGAGACGGTGACGTGGATCGCGGTCGGCTCGACCGCGTAGTCGATCACGCCCAGGTCCTGGAGGCGGTCGAGGACGAACTGGAAGGCGGCCGCCTCCTTGCCGTTGCGGTATTGGCGGAGGATGTCGAAGGCGTAGCCAGTGGTGTGCAGCGAGTACGCGGAGGTCGCCTCGGGGTTCGACTGCACGAGCGCGTCCTGGTACTGCTGGTCGCGGACGGCGCTGGTCACGATCAGGTCGTCCTTCTTCGTGTGCTGGCCGGTGATCGCCTGCACGCGGGAGCTCATGTAGATCAGCGTCGCCAGCGCTTCGGGCCGCAGCGACTCGTAGAGCTTGCGGTCGACGCCGAGCTTGTCGGCGAGCTCGCCGAGCTCCGGGCCGATTCGGTATGCGTACTGCGAGCCCTCGGGGATCGGCACGAGCTCGCCCGCGTCGAGGCCGTCCTGGATCTCGCTCGGGTCGTCGAAGACGCGCGTCTTGTCCTGCGGGTGGAAGACCTCCTCGGAGGTCGCCTTGTTCGTATAGAGCGTCTGCAGCTCGTTGAGCTTCGCCCGGTCGGTGTGGAAGAGACGCATGATCTGCTCCGCCGCGAGCACCCGCCAGTAGTAGGTGGCGCTGTCGTCCTCGAAGGCCGACAGGCGCTTGTACGTCTGCTCGTTCTTGGTCGGCGAGCTGTCGAAATAGAGCTGGGCGTAGGAGAGCCCGGCGTCGGCGACCGTCTGGGCTGGGGTCTCGGCCTTGGTGTCGATCCCGTTCGCCTTCGCGTAGGAGTCGATCACGTCGGTGAGATTGCCGAGACCCATGTGGTAGCTGGTCACGGCGAGGTCCTCGCGACCGAGCTTGTCCTGCGCCTTCTTCAAGTACAGCGCCATCCCGTTGAGCGCCTGCTGGGGGTCGAAGCGCGGGTCGATCTGCATCCGCGCGCGCCGCGCGCGCTCCGCGTCCTTGTCGGCGCGGTCCGCCTGATGGGCGAGCTTCGCCGCCTTCTTCTGCTGCTTCTTCGACCCACCCGAGAGCTTCGCCGCCTTGCGCTGCAGCTTCTCCGAGCGGGCGATCGAGTCGGCGATCTGGTTCGTCAGCTGGCGGCTGCGGTCGAGGTAGATCTCCATGCCGAGGAAGTCGGAGCCCGTCGACGCCACGATCTGCGCGAGCCCGGAGGCGGCCGCCGGATCGGTGCCGCCGGCGATTACGTCGGGCCGGCCCGCCGACTCCAGGAAAACCATCGCCTCCATCAGGTCGGGGTCGACGCCGTAGCGCTTCGCCGCGATCTTGATCTCGTCGTCCCAGGCGGCCGTCCGCTTGGCGCTGGCGATGACTCCACCCGGGACCTCCTCGTAGAGGACGTGCGAGTTTCCGAGCGCCGCCCGTTGCTCGAAGTCGGCCTCGCGGGACGCATCCCACGCAAACGGATCGCTGTCCGGCGTCGAGTTCTGGGCCGCCTCGATCACCGCGCCGGAATCGACGGCGTCGTGGTCCAGCGCGCCGGTCAGCTCGAGCGCGCCCCAGGCGATCGCGCCGGCGACGACGAGGAGCGACAGCAGGCCCACGAGCACGCGAACCGCCGGCGGCAGCGAGTCGAAACGGCGCCTGCGCGGTCCCGCATCCATTGGCAGCAGCTTGGCAAACCCCGATCCCCGCGGAGGAGGTAGCGGTAGGGTGGCGCCGTGCGTACCGCAGCGCGTTACGTGGACGTCGCCCCCGGTGACGGCCACTACGAGAGCTTCTATGTCAAGGCCGCCGATCCGGCCGGCGGGCGGGCGCTGTGGCTGCGCCACACGATCCACAAGCCGCCCGGCGAGGAGCCGAGCGGATCGGTGTGGCTCACGTGGTTCGCTGCCGACGGCCGCGGCCCGCACGCCGGCAAGGCGACGTTCGGCGCCGACAGCCTGGCGACGCCTGCGGGCACCTACGTGCGCGTCGCCGAGTGCGAGATCGGGGCGGGGCACGCCACCGGCCAGCTGACGATCCCCGAGATCGACGCGCGCTGGGACCTCAGCTTCATCGACAACCACGAGTCGCTCCGGCACCTGCCCAGCGAGCGCCTCTACCGGTCGAAGCTGCCGCGGACGAAGCTGCTCAGCCCGCATCCCGGCGCCTCGTTCAGCGGCACCCTTGACATCGACGGCGAGCGCATCGAGCTCGACTCCTGGCCCGGCATGGTCGGCCACAACTGGGGCGCCGAGCACGCCGAGCGCTGGATCTGGATCCACGGCGCGGGCTTCGAGGGCCGCGAACCCTCCGACTACGTCGACATCGCTGCCGGCCGGATCAAGATCGGGCGCTTCACGACGCCGTGGATCGCCAACGGCGCGATCGCGCTCGACGGCGAGGTGATGAAGCTGGGCGGCCTCGGCAAGACCTACGGGACGACCATCGAAGAGCGGCCGGGGGGCTGCGAGTTCGTCGTCCCGGGCGCCGGCGTGACCCTGCGCGGGGCGGTCGGCGCGCCGCTCGAGCGCTTCGTCGCCTGGGTCTACGCCGACCCCGGCGGCGGCGAGCACAACACGATCAACTGCTCGGTCGCCGACATGCGACTGCGGGCCGAACGGCCCGGCGAGCACCACGTGCACCTGCAGGTCGACGGCGGTGCCGCCTTCGAGCTGGGCATGCGCGAGACCGACCACGGCGTACCGCTGCAGCCGTTCGCCGACGGCTGAGCGGCGGCCCGGTCCGACGGGATCAGCCGCCGCGGATGCGGAACCAGGTCGAGCGCAGGCCGAGCCGTCCCTGCAGCTCGTAGCCGCTGGTCACCGTCGAGCCCTTGCTGCCGACCACCCGCGCGCGGACGATTCGCGGCGAGTCACCGGTCTTCGTGACGTCGATCTTGCGCAGCTTGCCGCGGACCATGCCGGCCAGCTTGGCGGTGATCTCGCCGCGGGACATCCGCACGGTCCAGCTGTGGTACGGAGAGGTCTTGTCGTAGGGGTCGCTGACGGACTTCAGGTACGGGCGGGGCGAGCCACCGTCGAAGCCGTACTGGCTCGCCTCCGTGCGCCCGCCCGAGCTCGAGTAGTAGAAGGTCTGCGCCGGCTTGCCCTTGTAGGTGACGATCTCGCGCGAGGTCGCCCGCACGGCCTTGTTCGTCTCCTTGGTCTCGAGCTTGACCCCGCCGTAGGCCTGGCTGCGGGTGTCGTTGTAGAGGCTGTAACCGTCGCCGTCCACGCCGCTGGTCAGCGCGTAGCCGCGGGCGGCGACCGCCTGGACCTCGAGCGCGTCCTTCGGCCAGGAGGCGGGAACCTCGTGCGGGACGACGCCGCGCACGTAGTCGTCGAGCGCGAGCCGGTTGATGACGTTGACGCTGCTGCCGCCTGCCGGCTTGACGACGAGCCCGCCGCGGTAGGGACCCAGCCCGGAGATCTTGATCGGGCCGGAGCCGATTGCCTTGAGCACGTGTCCGCAGGAGGCGAGCTTGTGCCCCGACTTGCTCTCGAGCCTGAGCTTGCCGGCGTTGCGGCTCAGGTCCGCGCGGTAGCGCTTGCTCGCGTTGACCTTGCGGCCGCAGGCGCGCTTGGCGCCCTTGAAGCCGACGCCGCCGGGCCGAGTCTGGAGCAGCACGCCGACGCGCTTCGTCTTCGTCCGGCCGACCTTCGTGTGCGAGTAGTAGTGCCCGAGGATCTTCTTGTAGCCGACGTCGTGCTTGGCGTAGCCGTAGGCCCCCCACTGGCTCATGCCGACACCGTGGCCGTAGCCGTGGCCCTTGATCACGAAGCCCTTTGCGGCGGCGCCAGCCGGAGCGGCGACGGCAACGAGGACGAGCGCCGCAAGTGCGGCGACAAGCGCGCGAAGCGGAGGCCGGGTTAGGGGCGCTTGGCGCGCGTCTGTGGGATCGGGAACTCGCATGCTCTGCCGGAACGGGCGCTGGAGGGGCGGCGCCTGTGACTGATTCGCCACAGCCCGCGGCCGCCCTTCCATCGCCCGATCCCAGAACCCGTGGCGAACCCCGGAGTTGCGGATGTTGGCCGAGGCCCGACGCGGGGTAATGTCCGTGGCAGGCACAGCGAACGCGACGCGGAGGTCGAGATGAGCACGAGCGCGACGGTGAATTCAGCGATCGACGAGGTCCCCAAGCAGCTTCTGATCGGGGGCGAGTGGCGCGACGGTGGCGAGGGCGCGACGATCGCTGTCGAGAACCCCGCGACCGGCGAGACGCTCTGCGAGATCGCCGACGCGACCGCCGACGACGCGAAGGCCGCGCTCGACGCAGCCGTGGCAGCCCAGGCCGAGTGGGGCGCGAGCGCGCCCAACGACCGTTCGCAGATCCTGCAGTCGGCCTTCGAGGCGCTCAACGACCGCAAGGACGAGCTGGCGACGCTGATGACGCTGGAGATGGGCAAGTCGTTCGCCGAGTCGCAGGCGGAGGTCGCCTACGCCGCCGAGTTCTTCCGCTGGAACGCCGGCGAGGCGCTGCGCACCGACGGCTACTACAAGCCCGCCGGCAACGGCACCTTCCGCGTGCTCGTGATGAAGCAGCCCGTCGGCCCTTGCTTCTTCATCACCCCCTGGAACTTCCCGATGGCGATGGGCACCCGCAAGATCGGCCCGGCGATCGCCGCCGGCTGCACGATGGTCGTCAAGCCCGCGCAGCTGACGCCGCTCTCGATGCTGGCACTCGCCAACGTGCTCGGTGAGGCCGGGCTTCCCGACGGCGTCCTCAACGTGATCACGGCGAGCTCATCGAGCTCAGTCTCGGCGCCGATCATCGCCGACCCGCGCCTGCGCAAGCTCAGCTTCACCGGCTCGACCGAGGTCGGTCGCAAGCTGATCGAACAGGCCGCCGAGGGCATCCTCAAGGTCTCGATGGAGCTCGGCGGCAACGCCCCCTTCGTCGTCTTCGGCGACGCCGACATCGACGCCGCGGTCGAGGGCGCGATGATCGCGAAGATGCGCAACGTCGGCGAGGCCTGCACGTCGGCGAACCGCTTCCACGTGCACGAGTCGGTCGCCGACGAGTTCACCGAGAAGCTGACCGCGAAGATGAAGGCGCTGACCGTCGGCGACGGTCTCGAGGACGGCACCGATGTCGGCCCGCTGATCGACGACGACCAGCGTGGCAAGGTCGCCGAGCTCGTCGAAGACGCCGTCGCCAAGGGCGCGACCGCCGCCTGCGGTGGCAGCGCCGTCGACGGCGCCGGCTACTTCTACGAGCCGACCGTGCTCAGCGGCGTCAGCGCCGATGCGCGGCTCCTCAAGGAGGAGATCTTCGGCCCGGTCGCGCCGGTCGACGACCTTCGCCACCGACGAGGAGGCGATCGCCGCCGCGAACGACACCGAGTTCGGCCTCGTCTCCTACGTCTACACGCGCGACCTGCAGCGCGCCCTCCGCGTCTCCGAGGCACTCGAGACCGGGATGATCGGCCTCAACCAGGGCCTCGTCTCCAACGCCGGCGCCCCGTTCGGCGGCGTCAAGGCCTCAGGCGTCGGCCGCGAGGGCGGCAACGAGGGCATCGACGAGTACCTCGAGACCAAGTACGTAGCGGTGAAGATCTAGGGTCGGCGTTCTGAGCCCACTGGTCACGTTGGGCCACCCATGCCGGACCAAGGTGACCACTCGCCGGCGAGAGCAGTGAGGGAGCGGTGAACGGCAGCCCATGGGAGAGAAGCGCCTCAGCCCCCACGCCCCGCAGCGCCAAATCGCCCTTCGAACGCCCCTGCCGGCCAAGCCCTCCGGACTTTGCCACCTATAGCGGGGCAAAGTCAGGACTCAGCACCGGAAAACAGCCCCCTGCGCCCCCAGCCGAGCCCCTCCGCAAGCCCACCTCCCTCACTGCCCAAGGGCGTCAACCGCCCACCCCTCCTCCCAGCTAACCCCAGCCAGCCACCCTCGCCGGCGATCGCCCACGTAACCCCCTCTCCCGCGTGTGGCCCACAGATCGCGGCCCCCCGGGCAATGCCGGTGGCGCAGCGGGGCCTGCGCAGCTCCCGGACAGGACCCGCGGGCCGAGGACCCTCGGCGGCGACGCCAGCCGAAGCCGAGCCGGCCGAGGGCCCGCGTCGCTAGCGCCCGAGCAGCATCCCCATCAGGCCGCCGGACCCCTGGCGCTTCTCGAGGTAGCACTGGTGGTAGTCCTCGGCCATGTAGAAGCCGGTGGCGTCCTCGATCGAGGTCGCGATCGGCTTGCGGTGCTTGGCCTGCTCGCGCTCCTTCGAGGCCTCGGCTGCCGCGCGCTGCTCGTCGCTGTTGACGAAGATCACCGAGCGGTACTGGGTGCCGATGTCCGGGACCCTGGCGGTCGACCTGGGTCGGGTCGTGGACCTTCCAGTAGATGTCGAGCAGCGCGTCGAAGCTCACCTTGGCGGGATCGAAGGTCACCTGGGTGACCTCGGCGTGGCCGGTGGTCCCGGTGCAGACCTGCTCGTAGGTGGGGTTCGGGACGTGGCCGCCCTCGTAGCCGACCGCCGTCTCGAGGACGCCGTCGACCTCTCGGAAGGCGGCCTCGACCTGCCAGAAGCAGCCCGCGCCGAAGCTGACGGTGTCGGTCTTGACTGGGGTGCCCGCGCCCTGTTCGCTTGCGTCCTTGGCGGCGAAATCTGTCTGGGTCATCGCATCCTCCGTATCTGCTGTCGGCGGGAGCGTTGGAAATCCGTTCCTGGGGAGGGCATCCCGCGCCGACTCCGGGCGCCCGGTACTCCGTACATCGTGGCACCCCTTCGTTACGGACAGATCACGATCGCCTGCAAGCGACCGCACCGCCAACCCGGGGCACGAATCTCGCGCTATCTTTGAACGCGTAACCGCTGTCGCCCGTATCAGCGACAGCGGAAGTATTTAGCCGCCAGTCGGGGGGACAACCGTCGAAATTCCCGACACGGAGGCCAACTTTGTATCTACTCGAATTCGTGAACCTCGTCCGGGGGGCGCAGGGCTACGACAGTCTCGAAAGGCTGCCGGCCACCGTCGACCGCAAGTCGAGCCCGCTCGAGTTGGCGATGGGATGCCGCCTGGAGGCCGGCCTGATGCGGCTCTCGACGCCGACAGCCGCTCAGGCAGTCTCCTCAGCGACCGGCCTGCCCGTCGGCTTCGACCGGGTGACGATCGCGCTCCCGTCAGCGCTCGGCGGCCACGCCACGGCGCTCACGGAGGTGCGCTCCAGCGGGGCGGGCCACGCCCACGGAACGGCGCAGGCCGTCTAGCCAGCTCCGCAACCCTCAGGGCCCGCGCCCACTCAGTGGTGGGGGCGCGCCATCTTCGCGTGGTCGAGCGCCTCGTCGAGCGTCGCGTCGTCGACGCCGAGCTCGCGGGCGACCTCGCGCAGCGGCCGGCCTGAGTCGGCCGCGGCCTTGACGATCTCGCGTCGCCTTGTCGTAGCCGATGTAGGGGTTGAGCGCCGTCGCCGTCGCCAGCGTGCCCTCGGCCGCGGCCTTGTTCGCCTCGTGGTTGGGCTCGACGCCCTGAATCACCTTCTCGTCCATGAGCCGCGCCGCGGAGGCGAGCAGCCCGATCGACTCGAGCAGGTTCTTGGCGATCAACGGCACCCGTACGTTGAGCTCGAACTGACCCTGGGAGCCGGCCGCGGTGATCGCCGCGTCGTTGCCGATCACCTGATCGCCGACCTGGATCGTCACCTCGGGGATCACCGGGTTGACCTTGCCGGGCATGATCGAGGAGCCCTTCTGCAGCTCCGGCAGGCGCAGCTCGGCGAAGCCGACGCGCGGGCCCGAGCCCATCAGAGCCAGGTCGTTGGCGATCTTCATCAGCGAGACAGCGACGACCTTGAGCATCCCCGAGAGCTCGACCAGCGAGTCGCGGTTGGCCTGCGCCTCGAAGCGATCGTGGGGCTCGAAGATGTCGAGGCCCGAGCCCTCGCTGAGCTTCGCCCGTGCACTTCTCGGCGAACTCGCTGTGGGTGTTGAGGCCGGTGCCGGTCGCGGTGCCGCCGAGCGGGATCTGGCCGACGCGCTCGAGCGTCCCACGGACGCGATCGGCGCCGAGCCGGATCTGCGCCGCGTAGCCGCCGAACTCCTGACCGAGGGTGACCGGCACCGCATCCATCAGATGGGTGCGGCCGGCCTTCACGATGTCGGCGAACTCGCGCTCCTTCGCCTCGAGCGCCGCGGCAAGGTTGTCGAGGGCCGGGAGCAGCTCCTCGACCGTCTGCTCGAGCGCCGCGAGATGCACCGCGGAGGGGAAGACGTCGTTCGAGGACTGGCCCATGTTGACGTGATCGTTCTGGTGGACGCCCTCGCCGGCCAGCGCCGCGATCACCTCATTTGCGTTCATGTTCGACGAGGTGCCGGAGCCGGTCTGGAAGACGTCGACCGGGAACTGCTCGTCGTGCTCGCCACGGCCAACCGCGTCGCCCGCCTCGGCGATCCGCTTGGCGACGTCGGCATCGAGCAGCCCGAGCTCGGCGTTCGTCCGCGCGGCGGCCGCCTTGATCTTGCCCAGCCAGTGGATCACCGGCGCCGGCACGCGCTGGCCGGACACGGGGAAGTTGGCCACCGCCTTGTCGGTCTCCCCACCCCAGAGCTTCTGCTCGGTACTCGCTTCCATCGTTCCTCCTCGGCTCAGGCGCCGGTCGCGTTCGAAGTCGTTCGTAGCCCCATGAACCTACCGCTCCGGGACGCTCAGCCGCCGCTTCGCGCAGCCTCGTAGCCGCGCTCGAAGGCGGCCTCGACGCCGGCCGCGAAGCCGTCGGCGGCGGCGCTGTAGCGGGCCGCTGAATCCACCCGGCGAGCGAGGTCCGTGTGGACTCCACCCGTATCCGCATCGGCCTTGGCGACCGTCCCATCGAGGTAGCCGAGCTCGACCGCGGCGTCGCCGCCCCGTCGCGTCAGCGCGTGAGTTGAGCACCGTCGCGGCCTCGACCATCGCGGCGCCGACCCGGCTCAGCTCGCCCGGCTCCTGATCGGCGATCAGGCAGTCGCCGATCGGCACGTCGCCCGCGAGCGTCGCCCCGGTCGGTGCTGCGTCGAGCGCCTGCAGGTAGGCGTCCGAACCGGCCAGGCAGGCGGCCGGCGTCACGGGCTCGTCGCTCGATCCGCAGCCGGCGAGTAGGCAGGCGATGGCCAGCGCGACCGGCAGCGTCGATGCGGATGCACGTCCCATCGCTCGCAAAGGCTAGGGAGAGGCCCTTCGCGGGCGGCGGGGCGCTTCCGGGCGATCGCGCGCCCCACCTACAATCCGGCGCCCCGTGGCGCGCTACGCACCGTCGATCCGAAGCAGTCGTTCCCCGCCCTCGAGGAGGGCGTGCTCGAGCGCTGGCGCGAGGCCCGGACGTTCGAGCGGCAGGTGAGCGAGCGCGAGGGCGGGCCGCTGTGGAGCTTCTACGAGGGCCCGCCGACCGCCAACGGGCGGCCCGGCTCCCACCACGTCCTCGCCCGCGTCTTCAAGGACATCTACCCGCGCTACAAGGCGATGTGCGGCTACTACGTGCCGCGCAAGGGCGGCTGGGACTGTCACGGGCTGCCGGTCGAGCTCGAGGTCGAGAAGGAGCTCGGGATCTCCTCGAAGGAGCAGATCGAGGAGTTCGGGATCGCCGAGTTCAACGCCCGCTGCCGCGAGTCGGTCTTCCGCTACGTCGGCGACTGGGGCCGCATGGTCGAGCGGGTCGGTCACTGGATCGACCTCGACGATCCCTACATCACGATGACCGACGACTACATCGAGTCGGTCTGGTGGTCGCTGCGCCGGCTCTGGGACGACGACCGTCTCTACGAGGGCCACAAGGTCGTCCCCTACTGCCCGCGCTGCGGCACGGCGCTGAGCTCGCACGAGGTGGCGCTCGGGCTACAAGGACGTCGTCGATCCCTCCGTCTACGTGCGCCTGCCGGTGACCGAGGCGGCGGCCGGCTCCGGGCCTCGAGCCGGGCGACAACCTGCTCGTCTGGACGACGACGCCGTGGACGCTGATCTCGCACGCGGCCGTCGCCGCCGGCCCGGAGATCACCTACGTGCGCGCCTCCCCGGCCGGCTCCGACGAGGTCATCGTCGTCGCGCAGGCGCTGGCCGAGCGGGTGCTCGGCGAGGGCCACGTCGTGCACGGCGAGACGACAGGGCGCGGCGACTCGAGGGCACTCGCTACGAGGCCCCCTTCGACTACATCAAGGGCACCGACTTCGGCCCGCACGGTCACACGGTGCTGGGCGCCGACTTCGTCACCACCGAGGACGGCACCGGCCTCGTGCACACAGCGCTCGCCTTCGGCGAGGACGACTTCCGGCTCGGCGAGCAGTACGGGATGACGTTGCAGAACCCGGTCCGCGCCGACGGCACCTACGACGAGCGCGTCCCCGACTTCCAGGGCGAGATCGTCTACCGCCACAACCCCGAGATCGTCGCCGCGCTCGAGGCCGCGGGCAAGCTCTTCCGCAAGGTCGACTACGAGCACGCCTACCCGCACTGCTGGCGCTGCGACACGGCGTTGCTCTACTACGCGAAGTCGACCTGGTACATCCGCACCTCCGAGGTCCGCGAGCGGATGCTGGCCGAGAACGAGCGGATCGGCTGGCACCCCGAGCACATCAAGCACGGGCGCTTCGGCAAGTGGCTCGAGGGCAACGTCGACTGGGCGCTCTCGCGGAACCGCTACTGGGGCACGCCGCTGCCGATCTGGGAGTGCGAGGGCGAGGACGGGGAGCGTGTGAGGAGCGCTTCTGCGCCGGCTCGGTCCAGGACCTCCGCGATCGCGGCGGCGAGGTGCGCGAGGACCTGCACCGCCCCTTCGTCGACGACATCGTCCTCAGCTGCGAGTCCTGCGGCGGCGAGATGCGGCGCGTCGAGGAGGTGATCGACACCTGGTACGACAGCGGCGCGATGCCGTTCGCGCAGTTCCACTACCCGTTCGAGAACGAGGAGCTGTTCCGCGAGCGCTTCCCGGCCGACTTCATCTGCGAGGCGATCGACCAGACGCGCGGCTGGTTCTACTCGCAGCTCGCCGAGTCGGTGCTGCTCTTCGACGAGACCGACTACCTGAACTGCGTCTGCCTCGGCCTGATCCTCGATCCCGAGGGCCAGAAGATGAGCAAGAGCCGCGGCAACGTCGTCGTACCCGCGGACGTGATCGACACATACGGCGCCGACGCCTTCCGCTGGTTCTTCCTCGTCTCCCAGCAGCCCTGGGCGGGCTACCGGTTCAGCGCCGAGACGGTCGGCGAGTCGGTGCGCCAGTTCCTGCTGACGCTCTGGAACACGTACTCCTTCTACGTCATGTACGCGAACGCCGAGGGTGTCGACGTCGGCGCGCCACCGGCCGCGCCGGGCGAGGACGGGCTACGCGGCGCCGGGCGGCTCCGCCGAGCAGCTCGACCGTTGGGCGATCTCGCGCCTGCAGCACACGATCGCCGACGTCCGCGCCGCGCTCGACGGCTTCGACTCGACCACCGCCGGCAAGGCGATCACGGCCTGGGTCGACGAGCTCTCGAACTGGTACGTGCGCGTCGGCCGGCGGCGCTTCTGGGACGGCGATCCGGCGGCGCTCGGGACGCTGCGCCACTGCCTGGTCGAGACGGTGAAGCTGCTCGCGCCCTTCATCCCGTTCACCGCCGACGCGATCTACACCAACCTGATCGAGGGCACCGACGCCGGGGCCGAGCTGTCGGTCCACCTGCAGGACTACCCCGAGGTCGACGAGACGCTGCGCGACGGCGAGCTCGAGGCCGGGCATGGAGGCAGCCCGGCGCGCCGTCGAGCTCGGCCGCGCCGCCCGTGCCCAGGCGAAGGCGAAGATGCGCCAGCCGCTGGCCAAGGCCGTGATCGTCGCCACCGAGGGCGAGCGCCGGGTGATCGAGGGATTCGCCGACGTCGTCTCGGCGGAACTCAACGTCAAGCAACTCGAGTTCGTCACCGAGGAGGGCGAGCTCGCCGACTACCTCGTCAAGCCCAACTACCGCAGCCTCGGGCCACGCTTCGGCAAGGAGATGCCGCAGGTCGCGGCTGCGGTCGAGGCGCTCGACCCCGAGCACGCCCGCGCGGCGATCGCCGGCGAGCGCGAGATCGGGATCACGATCGACGGCAATGACCACACGCTGCAGGCCGATGACATGACGCTCGTCATGGAGCCGCTCGAGGGCTACCAGGTCGAGTCCGAGGCGGGTCGCGCGGTGGCGCTGGCGCTCGAGCTCACCGACGAGCTCGTCCGCGAGGGCCTCGCCCGCGAAATCGTCCGCGCCGTGCAGAACGCGCGCAAGGAGAGCGGCCTCGAGATCACCGATCGGATCGAGCTGCACCTGAGCGGCGACGAGGAGCTGCTCGCCGCGGCACGGAACTACGAGCAGTACGTCGGCGGCGAGACCCTGGCCACCCGAATCAGCTTCGGCCCCGACGGCGACACCGGCGAGACCGCGATGATCGACGGACGCGAGCTGTCGATCGCCGTGCGGCGCGTCTAGGCGGGACCTCGGGGGCGGCGATGACGCGCGCGCTGTCGATCGCCCTGACGCTGCTCGTCCTCGCTCTCCTTCCCGCCACCGCGCAGGCCGACCAGGACCCGTACTCGCGCCGGCTGCCGATCCCACCACGTCTGCAGTGGAACTCGAACTTCGGCTACTGCGGCGAGACGAGCTTCATCTCGGCGGGCCTCTACTACGGCCAGTACACGTCGCAGTGGACCGCGCGGCGGTTGGCTTCGCCGGGAGTAAAGGAGTGGCACGCACGCAGCCAGCTGCTGCTCGGCGTCAACGACCTGGCCGCCGCGCGGCGGATGAAGCTCGGAGCCCATCCCTTCCTCGCCGCCGGGCCCGCGCCGACGGTGGCGGAGTTCCTGGGCTGGACCAAGTACGAGCTGCTGGCCGGCCATGTCCCGATCATCGGCGTCTTCAACAACGTCACGCGACTGGGCGAGCCGAAGAGCCTCGCGGACCCGATCTACGACCACATCGTCCCGGTGCTGGCGATCGCCTCCGCCTCGCCGCCGAACCCCTTCACCGGGTACGACGCCAAGGACAAGCTGACCCTCTCCGACAACGGGCTGTTCGGGCGCCCCGGGCACCATCCCTTCCTCTTCACATACCGCTTCGGCAGCTTCCCGAGGACGCGCAAGGAGGCTGACGCGCCGAAGGGGCCCCTGTACTCGGAGCGATCGACGCCGCCGAACTACGGCACGAGCGTCACCGGCGTCCGCGACCCGGAGGGGGTGACCGTTCCCGTCCGCCTCACCTCCTCGTCCGGCGGCGAGGGCGCCCGCAACAGCCCCCGGCTCAAGCACCGTCCCCGCGGCTTCCAGATCCAGCTGACGGCGCGCGCGAAGCTTCCCGATCGCCACTCCGCCTACGACGTCTACCTCTACCGCTCGTTCCGCGACGTGCCCACGCGCAACTTCAACGCGCATGCCGCCGCTGCGATCCGCCACTGGCACATCCCGGCCGGTCACCCGCTGCGCTGGACGAAGCGGATCCGCACCCGCTCGGGACGTACACGCGTCTTCCGCGCGGTTCCCACCAGCGCGCCCTGAGCCGCCGGCCGCGTCTGGCGGCCGGGGTACGCTCGGGCGCCGATGAACGCCGAGCTTGGATCCGACACCGTCGCCGTCCTGCTCGCCGCCGGCCTGATCTTCCTCTGGGCGCTCGTGCTCGGCGCCTGGAAGTACCGGCAGATCTCGGCGTCGCCCGAGGCCCGGGCGCATCCCTACGTCGACATCGCCCACCGGGCCGCGCTGCTGTACAGCTTCGCGACGCTGCTGCTCGCCGTCTTCGTCGAGCTCAGCGGGTTCTCCACTGCGGTCAACCTGATCGCGGCGCTCGTCCCGATCTTCTTCTTCGTCGCCGCGATCGCCGGCTACCAGCTGCACGGTCTGCGGCGCGACACCGACAACCAGTTCCGCGACCCCGTGCCGGGTACCGCCGCTTTCATGTGGGCGCTGATCCTCGGCGAGATCGGTGGAGCCGCGGTCCTGGTCGCGGGCTTCGTCGACGCCTGGGTGCTCTGAGCCGAACCGGTGTCAGGCGCCCTTCGGGGCGAGCACCAGCATCGTGATCGAGCGCGCGGGGTAGGTCCGCACGAGCCTACCGGCGCCGACGTGAGAGTCGCCGACGTGCTCGATCCCGCCCCCGGTCCAGCGATACGCCTGCGCTCGTTTGATGCTCGGGAAGTTGGCCACCGACAGCGTCGAGTCGAGCGACTGCGAGGTCTTGTTGATGACGACGACGGTCAGCCGGCCGTCCTTCGTGCGCCTCGCCCCGTAGATCGGCGAGCTTGCCCTGGTCGGCGCTCTTCGACCGAACCCATGTATTGCCGAAGGCACCGCCCTTGCCGTCGTAGTTTCGGTAGATCCGGAAGGCGTCCGTGATCTCATCGCCGTCGTTGCCGAGCGGCCAGCGCGTCGCGATGTCGACGCGCTCCCGGGCGAAGATGCCGAGCGTGTCGGCCTGGATCAGCGCGTTCGTGCGGGCGTCGCCGACCGAGAGGTTGTACTCGCTCAGCGCGATCCCGGTGCCCGGGTAGTTCTGCTTGATCCAGGCCCGCATCCGCGGGATCAGATCGATCTGCGCGTTGATCCAGCTCGGATCCGTGTAGGTCGGATCCCAGAGCGAGCGGGTGACATCGGTGCCGTTGCCGCCCTGCGCGTAGTAGTGCAGGTCGAGGTAGTCGAGTAGCCGCTTGCCCGCCTGCTGGGAGGCCTGCTTCATCTGGCCTAGCAGCCACGGGACGATCGGCTTGCCGCCGTGCGCGGCCCGGTCGGGGTCGGACGCGGTGCAGCCATCGTCGATTTCGTCGGCGGCGCTGCAGAAGTAGTTCGGCCAGCCCCACTCGGCCGGACCGAGGGTCTTCGCGCCGGGGTCGGCCTTCTTGACCTGGGTCGCAAGCGCCTTCGTCCGCTGGGCGAGCTCGTCGTAGGTCGTCGGCTGCGGGTGCATGTCCCGATGGGTGTCGTCCCAGAGCGCAGGCTCGTTGCCGAGCTCGTAGTAGCCGACCCCGTTCTTCGCCGCTGGTCCGTACAGCGAGCGCAGCTTTGAGATCCAGCTCGGCGCGTAGTTGGCCGGGGTGGCGATGCTGTCGCGGGCCGGGTCGGCGGCAAGGTGAGAGCCGCCGCTGGTGCCCGAGCCGCAGTTGGAGTCGTAGGGGTCGAAGCTGTCCTGGCTCGGGAAGACGGGCGCCGGGAAGCCGCAGGTGAAGGGGTGGCTCTGCATCGCGTCCGATGCGATCCGCCCCATCATCGGCAGCGTCAGCAGCGTCTCCGCACCGGCCTTGCGGTTCGCTGCGATGAACGTCTGGTAGGCGCGCAGGTCCTTGTGATTCGCGCAGTAGCCGTATGCCGCGTCCCAGCAGTCCGGGATGTTCTCGAAGTAGTAGTCGAGGCCCGTGTTCGAGCTGCCGAGTTTGTAGTTGTAGGTATCGGTCGTGTTGCCCCCCCAGCGATCGATCGGCAGGCGGAGCTGCCGCGCCGTCGCTGCGTCGGCGTAGTTGAGGCCGTAGATCAGCGGGCTGATCGCGTGCGTGTCCGCCTTCGCATCGACGCTCAGCTTCGGCCCGGGAGCCGCTGCCGCGCCCGGCGGGGCGAGCGCAACGACCAGCAGCGCCGCGCACGCCGCGAGCGCGGTCCGGACTTGGCGGCGCCGGATCGGCGCCGGCATGGAGTTCCCCCGAGCTCCCGGTCGAGCTAGGTCAGGGCCGGCTCGAGCTCGGCCTCGAGGCGCTTCTTCGGCATCGCGCCGACGATCCGCTTGGCAGCCTGGCCGCCCTTGAAGAGGATCATCGTCGGGATCGAGAGCACCTCGAACTGCTGCGCGGTGTTCTGGTTGTCGTCGACGTTGAGACTGACGATCTTCAGATCCTCACGCTCGGCGTCGATCTCCTCGAGGATCGGGTGGACGACGCGGCAGGGGCCGCACCACGGGGCCCAGAAGTCGACGAGCACGGGGCCGGTCGCGTCAAGCACCTCCGCCTGGAAGTTGTCGTCGGTGACCTGCGTCAGATTCGCCACTGTCCGCTCCTCTCTTGCCGTTGGGTTGCAGTCTTATATATGACCGCCACTTACTATACAAAATGAAGTAAAGGACCGGAAGGGCGCGGCGATCAGGCCCTGCGCCGCGCGCGCAGCCGCATCAGCGGTACCCGCCAAGCGGCCTCGAACACGATCGCGCGGCTCATCTTCGACTCACCGACGCGACGATCGTTGAAGTGGATCGGCACCTCGACGACCCGAAACCCGGCGAGTACGGCGCGGTAGGTGAGCTCGACCTGAAAGGCGTAGCCGAGGGCGCCGATCGAGTCGAGGTCCAGCGCCATCAGCACATCGCGGCGGAAGCACTTGAAGCCGCCGGTGAGATCCCGGATGTCGAGCCCGAGCCAGGCGCGCGCGTAGGCGCTGCCGCCGCGCGAGATCGCCTGCCGACGCCGGCCCCAGCGACCGACGCCGCCGCCCTCGGTCCAGCGCGAGCCGAGCACGAGATCGGCGTCCTCGGTCGCTGCGACGAGCTTCGGGGCCTCCGCGGGGTCGTGTGAGAAGTCCGCGTCCATCTGCAGGATCAGCCCGCACGGGCCGGCGAGCGCGTGCCGGAAGCCCGCCACGTACGCCGGCCCGATCCCCTGCTTGCTGGAGCGGTGCAGGACGTCGACCCCGGCGTGCATCTCTGCGAGCCGATCGGCAAGCTCACCCGTGCGGTCAGGCGAGTTGTCATCGACGATCGTGATCCGGGTGCCCGCGGGCAGCGCGTCGAGCAGGGCAGCGACGAGCGGCTCGACGTTTGCAGCCTCGTTGTACGTCGGTATGACGACGTGGATTCCCGAATCGACCGTGCTCATAGGGAAGGAGCGGGCGATCCTACCGACGCGCTCCGACCATGCTCTGGACGCCTCATTACCCTGACGCTTCGATGCGCAACGCTGAAATCGCAGCGGCCCTGGAGGAGCTGGCCGTCCTCTACGAGCTCGACGGGGCGAACCGCTTCCGCGTGCTCGCCTACAAGGACGCGGCGAAGCTGATCCGCGACTCGCCGCAGTCCGTCGGAGGAGCTGGCGCTGGAGGGCAAGGCGACCGAGCTGGAGGGCATCGGCGACACGCTGCAGACGAAGATCGTCGCGCTCTCCACGGAGGGCGAGATCCCGGCGGCGGCGAAGCTCAAGCAGAAGTTCCCGGCGACGCTCGTCGAAGTCACGCGCCTGCCGGGGATCGGGGCGAAGACCGTACGCAAGATGTACGACGAGCTCGGCGTCACCTCGCTCGCCGAGGTTCGCGATGCCGCCGAGCAGCAACGCCTCCGCGACGTCAAGGGCCTCGGCGCGAAGGTGGAGGAGAACGTGCTCGCCGCGATCGACAAGCTCGAGGCCGAGGGGCCGGGCGAGCGCCGGCTGCTGTCCGACGTGCGCGAGGTCGGCGAACGGATCGTCGCCGACCTGCTCGAGCACCCGGCGTCCGACCGGGTCGTGATGGCGGGCTCGGCGCGGCGCTGGGCCGAGACCTGCAAGGACATCGACATCGTCGCCACGGCCGACGACCCCGGGGCGCTGGTGGCAGCGCTACTCGAGCACGAGCTCGCCGCCGAGCAGGGCGGCTCGGGTACGGGCGGCGGCCACATCCGCACCCACAACGGGATCGGCATCGACCTGCGGATCGTCCCCCCGGCCGAGTTCGGCAACCTGCTGCAGCACTTCACCGGCTCCAAGGAGCACAACGTGAAGCTGCGCGAGCGCGCCGTCCGCATGGGCCTCTCCGTCTCCGAGCACGGGATCAAGGAGGTCGCAAGCGGCGATGTCGATACCTTCGAGGACGAGGCCGGCGTGTACGGCCGTCTCGGCCTCGCCTACATCGAGCCCGAGCTCCGCCAGGGAGCGAACGAGCTCGCGCTCGCCGACCCCGAGCTCGACGGCGAGCTGCCCGAGCTCGTCAAGCCCAGCGACATCCGCGGTGACCTGCACATGCACACGACGCTCTCCGACGGCAAGGCGGAGCTCACCGACATGATCGCGACGGCGAAGTCGATGGGCTACGCCTATATCGCGCTCACCGACCACTCGGCGACGCACGGCTTCGGCAACGACGTGCAGCCGGATGCGCTGCTCGAACGGGTCGAGGCGATCCGCGCGCTCGACGCGGCGCCGGGAACGAAGGGGATGAAGCTGCTCGCCGGCTCGGAGGTCAACGTGACGGGTGACGGTTCGCTCGACTACGAGGACGAGGTGCTCGCCGAGCTCGACTGGGTCGTCGCCAGCGTCCACACGTCCTTCCAGATGAACGCGGCGAAGATGACGGCGCGCATCATCAGCGCAATCGAGCATCCGCTCGTCGACTGCATCGGACACCTGACCGGCCGCCTGCTGCTCAAGCGCGACCCCTACGACCTCGAGGTCGAGCCGATCTTCGCGGCGGCGGCCGCGAACGGGACGATGATCGAGATCAACTCCAACCCACGCCGCCGCGACCTCAACGAGCACCACGCGCGACAGGCGGCCGAGGCGGGGGTGGCGATTGTGATCAACACCGACGCGCACCAGGTCACGACCCTGCGTCAGAACATGCAATACGGAGTCGCGACCGCGCGACGTGCCGGCCTCGGCGCCGACCAGGTCGCGAACACGCGCGCGTGGCGCTCGTTCGCGCCGCTCCGCAAGCGGGCGAAGGCGAAGCGGAGCTAGCCGGCTAGGGGCTGAGCCCTGCCGCGTCGCCGCGCATCAGCCCCGGCGTGCGGACGAGCTTGACGGGCGAGAAGGCGTTCGTCTTCTCGACGTAGAAGAGGACACCGTCACGCTCCTCGATCGCCGTGACCGCCGCCTCGCGGCCGCGCCAGGCGAGCGCGTAGGCGAGCGCCATCCCCGTCGCGATCGCCGGCACCTGCGGGAAGAAGGCACCGAGACCGCCGGCGATCACGGCGAAGACGCCGAGCGGCCAAAGCCGCGCGAGCGCGATCGACGCGGGCGAGTCGGAGGGCAGGCTGGTCGCCGTCTTCGCCGCGGCGAGCGGATCGCGGAGCGCCTCCGCCGCGCGGTCGGCGGTGCCTTGTTGCATACCCGATCGCAGCTGCGATCAGCCACCAGGCGAGGGAGATGATCGCCAGCAGGTCGTCCTCGGAGTTGTTGATCGCGATGCAGGAGATCGCGCCGAGCGCCGTCGCCTCGACGGCGACGAGCAGCACCGTGCCCCGGATCAGGTCCTTGAACTGCATCAGATGATCGATCCCGTGGAATCACCATCGGCGAGCACCTCGAGCACGGTGACGAAGGCATCGGGACCGGCGACCGCGAGGTCGGCCGCGAGCGCGACCTCCGGCGGCGTCTCCGGGGACGTGACCGCGACGCAGATCCCGTGCCGCAGCCGCCCATCGCCGGCGAGCCGGCGCAAGACGGCGAAGGCATCGAGGTCGGTGCGGTCGTCGCCGGCGTAGAGCGCCGAGCTGACGAAGGCGGCGTCGGCGAGCAGCCCCTCCACCGCACGGCCCTTGTCGGTACGAACCGCGGGACGCAGCTCGATGACCTTGCGGCCGCGGTGGATGAGCAGGCT
Organism: uncultured Solirubrobacterales bacterium; assembly: GCA_963850625.1. Lineage (GTDB taxonomy): Bacteria > Actinomycetota > Thermoleophilia > Solirubrobacterales > 70-9 > CAXMST01. Next base: position 242,480 of record CAWKLZ010000005.1, read on the forward strand.
CGAGCCCTCCGCCTCGGCGGCCGCCAGCGCGGCAGCGGACTCGGCGCCCGCCTCATCGGCAGCACCGCGCCAATGCAGTCCGACGATCGCGCCCTTGTCCTCGATCCTGACGCCCGCATCGAGCAGCCCGGCTGTCCCGTAGCGGGCCAGGAAGTCGGGAGCATCACGCTCGTGGCCTGCGAGCGCCGGCGACGGCGCCGCGGACTCGGCGCCTGCAGGGAGCAGCTCGTAGCCGTGGTTGCCGACGTAGGCGATCTCCTCGAGCCCGAGGATCCGGCGGGCCTCGAGCGAGCGGCGGCCGCTGACGACGGCCACGAGCCCGTAGCGGTCGGCGATCCGGGCGACGAGCTCGCGGGTACGCGGCGGCACGGCCGAGTCCTCGGGGCGCTCGACGATCGGCGCCAGGGTGCCGTCGAGGTCCAAGAAGACGGCCGAGTCGCGAGGCTTCTCAGCGAGCGCAGACAGAGCTGAGGTGATCTCGCTCGCTGCTGGCCGCTGCCCACTCACGCACCGATCGTATTCGGGCCGCGCAGCGCCCGCCGCCGCGCGTACGATCGCCCGATGCCGCGCGAGCGCCTGATCAAGCTTGGGGCGATCGGCATCGCCGCCGGAACCTTCAGCGCCCTCTTCGGCGTCGGCGGCGGCACGGTGATCGTGCCGCTGCTGATCTTCTGGCTCTCCTACGGCGAGCGCCGCGCGACCGCAACCTCGCTCTGCGCGATCGTGATCATCGGCCTCTTCGGCGCGGCGGGGCAGGCCCTCTACGGAAACGTGCACGCCGGCCAGGCGCTCCTGATCGCTGTTCCGGCGATGGTCGGCGTCGCGCTCGGCGTCGCGCTGCAGCAGCGGATCCCCGAGCGTGCCGTTTCCCTGATCTTCGCCCTCCTGCTCACCGCCGTCGCCATCGAGCTGATCATCCCGTGACCGGGAGGCGTCGAGATGGCTGAGGTGCTGACGGCCCTCGCCGCGGTCGTCGGCGGCGCCCTCGGCGGACTGCTCGGCGTCGGGGGCGGGATCATCTTCGTTCCGGCGCTCGCCATCGGGCTCGGCGACCCGCAGCTGCAGGCTTCGGCGACCTCGCTGCTGGCGATCGTGCCCGTCGCGATGCTCGGCACCTGGCGGCAGCATCGCAACGGCAACGTGGACATCCGCGATGGGGTCGCGATCGGCCTGCTCTCGATCCCCGGCGTCGCGCTCGGCGTGCTGATCGCGAACGCGGTCCCCGAGCGGGCGCTGCAGCTCTCGTTCGCCGCGCTGATCCTCTTCGTCGCCTACCGGCTCGTGCGCCGGGCGTTCGAGCCCGAGGAGCAGCTCGCAGCCGAACGGACGCTCGGCGATGGCTGAGCCGCTCGACGTAGGACCGGGAGTCGCGATCGACCCAGCCGAGATCGAGCTGCGTGCGAGTCGCTCCTCCGGTCCTGGCGGCCAGCACGCGAACGTCACCGCCTCGCGGGTCGAGGCGCGCTTCGTCGTCGCCGACTCTGCCTCGCTCTCGGCCGCGCAGAAGCGCCGCCTGACCGACCGCCTCGGACCAGTCGTCACCGCCGTCGCTCAGGAGAGCCGCAGCCAGTACCGCAATCGCGAGCTCGCGACCGAGCGGCTCGTGCAGCGGCTTGCCGAGGCGCTCAAGCCGCAGCGCCGGCGGCGGGCGTCGAAGCCGACCAGAGCCGCGAAGGAGCGCCGCCTCGAGGCCAAGCGCCAGGCCTCCGAGCGCAAGCGCGCTCGCCGCAAGCCGCGAATCGACGAGGGCTGAGCCGCCCGGTACTAGCGGAAGCCGTGCTCGAGGGCGCCCTTCACGCCGGCATCGAGCGCGTTCAGCCGGTAGAGGGCGAGCGCCTCCGGGCTCGCAAACCCGCCTCCACCCCCGGCCGGCCGGGCGCGTCCGGCGGCCTCCGGTCCGTGGTGGGAGAGGACGCAGTTGAGCAACCCCAGGCGGCGTTCGGCGGGCAGCGCCGCGGTCGCCCGCGCCGAGTTGATCATCTCCGCGCCGATCGTCAGATGCCCGAGCATCCGACCCTCGTCGCTGATCCCGAAGTCGGCCGCGTAGGTGAACTCGCGCGTCTTGCCGATGTCGTGCAGCAACGCCGCCGCCATGAGCAGGTCAGAGTCGAGCCGGGGATGCAGGACGGCGAGCTCGCCGACCAGCGTCGCAACCGCAACGGTGTGCTCGAGCAGTCCGCCGAGGTACGAATGGTGGCCACCGCGCGTGCAGGGCGCGCGGCGCAGCTCGGTCGCGGCCGGCTCCGATCCGAGCACCTCGGCGACGACCGCCGCGAGGCCCGGGTCGTGGACTTCCCGCGCCAGATGCTCGAGGAAGCCCTCGAGCTCCTCGACGGAGCGGTAGGCGGCGGGCAGGAACTCGGCCGGGTCGTACGAGCCCGCGTGCAGCTTGCGCAGTGCGGTGACCTCGGCCTGGAGCTCGCCGCGGAAGCGCTCGACCTTGCCCCGGACTTCGATCGCGTCGCCGCGCTCGAACCGGGCGCCGAGCTCGTCCGCGTCGCGGAAGATCCGCGCTTCGATCGCGCCGCTGCGGTCGCGAAGCTCGATCGACAGGTACGGCGTGCCCTTGCGCGAGGTCATCCGGTCCTTGCGCGTGACCGCGAAGCGACCGGTCAGCGGGCGCCCCGGCTGCAACTGCGCGATCCCGCCCTCCGCCGGCGCGGGGGCGGGGGGCCGCTCGGCTGCATTCTGGAGCGCTGCTTCCACGCTCCGATCATTGCCCTTCGGCCGGACGCCGAAGGCGTGGCCCGCGGCGGTTGCGCGGTACCCTCGGCCCATGGAGCCGATCGTCTGGGAGAACGAAACGCCGCAGCTGCGCAACCCCGTGCTCGTCGCCACCTTCTCCGGTTGGAACGACGCTGCCACGGCCGCCAGCGCGGCGCTGGGGGCCGTCGCGGACTCGCTGGAGACCGAGTTGATCGCCCAGATCGACCCCGAGGAGTTCTTCGACTTCCAGGCGACCCGGCCGCAGATCGAGCTCAGCGAGGGCCGCCTGCGCGGCGTCGCCTGGCCCGAGAACCTGATCGTCGCCGGCCGCAGCGATGAAGCCGAGCGCGATCTGCTGATGATCAGCGGCACCGAGCCGAGCACGCGCTGGCGAACCTTCTGCAACTCGGTGCTCGACATCGCCGAGCGCTGCGGGGTCGAATCGATGGTCACCTTCGGGGCGCTGATCGCCGACGTCGCCCACACCCGGCCGGTGCCGATCACGGGCCTGGCGACGACCGACGAGCTGATCGACCGGCTCGGCTTCGAGGATGTCGGCTACGAAGGACCGACCGGCATCGTCGGCGTCTTGCACGGGCTGGCCAAGGAGCGCGGCCTCACCGCCGCAAGCCTCTGGGCAGCGGTCCCGCACTACGCCGCCGCGGTGCCCAACCCGAAGGCGGCGCTCGCGCTGCTGCGGCGGCTCGAGGGGCTGACCGGCATCCCGCTCGACGGCTCCGAGCTCGAGGACGCGGCGAGCTCGTTCGAGGAGCAGGTCAGCCAGGCCGTCGCCGCCAACCCCGAGATCAAGGAGATGGTCGAGCGGCTCGAGTCCCAGCAGGACGACCTCTCCGGCCTCAACCCCGACGACGTCCCCAGCGGCGACACGATCGCCCGCGAGTTCCAGGACTTCCTCCGGCGCCAGGGCGAGTAGCGAGCGCTCACCCCGGTGCGGCTTGGCCCGCGGGTCCTGTCACGGGGACAGCCCAGGGCGGGCGGATCCGCTTGGTTCACTTGGTCCGCCCGCCCCGGGCGCCCGTCCCCGTGCCACCCGCGGGAGAAACCGCCACGCAGGCGCTCCCAGGCGAGAGGCAGGGAACTGCGACGGCGGGATGGTAGGCGGGGAGAACCGCTGACGAGGCGAAGCGCCTGCCAGGCATCCGCCGGCGTAACGGTCCCTCCCGCGGGTGGCCGGGAGAACGCAGGCCCCCGAGCAATGCCGGTGGCGCAGTGGCGCCTGCGCAGCTCCCGGACAGGACCCGCGGGCCGAGGGATCGCGCCGGCGTCCTGCCCGCCGACGCCCTACGCCTCAGACGCCGGGCAGATCAGCCTGAAGTCACACCAGCTGCAGTTCTCGAAGCTGGGCTTCGGCTCGAAGTCCTGCTCGTTGATCCCGGCGGCGACCTCGAGCACCGTGCGCTCGACGCGTTCGAGGTCGTCTGCCTCGCCGGCGACGGTGACCTTCTCGTCGTCGAGCACGTACCAATAGGAGCCGTCCGCCGCCTCTACTCCCCAGGCCTCGCGGGCGCCGATCCGGTAGAGCGCGATCTGCACGTCGTCGCGCAGGTCCTCGGCGCGCTTGGGGGCGCCGGTCTTGTAGTCGATCAGCTCGAGCGCCCCGTCCGGGTGGCGGTCGACGCGGTCGACGCGGCCGCGGATCGAGTGCTCGCCGATCTTGAACGAGAAGCCGCGCTCGAGGTAGACGGGCCGCGCAGCGCCGGCCGCGTGACGTTCGTAGTAGCGGGCCAGCGCCGCCACAGCGCGATCCCGGTACTGCAGCTCGTCGTCGCTGGTGCCGAAGCCCTGTCGGCGCCAGCCCGCCTCGAAGAGGCCGAGCAGCCGTTCGACGCCGCCGACGCCCTCGTCACCCTCGTCGCCGAAGCCGCGCATCTCATCGGAGTGGTACCGGTCGAGCACCTGATGGACGAGGATCCCGAAGCGCTGGTTGATCGTGGGCTCCTGCGGGATCGCGAAGACGCGGGCGAACTTGTACTTGAGCGGGCAGGTCCGGTACAGGTCGATGTCGGAGGCCGAAAGGCCGAGGCCGCCGTCGCGGCGGGGCAGGAACGCCTCCAGCCCGGGCTCGGCCTCGTGCCTGAGGTAGTCGCGCCGCCGTGCCCGCTCGCGCGACTCCTCGACGAGGTAGGAGTCGAGCGCCGACTGCTCGAGCTCCTGGCGCTGCTCGGGCGTCGCGACGCGGCCGATCAGCTCGTTGAGGGCAGCGAGCGCCTCGCGTTCGGACTCGCCTCCGGGCCGCTGGATCAGGGCCGAGAGCTTGAGCAACTCGAGGAAGCGGGCGACGGCGCGGTTCACGTCCTCGGCCGTGTCGAGGCGCATCTCGCTGAGCGCGGCTCCCGCCCGCCACGAGGCCTCCAGCACCTCGTCGCGGACCATCCGGTAGGTCGAGTGCATGCCCTCGGCCGGGCCGAAGAGCTCCTCCTCGTGGCGCTCCTCGTCGGCGCCCAGCGCCCGCACCGCCTCGTAGATCGGCGAGGGGCGGCCGGCGCCGGCTCGCGTCTGCTCCGGGAAGGTGAGGACGACCGAGCCCGCTGGCGCGGGAGAGCGCCACGTAGGCGCGGCGCGATCGCAGGGCGTCGCCAAGCGCCACGGGCGCCGGCGGCCGCGGCTCGGCGAGCAGGCCGTCGTCGATCCAGGAGCCGCGCTCCGCCCCGCCGCCGTAGGCGCCGCCCTCGAGTCCGAGCAGGTAGACGCGCTCGAACTCGAGCCCCTTGAGCTGCGCCGGCTCGGCAAGCAGCACGGCTCCTCGCGGAGGCGCGTCGATCGGCTGGGTGAAGCGCTGACCCGCCTCGGCGACGGCGCTCAGGTAGCGGATGAACTCGCGGGAGGAACCGTCCGGTCGGCGGCGCGTCCACGAACCCGCGAGCTCGGCAAGGCGGCCGAGGCTGACGAGGCGCTCGGCGGTCTCCGGGCTCGCCGCGAAGAGGCCGTGCCGTCGGAAGCCGACCCGCTCGATCAACCGCCGGACGAAGACGTCGGGGCTGAGCCTGTCGAGCGCCTTCGCGGCGGCGCGGTAGAGCTTCAGGAAGGCCCGGATCCGATCGCGCGAGGGCGGCGGCAGCTGCGGGCTCTCGAGCGCTGCTTCGACGGCGGAGATCATGTCGAGCTTGCGGCGGCGGGCGATCGTCGTGCAGCGCGCGAGATCGACCGAGCGCAGCTCGACGGGCGGCCGCGTGAGCGCGCGGACGACGGCCGAGGAGTCGCCGGGGTCGTCGAGCGCCCGCAGCCAGGCGATCACATCGCGGACTTCGGGTCGGCGAAAGAAGGCGGCGGAGCCGCTCGAGCGGAACGGGACGTTGCGCTCCTCGAGCGCCGCGGCGACGAGCCGACCCTCGCGGCCGGCGGGGCCGGTGACGACGCAGACGGCCTCGGGCTGGCACTCCCCGGCGGCGAGCAGGTGCTCGATCTCGCGCGCCACGGCCTGGGCCTGGGCGCGCTCGTTGCTGCATCGCCAGAGCCGCACCGGGGGTGTCGAGGGGTCGAAGTCCTCAGCGGGCTGAACGTCCTCCTTGGATTCAGCGTCGCCGGCGGCCAGCGTCGGCGCCGGCGCCGGACCGTCGCCGTAGCCCTCAGGGGCCAGCGACGCCACCACCCGCGCCGCGTCGGCCGGCGACGGGGACGGCGGGCCGGCGCCGCGAAGCGAGCGAGCGAGCGTGAACTCGCCCGCCGTCGGATAGGTCGCCCGGAAGCGCTGAGCCGCGGCCTCGCCCCAGGCCCTGAAGGCGCCGAGACCCTGCGCCGGATCGCAGGCGGCGAGCACCTGCTCATGGGGAGCGAGCAGCGGCAGCAGCGCCGAACGGGCCGCGCCCGCGTCCTCGAGCTCGTCGACCATGAGCTCCGCGAAGCGGTCGCCGATCGCCAGCGAGACGTCGGGCCGCCTGCTCAGCAGGCGGCCCAGCTCGAGGATCAGCTCGTGCTCGTCGACGCCCCCGCGCTCGAGCAGGATCGCGTCGTGGCGTTCGAACAGGTCCGCGAACTCGAGCTCGCGCAGGGCCGCCTCGCGCTCGGCCCGACGGGCCGCGCCGCGCTCGGCGGCGCGCGCATGGTCGCGGAGCTCGGCCGAGCCGATTCCCTCGGCCTTGAGCGCGTCGATCCGCTCGAGCAGCCGGGCGAGCAGGCCCGCCGGGTTGCCGCGGATCTCATGGCGCCGCAGGGGCAGCTCGTCGAGGCGCTCGAGCAGCACCGCCAGCCGGTCGGCCGGGCCGAGGACCTCGAAGAACGGGTCGAGGCCCGCCTCAAGCGAGTAGTCGCGCAGCAGCTTCTCGGCGAGCTCCTCCCAGGTGTGGACGGGCAGCTCCTCGTAGGGCCGATCGAGCAGCGTCTCGATCCGGTCGCGGAGCCGCGTCCGCGTCGCCGGGCCGCCGGCGAGGATCGCGACGTGCTCGCCGGGGACCCCGCCGTCGACGAGTGCCACGAAACGGCGGGCGAGCACCTCGGTGCGGCCCGACCCTGCAACGCCGGTGACGAGGGCCGCGCCACCCCGGTGGGCAATCGCTGCGTCGAAATCTGGCGCGGGTGCGGGCACGGACTGCCGCCTGACGGTAGCGCTCCCGTCACTACGATGGCAACGATGGATTCGATCGATTGGATCGGCGTCTGCCGGCGCTCGGTCGCGCGGCAGGCCCAGCTCTTCGCCGCGGACCGCTCGAGTGCCGGGCGGACCGAGTACGAGGGGCGCGGTGAGGGCGGCGACATGAGCCTCGTCCTCGACCGGCGCTGCGAGGACGTCGTCATCGAGGAGCTCGAGCGCGAGCTCAGCGGGGGCGGCCCGGCGGTCGTCGTCGTCACGGAGGAGCGGGGCGAGTTCACGATCGGCTCCGGCGATGCCGCGTTGCGCGTCGTCATCGATCCGATCGACGGCTCGATGAACGTGCGCCGGGCGATCCCCGGCCACTCCTTGTCGCTCGCCGTCGCCGAGGGCGACTCGATGGCCGACGTCCTGTTCGGGTTCGTCCACGACTTCGGGCCCGGCGAGGAGTTCGCCGCCCGCCGAGGCGAGGGAGTGACGCTGAACGGCAAGCCGCTGCCGGCCTCCGGCCCCGACTACGGGCTGGAGGTCGTCGGCCTGGAGTCGGCCGAGCCAGGCTGGGTCGGTGCGCCGATTGCAGCGCTCGAGGGCAAGGCCTACAGGCTGCGGGTGGTCGGCTCGATCGCGATCAGCATGAGCTGGGTCGGCGCCGCCCGCTTCGACGCGATGTTCTCCGCCCGGCCCTGTCGCTCCGTCGACGCGGCGGCGGCACAGCTGATCGTCACCGAGGCCGGATCCGTCGTCGACTTCGGCGGCATCGACGCCTCGGACGCGGCGCTCGGCCTCGACGCCCGCTACACGGTCGCCGCCGCACGCTCCCGCGAGCACCTCGAGACGGTGCTGGCGGCGCAAGCGGCCGGGCCGAAGGCGCGCGGGTAGGGCCGATGGCCGAGCTGATCGACTGGGCCGTCGCCGAGCGGGTCGCCGCCTTCGCGGCTGGAGACAGCGCGCCGGCGCCGCCGGCGGAGATCCTCGAGCAGGCCGTCTGCGAGTCGGCACGCGCCGTCGAGCGCTACACCGGCCTCGAACCCGAGCGGGAGATTCCGGCTCCCGAGTGGGTCAGCCGGCGCCAGTGGGCCACGATCAACCTCGAGTTCGATGCGAGGGACGGTGGGCGCAATCGAGGGGCGGCTCGGCGCCGGCATGTCCCTGCCCGGGCCGCTCGCCGCGCCGTTTGCGATCGTCGCCGGCGCCCAGCTCGGCGCGCTCGTCGGCTACGCCTCGCGGCGCGTCCTCGGCCAGTACGAGTTCCCGGTGCTCGGCCCCGAGCGGAGCCCACGGCTGCTCTTCGTCGCCCCGAACGTCGCCGAAGCGCAGCGCCAACTCGAGGGCGAGCCGCGCACGGTCCTGCGCTGGATCGCCCTGCACGAGGTCACGCACGCCGTCCACTTCGGTGCCGCGCCGTGGCTGCGCGACCACCTGCGAGCGCTCGCGAGCGAGCTGCTCGAAGGCAGCCGGCTGGCGATCGCGCCGGCGGACCTCGCCCGCGCGGCACGCCGAATCGCAACGACCGATCCGCGTCGGCTCGTCGCCGAGCTGTGGAGCAGCGATCCGCTGACGCTGCTCGCGCCGCCCGAGTCGCGGCCGCTGATCGAAGCCACCCAGGCGACGATGGCCTCGATCGAGGGGTTCGCCGAGCACGTCATGGACGCTGCCGCGCCCGAGCTGGGCGAGGACATCGCCGAGCTCCGCTTCGGTCTCGAGCACCGCCGCGAGGACCGCCCGCCCTTGGCCCGGCTGCTCTCCTGGTTGCTCGGCATGGAGCTGAAGCTGCGCCAGTACCGAGACGGCAAGCGCTTCTGTGACGGCGTTGTCGAGCTCGACGGGATCGCTGCGCTGAACGCGGCGTGGGCCGGGCCGGACTCGCTGCCGACGCTCGCCGAGCTCGCCGATCCCGGCGCTTGGCTGCAGCGCACCGGCGCCGCCGGCGCCGCCGTCCGCTGAACGCACCCGGCCGCCGAGTCCATCAAGCTCCGACGAGCGAAGTGTTGGCGTCTTGTGTGCGCGGCGTCACAGATGGCTCTGTAACGCAGTGCAGCCGCTCGGGTAAGAACAGTTGTTCGGTGCTACACTGAACATGCTTATTTGTAATAGACATTGAATCCACCAACTCATCAGAGGGGTTGAGGAAGCAGCACATGGCCACCACCGCCACGACAAAGAAGACCACCAAGTCCACGAAGTCGACCGCTACCAAGTCGACCGCACAGAAGTCCACGACTGCGACGACGCCGGCGCCGAAGAGCGGCCCCGAGGTCGCTCGCGAGCGGGCGATTCAGACCGCCGAGACGGCTGTCGACATCCCCGTCGGCGCCGCGCTGACGTTCTACGAGCGCGCCGCCACGGTCGTCGAGCCCTACGGCACGCCGAGCAAGCGCGAGGCCGAGCTGAAGCGCGTGCGCACGCAGCTCCGCCGCGAGCTCAACAAGGTCGAGCGCCGGGGCGGCACCGCCCGTCGTCGCGCGATCCAGCGTGCGAAGCGGACCCGCAACCGTCTCGAGCGCGAGGTCAAGCAGCAGCGCCGCAGCCTCGAGTCGAGCGTCAAGCAGAACCGCAAGAAGGCCGAGACCGAGCTCAAGAAGGCCGAGTCGCAGCTCAAGCAGAACCGCGACGAAGCCGAGAAGCGCGTTCGCGAGCTCGTCGAGCGCGTTCAGGGGAGCGGCAAGACGCCGACCGCCGCGTAATCGCTTAGCCCGGTCGCCGGCCCGGCGCTCGGTCCCTCGCGATCGAGGGATCGAGCTGGGTTTGGAAGAGGCGGCGGCCGGAGTGATCTACTCGCCCCATACTCGCGAGTAGACATGGTCGAGGGCTTCGGCCCTTGGACCAACCTCTCCTCCCCGATTCGGCGGGTCCCTCGTGGGCCCGCCGAATCATTTAACGGGGAGTCGGGAGAGGGCCCGGCTCAATGGTTGCGGAGGGCGTCGATGAGCTCGTCCTTGTTCATGTCCGAGCGACCTTCGATGCCGATCTCGGCGGCGCGATCGTGGAGATCCTCGACCGTCCAGTCCTCGTAGGAGCCGCTTTCGCCGCCCTTCTCGGCGGTCTCCTGTCGGTTCGAGTTGGCGATCCGCGCCGCCTTCTCCTTGCTCTCGCCCTGGTCACGAAGCGCCTCGTACTGCTCCTTGTCCTTGACGCTTGGCCCTGGGTCTCGTTCCGGCATGCGTTCCTCCTTTGGTCGAGTACCGCGGCCGGTTTACCCGGCGCATGCCCCGCCGTACACGCCCCTCCGCCGCTGGTTGAGCCGCTTTCTTAGCGGGTACTTACAAAGTAAGCAACGTAAGGAGGTCCAGATGAGCAAGCTCGACGGTAAGAAGATCGCGTTCCTCGTCGCGAACGAGGGCATCGAGCAGGTGGAGCTGACCGAGCCCTGGAAGGCGATCGAGAACGCGGGTGGCTCGCCGGAACTGATCGCTCCCGATTCCGGCGAGGCGCAGGCCTTCAACCATCTCGACAAGGCGGAGACGTTTTCCGTCGACCGCAAGGTCGCCGAGGCCGATGCCGACGATTACGACGGGCTCGTGATGCCCGGCGGCGTCGCCAACCCCGACGCCCTGCGGACCGACGCCGACGCCGTCTCCTTCACACGGGACTTCTTCGCGGCCGGCAAGCCCGTCGCGGCGATCTGCCACGCCCCGTGGACGCTCGTCGAAGCCGACGTCGTTTCCGGCCGCAAGCTCACCTCGTGGCCGAGCCTGCAGACCGACATCCGCAATGCGGGCGGTACGTGGGTCGACGAGGAGGTCGTCGTCGACCAGGGACTCGTCACATCCCGCAAGCCCGACGATCTCGAAGCGTTCTGCGCGAAGGCGATCGAGGAGATCGCCGAGGGACGCCATGACGCCCAGCGGGAGAAGACCCTCGCCGGTTGATCGAAAGATCACCCCGAGGCCCGTCCCGGAGATGCTGATGCCCGCCGACACACGCGCGCCGATCGACGTCGCGCTGCCTTTGAGCCGGTGGCGACGCCGGCTGCAGCGCCTCGCGATCGGCGCGATGCTCGCGGCGGGCGCAGCGCTGCTGCTGGCTGCGCTGCTCTCCAGTGAGCGCGTGTTGGGCGTCGCCTTCAGCGCCGCTGCCGGAACAGCGACGGCCGGCGTTGCGATCGCCGCCGCCGTGGAAGACCTTTCCGCCCGGAGCGCCGGCCTGCTGGCGCTCGCGATCGGCGCGGCATGTGCCGTGAGTGCCCTGCTCAGCACGGAAGGATTCGGCCATTCCGAGCTCGCCCGACTGATCGGCGGATGCACCACCGCGATCTCGGGCCTCGCCCTGCTTCCCGGCGAACCCGACGTCGCTCCCGCCGCACGGCGCTGAGCGCGAGAGATCGTCGGCGGCGGCTCGCAGGCGCCGGGCGCCGTCTGTGACAATGAGGCCATGTCTTCTCCCCCCACCGAAGAGCAGGTAACCGAAGCGCTGCGGGCGGTCATCGACCCCGAGCTGCGCCGCAACATCGTCGAGCTCGGCATGGTCCGCTCGATCGCGATCGAGGGCACCCGCGTCGATGTCGTCGTCTCGCTGACAACCGCGGGCTGTCCGATCCGCTCGCACTTCGAGCAGGCCGTCGCCAAGAGCGTCGGCGAGCTCGACGGCGTCGAGGCCGTCGGCGTGGGCTTCGACGTGCTCAACGACGGCGAGAAGGCGACCCTGCAACAGAAGCTCGGCCGCCCCGGCGGCCTCCCCGAGGGCGCCCTCGCCCAGGTCAAGAACGTGATCTGCGTCGCCTCCGGCAAGGGCGGCGTCGGTAAGTCGACGATGACCTCGAACCTGGCCGCGGCGCTGCAGGCCGAGGGCAAGAAGGCCGGCGCGCTCGACGCCGACGTCTACGGCTACTCGATCCCGCGCATGCTCGGCGTCAACGAGCGCCCGCAGGTCAACGGCGAGCGCAAGATCCTGCCGATCGCCTCCCCGAGCGGCGTCAAGGTCATGTCGATCGGCTTCTTCGTCGAGGAGAACGCCGCGGTCGTCTGGCGCGGGCCGATGCTCCACAAGGCGATTCAGCAGTTCCTCGAGGACGTCGACTGGGGCGAGCTCGACTACCTGCTGCTCGACCTGCCGCCGGGCACCGGCGACGTCTCGATGACGCTCGCCCAGCTGCTGCCCCAGGCCCGCTTCGCGATCGTCACCACGCCGCAGCCCGCTGCGCAGTCGGTCGCCCGCCGCGCCGCCGAGATGGCCGGCAAGGTCGACCTCGAGGTGCTCGGCGTGATCGAGAACATGTCCGGCTTCACGACGCCGGACGGGCAGCGCTTCACGATCTTCGGCGAGGGCGGCGGGCAGACGCTCGCCGACGAGCTCGACGTGCCGCTGCTCGGCAAGATCCCGCTGCAGGAGGAGCTCCGCGAGCACGCCGACGCCGGCACGCCGCTGGTGATCGCCGATCCGCAGGCCCCGGCCTCGGTCGCGATCCGCGAGGCCGCGCGCGGGATCATCGCCGCGACGCCGGTCGAGCTGCCCGTCATGCAGTCGGCCTCGCCGATGGCCGAGCCGATCGCCGTCGGCGCGACGGGCTCGCCCAGCGGCACCGAGCTGCCGGTGATCCAGTCCGGCGGCTGAGCCGCTGGCGCTGCGGCGACCGATCGCAAGCACGGCCGAGCCCTCGACGCGGCCGGCGCGCAGATCGTCGAGCGCCTGGTTCGCCGCCTCGGCGAGCGGATAGCCGTGACCTGCGGCGCAGCACCCGCCTCGGCCGCCAGCGGCAGCAGCTCCTCGCCGTCGCGGCGGGTCAGGTTCGCGACCGAGCGCAACTGCCGCTCCTCCCAGAGGATGTCGTAGGAGAAGGCCGGGATCTCGGACATATGGATGCCGGCGCAGACGACGATCCCGCCCTGGCCGACGGCGCGCAGCGCCGCCGGCACCAGCGCGCCGACGGGAGCGAAGATGATCGCCGCGTCGAGCGGCTCGGGCGGCGGCTCGTCCGAGTCGCCGGCCCACTCGCGCCGAGCGTCGCGCGCGAAGGCCTGGCCCGCCGCGTCGCCGTCGCGGGTGAAGGCGAAGACGCGCCGCCCCTGTGCAGGCGCCAGCTGCGCGATCAGGTGGGCGGAGGAGCCGAAGCCGTAGAGGCCGAGGCGCTCCGCCTCGCCGGACATGCGCAGCGCGCGGTAGCCGATCAGGCCGGCGCAGAGCAGCGGCGCGACCTCCGCGTCGGCGAGCCGCGTCGGGCAGCGGGAAGCAGAAGCGCGCGTCGGCGACCGCGCAGCTCGGCATAGCCGCCGTCGCGCGTGTAGCCGGTGAACTCGGCGCGCTCGCAGAGGTTCTCGCGCCCCGCCCGGCAGTGAGCGGCAGACGCCGCAGGTCCAGCCGAGCCACGGCACGCCGACCCGCTCGCCCGACGCATCGGCCAGGCCGCCTCGACGTCCGGCCCGAGCTCGACCACCGCGGCCGACGATCTGATGGCCGAGGATGAGCGGCAGCTTCGGCTCGGCAGCTCGCCATCGAGGACATGCAGATCCGTGCGGCAGACGCCGCAGGCGGAGACGTCGATCAGCAGCTCGCCCGGCCCGGGCTCCGGATCGGGGAGCTCGCGTTCGACCAGCTCGCCGCCGCCGGGGCGCGGCTGATCGAGGACGATCGCGCGCACTCGCCGGGCCTCTGACTCCCGACCGTGCCGCCGCCCCTACTTGCTCGCGAAGTACTCCGCGTTGATCGCCGTGTACTTGACCCACTCGTCGGGGAGCTGATCCTCGGCGAAGCAGGCGTCGACGGGGCAGGCCTCGACGCAGGCGTCGCAATCGATGCACTCGTCGGGGTCGATGAAGAGCTGCTTGGCGGCCTCGTAATCGGGCTCGTCCGGGGTCGGGTGGATGCAGTCGACAGGGCAGACCTCGACGCAGGAGTTGTCCTTCTCGCCGATGCAGGGTTCTGCGATGACGTAAGCCAAGGGTGCGTTTCCTTCGTTCGCTTGCGATCTTTCGGGCGGCGCCGGGCCGCGGGAGTCGCTGATTGTAGAGGCCGGATGCGCCGAGGACTGCCGACCTCCGGGCGGCGGGTAGGGTTGGGTGAGTGATTCTGCTGACCGGCGCAACCGGGGTGGTGGGCTCGGAGCTCCTTGGGCAGCTGCTCGCGGCGGGCGAGGAGGTTCGCTGCATCGTCCGCGACCCCAAGCAGCTCGGGACGAACCGCGTCCGCGTGCAGCTCTCGCTCGCCGACCTTGGCGACCCGCGCGGGCTGCGTCACGCCGTCCGCGGCGCCGACACCGTCATCCACCTCGCCGCCGCGATCCGCGATCAGCCGCCGAAGCGGCTCGAGGAGATCAACGCGCTCGGCACCTACCGCCTGCTGCGGGCGGCCGAGCGCGCCGGCGTACGCCGCTTCGTCTTCTTCAGCGCGATCGGCGCCAGCCTGCATCAGCGCACGCGCTTCTTCCGCTCGAAGGCGCTTGCCGAGGACATCGTCGAGGGGGCCGAGATCGAGACCACCGTGATCGCCCCCTCGATCATCTACTCGCGTGACGACCCGTGGACGACGATGATGCGACGCCTTGCGCTGCTGCCACTCGTGCCGATCTCGGGCTCGGGCCGCGCGGCCTTCGAGCCACTCGCGGCGGCCGACGCGGCGCGGGCGACGATTGCGGCGATTGCCGCCGATCCCGGCCGCTTCGAGCTCGCCGGGCCGCAGCGGCTCACCTACGACGAGATCGCGCGTGAGATCGGGCGGGCCGCCGGCCGCGAGCGTCCGCACATGCACGTGCCGCTGCCGATCGTCCGTCGCGGCCTGTCTGACGCTGCGGCGGCTCGTCGGCGAGAAGGCTTTCGCCACCTGGGAGGAGGCCGAGCTGCTCGAGGTGCCGATGCTCGCCGCCCGCGGCACGGAGGACATTCGCTCGCTCGGGGTCGACCCCGTGCCGGTGGCGGAGGTGCTCGGGGGCTGAACGGCCGGCGCGGAGGCGGCACGTTGCCGGCCGCGCTGGACCGGTGCTACCGTCGTCTCCATGGGAGCATCGCGTCCGGCGGCCGGATGGCTGTCGCGACGCCTTGGCCGCCGCATTCACCTTCCTGACGATCCGCCTGCTCTCGAGGCCTCGATCCGCGCCAGGCCGACGGAGCCGTCGACGTCGGCCGAGCGGGTCGCCGACATCCGGACGTGGGGCCGGAGGATCGTCGCCGGTTTGGATCACGCCGTACGGCCGCTACGTCCGTGTTCCGCGCGGCCTACGACGGCAGCCGGCGACGGAGCTGTGGCGCACGGACGGCACGGCCGCCGGCACCACGCGCATCGCCGACATCGAACCCCGGCGCCCGATGTCGTCAACGCCCGCCGCGTTCACCGCGCTCGGCGACAAGGTCGATCTTCGCGGCCTACGAGCCGCGCCACGGCGAGGAGCTATGGCACACGAACGGGACCGCGGCCGGGACGAACGGCGTCGCTGACATCAACCCCGGCGTCGCCTGCTCGCAACCGCGGAGCCCGTTCAGGCTCGGGAGCTCGATCTCTCTTCAACGCCGAGGACGGCAGCCACGGGACCGAGCCCTGGCACACCGACGGCACGGCCGCCGGGACCGGCATGGTCGCGGACATCAACCCCGGAGCCCCGGGCAGCGATCGGCGGCTTCTTCTTCCCGGCGTGCGAGCGGCGGCCTTCGCGTACTTCGGCGCCACCGAACCGGCGGCCGGCACGGAGCTGTGGCGAAGCGACGCGAGCGGCGGCGGGACCGACCTAGTGGCCAACATCGCCCTGCCTGGAAGCTCGTCCCCACAGCGAGATGACACCGGCCGGGGGCTGGATCTACTTCACGGCGGACGACGGAATCGTCGGGACGCGAGCTCTGGCGCAGCGACGGCGATGCCCGGCGGCACCACCCAGCTCGTCGCGAACCTCGACAGCGGTGCCGGCGACTCCGGCGTGGCGGGAACTCACGGCCTTCAAGGGACACGTCTACTTCGCCGTCGACACGCCCCGGCAACGGCGTCGAGCTCTTCCGGAGCACCCTCCCGGCCCTGGCGCCGAGCTCGTCGCCGACATCAATCCCGTCGGGGACTCGAACCCACAGTCGATGACGCCGGTCGGCAACCGGCTCTTCTTCACCGCGGTGAGCGGCGGGCACGGGCGCGAGGTCTGGCGCAGCGACGGGCGTGCCGGGCGGCACGACCGAGATGGTCGACGAGATCAACCCCGGCGGCGGTCCAGCGCCCTGCGGCATTCCGTACGCGACCGCCGCTTGGCAACGAGCTGTTCTTCTGCGCCACCGACGGGAGCCACGGCAACGAGCTGTGGCGCAGTGACGGCACCGCGGCGGGCACCGAGATGGTCGCGCGACATCAACGGTGGCGCGAGCAACTCCAACCCGTCGGCGCCTGACGGTGCTCGGTGACACCCTCTACTTCAACGCCGACGACGGCGCGACGGGAAGCGAGCTGTGGGCCGTCGATACCGGCGGCCCCGGACACGACCGTCGTCAACGCCCCGGCGCCCGGTGACCACATCGCCGATCCGACGCCGTCGCTGAAGCTCGACTCGAGCGGCCGTCGACCTCGAGCGGTTCCAGTGCTCGAGCGACGGAAGCTCCTGGACCAAGTGCGCCGGCCGCAACGGCAAAGCCGCCGCCGGCCCCCTGCCGGACGGCCCCACTCACCTCGGTGCGCGCGCCGTGGACGTCCGCAACAACGCCGACCCGACCGCCGGCGATCGTGCCGCTGTTCACGGTCGACACGACACCCCCCGCGCTCCGCGTCAAGGGTCACAAGCTCAGGCTGCACAAGCGCTCGGCCCGGCTGCGGGTCCGCTGTCCGGCCTCCGAGCTGACGGGACCATGTCGTGGCCGGATCAAGCTAAAGACGAGAAAGCGCATCCGGGTCGGCGGGGCCAATCACAAGCTCAAGCTCGCGCACGGCAAGCTCGAGGTCGATCCGGGCCACAAGACGAAGGTCCGGCTGCGGTTCAAGCGGCGCGCTCGCCGGGTCCTCGCCCGCTCCGGCCGCGCCCGGGTGAGCAGGCTGACGATCAAGACCCGCGACGGGCTCGCCAACAGGGGCAAGCGTCCGTAAGAAGATGAAGGTCAAGGTCCCAGCAGCTGCCCGCCGGCCTTAACGGACGAGACCCGGCCGGCAAATGCCGACCGGGTCTCGGGCTCTTCGCCGGCCGCGGCGAAACCGCGCGGCCGCAGGCGAAGAGGTCCTTACATCATGCCGCCCATGTCGGGCATGCCACCGCCGGGCATGCCGGCGCCCTCGGGCTCCGGCGGCTCGGCGACGATGCACTCGGTCGTCAGGATGTTCTTGGCGATCGAGGCGGCGTTCTGCAGGGCAGAGCGCGTCACCATCGTCGGGTCGATGACACCGTCGGCGATCAGATCGCCGTACTCACCGGTGCCGGCGTTGAGACCCTCGCCGGCCTTCATGTCGCGGACCTTGTTGACCACGACGGAGCCCTCGAACCCGGAGTTCTCCGCGATCTGACGGATCGGCTCCTCGAGCGCCTTGCGGATGATCTCCAGGCCGGTGCCCTCGTCGGCGTCCAGACCCGAGGCGTCGACCGCAGCCTGCGCGTTGAGGAGAGCGACGCCACCGCCGGGGACGATGCCCTCTTCGAGGGCGGCCCGGGTGGCCTGCAGCGCGTCCTCGACGCGGTGCTTCTTCTCCTTCATCTCGGTCTCGGTGGCAGCGCCGACCTTGACGACGGCAACGCCGCCGGCCAGCTTCGCCAGGCGCTCTTGGAGCTTCTCCCGGTCGAAGTCGGAGTCGGTGTTCTCGATCTCCGAGCGGATCTGGTTGATCCGGCCCTCGATCTGCGCCTTCTCGCCGGCGCCGTCGATGATCGTCGTGTCGTCCTTGCCGACGACGACGCGGCGGGCCTTACCGAGCTGGGTGAGCTGGGTGTTCTCCAGCTTCAGGCCCATCTCCTCGGTGATCACCTCGCCGCCGGTGAGGATCGCGATGTCCTCGAGCATGCGCTTGCGGCGATCGCCGAAGCCCGGCGCCTTGACCGCAACACCGGTGAAGGTGCCACGCAGCTTGTTGACGACGAGCGTCGCCAGCGCCTCACCCTCGAGGTCCTCGGCGACGATGACGATCGGCTTGCCGCCCTGCATCACCTGCTCGAGGACCGGCAGCAGCTCACGCACGTTGCCGATCTTCTGGTTGGCGATGAGGATGTACGGATCCTCGAGCACGGCCTCCATGCGGTCCTGGTCGGTGACCATGTAGGGCGAGATGTAGCCCTTGTCGAACTGCATGCCCTCGGTGAACTCGAGCTCCATGCCGAACGTCTGGCCCTCTTCGACGTTGACGACGCCGTCCTTGCCGACCTTCTCGATCGCGTCGGCGATGATGTCGCCGATCTCGTCGTCGGCGGCGGAGATCGATGCGACCTTGGCGATCTGCTCCTTGCCTCCGACCTCCTTCGACTGCGACTCGCGCAGGTTCTCGACCACCTGGTTGACGGCGGTCTCGATGCCCTTGCGGAGCGCCAGCGGGTTGGCCCCGGCGGCGACGTTCTTGAGGCCGGCGTGAACGATCGTCTGCGCGAGCAGCGTCGCCGTCGTCGTGCCGTCGCCGGCAACGTCGTTGGTCGCCGTGGCGACCTCGCGGACGAGCTGGGCGCCCTGGTTGGCGAAGACGTCCTCGATCTCGATCTCGCGAGCGATCGTGACGCCGTCGTTGGTGATCGTCGGTGCGCCGAACTTCTTGTCGAGCACGACGTAGCGGCCCTTCGGTCCGAGCGTGACCTTGACTGCATCGGCGACGGCGTCGACGCCGTCCTGCAGCGAGGTGCGCGCCTCGGCGCCGTACTTCAGCTCCTTGTGAGCCATATCTCTAATTCCTCCTGATCAGTGGTTCAGTCTTCGTGGGGCGGGAGGCCGTTACTCGACCTTGGCGAGGACGTCCGACTCGCGCAGGACCAGCAGGTCCTCGCCGTCGACCTTGACCTCGGTGCCGCCGTACTTGCTGTAGAGGACGGTGTCGCCCTCGGCGACGTCGAGCGCGACGCGCTCGCCCGTCGTCTCGTTGCGGGCGCCATCGCCAACGGCGAGCACCTCGCCCTTCTGGGGCTTCTCCTTGGCGGTGTCAGGGAGGACGAGACCGCTGGCGGTCGTCTCCTCCTCATCGAGCGCCCGGATGATCAGGCGGTCGCCGAGGGGCTTGAGCTTCATTTCGTTTTTACCTCCGTGAGTCTTTGGTGCATATTGCAAGTCACGTCGCGAAGCGGCTTCGGATGCGGGTCCGGAAGCGCGCTTTGGCACTCGCGGGTGGAGAGTGCCAAGCTCCGCGAGGCGCAATATAGCGCGCCGCCGGTGCCGGTCAAGTGATCTCAGCGTGAACGCCGCAGATCTTCCGGATCGGCGGCGGCTCAGCCCGCCGCGAGCAGGCGGACGCCGAGCCGCGCCGCGAGGCCCTCGCCCCCGCGGCGCATGATCCAGTCGTGGTTCCACTCGAAGACCGGCGCCGCGAGCGGGCCGATCAGGTTCATCCACGCTCGCGTCGTCGCCACGTCCCACTCGTAGACCACGGCCGTCACCCCCGCGTGCTCGAAGAAGCGCCACGTGCCCGTACCGGCGAGCTCACCGGAGGCACGACCGGCGAGCAGCGAAGGGCGCACGACCCGGGTCACCTCGACCGCGAAGCGAACCGGGTAGGGAACTCGGCTGCGCCACTCGTAGGTGCCGCGGCGACCGGTGCCGTCGTTGCCGGGCCTGCCGGGGTCGGTCTCGACCGCGGAGATCACCCCCGGCCACCACTCGGGCCAGCGGGAGGAATCCCAGATCGCCTCGAAGACGGGCTCGCGCGGGCTCTCGAGCAGCCAGGTCGTGAGGAAGCTGTAGCGGCGCTGCTTCAGTTCGGCGACGGGGGCTCGCCGTTGCCGAACGAGCCGACGGGGCGTTCGACGATCTGCGAGAAGCGGATCACGGTGACGAGATCGTCCTCGCTGATCGCCCGGTCATAGATCTTCTCGAGGAAGTCGATCGACTCCTCGACACGGCGGAACTCCGGGTTGTCGTGCTCGATGTCGCGCGGGCTCAGGTCGCGGACGCGCTTGACGGAGACGTCATCGATGACCGCCGCGAAGATCTTCTCCCGAGGCCCGTGGCGGCTGCCGACGGTGACCCAGACGACCTGGCTGCGCTCGTACTTGCGCGACTTGTCGCCGAGCCGGATCGTCGCCGTCTTCCGGCCGCGCTTGAGCTGGTCGGCGAAGACGGGCGAGTAGAAGTTGAGGACGTAGAGAGCGCTGCCCATCTGCAAGCGGAGCGTAGCCTGATCCGGCGGCCGCTGCGGCTTCGCAGGGGCTGTCGCTCAGCTCGGCGGCTTCCCCCGTTCGGTGTAGCCCGCCGCACCGATCAGGGGCACGAACCTGCAGCCGGCAAGGGTCTCCGAGAGCAACTCGCCCGCCGGAGATCGATACCAGCGGACGAGGTTCTCCGAGCGCGCCAGCCGACCCGAGACGAGCGGTGCGACGAGCCGGCCGCCGGGCGCGAGCTGAGCAAGCAGCGCCTCGGGCTCGGCGGGGACGGCGGCATGAACCGCGATCACGTCGAAAGGCGCCCGCTCGGGGAGGCCGAGGCTGCCGTCGGCGCAGATGAGCTCGACGCCCTCGACGCCGGCCCGAGCGAGGTTGGCGCGGGCGAGCTCGGTGAGCTCCGGGATGCGCTCGACCGAGACCACCCGGGCACCGAGCCGCGCAAGGACGGCAGCCGAGTAGCCGCTGCCGGTACCGATCTCGAGCGCTCGGTCACCCGGCTCGACTGCGAGGGCCTGGCAGATCGCCGCGACGATCCACGGCTGCGACACGGTCTGGCCGGCGGCCAGGGGACGGCGTGGTCGCCATAGGCCTCGTCGGCGCGGTCGGCAGGAACGAAGCCCTCGCGCGGCACGGCTGCCCATCGCCGCAAGCACACGCTCATCGGCGATCCCCCGGCCGGCGAGCTGCGTGGCGACCATCGCCTCGCGCTCAGCCGAGCGGTCGGGTTGCGCTCAGCGGTCATCGCCCGCCGCCCAACCCGATCAGAAGATGTACGCGCGGAGCCGCTGGGTCTCGAGCACGGTGACGCGGCCGCGGCCGACGCGGACGACGCCCGCGCGTTCGAGGACCGCGAGGAAGCGGCTGACGCTCTCGCGTGAGGTCCCCGCAAGCTGCGCGAGATCGGCCTGGTTCATGCGGATCGTGACTCCGTCGCGGGCACCGTTCCCGTCGCTGCCGGCCTCGGCGACGAGCTGCGAGAGCACACCGGCGACGCGGCTTGGAACCGTCTGAAAGGACTGGCGTGCGACCCGCTCGTTCGTCTCGCGGACGCGCTGGGTCAGTGCAACGACGAGCTTCGCGGTGATCTCCGGGTTGCGCTCGAGCAGCCCGCGCATGTCGCGGGCTGCGATCGCGAGCAGCTCGACGTCGCTGACCGCCTCGACGCTCGCCGACCGGACCTCACCGTCGAGCATCGCGAGCTCGCCGACGATCTCGCCCGGACCGAGCGTCGCCAGGGCGATCGCGCGGCCGTCGGAGTGTTCACGGGTGACCCGGACCTCGCCGTCGCGGATGATGTAGCAGGCATCGCTTTGATCCCCCTCGTGAAAGACGCGCGCGCCCTTCGGGAACGAGCGTGGGACCGCGACCTGCGCGATCCGCTCGAGCTCAGCCTGCGAGAGCCCGGAGAGCAGCGGCACGCGGCGAGCAGCTCCACCGTCGCCGCTTGGGGGTCTCTCCCATCCCGGCGCTGATTATCGCGCCTCCACGGCGACCGCCAGGGAATCGGGCTAATGTCGTTGGCCGAGACCTTCGATGGAGACTCGATCATCAGCCACGCCGACGCTCGCGGCAGCTGCCAGCGAGTCCGGCGACGGCGCCCCCGCCGCGGCGGTGGACCGTGCGCTTGCGGGCGTCGGCGACGAGGCGGAGCTCGTCCTGCTCTTCACCAGCGGGCTCGACGCGGAGGCGGCCGCGACAGCGGCGAACGAAGCGGCCGGCGGGACTGTCCTTGCCGGAATGACGGCAAACGGGGCGATCGCCGCCGGCGGGGCAATCGACCACGGCGCAGTCGCGCTCGCGCTCGCGTCGGGAACGGCGATCGGGCTCGGGCTCGCGACCGAGGCCGGCAGCGACCTGCGGAGCGCCGCGGCGGCGGCGACCGCCGAGGCGCTCGGTGCCGTGGATCCGGCGCTCGAGCGCACGGTCGATGCTCTTCCTCGACACGCGCTCCGGCGATCAGGCCGAGGCTGTCGCCGGCGCCTACTCCGCGGCCGGGCCTACCGTGCCCCTCATCGGCGGCGGCGCCGGCGGGTCCGAACCGGCGCACATCCTCGGCGCACGGGCGCTGCGCGATGCGGTCATCGCGATCGCGATCGGTGGGGAGCGGCAAGTCGGCCTCGGCCAGGCGCACTGCATGCCGCAGCCGTGGTGCGATGTCGATCGCCACGCGCACGAAGGGACGGCTCCTGTTCGAGCTCGACGGGCGGCCCGCCGTGGACGTCTACCTCGAGCGCCACGGGCTCGCCGGCGTCGAGCTCGGTAGCGAGGAGTTCTCGGCGCTGGCCGTTACCCACCCCCTGGCGCAACCCGAGCTGAACGGGTCGTCACGGCTGCGTCACGTGCTCGGGCGCGGCCCGGAAGGCGGGCTCGAGCTCTCCACACATATCCCGGTCGACGCCGCCGTCGACTTCACCGCGCAGGTCCCGGGCGACATCGTCGAGGCTTCCGGCCGCGCAGTTCGCAACGCGCTTGCGCGCCTCGGTGGAGCACCCCGGGCGGCGCTCGTCTTCGACTGCGCGGGCCGCAAGCGCGCCGTTGCCGATTCGCTGAAGCTCGAGGTCGAGGGAATCATCGCCGGGTTCGGTGGTGATCCGCCGCCGCTCGCCGGCACGTTCAGCCACGGGGAGATCTACCGTCTACGGGGTGCGAAGGGGGACCGCAATCATGCCGTCGTGGTCGCAGCGTTCGCCTGAGCCCGCCGGGCCTCCGGGTGAAGATCACCCGCTGGGCCCCGACGTCGACGATGAGCTGAGGTTGATGCGACGGCGCGTCGTCGAGGCACTGCGACGGGCCGAGATCATCTCGCTGCTCTCGCGGGCGGAGAGCGAGGCGGATCTCGGGCGGGTGCTTCCCGAGGAGCTCTGCGAGGTCTTCGACGCCGAGATCGGCCTCGTCGCCGAGGTCCCCGACGATGGCCCGGCACGCTGCATCGGGCTCGTGGGAGCGCCACAGGAGGCGGCGCCGGCGATCCTGCGCTCGCCGGAGGTCCGCCACGCCTCGGCTTCGTCGCGAGCAGTCGGCGAGCGCGGCTCGGACCTGCTCAGGGTGGGCGGGCGCGCGTCGCTCTTCTGCTGCCGCGCCACGGCGCCCGGTCGCCAGGTCGTCGTCGGCGCCGCCCGGCTGTACGAGCAGCGCTTCGACGAGCCGGAGGTGGCCCTGATCGAGTCGGTCGCGCTGAGCACGGCGCAGACGCTGGAGCGCCTCTGGGCGCAGAGCGAGCGTGAGGAGCTCATCGGGCGGCTCAAGGCGTCGCTCGTCGGCACCGCCGAGGCGCTCGCCAACGCGCTCGAGGCGAAGGACAACTACACCGCCAACCACGCGGGCGAGGTCGCCGACCTGGCCGTCGCCGTCGGGCGCGAGATGGGGCTTGGCGAGGTCGATCTTGAGGACCTCCGCTATGGGGCGATCTTCCACGACATCGGCAAGATCGCGATCCCCGATGCGATCCTCAACAAGCCTGGCCCGCTCGATCCGGGAGAGCGAGAGGTGATGATGCGCCACCCTGAGATCGGCGTGCAGATCATCGATCCGATTCCTTACCTCTCCGAGGACGTCAAGCGAATGGTCCGCCACGACCACGAGCGCTTCGACGGCAGCGGCTACCCCGACGGGCTGGCCGGCGAGGCGATTCCGCTCGGGGCGAGGATCATCCTCGTCGTCGACGGCTTCCATGCGATGACCTCCAACCGCCCCTACCGGCGCGCGATGCCGCGGGAGGAAGCGCTGGCCGAGCTCGCCCGCCACAGCGGCGCCCAGTTCGACCCCGACGTCGTCGCGGCCTTCGTCCGGCTCGTCCTAGCGCTGGCAGCCCCCGCACCAGTAGGTGATGCGGTTGTCGTCGCCTTGCCCCCGGCTCTCGATCGCAGCCCCGCAACGCGGGCAGGGACGGCGTGCGAGGGCGCCGTAGATCTGCTTCGGGCGCCGGCCCTCGCGGACCGCGGTCTCCATGATCCACCGGCTGGCGCGGACGACCTCGGCCGCCTCGGCCTGCTCGAGCGAGCCGATCCGGCGCCAGGGGCTGACGCGTGCCTGCCACAGCGCCTCGATCCGGATCACGTTGCCGATCCCGGCGATGAGTCGCTGGTCGAGGAGCGCCGCGCCGACCCGCTCCGACGGCTCCCAGCCGGCGAGCCGCTGGCGCGACGGCAGCCTCGTCGAAGCCGGCCGCGAGCGGGTCGGGGCCGAGCTGGGTCAGCGCCGGATCGCTCCGCACGCGGGCCTCGCTGGTCAGGCGGAGCAACTTGCAGCCGTTGAGGGAGGCAACCGCAGGCCCTGCCGCGAGGACGAGCCAGGGCTTGCCGGCGGGCAGCCGCCCGTCGGAGGCGACGCGCCAGCGCCCGTTCATGCCGAGGTGGTTGTGGATCACGTTGCCGTCGTCGAGGTGCAACAGGAGGTGCTTGCCGCGGGCCTCGCTGCGCTCGACCGCTCGTCCCGCGAGAGCGGCGGTGCGGCCATGCAGGGGCGAGCGGGCATTGGGCGCGTCGGCACGCTCCAACGGCCTGTGAGCAAGCGCTGCGTCGAGCCGCCTCGCGATCCGATGGATGGTGTCGCCCTCGGGCATCGGATCGAGCTTAGGACGCGCCGCGCGAAACGATGTCAACCGCGTTGCTGGAGTAGCCTCGCGGCGCGGTCACCGGCCGCGCCATCCCGATGACCCTGCCAGCCGGATACAAGCTCGAGCCGTTGCCCAACGGGGTCGCCGAGGGCAGCGACACGGCCGCTGCGCTGCTCGGCTTCTGGGCGCTGAACGGCGCGATCGAGGGCGAGGCGGCGATTGGCCGGCTGCCGCACGTCGTCTGCCTGCTCCGCGACGCCGACGGCCACGTTGCCGCATCGAGCGGGGCGCTTGCGCAGGCCATGCCGGAGGTCGGAGGCCGGCGCTTCTGGTTGCTGCGCTGTCTCACTCCGAGCGGCCACGCCCGCGAGGCGCTCGAGTCGATCCTGCTCTGTGCCTGGGACGTCCTCGCGGCGCGAACGGAGGCGGAGGGCCCGCCGCTCGGCGTTTGTTTCGCGCTCGTCGATCCGGAGCTGATCGCAACCCGCGACGAGGCGATCTGGCCGGAGTCGAAGATGCTGTTCGCCGGCTGGACGACCGCAGGAGAGCAGTTGCGCGTCCGCTACTTCGAGGGGGCAAAGATCCTGTGAGCGAGTACGAGCTCAAGCGCGAATACGCAATCGAGACGCTGGCCGATTCGCCCGCGTCGGAGGACGACGTCATCGAGCTGTGGAGGACGCAGGCCGGGCTCGACGAGGAGGAGGCGAGGCGGCGGCTCCCCGAGGTCGTCCGTGTCGCGACTGACGCCGAGGGCGACCTCTGCGGGATCTCGACCGCCTACGTCACGGTCAGCCCGCAGCTCGGCCTGCCGATGTGGCACATCCGCGCGTTCGTCGCGGACGAGCACAGGGCCGGGAACCTCGCCTCCAACCTGCTGCTCGCCGTACGGCTCTACGCGATCGACGAGTTCGAGTCGGGGCGCAGGCCGGACGTTCCCGGGGCGGTCGTCGAAGTCGAGAACATGATGATCGAGCAGCGCTTCCCGCAGGCGATCTGGCCGTACAACGAGTTCGTCTTCATCGGCGTCACGCCGGCCGGCGCGCACCTCCGGGTCTTCTGGTTCGACGGCGCACGCGTGTCGCCGCGGCCACCGTCGCGATGAGTCCCGCCGTGGCCCGCACGGGCGGTCCGCTCCTCTCGGCACTGCTGCTTGCGGCGTTCCTGCTCGTCGCTGCGGGAGCCGGAGCTGCCCCGGCTGCCGGCAGCGGACACCTGGCCTTCCACGTGCGGCACGCGAAGGTCCATCCCCAACACGCACTGTTTGCCGCGAAGCGCAAGCCAACCCTCCGCTTCTCGTTCACCGCGAAGCGGGCGACGGACCTCGAGATCACGGTCGTCGACTCGCGCCACGAGAGGACCGTCGCCGAGTGGAAGCTCGACCGCGTCAAGCCGCGGACGAAGCTCAAACGGCGCTGGAACGGGGTCGACCGGCGCGGCCGGGCGGCGAAGGACGGCCGCTACGAATTCCGCGTCGCGGCAAAGGGGCGCCCTGCGCGCTTCGCGGGCTCCTTCGACCTGCACGGCCACGTCTTCCCGGTCGACGGTCCGCACGGGACGCGCGGCCCGGTCGGCGAGTTCGGCGCCCCTCGCAACGGCGGGCGCGTGCATGAGGGCTTCGACATCACCGCGGACTGCGGGACGCGACCTGATTGCCGCCCGCGGCGGCAAGGTTGCGAAGGTCGGCTACGACCCGCGCCTGTACGGCAACTACGTACTGATCAACGGCCGCAAGACCGGCGAGTCCTACTTCTATGCGCACATGGTCGAGCCGACGCCTCTGCATGAGGGCGGGCACGTCAAGACAGGACGGACGGTGGGCCACGTCGGGCAGACCGGAAACGCCGCCGGGACCCCATGCCATCTGCACTTCGAGCTGCACGAGCACGGCACTCCCGTCGATCCCGAGCCTTCGCTGAAGCACTGGGACAGGTACAGCTGACCGCCCGCCGGTCGTTTGGCGAAGGTCATTGCGTCTGCAAAGATAGGTGCATCGCAACGGCTTCCCCCACCGAGCGATCAGGCTCGTCCTCCGTCCCGAGTCAGTTTTCGAGACAGGCCCTGACCAAAGGGCTGTTGCGTACCGCTGCGTTGATCGGCCTCCTCGTCCTCGTCGCCCTGCTCGCGCCGGGCCTCGGCGAGGTCCGTGATCGGATCGCGGACGCCAAGCCCGGCTGGCTGGCGCTGGCGGTGCTCTTCGAAGCGCTCTCCTTCGGCTCCTACGTGCTCATGTTCGCGCCGATCTTCTGCCGCGGGATGTCTCTACGGCGCTCCTGGCAGATCGCCGGCTCGGAGCTGGCCATGGGCTCGATCGTGCCCGCGAGCGGCCTCGGCGGCCTCGCGCTCGGCGCCTGGGTCCTGCACGAGGGCGGGATGAGCAACGAGCACATCGCGCGCCGGTCGGTCGCCTTCTTCCTGATCAAGAGCAGCGTCAACTTCGTCGCCGTCGCGGTGATCGGCGTCGTTGCCTTCCTCGGCGTCGGCCCCGAGCTCTCGCCGTTGCTGACGATCGTGCCCGCGGTCCTCGCCGCCCTGCTGATCGGCGTCGTCGTGCTCGTCCCGCGGCTCGGCCCCGGCAGGGAGCCCACCGACGGAGGACTCGAGGGCGAGGCGGTGGACCCTGCTTGCCCGCGACGCCCTCGTCACCGGAACCCGCGAGGCGGGCATCGTCGTCCGGCGTGGCGATCCGCGGGTGATCGCCGGCGCGGTCGGCTACTGGCTCTTCGACAACGCCGTGCTCTTCGCGACCTTCGCGGCCTTCGGTTTCGAGCCGGCGCTGATCGTCGTCCTGCTCGGCTATCTGATCGGTCAGATGGGCGGCCTGCTGCCGATCCCGGGCGGAGTCGGCGGCATCGACGGCGGACTGATCGGCACCCTCGTCGTCTACGGCGTGCCCGCCGCCGTGACCGCGGCAGCGGTGCTGGCATACCGCGTGATCCTCTTCTGGCTGCCGCTGGCGCTCGGCGCCGTCGCCTTCGTCCAGCTGCTCCGCGACATGCCGGTGGAGGGAGAGCTCACCGTCTCCGACTGAGGCGGTCCGCGGCCCTTCGCTCGGCGCCCCGGCCTCGATAGGGTGCACGGAAAGGGACAGCGAGAACAGGGAGAGGGATGTCCGCAAGAGCAATCCGTCGTCGCCGGCAGCGGGAGCGAGCACGTCTGGATCGTCGCGGCCGCGCGGTGGTCGCGGCCGGCAGTGCCGTCGCAGCGCTGGCGATAGCCGCGCCCGGCGCCGAGGCCGCCCAGTTCACCGTCACCGACCCCGGCGACACCGGCGCCGGCACGCTCCGCGACGCGATCGACCAGGCGAACAGCGCGCCCTCGGACGACACGATCGTCTTCGCCGCCAGCCTCTCGGGCGACACGATCACGCTCAACACGCCGGTCAGCGGCTACACCGGGCCGGGCTACGGCGACCTCTCGATCGACGGGCTCGGTGCCTCACAGCTCGCCGTCTCCGGGGGCGGGACGACGAACATTCTGCTCGCGGGGGGCGACGGCGCGCTCGAGATCTCGGGCCTGACGCTCGAGGACGGCTACAGCAGCTACGCGGGCGCGGCCCTGTACTCGATCGGCAACGTCACGCTCAGCGACATGGCGATCATCAACAACGAGTCCGCCAAGTACGGCGGGGGTGCGTTCATCGGCGGTACAGCAAGCCTCGACGGCGTGACGATCAGCGGCAACCAGACCGCGGGCGTCGGCGGCGGCGCGATGATCTTCAGCTACGCCCCGTCGGGCAGCGGGACGTCGATCGCGAACTCGACGATCACCGGCAACACCGCGACGGCGTCCGCCGGCGGCTACACGTATCCGACGGCGGGCGGCGGGCTGGCGTTGCTCAACGTCTACGCCCCGCAGGCGACGATTTCGAACACCGAGATCAGCGGCAACACCGCTCGATACCGGGTGTACGCCGCCGATGGCGGCGGGTTGGCAGCGATCGGTGCGGTAACGATCAACGGCTCGGAGATCAGCGGCAACAAGTCGGCGGCCCGGGCGCCGGCGGTATCGACTCGCGCGGCAAGTACGCGCTCGGGCTGCGCATGACCAACACGACCGTCTCGGGCAACACGTCGGTCTCGGGCGCCGGCGGTATCGATGCGCTCGGCAAGGCGGCGATCTCCCGCTCGACGATCAGCGGCAACACGGGTGGCATCGGCGGCGTCCTTGCGTACACCTGCCCGTGCTACGGCTCCTATGGAGCGGACATCTCGAACTCGACCGTCTACGGCAACCACGCGAAGGAGGTGTCCGGAGCGCCGGGACCGACCGGCTACGGCGGCGGCGTCTACCTCGGCGGGCCGTACCAGTCGACGATCTCGAACTCGACGATCGCCGCCAACACGGCGACGAACGAGGGTGGCGGCGTCTTCACCTACGGCAATGACGGCGGTGGCGCCTACGACATCGCCCCGCGCGCGATCTCGAGCACGATCGTCGCCGGCAACTCGGCAAGTGGGTCGCCGAACGATCTCGCCGAGGAGCACTCCGGCGCAGCGTTCGGCTTCACCGCCGGCAACAGCCTGATCCAGAACAAGGGCAGCGCGCCGGTGATCAGCGACCCGGCAGGTTCGAACATCTTCAACACGTCGCCCGGGATGGGAACGCTCGCCGACAACGGCGGCCCGACGCTCACGCAGATGCCGGCGCTCAGTTCGCCGGCAATCAACGCGGGCGTCGCCAACGGCCTCGCGATCGACCAGCGCGGCAAGCCGCGCACGGCGAACGGCGGAACCGACATCGGCTCCGTCGAGCGCGAAGTCAGCGGCAGCTGCAACGGCGTCCCCGCGACGATCGACGCGCTACCCGGCGTGCCGACCACGGGCACGAGCGGGCCGGACGTGATCGTCGGCACAAGCGGTCCGGACGAGATCTCGTCGCTCGGTGGCGACGACGTCGTCTGCGGCCTCGGCGGCGACGATCAGATCAACGCCGGCAACGGCGACGACGCGGTCTACGGCGGCGCGGGCAAGGACGCGGTGAGGGGCGGCGACGGGGACGACTCGCTGACCGGCAACGAGGGCGCCGACACGCTCGACGGCCTCGCCGGTGACGACCTACTCGGCGGCGGCGCGGGCACTGACACCCTGATGGGGCGCGGCGGCGACGACGAGTTGCGAGGCCGAAACGCGGCTGACCTGCTGCAGGGCGGCGCCGGTGACGATCTGCTGGCCGCCGGCAACGGGGCGGACGTCGCCAAGGGCGGCGGCGGGGCCGACCTGATCAAGGGTGGCGACGGGACCGACGAGTTGCGCGGAGCCGGCGATGACGACGAGATCCGCGGCGCGGGCGCCAACGACTCGCTCTTCGGCGGCGCCGGCGCCAACCACCTCAACGGCGGCGCCGGCAAGAACAAGTGCCTCGGCGGCCCCGATCCGGGCAACGTGCTGAAGAACTGCAACTGAGCGGCGGGCTCAGCCCGCGGCGACGAGGCGCTTCGGCTGGCGCGAGAAGCCGGCCTCGATCAGCGGCTGCTCGTAGCCGGAGCCGAGCACGGGCTCGCCGTTGACCTTCTCGACGCCGAGCTTCGCGATCACGCCTTCTGTGGCCGCCCGCTCGAGCGCGGCCAGCGCGGCGCCGAGCTCGTCGTCATCGAAGCGGCAGAGCAGAAGGATGCCCTTGCCGCCGCGCTCGACGTAGATCACCGGCTCGCCGTCGCGGAGCAGCACGTAGGCGCCGGCGACGCGGCTCGGGCGGCGGCCGCCGCGGCCGTCTCCGTCCTCGCCCTCGCGAGGGGGCGGCTTCGGCCAGGCCAGCTGCGAGCCGTAGGGCTGCGCCGGGTCGGTTGCCGCGAGCACGTTGAAGACGCCCTCCTCGCGGGGCAGCGAACGCAGCCGCTCGACCGCGCCGGCGAGCGCGAACTGGGCGCCGCCGAGGCCCTCGACGAAGTAGCCGCGGCGCGCGGTGCCGAGGATCTCGAGGTTGGAGAGCTCGCCGTAGAGCGTCGAGAAGCCGCCGGGAACGCCCTCGGCGAGGACCGTCTCGCGGGTGACGATCCCGTAGCGCTCGAGCATCAGCTCGGCCTGCGCTCGCATCCGCGGACCGGACGGCGGAGCGTCGCGAAGCAGCTCGGAGACGAGCGACCAGCGGCCTTGAACCGCCTGGCTGGCGCTCGCACGGCGTGCGGAGAAGCGGCGCGCGGCCCGGCGGCTCTCCGAGCGCGCCGCCGCCTTCAGGCGCGGCGCCCGCAGCGGCGCGAAGGCGTCGTTGGTCGCCTCGCCGGCCCAGGCCAGATCCCAGAGCGCCGCGTGCAGCTCCTCCTGCTCGGCGTCGGCGATCAGGCCGGTCAGATCGAGCCAGAAGAGCGGCCGCTCGCCGAGCAGCTCGCGGATCCGCTCGTGCAGCTCGCCGCTCGGCCGCTCCAGCTTCGCGTTGGCCGGCGGCGGCCCGGCGATCCGGACGTCCTCGCGGAAGTAGAGGGCGACGCGGCCGGTGCGGCCGGTCGGACCGGCGCCGATCCAGACGATCTCCCCGCCGGTGGTGAGCTGATCCAGCCAATTCGGGTGAGTACGCGCCGAGCCGCCGCGGCAACACGTCGCGCTCCCAGACCTCGGGCGTGAGCGCGACACCCTGCAGCGGCACGAGCGCCTCGCGCAGGCGGTCGACTCCGGCGCCCGCCGGCCGGTGCGCGTCGACGTTCTGCCAGGAGGGCAGGAAGCGGGCGAGCTCGCGCACGTCGGCGGCCTCGACCTCCTTCCGCAGCACCGCGAGGCTCGCGCGCCGGACGCGGCGCAGGACGTCGGGATCGCACCACTCGCGCTCGGTTCCGCCGGGCAGCAACTCGCCGCGGACGAGGTCGCCGGCGCGCTCCATCTGCTTCAGCGCCGGCTCCACGTCCACCTGGTAGCGACGCTGCGCCTGCGCGGTCGGGAACGGCCCGTGCGTGCGCGCGTAGCGCCGCATCAGCGCGACCATCGGCTCCGGAACCTCCTCGAGGAAGGCATCGGGCAGGCCGCTCGGCACCGGCACGCCGAGCGCGTCGCGGTACAGGCCGCCGTCCTGGGCGGCGATCCAGCGCTCCTCGCCGGCGATCCGCACGCGGGCCACGCGGCGCTCGGTCTCGAGCTTGCCGAGCATCGAGGCTGCCGAGTAGCCCTCCTTGGCCCGCTCCTCCGCCTCCTCCGTGGTCAGGTCGCCAAGCCGGCGCAGGATCTGCTCGAGGTGGTCGCGGTCGCCGGCGCGCGCGTCGTCGACCTTGTGCTGCAGCGAGTTCTCGAGCTCGCTCCAGCGCCGCCGGGTCGATCAGCTCGCGCAACTCCTCCTGGCCGAGCAGCTCGCGCAAGCAGATCGCGGTCGAGGGCGAGCGCCGCCGCGCGGCGCTCGGCGTTCGGCGTGTCGCCCTCGTACATGTAGGTGGCGACGTAGTCGAAGAGCAGCGAGGAGGCGAACGGGCTGGCGCTCTGGGTCTCGACCTCGACCAGCGTGATCTTCCGCGAGCGGATGTCGCGGAGGATCTCGGTCAGCGCCGGCAGGTCGAGCACGTCGCGCAGGACCTCGCGGTAGGTCTCGAGCGTTACCGGGAAGCGGGGAAAGTCCCTGGCGACCTCGAGCAGCGACTGCGCCTTGAGCCGCTGCTGCCACAGCGGCGTGCGCTTGCCCGGGTACGCCCGGGGGATCAGCAGCGAGCGGCCCGCCGCCTCACGAAAGCGCGCGCCGAACAGGGCCGTGCCGCTGAGCTCGGAGACGATCAGGTCCTCGACCTCGTCGGGCTCGAGCGTGACGATGCTCGGGCGAGGGTGCCTCGTCCGGCATCGGGCAGGTGGATGACGATCCCGTCGTCGGACCAGATCGCGTCCGCCTCGAGCTCGAGATCGCCGCGGATCCGGGCGCTGAGCGCCATCCCCCAGGCGGCGTGCACGCGGCCGCCGAAGGGGCTCAGGATGCACAGGCGCCAGTCGCCGATCTCGTCGCGGAAGCGCTCGATCACGATCGTCTCGTCGGAGGGGACGACGCGGGTCGCCGCCTGCTGCTCGCGCAGGTAGGCGACGAGGTTCTCGGCCGCGAGCTCGTCGAGGTCGTAGTCACGGGCCAGGTCCTGCGGGCTCGGCCGAGACGGCCTCGCGCGAGAACTCGCCGATCGCACGGCCGAGCTCGACCGTGCGGCCGACGCCGTCGCCGCGCCAGAAGGGCACGGCGCCGGGGACGCCGGGCGCCGGCGTGACGATCACGCGGTCGCGGGTGATCTCGTCGATCCGCCAGGTCGAGGCGCCGAGCAGGAAGACCTGGCCGGGCCGGGCCTCGTAGACCATCTCCTCGTCGAGCTCGCCGACGCGGCGGCCGTCGGGCAGGTGCACGCCGTAGAGGCCGCGGTCGGGGATCGTGCCGGCGTTGGTGACGGCGAGCTGGCGGGCGCCCTTGCGGCCGCGGATCGTGCCCGCGGTCCGGTCCCAGACCAGCCGCGGGCGCAGCTCGGCGAAACGCTCGGACGGGTAGCGGCCGTCGAGCATGTCGAGCACGTTCTCGAACTGCTCGCGGCCGAGCTCCTCGTAGGGCTCGGTCGCCTTGACGACCCGTTCGACCTCGTCGACGTCCCACTCGCGATCGGCGACCATCGAGACGAGGTGCTGGGCGAGCACGTCGAGCGGGTTGCGCGGGATCACCGTCTCCTCGATCTCGCCCGCCCGCATCTTCTTGGCGACGACCGCGCACTCGAGCAGGTCGGAGCGGAACTTGGGGAAGATGCGGCCGACCGAGACGGCGCCGAGCTCGTGCCCGGCGCGGCCGACGCGCTGGATGCCGCGGGCGACCGACTTCGGCGACTCGACCTGGATGACGAGGTCGACGGCGCCCATGTCGATGCCGAGCTCCAGCGAGGAGGTCGCGACGAGGCACGGCAGCTGCCCCGACTTGAGCAGCTCCTCGACCTTGGTCCGCTCCTCGTGGGCGAGCGAGCCGTGGTGGGCCCGGGCGATCTCCAGGACACCCCCGATGGAATCCTCCGCTTCGCGTCCGGTTCCATCGGTGCTACGCACGGGCGGAGGTGGACTCGGGCGGTCCGCCGACTCGCCCGCCGCCTCGAGCTCCTGCTCGGCGTTGAGCTCGTTCAGGCGCTTCGCGAGGCGCTCGGCGCCGCGGCGGTTGTTGACGAAGATGATCGTGCTCGTGTGCTCTTTGACGAGCTCGAGCAGCTTCGGGTAGATCGCCGGCCAGATCGAGCGGTGGTTGGGCTCGCCGGCGAGCTGCGGGTCGATCCGATCGGCGCCACGTGCGCTCGGCGGGCCGCTCGGGCCGCCGCCGTCCGGGGAGCCGATCGGCGCCGGCGCCGTCGAGCCCGGGTCGGCCATGTCCTCGACCGGGACGACGATCTCGAGGTCGAGCTCCTTGCGGATCCCGGCGTCGACGATCTCGCACTCCTTGCCGGGCCCGACGAGGAACTTGGCGATCCGCTCGAGCGGCTTCTGCGTCGCCGAGAGCCCGATCCGCTGATCGGCTGCGGACGGACCTCCGGGGAGATCCTCCGCTTCGCGTCCGCCCTCCCCGGCGTTGGCCAGTTCGAGCTGCTCCTCGAACTCCGGGTAGCCCTCGGGGTGCTGGACGAGGTGGTCGAGCCGCTCGATCGTCAGCGCCATGTGGGCGCCGCGCTTGGTCGGGGCGACGGCATGGATCTCGTCGACGATCAGCGCCTCGACCCCCATGAGGATCTTGCGCGCCTGCGAGGTCATCATCAGATACAGCGACTCGGGCGTCGTGATCAGGATGTCGGGCGGCGTCCGCAGCATCGCCTGCCGCTCCTTCTGCGGCGTGTCGCCGGTGCGCAGCCCGACCGCGACCTCGGCGCCGATCCCGGCAAGCGGCGCTCGCAGGTTGCGCTCGACGTCGTAGGAGAGCGCCTTCAGCGGCGAGACGTAGACGATCTTCACGTCCCGCGGCCAAGCTGCTCGGGGCGGTCGTGGCCGAGCGATGTCGATTCCCCAGAGGAACGCGGCGAGCGTCTTGC
The DNA here is from genome assembly GCA_963850625.1 of uncultured Solirubrobacterales bacterium. Taxonomy (GTDB): domain Bacteria; phylum Actinomycetota; class Thermoleophilia; order Solirubrobacterales; family 70-9; genus CAXMST01. The sequence goes on from CAWKLZ010000005.1 coordinate 277,392, forward strand.
CGGAGCCGGTCGGCGCGCAGATCAGCGTGTTGGCGCCGCTCGCGATCTTCGGCCAGCCCGCTGCCTGAGCGGGCGTCGCGCCCTCGAACGAGCGCTCGAACCAGCTCTCGCGTGCGCGCGCTGAACGCGTCGAGCGGGTCCTCACCCGAGGATTTCGGCACTCTTCTTCGTCGTCGTGGCCAAGCCACCGATATTACGCGCCGGCCGGACGCGGCCGGCGCCGTGCTCAGTACTCGAAGGGGAGCCCCTCGCCGATCTCAGCCAGCGTCGGCGCCTGCTGTCGCGGTCGGAGAGCACCGGCTCGGCGATCGGCCACTCGATGCCGACGTCGGGATCGTCCCAGGCGAGCTGCGACTCCGTCTCGGGGTCGTAGAGGGAAGTCACCTTGTAGGCGACGTCGGCGACGTCGCTGAGCACCTGAAAGCCGTGGCCGAAGCCGATCGGGATCCAGAGCTGGCGATGGTTCTCGTCGTCGAGCACGTGGCCCTCCCACTGCCCGTAGGTGGGCGAGCCGCGGCGCAGATCGACGGCGACGTCGAAGATCGAGCCGCGGACGCAGCGCAAGAGCTTGCCCTGGCCGGGGTGGGTCTGAAAGTGGATTCCGCGCAGCGTTCCCCGCTGGGTCGAGCGGGAGTGGTTCTCCTGCAGCCACGGTCCCTCGATGCCGAGCTCGGCCCAGGTCGGCTGCGAGTAGGACTCGAGCAGGAAGCCGCGGTGGTCGCCGTGCACGGTGGGCTCGAGCGCGACGAGGCCCTCGAGGCGGGTCTCGATCCGGGTCGGCATCAGCCGAGCTTGGTCCCGTACTGCTGCTCGTAGTAGGCCTGGTACTCGCCCGAGCGGATCGGGCCCCACCAGGCCTCGTTGTCGCGGTACCAGTCGACGGTCCGCTCGATGCCCGCCTCGAAGCCGACGGCGGCCTTCCAGCCCAGGCCCTCGGTGCGCTCGGCCGAGAGGCTGTAGCGGCGGTCGTGGCCGAGGCGGTCGTTGACGTAGCTGATCAGGCTCTCGTCGCGGCCGGTGAGCTCGAGGATCTTGCGGACCACGTCGATGTTGGGCTTCTCCTCGGGGCCGCCGACGTTGTAGACCTGCCCGGCCTCGCCCTTGGCCAGCACGACGTCGATCGCGGCGGCGAAGTCCTCGACGTAGAGCCAGTTGCGGACCTGCATGCCGTCGCCGTAGACGGGGATCGGATCACCGGCCAGGGCGTTGAGGACGACGAGCGGGATCAGCTTCTCGGGGTGCTGGTTGGGGCCGAAGTTGTTGGAGGCGCGGGTGATCAGCGCGTCGGCGCCGTAGGTGTGGTGGAAGGCGCTTGACGATCAGATCGCCGCCGGCCTTCGAAGCCGAGTACGGCGAGGAGGGATCGAGCGGGCTCGCCTCGGTGAAGGTGCCCTGCTCGATCGAGCCGTAGACCTCGTCGGTGGAGATCTGCAGGTGGCGGATGCCGGCGTCGCGGGCGGCCTCCAAGCAGGACGTAGGTGCCGAAGACGTCGGTCTGGATGAAGGCGCCGGGGTCTTCGATCGAGCGGTCGACGTGCGACTCGGCGGCGAAGTTGACGACGGCGTCGCAGCCCGCGATCGCCTCGGCGACGGCGTCGCGGTCGGCGATGTCCGCCTCGACGAGCCGGAAGCGCTCGGGGTCGGCGGCCGCGAGGTTCTCGGGGCGGCCGGCGTAGGTGAGCTTGTCGAGGACGACGATCTCGTCGTCGGGGTTCTCGGCCAGGTGGCGGCGGACGTAGGTCGAGCCGATGAAGCCGGCGCCGCCGGCGACGAGCAGCTTCATCGCTCCAGCTCCCGGTCGGCGAGGTAGCGGCGCAGCGAGTCCTGCCAGTCGGGGAGCACGCGTGGATTCTCGCGCTCGGAGACGAGGACCGAGTAGGCGGGGCGGGGCGCCTTGCGGGCCATCATCTCGGTCGTCGTCGACATCACGTGCGTCTCGTAGTCGGCCTGGTCGAAGATCTCGACGGCGAAGTCGAACCAGGTGCAGCTGCCGTGGCCGGCGATGTGGTGGATGCCGTACTCCTCCGTCTCGACCAGCTCGGCCATCGCCGCGGCGAGGTCGACGCAGCTCGTCGGGCAGCCGCGCTGGTCGGCGACGACGAGGACCTCGTCCTGGGCGGCCCCGATCTGCAGCATCGTCTCGACGAAGTTCTTGCCCGCCGAGCCCGTACAGCCAGGAGGAGCGGACGATGAAGTGGCGCGGGTTGGCGACGGCGACCGAAGTCTCGCCGGCGAGCTTGCTGCGGCCGTAGGCGCCGATCGGACCGGTGATGTCGGACTCGACGTAGGGCTCGGTCGCGGTGCCGTCGAAGACGTAGTCGCTCGACGGGATAGAGCACCCTGGCGCCGACCCGCTCGGCGGCGGCGGCGAGCAGCGCCGCGCCGGTGTCGTTGACGGCCATCGCGCCGCGCTCGTCGTCCTCGGCTCCGTCGACGTCGGACCAGGCGGCGCAGTTGATCACGGCCTCGGGCGCGAAGCCGCCGACGGCGTCGTCGATCGAGCGCGGGTCGGTGATGTCGAGCTGGTTGCGGCCGAGCGCAAGCACGTCGTGACCGCGGCGCCCGCAGGCACCGATCACCTCACGGGCGAGCATCCCGTCCCCGCCTGCGACGAGCGTCCTCACGGCAGATTCAGCTCCGAGCTGTCGCCGACCATCATCCGGATCGTCTTCGGCAGGCCGTCCGAGCTGGCGACCTTCACGTTGCGGCCGAGCAGGCTCGCCTCCATCCGCGTGGCGAGGTTGCGGACGACGGCGCCGCGCAGCAGGATCGAGTGCTCGATCTCCGAGCCGGTCACCTCGCACTCCGGTCCGATCGCGGTGTAGGGGCCGATGTAGGCGTCGCTGATCTTGGCGCCGGCGCCGATCACGGCCGGGCCGCGGATCGTCGTGCGCTCGACGATGCGCCCCGGACTCGACGACGACGCGGCCCTCGACGTTGCAGTCGACGAGCTCGCCCTCGATGTGCGGCTCGATGTCCTCGAGCACGAGGCGGTTGGCGGCGAGCATGTCGGCGAGCTGGCCGGTGTCCTTCCACCAGCCCTTGACGAGGTGCTGCTCGACCTTGGCGCCATCGTCGATCAGCTTCTGGATCGTGTCGGTGATCTCGAGCTCGCCCCGGGCGGAGGGCTCGATCGCCTTGGCGGCGGCGAAGACGGCGGGCGTGAACATGTAGACGCCGACGAGGGCGAGGTTCGAGGGCGGATCCTTGGGCTTCTCGACGAGGCGGACGACGCGCTCGCCGTCGAGCTCGGCGACGCCGTAGTGCTCTGGCTCGAGCACCGGCGTGAGCATGATCAGGGCGTCGGGCTCGTGCTCACGGAAGGCCGTGACGAGGTCCGTGATCCCGTCGCGGAGCAGGTTGTCGCCGAGGTACATGACGAAGGATGAGTCGCCGAGGAATTCCTCGGCGGTGAGCACCGCGTGGGCGAGGCCGAGCGGGGCGGACTGCGGGATGTAGGTGATCACGGCGCCGAGCTCGGAGCCGTCGCCGACCGTCTCGCGGATCTCGTCGCCGGTCTCGGGCGCGATCACGATGCCGATCTCGCTGACGCCGGCGGCGACCAGCGCCTCGATCCCGTAGAAGAGCACGGGCTTGTTGGCAACCGGGACGAGCTGCTTGGCCGAGGTGTGCGTGATCGGCCGCAGCCGGGTTCCCGCGCCCCCGGAGAGGATCAGGCCTTTCAGGTTCTGCATGGGCGGCGGAGAGGCTAGAGGGTCAGCCACAATGGGTGTGCATGCGGATCGTCACCGGAATCGGCGCCTTCGGCTTCGCCTGGCTGGCGTTGATCCCGTTCGCGCTGCTCGCTTCCACCTTCGACAGCGGCTGCTCGGCGCCGGGCTGCGGGACGGCGCTGCCGGTCGAGGTCGTGCTCGTCGCCCTCTACGGGGCGATCATGCTCACGGTCGGCGCGACGATGCTGCTGTTCGCCGACTACACGGTTCGCGCCCGCCCCCGCAGCCTCGAGCTGGTGCCGGTCGCTCTCCGCGCCTGCGCGATCGCCGTCGGACTGACCCTGTTCTTCTTCGTCTGCCTGTTCTCGGCGATCGCCGGCGTCGTCGTCGCGGTGATCGTCGGCGTCACCTGGCGCCTGCTGCGGCCGCACAACCCGCCGGCCCAGGATCCGGAGATGGTGGCGATGGGCGCCGAGGTCAGACGGCGCAGCGGCCCACCGCCGCACGACCCGAATCTGAACTGAGGCTCTCCGGGCCCCGATCAGGTGGAGAGCGCCGCGGCCAGCTCGGCCTCGCTCACGCCCTCGACCGCGATGCGCTTGCGTCGTGAGCGCTCGCCGCGCACGATTCTGACCCGCGACGGCGGCGCGCCGACTCGCTCGGCGATGAACTTGCGCAGCGCCTTGTTCGCGGCTCCTTCGACGGGCTTCGCGGCGAGGCGGACGACGAAGGCGCCGTCGTGGATCCCCGGCGAGCTCCGTTCGTGAGGCGCCGGCGCGAACGAGGATCTCGACGCCGCTCGCCACCGCCGGTCCAGGCTGCAGTAGACGCCGCCGAGCTTGCGGTGATCCCAGGTGGCGGTGCGCACCGGCTTGAAGCGGATGGCGACCCGCTTTGGCGCCTGCAGGGCGAGAGCGTCCTCGGCGCCGGCGGGCAGCTCGTCGGCGCCCTCCATGTACCGGACGCGTGAGCTCCTTGGCGAAGTCGAGGATCCGGTCGGTGTCGCGGATCAGCTCCGCCTCGGCCTCGATCTGGATCCCGCGCAGCTCCTGGTACTCATGGCCCGGTCTCGATCAACAGCGTCGCCCGCGGATCGCGCTCCAGGTTCTTCACCTTCTGCGACTTCGCGTAGGTCCAGATCCAGATCTCGCCGTCACGGACGACGAACCAGAGCGGCATCGAGTGCGGCCACCCCCGCGGCCCGATGCTCGAGACGACCACGACCCGCTCGGCGTCGAGCAACTCGAGCTGCTCCTCTGGACTGAGCGTGATCTGATCGCGCCGCGACACGGGCGGAGCCTATGGGAGCGGTGGGTCGAGCGTTGGGGTGTTGCTTCGGCCTCAAAGGCGCACTGGTCTGCACGGCGGAACCGAACGTCCCTCAGACCCTCCTATAGGGCCGGATTAGGGACGTTCGACGAACACCTCGGCGCCGCAGGCAGTTTCTCTTTGCGCGAGGTGGGTCAGTGCTCGGGGCAGGCCCCCGGCCCTTTGACGGGCACCGGTTTGGACTCGCCATCGCGCCCATTCAGGATCTCGCGGTCCCCGAGGGGAGACTGAAGGTGGGCCTCTTCGCACATCAGCACGCCCTCGTCCGCGCACGCGTCGCCAGATATAGCTTCGCGATCGGCATGAACGATCAGAGTGACGGACTTGTCTGCCTCTTTGACCTCGACACTTTCGATGCGCGAACGCGACCCAGGCTCGCCGACGCACAGGCCGCCGTTGGCGGTGACGATCAGCGTCTTCGAGCCGGCTGGCGCAGGCGACACATCGAAGTTGGCCTCGTACGCGGTGCTCTGCGCAGGCTCCTGGGACCCGCAGCCCAGAAGCGCAGCTGAAGCGGCAGCCCCGATGGCGATTAGAACGAGACGGCACGCCGTGGCCATGGCAATGACTCTACGCCGGGCAACTAGACGTGTCACAGGACATCGACAGAGTTGTCTTCGCGCAGAGAGAAACTGCCTGCGGCGCCGAGGTGCTCGTCGAACGTCCCTAATCCGGCCCTATAGGAGGGTCTGAGGGACGTTCGGTTCCGCCGTGCAGACCAGTGCTCCTCTGAGGTCGATCCGTCCCTCGCGGACGTGCGGGTCCTTCAAGTCCCTCGAGGTTGGGATTTGCCACCTATAGCGGGGCAAATCCCAACCTCGATGCTCTGGGGGCCTGCGACTGGCGCCGGCGGCCCTCACTGCCCCTTCCGGTGGGAAGAGAGACTGCGCGCCGCGGCTGGAGCTCTATGCGACGGTCTCCGGTCGAACCGGTATGCGCAGCCACCCAAACACGGCTGCGGGCATGCCGAACGTCCACGGGACCGGGCTATAACCCCGGATGGTGGACGTTCGGCGGGCCTAGGTGCCCGGCAGCTCGCGCGGGGACAGGGTGAGCTCGGTCGCGCCGAAGTGCATCGAGATCGCGCCGTCGTCGTGTTCCTGGCCGGCGGTGAAGAGCTCGCGGTCGAGGATGATCGAGGCGACTTCATCGCCCGTCTGGAGCCGTACCCAGACCGCCTCCTGGGGGCTTGGCTCGCCGCCCGCCATCGAGTAGGCGCCCCTGAGGACGCCGGCGAAGGAGGCCACGAGGTGCGGCACGTCGCCGGCATCGTGGACGCTGACCTCGATCCGGCGGCTGTTCAGCGCCAGGAGTGTGCCGAGGGCCTCGTCGAACGTCACAGCGCAACCGTCGCACACATCCGGGCCGGCCCACCGGCCGGCCCGGACGCGAGCCGTCGGCCTCAGTCCAGGTCGAAGCGGTCGAGCTCCATGACCTTGACCCAGGCGGCGACGAAGTCGTCGACGAACTTGTCGGCGGCGTCGGCTGAGGCGTAGACCTCGGCGAGGGCGCGGAGCTCCGAGTTCGAGCCGAAGACGAGGTCCACGCGGCTGCCGGTCCACTTCGCCTCGGGCGTACCGTTGCGCGCCTCGAAGCCACGCGACCACTCCGAGTCCTCGGTCGGCGACCACTTGATCGACATGTCGAGGAGGTTGACGAAGAAGTCGTTCGTCAACGTCTCGGGAGCGTCCGTGAAGACGCCCTGCGGGTTGCCGCCGTGGTTGGCGCCGAGCACCCGCAGGCCGCCGACGAGCACCGTCATCTCGGGCGCCGTCAGCGTCAGCAGGTTGGCCTTGTCGATCAGCGCGTACTCGGCCGGCAGCCGGTGGCCGCCGGCGTCGTAGTTGCGGAACCCGTCGACGGTCGGCTCCAGCGGGGCGAACGAATCGACGTCGGTCTGCTCCTGGCTGGCATCGGTGCGGCCCGGCGTGAACGGGACCTCGATATCGCGGCCGGCAGCCTTCGCCGCCTGCTCGACGCCGACGCCGCCGCCGAGCACGACGAGATCGGCAAGCGAGACCTGCTTGCCACCCTCGGAGTTGAACTCCGACTGGATGCCCTCGAGCGTGCTGAGCACGCTCGCCAGCTCCTCGGGCTCGTTGACGGCCCAGCTGCGCTGCGGCTCGAGGCGGATGCGGCCGCCGTTGGCGCCGCCGCGCTTGTCGCTGCCGCGGAACGAGGAGGCGGCCGCCCACGCCGTCGAGACCAGCTGGGAGACCGACAGCCCGGAGGCCGCGATCTTCTCCTTCAGGGCCGCGACGTCGGCGTCGCCGAGCGGCTCGCCGTCGGCGGCCGGGACCGGGTCCTGCCAGAGCAGCTCCTCGTCCGGGACCTCGGGACCGAGGTACCGCGCGACCGGGCCCATGTCACGGTGCGTGAGCTTGAACCAGGCGCGCGAGAACGCGTCGGCGAGCTCCGCCGGGTTCTCGTGGAACCGGCGCGAGATCGGCTCGTAGACGGGGTCGAAGCGGAGCGCCAGGTCGGTGGTCAGCATCGTCGGCTGGTGCGACTTCGACGGGTCGTGCGCGTCGGGCACCGTGCCCTCGCCGCCGCCGTCCTTCGGCTTCCACTGGTTGGCGCCCGCGGGGCTCTTGACGAGCTCCCACTCGTAGCCGAAGAGGAGCTCGAGGAACGAGTTGTCCCACTGCGGTCGGCGTGTTCGTCCAGGCGCCCTCGAGGCCGCTGGTGATCGCCGCATCGCCGGAGCCGCTCCCGAAGGAGTTGCTCCAGCCCAGGCCCTGCTGCTCGAGCGGCGCGGCCTCGGGCTCGGGGCCGACGTACTTCTCCGGGTCGGCGGCGCCGTGCGTCTTGCCGAACGTGTGGCCGCCGGCGATCAGCGCAACGGTCTCCTCGTCGTTCATCGCCATCCGAGCGAACGTCTCGCGGATGTCGACGGCGGCCTTGAGCGGGTCGGGCTCGCCGTTCGGGCCCTCCGGGTTGACGTAGATGAGGCCCATCTGCACCGCCGCGAGCGGGTTCTCGAGGTCGCGCTCACCCGTGTAACGCGCGTCGCCGAGCCACTCGGTCTCGGGGCCCCAGTAGACGTCCTCGTCCGGCTCCCAGACGTCCTCGCGGCCGCCGGCGAAGCCGAAGGTCTCAAAGCCCATCTGCTCGAGCGCGACGTTGCCGGTCAGCACCATCAGGTCGGCCCAGGAGAGCTTGCGGCCGTACTTGCTCTTCACCGGCCACAGCAGCCGCCGGGCCTTGTCGAGGCTGGCGTTGTCGGGCCAGGAGTTGATCGGCGCGAAGCGCTGCTGGCCGGCGCCGGCGCCACCGCGGCCGTCGCTGATCCGGTAGGTGCCGGCGCTGTGCCAGGCCATGCGGATCATCAGCGGGCCGTAGTTGCCGTAGTCGGCGGGCCAGAAGTCCTGCGAGCTCGTCAGCAGCTCGGCGATGTCCTGCTTGACCTCGTCGAGGTCGAGGCTCTCGAACTCGGCGGCGTAGTCGAAGTCCGCGCCCATCGGGTTCGCCTCGACGGGGTTCTTGGCGAGGATCTTGAGGTTGAGCCTGTTCGGCCACCAGCCGACGTTGCCGGAGCCCGCCTCGGTCGGGACCGGGGCGCGCTCGGGGTCGAACGGGCAGCCCCCGTCCTCCTCCTCGTTCATCTCGCCGACTACGGCATTCGGGTCATTCGACATGGCTCTTCCTCTCGGGGTGAATCGGTTTGCTCAGGGTGGCGCTCGCGAGCGAGCAGTCGGGGCACAGGCCCCGGTAGACGACCTCGGCCTCGTCGATCGAGAAGCCGTGATCGTCGGAAGGGGTCAAGCAGGGCGCCGCGCCGATCGCACAGTCGACATCGGCGATCGCCCCACATGATCTGCAGACGATGTGGTGATGGTTGTCACCGACCCGTGACTCGTACCGAGCGACGGAGCCGGGCGGCTGGATGTGCCGGATCAGACCGGCCTCGGTCAGCGCCCGCAGCGCGTTGTAGACGGTCTGGGGCGAGACATCGCCGAGCTCGGCCCGGACGACGCCCGTGATCGAGAACGTGTCGGCATGCGGGTTGTCGTAGACCGTGTCGAGCACCGCCACCCGAGGTGGCGTGACGCGCAGGCCCGCCTCGCGGAGCAGCTGCTCGGATCTAGGCGGTTCCGGCACTGCTTGGACTGTAGCGCTTTTTGGAATCAGTCCAAGTTGGGCTGTGACCCGGCCCTACGGCTCGAGGTCGTTGAGCCGCCGGCCCTCGCCGGCGAGCTTCTCGAGGTGCGCCTGCATCGCCAGGGCGGCGGCGGGCTGGAGCTGCATCGGGGACGTCGTCCCAGACGGCGGCGAGCAACGCCGCGCGGGAGCGCTCGCCCGCGTCGAGCGCGGCGACCAGCCGCTGCTCGCGCTCGAGGCGGTGCGCCCGGTAGGACTCGATCTTCGCGGCGGGATCGGTGATCCACGGCCCGTGGCCGGGGCAGAGCAGCTCGGCGCCGAGCCCCTCGACGACCGTCGAGCGAGCGCAGGTAGTCGGCGAGCGAGCCGCCCGCCGCCGCCGGCGGGACGATCGAGGAGCCCTCGCCGAGGATCAGGTCGCCGCAGAAGCAGACCGGCGCCGAGCGCAGCACGAAGATCACGTGGTCGCGGGCGTGCCCGGGGGTGGAGATCACCGTGAACGGGCCGGCCACCGACTCCTCGGCGGCGAACGTGCCGCGGACGGCCTCCACCTTCGTCGGATTCATCGCCTGGGCAAGCTGGGTGCCCTCGTCGATCGCGCCCGAGCTGCCCCAGATCACCTCGGCGCCGAGCATCGTCGCGCCCTCGACGTGGTCGAGGTGGCTGTGGGTGAGCACGCACGCCGCGATCCCGCCGCGGCGCTCGCCCTCGGCCCGAATCGCCTCGATGTGGCCCTCGTCGGCGGGGCCTGGGTCGATCACCCAGGCGGGGTTCGAGCCGACGATGTAGGTGTTGGTGCCGGCGAGCGTCATCGGCCCGGGGTTGGGCGCGACGAGCCGGGCGATCTCGGGGTGGCCGGGGGCGGCCTCGGGCCGCTCGCCGACGGCGTTCACTCGCTGACCGCCGCCAGGACGGACTCGCGCGCGTCGGCGGGCTCGAGCACGACCATGTCGCCGGCCCCCTTGAGCACCTCACGGACCAGCCACGAGGTGCCGGCGAACGGCATCTCGATGATCAACGCTTCGTCGGCGAGCTCCTCGACGACGGTGCGCTCCTCGCGAACCCAGCGGGCGCGCTCCGGCGAGACCCAGACGCGGGCAATGCGGGCGTCGGAGACCTCGCCCTCGGCGAGCCAGCGCTGCGCCTCGAGCTGTGCCTCGACATCCTCGGTCCGCTCGAATGTCTCGCCGGTCGGCTCCGCCTCCTTGGTCCGGTCGAGGCGGAAATGGCGGACGGCGTCGCGCTTGCGGTCGCGGCAGCCGACGTACCAGCCCTGCGGCCCGCGGGCGAGCCGGTAGGGCTCGATCTCGCGCCCGGTGAACTGGTCCTCGTTCTCCTTGTAGTAGTTGATCTTCAGCACCTTGCGGCCCTCGATCGCAGCGTTGACCGCCTGCACGATCTCGGGCTCGTCGCGCTCGATCGTGATCTGCAGCCCCTCCTCGGAGGGATCGTGGCCGAGCGCCGCGACGATCTTCTCGCGGGCGGTATCGAGGCCGGCCTGGGGCAGGTGATCGCCGAAGAAGTCGATCGCGGCGACGAGCGCCTTCGCCTCGAGCGGCAGCAGCCGGGCAGGGCGCGCGAAGCTGTCGCCGTAGGCCTCCGGATCGACCTCGATCTCCGGGCCGACGATCTCCGCGTAGAGCACGTAGGTGCCGCCGCCGAAGTTGACGACGTTGAGCACGTCGATGTCGCCGCGCAGCTCCTTCTCGCTGATCCCGAGCTCGCTGCAGACGTCGACGACGAGCAGCGGCGTGTCGTTGCGGGCCGACTCGATCATCATCCCGGCGAGCGTCACCAGGCGGGCGAACCGTTCGGGCCGGATCACCGTCTCGGCCTTGCCGTTGGAGCGCGTGCGGCGCTCGGCCTCTGCGACGCGCCGGCCGGGCGACGGGCTTCGCCGTCTCGAAGCCGGCGGCGTGGCGAGCCGCGGAGCAGCTCCTTGCGCTCGGCGAGCTCGTCGGCGAGCTCGCTCGGATCGAGCACCGCCGCGTGGCGGCGCCAGCCGAGCAGCCAGGCAACGAGCTGACGCGAGGACGAGTAGTCGGTGCTGAAGACCGAGCCCTTGCCGGGCGCCTTGTCGGCCTTCGCGGCCTCGCGAATCTCCCCGTAGGTCTCGTGATCGCGGGCGATCAGCCAGTCGACGCGGTCGCTGAGGAAGATCTTTGCCGTCCCCGCCGTCGAGCCCATCTGCCAGTCGGCGCGCGAGGCGTAATCGCGGCGGTCGAAGTCCTCGGGCGGGGTGAAGTCGTGCTCGGCCTTCGTCGCGTAGGAGACCTTGCCCTGGATCCGGGAGAGGCGGAAGACGCGGACGTCGTCGCGCTCGTGCGCGTAGCCGATCAAATAGAACTGCCCGGAGCGGAAGACGAGGTGGTAGGGGTCGACCTTGCGGTCCGCCGTCGCGTCGCGCTCCATCGTGTAGTAGCTGAACTCGATCGTCTTGCGGCGCGAGATCGCCGTCTCGATCTTCGCCAGCCGCTGGCTGAGCTCGCGGCCGCCGGCCGAGGCGGTCATCGCCATCTCGACGGGCGTGCCCTCGCCGTTGCCGTTGGCGAGCGGGCTCTTGCGGCCCCAGGAGACCTGCTGCAACGCCAGGCGCAGCGGCTCGGCGTAGGCGAACTGGCCGTCGAGCAGGGTCAGCGCCGTGCCCAGCGCGGCGAGCTCGGAGTCGCTGAACTCGATCGCCGGCAGGTAGTAGTTCTCGGGCGGCAGCGCGTACAGCTCCGACTCGAGGAAGCCCTCGCTCGGCCGGTCGACCTTGAGCGCGATCCCGAGGCTCTCGAGCTCGGCCCGGTCGGCATAAAAACGGCGCGCGAACGCATCCTCGTTCATCGAGGAGTAGCCCTCGACCTCCTGCTTGATCTCGAGCGCCGACACGGGGCGGCGGTTCGCCATCAAAAAGGAGATCAACGAGAGCTGCCGGATCAGCTTCTCGGTGTCCTTCGCCACGGGCAGCAGGATAGATGGGCGCCGCGGGCGGCCGGACGGGCGCCGCGCAGGAATTACGCAGTTTGCGCTCTCAGGTAGGCCTTCCGTAGGCGCATCGGTCCACGCAACGCGAGTAAATTCGCGACTGTGTTTGCGCAGAACCTCGCGATGAGGTTGATCGGGCTGCTGACCACCGTTCTGGTTCTCGGCGCCGCCTACCTGTTCATCGTCAAGCCGGTCCTCGACACGACCAACAACGCTTTCGACAGCGTCAACGGGACGATCAACAACGCCTTCCAGCAGAGCGGCCTCGATCAGATCAACGTCGATCAGATCGAGAACGGTGACTTCTCGAGCGTCCAGAAGCAGATCGATCAGGCGAACGTGAGCAACGCCGACCAGCGCCGCGCCCAGAAGCTCCTGCGGTGCGTCCAGCGCGTCCAGCCGGACACGACGAAGATGCAGGCCTGCGCCGCGAAGTACCAGTAGCTCGGCGGGGCTACGCGGCGCGCTTGTCGCGCTCGTGGAAGTAGGCGCCGCCGCCGATGCCGCGGTCGAAGCCGGACCAGGCCTCGCCGTCGGCGAGCGAGCGCTCGATCCGGTCGAAGCTGCCGAGGCGGCCGCCGAGGTTGTCCATCATGTGGACGAGGGTCGCCTCGCGGGTCGCCGGCACGACCGGCGAGCCGTGCTCGAGCGAGCCGTGGTGGCTGAGGATGATGTGGAGCACCGCCTGCGCGAGGCTCGGCTCGAAGCCCTCGATCCGCTCGATCTCGCTCCGCACGCGGTAGTAGCCGAGGGGGATCTCACCCTGTAGGCGGCCGAGGTCGGTGAGGTCGATCGCGAGCGGGTCGTCGTTGTATGCCTCGAGCTTGCCGACGTCGTGCAGCAGCGCGCCGGTGACGGCGACGTCGCGGTCGATCCCGCCGAAGAACGAGGCGGCGGCGCTGACGCTCTGCGCGACGGAAAGCGCGTGCTCGAGCAGGCCGTGCCGGTAGGCCTGGTGGTAATGCTTGGCGGCGGGCGCGTCGCGGAAGCGCTCGTAGACGGCGGTGCCCGGTGAGAAGAAGCGCGCCAGCAGCTCGGCGAGATCGGGGGTCCGGACCGTCTCGAGCAGCGCCCGCAGATCCTCCTCGAGGCGGGCGAGCGGGATCGGCGAGCTCTCGAGCAGGGCGCCGGCGTCGTACTCGTGCTCAGCGGCAGCCCGGGCGGCCTCGACGATCAGCGCGTCGCCCCACTGCGCGCTCGACTCGAAGCGGGCGCGGACGCGGACGATCGTGCCCGGAGCGCAGGCGTCGAAGAGCGCCGGCACATCGTCGAAGGCCTTGGCGCCGACGGTCTTCGAGCAGTCGCTGAGCTTCAGCGAGAGCCACTCGCCACCGCGCTTCGTCGGCCGGCGGCTGCGCTCGCGGACGACGTAGCAGCCCTCGATGCGGTCGCCGTCGGCGAGCGAGGCGAGGTCCCGATGCGGGGCCGGAGCGCCCTCGGCGACGTCCTGCGGGGCGTCCTCGAACCCGAGGTCTCCGAGTGTCGGCTGCCGTTCCATCAGGTGATTGAAGTTAGAAGGCGGGGCGGCGGATTCGGCCGGACTCGCGGCGTCGTTTTCCGCCCCCTTCGCGTGTAAAGAGCGCTCCCGCATCGTTTCCTCTCCCCCCTCCGTCGCGCGGCGGGGCGGAACTTCTGACAGGGGCCCGGACGAGCGCCTCAGCCGGCGTCGAGCACGTCCGTCGCGGACTCGAGCAGGATCGGCTTGATCGCCTGCCAGTGGCGCTCGGCGCCGTCGCGGCCGGTGACCGGGATCGCGAAGACGAGGCCGCGGATCAGCGAGACGGCGGTGTCCATCAGCGCCGGGAAGCGTGGGTCGGAGGCGAGCTCGGGAAAGAGCGCCGAGGCCGTCGACATGAGGATCCCGGTGAGCCGTTCCTCGGTCTCGCGCAGCGTCGCGGCGAGCTCGGGCTCGGTCCATGCGGCGACCCAGAGCTGGGCGGCGGCCAGGGCCTCGGGCGAGGTGAAGCGCCGCCAGGCCTGATCGAGCACGGCCTCGCGAAGGTCGGGCGTACGCAGGGACTCGAGGTCGATTTCGTCGAGCGCGCGGTCGGCGAGGTCGATCGCGAGCTGCGTGATCGTCTCGCTGATCAGCTCCTCGCGGGCCGGGAAGTGATGCATGAGCGTGCTCTGCGCGACGCCCGCCCGCTCGGCCACGCGCCTGCGTCGTCAGCGCCGCGTAGCCCTCCTCGACGAGGACCGCGGCGGAGGCGTCGATCAGCGCGACGCGCGTCGCCGCGCGCTGCTCGGCGCGAGTTCGGCGGCCCCCAGGCCCCTCGCCTTCGCTTCCCCCGGTCTTCTCAGATTGGTCGATCACGTGATCGGTGAGATGGTATCGTCGCGTTCGCCGATCAGCTGATCGGCGAAACGTCCCGCCCGGGATCCGGGAGACGGAAGGAGCCAAGCGCAGCATGGGCCGGAACGAGATCAGCGGTTCGCGACTGCGCCGCGGCGCCCAGATGACCGGCACCGCCGCCGGCTTCGCCGCCCGCACCGGCGCCGCCAAGGCGCTCGGCGGCAGCGGCGCCTCCGACGCCCGCCGCGCGGCAGCAACGCGCCAGCAGCTGAAGGCGGCGGAGGGTATGGCGAACCTGTTCCGCGGGATGCGCGGCGCCGCGATGAAGGTCGGCCAGACGCTCTCGGCGGTCGATCTGGGGCTCGTCCCCGAGGAGGTACGGCCCGCGTTCCAGGAGATCCTCGCCTCGCTGCAGCAAGACGCCGACCCGGTCTCCTTCGACGCGATCCGCAAGGTCGTCGAGGAGGACCTCGGCTCCCCGCTCGGTCGCGAGTTTGCCGACTTCGAACGCGAGCCGATCGCCGCCGCGTCGATCGGCCAGGTGCACCGGGCAGAGCTCAGCGACGGCCGCACGGTCGCCGTCAAGGTCCAGTACCCGGGCATCGCCGAGGCGATCCACGCCGACCTGCGCAACCTGAAGCTGGCGCTGAAGATGCTCAGCCTGATCGCGCCCGGGATCGACACCGGCGCGATCGCCGACGAGATCCGCGAGCGGATCGGCGACGAGCTCGACTACGAGCTCGAGGCGCAGAATCACCGGGCGATGGCGAGGGCGTACCGGGGCCATCCGTTCGTCGCCGTGCCCGACGTCGTCACCTCGCTCTGCGGCGAGCGGGTCCTGGTCAGCGAGTTCGTCGACGGCGAGCGCTTCGCCGCCGCCCGCGAGCTGCCCGCCGCCGAGCGCGACCGGATCGGCGAGATCCTCGTCCGCTTCTACTTGAACGGGCCGCTGCGCCACCGGCTGCTCAACGGCGACCCGCACCCCGGCAACAGCCTCTTCTTGGCCGACGGGCGCGTCGCCTTCATCGACTTCGGCTTCTTCAAGCGGCTCTCCGACGTCGACGTCGATCAGCTCCTGCGCAGCAACCGGGCGCTCTGGGATCGCGACCCGGCCGAGCTGCTCGCCGTCGTCAGCGAGCTCGGCTCACTCCCTCCCGACGCGGCCCTCGCCGAGCCCTTCTTCGAGCACTACGACGCGATCTTCGGCTGGCTGATGAACCCCGAGCCGCTCACCGTCGACGCCGCGGTCACGGCCCAGATGATGCGCCGCTACACGGACCTGCGCGGGACCGAGGGCTTCGACGCGATGGAGCTGCCCGCCGAGCACTTCGTGCTCATGCGCGCGGTCTTTCTGATGATCGGCCTGCTCGGCCAGCTGCGCGCCGAGAACACGTGGCTCGACGTCGCCCGCGAGTGGTTGCTGGAGGAGGAGCCGGCGACGGAGCTCGGCCGCCTCGAGCAGGAGTTCTTCGGCGCGACGTTCCCCTACCCCCGGCGGCAGCCGGCGTGAGCGGCGCGCCGACACCGGCGCTCGCCCCCGCTCCGCGGCGGCCCGATCACCGCAGCGCGGGCACCCGCCGGCGGACGCCGCGGCTGAGCGGGTCCGCCGTCGCCCGTCAGACGCTGCTCGGTGGGCTCTCGCGCGACAGCCTGATGATGCGCGGGCGTGCCGACAGCGACATCGCCCGGTTCACGATCGGCCGGCGCACCAACTTCATCCTGCGCCACCCCGACTACGTCGACCACGTCCTGCACGGCGGCACGGCGAAGTACCACAAGTCGGTCGAGTACGAGATGCTCCGCGCCGTCCTCGGCCTGAGCCTGTTCACCGACGAGGACGAGTCCTGGCGCCGGCACCGGATGATGCTCAACCCGGTCTTCGGCAAGCGCCACGTGCGGGCCATGTACGGGCTGATGAGCGAGCCGGTGCGGGGCTTTGTGGCGCGCCTCGACGGTCGCGAGGACGGCGCCGAGATCGAGATGACCTACGCGATGACCGAGCTGACGCTCGAGGTGATCGGCTCGGCCCTGTTCGGCCGCGGGCTCGGCGACTTCGCGCGGCGGATGGCTCCCGACGTGACGGCCGGGCTGCGGGCAGCCGAGGTCGCGGCACGGCTGCTGCTCGTCGCCGGGCCGCCCTGGTGGGTGCCGCGCGGCAGCGTCTGGGCGATCAACCGGCTCCCCTACGCGCCCTGGCCCCTGCGCCGGGTCCAGCAGGTGATGCGGACGATGGACGAGACCGTCTGGGGCGTGATCGACGAACGGCAGCGCAACCCGCGGCCCGAGGCCGACGACCTGCTCGGCCTGCTGCTCGAGACGCGCGACGAAGACGGTGAGGCGCTGCCGCTGCAGCGCGTCCGCGACGAGGCGCTGACGATCATGCTCGCCGGGCACGAGACCACGGCGAACGCGCTCTCCTGGTTCTGGTACCTGATGGCGCTCAACGGCGGGGCAGCGCGAGCGCATGCTGGCCGAGGTCGACGAGGTCTGCGGCGAGCTCGATCCGGGCGAGCCGGTCGGCTTCGAGCAGGTCGAGCGGCTGCGCTGGACGACGGCCTGCGTCATGGAGGCGATGCGCGTCTTCCCGCCCGCCTGGGTGATCCCGCGGGCGGTCGTCGAAGACGACGAGATCGACGGCTGCCGGATCCCGGCCGGCTCCTCGGTCGTCGTGCCGATCAACTCGCTGCACCACGACGAGCGCTTCTGGCCCGATCCGGAGAGCTTCGATCCGGAACGCTTCATGCCGGGCGGCGCCAAGCACCATCGCTCGGCGTACCTGCCCTTCGGCGGCGGGCGGCGGATCTGCATCGGGCAGAGCTTCGCCCTGATCGAGATGACGATGATCGCCGCGGAGATGAGCCGCGCGCACACCTACGAGCTCGTGCCCGGCCACCCGGTCGAGCCCGAGGCAACGCTGACCCTGCGGCCGCGCAACGGCCTGCGGATGATCGCCCGGCGGCGGCCGGCCGGCGGGCTGAGCGAACCGAGACGACGGAGGAGCTTGATGGCAGTCGAGATCGAGGACGCCCTGGTCGTCATCACCGGCGCCGGCAGCGGCATCGGCCGCGCGGCGGCGCTCGAGTTCGCGGCGCTCGGTGCGCGCGTGATCACCGTCGACATCGACGGCGCCGCGGCCGAGCGGACGGCCGCCGAGTGCGCCGAGCGCGGGCCGGGCGGGGACGCCTACGTCTGCGACGTCGCCGACTACGAGGCGGTCGCGGGCCTCGCCGCGCAGATCGAGACCGGGCACGGCGCCGTCTCGGTGCTCGTCAACAACGCCGGCGTCGGCGTCGCCGGACCGTGGCTGGAGACGACGATCGCCGACTGGCAGTGGCTGCGCTCGATCAACATCGACGGGGTCGCCCATGGCTGCTACGCCTTCGGGCCGGCGATGCTCGACCGAGGCGAGGGCCAGGTGGTCAACATCGCCTCGGCGGCCGCCTATCTGCCGCAGCGCTACATGGCCGCCTACTGCGCCTCGAAGGCGGCCGTGGTGTCGCTCTCGCAGTGCCTGCGCGCCGACTGGCGCGACCACGGCGTCGGCGTCTCGGTCATCTGCCCGGGCGTGATCGCGACGCCGATCGCCCGCAACTCGCGCTACCGCGGCGCGATGCAGGCGCGGGCCGAGCGCGCCCAGTGGGGGCTGAGCAAGGGCCACTCGCCGGAGATCGTCGGCCGCGCGATCGTCGACTGCGTGCGCCGCAACCGCGACGTCGTCCCGGTCGGGTTCGAGTCGACGGTCGCCTACAAGCTGCTGCGCGGCGCGCCCCAGCCGATCCAGGGTCTGCTCGCGCGGGCGCGGATCTGAACGAAGCCGAGAGAGCAGGAGGAGCGAGATGGCAACGGCGACGCGGGACAGGACTCTGGAGGCGGCGAGCGAGTCGGGTGGGGTCGAGCACCACCGCGTCGTCGTGATCGGCGCCGGCATGGCGGGCGTCGCGCTCGGCGTGCGGCTGCGCGAGCGCGGCATCGACGACTTCATCCTCTGCGAGCGCAACGAGGCGATCGGCGGCACCTGGTTCGAGCACACCTACCCCGGCTGCGGCTGCGACATCCCGACGCACCTCTACTCGTTCTCGTTCGCGCGCAACGCGGAGTGGTCGCGCCTGTTCCCGCGCCAGGGCGAGATCCTCGACTACGTGCAGCGGATCGCGCACGATCGCGGGATCACCGAGCGCGTCCGCTTCGGCTGCACCGTGGAGGGCGCCGACTGGGACGAGGCGCGCTCGATCTGGCGGCTTGCGACGAGCGCCGGCGAGCTCACCTGCGACGTGCTCGTCAGCGCGATCGGCGCCTTCAGCGAGCCGCTCGATCCCGACCTGCCCGGCCTCGAGGACTTTCCCGGCCATCGCTTCCACTCGGCGCGCTGGGATCACGAGCACGACCTGACCGGTGAGCGCGTCGCCGTGATCGGCACCGGCCCGGCGGCGGCGCAGTTCGTGCCCAGGATCCAGCCCGAGGTCGGCAAGCTCATCGATCTTCCAGCGGACGCCGCCGTGGATCCTCCCCCACCCCGACCGCGCCGTGCCCGGCATCGAGCGCCTCCTCTACAAGCTGCTGCCGCCGCTGCAGGACCTGCAGCGCAACGCGATGTTCTTGGGCATGGAGGCGCTCGGCATCGGCCTGCGCGGACGCTTCGATCTGATCCGGCCGATCGAGGCGCTCGGCCGCCGGCACCTGCGCAGCCAGGTCGCCGACCCGGAGCTGCGAGCGAAGCTCGAGCCCGACTACCGCTTCGGCTGCAAGCGGCCGATCATGTCGAACACCTGGTATCCGGCGATCACGGCCGACAACGCCGAGGTGGTCACCGACGGGCTCGACCGGGTCGAGGGGAGCGAGATCGTCACCCGCGACGGCTCCCGCTACGAGGTCGACACGATCATCTCCGCGAGCGGCTACCGGTTCACGAGCCCGGAGGCGCTCGACGGTGTGCGCGGCGTCGGCGGGCGGACGATGGCCGACGTCTGGGGCGGCTCGCCGCGCGCCTATCTGGGGACGACGCTGCCCAGCTTCCCGAACTACTTCGTGCTGCTCGGCCCCAACACCGTCGCGGTCAACTCGGCGGTCTTCTCGATCGAGGCGCAGGTCCGCTACGTGATCGACGCGCTGACGACGATGGAGCGCGAGCGGCTGCGGCGGATCGAGCTCCGCGACGGCATCCTCGAGGACTTCGTCGACGAGATGGACGAGAGCAGCGAGGGCACCGTCTGGACGGCGGGCGGCTGCAACGCCTACTACACCGACGACGAGGGCCGCAACTTCGCGATCTACCCGGGCTTCGCCGCCGGCTTCAGGCGCCGGACCAGGCGCTTCGACCCCGACCGCTACGAGCTCCAGCCGGCCTGAGCGCGCGCGCACGCGGAGGAATAGGGTGGGCGCATGGCGGCGAGTCGGCCCCTACCACCCGATGCGGCCCGCGAAGGTGCGCGGCTGGGCCCGCTCGATTCGCCACCAGATAGCGCCAAGCGCGACGCCGGCGACGCGCGATCGCGCTCGAGCGCGACGCCGGACTGCGCGTCAAGCGGCTGCTCGCGACCGGGTTCGGCGGCGCGCGGCAGCGGATCCGGCCGAACCGGCCGAAGATGCGGGCGCTGGTCGCGCTGCCCGGCGGTCGCTTCGAGTGGCGCTCGATCCCCGAGCCGCCGCGGCCCCGCCCGCTGGCCGCCGTCGTCCGGCCGCTGGCGATCGCGACCTGCGACATGGACCGCCCGATCGGGCTCGGCGCGACGCCGTTTCCGATGCCGCTCTGCTTCGGGCACGAGTGCGTCGCCGAGGTGCTCGACGTCGGCTCGGAGGTGACGAGCGTCGCCCCCGGCGACCGCGTCGTCGTCCCCTTCCAGATCAGCTGCGGAGCGTGCGCGATGTGCGCGGCCGGGCACACGTCGAACTGCCTGCGCGTGCCGCCGATCTCGATGTACGGGTTCGGCCTCGCCGGCGGCCACTGGGGCGGGGCGATCGCCGACAAGCTCGCCGTCCCGTTCGCCGACGGGATGCTCGTGCCGCTGCCCGCCGGGGTCGACCCGGCCGCGGCGGCGAGCGTCGCCGACAACGTCGCCGACGCCTGGCGTCACATCGGGCCCTACCTACCGAAGCTGCTCGCCGAGGGTCGCGACGGCCGCGTGCTGGCGCTCGGCGCGACCGCGAAGCGCTCGCCGTTTACGGCGAGCGTGCCGATGTACGCGGCGCTGATCGCCCGCGCGATGGGCGCCGGCCACGTCGTCTTCGCCGACGCCCGCCCCGGCGTCCGCGAGCAGGCCCGGGGCCTCGGGCTCGACGCCGTGGCGCCGAAGGAGGCCGCCAAGATGAAGCCCTTCCCGCTCGTCGCCGACATCAGCGCCGACGCGGCCGGCACGCGCCTGGCGGTCGAGAGCGTCGCTCCCGACGGGGTCTGCTCGAGCGCCGGCGGCCTGCACGCGAACGTGAAGCTGCCGCTCTCGGCGATGTTCGGCCGCAACGTGACCCTGCGCGTCTCCCGCTCCGACGCCCGCGCGGTGATCCCGAAGGTGCTCGAGCTGATCGAGACGGGAGCGCTGCGGCCCGAACTCGTCACCACCCTGCAGGCGCCGATCGACGGCGCGATCGGAGCGCTCACCGACCACATGCGCGGCGCCAGCACGAAGACGATCCTGACCGCGACCTAGAAGGGTCCGACGGCGGGGGTGCGGCGGCCGGTCCTCCACGGCGCGGCGCCCAGGCGCGGCCGCGGCAGCGAGACGCGCGCCACTTAACCGCCGCATGGGGTCGCAAACGTGCGCCGCGTGGCCGGGCGAGGCCTAGAAGCGGCCAACCCAGTCGTCGTCGAGGATCGCCGCAAGGGACTCGAGCGGCGCGCGGCGGAAGTACTCCGGCGTCTCGTCGGGAGGCCGGATCGGGGCCGTGGCGCGCTGCCAGGTGAGCGCCCTGGCGACCTTCCCGACGCGGCAGGCGAGGGTGACAGTGTGGACGAGCTCCCGGTGGTTTCCGTAGGAGGAGAACGGCTCGAGGTAGGTGTCGCGCAGGCGCTCGAGCGCGGCGCGGTCATCCGTGCGCAGGAGCCCGAGTGCCAGGAGGCTGGAGAAGGGGTGCGCAACGACAGCGTCGCCCCAGTCGTAGAAGCGGGCGTGCGCGGGATCGCCGTCGGGCGCCGAACAGGACGTTCATGTGGTGCAGGTCGTTGTGGTCGAGCGACGCCGGCACCGGCGCCTGCTGGAGTTGGGCGCAGAGCTCTCGGTAGCTCTCGCGCTCGGACTCGATCCGGTCGAGCCCCGCGCGGTCGCTCGCCGGCGTGTCCTCGTCGAAGCGGGCGCGGATCCCCGCGACCGCCTGCTCGAAGCGCTCCGCCATCCGTTCCGCGCGCATGTCGTCGACTCCTGCTGCGATCAGCTCGTCGACATGGGGCATGAGCGCGAGCTGCAGTTCGGCATAGCGCGGCAGCGCGGCGGCCATCGCATCGAGCGGGCCTCGCCCTCGAGAACCTCGCCGATCGGCTCGCCCCCGTCGGGCAGCAGCGCCCAGCCACGCTCGCGGTCGATGGCAAGCGGCGTGACGATGCGCTCGGGCGCCGCCGCGGCGAGGATCTCGTAGATGCCGAGCTCGAACAGCGTCTCGTCGGCGGGCGCCTTCAGCCAGACCAGGCCCTCGCTCGTCGGGGCGCGGACGATCGCGCCCCAGTGGCGAACGCGCGTGAGCTCGGCGGGGCCTTGCCGCTCGGCCCCGCGCGCGCTCAGGACCTCGTCGATCCAGGCGGTTGCGAGCCGGAGCCACTCGGGTGAGGACCACGACTCGATCCCGCGGAGCGGCGGCTCTCTCCCGCCCGCATTCACGTGGCCGGGGATCCGTCCGGGCGAGTGCAGCGGCGGTCAGCCGCGGCGCCTGCCAGGCATCTCGCGATACCTCGTACACCGCGTGATCGCCCAGCGGCGTCGCAACCGTGTCGACGTGGACCGCGCCGAGGAACTCCTCGACCGCTCCGCGCGTCCGCGCGTTGTCGACGCCGATGCGAAGCTCGACCGTCTCGAAGGCCGTGAAGGCATGGTCGAAGATCAGGCCCTTGACCTCGACGTAGCTCTCGCGGTCCCAGTGGGTGCGGGCCAGGAACGTGTGGTCGACCAGGATGCGGCTGCCGCTCCTCGTCGGGCTCTTCGAAGCGGGAGCTGCCGATGATCTCGCCATCCGCGGTGGTCACGACGAGCGCCCCGCCCGAGGCGAGCGCGTCGGCGAAGAACCGCTCGACCTTCTCGGGCATCGCGCGGTCAGCCTCGGGATGTTCCTCCCAGATCAGGGGGTCGTTCGCGACGGCGAGGAAGGCATCGTGGTCGGAGGCCTCGAGCGGGCGCAAGCTCAGCTTCGAGCCGTGCAGCGTCGGCTGGCGATCGAACCCCATGGATGGAGTATCCACGCTCCGAGCTGGTGGACCGCACGGACGCCTGGGAGGCCGCTCCCCCGCTAGCCTTCAGCGCCCCCGTCACCCATGGTGCGGGCTCCAGGCGAGGTAGCTCAGTTGGTAGAGCACACGACTGAAAATCGTGGTGTCGCCGGTTCGATCCCGGCCCTCGCCATTGCATCTTCGCAATGGCGCCGGCGGACGCCAGCGGCCAAGATTGCGAGCATGAAATTCCAACGCACCGACCTCGTTTCCGTCCCCGTCCAGAACATGGTCAGGGCGAAAGCCTTCTACCGCGACGTCCTCGGCTTGCCCAGTCCCGACTGGGAGGCAGGATGGCCGGAGATCGAGACGGGAACGCCTCTCTACCTCGTTGATCCGACTGTGACGGGAGAGGACTTCGCCCCCCACGCGGCGCCGATCGCGTTACGGGTGCCCGACGTCGCAGAGGCCAAACGCGAGCTTGAACAGCGCCGGCGCGTCGTTTGCGGCGGGCGCAGCGGGACACCGGGGTGTGCAACATGGCCTTCTTCACCGACAGCGAGGGAAATTCGCTGATGCTGCACAAGCGATACGCGCCCTAGGCTGGACCACCTGCTGGTCGGCGCGGCGTACGCCTGGCGGCGAGGGCCTCACCACATCACCTCATCCGGAGGCCGAGCCCGCGGACATCTCTGCGACCTCGTCGCAACGAACCCGCCGACCAGCTCCGCCAGCCGCTCGGGCTGATCGATCATCGAGAAGGTCCGCGCTCCGTCGATGACCTCGAGGCGGGCGTTCGGCAGCGCCTGCTCGAGCCGGCGGCCGTCCTCCAGCGGGAAGAAGGCATCGTCGGCGGACCAGGCGATCAGCGCCGGACGGTCGAAGGATCCGAGGCGCTCGCCGGCGCGCTGCACCGGATCGACCGTGAGGGATGCGGTGAAGGTGCGGAGGTTCTCGCGCACGGCCTTGTCGCTGAACGCCGGCCGCAGCCACTCCTCCGTGAGGGCGTCGAGGTCCGCGTGGGCCAGGTCGCCGTAGGCGCGGCGGCGCCCGAAGCGGGTGCGAAGCGGCGCCATCGCGAGCGCGATTGCAGGGCTCGGCATGCGTGCTGCGGCGATGAACGGCTTCAGCACGGGCGGCGGGAAGTGCTCGAACGCGTCACAGCTGGTGAGCACGAGGCCGGCGAGCCGTTCGCCGTGGTCGACGGCGACGATCTGGGAGACGGCGCCGCCGGTGTCGTTGCCCACCAGGACCACGTCGTCGAGCTCGAGCGCTGCGAGGAACTCGCCGACCAGCGCAGCGATGCCGTCCATCGTCAGGTCGGCGTCGGCCCGCAGCGCCTCCGGCTGGGCGCCGAGCGGCCAAGTCGGGGCGATGCAGCGCAGGCCGCGCTCGGCGAGGCCGGTCGCCGAGTTGCCGCCACAGCGAGCTACCCATCGCGTAGCCGTGCACGCAGACGACGGCGGGGCCGGACGGCGGGCCGACGTCCTCGTAGTGGATCCTTCCTGCGCTCAGTTCGATCGTGGGCATTCGCGCCTCCTCGCTTTCTAAGTTCCAGACAGCCTGACTGTAACATACCGACAGACTGACCGTAAATGTCACCTACCCAAGCCGAACGATCCGCCGCCACCCAGCAAGCAGTGCTGGGCGCCGCTCGTGCGCTTTGGGGCGAGCGCGGGTTCGCGGCGGTGGGCACACCGGAGATCGCCGAGGCGGCCGGCGTCACCCGGGGCGCGATGTATCACCAGTTCCCGAACAAGACGGCGCTCTTCGTCGCGGTCGTCGAATCGGTCGAGGAGGAGGTGATGGAGCGACTCGGCAAGGCGGTGGCGGCCGCCGAGCCGGAGTCCCACGTCCAGGCGCTCCGGGTCGCCGCGACGTCCTGGCTGGAGATCGCGACCGAGCCCGAGATCCGGCAGCTACTCCTGCTCGACGCGCCGAGCGTTCTCGGCTGGGCGGCCTTCCGGGACATCGCGATGCGCTACGGGCTCGGCATGACCGAGGCGCTCCTCACCCACGGGATCGAGGCCGGCGAGCTCCGCGAGCAGCCCGTGCGGGCGCTCGCCCAGGTGCTGCTCGCCGCGATCGACGAGGCGGCGATGGTGATCGCCTACGCGGACGACCCGGCACAGGCCGCCGCGGAGATGCAGGCGGTGCTCGACGGGCTGATGGACGGGCTCGCCGCGGGCAGCTCGTAGCTCGCGGCCACTCGCCCGCCGGCGGGGAGTGGTAGACAGCAGGCGGACTACACGGTCGAGGAGAGGAGACCGAATGACCGAGCCCGCCCCGCGCGGACGCAACCCCTACGACACCTCCGACGTGCGCCGGGGTGCGGACGGCATCGCGCGCTACGACGGACCGCCCGGAGTCGCTCGTCGCAATGCTCGCGGGCAGCGTCGATCGCGGCCGGCGAGCGGCTTGCCGTCGCCGAGGTCGGCGGCGAGAGCGTCACCTATGCCGAGCTGTGGGATCGGTCCTCGCGGGTGGCCGGCGGGACTTCGCGCGAAGGGCGTCGAGCGCGGCGACCGCGTCGCGATCCGGCTGCCGAATGGACTCGACTGGGTGCTCGCCTTCTGGGGCGCGCAGCTGGCGGGCGCCGTCGTCGTCCCGGTCAACACGCGCTTCAAGGACGCCGAGGCGCAGTACGTGATCGACGACTCCGGGCGCCGCCTACGTCTTCGGCGGAGCTGCCCGACGGCGAGCCGCTCGTCGTCGAGCGACCTCGGGCCCGACGGATCTCGCGGCGATCTTCTACACGAGCGGCACGACCGGCTTCCCGAAGGGCGCGATGACCACGCACGCAACTTCCTCGCCAACAGCGAGAGCGCGATCCGCTGCGTCGGCAGTCGACCGCGAGGAGGGCGACCACGCGACGATCATCAACGTGCCCCTCTTCCACGTCACCGGCTGCAACAGCCAGCTGATCGTGATGCTTGAGCTCGGCGGCCGCACCTACGTGCTCGCCAACCCGCTCGACCTCGAGGGCTTCCTGCGGACGGCCACCGAGGAGCGGGTCGACATGCTGACCTCGGTGCCGGCGATCTACCACGCGCTCACCCGCCACCCCGCGTTCGCCGAGGCGGACCTGAGCTCGGTCTCGTTGGTGTCCTACGGCGGCGCGCCGATCGCCGCCGACTCGGTGCGGGCGATCATGGCCGCCTTCCCCAGGCGCGGGTCGGCAATGGCTTCGGCCTCACCGAGACGTCATCGCTGTCCACGTTCCTGCCGCACGAGGAGGCGGCCAAGCACGCCGACTCGGTCGGCTTCGCGATGCCGGTCACCGACCTCGCGATCGACGATCCGGACCCCGAGACCGGTGTCGGCGAGCTGCTCGTCCGCGGTGCGAACGTCGTCGCCGGCTACTGGAACAAGGCCGAGGCGACGGCCGAAGCCTTCGTCGACGGGTGGCTGCACACGGGCGATCTCGGCCGGATCGACGAAGACGGCCTCCTCTACATCGTCGACCGCAAGAAGGACATGATCAATCGCGGCGGCGAGAACGTGTACTCGATCGAGGTCGAGAGCGCGCTCGCCGGGGCGCCCGGCGTGGGCGAGGTCGCCGCCGTCGGCGTCCCCGACGACATGATGGGCGAGAAGGTCGGCGCGGTGATCGTCCCGAGCCGGCGGAGGCCTCGACGTCGAGGCGGTGCTCGCGCACGCCCGCGAACGGGTCGCCGACTTCAAGGTTCCGCAGTACGTGGCCGTCCGCGGCGAGCCGCTGCCCCGCAACCCGGGCGGCAAGGTCCTGAAGGCACAGCTCCGCGACGAGACCGACTGGGGCGAGCCGCTGCGTTGAACCCCTCGGTCAGCTCTCGAGCTGACCGAACCGCGCAAGCAGGATGAAGTTGACCGCCACGGCGACGGCGAGGACGATCGCCGCGACGCCGTCCCCGGCCGCGGCAAGCGCCACCGCGGCGAGGGCGAAGACCGCTAGCTCGAAGGCGACCCGCGGACCCGTCGACAGCCGGCTTGAGGACTTCGGGGCAGCGAAGACTCCCCAGAGCACGATCGCGGTCAGTGGCGCCGCCACCGCGACGAGCACCTGAACCACGCCGTCCCCGACCGTCGCACCCCAGACCGCGAGTGCGGCGAAGGCCGCCAACTCCAGCACGAACTTGAGCGCCAGACTTGCGGCTGCGATTGCGGTCCTCCTCTCGGGCAGCTCCGCAGCGCAGGCTATGGGGTGCATACTCGCTATGTGGCCACCAGTGAGTGGAAGGACAGCGAGCACGTCGGCGCCTACCTGGCCTGCGCGGACGAGTTCCCGCACCGGCTCGAGGGCGAGGGCGTGCTGCTCGATCATCTGCCGGCGGAGGCCCGCCGCGTGCTCGACGTCGGTACCGGCAGCGGCCGGCTGGCGGCGATGGTCCGCGAGCGCCTGCCGAATGCCGAGGTCACCGGGCTCGACTTCTCCGAGCTGATGCTGGCGCAGGCGCGGGAGCGCTTCGCCGACGGGAGCGTCGAGCTGGTCGAGCACGACTTGAGCGAGCCGCTGCCCGGGGATCTCGGCAGCTTCGACGCCGTCGTCTCCTCCATGGTCATCCACCACCTCCCCGACGAGCGCAAGCGCTCGCTCTTCGCCGAGATCTTCGCGCTGCTCGAGCCCGGCGGCGTCTTCGCCAACTTCGAGCACGTCGCCTCACCGACCGCGCGCCTGCACGAAGCGTTCTTCGTCGCAATCGGCGTGGGCCCAGAGCACGAGGACCCCTCCGACCGCACGGTCGCGGTCGAGAGGCAGCTCGGCTGGCTGCGAGAAACGGGCTTCGACGACGTCGACTGTTATTGGAAGTGGCTCGAGATGGCGCTGATGATCGGCGTCAAGCGATGAGCGAGCCCACGCCGGAGCCGGCCCTACCGCTCACGGGTCGCTGCCTCTGCGGGGGCGTGAGCTGGGCCGTGCACGAGCCGCTCGAGTCCTGCTGGTACTGCCACTGCACGCGCTGCCAGCGCCGCACGGGCACTGCCTCCTCGATCGGCGCGCGCATCGCGCCTGGGAGCTTCGAGCTGCTCGGCGGCGAGGAGCTGATCCGGGAGTGGGCGCCGCCCGAGGGCCACGTCAAGTGCTTCTGCGCGAACTGTGGCGGACAGCTGTGGAGCCGCGATCCGGATCACCCGGAGATTCGCTCGATCCGGCTCGGAACCTTCGACACCGATCCAGGGATCCGGCCGAGCGGGCGGCAGTTCGTCGACTTCGCCGCTGCCTGGGAGGCGATCCCCGACGACGGCCTGCCTCGCTGGGGCGGACGGGCGCCGCAGGGCGCCGGGCCCAGCCCTACAGCACCGTCGTAGGCTGGGCGCGATGAGTTCGCCGCCCGTCGGAGCACACATCTGGGGCGAGGACCCGATCCGCGAGGCGGAGGAGGTCGGCGTGCCGATCGTGCAGCTCTTCATCTCCGACCCGCAGGGCTGGAAGGCGCCTCCTCCGCGAGACGACGAGGCCGAGCTGCGCTCCTCCGAGCTCGGTATCTACGTCCACGCGCCCTACCTGATCAACGTCTGCTCGCCGAAGCCGAACGTCCGCTACGGCTCGCGCAAGATCCTTCAGCAGACCTGCGAGGGCGCCGCCGCGATCGGCGCCAAGGCGGTGATCGTCCACCCCGGCCACGCCGAGGACGGTCTCGAGGAGGGGGTTAGCCGCTGGGGCCGGACGCTGGAGATGCTCGAGTCCGAGATCCCCGTCTACCTCGAGAACACGGCCGGTGGCGAGAACGCCGTCGCCCGCCGCTTCGACGCGCTGGCGAAGCTCTGGGAGGTCGTCGAGGCGAGCGAGACCGAGGTCGAGATCGGCTTCTGCTTCGACACCTGCCACGCGCACGCCGCCGGCGAGGACCTCGCCGATGCGGTCGAGCGGGCGATCGCGATCACCGGCGGCATCGACCTGCTGCACGTCAACGACTCGCGCGATCCGCCCGGGACGGGAGCAGACCGGCACACGAACATCGGCAAGGGCCACATCGACCTCGACGTCCTCCGCCACATGATCCGCGCCGCCAACGCGCCCTCGGTCGTCGAGACCCCACGCGAGATCGAGGACCTACGGGCGGACGTGGAGTTCGTGCGGGCCGCGCTGGCCAGCTAGCCCGCACCACGCCAGACGTCGATGCTGGGACGACGTCCGGCGTGTTTCTTCGCCCAGAGCGAAACAACGCGCCGAACGTCCTGAGCCCCCGGGACGTCCGGCGTGTTTCTCAGCTCGCGGCGACCCGGGACGCCGTCCGCTCGCAGCGCTCCGCGTGCTCACCGATCAGGTCGGCGAGGCCCTCGGGGTCGGTGCGCGGGATCCAATGGCCACCGGATACGCGCCGCCGGCGCATGTTGGGGGCGAAGCGCTCGATGCCGTCGATCGTGCTCGGCGCCAGGAACGGGTCGGCGTCAGGCTCGATGACGAGCACCGGCACCGTCACCCGCTCCCGCCGCTTCGGGCGCAGCAGCCGAGCGGGAGCATTGCGGCGGTAGAGGCCGATCAGGTGCTCGCCGTCGGCGACGTAGGTCGGCGCCGGATATTCCGCCGTGCGCTCAATGCCCTCGTCGCGGGCCAGGATTCGCAGCCAGACGCGGTTGCCGACGTACCGCCACATGAGCTCGGGCAGGCGCGGCAGCTGGAAGAACCACATGTACCACGAGCGGCGCAGCTGTCCGCCCGTGCCGAACAGCCCCTCGCGACTCGGGTGGCGGAGGCGCGCGCGGAAGGCGAGCGAGGCGTGGTCGAAGGAGGCGCCGCAGAGCGAGGTGAAGGAGGCGATCCGATCGCGGGTCGGCTCCGCGTAGATGAACTCCCAGCCCTGGATCGCGCCCCAGTCGTGGCCGACGAAGTGGACGGGGCGATCGGGCGAGGTCGCCTCGATTACCGCCGCGGCATCGGCGGCGAGGTGCTCGAATGAGTAGGGGTGCGTGCCCGGTCGGCACGCCCGAGTCGCCGGCGCCGCGCAGGTCGTAGCTGACGACGTGAAACCGATCCGCGAGCAGCGGCGCGATCAGCGACCACAGGCCCTGCGTGTCGGGAAAGCCGTGGACGAGCAGGATCGTCGGGGCGCCCGGCTCGCCGCGCTCGGTCACCGCGAGGCTGACGCCGTCGCCCGTGACAGTCCGCCGCCTTGGCTCGGCGGCGCTCACCGGCCCGCCTCGGCGGCGCGCAGCGCCAGCGCCACGGCCTCGGCGGGGTCGGTGGCCGGCTCCACGCCGGGCGCCTCGGCCATCGCGCCGCGGCCGATCAGCCGCCACGAGTCGAGGGCGATAACCGTGCGGCCAAGCCGGCGGGCGAAGGCGATCTCGCTCAGCGTGCCCCACTCACCCCCGATCGCGATCACGGCATCGCCGGAGGCGGCGACGGCGAGGTTGCGCGCCTGGCCGATGCCGGTGGCGACCGCGTGGGTGATGTGCTCGTTCGCGTCCTCCAGCTCGGTACTCATCAGGATCCCGATCACGTCGCCGCCGGCATTCGCAGCTGCCTCCGCGGCAGCGGACATGATCCCGTCGCGGCCGCCACAGACGAGCGTCGCGCCCGCCTCGGCGACCAGCCGGCCGATCTCGGCGGCATGAGCGTTGATCTCCGCGTCCGAGCGCGAAGAGCCGCAAACGGAGATCTGGATCGGCCGGGCCACCAGACCCACACTAATCCCCCGGCGCTGCCGCTCCGCCACATAAGCTGAGGGCACTTGGCCGAGTCGAGGCTCGTCATCACCAGGCGTGGCTTGCGCGTGCTCTACACGCTCGAGGCGTTCGCGGTCGGAGGGGTCGCGCTGATCGCCGGTGCGCTGATCGGCGGTGGCGGCGCGCAGGGCTGAGCGCCGGCACGGGCCTACCCGAGTGGGCGGGGCTGCCGCCGGAGCAGGCGCTCGCGGCGGCGCCCTGTCCAGATCCCGCCAGCGTCGATCTGCACGGGGCGAGCGACGCCGAGATCGCCGCCGCCGAGCGCGGCAGCTTCGAGGTGTTCGGCCCGAAGCCGACGAAGCTCAGCGTCCCGGTCGACTGGACGACGGACCCGCTCGGCGCCCACCGCTACCGCCAGAACCTGCACAAGCTGCGCTTCCTCGGCGCGTTGCTCGTCGGCTACCAGCGCGACGGCAGCACCGACGACCTCGGCAAGGCGCTGGAGTACGCCGTCGACTGGATCGACCAGAACCCGCGCGGCAATCCAGGGACCCCGATCGAGGCGTGGTCGGACAAGGTCGTCGGCGACCGCGTGCCGCTGCTCGCCTACCTGCTGCGGGCCGCCGCCTGCGAGGACGTCGGCTCGGCGGCTGACCGGGCCAAGCTCGCCGACTCGCTCGCCGAGCACGGGCACCTGCTCGCCTCGAAGAAGCTGCACACGCCCGACAACCACGGGCTCTTCGTCGACCTCGGCCTGATCGAGCTCGCCAACCAGCTGCCGTTCCTCGACGAGGCCGAGCACTGGCGCGAGAAGGCGCGGACGCGGTTCGAGCGGACGCTGCGTGGGCGGCTCGCCGACGGCTACTGGCTCGAGCACTCGACCTCGTACCAGTTCCTCGCGATCCGGGCGCTCGAGCGGATGCGGGCCGCCTGGGGTCCCGACGACACCCTCGACGGGTTGATCGCGGAGATGCACGCAGCGGCCGGCTGGATGATCGAGCCCGACGGTGAGATGAGCCAGTTCGGCGACTCCGACCAGGAGGAGGTGCCGGACTGGGCCGCTGCCGAGACGAACGAGACCGGGCTGCATGCGGCGCCCGACGCCGGCTTCGCCTTCGTCCGCGCGGCCGAGCCCGACGGCGGCTACGGCTATCTGGCCGTCACCGCCGGCTTCCACAACACGACGCACAAGCACGCCGACGAGCTCAGCTTCGAGCTCTACGACCATGGCGAGCGGATCGTCAGCGACACCGGTCTGTATGACAAGGACCCGGGGCCCGTGCGCGACTTCGTCGTCTCCAACCGGGCGCACAGCACCCTCACCGTGGATGGGGTGCAGACGCCGATCGACGACGCCTCGAAGGCTTACGGTTCGGCGCTCGGGCCCACCGGCGCGGGCGACGGCTGGTACGCGATCGAGGCGGCGAACCCGCTGCTGAAGGAGCAAGGGGTGAGCGACGAGCGGCTCTTCCTCTACCGGCCCGGCGAGACGCTGCTCGTCATCGACGAGCTCCGTCGCCCCGATCAGCACACCTACACCCGCTACCTGCAGCTCGGGCCCGAGATCGAGATCTCGCCCCCAGCCAGGACGTCGGCATCGCCGCCGGCGGGCTCGACGGCGCCGTCTACGACCTTTCCCCGGACGCGAAGACGACCCGCAGCCAGGCGCGCGGGCAGGACGACCCGATGCAGGGCTACACCTCGCCCTCGTTTCGCAAGCTCGTGCCGCGCTGGACGCTCGCCTACGTCACCGACGCCGCCGACGCGACGCTGACGAGCTCGATCGCGCTCGATCCGAACCGCCTGCGGGCGACGTCGGTCGATGCGGCGGGCACCGGCGTCAGCGTGACGCTAAGCGACGAGACGGGCAGCGAACGGACCATCACGGTCAGCGAGGACGGCGGCTCGCTCACCGTCTCCGATTCGGGCGCCTGAGGATCGGACCGCCGCTTCGACAGCGGGTGCTTTTCGCGCCAAGCACCGTCGCGTAGTCGTCCACTTCTACCCCCTATGGGGGGTGAAAGTGGACGCTGATGAGCCTGGCACCGGCGTCACTTCGGTGCGAGCTCGAACGTCCCGGGAACCCGTTCATAGCAACGGTTGCGAGACGTTCGCGGCTGCAGCAGACGCTGCGGCGCCCACGAACGAGGCGCAGACCCCCTCATAGGGGCGGATCCTGCACGTTCGTCACCCTCAGTGCCTCTTTTGGTCGGAAGAGACAGTGGGCGGTCGCCGGCCGGAGGGTTTGTGCGACAGCCTCAGGCCGAAGAGTCGCTACCTCTTTGAGGCCGGATTCTGCAACCCGACACTGGATTGGCACACGTCGCCTCCCACGCGTGAATCGATTCCAGGCATGCTCGGCCGGCGGAGCGTTGAAGCGGAAGGCGTCGCACCCGAATGTCACTCGGTGTGGTCGAGGTAGCCCTCGGCTGGGGTTCGAGTCCCCCGCACTCCGCCGTATGCCGAGGGCGGTCGTGACAGGCCGCCCGTCGGCATGTAAAGCTTTGAGACCGAGTGGCATTCGGGTTCGGGTTAGCTCCCCGACCGAGCCCACGGCCCGCAGCGCGCGGGCCGTTGCGATTAATGCGGTCGCACTATCGGTGTCGTCTGCGCTCTAGCCCTCAATCCCAGCTTGAGATCCCTATCGGGTTTGAGGCCGAAGCGTGCGCCTCGCGCGAAGCGCTCTTTGCCCGCTAGGCCGTTTCGTCGGGAATTGCACATCACTGGGATGTGCAGATCCAGTCAGTTCGGCTGGATGGGAGCGACGGTGGGTCTCGCCCCGCGGGCCGCTTAGATCTCGCCGAGGAGCTGGCGCTTCTCGGTCTCGAACTCGGCGTCGGTGAGGGCGCCGGCCTCGTGCAGCTTCGCGAGCCGCTCGAGCTTCGAGAGGGCGTCGTCGTCGGCCGCCGGCTGCGCGGCGCCGGGCATCGCTGCCGCGCCCATCGCGGCCGCGCCAGGGCGCCGCGGATCCGCCGCCGGTGCCGCTCATCCCCATCTTCTCGAGCTGGTGCTGCTGGACGATCTGCATCACCTGGGCGGCCTTCTGCGGGTCCTGCGAGAAGTCGAGCGTCTCCGGCTTGCCGGTCTCGATCGGGTGACCGAGCACCTGCTCGATCTTCGCGCGCAGCTCCGGGTCGTTGCGGGTGTCGACGACGGGCATGCCGCCGGCGCCCGCCTGCATCGTCATCGCCGCCTGCTGCATCTGGCGGACCTGATCCATCAGCCCGCCGAGGCCGGGTACACCGGCCGCCGCCCCGGCGCCGAAGGCTGCCGCGCCGCCGGCGAGCGGGTCCTGGACGCCGCCGGCACCTCCGGCGGCGGCAGCCGGAGCGCCGCCCACCGGTCCCTGTGCTGCGAGGGCCTCCCGGCGCGCCGTCGTCTCCGCGGCATCCTCCTGGCGCGCCGCGTCCCAGTCGATCGCGACCTTCTGTGGGTTGTCCGCATCGACCTTGACCGGCACCTCGACGCCCATGCCGATCGGGTCCTTGCCGGAGACCATCCACTGGTCCTCGACCTCGTAAGGGGCGAGGCCCTCGACGTAGACCTGCAGCGTCATCGCGATGTTCTGGCTGGAAGCGCTGGAGTCGGGCACCGACATCGAGATGATCCGCGCCCGGCCCGGCTTGCCGTTCTTGAGGATCTTGCGCTTCGTGAACGGGTTCAGCATCGGCGGCGCCGAGCTTACTCGGGCTCGGCCTGACCGGCAAGCATCCTCGTCATCAGCTCGATCGCGCCGCCCTTGTGCAGGTGGTCGTTGAGGTTGCCGCACTTCGGGCTCTGCACGCAGGAGGGGCAGCCGGACTCGCAGCGGCACTCGGAGACGAGCCGGAAGGCGTCGTCGACGAGCTGCTCGAAGGCCTCGTAGCCGCGGCGAGCGATGCCGACGCCGCCGGGATGGCCCTCGTAGATGAAGATCGTCGGCAGGCCGGTCTGCGGGTGGACGTTCGTCGACAGGCCGCCGATGTCCCAGCGATCGCACATCGCCAGCAGCGGCAGGACGGCGATCTGGCTGTGCTCGGAGGCGTGCAGGGCGCCGAGCTGCACGTCGGGACCGAGCGCCTGCGGGCCGGCCATCTCCTCGGGCAGCACGTACCAGAGCGCCTGCGTGCGGAAGTTCGTCTCCGGCAGATCGAGCGCGACGAAGTCGAAGGGCTCGTGGTCGCCGAGCCGGCGGCGCTGGAAGGCCGTCACCTGCTCGGTCACGGCGACGTAGCCGAAGCTGAGCTGCGATGCCGAGGACCTGTGGCTGGCCAGCGGCCTCTCGATGTAGACGTCGGTCTCCTTGCGGGCCTGGGTGTACCAGTCGCCGTCGAAGGCGCGGACGATCGCGTGACGGGCCTCGACGTCGAGCTCGCGAACCTCGTAAGCGCGGCCCAGGTGCAGGTAGATGGCGCCCGGGTGGACGGTGGAGAAGGCGCGCTCAGCCTCGACGGTGCCGAGCAGCTCGCCCGAGTCGGCGTCGACGACCGTGACCGAGTCGGCCGAGGAGGAGCGCAGGCTGATCCCCGCTGCGGCGAAGCCGTGCCCGCGCGCCGCCATCCGCCCGCCGGTGCCGGCGCGCAGCCAGCCGCCGTCGACGAGCGCCTGGGCGCGATCGCGCCAGCCCTCGCCGAGGACCTCGTCGTCGAACGGCGCGCCGAGCGGCGCCTCGAGCGAGGCCGCGATCAGGTGCGCGGCGTAGATCCGCTCGTTCGTCGGATCGAGGATCGCCGCCTCCACCGGGCGCGTCAGGAACTCGGTCGGGTGGCGGCAGAAGAACTGGTCGAGGCCGTCCTCGCCGGCCATGTAGATCGCCAGCCCCTCGGTCTTGCGGCCGGCCCTCCCCCACATCTGCCGCAGGCTGGCGACCGTGCCCGGGAAGGTGACGCAGAGCGCCGCGTCGAGCTCGCCGATGTCGATGCCGAGCTCGAGCGCGTCGGTGGCGATCACGGCGCTGAGCTCGCCGGCGGCGAGCCGGCGCTCGATCTCGCGCCGCTGCTGCGGCGTATAGCCGGCGCGGTAGGGCGCGATGCGGGCGGCGAGCTCGCGCGTGGCCGCGCTGCTCGAGCCGCATCGCCGTGAACTTCTGGATCAGCTCGATGCCCTTACGACTGCGCAGGAAGCAGATCGTGCGCACGCCCGCGATGACGAGCTCGGCGAGCATCTCGGCCGCCTCGCTGAGCGCCGAGCGGCGGACGCCGGCCTGCTCGTCGCTGAGCGGCGGGTTCCAGATCGCGATCCGCCGGCCCGCCTTCGGCGCCGCATCGTCGTCGATCAGCTCGAACTCGGTGCCGACGAGCCGCTCCGCGAGCTCTGCCGGATTGGCGATCGTCGCCGAGGTGAGGATGAAGCGGGGCTCGGAGCAGGCGTCGATGCCGCGGTAGATGCGGCTCACGCGGCGCAGCCGGCGCAGGACGTTGGCGACGTTGGAGCCGAACACGCCGCGGTAGACGTGCGCCTCGTCGACGACGACGTAGCGCAGGTTGGCGAGGAAGTCACCCCAGCCCTTGTGGTTGGGCAGCACGCCGACGTGCAGCATGTCCGGGTTCGTGAGCACGAGGTTGGCGCGGCGGCGGATCGCCGGCCGCTCCTGCTTCGGCGTGTCGCCGTCGTAGATCGCGGACGCGAGGCCCGGCGGCCCGAGCTCGGCGAGCTTGCGCGCCTGGTCCTGGGCCAGCGCCTTGGTCGGATAGAGGTACAGCGCCCGCGCGTGTGGATCGCGGGCGATCGCGTCGAGCACGGGCAGGTTGAAGGCGAGGGACTTGCCCGAGGCGGTGCCGCTGGTGACGATCACGTTCGTCCGCTCGGCGGCCCGCAGGGTCGCGAGCTGGTGCGCGTAGAGGGTCTCGATGCCCTGCGCGGCAAGCGCCGCGACGAGGCCCGGATCGAGGCCCGAGGGCATCGGCACGGCGACGGCCTCCTGGTCGCGTTCGGCGCTCTCGGCGACGAGCCGGCCGTCGGCGCGGCCCGGATCGAGGGCGGCGCGCCACCCCTCGTCGATCACCGAGCCCCAGGGGAGGCCCCCCGATGCCGGCGCCGTGACGCTCAACCCGCGGACCAGCTGGCGGCCGGCCGCTCGCGGCGGATCGCCTCGTCGATCCGCAGCCCGGCCGGCACCTCGAAGTCGCCCGCCAGCGCGCCGAGGACCGTGAGGTAGTCGCGCGTCTCGGCGACGTCGTGAGCGCGGATCACGCGGGCGCCGCGCGAGCGTCGCCCAGCCGACCGCGGCAAGCGTCCCGGCGAGCCGCTCGGAGGGCCGGCGGCCGGTCAGCGCGCCGACGAAGTCCTTGCGGGAGACCGCCGCCATCGTTGGCTGTCCGAGCGCCACGACCTGTTCGAAGGAGCGCATCAGCTCGACGCTCTGCGACGGCGTCTTGCCGAAGTCGACGCCCGGATCGACGGCGATCGACTCGGCCGCGATGCCGGCGGCGAGTAAGCCGCTCGATGCGCTCGGAGAGCCACGCCGCGACCGTGGGCGCGACGCCGTCGGCGTAGGCGTCGTCGTCCCAGAGCGAGACCTTCGGCGCGGTGATCGTGTGCATGAGGACGACGCCGGCGCCGCGCTCGGCGCAGAGCGGCGCCATCGCCGGGTCGGCGAAGCCGCTGATGTCGTTGACGATCGCCGCGCCGGCGTCGAGCGCCGCCTCGGCGACGGCCGGCTTGTAGGTATCGATCGTGACGGTCGCGCCTGCAGCGACGGCGGCCTTGACGACGGGGACCACGCGGCGATCTCCTCGTCGGCAGCGACCGCCGGGCGGTTCGAGACGTTCGACTCGCCGCCGACCTCGATCAGGTCGGCGCCCGCGTCGATCCGATTGGCGACCTTGACCGCGGCCGCGTCGCGGCGAGCGCCAGTCGCCCTTGTCGGAGAACGAGTCCGGGGTCGCGTTGATGACGGCGACGATCAGCGGCCGCTGCGCCAGGTCGAGCTCGCGGCCGACCACGCGCCAGGGCGGCAGCGAGCTTCGGGCCCGGGGCCCGTAGGCTTCGTCTCTTGCTGCGGCGCTTCCATCACTCCCAGTTCCCGGTCGAAGAGGTCTCCCGCGCCAAGCAGACTAGCTCGGCCGCGGTGTGCGTCATGGCAGGTCGATCCTGCCCGTCGCTCGACCGCTTGCTCGGCTCCCTGCAGGAGGCGCGTCGAGCTCGGCCTGGTCGACGAGATCCTCGTCGTCGGCTCGTCGCGGGCGGCCGGCGGCGGGCGAGATCGCCGCGGCGCTCGGGGTGCGCTGGGTCGACGAGGAGACGCTGCTGGGAGAGCTCGGTCCGGTCCGCGGCAAGGGCGATGCGATGTGGCGGGCGCTTGAGTGCGATCGAGAGTGACTCGTGATCTTCTGCGACGGCGATCAGGAGGACTTCGGCGTCCACTTCACCTGCGGGCTGCTCGGACCGCTGCTCGGGCCCGACCCGGCGCGGTTCGTGAAGGCGACCTACGCCCGCGAGTTCACGGCCGAGACCGGCGCCGACCCGGCCGGCGGCGGCCGCGTCACCGAGCTGCTCGCCCGGCCGCTGCTCGAGGCCTTCTTCCCGCTCGCCGGTGAGCTGCGCCAGCCGCTCGGCGGCGAGATCGCCGGCACCGCGCGAGCTGCTCGTCTCGCTGCCCTTCATGACCGGCTACGCGGTCGAGGCGGTGATGCTGATCGACGTGATCGAGCGCGAGGGGATCGGCGCCGTCGCCGAGGTCGACCTCGGCAGCCGAGGCAACGACCACCAGTCGCTCGCCCAGCTCGGCGCGATGGCCCGTGAGATCGTGCTCGGCATCGGCTCCCGCCTGCCGCGCACGCCGCCGGGCCACGAGGCGATGAGCGCCGAGCTGGCAGCCTCCGGCCGCGTGATCCTCGAGCGCCCCCGCTGCGCGAGCGAACCTGCTCGACGAGCTCGCGGGCGACGCTCGAAGGGCGCTAGAGCCGGCCTCCGCGGCGACGCTCGGTCCAGGCAATACGCTGCAGGCATGGCACTGCGGGCCCTCTACACCGACCTCGACGGCACGCTGCTCGGTCGCGGCGGCTCGCTCTTCGCGATGCCGAGGGCAACTTCTCCCGCCACCAGGCGTTGCTGCTCGAAGCGTGCGACCGGGCCGGCGTGGAGGTCGTCGTCATGTCGGGCCGGCGCGAGGCGCAGGTGCACAGCGACTCGCGCCTGATGGGCCAGAGCTCCTACATCTTCGAGGCGGGCTGCGCGATGGTGATCGACGGCGAGCGCACGCTGCTGGCCGGCTCCTGGGCGCCGACCGACGAGCGGACGGTCGCCGAGCAGATCATCGAGGCGGGCGTTGCCGAGCTGCTCCTCGAGCGCTTCGCCGGTCGGCTCGAGTGGCATGAGCCGTGGCACACCGGGCGCGAGTTCTCGCTGCTGATGCGCGGCAAGGTCGACGTCGACGAGGCGAACGCGCTGATCGCCGAGGCCGGCCACGACGATCTCCGCTTCCTCGACAACGGCGCCATCAGCCGGCCGATGCCCGGCATCGAGCTCGCCCACGCCTACCACCTCGTCCCCGGCGGGGCGAGCAAGGGCAAGGCTGTCGCCGCCCACATGCAGGCACGCGAGTACGAGCCGGAGCAGTGCATCGGCGCCGGCGACTCGATCGAGGACCTCGAGACGGCGCGCTCGGTCGGCCGCTTCTT
The DNA here is from genome assembly GCA_963850625.1 of uncultured Solirubrobacterales bacterium. Classification (GTDB taxonomy): domain Bacteria; phylum Actinomycetota; class Thermoleophilia; order Solirubrobacterales; family 70-9; genus CAXMST01. The sequence continues at coordinate 316,293 of CAWKLZ010000005.1, forward strand.
CTGCGTCGCCAACGGGCCCGAGAAGGACACCGCCCTGCGCGCGGCGCTCGCCGACTACGGCAACGTAACCGTGACCGAGGGCCGCAACGGCGACGGCGTCTACGAGGCGGTCGTCTCGACGCTGGCACAACGAACGGGGATCGGCGGCTGAGATGGACGCCTCTGGCGCCTGGTCGATCAACCTCGCCGGCCTCGAGCGCATCGCCGCGGAGCGGCTCGAGCCGCAGGCCTACGACTACTACCGCTCGGGCGCCGGCGATGAGATCACGATCGGCCGCAACCGTGCGGCCTTCGAGCGGATCGAGCTGCTCCCGCACGTGCTCCGCGACGTCTCCGAGGTCTCGATCGAGACCGAGCTGCTCGGCGCGCCGACGACACCGATCCTCGTCGCGCCGACCGCCTTCCACTGCCTCGCCGACGAGCGCGGCGAGCTCGCCAGCTCCGCGGGAGCGGCGGCGGCCGGGGCGCTCTTCTGCCTCTCGTCGCTCTCGAACACCCCGATCGAGGCGGTCGGCGCGGACATGCCGGAGGGGGCGCGCTGGTGGTTCCAGCTCTACGTCTTCAAGGACCGGGCGCTGACTGCCTCGCTGCTCGAGCGGGCCGAGGCGGCCGGCTGCGAGGCGATCGTGCTCACCGTCGACGCCCCGATCCTCGGCCGGCGCGAGCGTGACGTGGTCAACGGGTTCTCGCTGCCCCCGGAGCTGACGATCGCCTGCGTCGGCGACGCGGTGGTCGGCGACGTCGGCGAGTCGGGACTGGCGGCGTACTTCGCATCGCAGCTCGACCCGTCGCTCGACTGGTCCGATCTCGAGTGGCTCGTCGACGCCACAGCGCTGCCGGTCCTCGTCAAGGGCGTGCACCGCGCCGACGACGCCCGCAATGCGGTCGCGGCGGGCGCCCGCGGGGTGATCGTCTCCAACCACGGCGGGCGCCAGCTCGACACGGTGCCCGGCGACGATCGAGATGCTGGCGCCGATCGCCGAGGAGGTCGGCGGCGAGGCGGAGCTCCTGCTCGACGGGGGTGTGCGTCGCGGCACGGACGTCGTCAAGGCGATCGCCCTCGGCGCCAGCGGCGTGCTCATCGGCCGCCCGGTGCTCTGGGGCCTCGCCGCGGGCGGCGAGCGCGGCGTACGCAGGACGCTGCGGATGCTGCAGGAGGAGCTGCGCGAGGCGATGACGCTGTGCGGCGCGGCCTCGGTCGCCGAGATCGGCCGCGAGCTGATCCGGCCAAGCGTCAGCCCGGGGCCGGGGGTACCCTGGAGCCAGTGAGCGAGATCGCCTCAGCGGCGAGCGCCCTGCCGCTCGCCGTGGACAACCTGCTCGCCGCGCGCGAGATGATGGCGTTTACCCTCGCCTTTCACATCGTGCTCGCCAGCATCGGTGTAGCGCTGCCGGCGCTGATGATGGTTGCCGAATACAGGGGCCGCCGCAGCGGCGACGCCGAGAGCCTGAGCCTGGCGCAACAGTGGTCGAAGGGCGCGGCCGTGCTCTTCGCGGTCGGCGCGGTGACCGGCACGGTGCTCTCCTTCGAGATGGGCCTGCTGTGGCCGAAGTTCATGCAGCAGTGGGGCGATGTCTTCGGCACCGGCTTCGCGATCGAGGGCATCTTCTTCTTCACCGAGGCGATCTTCATCGCCATCTACATCTACGGCTGGAAGCGGATCAAAGGCTGGAAGCACTTCTGGACCGGCGTGCCAATCGTGATCGCGGGAGTCGGCGGGGCATTCAGCGTCGTCGCGGTCAACTCCTGGATGAACGAGCCTGAGGGCTTCAAGCTCGCCGCCGACGGCACGGTGGCCAGCGTCGCCCCGCTGGACGCCCTCTTCAACAAGGCGACCGTCTACGAGTTCCCGCACATGCTGCTTGCCGCGTACATGGTCACGGGCTTCGGGCTCGCCTCGATCTACGCGGTCAAGTGGCTGCGCGGCGACCGCGGCCGGCGGGTCCGGCTCGGCTTCGCGATCCCCTTCGCGGTCGCGGCGATCGCGACGCCCGTGCAGCTCTTCGTCGGCGACACGGCCGCCCGCGGGGTCGCCGACAACCAGCCGGCGAAGTTCGCGGGCATGGAGTGCATCGGCACGGGCGGGCCCGACCAGACCGAGTGGATCGGGGGCATCTGCACGAAGGACGGCGTCAAGGCCGGGATCGGCATTCCCGGGCTCGACTCGTTCCTGGTCGGCTTCAGCACCGACACCGACGTGACCGGCCTCAACCAGATCCCGGCGGACGAACAGCCGCCGGCCAACACCCTCCTGCACCTCTCCTTCGACGGGATGGTCGGCATCGGCAGCGCCCTGATGCTGCTCGTCGCAATCTTCGGCTGGGTCGCCTGGCGCAAGCGGCGGCTGCCCGAATCGGTCTGGTTCTGGCGAGCCGGCGCCGTCAGCGGGATCGGCGCCCTGCTGGCGTTGTGGATGGGCTGGATCGTGACCGAGGTCGGCCGCCAGCCGTGGATCGTCCAGGGGCAGATGCGCACCTCTGATGCGGTCACCGACGCCGGCGGCATCTGGTACGCCTTCGCCGCGTCGGTGCTCCTCTACGCGGGGCTCGCGGTGCTGGCGGTCAAGGCGCTGCGGGTGCTCGCGAAGCCCGGCGACGTCGGCGAGGTCCCCTACGGCCCGGGCGAGCACCCGGACGCGCCGGACGCCGGCAAGGCCGAGTCCGACAAGGAGGTGGCCGGATGAGCAAGGCCGACATCTGCGCCGTGATCCTCTGGGCCGGGGCGACCCTGTACGCGCTCTTCGGCGGCGCCGACTTCGGGGCCGGCGCCGTCAGCCTGATCACCCGGCGCGAGCGCGAGCTGGGGCCACGGCTGCGGGCGCGGATCGGGCACTCGCTGGGGCCGGTCTGGGAGGCCAACCACGTCTGGCTCATCTTCTGCCTGGTCGTGCTGTGGACTGCGTTCCCCGACGCGTTCGGGCCGATCATGGAGTCGCTGTACCTGCCGCTCGCGCTCGCCGCGCTCGGCATCGTCTTACGCGGCTCCGGCTTCGCCTTCGGCCACGCCTTCCAGGGCAAAGCACACGAGCGTGCCGACCTCGTCTTCGCCGGCGCCTCCGTGGTCACGCCGTTCTTCATGGGCTGCGTGGTCGGCGCGATCGCCTCGGGGGAGGTCGTGCCCGGTGCCAGCCCCGGGCCGTTCCACGCCTGGCTCGACCCGCTGCCGCTGACGATCGGCGTGCTCTTCGTCGTCGCCAGCAGCTACCTCGCCGCGGTCTTCCTCGTCGCCGACGCCGCCCGCGCCGGCGAGGCGGACCTGCGCGAGTGGTTCCGGCGCACCGCGATCGTGCTCGGGGTCGTCGCCGGGGCCTTGGCGGTCGTCGGCATCTTCGCTCTCCGCGCCGATGCCCGCTACGTCTTCGACGGGCTGACCAGCGAGGGGCTGCCCCTGCTGATCGCCTCTGGCCTGCTCGGCGCGCTGGCCCTCGGCGCGCTGATCACCGACAGGCCTGGGGCCCGGCCACTCGCTGCCGGGGCCGTCGTTGCCGTGATCTGGGGCTGGGGCGTCGGCCAGCATCCGTACCTGCTGCCCGAGAAGCTGACGATCTCGGCGGCTGCCGGCGCCGACGGGACCCTGACGGCAGTGATCATCGTCTTCATCTTCGCGCTGGCGATCGTCGGTCCGGCGCTCGCCTACCTGTACCGGCTCTCGCAGGCGCAGCTGCTCGAGTAGCGGGCATTCGCCTCCGGCCGGGCGCTGGCGTGAGTCTCTAGTCTGGGGGCGTGAGCTCGGAATGGGTGTGCATTGAGCGCTGAGCAGGCAACCGTCGCCGAGGAGGAGTACCTCGAGATCCTCTTCTGGCTCTGGGAAGCGGGGCTGCCGATGACCGGCGCCAACATGGCTCGCGCGATGCAGCTCTCGCCGCCGACCGTCCACGAGATGCTCGGCCGGCTGGAGCGCGACGGCTACATCAGCCGCGCCGCCGACAAGTCGGTGAGCTTCACCGACGACGGACTCGAGCATGCGAAGGCGATCGTCAGCCGCCACCGGATGATCGAGCGCTTCCTCACCGACGTCCTCGGCATCCCCTGGGACGAGGTGCACGAGGAGGCGGAGCGGATCGAGCACGCGATGTCGCCGGTCCTCGAGGAACGCATGCGGGCCGCGATCGGCGACGCCAAGACGTGCCCGCACGGCCACCCGATCAAGATCGGCGACCGCGAGCAGGGCGCGCTGCTCGCCGACTGCGACGTCGGCGCGAAGGTCACCGTGCTCCGCTTCGAGAACGAGGCGGAGGAGCTACTTCACTACCTGAGGGATGCCGGGCTCGAACCCGGGCTCGACGCCGAGGTCGAGCTATCGGACGACACCGAGGTCGTCGTCGCCTCCGGGGGAGGCCGTCACAGCGTCTCGAGGAGCGTCGCCGAGACGGTCTCGGTGCGCGCCGATCCCTCGCCGCCGCCCCGCGCGGCGCTGCCCGAGCAGCTGCAGCTCTCGCGCGACCGCTTCGGTCGCTGAAGCCGACGCACGTAGGCGTCGCCCGTGGGACCGGCCCTGCGCGGGCGGCTCGGCGCTCATGCGATCTGCTGCTCGGCCGTCGGCGGCTCGATCAGCTGCTCCGCGGTCCCGGGCTCGCCGGTGATCTGGCGCAGCCTGCGGTAGAGATCGGAGTCGGCGCGCTCGACGGGGTTGCCCCGCCTGCGCACCCGCGCTTCGTGGTCCTTGACCGCAGCGGCGAGGGCGTAAAAGCGGCGCTCCATGTTGCGACGCGCGAGCTCGTCGCGCTCGTCGTCACGCATGCCTTCGAAGAACGTGATCGGCATCGTTCTCACCTTTCGCTTGCAACGGGCTCCTTATTGTCGATGTATCGACTCGACAACTCATACTGACAGATTACGAGCAAATGCTCAGAGAATGCTAAATCCCTGTGAATGGGTCCCGCGTTGCATCCGCAGCACTGGTTTCCCGCATCAGGGCAGGGTCCAGGGGGCCGGCGGCAGGCCGTAAAGATCAGCCGCGCAGGCGCTCGAGTGCCCGGGCGATGCGCCCGATGCCCTCGGGCACGTCACCGGGTGGGACGCTCGCGAAGGAGAGGCGCAGGCTGTTTTCGCCGCCCTCGATCATGAAGTCGGGGCCGGCGACGAAAACCGCGCCCTCCTCGTTGGCGAGCGGCAGCAACGCCGCCGTGTCGGTGCCCTCGGCGAGGTCCATCCAGAGGAAGTAGCCACCGCCGGGGACGACGAACTTGGCCTCGGGGATCTGCTGCTCGAGCGCCTCGACGACGGCGTCGCGGCGCTCGGCCAGCGCGACGTTGACGAAGGCGATGTTCTCGTCGAGCCCGCCCGAGACGCAGAGCTCGTAGACGATCGACTCGGCGAGCATGTTCGGCGAGATATAGGTCTCGTTGGCGGTCTTCGCCAGAGCGGCGATCTCCTCGGCCGGGCCGGCGAGGTAGCCGACGCGGACGCCGGGGCTGACCGTCTTCGAGAACGAGGAGGCGTGGATCACCTTCGCGTCGGTGCCCTCCGAGAGCGCCAGCATCGTTGGCATCTCGACGGCCCCGGCAAAGCGGACCTCGCGGTAGGGGTCGTCCTCGAAGATCCAGAAGCCGTGCTCGGCGGCGAGCTCGACGAGGCGCCGGCGCTTCGCCTCCGAAAGCGTGCAGCCGGCCGGGTTGTGGAAGTTGGAGATGATGTGGACGAGCTTCGGTGCATAGCCGTCGGCGAGCGCCTGCTCGAGCCCATCGACGTTGATCCCGTCCTCCTCCAGCTCGACCCCGATCCTGTCGACTCCGAGCTTGTGGAGCATGAGCAGCGTGCGGTCGTAGGAGGGCTGCTCGACGACGACCTGATCGCCGGGCGAGAGCAGGTGGCTGAACAGCATCCAGCCCGCCTCGAGCGAACCGTTGGTGATCATCACGCGATCGGCGCTCAGGCCGTGGCCGTGCCGCTCGGCGAGCCACGCGCAGAGCTCCGGATGCCCGATCCCCGTCCCGTACGAGAGCGCCCGCGCGGGGTTCGAGCTCAGCGCCCGCTCAGCCGCCGCCTTGACCGCGTCGGCGGGCAGCAGGTCGGCGCTGGGCGCGCCACGGGCGAAGGAGATCATCTCGGGAGCCATGAGTGCGGCGGCGAGTATACGGACGGCGTCCGCCGCGCCCGCCGGAGGGAGGCCCGTAACCGCTGTGAAGCGGCGGCGGAGGGACGGTGCTCCCGACCGGGAAACTGGCCGTCGCGGGGCGAATGTCCACCATCCGCCCCTATAGGCCGGGTTCGCGGAGGTTTGGGGCGGCGCGCCGAAGTGCCGCTCAGAACAGGTTCATGACCGTCCACTTTCACCCCTCATAGGGGGTAGAAGTGGACGACTACGCACTCAGGAGTTGATGATCTCGGCGGCGATCGCGGCGGCTTCGGAGGGGCTGGTGCCGACGCGGACGCCCTTCGCCTCGAGCGCCTCCTGCTTGGCCTTGGCCGTGCCCGAGGAGCCGGAGATGATCGCGCCGGCGTGGCCCATCTGCTTGCCGGGCGGGGCGGTGAAGCCGGCGATGTAGCCGACGACGGGCTTGGTCACGTGCTCGGCGATGTAGTCGGCGGCGCGCTCCTCGGCGTCGCCGCCGATCTCGCCGACCATGACGATCAACTCGGTCTCGTCGTCGTTCTCGTAGAGCTCGAGGATGTCGATGAAGTCGGAGCCGACGATCGGGTCGCCGCCGATGCCGACGATCGAGGAGTTGCCGAGGCCGGCCTGCTTGAGCTCGTTGCCGATCTGGTAGGTGAGCGTGCCCGACTTCGAGACGACGCCGATGTTGCCCTGCTCGAAGAACTGCGCCGGGATGATGCCGACGTTCGCCTTGCCGGGGCTGAGCACGCCGGGGCAGTTCGGGCCGATCAGGCGGACGCCCTTCTCCTTCGCCTTCCAGTAGGTCGGCAGCATGTCGTGGACGGGGATGCCCTCGGTGATCGCAATGACCGTCTCGCAACCCGCGTCGATCGCCTCGTTGATGGCGGCCCCGGCGAAGCGTGCCGGGACGAAGATCATCGACGTGTTGGCGCCGGCCTCGGAGACCGCCTCGGCGATCGTGTCGAAGATCGGCGTGCCCTCGACGTCCTGGCCGCCCTTGCCGGGGGTGACGCCGGCGACCAGATCGGTGCCGTAGTCGCGGTTGCGGAGGCCGTGGAAGCTGCCCTCGCGGCCGGTCAGGCCGGAGACGACCAGCTTCGTCTGCTCGCCGACGATGATGCTCATCGGATCAGCCCTCTCCCCTCGCCAGCTCGACGACGCGGTCGGCAGCGCCGAGCATCGTGCCCTCCTGGTGGAGGCCGGGGAGGTTGGCCTCGTCGAGGAGCCGCAGCCCCTCCTCGGAGTTCGTGCCGTCGAGGCGGACGACGAGCGGCACCTTCATGTCGACCTGGCCGTAAGCCTCGATGATGCCCTTGGCGACCTCGTCGCAACGGGTGATGCCACCGAAGATGTTGAAGAGGATCGCCTTGACCTTCGGGTTCGAGGAGATCACCTCGAGCGCCGCGATGATCGCGTCCGCCTTCGAGCCGCCGCCGGCGTCGAGGAAGTTGGCGGGGGCGCCGCCGGCGTTGGCGACGACGTCGAGCGTCGACATGCAGAGACCGGCGCCGTTGCCGAGGATGCCGATGTCGCCGTCGAGCGAGACGTAGGTGAGGCCACGCTCCTTCGCCATCGCCTCCTGCTCGGTCGCGTCGGGATCCTCGCTGCCGCCGGCGGCGAGCTCCTCGTGGCGGTAGAGGGCGGAGTTGTCGATCGTGACTTTGGCGTCGAGGGCGACAACCTCACGCTTGCCCGTGACGATCAGCGGGTTGACCTCGATCAGCGTCGCGTCGTTGGCGATGAAGCACTCGTAGAGCTTGACCAGGATCTCCGCGGTCGAGTCGACGACGTCGTCATCGATCTGGGCGTCGATCGCGATCTGGCGGGCGATGTCGACGGTCAGGCCCTCGGCGGGAGTGACGTGGCGGCGGACGAGCGCGTCGGGGTCCGTCTCGGCGATCTCCTCGACGTTCATGCCGCCCATCCGCGAGAGCATCACGAGCGGTCTTCTTCTCGGAGCGATCGAGGATGATCGAGGCGTAGTACTCGACGTCGATCTCGGAGGCGCCCTCGACCCAGACCTGGTGGACGCGGAAGGGGCCTTCGCCATGCGGGCCGGTGATGTCCATGCCGAGGATCGCGTCGGCGTGGGTGCGGGCCTCCGCCGCGTCCTTGGCGACCTTGATGCCGCCGGCCTTGCCACGGCCGCCGATCAGGACCTGGGCCTTGACCACGCAGGGGTAGCCGATCCGCTCGGCCGCGGCGACGGCGGCGTCGACGTCGGTCGCCGGCTCGCCGGTGGGGACCGGAACGCCGGAGGCCGGCGAACAGCTGCTTGCCCTGGTACTCGAGGAGATCCATCGGTGCGGGCGGCAGCCTAGCCGAGTGCGGTCGCCGGCGTTCCGTCAGGACCCGGACATTGATCGGCTGCAAGGAAGGGCGGGTTTTGCATATGGTGTCTCCATCGCAACCTGGACGTTCATAACCAACCACGCCCGAGTACTGCTGGTGATCGCGTCCGACCCAACGGTTCGACTCCGCGACATCGCGGCAACGCTCGACATCACCGAGCGGGCCGCACAGCGGATCGTCACCGAGCTGGTCGACGAGGGCTACCTGACCCGCAAGCGGGTCGGCCGCCGCAATCACTACGAGGTACATACCAGCCGACCGATGCGCGCCTCACAGGCGAAGGAGACCGAGGTGGGGCAGTTCCTCGAGCTCCTACTCGAGCATCAGGACCCGCTCGAGAACTGAGCAAAGCCCCTCGGTCTGCCGACATCCGCCGCCCGACGGGCGGCGGATGCCATAATGCCGCGCCCCGATGCCTCTACCTAAGCGCAGCGAGATCGAGTGGGTGACCACGGACTGCTACGGAACCCTTATCGATTGGGACAAGGGAATCTCCGACGCCTTCGAGCGTGAAGCGTCCGAGGACGGCCTCACCCTCGACGCGAAGGCACTCCTCCCCCGGTTCTTCGAACTCAAGTACGAGGTCATGTCCGGCTCCTACGAGCTCTACGCCGAAGTCCTGCGGCGAGCGGCCGTCCGGGCAGCCGGCGAGATCGGCTGGGAGCTCGAGCCCTCTCGCGCGCAGTTCCTGCCCGACTCGATCGGCGACTGGCAGCCCTTCCGCGAGGCGAACGCGGCGATGGACCGACTCGGCTCCAAGTACCGGCTCGGAATCGTCTCCAACATCGACGACAAGCTGCTCGGCATCTCACGGCGCCACCTGCGCACTGAGCTCGAGCTCGTCGTCACCGCCCAGCAGGTCCGCAGCTACAAGCCGGAGCCCGCCCACTTCAAGGAGTGCGCGCGGCGGATCGGCAAGAAGAAGGGCTGGGTCCACATCACCAGCGGCCTCTACACCGACGTCGAGCCGCTGCTGAAGATGCGCGTCCCGGTGATCTGGGTCAACCGCCGCGGCGAGAAGATCGAGAAGGGCGGCAAGAAGCCGACCGTCGAGGTCTCGAACTTCCGCGACGCAGCCAAAAAACTCGGCTGCTGACGGCCTCTGACGCGGCGCGCTGCGGCACCGACTCGCGGCTTGCGTAGCGCTGCTACGCGGCGCCGCTCGCCGGCACCGCATCGCTTGGTCAGAGACCGTCAGCTTCGCGATAGAACTTCCCTATGAGATTTTCCATTGCTGCTGATGAGCTGACCGGGGTCGCCGGGGCGATCGAGCGCGCGCTGGGCGAGCGCGGGCACGACGTGGTCGCCCGGCATGGGGCGCTCTCGGACTCCGAGCGAGACGACTGGGCCTGGGCCTCGGAGGCGGCCGCTCGCGACGTTGCCGAAGGGCGCGCCGAGCAGGCCGTGATCGCCTGTTGGACGGGGACGGGTGCTTCGATCGCGGCGAACAAGGTCGCGGGTGTGCGGGCCGCGCTCTGCGGCGACGCCGAGACGGCCGCTGGGGCCCGCCGCTGGAACGACGCGAACGCCCTCGCCTTGAGCCTGCGGACGACGTCGGCGGCGCTGCTCGGCGAGATCCTCGAGGCGTGGCTCGGGGCGGAGCCGAGCGGGGCGCCGGATGACCGGGCCAACGTCGAGCACCTGGCGGCAATCCGGTGAGTGACCTCGAGCGTCTGCTGCCTGATCCCGGGCCGACGACGATCGCTGAACAGCTCGCGACGCTACGACCGCGGGGGCTCGCCCCCGCCGACCGCCCCTTCGTGTTCACCAACTTCGCCGAGACCCTCGACGGGCACGCGACGCTGGACGGGACCTCGGGCAAGATCGCCGGAGAGACCGACACGCAGATGCTGCTCGGACTCCGCGAGCTCCCGGACGCCGTCATGGTCGGGGCCGGCACGCTCCGCGCCGAGCGCTATGGGCGGATCCTCGCCAAGGAAGAGCGCCGCGCTCGCCGCGAGGCCGCTGGGCTCGCGCCAGATCCCCTCGCCGTGATCGTCAGCGGCCGCCTCGACGTGCCCTGGGACATCCCGCTGTTCACCGACGGCCACGGCGAGGTCATCGTCGTCACCGCGTCCGAGGACGAGGTTCCCGAGACCGAGACGCCCTGCTCCGTCATCCGCCAACGGGACGGCGTGGACCTGGCGGCCGCGCTGCGCCAACTGCGAAGCGAGCGAGACGTCGGCGCGGTGCTCTGCGAGGGTGGCCCTCACCTACACGCCGCGCTGCTCACCGCGGGGCTCGTCGACGAGCTCTTCGTCACGATCGGGCCGAAGCTGCTTGGCGGCGTCGGGCCGCGCATGACCGAGGGTCTGCCGGGAGGCGCGATCGACCTCGAGCTGCGCTGGCTGCTGCGCGACGGCGACGAGCTCTATTCCCGCTGGGCAGTGCGCGGCTGAGCGTCTGCTCAGCCGCCAGCCAGCCCTGGAACGAACGGCCGCCGGGGGCGCCGGTTCGAATCAGGCGATCGACGGCGCCGGTGAGCCCCACGGCGGGGTCGGCGACATGGCGCCGCCCGCGTCGGGAATCTCACCCGCATCCTCGGAGGCGAGCTCGCCCCGGCGCAGCATGCGCAGCGCAAGGATCGTGCCGCTGAGCAGGACGAGGCCGCCCAGGCTGACCTGGACGCTGAGCAGCCCCTCACGCGTCCAGTAGACGTCCCGCAGGTCGAGCAGCAGGGCCGCCTCGTCGAAGGTCAGGCCGACGCCGACGCCGAACGGCATGGCGAGCATCGCCTCACGGTCGGGGTCCTCGACCAGCAGCGCCGCGGTCGCCGAGCCAAAGGCGAGCAGGATGCCCGGGACGAAGTGGTGAATGTGGCGGCCGCCGATCGAGACGTTTCCGAAGGGCCACCAGCCCGCCCTGATCCCCCGCGTCGACAGGCGCGCAACTGCGAACGAGGCTGCGAAGCCCGAGAGCAGGTTGAAGAGCACCGTCTCGTGGCGGCCCGCCGCGTCGTAGCCGGCACGGGCGACGCGGACGGTGTCGCGCCCCGCCGCCGAGACCAGCGGCAGGGTGGCGGTCGCCGTCGTCGGGCCGCCGTCGCCGACGGTCTCCGCCCGGACCAGACGGCGGCGGAAGCGGCGGATCAGCTCGCCCGCCAGCACCGACCCCGCGGTCGCCGCAGTCAGCGTCGCCAACCCCATCGTCACGCGGTCAGGGGTTCGGCCTCCGAGCCCACGGGCGGCCATCAGAGGCGGACGACGTTGGGCGCGTCGATGCCGCGCGTGACGCCGCGGAAGTCGACGAGCAGCTCCGCGGTGTCGACCAAGGCGAGGTGGTCGACCTCGGGATGCGTGGTGACGATCGCGACGAGGTCGGCGTCGGCCACGCCGCGATCGAGGCCGACGGAGGAGAGGCCGAGGTCGGTGAGCTCGGGGACGTGAGGGTCGTGGTAGGAGACGTCGGCGCCGAGCTCGCGCAGGCGGCCGATGATCTTCAGCGCCGGTGCCTCGCGCAGGTCCGCGACGCCGCCCTTGTAGGCGACGCCCACGATCAGCACGCGCGAGTCCTTGACCGGCTTGCCGGCGTCGTTGAGGGCAGCCTCCATCTTGCGCACGCAGAAGAGCGGGTGCGACTGATTGATCTTGCCGGCGAGCTCGACGAACTCGGTGTAGAAGTCGACCTCACGGGCCTTGAACGCGAGGTAGAACGGGTCGACGGGCAGGCAGTGCCCACCCATCCCCGGGCCGGGCTCGAAGCGCATGAAGCCGAACGGCTTGGTGGCGGCGGCGTCGATCACCTCCCAGATGTCGATCCCGAGCCTGTCGGTGAGCTGGGCGAGCTCGTTGACGAGCGCGATGTTGACCGAGCGGAAGATGTTCTCGAGCAACTTCGACAGCTCCGCGGCCTCGGGGCTGGAGACGGTGACGACGCGCTCGGTGATCGGTGCGTAGACGGCCGCCGTGCGCTCGGCGCAGGCCTCGGTGATCCCGCCGACGACCTTCGGGGTGTTGGCGATCGTGTGATCGGAGCGGCCGGGGTCGATGCGCTCCGGCGAGTACGCGAGGTGGAAGTCGGTGCCGGCGGTGAGCCCGGAGGCCTCCAACAGCGGCTGCAGGACCTCGCGCGTGGTGCCCGGGTAGGTCGTCGACTCCAAGACCACGGTCTGGCCAGCTTCGAGCACGCCGGCGATCGCCTCGCCCGCGCTGCGCACGTAGGAGAGATCGGGCTCGCGCTGGTTGGCGAGCGGCGTCGGCACGCAGATCAGAATCGCGTCGCAGCCCTTGAGCACCGCGGGGTCGGTGGAGGCGCTGAACAGGGACCCAAGCGCGGCGAGCTCCTCGGGGGGCACGTCCTCGATGTCGCTCTCGCCGGCGTTCAGGCGGGCGACCCGCCCGGCGTCCGTATCGAGGCCGGCGACGCCGATCCCCTGCCGGCCGAAGGCGAGCGCCAGCGGCAGGCCGACGTAGCCGAGCCCGACGATGCCGATTCTCTCGATCTTTGCGGTCATCCGGCGGCAGTCTAGGAGCCGCCGCGCGCGGAGACTGGCCCGCCGGCGACAGCGGCCGTGATCCTGTCAGCGGAGCCGAGGCGCCAGACGGCGGCCCCGTCGAGACCGGCGGTACGGGCGAGCAGAAAGCGCCTGTGCATCGCGCGGGCGTCCGAGAACCAGAGCGTGCGGCCTCGGCTGAGCCTGGCGTGCCACTCGGCCGCCCCCCGCGCCCAATGCGCCCGCTGGCCGGCCAGCGACCGCGCCCGTGAGGCGCTCACGGTCCGCGCCGGGCGACCGTCCCGCCAGACGTAGCCGTACCCGGCGACCCCCAGGCGGAGCTTTGCGGCCGGCACTCGTCCCAGCGCCGCTGCGAGGGAACGCCGCACCCAGCGGATCCCTGCGATCGGCCCGGGGCGGCCCGTGGACCAGTGCTGGTCGTAGGCCATGAGCGTGATGTGGTCGACCTCGGCCGCCAGCGCCGGTAGGTCGAAGGGCTTCCACGACCATCCAGCCGGGTGGGTTGTGGCAGGGACGTCGACGTCCACGGTGGTACCGGCGCCGAGGTGGCTGCGGAGCGCGGCGACGAAGGCGACCAGACCCCGGCGATCGCCCCCGCGGATGTTCTCGATGTCGACCGTGACCCCGTCCCACCCGCTGGTCGCGACCTCGTCGGCGAGCGCAGCCGCGACACCGGCGCGATTGGCAGAGTCGCGGAGCAGCGCTCGGCCGATCGCTGGCGAGAAGTCACCGCGGCGGTTGTCGTAGTTGCTGAGCAGGAGCGAGCCGGGGCGGCCGGCATCGTGGGCGGCGGCCAGAGCGCGGCGCAGCCCCGGGTAGGTGCGAATGCGCGAGCCGTCACGCGAAAGGGTCGCCCCGTCGATCCCGAGATCGCTGACCGTGGCAGCGTCGCGCCGGACTTCCTGCGGGCTCCCGTAGGCGTAGCCGGTGATGGCCAGCGCGGCCGGGGACCGCGGCGTCTCTGCAGAGACGCCGGCGCCGGCGCCGGCGGGGAGAAAGCCGACCGCAAGCGCGGCGGCGGCCACAGGGATGAGGGTCCTGCGCATCACACCGACAGTGTCCCAGGGGGTGATCGCGGGGCAATATCCTGAGGACGCGCCGGCCGTGATCGACCCGCGGCCTTGTCCTACAATTGCCGGCGGGCCATTAGCTCAGCTGGTAGAGCAGGAGACTCTTAATCTCAAGGTCGTAGGTTCGAGCCCTACATGGCCCATCTCATCGGGCCGGGAAGGGCAAGAGCCTCCTAAGGGCAGCGCTTCTCGCGAGCCTTCACCGCCTGCGCCGGGGCGACGCTGGTCTCCCGCCGGAAGAGCACCGAGGGTGGGCACGCACCGGCCGGTCTGGGCATAGTCGTCCACTTTTGCCCCCTATAGGGGGGTCAACTGGACGGTCACGGCTCGCCGGAACGCTGCTCGGTTGGCGCGAGGAGCGCTTTTGCCCGAAGCAGCACTGAGCGCCCTGACCCGGCGCAGCCCTTGGGTCACAGCACCTTGCGAGCCAGCACGGGTCCAGGCCAGAACCACGCGCTGTACCGGTCCTGACCGTCGTCCCCGTGCTCGTTGGTAGACCCAAAGCCGGCGCCTGCAACGATCACTGAGTACGAGCCGGTGGAAGCTCGACGGATGCCTCGCCCTCCTCGCCTGTCGCTTCGGGCCCGTAAATCCGCAGTTCGCCCGAGCGCAACTCGATCGCTCCCTCAATTGCCTGGTCGAAACGGTGACCCGGATCAGCCGCCGGGCACCTGCGTCGCCCCGAGCCCCGAGCTGCCGCCGAGCGGCGCCAGCGGGCTCTGCAGGGAGGACTTGCTGGGGCCGCTGGTCTTCAGCGCCTTGACGATCTGCTTGCTCTGCTTCGCGAACTGGTCGAGCTGCGCCTGCACTGCCTTGCGGTCGGAGGGGTTGGCCGACTTGATGGCCTTCTCGCCCGCCGCCTTGCCCTTGTCGGGCTTGCCCGCGTAGTAGTAGTAGGCGGCGGCGCGCAGCCAGGCGGTGGGGCTCGGCGTCTTCTCGGCGACGATCGTGGCAGCGTCGCCGGCGCGGCTGAACGTGCGCGTGAACTCCGTGACCTGCTGCTGCGTGCCGGCGATGTTCTCGTAGGCCTGCGCGATCAGCCCTGCGACGGCCGGGTTGGGCTGCTCGTTCTTGGACAGCGCCGCCAGGTAGCGCTGCCAGGCGTCAGTGGCGTCGCCGAAGCTGGCCGCGGCGCTGTCGGTGACCACCGGCAGGCCCTGGTCGTTGGTGTCCATCTGCTGCTGACCGTTCAGATACGAGTAGCGAGCCAGCGTGAGTAGCGCCTTCGTGTCACCCGGCTTCGTCGCGAGCGTCGAGTTCGCATTGTCGATCTGCTGCTGGTACTGGGGGTCGCTGTTCGAGCTGCCACCGCCAAGGCCGAGCGCGTCGAGGATGCCGCCGTTGGCGCTGCCGCCGATCCCGAGGCCGACGAGGCCGAAAGCGATGAGCAACGCCAGGAACGCGTAGACCACCTGGATCAGGCGCTTCCGCTTGCCGCGGATATCGAACAGCATGCGCTGCAGGCTAGATGATCGATTCGCCGGGGCGGGCGGCCCCTCCGGCCGTCAGGGGTCCTGCGTGGCGAGCGTCGTCGTCGCCGCCTTCTCGCGCTTGCGGTCGAAGATCCGGGCGAGGATGACGCTGAGCTCGAAGAGGACGACGAGCGGCGCCATGCAGAGCAGCATCGTCACCGGATCGGTGCCGGGCAGCAGCATCGCGATCACGGCGCAGACGAGGATCGCGTAGCGGCGGTTTGCGCTCAACTGCTGCGGCGTGACGATGCCGAGCCGGGTCAGCGCCAGGATCCCGATCGGGATCTGGAAGACGATGCCGACGGAGATCAGGGTCAGCGCGAAGAAGCTGTAGTACTCGCGCGCCCTGATCTGGACGTTGAACTGGTCGCTGTTGAAGTTGAGCAGGAAGTGGATCGCTGCCGGCGTGACGACGTAGTACGAGAAGACGACACCGGCGACGAACAGGAACGGGACCATCAGCATGAGCGGGAAGACGGTGCCGCGCTCCTGCGGGCTGAAGGCCGGCAGGACGAAGGCGTAGAGCTGATACAGCAGCACCGGCAGCGAGATCAGCAGGGCCGCCGTAGAGGACGAGGGTCAGCGTCGTCATGAAGGGCTCCGCCGGAGAGAAGGTGACGGGCTCGAAGCCATCGGGCAGCGGTCCGTTGGCGATGTCGAGCAGCAGGTGGTTCTGCCAGAAGCAGAGGACGAGCGCAACGCCGAGGACCCCGATGCAGACGAACAGGCGCGTGCGCAATTCGTCGAGGTGCTCGACGAGCGTCAGACGCTCATCGAAGTCGACCGCCTTGATCCGGGCCACGGCGTTCGCGGGTCGGCGGCCTCGGCCGCCTCAGCCGGTCGGGGTCTCGCTGCGCTCGGAAGCGGCGTCGACGACGGTGGCCTCTTCCTCTTCCTCGTCCTCGTCGTCAACGTCGCTGTCGATCTCGTGCGGCTCGTCGTCGCCTTCGCCGGATACCGAGTTCTTGAACTCGCGGATGCCGTTGCCGAGCGATTTGCCCAGCTCCGGCAAACGCTTCGGCCCGAAGATGATGAGCGCGATGATCAGAACGATTGCGAGTTCGAGCGGTCCAACGTTGGGCATGCGCCCATGGTAGCGCTGCGCGGCCGCCGGCAAGGAAGATTTGCCTCGTCCGGTTCGTCCGTATCGCGCCTGTAGGCTGCCGGGCCGTGATCCTCTCCGACACCTCGATCGCCGAGGAACTTGCCTCCGGCGGGATCGTCATCGACCCGCTCGGCCCCAGCGCGATGCAGCCCTCATCCGTGGATCTGCGCGTCGATCGCTACTTCCGGGTCTTCCGCAACGACACGACGCCGTACATCGATCCGAAGCAGGCCCAGGAGGACCTGACCGAGCTCGTCGAGGTCGCCGAGGATGCGGAGAGCGCCGAGAGCGCCTTCATCCTCCACCCGGGCGAGTTCGTGCTCGGCTCGACGCTCGAGCGCGTCGCGCTCGGCAACGATCTCGTCGCCCGGCTCGAGGGCAAGTCGTCGCTCGGCCGGCTCGGGCTGCTGATCCACTCCACGGCGGGCTTCGTCGACGCCGGCTGGGACGGGCACCTGACGCTCGAGCTCTCGAACGTGGCCAACCTGCCGATCGCGATCTACCCGGGGATGAAGATCGGCCAGATCTCCTTCCTGCGGATGACCACGGAGGCCGCGGCCCCTACGGCAGCGACTCGGCGGGCTCGAAGTACAAGGGCCAGCGCGGCCCGACGCCGTCGCGCTACTACCTCAACTTCGCGGACGACTGATCCCCCGGGGCGGCGGACGACCGTCCAGCCGGGAACCGCCGCTTATCGGTTCGGCGCGCGTTGCCGATAGGGAACGCGATGGAGGGCTTTCGCCGCAGCCGCAACAGTCGCCGGGTACCGGCCCGGGCACCCGTACCGGCATCGCGCCTCGGCGGGCGCCAGGCTGCCGGTTCGGACATCCACGTCTGTCCCCGCTGCGCATCGGAGCTCGTCCAACCCCATGGCTGGGCGGCGGTCGACATGCGCCGCTGGCGCGTCGAGCTGAACTGCCCTGAATGCGAGTGGGAGGGCGCGGGCGTCTTCGAACAGGAAGCGCTCGACCGCTACGACGAGATCCTCGATGATGGCGCGGCGCTGCTGGTCCGCGACCTGCAGGAGCTGAGCGCCGCGAACATGCGCGAGGACGTCGAGGGCTTCTGCGCGGCGCTGGCTGCCGATCTGATCCTGCCCGAGGACTTCTAGACAGCGCGCAAAGTTCAGGAGTAACGCTCGACGACGCCGTCGGCGACGGTCTCGAGCAGCGCCACCTCGCCGGCGTCGAGCCCGGCCGAGCCGAGGACCGACTTCGCCGCCGCGACGCGCTCCGCTGCCTCGGCGCGGACCCGGTCCGTGGCACCGGTGGCCGCAATTCGCTCGCAGATGCCGCTCCGCGGCCTCAGCGTCGAGCTCGTGCAGGTCGACTGCAGCGAGCGCCGGGTCGTCCTCGATTGCGCGGATCAGCGGCAGCGTGACGGTGCCGTCGCGCAGGTCGGTGCCGCGCGCCTTGCCGGTCCGCTCGGGCGGGCCGAGGACGTCGAGGACGTCGTCGAGCAGCTGGAAGGCGAGGCCGATCTCACGGCCGTAGTCACGCAGCGCCTGCTGTTCGGCAGCGGATCGGCGACGAGCCGATCACGCAGGCACACTCGAACAGGGCGGCGGTCTTCAACCGACAGCGGTAGAGGTACCGATCGGGCGCGACCGAGAGGTCGAAGGCATCCTGGCGCTGGACGAGCTCGCCCTGGGCCAGGGCGGTCGACGCATCGGCGAGCGCTGCTACGGCCCCCTCCGATCCGGGCTCGGCCAACAGAGCGAAGGCGCGCGAGAAGAGCAGGTCGCCCGTCCCGAGCGCACGGTCGCGGCCGGAGCTGGCGACGACCGTCGGCCGGCCGCGCCGCAGCGGCGCCGCATCGAGAACGTCGTCGTGGACGAGGGTCGCCATGTGAACGAGCTCGACCGCGGCGGCGGCCCTGATCGCAAGCTCGCCGCCGCGCGGCCCGGCGCAGAGCAGGACGAGCAGCGGGCGCATCCGCTTGCCCCCGGCCGCGAGCGTCGCCTCGGCGTCGGCGGCGAGCGGCTGGTCGCGCTCGGCAACGACGCGTATCCAGCAGCCGCTCGGCCTGGGCGAGACGGGCGGGCAACCAGGCCCCCGCGCGCCGGGTGACCTCGGTCACCGGCTCGGGGACCGCTGGACCCCTCATTGGCCCTGCGCCGCGGGTCGGCTGCCGACGTGGATCGCGATGATCCCGCCCGCGAGGATCGTCCAGCGGATCCCGACGAGCCCAGCCGCATCGAGCTTCGCGGCGAGGCGCTCAGGCGACGGGAAGCCCTTCACCGACTCGGGCAGGTACGCGTAGGCCTCGGGGTCGCCGGCGAGCTTGCCAAGCGCCGGCACGATCCGGTCGAACCACAGCGAGAAGAAGGTCGAGAGCGGCGGCCGCGTCGGCTGCGTGATCTCGAGGATGACGAGGCGCCCGCCGGGCCTGAGCACCCGCTGAGCTCGCGCAGGCCGCGGTCGAGGTCGGCGAAGTTGCGGACTCCGAAGCCGACGGTAACGGCGTCGAAGCTGTCGTCGTCGTAGGGGAGCTCGAGCGCATCCCCCCACTCGAAGATCGGCGCGGCACCAAGGTCGGTCGGCGCGGCCGGCGGCCTTCTCGCGGGCGAGGTCGAGCATCCGCTCGGAGAAGTCGGAGCCGACGACGCGCCCGGTCGGGCCGACCCGGCGCTGCACCTCGAGGGTCAGATCGCCGGTCCCGCAGGCGACATCGAGGGCCGCGTCGCCAGGCCCGAGCGCCGCCCGGTCGACGGCCTTCTCGCGCCAGCGGTGGTGCATCCCGGCGGTCATCGCCGAGTTCATCAGGTCGTAAACACCGGCGATCCGGTCGAACATCCCGCGGACCTGGCCGGCGAACTCGTCCGAGTCGCGAGCCGGGCGGGCGCCGGGCCGGTCGCCTCCTGTTGTGCGTGCCGCCGTCAACGGCCTCGCGCCGGCGCCTGGGGCGCCGGGGTCAGTTCCCCTGGCCGTTGAGGCTGCCGAGGTAGGCGAGCAGGTCGTTGAACTTGCCCGGGTTGTCCTTCTCGAGCTGCGCGTAGGAGGGCATGATCCCCGGCCCGATCTCGAGCGAGCGGGCGATTCCGGCCTCCGGCAGGCGCAGTCCGATCTCGGTCAGGTTGGGGCCGAGCACGCCGCCGGTCGAGCCGAACTTGTGGCAGGCGGTGCAGCCCGACTGCTCGACAACGGTCTTGCCGGCCTCGAACTGTTGTGCGGTGGCTAACTCGATATCGCTCGGGTTGCCGGCCTCGGCGCCGAGATAGGTGAGCGTCGCCATCGACGCGATCGTCAGTACGGCGGCGGCCATCGCGATCGGCCGCTTGAGCGGGTTGCGCTCGGGGCCGCGATCGTAGAAGGGCAAGAGGAAGAGCAGCACCATCGCGATCGTCGGCACGCCGATCGTCGCGATCGGGACGAGCGCCGGCGGGTGGATGACGCGCAGCAGCTCGAACAGGAAGAAGAAGTACCACTCCGGTCGCGGCACGTAGGTGGTCGTCGTCGGGTCGGCCTTCGGGCCCTGCTCGGCGCCGAGGTAGATCGACATCACGACGATCACGAGGACGACGATCAGCGCCATCACCGAGTCCTTCATCACGGCGTACGGGAAGAAGGGCTTGCCCTTCTTCTTCAGCACCTCGTACTCGCGGAGGTACTGCTCCTTCTCCTGGCGATTCACGAGCCCGTCCTCAGACCTTCTCGGCGACTGCCGACTTGTTCTTGGTGCTCGCCCGCAGCCAGGGCGGGGCGGTCGTGCCCATCTTGACGACGAGGTACAGGTGCGCGCCGATCATCGCGATGATCGCGCCGGGCACGAGCAGCATGTGGATCGAATAGAAGCGGGACAAGGTCGTCGCGCCGAACTCGGGGCCGGCGCGCAGGAAGTCCGACAGGTAGGGGCCGACGATCGGGCCGGTGCCGTTGATGTTGACGCCGACGATCGTCGCCCAGTAGGAGCGCTGGTCGAAGGGCAGCAGGTAGCCGGTGAAGCCCATCGTCATCGTCAGGATCAGGAGCACCACGCCGATGACCCAGTTGAGCTCGCGCGGGTACTTGTAGGCGCCGAAGAAGAACGTCCTGCCCATGTGGACGAAGACGAGGATGACCATCACCGAGGCGCCCCACTTGTGCATGCCGCGGACGAACTCGCCGAGGAAGACGTCGTTGGTCAGGTGCGTGATCGAGTCGTAGGCCTCGACCGTCGACGGCGTGTAGTACATCGCCAGGAAGACGCCGGTGACCGCCTGGACGACGAAGGCGAAGAGCGTCGCCGAGCCGAGCGTGTAGAACCAGTTCGTGCCCTTCGGGACCTTGCGGTAGAGCATTCCGGTGAGGAAGCTCGTGGCAGCGGTGCGCTCGTCGAGCCAGCCGACGAGGTCGGCGGGAGCATCCTTGGCGCCCTCGATCACGCGGCCGTTGGCCCCGTTGCCGTTGCCGTTGCCGGGCTGCCGGGCAGTCCGGCGCATCGGCGGCGGCAAGCAGCTTGCCGAGCTTGCCGCCGTTCGACTTGGCGCTCTCGTGGTCTTGTCTCGGTGTCGGCCATAGCTCAGCTCGGGGTCACGGCGCGGGCGCCGTCGAGGGTCGGGGCGGGTAGAGGTAGTTCCAGATGCCTCCGGTGAACTCGCCGGGGTCGCGCGCCCGGACGGGCTCGAGCTTGGAGGTGACGCTGAAGCGGGGGCCGATCTCGACCTGGCCGTCGGTGATCCGGGTCTGGAAGCGGTCGAGCGGGCGCACGGGCGGGCCGCCGATGCGCTCGCCCTCGAAGCCGTAGACACCGCCGTGACACGGGCAGATGAAGTTGCCGGCGGCGGCGACGAAGCGGACGGGGCAGCCGAGGTGGGCGCAGCGGGTCGAGATCGCGACGTACTCGGCGGGGTTCTCGCCGAGGTCGGCGCTGCCCTGGCGGACGTAGACGGTCGACTTGCCGGCCTCGCCGATCCCGGGGACGATCGTGATCACCTTGGCGCGGTAGGTGTCGGGCACGAACTCGTCGGTGGAGCCGACCGGCTGCCAGGTCTCCTTCGGCTTGTCGAAGATCGGGGCGAGGGCGAAGCCGAGCGCCGGCAGGATGATGACCGCGCCCGCGACGCCGCCGACGGCCTGGCCGGCAACGGTGAACACCTTGCGGCGAGTCATCGACTCGCCCTCGAAGTAGCCGGCGGGCTTGCTCGGGGGAAGTCCCGCCGCCGCGCCGCCTGCGCCTGAGATGTCAGTGCCCTCGTCAGCCACGTTTCAGGGGCGGAAGCCTACCGTTTCGGCGACGGCTACCAACCGGTCGCCGAGGCCGGCCGTCTCGGCGCGGTCGCTCGCCCAGGCGTACAAAGCCTTCGCGCCACCCTCGGCACGGAGGCGGGCTGCCGGACGGGGTGCCCCGTCGCCGTCGTCGGTCGCGATCGCGACGGTGCTGGCGGCCCACATCGCTGCTGCCTGCGACTCCCAGCCGGGCTCGAGCCGCGCATGGAGCTCGGCCGAGAAGCTGATCAGGTCAGCGAGGATCTCGACGGCGTCGAGATCGCCGATCGAGGCGAGCAGGGCGATGCCCTTCGCGTACAGGTAGTCGCCGGCGAGCAGGGCAAGATCGGGATCGCAGCGCTCCAGCAGCCGGGGCGACCCTGCGGGCCGTAGTGCAGCAGGTAGCCCTCGCGTACGCATTCGATCACGCGGCCGTAGAGCTTGGCGTGCGCCCGCGGTACGTGGCCCGGCGGCGATCAGCGCCGCGAGCGGCGCGGGCTCGTCGACCCCGGCTCGGATCGGGGCGCCGATCAGAGTCCTCCCGCTCGAGCTCCGCGGCGAGCGCGGCGAGGACGCCGGCTGCTCCCCCGGACGTGGGTCGCTGATCGTCGAAGCCCGGGTCACGGCGCGGAGCTTAGGTCTTGGGGCCGGGAGGACGGGCTCAGCCGAGCGCCACGGCGAGCGCCTCGGCAAGGGCGGCGCAGCTCGTCTCGATCGCGAGCTCGTCGTGGGCGAGTGAGACGAACCACGCCTCGAACTGCGAAGGGGGCGGGTAGACGCCGCGCTCGAGCAGTTCCCGGCAGAGCGCGGCGTACGCACGGGTGTCGCAGGCGCGGGCGTCGTCGAAGCTGCGCGGCGGTTCGGGCGCCATGAACAGAGTCACCAGGCCCGGGACCGCGGCGACGGAAACGCGATCGGTGGCGCCGGCGGCCGCAGCCGCATCGCGCATACCCTGCTCAGAGGCTCCGCGTGAGCTCGCCGAGACGCTGGTAAGCGTCGGCGTCGAGCAGATCGCAGCGTCGCGAGCCCGGCGGCGACCGCGAGGGGGTTTCCCGGACAGCGTCCCCGCCTGGTAGACGTCGCCGGCGGGCGAGACGCGCTCCAGCAACTCGGCGCTGCCCCCATAGGCGGCCGCCGGCAGACCGCCGCCGATCACCTTCCCCATGATCGTCAAATCAGCGTTGAAGCCAAGCAGCTCCTGGGCGCCGCCGCGGGCGACGCGGAAGCCGGAGATGACCTCGTCGGCGACGAGCAGGGCGCCTGTCGCGTCGGCGAGCTCGCGCAGATGGGCGATGAATCCGGGCTCGGGCGGGACGACGCCCATGTTCGCGGGGATCGGCTCGCAGATGATCGCCGCCGGCGGGCCGCTGGCGGGGTCGCCGGCGTCGCCCTCGACCGCAGCGGCGACCGCGTCGAAGTCATTCCAGGGCACGACCGTGGTCGCGGCGGCCTGCGCTTCCGGGACGCCGGGCGAAGCGGGGATGCCGTGCGTAGCCAGGCCCGAGCCGGCATCGGCGAGCAGGCCGTCGACGTGGCCGTGGTAGGCGCCGGCGAACTTGACGAGCCGCTCACGGCCGGTCGCGGCACGGGCCAGGCGGACGGCGCTCAGCGTCGCCTCCGTGCCCGAGTTGACCATGCGCAGCATCTCGACGGAGGCGAAGCGCGAGCGGACCTCCTCGGCGAGCTCGACCTCGCCGGCCGTCGCGGCGCCGTAGGAGGTCCCGCGGGCTGCCGCGTCGTCGAGGGCGCCGACGACAGCCGGGTGGGCGTGACCGCAGATCAGCGGCCCCCACGAGGAAATCCAATCCACGTAACGGTTGCCATCGACGTCGACGAGCTCGCAGCCTGAAGCACTGTCGATGAAGATCGGGTCACGGCCGATCGAGCCCATCGCGCGGACCGGCGAGTTGACGCCGCCGGGCATCACCTCGACGGCACGCTGGTAGAGGCGGCGAGAATTCGCGTCCTGCATGCCCGCCAGCCTAGATCGCGGCGTCCACCTGTGAGATGCTGGCGCGGCAGAGGCCACCGACCGGAGGGGTACGCTATGTCGAGGATCAAGCGCGGCTGGGAGCTGACGAAGAAGAGCTGGGGCGTGTTGCGCAGCAACCCGGATCTGTTCCGATTCCCCGTATACGGGGCGGTGGCAACGGTGCCTTTGGCGATCATCACCCTCGGCCCGGGCCTCTACTTCATCGACCAGGACTCGATCGGCCCGGCGATCCCGTTCCTCGCGATCGGCCTGCTGCTGCTCTCGTTCGTCGGCATCTACTTCTCGGTTGGCCTCGCCGCCGCGGCCGACAAGCTCTTCCGCGGTGAGGAGGCGACGGTCGCCGACGGTCTCGCCGTCGCTCGCGCCCACGTCGGCCCGATCGCGGGCTGGGCGGTGTTCTCGACGATCGTCGGCACGGCGCTGAGCGCGCTCGAGAGCCAGGGCACGATCGGCCAGATCGTCGGCCGCATCCTCGACATCGGCTGGAGCCTCGTCACGTTCCTCGCGGTGCCCGTGATCGCGATCGAGGGCACCGGCCCGATCACGACCCTGAAGCGCTCGGCGACCCTGTTCAAGTCGCGCTGGGGTCAGCAGATCACCGGCAACATCGCGATCGGTGGCATCGTCGGGCTCGTCGGCATCCTCCCCGCAGTGATCCTGATCGGCATCGGCGTCGCCGTCTGGAGCTCGACCGCGGCCGCCGGCGCCGTGCTGATCCTGATCGGCGCGATCGTCCTCGTCATCGCGATGATCATCCAGAAGGCGATGAGCGGCATCTTCGGCGTCGCGCTCTACCACTACGCGGCCGAGGGCGAGGCCCGCGGTGGCTTCACAGCCGCGGAGCTGAACAGCGCCGTCAAGCTCAAGGGCGGCGCGACGCCCGCGACGATCTAGGGGGCGGTTTCCGGCCGTCCAGGGCGAGCGGCGGGCGGTTGACGCCGGCGTTTGCACCGAGGGAGTGCGACGAGGGGTTTTCGAGGCCCAGCGGGATAGATGTCACATCGACCCCCGTTTTCCGGGGGTTATGTGCCACCTATCGGCCGCCGGGCCCGCCCGGAACGCCGGCGGGAGACCTACGTCAGACCCCGCCGTTCGCCTCTTCCCACTCTCGGTAATCGTCGGTGAAGTAGTGCAGGCGGACCTTCTTGTACTCGGTGCTCGAGTAGAGGATCGCGCGATCTGTGCCGTGGAGGTCGTGCTCGTCGGCGATCGACTGCAGGACGGCGTCGCACTCCTCCTTCGAGCGGCCGTGGGCCATGGTGAAGACGGAGTAGGGCCAGTCCTCGTAGGTCGGCCGCTGGTAGCAGTGCGAGATGCCGCGGACTGCCGCCATCCGGCCACCGACCTCGGCGACGTCCTCGGGGGCGACCTTCCAGACGCCCATGCCGTTGGCGGAGAAGCCGGCGCGGCGGTGGAAGAGGATCGCGGCGACGCGGCGCAGCAGGTGCCGGGGGATCATCGCCTCGAGGTGGGCGAGCAGCTCGTCGGTGCTCATCCCGGCCTTGCGCGCCGCCTCATCGTAGGGACGGTCGACGACCGCCATGGGACCCTGGAGGGCACGGATCACGGCAATGTCGCGCTCGTCGTAGGGCTGGCGCTCGAGCTCGCGCGGCGGCACGGCCTCGACCTTGGCGGCGAGCGCGTCCGTGCCGCCCTCCATCTCGAGGTTCATGTTGATCTTGAACATCGTCAGCGTCGGCAACTGTCGGATCGACTCGGCGCCCGTGAGCTCCTGCAGGACGTCGAGCGTGCCCTGCAGGCCGAGCTCGGAGTCGGGTGGGGTGGCAATCGTGAACCAGAGGTTGAACTCGTGGGTGCGCAGGTAGTTGTGCGAGACGCCGGGGTGCGAGTTGATGATCTCGGCCGGCCGGTGCGGGTACTCGGTGTCGACCTTGGCGGCGACCAGCATCGAGCTGTAGCCGAGCGCCCGGGTGTCGAAGATCGGCGTGATCTCGCGGATGATCCGGTGATCGAGCAGGCGCTGGGCGCGGCTCATCGCGTCGTCGACGGTCAGCCCAGCCCGCTCCGCAATCAGCGGGTAAGGCTCGGCGAGCAGCGGGAACTCCGACTGCATCACGTTCATCAGCTTCTTGTCGTGCTCGTCGAGCGGGATCGCCGCCCCGTCCTTGCGCGAGCGGGCCTTCGACTGAGGGACCTTTTCCGTTACTTCAGCCACTCGGCCGCATCCTTCGCGTAGTAGGTGACGATCAGGTCGGCGCCGGCCCGCTTGATCGAGGTCAGCGTCTCGAGCGCCGCGGCGCGCTCGTCGATCCAGCCGTTGGCCGCCAGCCGCCTTCAGCATCGAGAACTCGCCGGAGACATGGTAGGCCGCGAGCGGTGCGTCGGTGCGGTCGCGGAGCCGGGCGAGCACGTCGAGATAGGGGACGGCGGGCTTGACCATCAGCATGTCGGCCCCCTCGTCGAGGTCGAGCAGGGCCTCGCGCAGGGCCTCGCGGCCGTTCGCCGGATCCATCTGGTAGCCGCGCCGGTCGCCGCTGGAAGGGGTCGACCCCGCCGCCTCGCGGAAGGGTCCGTAGAAGGCGGAGGCGTACTTGACCGCGTAGGAGATGATCGGCGTCTCGCTCAGGCCCTCGGCGTCGAGCGCCGCCCGGATCGCTGCGACGCGGCCGTCCATCATGTCGCTCGGCGCGACGATGTCGGCGCCGGCGGCGGCCTGCGAGACGGCGGTGCGGGCGATCAGCTCGAGCGAGGCGTCGTTGTCGACGCCACCGTCACGAAGCACGCCGCAGTGGCCGTGCGAGGTGTACTCGCACATGCACGTGTCGGCGATTACGACGAGCTCCGGGAGCTGCTCCTTGAGCGCGCGGGTCGCCATCTGCACGATCCCCTCGGGGTCGTAAGCGCCCGTGCCTTCTTCGTCCTTGGCGGCGGGGATACCGAAGAGGATCACTGCGGGAACGCCGGCCTCGGCGACGGCCGCGGCCTCCTCGAGCAGGCCGCCGATCGCGAGCCGCTCGACGCCCGGCATCGAGACGACGGGCTCGCCGGGACCCTCCCCGGCGCGCACGAACAGCGGCTGGATCAGGTCGGCTGGGCGGAGGTTCGTCTCACGGACCATCTCGCGCAGAGCTCCGGTCCGGCGCAGGCGGCGCAGGCGGGTGGCGGGGAATGCCATGCCACCAGTCTAGGAAGGCGACGACACATGGACCTGACAAGCGGGTCGCTGAGCCGTTGCATGCAGGTGACCGTTTTTTTCCATCGCGCGTCCACCGAGCGCCCACAACCGTGGCCAAATCGACGCGCGGGGTCGATAATCCTTGGGCATGGCGACGGTGCGACGAGAGCCCGCCGCCCTGGGAAGGGCGATGACGCCGCGCGGCGGACTGCTCGGCTCGCGCCGGCTCGCCGCGCGTGCGGCGGCGGGCGACGGGCGGGCCTTTGCGGCAATCTTCGAACGCCACCACCAGGAGCTCTACCGCTATTGCCTGGCGATCCTGCGCCGCCCCGCGGACGCGGAGGACGCGCTGCAGGCGACGATGTCGAAGGCCCTACAGGCGTTGCCGGGAGAGGAGCGACGGATCGAGCTCCGGCCGTGGCTCTTCCGGGTCGCCCACAACGAAGCGATCTCGATCCTGCGCGGCCGGCGCGACGAGACCAGCGACCTGCCGGAGGACAGTCCGGGCGGAATCGAGCCCGCCGCGCAGGCGGAGAGCAGCGAACGACTGCGAACGCTCGTCGCCGACCTCGAGGCACTGCCCGACAGACAGCGCAGCGCCCTGCTCATGCGCGAGCTCTCCGGCCTCTCCTACGAGGAGATCGCAAAGACGCTCGACTGCGGCGAGGGCGCCGCGCGGCAGACGGTCTACGAGGCACGGACTGCGCTGCAGACGCGGGAGGAGGGCCGGCGAATGGACTGCGCTGAGGTCCGCCACGCGATCTCCGACGGCGACCGGCGCCGGCTGCGCGGCCGCCGCGTGCGCGCACACCTGCACGGCTGCGAGGGCTGTCGGGACTTCGAGGCAGCGATCAGCGCGCGTCGCACGGACCTCGCCGCGCTCGCCCCACCTCTCCCCCTCGCCACGGCTGCGGGAATCCTCGGCGGGCTACTCGGCCACGGCGGTGGCGCCGGCGGTGCCGCAGCCGGCGCGGCGGCCTCGGGAGCCGGAGCCGGAACCTTCGCCGGCGGCTTCGGCGGCGCGGCGGCCCTCAAGGGCGCATCGCTCGTCGCTGCCGTCGCGATCGCCGCGGGTGGTGGCGCGGCGGCCACCGGCGTAGTTCACCTGCCAAACCCACTGCACCACGACTCGGCACCGGCGAGCAGCCACGACTCGGCGCCGGCGAGCGCCACGGAAGGAGCGCAGCGGTCCGCGGCGGCAACGAGCGGCACCCGCTCAGCCGCGGGATCGGGCGCGGCCCACGGCCACGCGCGCAGCTTCCACCGCGGCTCGGGTGCGGCGCACTCCCACGGCAGCCGCCACGGCCACCATTCCCACGGCGGCCCCAAGGCGAACGGCGGCGGGAACGGCCTCGCCAAGCAGGGCGGTAACTCGGGCGCGGCGGCAACCACGCCAAGCGGCTCAAGCGGGACAACCGGGCCACCGGCGAACTCGAACGCCGGCGGGCAGGGCAAGGGCCAGGGCGTACCCGGCGGCGGCGCCTCGACCGCTCCCGGACAGACCGGCAGCGCCGGCAACTCAGCGAGCGCACCGGGCCACACCGGGACGGCGGGCAATTCGGCGAGCGCGAACGGCAAGAGCTCGTCCTCGAGCGGGTCGAGCTCCTCGACGACGAGCTCGCCCGGCAACTCGGCCAGCGCTCCCGGTCAGACGAAGGACGCCCCGGCGACTTCGAACGCCGGCGGCAAGAAGTCCTCCAAGTAGTTCCTGACAAACGCGCCACCGGCGCGTTTCAGCTCCGGAACACCGCAATCAACCCCCCGCCGAGCGGGGGACGAGGAGGTTCACCCCAATGAAGCGGATTACGACGACGCTCGTCGCCCTGCTGGTTGGCGGGCTGATGCTCGCCGCCGCTGCCGGCGCCGCAAAGCCGGCCACCCCCGGCCCGAAGGACACCGCGAAGGCGGAGTGCCTGGCGCAGAAGAAGGCCGACAAGAGGGCCTTCAAGGCGACTTACGGCAAGGGCGCGATGCGCACCTGCGTCAAGGGCGAGAAGTCGAACGCCTCGACGACGATCAAGAACGCCGCCAAGGAGTGCAAGGCCGAGCGCGCCGCCGATCCCGAGGCGTTCGGGACCACCTACGGCACCGGCAAGCACGGCAAGAACGCGTTCGGCAAGTGCGTCTCCACGAAGGTCAAGGCGCAACAGGACGCCGACGTCGCCGAGTTCAAGAACGCCGCCAAGGAGTGCAAGGCCGAGCGCCAGGCCGACCCGGACACGTTCAAGAGCACCTACGGCAGCGGCAAGAACGGGCGCAACGCGCTCGGCAAGTGCGTTTCCACGAAGGTCAAGGAGGACCACGCCAAGTCCTGAGTCAGCGGGACTGATCAGGCCGCCGCCCCGATCCCCCTCCGCGCGTGCGCGGCAGGCGGCGGAAGCACCGCGAAGCGGCGCCCGGTAGGAAATGAACGGTTCCCCGGGCGCCGCTTGCGCCTTCTTGCGCTCGTTCGGCGGGTGAGCCCTCGGCTAGGTGGAATCACCCATCTAGGCGAAGCGCCGCATCGCAATCCGCGCCAGGACCCCGTAGGCGACGGTGAGGACTGCAAGATGGCCGATCGCGACGAGGATCGAGGGGCCGGCGCCGTCGAGGGCGCCTTCGAGCGCCCGTAGCGCCGGATCGAAGGGGAACAGCGCCGTGACGACGCCGATCGCGTCGTAGGCGGTCTTGCTCACCGTCCCCGAGGGAACGAGCGAGAGGAAGGCGACGGGCAGCGAGACCATGAAGGCGAGCAGCGAGCTCGCTCGGACCTCGCGTGCGGCAGCGCCGATCGCCGCCCCGAATGCCGCGAAGCCGGCGCCGCCGGCGAGGATCGCCGGGATCCAGAGCGCGAAGCGGCTCCACTGCAGGTCGACGAAGAGCTCGAGGCCGGCGAGCATCAGCAGGGTGACGACGAGCGAGACGACGACGCCGAGCAGCAGCTTCTCGGCGAGCAGCGCCGGTCTTCGAGACGAGGTCGCGGACGAGGCGGCCGAAGGCGTTCTCCTCGCGCTCGAGCGCCAGCGAGCCGGCGACCAGCAGCACCGTGACGAACATCAGCGTGATCGTCGCCGCGACGGAGATCGCGTAGACGTCGAGCGAGGTGCTGCCGCTGCGGACGACCTCCTTGTCGACCTGGATCGGCTGCGAGACGGCGTCGAGCAGCGGCTTTGCGAGATCGAGGTTCTGGGCCGCCAGTGAGGCGAAGTGGATCACCTCGTCGAGCTGGCCGCGATCCGCCTTCGGCACGTCCGCCCGCAGTTGCCTGAGCACGTCGTCGGCGTGCTTGAGCCCGAGGATCTGGAAGTCCTGGCCGAGGAAGCCGAGCGAGCCGCCGTTGAGGAGCACGCCCGAGGTAGGTCGATCGAGACGTCGGCGATCTGCTGGCGGACCTTCAGGTTGGCCTCGGCGAGCAGCGAGTTGATCCGGTCGTCGACGAGCTGGCCCTTGACCGGGTTCTCCTCGTTGACGAGCACCTTGACGGTCGGCGGCGTCGGGTTGAGCCCGGTCAGCGACTGCAGGTCCTCGATCAGGTCGGGCGGCAGGATCAGGGCGCCGAGGACGTCGCCGGAGTCGACCAGATCGCGCGCCTCCTGCTCGCTGTCGACGCGCACGCACTCGATCCGCTGGCAGAGCTCGTCGCGGGCGCCGACGATGTCGAACGACTCGCCGCCGACGTTCAGCGGCGTGTCCTCCGGCACCTCGTTGAGGAAGGCGACGCGCGGCTTGCTCGGCCCGCCGGAGAGCGCGAAGCCGATCAGCACGGCGATCACGATCGGATAGAGGACGAGCAGCGCCGTGACCAGCGGCGAGCGCCGCAGCAGCGTCAGGTCCTTGGCGAGCAGCCAGCGCATGCGGCGACCGCCTAGTGGCCCCGCTCGCGCAGGAAGGCGACGAAGGCAGCTTCGAAGTCGCGGCCCTCCCCGCGCTCGGCTGCCCCGGACTCCGCGCCGGTGCAGCTCGGCGGGCGCGCCGTCGAACAGGCACTCGCCGTCGGCGAGGACGAGCAGGCGGCGGCCGTAGCGCTCGGCCTCGGCGATGTTGTGGGTCGTGAAGATGACGCTCGTGCCGCGCTCGGCGAGGCCGAGGACGAACTCCCAGAGGCGCTCGCGCTGGCGCGGGTCGAGCCCGGTCGAGGGCTCGTCGAGGAGCAGCACCGCCGGCTCGGGAGAGCAGGCCGATCGCGATGTTGACGCGCTGCTGGTTGCCGCCGGACAGCGTCCCGACCTGGTCGTCGCGGCGCTCGCGCGAGCGCGGTCTGGTCGAGCATCAGCTCGAGCTGCTCGCTCGAGCTCCTCGTCCGCGATCCCCTCGAGCCGGGCGAACAGGCGCAGGTTCTCCGCGACCGTCAGCTTCCGGTACAGCGCCGGCTGCTGCGGGACGAAGCCGACCTTGCCGGCGAGCTCGACCGAGCCCGCGTCCGGCTTCAGCGTGCCGGCGATGATCGAGAGCAGCGTCGTCTTGCCGGCGCCGTTCGGGCCGATCACGGCGAGCCGCTCGCCGGCCGCGGCGGTGAAGCCGACGTCGGCGAGCGCCCGGCGCTCGCCGAAGCGGCGCTCGAGGCCCGTCACGGTGATCGCCGGGCCCGAGCGCGGCCCCCTGCTTCTCAGGCACGGCGCGGAAAGCTAGTGGACGCGCGGCGTCGCCGCCGTCGACCGGGGCCGCATCGCATCTAGCGCATCTAGGGTGCCGCGATGACCGGCGACCGGCGATGGCCGATGCGCGTCCTCTTCGTAGGCGATGTGGTCGGCGCGCCTGGCCGCCGCGGCCTCGGCGGCGAAGCTGGCCGAGCTGCGCGAGCGCCACGGCGTCGACCTGGCGATCGTCAACGGCGAGAACTCGGCCGGCGGCATCGGCATCAACGAGCAGCTCGGCGCGCGACATCTTCGCCGCCGGCGCCGACCTGATCACGCTCGGCAACCACGCCTACCGGCAGCGCGACTCCTACGAGCTGCTCGACCGCGAGGAGCGGATCGTGCGTCCCGCCAACTACCCGAAGGGCAACCCGGGCCGCGGCTCGACCGATCGTCGAGGTCGGCGGCCGCAAGGTCGGCGTCCTCAACCTCTCCGGCGCCCTGCAGCTGACCGTCGCCCGGGCCCCGTTCCCGGCTGCCGACGCCGAGCTCGCGCGAGCTCGAGCGGCGCGGTGCCGAGGTGCTGATCGTCGACTTCCACGCCGAGGTGACGAGCGAGAAGGTGGCGCTCGGCTGGCTACCTGGACGGCCGCGTCGCCGCCGTGCTCGGCACCCACACGCACGTGCCGACGGCGGACGGACGGGTGCTGCCCAGGCGGCACCGCCTTCATCAGCGACGTCGGCATGACCGGCGCCGCGCCAGAGCGTCCTCGGCGTCCGCATCGAGGACGCGATGGAGACCTTCACCCGGCAGATGCCGACCCGCTTCAACACCGCCGAGGAAGACGTCTGGATCAACGCCGTGCTCTTCGACGTCGGCGACGACGGCCTCGCCACCGCCTTCACCCAGATCCTCGAGCCGGCCGGCTGAGGTCGGGCTGAGCCGAGCGCGCCAGGAGGCCGGCGCCTAGACGTCGCCGATCTGCGGCCCGGTGCTCGAGGATCTGCTCGCGCTCGCGAGCCGGTTGGCGCGGCGCAGCTCGGCCTCGTGGCGGCGGCGCTCCTCGTCCGCGCGTGGAGGTCAGCAGGGGCGGGACCGGGAACGGGTGCCCCTCGGCGTCGAGGGCGACCATCGTCAGATAGGCGGTGCTCGTGTGCCGGCGCTCGCGCGTGAACGGGTTCTCGGCCTCGACCCGGACGCCGACCTCCATCGATGTGCGCCAGACGGCGTTGACCATCGCCGAGCAGCTGAGCAGCTCGCCGACCGAGACCGGCTCGATGAACGTCATCCGGTCGAGTCCGGCGGTGACGACGCGGCGGCCGCTGTGCTTGATCGCGGCCAGGCCGGCGGCCTCGTCGACGAAGCCGCATCACGGTGCCGCCGTGGATCGAGCCGGCGGAGTTCGCGTCGATGAACGCCCATCCAGCGGACCAGCTGCGAGCTCGAGTCGGCAGCCGGGCGCGGAGCGAGGCTCGGCTCCGGGTCGGGCGTGGCGGGCATGCGCCGATCCTAGATGCTGGCCTCGCGGCGTCCGCGGCGGCGCGAGCCGGCCGCTCAGGCCGAGGCGAGTGCGCCCTCGGGCTCGCCGGCCGAATGCCGGGCCTCGAGCTCCTCGCCCGCAGGCTCAGGCGCCTGCTCGCGGCCCGGCCAGGCAGATCGCGAGCAGGTACATCGGCAGGAACCAGACGATGTAGAGGTAGAACCAGTGCTCGAGGTCAGATCTCGACGGCGATCATCACTGCCGCGGCGAGCGCCGCGAGGCGGACCGAGGTCGCGGCGCCGCGGCACGAAGGCGACGGCGATCGCCAGCCCGACGGTGAGCAGCTTGAGCGCCGTGTGCAGGCCGCTCGAGGTCGGTCTGGCCCCAGATCGAGAACGGGGAGACGCGATCGAGCTGGCTCTTCAGGGTGCGCTCCCAGAAGACGGAGAGGCCCGGGGTCGATCGCGGGGTGGGCGAACATGAGCACGCAGACGGCGACGAAGGCGCCCGTGCCGAGCAGCAGCGGCCGCCAGGCCGAGCGCGAGTGCGCGGACGACGCCGAGCCCGCGCTCGCCGGCGAGCATCAGCGGCGCCAGCGCGAAGGGCACGAACTTCGCGGTCGCGGCGAGCGCCAGCAGGCCGCCCCGGGCGAGCGGCTGGGCGAAGAGCACGAAGCTCCAGATCAATAAGGCGGCGAGCAACGAGTCGTTCGAGTTCGACTGCAGGACGAAGTCGCTGTACGGGTAGGCGAGCCAGGCGAGCGCGAGCGTCGCCGCCAGCCGGTCGCCGCCGAGCCGGCGGCCGAGGACGGCGAGGCCGAGCACGCACATCAGGTCGAAGAAGATCGCCGCCGCGTGCGCCGCCGGCAGCTGGTCCCAACTGCCGCTCCACGGCATCACTGCCTCGAACGGCACGTAGGCGAAGTAGTTGGCCGGCCCGTACGTGTCGCCCGTCGGGATTGTCGTCGGGGAAGGCGTCGTCGCCGTAGATCGGCTGCGCGTGGGTGATCCGGTCGGCGCCGATCTCGCCCGCGTAGCCGACGTCGATCACGCCCGAGTCGGCGATGTTGAGCGTCACGCGGAAGACGGCGAGGACGATGCAGAGGATCACGGCCCAGCGCACGGCCATCGTCGGCCGCAGCACGGCCGTCGGCCCGCGGAAGCCGATCCACAGCATGCGCGCCAGCAGATAGAGCAGCGGCGGGTAGTAGAGCGGCACCGAGACGCCGATCTCGGCCGAGTTGAAGAAGACGTGCGAGATGCCGAACGAGAGCAGGACGAGCAGGTCGAGGTGGGCGATCCGGCCCGGGCCGCTTGAAGTCGAAGAGCGCGAAGAAGAAGACCAGCGCCATCGGGATCCAGACGAAGGGCGAGTTGAGCAGGTGGCCGAACTGGCCCGGGCGGCCGCGCGCCATCGGCCAGTCGACGGCCGAGCCGGTCCACGAGTTCTCGATCTCGCCGGTCGAGCCGTTGACCTCGACGAGCACCACCTTCTGCCCGGCTGCGAAGAAGCCGACCTGCCAGACGCCCGGCTCGATGTCGAGGCTCGAGCTGAGCCGTCCGTTGCCGGCGCGCGCCGCCTGCACGTCCGGGTCGGTGTCGGCGATCTGCACCTGCCTGGCGACCGTCGATCGAGAAGTCAGACGGCCGGGCGGGGATCTGCGCAGGCGCCGGGGTCGCGGGCCCGGTGACCGCGGGCAGTGGTGGCAGCGGTCGCGGCGCTCGCCGTGCTCGTCGCCGTCGCGGACGGGGTCGATGTCTGACCCCATGCCGGGGACGCGCAGAGCGCGAGGAGCGCCGCCGTCAGCGCCGCGAGCGTGAGCAACGGCGCGCCTGCCCGGCGGCCGAGGCCCCGCTGCCGATCAGCCATCCACCGGCCCGGCTGCCTCGCCGTCGCCCCCGCCTTCGGCGGGGTCGCGCTTGACGACGTCGGCGGCCGCCTTCGCCTTGTCCGAGAGCGAGCCGTCGCCGGTGGCGATCTCGCGCACCTCGCCCGCCTTCGCCTTGAGCACGCCCGCGCCACCGGCGTCGTCGATCGCCTTCTGCGCCTTCTGCTTGAGCGCCTCCGGGCCACCGGCCGCGTCGACGGCCTTCTTCGCCTGCGCCGCGAGCTTGCCGAAACTCACCATCGCCGCTCATCGTAGTCATCGGCAGCCCCGCCCGGCCGGGGCGTAGGCGGGCTCAGCCGCGGCCGAAAGTCCAGAGCTTGTTGCCGATGAAGTTGACCGGGGTGGCAACCGCGACGGCGATCGCCTGCGAGGGCAACTCGGCCAGTCCGGCGGCGTCGACGAGCAGCGAGAGGACGAGGAGGTTGACCGCCAGCCCCGCGAGGCTGACGGCGAAGAAGCGGGCGGCCTGGAAACCGGCGTGATCGTCACGCGCTCCCTGCGGGCTGAACGTCCAGAGGCGGTTGAGGGCGAAGTTGTTGGTAACGGCGACGGCGAAGGCGCCGATCGCGGCGAGTGTGTGCTGGACATCGGCGGCGCCCGTGAGCAACGCGAAGACGACGAGGTTGACGAGGTAGCCGGTACCGCCGACGACGCCGAACTGGAACAGCTGCAACCAGTTCTCGGGGCGGCGCGTGCCGAGGTGGACGCGGCGGATCAGCGCCCAGGCCGCGTCGGCAGCCCGCACCTCGGCCTCGGCGAGGTCGTGGCGCGCGCCACCGTCATCCGGATCGGCGCCGTCGGCGCTCACGCGGCCACCGCCAGCCCGGCCGGCGCCGACGCCGGCTGCGGCGCGAGCCCGAAGTGCCCGAGGACCAGGTCGGCGACGTCGGAGATCGCCCATTGCTGACGCTCGGGCCGCTCGCCCTCGAGACCGACGGTGAGCAGCGGTTGCTGCGAATCGATCTCGTGCAGCGACCCGTGGCTGCCGCCGGGCACGTGCGAGGTGCCACCCCAGTCGACGTACTCCCAGCCCGGCGCGGCGGAGACCAGCAGGTCGGCGGCGAAGGGCGAGTGCAGCGCCGCCCAGGCTCGCGAGAAGACGTCCGGATAGGAGCCTGTGTCGAGTGGCTCGGCGCCGGCGTCGCCGCCGAGCAGCGCGAGATCGCCCTCGACGAGCCAGGCGACGCCACGGCGGTCGCGGCGCGCCTCCCGGTCGTCAGCCGCTGCGGGGGCGAAGCGGAGGCGCTCGCCATCGCGTTCGAGCACAGCTTGGGCGGGCGGCGGCGGTGCCGACCTCGGTGCGGACGACAGGCTCGCCGTCGCGCTCGAGCCACAGCAGCACGTCGTTCCCCCGCTGCTCGGCGCGAGCAGCGCGCGGGCGGCCTCGTGCAGCTTGCGGCCGCGCGCGCCGTCGCGGAGGACCCAGACGCCGGCCGCTCGGGAGCTCGGGCCGACCGCGAGCTCCGCCCCCTCGGGCTCATCCTCGTTCTGGCTGCAGCACATGCCAGCGCTCGGCGAGCAGCGCGGCGAGGTCGAGCTCGTCGGTCGACATCGGACTGCGAGTGGTCCGCCATGACGATCACCGCGTTGCGCTCGAGGAACGGGTCGATCCCGCCCGCGGGCGCGATCAGCTCGGCGATGCAGCCGTCGGCATGGGTGATCGAGACCTCGCTCTCGCCCGGGCCATGGCGATGCGAGTAGTGGTCGTTGTCGGGCAGCGAGAAGAGCATGAAGTCGTAGAGATCGCGCTCGACGAGCTCGGCACCGACGCAGGCGGAGTAGTCGTCGCGGGCGTCGGGGCGGGCCGAGCGTCGGCTTGCAGGGGACCTTCCGCGAGGCGTAGAGCTCGCCGTAGAAGAGCTCGTCGGGGCCCCAAACCGCGTGATGGAAGCGGGCTGCGGAGGCGACGCGACCGAGCAGCCCCTCGAGGCCGAGCTCATGCCGGGTGCGGCCCCGGTAGATCAGAAACGGCGTCGCGGCGCTGCGGAGGCCGGCGTCGCCGAGGCGCTCGTACAGGGTCAGCACCTCGTCGGAGAGATGCGCCATGTTCATGTTGTAGACCGTGTCGTAGAGCGCCGAGAAGAGACCGAAGGTGCGCGTCGCCTCCCACGAGGAGCCGTACTCCACGTACCGCCGCTCGGCCCGGTGGTACCAGTTCATGCCCGGAATCCGGTGGCGATCCGCGCGGGCTCCGGTGCTGATCTCCGAGGTGCAGACGGGCGTCACCGAAGGGAAGCTCGAGACGCAGTCGCCGACGAGCTCGCCACGCTCGAGCAGCGCTGCGAGCGTCGGCGCCGAGCCGGACGCGGCGGCTCGCTGCAGCATGTCGGTCCGCAACGAGTCGATCAGGACGAGGACGAGCTTGCGCGGCACGCGATCAGCGCAGGACGCGCAGGCCCTCGTACTTCTCACCGGCGCGCCGTCGGCGGGCGCGGGCGAGAACGGCGAGGGCGATCAGGCCGAGCAGCGAGAGCGGCGGCACGAACAGCGCGACGATGGCGATGACGATGCCCGCGCCGGCGAACATCAGCTCGAGGGTGCCGGCCTCGTTGCCGCCGCCGCCGAGGTTGGACCCGCGGGCGCGACGCTGGGCGCCGAACGAGGACGTCGGAGGCGACGAGTCGCGGTGCCGGCGCCGACGAGGGCGCCGAGCAACAGGCCGATCGCGGCGCCCTCGCCCTGCTCGGCGAGTGAGGCGGCGCCGGCGATCGCGCCGAAGACGGTCGCGAAGGCGACCTGCGGCAGCCGTCGCACCTCGTCACGGCGCGCGGCGTAGAACGCGCCGACGTTGGCGAGCAGGACGAGGACGAGGAACCACGAGGCGCCGAGAAACTTCCAATCGGTGCCGCGCGTGTCGATGCCCAGGTGCAGGCTCGCCATGACGCTGATGAAGAGCGCGGTGAGCGGGCCGCCGACGCCTACGGCAACGGCCAGTCCGATCGCCTGGCAGATCGCGAGCAGCAGGTCCATTCGGCGGGCAGGCTACAGAGGTGCGCCAGCGCCGCTGCGCCCGGTGTTCCGCGGGCGCGGAGCCGGGCGCCGTGCGGCAGACTTCCG
Organism: uncultured Solirubrobacterales bacterium; assembly: GCA_963850625.1. GTDB lineage: Bacteria > Actinomycetota > Thermoleophilia > Solirubrobacterales > 70-9 > CAXMST01. Next base: position 354,097 of record CAWKLZ010000005.1, read on the forward strand.
CCGATGAGCAACGCCTCTGGACCCGAGCCCGGCAACGAGGGCGCTCCATCCGCCGCCGGCGGCCCGAGCCGGCGCCGCGCGCATACGACCGCTCGCGACATCGAGCGCTACGCGGGCCTGTTCGCGAAGCGCACGCGCGTCATGCGTTCCTCGGCGATGCGAGATCTGATGGAGATCACGGCTCGTCCGGAGGTGATCTCGCTCGCCGGGGGCCTACCCGACACCTCTACCTTCCCGCCCGAGTCGTTCGCCGCGCAGATGACGCGGATCGCGCAGGAGTCGTCGGCGGACGCGCTCCAGTACGGGCCGACGGAGGGTTTCGCCCGGACCAAGGAGGTCATCTTGGAGGTGATGGCCGCCGAGGGAATGCGGCCGGAGCCTCGAGGACGTGCTCGTCACCACCGGCGGCCAGCAGGCCCTCGACCTCGTCGCGAAGGCGCTGATCGACCCCGGCGACGTGGTCGTCGCCGAGGCACCGACCTACCCCGGCGCCGTGCCGGTCTTCTGCTCGTACGAGGCCGAGACGATCCAGGTCCCGATCGACGAGGACGGCATGCGCACCGACGCGCTCGCCGAAACCCTCGACGCGCTCGCCGCCGACGGTCGCCGGCCGAAGCTGATCTATTCGGTGCCGACCTTCCAGAACCCGGGCGGCGTGACGATGTCCGAGCGGCGCCGTCACGAGCTCGTCGCGATCGCCCGCGAGCGCGAGCTGCTCGTGCTCGAGGACAACCCGTACGGGATGCTGCGCTTCGAGGGCGAGCCGCTGCCTTCGCTGTACTCGCTCGACGGCGGCGACTACGTGCTCTACGCCGGCACCTTCTCGAAGATCCTCTCCCCCGGGATCAGGCTGGGCTGGCTCTGCGCGCCGCCGCCGATCATGGAGAAGGCCGTGCTCGGCAAGCAGGCCGCCGACCTCTGCACATCGACGCTGAGCCAGTACTTCGTCGGCGAGTTCTTCGCCGAGGGCCGCTGGCGAGAGTACGTCGATGACGTCAGCGCGATCTACCGCTCGCGGCGCGACGCGATGCTCGAGGCGCTGGCGCGGTTCTTCCCACCGGAGGCCACCTGGTCGCAGCCGCAGGGCGGCCTCTTCGTCTGGGCGACGCTCCCCGACTACATCGACACCACCGACCTGCTCGCCAAGGCGCTGCGCGAGAACGTCGCCTTCGTCCCGGGCGCGGCCGCCTTCGTCGACGCCCGCGGCTCGAGCTCGATGCGGCTCAACTTCTCGGCGCAGTCCGAGGAGGAGATCACCGAGGGCGTGCGGCGGATCGGCGCCGTGATCGCCGAGCAGCTCGAGCTCTACAGGACGATCACCGGCGAGCACCTGATCCCGCCGCCGGCCGAGCCCGCCGGCCGGCGACGGCGGCCAGGTCCTGCCGCTGCGGCCGCGGCGGCAGCCGGAGCCGTAGCGGGCCCAGCGATGCGCGTTGCCGTGCTCAAAGGGGGCCGCTCGCTCGAGCGAGTCGTCTCGCTTCGCTCCGGCGCCCGGGTCGAGGACGCGCTGGCGAGCCTCGGCCACGAGGTCATCCCGCTCGACGTCGGCGCTGGGCTCGTCTCGACGCTCAAGGAGATCCGTCCGGAGATCGCCTTCATCGCGCTGCACGGGCCTGGCGGCGAAGACGGCACCGTTCAGGAGCTGCTCGAGATCCTCGGCGATCCCCTACACCGGGCCGGGCATATCCGCCTGCCTGCGTTCGATCGACAAGGTGGCGACCAAGCACCTGCTGCGCGGGCTGGGCATCCCGACGCCCGACTGGGTCGCGTTCAACTCGACCGCCTTCCGCGAGCTCGGCGCCGCCGACGCGCTCGGCCGAGATCGAGGCCGGCCTCGGCTTCCCGCTCGTCGATCAAGCCGGCCGGCGCAGGGCTCCTCGCTCGGGGTCCGCTTCGCCGCCGACCGCGAGCAGGTGCCGGAGGCCCTCGTCGCCGCCTTCAGCTACGACGACCGCGTCCTGCTCGAACGCCACGTCGAGGGGCGCGAGCTCGCCGTCTCGCTGATCGATGGCGAGGCGCTGCCGATCGTCGAGGCGGTCCCGCGCGAGGCCGACCAGTTCAACTACGAGGCCCGCTACGAGATCGGCCGCACGACATACAGCTGCCCGGCCGAACTCGATCCGGGGCAGGCCGGCGCCGTCGCCGAAGCGGCCGAGGCGAGCTGGCGCGCGCTGGGCTGTGCGGGCTTCGCCCGCGTCGATGTGATGCTCGGGTCCGAGCGGCCCCGAGGTGCATCGAGCTCAACGCGATCCCCGGGTTGACCGACACCTCGCTGCTGCCGATGGCCTGCGAGGCCGCGGGGATCTCTTTCGAGCAGTTCGTCGCCCGCGCGCTCGAGCTCGGGCTGCAGGCCGCCGCTTCGCGCTGACGCCGGACCCGGCGTGGGCGGTCGTCTCAGTCGCGCGCCGGACGCGCGAGGACGATCATCCGATCGCCGAAGTCCGGAGCCCAGAGCGAGTCGGCAACGCCAACGCGCTCGGCGACCGCTCGTCGCGGCGGCCGCGGCCGCCTCGCTGTAGCCCCCGATCCGGCCCAGGTAGTAGCGCACCGTGAAGGCCTTCGGCGAAGTCGCGACGTCGAGCAACTCGTAGCCCTCACGGCCGAGCAGCCGGGCGATGCTCTGCCGGGTGAAGTACTGGACGTGCGTCGGAATCACCGACCACCAGCGGCGTCCCATCGCGCGGGCGAGCGGCGAGCCCGAGTCGGGCAGGACGAGGGCGAGCACGCCGCCGGCGACGAGCAGCTCGCGGCAGCGGCGCAGCGCCGCGGCGGGGTCGATCAGATGCTCGATCACGTCGGCCATGACGATCGCCCCGAAGCTCGCCGGCTCGAGCTCGGCCTCCTCGAAGCTCGTCTCCTGAACCCGCAGGCCGAGGCGATCCCGGGCGTAGGCGGCGGCGAACGAGCTCGGCTCGACGCCCTGCGCGCTCCACCCGCGCGCCTCGGCCTCGGCGAGCAGGAAGCCGACCCAGCAGCCGATCTCGAGCAGCGGTCCCGCGGCCGGGCCGGGGCCGTTGCGTTCGATCCGTTCGAGCACCACTCGGGCCGTCGCCCGCTGCCCCGCTTCCTCCTCGACGTACGCGGCCGACTCCGCCTCCCCGTAGGCCTCGGCGAGCGACTCCTCGCTCGGAAAGCGGGCGAGCTGCATGTGTCCGCAGACGGGACAGCGGACGATGTCGGCCAGCGCCGTCCCGAAGCTGTCCGTCGTCGGGATCAGGCCCTGTGCCCCGGCGTCACCGGCGACGGGCAGCCGCGGCGCGAGTCCGCCGGCGCCGCAGACGACGCAGCGGCCGCTCATCGCGAGACAGCCCCACGGCCTGGTCGCTGCGATGCGGGCCTGCTCACAACTGCAGACACTACGCAAAGGCGCTGCAATGATCCGCCGCTGGATGGCTGAGACGGAGAGCGCGCCGCTTCCGCACGCACCGGACGCCGGGCGCGCGCTGGGCCTGCTCAGCGTCGTCGCCCCGGTCTACAACGAGGAGGCGACGGTCGCCGAGTTCTGCCGCCGGGTTGACGACGGCGCTCGCGGGAATCGACTACGAGCTGCTGCTCGTCGACGACGGCTCGACCGACAGGACCGCGGAGCTGGTCGCCTCGCTGGCGGCTTCCGAGCCGCGACTGCGGCCGATCACCCTGTCGCGCAACTTCGGTCACCAGGCGGCGCTCACCGCCGGGCTCGATCACGCCACGGGCGACGCGATCGTGATGCTCGACTCGGACCTGCAGGACCCGCCCGAGCTGATCGTCGACCTGCTCGACCGCTGGCGCGAGGGCGCCGACGTCGTCTACGCGGTCCGCCGGCAGCGCGAGGGCGAGGGGCGCTTCAAGCTGGCCACCGCCCGCGGCTTCTACCGGGCCTTCTCGAAGCTCGCCCAGATCGAGCTCGAGCCCAACTCGGGTGACTTCCGGCTGCTCGACCGCCGCGCGCTCGACGCGCTCGGCGAGATGCGCGAGCGCAACCGCTTCCTGCGCGGGATGACCGTCTGGGTCGGCTTCACCCAGACCGCCGTCGCCTACGACCGCGATCCGCGCTACGCCGGGGAGACGAAGTACACGCTGCGCCGCATGATCCGCTTCGCCTTCGACGCGATCGCCTCGTTCTCGCATCTGCCGCTGCAGGTGGCGACGGCGCTCGGCTTCCTGTTCAGCGCGATCGCCTTCCTCGGGATCCCCGTCGCGATCGTCTTCAGGGCCACGGGCCAGTTCGTGCCCGGCATCACCACCGTGCTCTTCGTCGTCCTGCTGCTCGGCGGCATTCAGCTGATCACGGTCGGGATCATCGGCGAGTACATCGGGCGGATCTACGAGGAAGTCAAGGGCCGGCCGCTGTACGTGCTGCGCGACGGCCCGGCCGCGGGCTCGGAGGGCACGTCGGAGCAGTGAAGGTCGCAGTGATCGGCGCGGGGATCGCGGGGCTGACCGCCGCGCGCCGGCTGGCGCTCGGCGGTGCGGAAGTCGACGTCTACGAGCGGTGGCCCGGGCTCGGCGGCCAGGTCGCGACGATGCCGGTCGAGGGCGGCGATCGGCTCGAGCACTACTACCACCACCTGTTCACCACCGACCGCGAGATCGTCGCGCTCTACGAGGAGCTCGGCATGGGCGGCGAGATCGAGTGGCTGCCCTCGAGCATGGCGATCTTCCGCGACGGCGCCTCGCACGCATTCACCTCGCCGCTCGACTTGCTCCGCTTCCGGCCGATGTCGTTGCTCGGCCGGCTGCGAATGGGAGCCGGGGCTCTGGCGCTGCAGCGGACCCGGTCGGGCAGCGAGGCCTTCGAGGAACCGCAGCGCGCGCTCGATGGTCGAGCGCTGGATGGGACCAGAGGCATGGCGCGTCGTCTGGGGGCCGCTGATGGAGGGCAAGTTCGCGGGCCGCTCGGAGGAGATCTCGGCCGCCTGGCTGCACAACAAGCTCAACCTGCGCCGGCGGATCGACGGCCGCGAGGCGGGTGGCGAGAGGCTCGGCTACCCACGCGGGGGCTGGCAGCCGCTGCTCGACCGGCTCGCGCGACGAGATCGCCGATGCCGGCGGCAGAGTGCTGATCGACCGGCCCGTGCGAGCTTTGCGCCGCGCCGCCGAGGGCGAGCTCGAAGTCGGCTGGGGCGCCCCGGGGTCGTTCCGGGACGGGCACCGACCCTGGCGCCTTCGAGGAGAGCGGGGTCGGTCACCTACGAGGCGGTCCTCGCGACCGTGCCCTCGCCGATCTTCGACGGGCTGCTCGACGAGCGAGCTCGAGGCCGAGATCGGTCCCGAGTACCTGGGCCGGGTTCGCGGCGCGCGAGTACGGCACCGCGATCTGCCTGCTGCTCGAGCTCGACCGGCGCTTCGGCGACTTCTACTGGACGAACATCGCCGAGCCCGGGATCCCGTTCATCGGCTTGATCGAGCAGGGCAACCTGCTCGGCACGGAGCGCTACGGCGGGCGACACTTCCTCTACGTCGCCAACTACGTGCTGCCCGGTGACGAGTTGATCGGGCTGGATGCTCGGGAGCTGCTCGACCCGGTACGAGCCGCCACCTGCGCAAGGTCAACCCCGGACTTCGATCGCGGCTGGGTCCGGGACATGCGGCTCTACCGCGAGGCCGCCGCCCAGCCGATCGTGACCGTCGGCTACGAGCGCCGCATCCCGCCCCTGGCGACGCCGGCAAAGGGGCTGTGGCTGGCCAACACGACGCAGATCTACCCCGAGGACCGCGGCACGAACTACAGCGTCAGGTTGGGCGAGCAGGCCGCAGCGGCGCTCGGGGGGTGACGGCCACCTGCCGGCCAGCCGCGATTTGGCGGCGCGGCAGTAGTTCGCTACGGTCGCTGCAGCTCTTGGCGCCGCCCGCTTTCGGGTTGCGACAAGGGCGTGCACACGAGCTACAAGGGAGGAACCTGGTATGCCCTCATCTCGAAGCGGATGGGTTTCGCTAGTGGCGGCGCTCTATCTGATCTCGGGCGCGCTCAATCTGCTCGTCGGTCTGGCCGCGCTCGGGGTGTCGCTCTCCGGCAGCGCCACGGTCGACACCGTCTATCTCGGCGACTGGCCGACGGACAATCTCGAGGGGGCTGCGGTTGTGCTGATCGTCTTCGCCTGCCTGCAGCTGCTGCTCGGGACCGGCATCTTCAGCCGCAGCAGGTGGGCGTTGACGACGGGGATCGTGGTCTCCTCGCTCGTCATCGTCACCCACATCTTCTTCAGCCGCCTGCTCGACGCCTGGGCGATCGGCGGCTTGCTGACGAACATCCTGATCGTCTGGATCCTCGTCGCGAAGGAGAGCGAGTTCCTGAACTAGATCCTCAGGAGCTCGAGGGCTCGGGGGGCTCCTCCCCCTCGTCCTCTTCCTCTCCCTCGACGAAGTCCTCGGGCGAGACGTTGTCGAGGAAGTCCTTGAACTTCTCGACGACCTCCTCCTGGTCCTCGACCTCGTGCTCGAACTCGATCGAGGATTCCTCGATCACGTCGTCGGCAGCGTAGATCGGCGCGTCGGTGCGGACGGCGAGCGCGAGCGCGTCCGAGGGGCGCGAGTCGATCTCGATCTCGGCGCCGTTGACCGAGATCGTGATCGACGCGTAGAACGTGTTGTCGCGGAGCTCCGTCACCGAGACGCGCTCGCAGCGGGCGTCGAGCTGCCCGAGCATGTCGGTGAGCAGATCGTGGGTCATCGGCCGCGGCGTCGAGGCGCCCTGGAGCTTCATCAGGATCGCGGCCGCCTCCGGATGCCCGATCCAAATCGGAAGAAACCTGATTGCCGTCTTCCGTCTTCAGCAGGACGATCGGCTGCTTGCCGACCATGTCGAAGCTGACACCGTAGATGTGCATCCGCTGCAAGTGGGCGATCCTGGATTCGAACCAGGGACCTCGTCCTTATCAGAGACGCGCTCTAACCAACTGAGCTAATCGCCCTCGCCACCACTGCGGTTCGCACCGCGGCGCGGGTCGAGGCATTCTAGTCACGCCTCCGGTACCCACCGCCCCGCCGGGAGGCGACGCGCCCAGGGTCAGGAGCGGCGCAGCGAGGAGGCGAGGCTGAGGAGTTCGTCGATGTCCTCGCAGCGGATCTCCACGCGGTAGCCGCCACGCGAGCCGGCGACGCGAACCTCGTGGCCGAGCGCCCGCTCGAAAGCGTCCTCCGCGCGCCCGATCGCGGCCTCCTCGTCGGGGTGCAGCTTGTGGCGCTCGCGCTTCGCCGGCACGACCGCCGGCGCCTTCGCCCGGCGCTCGAGCTCGCGGACCGACCAACCTCCCGCAACGGCCTCGCGGGCCAGCCGGCGGCGGGCGTCCTCGCCGCGGACCGAGAGCAGCGCCCGGCCGTGGCCCTCGCTGAGCTGCCCGGCGACGAGCATGTCGAGCACCTGGTCGGGCAGCTCGAGCAGACGGATCAGGTTCGAGACGGCGCTGCGCGATCGGCCGAGGCGGCGTCCGACCTCCTCCTTGGAGACCGCGAGCTCCTCGACGAGCGCCGCGCAGGCGCGCGCCTCCTCGACTGGATTGAGATCCTCGCGGGCGACGTTCTCGATCAGCGCCGTCTGCAGCCGGCGGCCCTCGTCCTCGTCGCGGACGACGATCGGCACGCTCTCGAGGCCGGCGTGCTGGGCGGCGCGCCAGCGCCGCTCGCCGGCGATCAGCTCGAAGCGGCCGTCGGCGAGCTGGTGGACGATCAACGGCTGGATCACGCCGGCCTCCGCGACGGAGGCCGCTAGCTGCTCGAGCTTCTCGGCATCGAAGCTCTTGCGCGGCTGGTCCGGATTCGGCCGGATCATGCCGACGGGCACCTGCGCGCCACTCGTCGCCGGGCGCGCCCTCCTCGGGCTCAGGCAGGATCGCGGCGAGCCCCCTACCGATTCCTGGACGTCTAGCAGCCATTGGCTTCCGCACCTCCCCGGCTGCCGCCTCTCAACGCCTGTTGGGGGTTAGCCACGGCCGAGCACCTCGCCGGCGAGCGACCGGTAAGCGTCCGCCCCGCGCGATCCTGGCGCGTGTGCGGTGATCGGCAGCGCGAAGCTCGGCGACTCGGCAATGCGCACGCTGCGGGGCACGACGGTCTTCAGCACGAGATCGGGGAAGTGTGCACGCAATTCGCTCTCGACGTCCTGGGCGAGCCTCGTCCGCTCATCAGCCATGGTGATCAGCAAGCCGGTCAGAACGAGCGATGGGTTCATCTGACGGCGCACGGTGTTGACGGTGTCGAGGAACTGCACGAGCCCCTCCAGCGCCAGGTACTCGGCCTGCACGGGGACGATCGCGCGGTCGGCGGCGACGAGCGCGTTGACGGTGACGGCGCCGAGCGAGGGCGGGCAGTCGAGCAGCGTCGCCGCGAAGCGCTCGCGGACGGCGCCGAGCCGCTCGCGCAGCCGATAGGAGGAGCGCTCGAGCGTCGGCAGTTCGACCGCGGCGCCGGCCAGGTCGCGACTCGCCGGGCACGATCCACAGGTTGTCCGTCGCCGTCGGGCGCGCCGCCTCGGCGACCGAGGTCTCGCCGCACAGGCAGTCGTAGGAGGAGGGATGCTCGTCGCGGCCGAGGCCGAGGGCGACCGTCGAGTTGCACTGCGAGTCGAGGTCGACGGCAAGCGTCTGGCGGCCGAGCTCGGCGATGCAGGCGCCGAGGTTGACGGTGGTCGTGGTCTTCCCCACCCCGCCCTTCTGGTTGGCGATCGCGTAGACGAGTCCCATCGGCCGGGCGACTCTAGAGGCTCCGGCCCGGCTCGCCCTGGCCCGGGCGAGCGTACTCCGCCGAACTCGGAGCTTCTGCGCGGAAGGAATATCCGCAAAGACGGCGAACTTCAGAAGCGAGAAGGCGTGCGCGTGTGCGCGGACGTCCGGCCGTCCCTGCCCTGACGGGGTCCGAGCTCAGCTCCCCCGCGGCCGCTTCTTCGCCATCCCCGGGCGCCGCGGGATGCCGGCCGGCGTCGCACCGCTCTTGCGGATCAGGTGCAGATGGCGGTGCTCGCTACCCGCGTAGGGGCCGCTGGGGATGACCGCCACCGGCGTCATCGCCAGCCCCTCCGAGGCGCGCTCCAGCTCTGCTTCCTCGTCAGGGTCGCGCCGGCCCTTCCAGGCGATCAGCACGCCGCCTTCGGCGAGCAGCGGACGGCGAGCTCGGCGAGCGTGCTGAGCCGGCCGACGGCGCGGGCGGTGACGACGTCGTAGGCGCCCGCGCCCGGCGCCAGCCCCCCAGGTCTCCGCCCGCTCGCAGACGACGCGAGCGTTGTCGAGCTCGGCGGCGGCGATCGCGCGCTCGATGAAGGCGCACTTCCGGCCCAGCGACTCGAGCAGGTCGACCCGCGCCTGCGGCAGCGCCGCCGCCAGCACCAGGCCGGGGAAGCCGGCGCCCGACCCGACGTCGCAGATCGCGCGCGCCGCGCGCAGCTCGCCGAAGACGAGGCCCGCGAGGCTGTCGGCGACGTGGACGCGCTCGGCCTGCGCCCGATCGGTGACGGTGGTCGGAGCGGCGGGGTCGGCTGCGAGCAGCTCGATCAGCCGATCGACAGCGCGGCGGGCGCCGTCGTCGAGCCGTGGCGGCCGCTCGGCTGAATCCGGAGCGCCGGAAGCCATCGGCCGCGGCGGGCCGCGCTACTCGTTGACGAGCGGCGCGACGACGACCCGGCGCTCTGGATCGTCGCCCTCGCTGAAGGTCTCGACGTCGCTGCGGTCCTTGAGGACCTCGTGGACCATGCGGCGCTCGGAGGCGGACATCGGCTCGAGGCGGATCGACTCGCCGTTGCGCGTCGCCCGATCGGCGGCGATCTCCGCCTCCTCGGTGAGCAGGTCCGCGACGTCGCTCGCGGTAGCCGGCGGCGTCGACGGTGACCCGCTTGCGGTCCGAGGAGCCCTGAAAGGCGGCGCGGTAGCAGATCAACTGCAGCGCATCGAGCGTCTGGCCGCGGCGGCCGATCAGGATCCCGAGGTCGTCGTCGCCGTCGATCTCGGCGAGGATCTCCTCGTCGCTCTCGTTGATCTCGACGTCGGCGTCGAGATCGAGCTCGTCGAGGATCCGGTCGAGGATCGCCGTCACGCGGCCCGCGGGGTCGCCGGGGAGCTCGTCGCGCGTCGTCGCTGTCTTTCGCTCATCGTCCTACCGTCGCTTTCCGCTTCGCTTCTTCTTCTTCTTCGGGGGCGGGGGCGGGGGCTTCTCCGCCGCGATCTCCTCCGGGGTCTTCTTCTCGGGCGGCGGGAAGAAGTGGCCGACCACCTGCTGCTGACCGAAGGTCCAGACGTTCGTCGTGATCCAGTAGATCGCGAGGCCGGTCGGGAACTGGAAGACGAACGGCGCGAACGCGAACGGGAGGCCGAAGACGATGAAGCGCTGCGGGCCCTCGAGCTGGCCGCGGATCGACATCGCGAGGCCCGCGAGCAGCTGGGTGCCGACGAAGAGGACGACGAGAACGATCGCGATCGCCGTCGTTTCCGGCGGCTGGGTGATGTTGTTGATGAAGAGGAAGCCGGTGTTGGCGCTCTGCTCGACGTCGTTCTGGAAGCTGTCGCTCCGGAGCATCCCGTAGAGGGCGAAGAAGACCGGCAGCTGCAGGAGCAAGGGGAAGCAGGAGGCCAGCGGATTGATGCCGTTCTCCTGGTAGAACTTCATCATCTCCTGCTGCTGGCGCTGGCGATCGTCCTTGTACTTCGTCTGGATCGCCTTCATCTCCGGCTGCAGCGCCTGCATCGCGCGCATCGACTTGATCTGCCGCAGCGACAGCGGGAGGATCGCCAGGCGGACCGTGAACGTCAGCAGGATGATCGCGACGCCCCAGTTGCCGAAGACGTCGTAGTAGGCCTTGACGATCGCCTCGGCGGCCGGCGTGAGGATGGGGACAGTGACGGCGAGTGGGAGCATCAGTGCGTCGTACCGGCGCGGGTCGGGGGGTGCTCGGTCCCGCCGGAGCGGAAGAGAGTACGCGCCTCGAGGGGGTCCATGCCTCCCGGGCTCAGCGGGATTGCAGCGCAGGAGCCTCCAGCCGGCGACGATCGAGCCCTTGAGCGGGCCAAGCTCGCGCACCGCCTGCTCGGCGTAGGCGGAACAGGTCGGGTAGTAACGACAGCGCGCCGGCAGGCCCGGCGAGATGAAGCGGCGGTAGAACGCGCAGCGGTGCCAGCAGCACTGCGGTCACCACCCTGACCGGGAGCGAGCGTTCGACCGGTGCCGCCGTTTCACGTGAAACGGCGGCTTCGTCCTCCGGTGATCCCGGCGAGCCGGCCGCTGCGCCCGTTTCACGTGAAACGCGGGCGCACATCAGGAAGCCGCCCGCGCTTCCTCGAGCAGGCTCGCGATCGACGTCTGCACGCCCGCGGTCCCCTCGCGCTCGATCAGTCCGCCGATCTCGGCCCGGCCGACCAGGACGAAGTCGTGCTGGGCGGGCAGCTCGTCCGCCAGCGCCCAGAATGCCTCCCGCAGCGTCCGCTTCACCTTGTTGCGGTCGACGGCGCCGCCGACCTTGCGGCTCGCCGTGACCCCGAGGCGCACGTCGTCGTCCGCCTCCTCGGCGGAGCGCGGGAATGTGTAGAGGACGAGGAAACGGTTCGAGTGCGATTGGCCGTCCCGGTAGGCGCGATCGAAGTCGCCGCTGCGGGAGAGGCGTCCCCGCCTGCGTCCCTCGCGTCCCGAGCCGGCCATCGCGGGGCTCAGACGGTCAGGCGCTTGCGACCCTTGCGGCGCCGTCGCCGCAGGACTTCGCGGCCGTGCCGCGTCCCCATCCGGGACCGGAACCCGTGCGTGCGAGCACGCTTCCTCTTCTTTGGCTGCCAGGTTCGCTTCATGATCGGAGGCCCGCGGGTGCCGCGGGGACGGAGCAGTATACGCATCCGCCGCCTGCTTTCAGCGCGATTTGCGGGGTTGCTCCGATCGGCCCACAGGACGGCACCTATGATCGCCCGCAGTCCGCCTGGCGGGCGGTTACGGGGCGCCCCGAGCAGGCGTCGATCGATCTCGAGAAAGCAAGCTTGCAGCAGAGAAGCAACGACCTGACGGCGATCTGGGAGGGAGTCCGCGAGGAGCTCCGCGGCAAGGTGTCGCCATCGGCGTTCGAGAGCTGGCTCGAGCCGCTGCAGGCTGTCGGCCTGCAGGGATCGCGTCTCTACGTGGACGGGCCCGACCGCGTCCGCGGCTGGTTCGAACGCCGCTATCAGGCACTCGCCGAGGCGGCGCTCCGCGATCGGGCCCCCGAGATCACCGAGATCGTCTTCGCCGAAGTCGGCGCCGGGCGCCGAGACGACCGTCCTCGGCCGCTCGGGGGTCGCGGTGTCCGGAGGCGCTCGCCCGCGACCTCGACTTCGACCGCTTCGTGATCGGCGGCGGCAACCGCTTCGCGCACGCCGCCGCACTCGCGGTCGCCGAGCTGCCAGGCGAGGCCTACAACCCCCTGTTCATCTACGGCGATCCGGGCCTCGGCAAGACTCATCTGCTCGTCTCGATCGCCAACTACCTGCGCAAACGCCGCCCCGACATGACCGTCGTCTACACGACCGCCGAGCGCTTCACCTCCGAGTTCGTCGGCTCGCTGCGCAGCAGCGGCACCGCCGCCGAGCGCTTCAAGGCCCGCTACCGCAACGTCGGCGCGCTGCTCATCGACGACATCCAGTTCCTCGAGGGCAAGCCCCACACCGAGGACGAGTTCTTCCACACCTTCAACGAGCTCTACGCGGCCGGCAGCCAGATCGTGCTCTCCAGCGACCGACCGCCGGAGGCCATCGAACGCCTCACCGACCGCCTCCGCGACCGCTTCGCCTGGGGCCTGACGGTCCAGGTGAGCCAGCCCGATGTCGCGACCAGGGTCGTGCTCCTGCGCCGGCTCGCTGCCGAGCGCGCGATCAACGTTCCCGATGTCGACGTGCTCAGCCAGATCGCGGAGGCGGTACCCGCCAACCTGCGCCGGCTGGAAGGCGCCCTGACCCGCGTCGCCGCGCTTGCCTCGCTGCTCGGCGAGCCGCCGACCGCCGACCTCGTCGAGCGGGCGCTCGGCGACGATCCCAGCTCGACCGGAGCGGAACCGCCGCCACCCCGGCCGACGGTCGAGCAGATCCAGGAAGCGACCTGCGAGGTCCTGCGCATCTCCCGCGCCGATCTCAACTCACACCGGCGCGCCGCCAACATCGCCCGAGCGCGGCAGATCGCGATCTACGTCTCCCGCGACGTCACCGGCGCTTCCCTGGCGGAGCTCGCCCGCGCCTTCGACCGCGACCACTCGACCGTCCTGCACTCGATCCGCACGATCGAGAAGCGGCTCGAGCCGGGCAACGACACCCACCGCGCCCTCGAAGCTGTCCACATGCGACTGGGGACAACCAGGCCGGCCGCATGAGTCACCGTTCCACTCCACGCCCGGCGCGGTTTCCCACCGCCGCTTTCCACCGCCGGATCTCCTTTGCCCAAGCGCAATCCGAGGCTTTTGCAAGGGTTATCCCCACACCTACATCAACTCAGAACACGGGAAGAGGAAACAGATGAAGATCACCGCCGACCGCGATCCCCTGCTCGACGCTCTGCAGTCCGCCTCGCGGGCTCTGTCGACGCGCTCGACGCTTCCCTCGCTCGGCGGCATCCTGCTCACCTCCGAAGGCGGCAGCGCCACGGCCCGCGCTACCGACATGGAGCTCGCCCTCAGCGTCGGCATCGACGCCCAGGTCGAGGGCGACGGCGACGATCCTGCTCCCCGGCCGGCTGCTCAGCGATATCGCCCGCGCTCTGCCACCGGGGCAGGTGACGCTCGCCGAGCGCCCGGCCGAACGCGACGTCGAGCTCACCGCCGGCACCGCCCGCTTCCACCTGCGCGTACTGCCGACCGAGGACTTCCCGCGCCTGCCCACGTTCGAGGGCGAGCCGATCCGGATGCCTGCCGCGGCGCTCGCCGAGACGATCGAGCGGGTGGCGAGGGCCGCCTCCCGCGATGAGGTGCGGCCGATCCTGACCGGGATCCTCGTCAGCGTCGAGGGCGACCGCCTGACGATGGTTGCGACCGACTCCTACCGGCTCTCGGTCAAGCACACGACGCTTGGCTCGGCGCCGGGCGAGGGGCTCGAGGCGAACGTGCCGGCTCGGGCTCTGCGCGAGCTCGCCCGGATCGTCTCGGCAACCGGCGTCGAGGAGATCGAGATCGCGATGCCGGGCAACCAGATCATCTTCCGCGCCGGCTCCTACCAGCTCAGCTCGCGGCTGATCGACGGCCAGTTCCCGAGCTACCGGCAGCTGTTGCCGGACTCCTTCGACCACGACGTGCGGCTGCCGAAGGCCGAGCTGCTCGATGTGACGAAGCGGATCCGGCACCTGGCCCAGCGCAACGCGCCGCTGCGGCTCGGCTTCAGCACCGGTGAGCTCACGGTCTCGGCGGAGACGCCGGAGATCGGCGACGCGAGCGAGTCGATGCCCTGCTCGTTCGAGGGCGAGGACCTGGTGATCGCCTTCAACCCGCTGTACTTCATCGAGGGCGTCGAGAGCATCGAGACCGAGGAGGTCCTGCTTCGACTGACTTCGCCGCTGCGGCCCGGACTCCTGCAGCAGGCCGGCGACGAGGACTTCAGCTACCTCGTGATGCCGATCCGGCTCAACGTCTAGTGGCACCCGTCTAGGTCGCGGGCCCGCGTTCGTGGTCGCCGAGCAGCTCCGGACGCGGTCCTTCCGCAACCTCGGCGACGCGACGATCGCGCTCGGCCCGGGCTTGACGGTCGTCCACGGCCCGAACGGGGCCGGCAAGACGAACCTGCTGGAGGCCCTCTACTTCGCGCTCACCGGCCGCTCTTGCAGGACGCGCACCGAGCGCGAGATGATCGCCTTCGGCGAGACTCTCGCGCGGGCGGAGGTGGCGCTCGCACCAGAACCGGGCGAGGAGGCTGAGCCGATCCGCATGCTCGCCTCCGTGTCGACGACGCGAGGGCCGCCGCCGCCGCGTCGACGGCCGCGACGCGGAGGCAGAGGACGACCGCCGCCGGCCGGCGCTCAGCGTCTTCATGCCGGATCGCCTGGCCCTCGTCAAGGGCCCGCCCGCGCCGCGCCGAGCGCATCTCGATCGGCTGGTCGCGGCGTTGTGGCCGGCCCGCGCCGAGTTCGCCTCCGGCTATGCGCGGACGCTAGCCCAGCGCAACGCGCTGATCGGCCGAATCCGCCGCGGTGGCGGCCGCGAGCAGCTCGGCGCCTGGGACCGGGAGCTGGCGACGCGCGCAGTTCCCCTGGTCGAGGCGCGCGCCCTGGCCGCCGCCGAGCTCGCCGAGCCCTTCAGCACAGCCGCCGCGGCGCTCGGCCTCGAGCGCGACGCCGAGCTCCGTTATCGCCCGGCAACCGCCGACCTCGACGCCGCGGGGATCGCCGCCGAGCTCGCCTCGCGCCATGAGGCGGACGTCGCCCGCGGCTACACGATCTGGGGCCCGCACCGGGACGAGCTCGAGCTGCGACTGGCGGGCCGCGCCGTGCGTCGTTACGGATCCCAGGGCCAGCAGCGCCTGACCTTGCTGGCGCTGCTCTTCGCCGAGCGCGAGACGCTGCAACGCGCACGCCGTACGCTGCCCTTGATGTTGCTGGACGACGTGATGAGCGAGCTCGACCCCGACCGCCGGCGCCGGCTCGTCGAGGCGATCTCCGCGGGCGGTCAGGTGCTGATCACCGCGACCGAGGCCGAGCACGTGCCCGAGCTCGGAGGCGCGGCCCGGGCGGGGATCTCGGTTCGCGCGGGGCGCGGTCGAGGCGGTGGCTGCGTGAGCGAGCGTCCCACGCGTGGACCGCGACCGCTCGGCGACTCGCTCGCCAGGGTGCTTGCCGACAGCGCCCCGCGGACGCTGCTGGCGGAGGTGCAGGCGGCCTGGCCGCAGGCCTGTGGAGAGGCCATCGCGCAGAGCTCCGAGCCCGTTGCCGAGCGCTCTGGAACCGTGACCATCGCCTGCCGTAATGGAGCCTGGGCCCAGGAGCTGGAGCTCATGCAGGAGGCCCTACTGGAGCGCCTCGAGAGTGTCATCGGTGCCGACCGAGTGGCCGCGTTGCGCTTCACCGCGGACCTCAGCCGCCACCGCTGAGAGACCGACCGCGGCCGACTCCGCAAAAGATGCACATTTGCAGGGCTTTTGGGGCGGTTCCGTGACTCTCCTGGCCACCCTCGAGGGGGGTCACTTTGGTATTCTTATGACAACTGCTTTTTCGGCCCCGTAGCGCTGGGCCAGGGCCTCTTCGCCCGGTCCACCCGCGGGGCTTCCCGTGCATGGGTGCCGCCGGGGCGAGCGGGATCATTCAGGTACGTACGAAAGGACTCAGTGACAGAGAAGTCGAGTAAGGCCGCCGACAGCTACGGCGCCAAGGACATCACGGTCCTCGAGGGGCTGGAGGCCGTCCGCAAACGGCCGGGTATGTACATCGGTTCGACCGGCATTCGCGGTCTGCATCACCTCGTCTACGAGGTGCTCGACAACTCCGTCGACGAGGCCCTCGCGGGCCACGCGACGGAGGTCACGGTGACGATCCATCCCGACAACTCCGTCACCGTCGTCGACGACGGCCGCGGCATCCCGACCGACATCATGGAGAAGGAGGGCAAGCCGGCCGCGGAGGTCGTGCTCACCGTCCTGCACGCCGGCGGCAAGTTCGGCGATGGCGGCGGCTACAAGGTCTCCGGCGGCCTGCACGGCGTCGGCGTCTCGGTCGTCAACGCACTCTCCGAGCGCCTGCACCTGACGATCGGCTACGCGGGCGAGGTACACGAGCAGGACTACGTGCGCGGCGTTCCCGAGGGGCCGCTCACGGTCACCGGCAAGGCCGCGGCGACGGGCACCACGATCACGTTCATGCCCGACGCCGAGATCTTCGAGGAGATCACCTACGACTTCGAGACGCTCTCCTCGCGGATGCGCGAGACAGCGTTCCTCACCCGCGGGCTGCGGATCACGCTGATCGACGAGCGCGGCGAGGGCGAGGAGGAGACCTTCCACTACGAGGGCGGCATCGTCGACTTCGTCGCCTACCTGAACCAGAACAAGGACTCACTGCACGCGAAGACCGTCTACTTCGAGAGCGAAGGCGACGAGGGTGCGGTCGAGATCGCCATGCAGTGGAACACGGGCTACCAGGAGTCCGTGTTCTCGTTTGCCAACAACATCAACACGCACGAAGGTGGCTCGCACCTCTCCGGCTTCCGCTCGGCGCTGACGCGGACGCTGAACGCCTACGCGCGCGAGAAGGGCCTGCTCAAGGAGAAGGATCAGAACCTGAGCGGCGACGACAGCCGCGAGGGATTGACCGCGGTGATCTCGGTGAAGCTCCACGACCCGCAGTTCGAGGGCCAGACCAAGACGAAGCTCGGCAACACCGCCGATCGAGGGTTTCGTCAAGGAGGCGGTCAACCGCAAGCTGGCCGAGTTTCTCGAGGAGAACCCGGCCGACAGCAAGCGGATCGTGACGAAGGCGATCGAGGCGGCCCGCGCCCGCGACGCGGCCCGCAAGGCGCGCGATCTGACCCGCCGTAAGTCGGTGCTCGAGAACTCGACCCTGCCCGGGAAGCTCGCCGACTGCACGGTCCGCGACCCGAGCCTGGCCGAGCTCTTCGTCGTCGAGGGCGACTCGGCGGGCGGCTCGGCGAAGCAGGGCCGCGACCGCTCGACGCAGGCCGTGCTGCCGCTGCGCGGCAAGATCATCAACGTCGAGAAGGCGCGGATCGACAAGGTCCTCGCCAACAACGAGATCCAGGCGCTGATCACGGCGATCGGGACCGGCGTCCACGACGAGTTCGCGCTCGAGGACCTTCGTTACCACCGGATCGTGCTGATGACCGACGCCGACGTCGACGGCGCCCACATCCGCACGCTCGTCCTCACGTTCCTCTACCGGCAGATGCCGGAGCTGATCGACGGCGGCTTTGTCTACATCGCTAAGCCACCGCTCTACAAAGCCAAGAACGGGCGCAGCGAGGTGTACATCGAGAAGGAGTCCGAGCTCGAGGAGTACCTGCTGCGCGACAAGCTCGAGAAGATCGCGCTGACCGACTGCAACGGCGTCGAGACGAAGCTCTCGGCGGCGAAGTGGCAGCGCTTCAACCGCTCGCTGAAGGAGTACGAAGGCTGGGCGAGCGCGCTACAGGCCCAGTTCGGCCACGATCTCGTGCTCTTCCTCTCCGAGTCTCAGATCCTCGACCGGGGCGTCGCCAGTCTCGCCGGGGCGAAGGAGCTGATCTCGGCCGACAACCCGGAGGAAGACGCCTTCGAGACCGAGCTGCTGGGCGAGGGCAGCGAATCGCTCACGGTGCGCGCGATCCATCGCCGCAGCGGGCTCGCCCGCCGGCACGTGCTGCCGAGCTCGCTGTTCGAGGCGCTCGACTACCGCAAGCTCGCCGAGGTCCATGCCTCGCTGATCAAGCAGGTCGGTCAGGCGCCGTTCGAGATCACGCTCGGCGACAAGAGCCGGACGGCGGACAGCTTCGCGCTCGTGCGCCGGGTGATCCTCGACCTCTCCAAGGAGGGCGTTCGGCTCTCCCGGTTCAAGGGCCTCGGCGAGATGAACGCCGAGCAGCTCCGCGAGACGACGATGGACCCGGCGTCGCGAACCCTCGCACGGGTCCGGATCGAGGACGCGGCGCTCGCCGATCAGATCTTCAGCGAACTGATGGGCGACAAGGTCGAGCCGCGCAAGGAATTCATTCAGAAGCACGCGAAGGACGTCGGCGTTCTCGATGTCTAGGTACAGCACCGAGCAGTCGCGTCAGCCCACGTTGGAGGCATGAGTTAGATGGAAGGCAGTAGCGAGCTCCTCTCCGGGGGCAATATCGAGGAGCGCGAGCTGACGACCGAGATGCGGTCGTCGTACCTGGATTACGCGATGAGCGTGATCGTCGGGCGCGCCCTGCCCGACGTCCGCGATGGGCTCAAGCCGGTCCACCGGCGCGTGCTCTACGCGATGGACGACCTCGGCCTGCAGCCGACGCGGGCGTACCGCAAGTGCGCCTACATCGTCGGCGAGGTGATGGGCAAGTACCACCCGCACGGCGACTCGGCGATCTACGACGCGCTCGTCCGCATGGCGCAGGAGTTCAGCCTGCGCTATCCGCTCGTCGACGGCCAGGGCAACTTCGGCTCGATCGACGACGACCCGGCGGCGGCTATGAGGTACACAGAGGCCCGGCTTACGCGTCTTGCTTCCGAGATGCTGCGCGACATCGAGGCCGAGACCGTCGACTTCGGCCCCAACTACGACGAGTCGAGCTCCGAGCCGCTCGTGCTGCCGTCGCGGTTCCCGAACCTGCTCGTCAACGGCTCCTCCGGGATCGCCGTCGGCATGGCGACCAACATCCCGCCGCACAACCTGCGCGAGGTCGCGAGCGCCGTCAACGCCTTCCTCGAGGACCCGGACATCGACACGGACGGGCTGATGAAGTACGTCAAGGGCCCCGACTTCCCCGGTGGCGGCGTGATCATGGGCTCCGACGGGATCCGCGAGGCGTTCCGCTCCGGCCGGGGCAGCGTCCGCGTCCGCGCGCGCGCGCACATCGAGCCGCTCAAGGGAGGCAAGGAGGCGATCATCGTCACCGAGCTGCCCTTCCAAGTGAAGAAGGGCGGCGAGGGCGGCCTGATCCAGAAGATCGCCGACCTCGTCCGCGACAAGAAGATCACCGAGGTCTCCGACCTGCGGGACGAGTCCGACCGCTCCGGCATGCGGCTCGTGATCGAGTGCAAGCGCGACGCGATGCCGAAGATCGCGCTCAACAAGCTCTTCAAGCACACGCAGATGCAGGCGACGTTCGGCGTCAACGCCGTCGCCCTCGTCGACAACGTGCCGCAGACGCTCTCGCTGCGCGACCTGATCCGCCATTACGTGGCCCATCAGCGCGAGGTCATCACGCGGCGCACGCAGTATCAGCTGCGCCAGGCAGAGGCTCGGGCACACGTGCTCGAGGGCATCCTCGTCGCGCTCGACAACCTCGACGCGGTGATCGCCCTGATCCGGGCCTCGGCCGACCCGGACGTCGCCCGCAGCGGGCTCATCGATCAGTTCGGCCTGACCGAGATCCAGGCGCAGGCGATCCTCGACATGCGCCTACAGCGACTCACCGGGCTGGAGTCCGACAAGGTTCGTGACGAGCACGCGGAGCTGCAGGTGAAGATCAAGGAGCTGCGCGAGATCCTCGGCGACGAGAAGCTGATCGACGCGATCATCAGGGACGAGCTCGGCCAGCTGGCGGAGAAGTACGGCGACGAGCGCCGTACCGAGATCACCGTCGCCGAGGGCGACGTCGACATCGAGGACATGATCGCCGACCAGCAGATGGTGATCTCGCTGACCGCGTCCGGCTACGTCAAGCGCCTGCCGCTGGCCACCTACCGCCAGCAGCACCGGGGCGGTAAGGGCGTCACCGGAATGGACCTGAAGGAAGGCGACTACATCGAGCACCTGCACATCTGCTCGACGCACGACTTCCTGCTGTTCTTCACGAGCCGCGGCAAGGTCTACCGGCTCAAGGTCTACGAGCTCCCCGAGGGCTCCCGGACAGCGCGCGGCAAGGCACTCGTCAACGTGCTGCCCCTCTCCGACGGCGAGCGGGTGATGGCGGTGATCCCGACGCGGGACTTCAGCGAGGGCAAGTTCCTCGCCTTCGCGACGGCGAAGGGGCTCGTGAAGAAGACCGAGTTCATCAAGTACAACACGCCGATCCGCGCGGACGGGATCATCGCGATCAAGGTCCGCGAGGACGACGAGCTCGTCCAGGTGCGGTTGACGAGCGGCTCCGACGACCTGTTGCTCGTCTCCAAGTCGGGCCATGCAAGCCGCTTCAGCGAGGACGCGGTGCGTTCGATGGGCCGCGACACCTCGGGCGTCAAGGGCATGAACGTCTCGGCGAAGATCGACGGAGCGCCGAACCGGGTGCTGGCGATGGATGTCGCCCGCGAGGACACCGACGTCTTCGTCGTCACCGAGAACGGCTACGGCAAGCGCACGCCGGTCGCCGACTACCCGGTCAAGGGCCGTGGCACGAAGGGCGTGCTGACCGCGAAGCTGACCGCGAAGAAGGGCGGCCTCGCCGGCGCGCTGATCGTCCGCGAGCACGAGCAGCTGCTCTTCATCAGCCAGAACGGGATGGTCCAGCGCACCTCGGTCAAGGGCATCTCGGAGATGGGCCGCGCGACCCAGGGCGTCCGGGTGATGAACATGAAGGAGGACGACCGCGTCAGCGCCGTCGCCCTCGTCGTCGAGAGCGAGGCAGCGCCGGTCGAGGGCGAGGACGCCGAGGAGCAGACACTCGAGGAAGCCCCGGCCGACGACGGGACCTCGGCCAACGGCTCGGCCTGAGACCGCATCGTCGGCGGGCGAGGCGGGTTCGGGCAGACGAGGTGACCGAGCGGGACCGAAGGGCGCGGGGTAGAGGCCGGCCGGCTGTGCGGGGGCTGGCCGTGCTGGTCGCGATGGTGGCCGCCGCGGCGGTTGCCCTGTGCGCCTCGGCGCTGGCGAGCAGCGACTCGATCCGCGATCCGCGGGCGGACACGAAGGCCCTCCGCCACAAGCCTGAGCTCGACGTCGTCCGCGTCCAGGCGGCCGACGAGGCTGGACGCCGCGCGAAGTTCAAGATCAGCATGGCCGGTCGGCTCGATCCACAGAGCAAGACGACGCGCCCGTTCATCTTGATCAACACCAAGGGCGGCAACTCCTCCCCGTTCGAATACCTGGTCTTGGGCCCCCGGGTCTTCAGGGCGAAGGGCAAGCACTACGTGAAGGTCGGCGCGAACAAGTTCGTCGCCCGCAGGAAGACGTGGATCTACCGGTTCAAGCCCGCCTCGATCGGCCTTCACGACGGCGACGAGTTCGGCTGGGCGGTGCTGACAGCACGCGGCAAGGCAGCCGATCTGGCCCCGAATCGCCACTACCGGCGGTTCGTCGTCAAGACGATCCCGCCGGCCTGAGCGACCTCGATACAGCCCGCTGACGCCGACCTCCGCGTCTGCTTGAATCTCCGCTACTGGAGAAAGGAGGTGGTCCTAACTTGAGTTCGATGTTTTCTGGGATACCGGAGGTGACGGGCCGCTAGGCGGCTGCGGGCCGCCCGGCGAATACCACCCGGGCACCGGCGGGACGGCGTGAGCGGGAGTTATCCCACCCGTTCGTAGATGCGCCGACCGTCCCAAACCGCACCTGACTCGGACCGTCCGCCCCCACTTCGGTGGATCGGCGGGCGGTCCGATCGTCTTTCATTTGACCGGATGCCGCGACTTTTGCGCCCACGCGTGTTCCAGCCCACGATGGGAGCACGCAAGACCATCGTCCTCGCTCTGATTCTCGCCGCGGGCGCCTTGTGCGTGGCGGCGCTGGCGAGCGCCGCCGGCCACGGCAAGAACAGCGGCAAGACCGTCGTCCACGACGACGTCCGCGAGACCAAGGCCCTGCGCCACAACGGCCGCGTCGACATCGTCAAGGTGATCGCCGCCCATCACGGCAAGCAGCTGCAGTTCACGGTCGTCGTGCGCTCGAAGATCAACCCGAAGCGTCACCCAGAGCGGCCCCTGATCGGCGTCAACACCCGCGGCGGCCCGTCCTCCGACCCGGAGTACCTGGTTCGCGGCGGCGCCATCTTCAAGAGCCCGAAGAAGGGCAACCCGCAGCGGATCGCAGGTGCGAACCTCGCTGACCACGGCCGCCGCTGGCGCTATCGCTTCGATCCCGCCGACTTCCCGGGTGGCCTCGGCAAGTTCGGCTGGGCCGCCTTCACGGTGACGAAGAAGGCGCTCGACGTCGTCCCCAACCACAGCTACGCGACCTACCACGGCTAGTGCGCCCGCCGCGCCGTCGCGACCGCGACTGAGCGTCAGGCCGCGGCGAAGGCCAGGTAGGGCTCCCACGACGGGGGAACCCGCGGCGCCGCGATCCGGATGAAGACGCCGGGACCCGGCGCGCCTGGCGTCGAGGAGGGGTGCATCTCGATCTCAGCCGGCAGCCGGTTGCCCTTGCGGCGATTGCATGGTGCGCAAGCGGCGACGATGTTGTCCCAGACGGAGAGCCCGCCCCGACTACGCGGGATCACGTGGTCGACGGTCAGGCCCGAGCGCGTCGAGCCGCAGTACTGGCAGGTCCAGGAGTCACGCGCGAGGACGGCCTTGCGCGTGATCTTGCGCCGGTGGATGTCACGCGGGATCCGCACGTAGGCGAGCAGTCGGATGACGACCGGCCGCTCCAGCTGCTGGTGCTCGCTGTGCAGCCACTCGTCGCTGCGCTCGAGCAGCTCGGCGCGCTGCTTGAGGAGCAGGACGGCCGCGCGGCGCACGGTGCAGACGTTGATCGGCTCGTAGCTCGCGTTGAGGACCAGGACCCGGCCGCCGATCGTGCTCACCGTTGCCAGGGGCTGCAGGCCGTCCGCCGCGACGCCCGCCGGCGCGACCGAGCCGGCTCGGTGATCCGGGGTATCCCGCCTCCGCACCACATGGGCCGGTTCGGCAAGCCTGTCCATGTGCGCCGATTGTATCCGGCGCCGTTCCCGGCACCGCGGGCGCGCGGCGCATCGACCGTCTTCCTACAGCGGCGCGCTGGCTCCGACCGGGTAGCTCCCCAGGATCCGTACGGTCTCGGCCTGCGAGCGCAGCGCGGCAATCGCCTCGGCGGGGCGCGCGTCGTCCGCGGCCCCCTCGATGTCGACGAAGAACAGGTAGCGACCGAGGCCCTCGCGCCTCGGTCGCGACTCGATCCGGGTCATGTTCACGCCCCTGGCGGAGAACTCACGCAGCGCCTCGACCAGCGCCCCGGGATGGTCCTCGCCGAGCTCATAGAAGACGAGAGTCGTGCGCCACTGCTCGCCGGGCACGCGGTCCGGCCGCCAGCCGTCGCGCGCGAGCCAGACGAAGCGGGTCACGTTGTCGGCGGCGTCCTCGACCCCCTCACGCAGGATCCGGCAGTCGTAAGCCCGAGCCGCAGCGGCTGAGCCGAGCGCCGCCCAGGGCTCGCTGCCGGCGGCGACCTGGCGGACGCCGTCACTGGTGCTGGCGATCGCCCGCACCTCGGCCTGCGGCAGGCACTCGCGGACGAAGCGCGCACACTGCGCGTTCGCCTGCGGGTGCGAGAGCACGACCTCGATCCGCTCGAGCGGGAGTTCCTCGCGGGCGATGAGGTTGTGGCGGATCGGCAGGTCGTACTCGCCGACGATCCGGACCCCGCTCGTGTCGAAGGCGAGCGCGTCCAAGGTCGAGCGCACCGAGCCCTCGATCGAGTTCTCGAAGGGGACGAGACCCCGCTCGACGTCGCCGTCCTCGACCGCCCGGATCGCCTCGAAGATGGTCGCGCGCGGGGAGAGCTCCAGCTCCGCCCCTGCGGCCGAGCTGAGCAACGCCTCCTCGTTGTAGGTCCCGGTCGGACCGAGGTAGGAGACCTTCAACTCCCCGCGTTCTCCTCGGCAAGGCGGATCGCCTCGCGCTCCTCGGGCGAGAGTTCGAGCTCGCTCTGCCCAGCTCGCAGCGGCTTGGCGTAGACGCGCGCCTGCTCGCGCTGCAGGATCGCCGAGATGACGACACCGTCGCCGTGTTCGTCATAGAGGGCGACCGAGCTCGACTGGTGCCCGCTCGTCTCGTTGAAGGCGTCGTAACGGAGCACGGCGACGCGCGTCACGGCGCCCGTCAGCCGCTCCTCCGCATCAGCCATGCGCCCGTCGAGGCGCGCGGCGATCTCCTCGATCGCCACCCCGAACTCGTCCACCAGCCGTCTGCGTCTCGACGCCGTGCGCGACGAGGTCGTCGGTGCCGCGCTCGCCGAGCACGGCACTCTGCGCGCCGCGTAGGCGTCGCAGGCGGACGAGCGCGATCGTCGCGATGAGTAGCGCGACCACGGCGACGCCGGCGGCCGCGACGGCGACGATCCCCGCTGTCGTATCGATCCCTTCCACGCCCGCTGAGGATACGGCCGGGAGGAGGCGGCTAGCCGAAGGTGAGGTCGTAGGTCGACTTGTTGTTCGAGTCGATCTGCTCGCCGCAGACCGGCGCGACGTCGACCGTGAGCGTGCCGCTCGAGCCGCTCTTCGGCGACGGCTGGGGGGCGATCGTCACGGTCTGCGTCTCACCCGGCTTGATCGAGGAGATCGTCTGCTTGCCGGAGAAGTCGCCGCCGAGCGTCACGTCGATGGAGGACTCGGTCGAGTCGCCGCCGTTGAGGACGGCGATGTCGAACTCGACTCCGTTCGCGGTCACGGTGTTGACCTGGCCCGTGTCGCTCGGCTGCAGGACGATGCCGTCCGGCTTCGCCGTCGTCGAGGAGAGCTCGAGGCCGTGCACGCTGCCGTCGCTCGGCGCCTGGCTGCAGTTCGCGGTCCCGGAGCTGAGACCGGCCGAGGAGAGCGCGCTCTGGATCGTGTTGGTGTCGAGGAAGTCGGGGGCGGGGGAGCCTTCGGCAGGAACTGGCTGTCCGGGACGCCGCTGTCGACCGTGATGCCCTCGTTCGACAGCTCGGACTCGATCTCGAACTGGGCCCGCTTGTAGAGCACGTCGCTGGCAAGCAGCACCTTCATCTGCTCCTGGATCTTGTCGATCGCCTTCTTCGACTTCGAGCTCGACTTGGCTTGCGCGTTGGGGATCTCCGCGGCGATCACCTCGAGCGCGTCATGGCGCAACTGGTAGGCGAGGGCGACCTGGGTCTGGGCGTTCGACAGCTGATCGGGGGAGTCGAGGCCCTCGGCGCGGTCGAGCAGGCCCTGGGCCGTGCCCTTGTCGCCGTTGACCTGGTTGATCAGGCTGATGCCACCGTCCTGGTTCTTGCCCTCGAGCGCGCCGAAGAACTGGTCGGAGAGCTGCTTGGTCTCGACGGTGAGGGCGCTCAGGTCGCTGACGTAGTTCTTGAAGGAGCGCTCCTTGCGCGCGTTCAGGCAGCCCTTGAAGGCGAGGAAGAGCAGGATCAGGACGACGATCGAGATGCCGATGAAGGTGAGCTGGCGCGAGCGCACCTGCTGGCGCGATGGCCGCCCGCCGCCGCCGCCATCACCACCACGCGCCGGGACCGGGTCGTCCTCGAAGCTGCGCGACGTGCGGGGCGCGCGCGAGCGGCTCCGGGAACGGGAGGACGAGCGCCGCCGCGGCCGCTCTGCTGGCGCCTCGGGCTCCGCCGGCTCGTCGGCCGGCATCTCTGGGAATTCCTCCTCGCCGGCCGAATCCTCGATGCGGCGGCTCTCCCGGGTGGGCTGGTCGCTCGTGGGAGCGTCGTCTTCGTCGTCGAAGAAGTCCAAGGCGGTTCTCCGGGGCCCCTTTCGCCAAAGCGATTATTACCCCTGCACCCGTCGGGACCGCGCAGTACCCCCCGCGACCCCCCTCCAGCAGCCCCCCAGGGGGCAGGAGCGGCCACCCGCCGTGGCGAAACTCGGCACGTGGTCGAAGGCGAACGGATTCTGGGGCGTTTCACGGTCGGTGAGCGACTTGGACGTGGCGGCAACGGCACCGTTCACCGTGCCTGGGACGAGCGGCTCTGCCGCCACGTCGCCGTCAAGGCCGTCGAAGGGGACGCCGCGGGGCGCGTGCTGCGCGAGGCACACGCCGCTGCCCGCCTCAACCACCCGGGGATCGTCACCCTCTACGAGCTCGGCAGCGAGCACGGCGTCACCTATCTCGTCAGCGAGCTCGTCGCCGGGCCGAACCTCCGCGAGCACGCCGCAGCCGGCCGCGTCAGCGACCGGGACGTCGCCGAGATTGGTGCCGAGGTCTGCGGAGCGCTCGCCCATGCGCACGGCAACGGGGTCGTCCATCGCGACCTGAAGCCGGACAACATCCTGATCCGAGCTCGTGCGAGCCGCCGGGGGCGGGTGCCAGACGCCCGCGCGATGCTGGCTGACTTCGGCATCGCCGCCGTCGCCGACGAGCCGAGCCTGACGCAGACCGGCCAGGTCGTGGGCACGCTCGCCTACATGTCGCCCGAGCAGGCGGCCGGCGACGAGATCGGGCCGGCGACCGACGTCTACTCCCTGGCGCTCAGCCTCTACGAGCTCTGGGCGGGATACAACCCGGTCGTCGCGTCCACGCCGGCGGCAACGGCGCGGCGCATCGGCAGCGAGCTTCCCTCCCTCGCCGACGTCCGTCCCGAGCTGCCGCCGGCGCTGCCCGCGACAATCGACGCGGCGCTCGCGCCCGAACCCGTCGACCGGCCCGGCCTGCCCGAGCTCGGCGCCGCGCTCGCGGAGCTGGCCGGCGGCCTGCATCCGGACCGGCCAGTGCCCGAGCCGCTCGGGGCCGAGGAGGAGGACGATGGCGGCCGGTCCGGCTCCCGCCCGCCCCTTCGCCGTGCTGCTCGCGGCCGCGGCGCTCGCCACGATCGGCCTGCTCGCCGGGCGCGCGGGCCTGGCGCTCGTCCTCGCCCTGCTGCTCGCTCCCGCGGCGCTGTTCCTCGGTCGTCCGCGTGAGTGGATCGAGCCGGCGCTCGCGCCGCTGCTCGGCCTCGCGGGCCTGGCGCCGCTGTACCTGGTGCAGGCCGCGCGCCACGAGCGGCCCGCGGCCCGGGTCGCCCTCGCCGCCCTCGCCTGGGCCTGGACGGTCGTCGCCGCGGCCGTCATCGGGCACGCCCTCGGCGTCAGCGATCCCGCCGGCTCGACCGGCGGGCTGGACCCAGTCGGCCGCCGCCGCCCTGTCGGGTCCGCTCGCGCCCCTGACCGGGGCCGACGCCGTGGCGACCGCCCTGATCTGGGTCGGCGCCGCGGTCGTCCTTGGCCTGATTCTCGACGTCTCCGGACCGGCGCCGCTCGCGATCGGCGGCCTCGTCTGGGCCGCGGGCCTGATCGCAGCCCTCGGCGCCGTCGGCGGCGCCGCGGGGCCGTCTCCGCTGCTCACACCGGCGCTGCTTGGCGCCGTCGTGCTGCTTGCCTGGGACCGGGCCGGCCGTCCTCGCCCGAGCCACGGCTCGCTGGCATTGCCAGGGCGCGGCGCTACGACGCTCGACGAGCCCCGGCCGAGACCGTCCGCCGCCGCGCCGCCCTACCGCCGACGCTCGGCGATGAGCGGGCCCGGGCCACACGAGCCGCCTCGCGCCACGTGCGTGCGGCCCTTCATGGTGCGGGTTCTCGCGGCGGGTTGCCGTAGCATTCCCGCTGCCCGTCGCTCCCCGTGCGCCGGCGGCTACGCCGTGCGGCAAAGGCGTCGCAGGCGAGGGACTGGACTAACCGTATGAGCGTTCTCCGCAATCTCGAAGCAAGGATCGAGGGCCTCGTCGAAGGGGTCTTCAGCCGTGCGTTCAGCTCGCAGGTGCAGCCCGTCGAGATCGCCCGCAAGCTCGCCCGCGAGATGGATGCCCACCGCACCGCTTCGGTCTCGCAGGTCTACGCTCCGAATCAGTACACGGTCTGGCTCTCCCAGGAGGATCACGACCGGCTCGAGGGCTACGAGCGCTCCCTCGCCCACGAGCTCTCCGCCTACCTGCTCGAGCACGCGCGACGTCAGGACTACGCGCTGCTCACCCGCCCGGAGGTGCTGATCGAAGTCGACGATCGCCTGCGGCTCGGCGAGTTCGGCATCCAGCCACGCCTGGTCAAGCCACCGGCTCGGAAGGGCGAGAGCGGCGAGCAGGGTCAGCACGGCCACACGATGGTCTACTCGGCCCCGGCGAAGCCGCCGAAGCAGAAGCCGAAGCGGACGGCGCCGCTGACCGCGACGAAGGCGATCGTCTCGCTCGGCGACCGCCGCTACGTGCTCGACGGCCCGGTCGCCGTGCTCGGCCGCTCGCGCGAGTGCGACTGCGTGCTCGAGGACCCGAACATCTCCCGCCAGCACGCCGAACTGCGCCAGGCCTCGAACGGCGACTGGACGGTCCGCGACCTGGGCTCGACCAACGGCGTCAAGATCAACGGCCGCCGCGTCGAGTCGGCGCGGCTGGCGCCTGGCGACGAGGTCACGCTCGGCACGACCAGCTTCGTCTTCGACATCGAACAGTGAGGAGAGCCGCGCGCGCATGGCCCGCCGCCGGCGTTCGAAGAGATGGATGCTGATCCCCTAGGCGTAGCGCTCAAGTTCGGGTTCCTCGCGGTGCTCTACCTGTTCCTCTTCCTGGTCGCTCGCAGCGCCCTCAAGGATCTGCGCCGCGGCGCCGTCGCCGGGGTCGGCCCCTCCGAGGGCACGGGGCTGCACGATGCGTCGCCGGGTCGCATCGCCGCGACGGACGCCTGGCTCGTCGCCCTCTCCGGCGCCGGCTTCGAGATCGGTGAGCGCATCGACCTCTTCGGCGGCGTGGCGATCGGCCGTGGCGCTGACGCCGACGTCCGCATCGAGGACCGCTTTGCCTCCTCGATCCACTGCCGCGTGCACAGCCGCGGCAACGTCTACCTGGTCGAGGACATGAACTCGACCAACGGCACGTTCTTGAACGGCGCGCAGCTCAAGGGCGAGGCGGAGCTGCACGACCTCGACGAGATCTCGATCGGGGACACCACCTTCCGCTTCGAGCTCTCGATTCCCGACGCGGGGTCTGGGTAGGGTCAGGCGATGCTGCGGGTAGCCGAGGCAGTGCACCGCACCGATGTCGGGCGCCAGCGCGAGGCCAACGAGGACTCGCTGTTCTCGCGCGCGCCGGTCTTCGCGGTTGCGGACGGAATGGGAGGCGCCCAGGCGGGCGAGGTCGCCTCGCGGATTGCGGTCGCCGCGTTCGAGCCCGAGCTGCCGGCGGAAGCCGCGCCGGAGCCGTGGCTGCGCGATACCGCGCAGCGCGCCAACCGGGAGATCTTCGACCTCGCCCAGGGCGACTCGGCGCGCTCGGGCATGGGCACGACGCTGACCGCGGCCCTCGTCGCCGGCGACGAGGTCAGCTTCGGCCACGTCGGCGACTCGCGCGCCTATCTGCTCCGCGACGGCGAGCTCAGCCAGCTGACGAACGACCACTCGCTCGTCGAGGAGCTGCGCCGGCAGGGCAAGCTGACGAAGGCGCAGGCGGCCGAGCACCCGCAGCGCTCGGTGATCACGCGGGCGCTCGGCCCCGAGCCCGACGTCGCGGTCGACACGATGACCGTGCAGGCCCGCCCCGGCGATGTCTTCCTGCTCTGCAGCGACGGGCTGACGACGATGCTCAGCGACGACGAGGTGCACGCCGTCCTCGAGCGGGCCTCCTCGCTCGACGAGGCCGCCCGCCGGCTCGTCCGCGCGGCCAACGACCGCGGCGGTCGCGACAACATCACGGTCATCCTCTTCCGGCTCGAGGAGGTCGGGGCTGAGGCGCCGGTGGAGGGCGCGACCCTCGTCGGTCCGAGCGCCGAGGCGGCCGGGCTGACGGGCGAGAACGTCCGCTCCGCGACAGCGGCCGAGCGCAGCGCCCGCCGCGAGAAGCCGATCGCCGTGCCGAGCGGCCGCGGCGAGCGGGGCAGTCGCTGGCCGCGCCGCATCTTCCGGACCGTCGTCGCGCTCGTCGTCGTCGGGGCGCTGCTCTTCGGCGCCTGGTACGGGACCCGCCAGATCTGGTTCCTCGGCACGGACGAACTCGGGTCGCGTCGCGCTGTATCGGGGGCTGCCGTATGAGCTGCCCTTCGGCATCGACCTCTACTCGGAGCGCTACTCGAGCCCGATCACGCTGAGCTCGCTGCCGGCCGACCGGCGCTCCGTCGCGATCGACCACAAGCTGCGCTCGCGCTCCGACGCCCAGTCGCTGATCGACGACCTGCAGCGGGCGGCCGAGCAGAACACGGCCACCGGTCCGGCGACCGGGACCGGGACCGGTGGCACGGGCGGCAACGAAGAAGGCCGGCACCAAGTCGGGCTCGGGCGGCTCCGGCAGCACGCAAGTCGGGCTCGGGCGGCGGCGGCTCGGGCTCCGGGTCCGGCGGGGGCAAGCAGTCCCCCAACGGCGGATGAGCGCCCGCAACCGGGAGCTGCTCGGCCTGATCCCGGTGGCGCTGCTCGTCACCGCCGGCTTCACCGCCGTCTTCAGCGCCCAGGGCGCCAAGGTCGACAACCTGAGCCTCACCTACGGGCTCTACTTCCTCGCGATCTGCTTCGCGACCCACATCGTCATCCGGATCCGGCTGCCGTACGCCGACCCGTACCTGTTCCCGCTCGTCGCCCTGCTCGCCGCGATCGGCCTCGTGATGCTCTACCGGATCGACGAGAGCTACGCCTCCAAGCAGGCCTCGCTGTTCGTCGGCGGGCTCGTCCTGTTCGTGCTGACGATCGTCTTCCTCAAGGACTACCACGTGCTCGAGCGCTACCGGTACATCATCGCGATCGTCGGCATCGGCCTGCTGTACTCAGCCCGCGCGTGCTCATCGACCACGCCGTCGTCGCCAACACGGGCGCGTACATCAACGCGAAGATCGGCCCGGTCGACTTCCAGCCCTCGGAGTTCGGCAAGCTCGCGATCGTCATCTTCCTGGCCAGTTACCTGCGCGAGAAGCGCGAGGTGCTGATCGTCGGCGCGCGGCGCGTACTCGGCGTCACGCTGCCGCCGCTCAAGCACTTCGGGCCGCTGCTTGTCGTCTGGGGGCTGGCGATGCTGATGCTGCTGGTGATCCGCGACCTCGGCGCCTCGCTGATGTTCTTCGGCGCGTTCCTGGCGCTGCTCTACGTCGCCACGAGCCGGCTCTCGTTCGTGGTCATCGGGCTCATCCTCTTTCTGTTCGGCGCCTACGTGATGGTGCACGCAGTGCCGCACATCGGCGACCGCGTCGACATCTGGCTCGACCCCTTCCAGCACGCCCGAGGCGACGGCTACCAGCTCGTCCAATCGCATGTTCGCCCAGGCCGACGGAGGGTTGTTCGGCAAGGGCATCGGCAGCTCGCTGATCTCGCCGCCCGACGGCGGCCCGTTCGTGCCTGAGATCCAGACCGACTTCATCTACGCGCTGATCGTCAACGAGCTCGGCCTCTTCGGCGGCTGCGCGATGATCCTCACCTACGCGCTGATCGCCGCCCGCGGCTTCAAGATCGCGATCATCGCGAACGACGGCTTCTCGAAGCTGCTCGCGACCGGCCTGACTACGGTCTTCGCGCTGCAGGCCTTCGTCATCGTCGGCGGCGTCACCCGCGTGATCCCGCTGACCGGCGTCACCCTGCCCTTCGTCAGCTTCGGCGGTAGCTCGGTGCTCGCGAACATGATCCTGGTCGCGCTGCTGCTGCTGATCTCGAACCAGGCGCGAACCCCCAGGCCCGAGGAGGCCGGGGCGTGAACTCCTCGATCCGCAAGCTCTACGCGCTCCTGCTCCTGCTCTTCGCGCTGCTCGTCGCCTTCACGTCGCGCTGGACGGTCTTCGCCCAGGACTCGTTGCAGGCGAACAGCTTCAACAAGCGGCCACTGTTCGAGCAGCAGCAGATCAAGCGCGGCAAGATCCTCAGCGCCGACGGCCAGGTCCTCGCCGTCTCGACGCCCGCCGGCCACGGCGACAGCAAGTACTACGTCGCGCGACTACCCGCAGGGCTCGCTGTTCGGCAACCCGGTCGGCTACGACTTCATCACCGCCGGGCGGACCGGGATCGAGGAGTCCGAGAACGACGTGCTCGTCGGCCAGAAGAACGAGTTCTCCTCGCTCCTCGAGCAGATCCAGGGTCAGACGCAGGAGGGCTCGAACCTGACGACGACGCTCGACGCAGGGGCCCAGCAGCTGGCGACCAACGAGCTGCAGGCGCTCGGCGAGCCGGGCGCGGCCGTCGCGATGGATCCCGCAGACAGGCGCGATCAAGGCGATGGTCTCGACGCCGGGGTATGACCCGAACGACGTCAACGATCCCGCGAAGCTGACGGCGTTCAACAAGCCGCCGAAAGGCAGCCCCGCGGTGATCCTCAACCGCGCGACGCAGGGCACCTACCCGCCGGGTTCGACGATGAAGGTCGTGACTGCGGCCGCCGCGCTCGACAGCGGCCAGTTCACGCCTGATTCGGTGATCAACGGAGACAGCGGGATCAAGATCTCGGGCGTGCCCCTCGCGAACGACGGCGGCGAGGACTTCGGCGACATCTCGCTGACTGACGCGCTGACCCACTCGGTCAACACGGTCTTCGCGCAGGTCGGCGAGAAGCTCGGCGGCGACACGATGTACGAGTACATGAAGAAGTTCGGCTTCTTCTCGGCGCCCGAGTTCGACTATCCGTCCAACCAGGTCGCCGCCTCGGGCGTCTACGACACCGATACGGGCAAGCTGATCACGGACCCGAGCCAGGTCGACATCGGTCGCGTCGCGATCGGCCAGGAGCGACTGCTGACGACACCGCTGCAGATGGCGATGGTCGCCGCGACGATCGCCGACGACGGCAAGATGATGCGGCCGACGTTCCTGCAGCAGGTCACCGACCCCGACGGTCGCGTCACCCAGGAGCTCGACCCGCAGGAGGTCCGGCAGGTGATCAGCCCGGACGCGGCGAACGAGCTGACGGACATGATGGTGAACGTCACGCAGGAGGGCACCGCGACGAACCTCTCCGTCGAGGGCGGCTCTGTTTCGTTCGCCGGTAAGACCGGCACCGCCGAGCTCGACAACGCGGCGGACCAACCAACCGTGGTTCATCATGTTCGCCCCCGTCGACGATCCGAAGATCGCGATCGCCGTCACGTCCGAGCGGTGCCAGGGCTGTTTCGGCGCGCAGATCGCCGGCCCGATCGCCACCGACATTGCCGACTACTTCCTCAACCAGGGCTGAACGATGCGACTGACCGAAGGACAGGTTCTCGACGGGCGCTACACGCTGATCCGCCGGATCGGCTCCGGGGGCATGGCCGACGTCTGGCTCGCCCGCGACGGCGAGCTCGGCCGCGAGGTCGCGCTCAAGGTCCTGCACGACAACTTCGCCCGCGATCAGGAGTTCGTCTCGCGCTTCCGCCATGAGGCCTCCTCGGCCGCCGGGCTGCAGCACCCGAACGTCGTTGGCGTCTTCGACCGCGGCGCCGTCGAGGACACCTACTACATCGCGATGGAGTACGTGGAGGGTGCGCCGCTGCGCGACCTGATCAACCGCGGGCTGACGATCCCCGAGGCGGTCGAGGTCACGCGCCAGGTGCTCGCCGCCGCCGGTTTCGCTCACGAGCGCGGCCTCGTGCACCGCGACCTGAAGCCGATGAACGTGCTCATCGACGGCTCCGGCCGCGTCCGCGTCACCGACTTCGGCATCGCCCGCGCAGCCGGCGGCTCGGAGATCACGCGGACCGGCTCGGTGCTCGGCACCGCCCAGTACCTGAGCCCCGAGCAGGCGCAGGGCATGGAGGTGACGGCGACCTCCGACATCTACGCGGTCGGGATCATCCTCTTCGAGATGCTGACCGGGCGGGTCCCCTTCGAGGGCGACAACGCCGTCGCGATCGCGATGAAGCAGGTCTCCGAGCAGCCGCCGGCGCCGAGCAGCATCAACCCGGCGGTGCCGCCGGCGCTCGACTCGGTCGTCCTGCGGGCGCTCGCCAAGGACCCGGCCGCCCGCTACCAGTCGGCGGCCGAGATGACGGCGGCGCTCGACGCTGCCGAGGCGAACCCGCAGCTCGCCGGCCACACCGAGCGCTACGAGGCGTTCGTCGCCGAGGAGGACCGCGACCGCAAGTGGTGGTGGATCGGCGCGGCCGTCGCCGTCCTACTCGTGCTCGCCGCGCTCTGGTTCTTCTTCATGCGCGGCGACAACGGGGTGCTCGTGCCCGGCGTCAAGGGCGACACCGAGACCACCGCTCGGCTGAAGCTTGCCAACGCCGGGTTCGAGGTCGACGTGCAACGACAGTCGAACGGAGCGCCCGTGGGAACGGTGCTCGAGCAGGACCCGCAGGGCGGCACGCGCGCCGACAAGGGCTCGACCGTGACGGTCTTCGTCAGCCTGGGCCCACCGTCGAAACCGGTTCCCGACGTGATCGGCAAGACGCAGGCCCTTGCGGTGAAGAAGCTGAAGAAGGCCGGCTTCAAGCCCGAGGTCCAGAAGCGGGCGAGCGGCAACGTCGCCCCCGGGCGCGTGATCGACACCGACCCGCCCCCCGATACCGACGTCGCCGCCGGAGAGACGGTGACGGTCATCGTGTCTTCGGGGTCGAAGCAGATCACGGTCCCGAGCGTCGTCGGCCAGGACAGAGTCGCCGCGGAGACCCAGCTCCGCAACGCCGGCTTC
Source organism: uncultured Solirubrobacterales bacterium (assembly GCA_963850625.1). GTDB lineage: Bacteria > Actinomycetota > Thermoleophilia > Solirubrobacterales > 70-9 > CAXMST01. The sequence continues at coordinate 389,026 of CAWKLZ010000005.1, forward strand.
GTCGTCAACACCGAGCCGCAGGACAGCGACGAGCCCGAGAATCAGGTGATCAGCCAGGATCCGGCCGCCGACACGACGGCGAAGAAGGGGTCGGAGGTGACGATCACCTACTCGACCGGCGCGGGGTCGATCACGCTTGGCGACTACGTCGGCCAGAAGGCGAGCTACGCCGAGCGCAAGCTTCAGAAGCAGGGTCTCGAGGTGCGGACGGTGAGCCAGGACACCGATCAGTCCTCCGACGACGGGCGGGTCCTCGAGCAGGCCCCCGGCGGCGGCTCGCGAGTCAAGTCCGGCACGCGGGTGACGCTGACCGTCGGCCACTACGTCGCCCCGACGACCGACCACGTCGACGACCAGCTCGACGACATCGACCACGACCTCGCCGTGAGGGTCGCAGTCCTCCGCGGCGGCCGCTCGAGTGAGCACGAGGTCTCGCTGCGCTCGGGTGAGTCCGTGGGCGCGGGCCTGCGCGCCGCGGGGCACGACGTGCTCGACGTCGTCGTCGAGCGCGACGGGCGCTGGCTCTGCGACGGCGAGGAGGTCGAGGTGCGACCCGGCAGCGGCCTGCTCGGCTGCGATGTCGCCTTCCCGGTCATGCACGGCCCCTACGGGGAGGACGGCACCGTTCAGGGCGCGCTCGACGTGCTCGGCGTCCCCTACGCCGGCCCGGGCGTGCTCGCCGCCGCGACGACGATCGACAAGCTCACCTTCAAGCGCCTGCTCAGCGTCCGCGGGGTCCCGCAGGTCGACTTCTGCCAGCCCGAGGTCCCGGGTACGGCCGGCGATCCCGGCTGGCGCGAGTCGGTTGCCGAGCTCGGCCTACCGGTCTGGGTCAAGCCCTCGCGTCTGGGCTCGAGCGTTGGCATCACCAAGGTCACCGACCTCGCCGATCTGGACGCGGCGGTGCTCGAGGCGGCTCGCCACGACCCGCGCGTGATCGTCGAGCAGCACTGCGACGGGCTCGAGGTGGAGTGCTCGGTCCTCGGCAACGGCGAGCCGCAGGCATCGGTCCCAGGTGAGATCGACGCGCACGCCGACTGGTACGACTACGAGGCGAAGTACGAGGCCGGCGGCATGGACCTCGTCGTCCCGGCCCGGATCAGCGAGCCGCTGGCCGAGCGGGTGCGCGAGCTCGCCGTCGAGGTCTTCCGCGCCTGCGACTGCTCGGGCCTCGCCCGCTGCGACTTCTTCGTTGCCGACGGCGAGGTGCTCGTCAACGAGCTCAACACGCTGCCCGGGCTTCACCGAGACGAGCGTCTACTCGCGCCTGTTCGAGGCGAGCGGCATCCCCTACCCGGAGCTCTGCGATCGCCTCGTCAGGCTCGGCATCGAGCGGGCCGAGGCCCTGCGCCGGATCGAGTTCTGAGCCGAGCTGAGCCGCCGGCTCAGCTGATCAGCCGGGCGTCGGAGATCTCGACGCGGTAGCCGTCGCCGTCGGCGGAAGGCGCCAGCTGCGTGATCCAGATCAGGAAGTAGCGGTGCGGCTGGGTCGCGTTGAGCTGGATCGCCTGCTGCTTGGAGTTGATCTCCAGCGACGGGGAAAGCTCGTCCCACTTCTTCAGATCGTCGGGTGGCGAGTTCGCGTCGGAGCCGTAGACCTGCGCCGTCCAGCCAGGGACGAGGGTGGCCACATCGAGCTCGGTCGGCGTCGTCGCCGCGCCGGTGTCGAGGATCAGCCCGACGCCGTCCTTGAGCCCGGAGAAGTCCGGCGTGTCGTAGGTCTCGGTGAGCCAGGCGGTGTTCTTCGTGTCGCCGTCGATGGCGCCGCTGATCGCGTCCGAGTGCTCCTCGCCATCGCCGCCGTCGGAGGTCGGGTCGAAGTCCTGGTCGGCGGTGATCGCGATCGGCTCGCCGCCCGTGTTGCTGGCAGGCGGCGCCTCCTGCGAAGGCCCGGAGTTGCCGGTGAAGACGGCGATCGCGACCGCGGCGATCCCGGCGGCGACGAGCAGCAGGATGCCGGCGACCGACATGCCGCGCTTGGTCATCAGCCGGCGCTGCTTCGTCGGCACCGAGTCGAGCACCGTCGTTGCCTCGCCGGTCGAGTGACCGGCTCGCACGACCTCGACCTCGAGCGCCGCCTCGAGGTCGGCGAGGAAGTGGTTCATGTCCGGGTAGCGATCCTTCGGGTCCTTGGCGACGGCGCGCTCGAGCGCCGCGGCGAGCGCCGCCGAGGTCTCCGGCCGCTTCTTCTGCACATCCGGGACCGCCTCGTTGACGTGCTTCATCGCGACCCCGACCTGGGTCTCGGCGTGGAAGGGGACGTCACCCGTGAGCATCTCGTAGAGGACGATGCCGAGCGAGTAGACGTCGGTCCGCGCGTCCACCTCCTTGCCCATCGCCTGCTCGGGCGAGACGTAGTCGGTCGTGCCGAGCACGCGCCCGGTCGCCGTCAGCCCGTGGACCTCGAGGGAGCGGGCGATGCCGAAGTCGGTGATCTTCGCCCTGCCCTCGCCGTCGATGAGCACGTTCTGCGGCTTGACGTCGCGGTGGATCAGCCGGGCGGCGTGCGCCGCGGCGAGCCCGCGGCCGATCTCGATCGCGTACGCCGTTGCCTCGTCGAGACCGAGTCGCCCCGACTCGTCGATCCGCTTCTTCAGCGTCTCGCCGGGGACGTACTCGAAGACGATGTAGGGGTGACCGCCGTCCTCGCCGGCGTCGATCACGGCGACGAGGTTGGGGTGGGAGAGGGAGGCGACCGCCCGGGCCTCACGGCGGAAGCGCTCGAGCTGATCGGGCTGGTCGGAGATCTCGCGGTGCATGACCTTGATCGCGACGCGCCGGTCGAGCACCTCGTCGATCGCCAGGTACACGGTCGACATGCCGCCGCTGCCGAGCTTCGACTCGAGCCGATAGCGGCCCGAGAGTTGGGTGCCGATCATCGTCATCCGCCGCTCGTCCCCGTCAGTAGCCGTGATCGCGCTCCGGAAGCGGCGATCGGGCGGATCTCGCTGGGCGCGCGCATGTCACGAGTATTTTCGATCATCGGGGTCGGTGTCCCCACCGCCAACCCGTCGCGAAGGAACACTTGCGCGCTCAGCTCGACGATGAAGAGATGATGACGACCGCCGGCAGCGCCCGAGCGGACCGGGTTGCCCGGCGGCGTCGGAACCCCGGCCTCCCAGTACTAGAGGCTCATGCCCGCGTGACCCGGCCGGCCGCCGCCGTCACCGTCCCGATCTGGCGGGTGCCCTCGTGGTGGGCGGCCAGCAGCTCGGCCGCGGCGCCCGCGTGGGCCTCGGGGACGACCACGACGAAGCCGAGGCCCATGTTGAAGACCTCGTACATCTCCTCGTCGGAGACAACGCCCGCGGCGGCAATCAGATCGAAGACCGGCGGCACCGGGAGCGGCTCAGCGAGCTCGTAGCCGACCGTGCGCGAGAGCCGGAGCAGGTTGTTGAGCCCGTCGCCGGTGATGTGGGCGAGCCCGTGCACGTCCAGGTCGGTGGCGAGCAGCTCGAGCACTGCGCGCACGTAGATCGTCGTCGGCTCGAGTAGCACCTCGCCGAGCGGCCGGCCGAGGCGCTCGTCGGTCAGCGGGATTGCATCGAGCGCGCGGCGCGCGAGCGTGTAGCCGTTCGAGTGCAATCCGGAGGACGGCAGGCCGATCAGCGCGTCGCCGGGCTGGATTGCCGCGCCGGTGACGATCGCATCGAGATCGACGAGTCCGATCGAGCTGCCGCTCAGCTCCCAGCCACCGACGACGTCGCCGACCTGGGCGATCTCGCCGCCGGGGATCTCGATCCCGCTCAGCTCGGCGCCTGCCCGCAAGCCTTCACCGATCGCACCGATCACGTCGGCATCCGCGTCGCGACAGAGGATCGTGTCGACGAGCGCGATCGGCTCCGCGCCGACGCAGACGAGGTCGTTGACGTTCATCGCGATGCAGTCGATGCCGATCGTCTCGAAGCGTCCCATGCGCTCGGCCAGGACCATCTTTGTGCCGACGCCGTCGGCGCCGAAGGCGATCCCGCGCCGCTCGTCGATGCGCAGGACGCTCGCGTAGTGGCCGGGCAGAGGGACGACGCGGGAGGGCTTGCCGGTGTCGATCCGGCTGAGTGAGCGCAGCAACGCCCCGACCGCGTCATCGGCTGCGCGCTGGTCGACGCCGGCTGCCGCGTAGGCGTCCTGGGCGGAGTTGCCGCTCATCGCGACCATTCAAGCGGATCGCCGGGATGACTCAGCACCCGCGCGAACTGCGATCAGCCCCGCCAGGGCCAACCGGTAGGCGGCGTACGGCCATAGCGCCCGGTCCCGCTCGATCAGTCGGATCAGCCCCTGTGAGGCGAGCGTCGAGACGAGGGCGCTGCCGACGCCGAGCGCGATCGGGCGGGCGAGCTCGCGATCGATTCCGCGCCGCCGCAGGCGTACGCCCTTGAGCAGCGCGGCGCCCGCGATCACCGGCAGCGCGACGGTGCGCGAGAGGAGGTTCGACTGCGCGCGCGAGAACCGGCGACTGCGGGCTGCGACCAGCGTTGCGCCGTTGCGGGAGACGCCCGGCGCCAGCGCCGCCGCCTGCGCCAGGCCGAGCGCGAGCCCGTCGACCGCGGTGGCGTCACCGGCGCCACGCTCCTGCGGTGCTCGGTCGGCGAGGAGCATCGCGACGGAGCCCGCTGCCAGCCCGGCGGCCATCCCGGCCGGACCGCCGAGGCGGCTCTCGATCTGCCGCTCGAAGGTGAGGCCGGCGATCGCCGGCGGCAGGAAGCTGAGCGCGATCACGCTCAGGCGCCGCAGGTCGAGGCGGCGCAGTTCGGTGGCGATCAGATCGCGCTGGCCGATCAGCAGCGCCAGCGCGGCGCCGCCGTGAACGGCGACCTCGAACGCCTTGCGGTGCTCGGGGTCGAGCCGCTCATGCTCCCAGCCGCAGAGCCAGGGAACGATCCGCAGGTGCGCCGAGCTGGAGACCGGGAGCAGCTCGGTCGGGCCCTGCACGAGCCCGAGAACGATCGCCTGACCCGCGGGCAGCGTGCCGCCCCGGTCCCCGCCGGCGAGCTCCCCGCTCACCGCTCAGGCCGCCGGCGGCCCGGCGGGTTCGCCCGCCGGCTCGGTGCCGGGGCCGTCCGGCGGCCTCGCGGCCGGGTCCTCGGGCTCTTCGTCGCGGCGCCAGCGCAGCCACAGCCAGACGAGCCCGGCGACGATCGCGAGCACGATCGGGTAGTCGAGGTAGTGCAGCTTGTCCTTCCAGTTCTCCCAGTTCGAGCCGACGCCCTTGCCGATGAAGGCGAGCGCTGTCACCCACGGGATCACGCCGAGTGCGGTGAACGCCGTGAACCTCCAGAACGGCATCCGCGCAACGCCCGCCGGCAGCGAGATGAACGTGCGTACGACCGGGACCATGCGTGCGAAGAAGACCGTCGCCTCGCCGTGGCGCTCGAACCAGCGATCGGCCTGCGCGAGGTGCTTGGGGTTGACGTGGATCAGGCGGTTCTGCTCGAACACCTCGAGCCGCCCGTAGTAGCCGACCCCGTAGGCGATCCACGAGCCGACGAGGTTGCCGGCGACGCCGGCGACGATGATCTCGACCATCGTCATGTTGCCCTCGGAGACGTTGAATCCCGCGAACAGCATGATCGCCTCGCTCGGGACCGGGATGCAGGCGCTCTCGAGGACCATCAGCAGGAAGACGCCGACGGCGCCGACCGAGTCGATGAAGTCGGTCGCCGAGTTGACGATCGGGCTGAGGATGTCTGCGGCCATGCGTGCGGGGGCGCCGGCGAGGCTCGCAGACCCCGATGCCGGGCCTCTTGCGATCGGCGGATCGGCCGACCCCGGCGCTTGACCGAGACTCTACCCTGTGGCCATGGACCGGCTGCGCGCTCCGGTGTTCCGGCATCGGATGCTTCAGATCGCGGCGGACGCGTTTCTGGCCGCGCTGGCCTTCTTCCTCGCGTTCCAGTTGCGTTTCTTCGACGAGCGGCATGGCATGCCGCCGCATTACTCCCACATGCTCTGGGAGTCGATCGCGTTCGTCGGCGATCGGCGACGCCGTCCTCTTCAGCTTCCTCGGCCTGCACCAGAAGTGGTGGCGCTACTTCAACCTCGGCGACAGCTGGAAGATCGTCCGCGCCTGCATCGTCGCCTCGGCGCTGATGCTGGCGATCTACACGCTCGCGCAGCCGTTCCCGATCAACATCCCGCGCTCGGTCCTGATCCTCGACTTCCTGCTCACGGTCGGCCTGCTGATCGCCGGCCGCAGCCTCGTCCGCTTCGCCTACGAGTACCACTGGGGCGACTGGATCCGGCGCCGGCGACGTGGATCCGGCGGCTCGGCCGCGGCCGACGTGGTCATCGTTGGCGCCGGCTCGGGCGGGCAGATGGTCGTCCGCGAGCTGATGCTCAACCCCGATCTCGGCCGCCCGGTCGGGTTCATCGACGACGATCCCCACAAGCAGGGCACCCGTCCCGCGGCCGGACTCAAGGTGCTCGGCACCACCGAGCGGATCGGGGAGATCCTCGATGAGATCGAGCCGGACGAGGTGATCATCGCGATCCCCTCCGCGCCTGGCCATCTGCGCGGCAAGGTCGTCTCCGCCTGCCGCGACCGCGAGATCCGGGTCCGCACGCTGCCGACGGTCTTCGAGCTGCTGCGCGGCGGCGTGCAGCTCACCCGCCAGGTCCGCGAGGTCCAGGTCGAGGATGTGCTCGGCCGCGATCCGGTCATCGAGGAGCTCGACCTCGTCGGCGGCTACCTACGCGACCGGATCGTGCTCGTCACGGGCGCCGGCGGCTCGATCGGCGCGGAGCTCTCGCGGCAGATCGCCGCGCGTGCGGCCGCGCCTGCTCGTCCTCGTCGACCACGCCGAGGACAACCTCTTCGAGATCGATCGCGAGCTCGTCTCCGAGTGGCACTTCAGCCGGATCGAGTCGGTCCTGGCCGACTGCAAGGCAGGCGGACCGGATGCTCGAGGTCATGCAGCGCTTCAAGCCCGAGGTCGTCTTCCACGCCGCCGCCTACAAGCACGTGCCGCTGATGGAGGCGAACCCGCTCGAGGCAGTCCGCAACAACGCGCTCGCGACTCGGGTCACGGCCGAGACCGCGGCTGCGGCCGGCGCCGAGCGCTTCGTCCTGATCTCGACCGACAAGGCCGTCGATCCGCGGACCGTGATGGGCGCTTCCAAGGCGATGGCGGAATGGGTCTGCGCCGCGGCCCGCGAGCGCCACCCGGAGACGCGGTTCGTCGCCGTCCGCTTCGGCAACGTGCTTGGCTCCTCGGGCAGCGTCGTTCCGATCTTCCGTCGCCAGATCGAGCGCGGCGGGCCGGTCACCGTCACCCACCCCGAGATGACCCGCTACTTCATGACGATCCCGGAGGCCGTGCAGCTCGTGATCCGCGCCGGCGACCTGGCCACGGCGAGGGCGACGCCTTCGTGCTCGAGATGGGCGAGCCGGTCCGGATCGTCGAGCTCGCCCGCAACATGATCCACCTCGCCGGCTACGAGCCCGACGTCGACATCGCGATCGAGTTCACCGGCCCGCGCCCCGGGGAGCAGCTGCACGAGGAGCTGTTCGCGACCGGCGAGCGCGCGGAGCCGACCTCGGCCCCGCGAATCAGGCGCGCCGTGCGACGCGAGCCGCTGACCGCGATCGAGGTCGAGGACATGCTCGCCCGCGTCGGCGAGATGATCGGCTCCGGCGACGAGACCGGGCTTGCCGAGCAGCTGATCGAGATCGTCGGCGGGACGCCGAAGCCGGAGCCGCTCGATCCCTCGCTCCGCAACGTCTAGGCAGCCCCCGCCCGTCGATCCTCGGCCGCCCCGAAGGCGGGCTGCGGCTACCGAGCCTGTCTCTAAGATGCCGCGCTGATCATGGATTCTTTCGAGGAGATCGGCGCGCTCCTCGGCTTCGTCGCGTTCGCCGGCTTGGCCGTGCTCGTGTTCCTGACCTTTCAACAGGCCCGGCACGTCCGGCAGCCTGCGCGACTGGGCCGGGCGCGCCCCCGAGCGCGCCGCGGCGGAGGCGCGAGCGCGAAGCGCGCCCGGAGACCGACCCGGCTGCGGCTGCCAGCGACCGAGCACCCGCAGCGCGTTCGCCGACCGGTGAGTATCCGGAGGCGGGCACCGGGGCATACACGGGCTGAGTACGCCACGCGAGGGCGAGCCCCTCCCGCTGGGCGATCCTCCGCGAGGACATCGCACTGCGCTGGGAGGACTTCGACCGGCGCAGCCCCGTCGACCCGAAGATCCTCGCTCGGCGGCATCGCCGTGATCCTGATCGGCATCGTCATCGCCACGAGCGGCTTCGGTCTGTTCGGCGGCAGCACCGCCGGCCCGACCGAGCAGGCCTCGTCCGGAAGGGCCAGCCGAAGGCCCGACGAGGCCCAAGCCGGTCAAGGTTGCCGTCCTCAACGGCACCGCGCCCCCCGGCGGGGTCGGCGTTCCGGGCGTCGCCGACAGCGTCAGCGGTGACGTCGAGGATGCCGGCTTCAAGGTCGGCGACGTCGGCGACGCCGGCTCGTTCGCCGGCCAGCGTCGTCATGTACCGCGGCAACGCCCAGAGCGACGCCGAGGACCTGCGCCTGCGCGATGAACGGCCTGCTCGGCGACGTCGAGGTGCTCGAGATGACGTCCCGAGGTCGAGAGCCTGGTCGGCAAGGCCGACGTCGCGCTCATCGTCGGCGCAGGACGACTCGACCGTCCTGATGTCGCCCGGCCTGCTTCGCGCCGCCACGGGCGGATCGAGCAGGGACTGATCGTGCCAGGCTGGCGGGGCCGCCGGCGCTGATCGCGATCATCGCGATCGCGCTCGTCGTGCCGCTGTACATGACGCAGCGACGCGAGGTCCAGCGACTGCTGCGCTGGCGCGAGCTCGAGCCCGAGCGCGGGGACGAGGGCAGCAGGCCGCCTACGCCGCCGTCGGCAGCGGCGCCGGCCGGCGCGACGAGCGGCCGCTCCGCCGCGATCCATCGTACACGACGGGAACGCAGCATGACGCCCGCCGAGCGGGTCACCGCCGACCGTCCGGCGCTCTCGCGGATCACCGCCGAGCGGCGGCGATCCAGTCGCCGAGCTTTCTGGCGGCGCCTGATCGCCCGCGGGCCCCGGCATCCCCTCGTGCTCTCCCTGATCGCGATCCTGCTGCCGCGGCTGCCGTCGCCGTCGTCGGCGTCTGCGGCACTCGCGCACGGCGACAAGCTCGGGCGGCGGCAATCGGCGGCGCCTCGACGGGCTTCGACAAGTCGAAGCGTCGCGATCGTCGTCCTCAACGGCTCCTCGACGCCGGCCCTCGCCGACGGCGTCGCCGACGACCTCAAGTCGCAGGCTTCACGAACAGTCCGCACGGGCCTGACCGGGAGCGTCGAACCAGACCCTCGTGCTCTACGCCAAGGGCTTCAAGCGCGAGGCCGCCGTCGGTCGGGCGCAAGCTCGGAGATCAAGGTCCTGCAGCCGCTCGACCGCGAGACGCAGGCCGCGATCGCCCCCGACGCCGACGTCGTCGTGATCGCCGGAGAGGACCGCGCCAAGGGCTGAGCGCCCGGCGCGGCGCGGGAAGCCGAGGCAGTTGGCGCGCTCCGTTGATGCGAGAGCCGGCCGGTTCCTGCTCCGATCGTCCTGCTCGTCCTCTCGGTCGGTGCCTTCGGCCTGACCCGGGTCTTGCGCTCCGAGGACGACATCGTCAACACCGTCGTGCTGTCGCCGCCGACGCCGGCGCCCGGCGGCAGAAGCCGAGATCAGCTTCGTGACGACGCAGGCCGACGCCCGCGCCGACGTCTACGATCGATCGACTCCAAGGAGCAGCCGTCGCGACGCTGCATCCGAGCGGGGAGCTGCCTGCCGGCGCCCACGAGTTCAGCTGGGACGGGCGTACGGACTCGGCGGCGAAGGCGCCGCCCGACACCTACGGCGATCCGCGTCGTCCTCGGCGCGGCAGACCGCGACATCGTTCCGCCGGGCTCGGTCACGATCGAAGCCGGGGCGGCAGCGACGACCGCGGTCGCCGGCTATCCGGGGCCGGGCGGAGAGGGCTGATGGACTCGATGCCGCTCTGGATCGGAATCGTCCGGCGAGCTGCGCGCTCGCTGCGGCGTGGCCTCGCGGCGCCACTGGCGATCCGCGGCTCGCCTCGGCCTGCTCGCCGCGGCGCTCGTGCTGGCGCCGGTCCTCGTCGTCGCCGACAACTGGCACAACGACCGGATCGTCGACCTCCGCGACAGCCCGGCGGAGATCGCTGCGGGCGGCCGTCGCCGCCGTTGTCGGTCTTGCGGTCCTCGTCTGGCTGATCCGCGCGCCGGCCGCGCTGGCTGCCGGTCGCGTTGATCGCGGTGCTGCCCTTCCGCATCCCGCTCGATCTCGGCGGCGTCGACCGCGAACCTGCTGCGTGCCCGCTGTACGGCCTGCTCGCCGCCGGCCTGATCGCGGCGCTGCTCGAGCCCGAGCGGATCCTGCCCGACGCTCGGCGCCGACGCCGCCCCCGGCGATCTGCGGCGCTGGCTCGCGCCGGTGCTCGCCGTGATCCTCGTGCTCTACGGGCTGCAGACGGCCTACACCGACGACCTCTCCACGCGTCAAGGACATCGGCTTCTTCTACGTCCCGTTCGCGGCCCTGTTCGTGATGCTCGCCGGGGCCGCGCTGGGATCGTGAGCTGCTGCGGGCGCTCGTCTCGGTGGTCGCGATCGCCGCCCTGCTCGTCGCCGATCGTCGCCTTCGGCCAGTACGCCACCGGCAAGCTCTTCTGGAACGACAAGGTGATCGCCGGCAACGAGGCGCACGCCTACTTCCGCGTCAACTCGGTCTTCTACGACCCGAACATCATGGGCCGCTTCCTCGACGTGGCGCTGATCATCCTCGCCGGCGTCGCCGCCTGGGCACGCCGCCGCGAGGCGACGCTCGCCGCCGGCGCCTTCGTCGTCGTCCTGCTGGCCCTCGTCATCACCTTCAGCCAGTCGAGCATGCTTGCCCTGATCGGCGGCATGCTCGTCATCGCCGCCTGCCGCTGGGGACTCGGCCGCGGCGTCGCCGCCGCGGCTGCGATCGTCGTGGTGATGGCGATCGCGACGTTTGCGATCGAGGGCGGCGGGCTGACCGCCGAGACGACCGGCCGCACCGGGCTGATCAGCGGCGGCCTGCACATGTTCGAGGACCGGCCGATCGAGGGCTACGGCGCGGGCTCCTTCGGCGAGGTGTTCGCCGTTCGCTACGACGTCACCGACACCGGCTACTCGGTCGAGAGCCACACCGAGCCGGTCACGGTGGCAGCCGAGCAGGGCGTGGTCGGCATCGTCCCCTACATGGCGCTGCTCGTCGTCGCGGCCGTCGGCTTGTGGAGCGCCGCCGGGCTCGGCTGGCACGCGGCCCGCGACCCCGTTGCGGCGACGCTGCTCGCCGCCTTCGCGGTCATGGTCGTGCACAGCATGGGTTACGCGGCCTTCCTCACCGACCCGCTCACCTGGGCGATCCTCGCGCTCGCAGTCGCCCTGCCCGAGGCGATCGGAGCTCGGGCCGGCGCCCCGGTCGCCGCGCAGGCCCCGGTGCCCGCCGCCGAGGCCCCGCCGGGCCCGGCCTGAGGCGGGCGGCGATGCTCGACTACCTGCGCCGCCTCGCGACCACGGGCTTCGCCTACACCGGCGCGAGCGTCATCTCGAAGCTGATCGCGCTCGTCACGCTGCCGATCTACACCGGGCTGCTGTCGACGACCGAGTACGGGCAGGCGGAGGTGATGTTCGGCGGCGTCGTGGCCGTCAGCATCTTCGTGCGGTTCGGCCTGCTCGAGGCGCTGCTGCGCTTCTATTACCTGCCCCAGGAGAACGGCGACGATGTCGTCCGCTCGGGCTTCGCCGGAATGTTCTGGGCGACGACGGCCTTTGCGCTGGTCGCGCTGCCGTTTGCGCCGTTGATCTCCGACGCGGTCCATTCGGAGCCGGGTCTGGTCCGGATCGCGATCGGCGGGCTCTGGCTGCTGACGCTCTACGAGTACCTGCTGACGTTGCTCCGCGTCGACGAGCGCGCGCGGGCCTACTTCACCTTCACCGTCGTCCACGTCCTCGTCGCGATCCCGCTGACGCTTCTGCTGCTCGTTGGCTTCGACCTGGGAGCCGAGGCCCTGCTGCTGGGCTCCTACGCCTCGGGGATCCCGTTCGTCGCCTACCTGGCGATCACCGAGCGCCGCCGGCTGGCGCTCGCCTGGGAGCGGTCGCTGATGCGGAGGATGCTGCGCTTCGGCTTGCCGACGATGCCGGCAGAGCTCTCGCTCTACCTCCTGAACTTCGCCGACCGGGTGGTCATGGTCGTCGTCCTCGGGGCCGCCGTGGGCAACGCCACGGTCGGCCTCTATGCGGTCGCCTTCAAGTTCAGCCAGTCGGTCCAGATCCTTGTCCGCGGCTTCCAGCTCGCCTGGCCGCCGCTGGCCTATTCGATCACCGACGACGCCGAGGCCCGTCGCGTCTACGCGGTCGTCACGACGCTCTTCACGGCGACGTGCGGGTTGATCGTCGTCGCGGTCTGGCTCGAGGCCCGCTGGATCACGGACATCCTGGCCGCCTCCAGCTACGCGGACGCCTACAAGGCCGTCGGCTTGCTGGCGCTCGGCGGATCCCTCTACGGCGTCTACCTGGCGCTGCTGGTGATCCTTGGCCGTACGGGACGGACCGAGTTCAACTTCCCGGCGACCCTGGCCGCGCTCGCGGTCAACATCGGCCTCAACATCTGGCTCGTCCCTGACCACGGGATCATCGGCGCCGGGCTTGCCCTGGTCGCCGCCTACGGCGCCGCCGTGATCCTCATGTACGCGTTCACGCAGCGCCTCTTTCCCGTGCCGTACCAGTGGGGGAAGCTGGCGGCAATCGGTCTCGGCGCCGCGGCGGTAATCGCCTTCGGCGAGCTCGCAATGCCGACGTCAGGGGCTGCCGGCTTCCTCCTGCGCGCCGTCGTGATCGCGTTCTACCCCGTGCTGCTCTGGCTCACGGCCCTGAACGGCGGCGAGCGCGCACAGCTTGCCGAGCTCGCTCACCCGTCGGTCCTCCGCGCCCGCCTCGCCGAGCTCCGCGCGCGGAGCGAGGGGCGCGAGGACGCGGCCATCCAGGTCGAGACGCTCGACCAGGACATCCGGGACCTTTAGGCCAGCGAGCCGCTGCCCGCAGTTTCTCTGTTGCCTCGAGAGAAACCGCGCTTCGCCGGGGTTTCTGACCGGGACGCGAGGACCTCAGCCGCTGGTTCTCCGGACTTTGCCACCGCATACGTAGCGAACTCCGGAGCACGCGTCAGTTTCTGTTTGCGCGAAGGGACAGTGCCCTCCAAGCAAACGGTGGGCTCGCGTAGTTGGCGACTTTAAGGGGGCTATAGGCCCCCTAAGTCGCCAGGAACACGCCAGACGCCCACTGTCTCTTCGAGGCAAAGCCGCCTCGAAGCCCTCAGCGCTCGACCAGCTCCCGGATGCCTTCGCCGCTCGGCACCAGCGCCTTGCGGGCGTGCAACAGGTACCAGCCGGCGTCGTGGCCGGGGAGAACCAGGGCGGCAAGCGCGCGCGGCAGGTAGCTGGAGGCGGTCAGGGCGCGAACCAGCGCGGCCGCCACCGCGCCGTGGTGCTTGCGCATGTAGAGGTCGCGGTTGCGGTGGAACTCGACGACGCGGCGCTCGCCGGCGCTGCGGTCGTTGGCGAGCTGCTCGTGGTGGACCGCGAGCGCGCCGGGCACGTACAGGGTCCGCCAGCCGGCGTCGGCGAGGCGCTTGCAGAAGTCGGTCTCGTCGGAGTAGACGAAGAAGTCGGGGTCGAGCCAGCCCACCTGCTCGGCGGCGCTGCGGCGGACCAAGAGCGCCGCGGACTGGGCCCAGCCGACGACGCGGACGTGATCGCCGCGGCTCTCGGTGACCAGCCAGCGGTGTAGGAAGAGCGCCTGGGCCAACGCCGTGCCGACGCCGGGCAGGCGCCAGGCGCAGGGCTGAGGGACACCGGCGGGGTCGAGCAGCTGGGCCCCGGCGGCACCCGCCCGCGCGTCGCCCTCGAGCGCGCTGAGCAGCGTCGCCGCTGCGGCCGGCCGCAGCTCGCTGTCCTCGTTGAGCAGCAGGCAGTAAGCGCCCTGCGCCTCTTGGAGCAGCAGCGTGTCATTCGCCGCCTTGCCCTGGCGGCGCTCCGGTTGCACGATGCGTAGCTCTCCCGCGGCCCCGGCCGGCTCGCCTTGGAGCTCGGCGAGCAGGTCGAGGGAACCGTCGTCGGAGCGGTTGTCGAGGACGAGCAACTCCGCCTCGACGCCGGCCGGGTGCTGGGCACGAATCGCGCCGATGCACGCACGCAGGTGCTCGCGGCCGTTGGTGTTGACGACGCAGTAGCTGAGCTTCACGCGAGAATCGTCGCCCATGCGCGTCTCGATCGTCGATCCCTCGGCCTTCACGCCACCGTACGACCGCTCGCTGGCGGCGGCGCTCGCCCGCGCCGGGGCCGCGGTCGAGCTCGTCACGAGCCGCTTCCAGTACGGACCGGTGCCGGCCGCCGACGGCTACGCGGCCAGCGAGCCGTTCTACCGGCTCTCGAACCGGCTCGACGCGAGCTCGCGGCTGCGACTGCCGCTCAAGGCGCTCGAGCACGGTCCCGAGATGCTCGCCGTCGCGCCGCGGTTGCGCCGCTCGGACGTCGTCCACTGGCAGTGGGTGACCGTGCCACAGCTCGACCGCCTGCTCGTCCGTGCGGCGGGCCGTCCGCGCGTCCTCACCCTGCACTATCCGCTGCCGCCGCCGGGCCGCACGCGTGCGCTGCGATCGCAGGCGCGTTTCCTCGCCGGCTTCGACGCCGTGATCACGCACACCGACCACGGCGCCGGTCGCCTTCGCGACGAGCTCGGACTGGATCCCGCTCGCGTCCACGTGATCCCGCATGGCCCGCTCGACTATCTGCCGACGCTTCCCGATCCAGCGCCGCTGCCAGCCGAGCTCGCCGCTGCGCCAGCCGACGCTCCGGTGGTCCTCTTCTTCGGCCTGCTCCGCCCCTACAAGGGGATTGACACCCTGCTCGAGGCCTTCGCGGCCCTCGGCGAGACCGACGCCGAGCTGTGGATCGCGGGCATGCCGCGGATGCCGCTCGAGCCGCTCGAGCAACTGGCCGCAGCGGCGCCGGGAACCGTCCGCTGGCTGCCCCGCTTCGTCACCGACGACGAGATCCCGGCGCTGATGGAGCGGGCCGACGTGCTCGCCCTGCCCTACCGGGAGATCGAGCAGTCCGGCGTCCTTCACGCTGGCCTCGCCTTCGGCAAGGCGATGGTCCTCGGCGACGTGGGCGGCTTCGGCGAGGTCGGCCGCGAGGGCGCCGCGCGGCTGGTGCCGCCGGGCGATCCCGCCGCCCTTGCGGCGGCCCTCAGAGAGCTGATCGCCGACCCCGGGGCGCGCGCGAAGCTGGCCGCTGCCGCCGCCGCGGCGAGCAGCGACGAGCGCGGCTGGGATGCAATCGCCGAGCGCACGCTGGCGCTCTACCGCTCGCTGCCCCGATAATCAGCGATCCGATGAAGGCTCGAACCGTCTTCTGGGGCGCCGCCGCGCTCCTCGTCCATACGCACGTCACCTACCCGCTGACGCTGGCGGCGCTCGAGCGCCTGCGCGGCCGCCGCGAGGGCGCCCTGCCACAGCCTGACTGGGTGCCGAGCGTCTCGCTGGTGATCGCCGCCCATGACGAGGAGGACGTGATCGCGGCCAAGGTCGCCAACGCGCTTGCGCTCGAGTACCCGCGCGATCAGCTCGAGCTGATCGTTGCCTCCGACGGCTCTGCCGACCGCACGGTCACTGCTGCCCAACAAGCCGGCGCCGACATCGTCCTCGACCTGCCGCGGGGCGGCAAGATCGCCGCCCAGAACGCGGCCGCAGCGCAGGCATCGGGCGAGATCGTCGCCTTCAGCGACGCGAACGCCTTCTGGCAGCCGGGGGCGCTGCGCGAGCTCGTCGCCCCCTTCTGGGAGGACGACGTCGGCTACGTCTGCGGCCAGGTTCGCTTCCTCGACGCCGAGGGCGACAACGAGGAGGGCGCCTACTGGCGCTACGAGATGTGGGTGCGCTCGCTGGAGTCGGGCCAAGCCGGCGTAACCGCGGGCAACGGCGGCATCTACGCGGTCCGCCGCGACCTCTACGAACCGCTCGGCCCCTCACGCAGCCACGATCTCAACCTCCCCTTCAGCCTCGCCAAGCGCGGCTATCGCTCCCTGTATGCGCGGAGCGCCATCGCCGAGGAGAAGCTCGTGCCGACTATGGAGGGCGAGTTCGACCGCAAGCGGCGGATGATGCGCGGCCTCTGGGACATCGTCGTCAGCGATCGCATGTGGGACGTGCGCGGCTACTCGCCCACGTACGCCTTCGAGATCCTCTCCCACCGGATCACTCGCTACGCCTCGCCGATCCTGCACGCCATCGCCTTCGCCGCGAACCTCCTCCTCCTGCGCCGCTCCCGCGTCTACATCCTCACGCTGATCGCCCAGCTCACCCTGATCGCGGCCACGATCGGTCCCGAGCCGGCCGGGCCGCTCGGCCGGCCGCTGCGCCTGCTCCGCTACTACGGGCTCGTCACCGCTTCGATCGCGCTCGGCACTGCCGACCGGCTCCGCGAGGGCCCGCCTGCCGCCTGGGAGCGCTCGGAGGGGACGCGATGAGCACTCCCGCGGAGCGCCGCGAGCTGACCGAGGAGGAGATCGCCCGTGCGTTCGCCGAGCCCGAGAATGCGCCACCGGTCGGCAGCGGCCGCCCGCGCACCGGCCTGCCTCGCGCCGCCGACGTGCTGATCGCCGGCGCGGCGCTACTGGTCCTCTCACCGCTGCTCGCCGTGATCGCGGTCCTGCTCAAGCTCGACTCGCGCGGCCCCGTCCTCTTCAAGCAGATCCGCGTCGGCCGCCACGAGCGTCCCTTCCAGCTCTACAAGCTGCGGACGATGACCGTCGGCTCCGACCCGGTGGGCGTCGGCACCAAGCTCGAGGGCGACGATCCCCGGATCACGCGCGTCGGCCGCCGGCTGCGGCGCCTGTCGATCGACGAGGTGCCGAACCTGATCAACGTGCTCCGCGGCGAGATGCGGATCGTCGGCCCGCGCCCGACGATCCCCTCGCAGGTCGTCCTCTTCAGCGACCGCCAGCGCCGCCGGCACGACGTGCGCCCGGGGATGACCGGCTGGGCCCAGATCAACGGTCGTGCCGGGCTCGAGTGGGGGGAGCGGATCGAGCTCGACATCTACTACGTCGAGCACCGCTCGCTCGCCCTCGACATGCGGATCCTGGCCCGGACCGTGTGGCAGGTCATGAGCGGCAAGGGCCTTTACACGGGTGGCTGAGTCCGAGCCGGTCGCCCCGGACCCTCCCGACCTGCCGGCCGAGCTCGGGTCGATCGAGGAGCTGACGGCGGATGGGCTGGAGGGTGTGCGGCTCGAGGGCTACGAGGACGCGGAGCTGCGCCTGGCGGGCCTCTCGATCGACGCCAGCGCGCTCGAGCGGGTCGCGCTGCTCGGCGCCCGGATCGCCGGCGTCGAGCTCCGCGACGCGGCGCTCGCCGACTGCAACCTCGCAAACGCCGACCTGCGCGGCGGCCGCTGCCGCCGGGTCCGGATCGCCGGCTGCCGACTGACGGGCTCGCAGTGGAGCGACGCCGACCTCGCTGACGTCGAGCTCACCGAGTGCCGCGCCGACCTCGCCTCCTTCGCGGCGGCCGAGCTCGATCACGTGATGATCTCCGCCTGCGATCTCTCCGGCAGCTCGTGGCAGAACGCGCGGCTGCGCAACGTCCTCTTCGCGGACTGCAATCTCGCCGACGCCGATCTCGACGGCGCCCGCTTCGAGGGCGTTGCGATGCGCGGCTGCAAGCTCGAGGGCTGCCACGGGATCGCCAGCCTGCGCGGCGTCTCGATGCCGTGGGCGGACGTGCTCGCCAACGCCGCCGTCTTCGCCGCCGCCTGCGGAATCGAGATCGCCTGAGCGGTCGCCCGGGACGCCCGCCTACTTGAAGTGAAAGCTCTCGCGATTGCGGTGCTCGGTCAGCTGCGCGATCGTCACCGTGCCCCGGGCGCCGGAGTAGAGCCGCGTGCCGCGCTTGATCCGCAGCACTGCCGCATGGCCCTTTGCGGGGAGCTTGCCGTGCGCCTTGATCGTCCCGTTGCGCAGCCGCCAGCGACCGCTGCAGTGGCTCGCCTTGTGGCGGAATGTGCACCTCAGCTTCGCATGGCCGATCTTGTGGCCCTTGCGCTTCAGGACCTCGCGGAATACGGCGCCATTCGAGCCGTGGGCTTTCGCGTGGGTCACCTTGGCGACCGCGCGGAAGTCCTGAGGGCCCTCGTGCGCGAGGGCGGCTGCCTGCGTGGCGAGAACGCCGCAGGCGGCGGCGCAGACGGTGGTCATCGCGATCAGCTTCCTCATTGCCCCTCCTCGGTTGCCACTTCGACCATAGCCACCGAGCCGTGGTGAGGGGCCGGTTCGGGCGATAGGATCGGCTCGATGGCCACGGAGGACGTCGCGGCGGGGGAGAAGGGGAGAGGCGGCGCCGTCGCCTTGACCGGTGCGGTGTTCCTGGCGCTCGCGCCGCTGTTCCACTTCATCAATTTCCACCGCGACGACAAGGCCTTCGTCCACGAAGTGCACGCGCTCAACGCGCTGGTCGTGGTCCTCGCCCTCGCCGCCTTCGTCTTCGCGATCCTCGCGCGCCGCTCCGGCGACTTCTTCTATCCGCGGCTGGCCGGCATCTGCGCGTTCGTGATCCTCTTCTTCGGCTTGCTCAAGAGCACCGGCGACCCTCGCTTCGGCCTGCTCGTCGGGGGCATCGGCGCCGGCCTGCTCGTCGGCTCAGCGCCGCTCGTCCGACGTTCGCCCAGCTAGCCTCCCCGCCGATGACAGTCGAGCGAGGATCCGATGTGGCGGTCAGCATCCGGCCGTTCCGGCCTGAGGATGCGGAGGCGGTGCACCGGTGGTTCAACAACCCGGAGGCGACCTCGTCGCTGATGGAGGTGCGCGACTCGTTCACGCTCGAGGACGCGCGCGGCTGGGTGGGGCGGGCGATCGCCAACGACGAAGGCGACGGCCCCGATCGCAAGTGGGCGATCGAGGTCGCCGAGCACGACGATCCCGTCGGCTTTACCGCGCTCTATGGGATCCGCGGCCAGCTTGCGCCCGAGCTCGGCGCGATGATCGGCGAGAAGGTGCGGGGCCGCGGCATCGGCCGCGAGGCCGAGCGGCTGACCGTTGCCAAGGCCTTCGAGGAGTTCGGCGCCCACCGCGTCTACGGCCGCATTCCCTCCTTCAACACGCAAGCGAAGAAGGCCGTCACCTGGCAGGACTGGAAGCACGAGGGGACGATGCGCGAGCACATCCGCCGTCCCGACGGGACGCTGATCGACTGCGAGCTGTGGGGTGTGACGAAGAGCGAATGGCAGCAGCGCTGGGGGGTCGAGCTGCCCGGGGAGGACGGATGAGCAAGCCGGCCGGCAGCGCCCGGCTCGAGGCCGACGGGGGCGCGGGGGCCAGCTCGGAGGAGTTCTTCCGCTCACCCCAGTTCCTCGAAGCCGAGGGCGTCACGCACACGCTGATCGTCGAGCTCGGCGCCGCCAGCGCCCGGCTCCCGGTGATCGTCCGCGAGGTCGGCGCCCATCACGTGCGCAACCCGCTCGACCCCGGCGACTCCGCCGACCTGTACCCGCCGGCCCTCGACGCGGTCTCGCCCTACGGCTATCCCGGCGCTCAGGTGATCGGCGATCCGATCCACCCTGCCGACGTTGACTGGTCGCACACCGGGCTCGTCTCGGCTTTCGTTCGCGATCGGCTCGGCGAGCCGCCGGCGCTCGCCGACGGCAACGACCGCTCGGTCGTGCTCGTCTCCGACCCCGAGCTGAAGCGCAAGTCCCGGATGAGCGACCGCCAGCAGATCCGCAAGAACGAGGCAGCGGGCTACGAGGTCTCGCATGTGCCCGGACCGGAGACGACCGCCGATCAGCGGGCGGGCTTCTGTGCCGTCTACAGCGAGACGATGGTGCACCTCGACGCGAGCGAGCGCTACCGGTTCGAGCCCACCTACTTCGACCTGCTCTTCGACTCGCCGCGGTCCGAGCTGTTCCTCGTCACCGGGCCCGACGGCGATACCGCTGCTGCGGCGATCACGGCCGTCAGCGACGGCTTCCTGCACTACTACCTGTCGGGGACCGCCGACGCGCATCGCCGCCGCGCGCCCTCGAAGAACATGATCGTGGCGGTGACCGACCGCGCGGAGGAGCTCGGGCTGCCGATGAACCTCGGTGGCGGCGTGCACCCCGGCGACGGGCTCGAGGAGTTCAAGCGCGGCTTCACCAACCGCGAGCTGCACTTCCGCACGCACGAGGTCGTCTGCGACCTCGGCCTCTACGCGGAGCTCAGCGAGGGTCGCGCCGACGACGGCTTCTTCCCGCTGTACCGCTCGCCGGTGGCCGAAGCCGGAAGCTAGTACGACGTGCTAGCTGGACGGGCTGATCCCGCCGCTGCGGTCGTGGTGCTTACCGCCACCGCCGACGCCACCGCCGCTGCCACCTCCACCGCCGGACCCGCCACCACCGCCGCCCGTCGAACCGCCGAACTGGTCGATGCGCTCCTGGACCTTGCGCTTGATCGCCGGCAGCTTCTTGTAGAGGAGGTCGCCCGGGCAATCCGTGAAGTCGACGTCGCGGTGACCGAAGATGCGGCCGACGCGTAGGCGATGACCCTCCGGGACCCGTGCGTCATCGCCACCGCCGGACTTCAGCGTTGCCTTGCCGATTGCCGGGATCTTGGCCTTGTCGAGGCGCCAGGCCAGGTAGGAGATCAGGCCGTGCTTCTCGCGCGCGTGCGCCTTCACCTCCTGGTGGTTGCCGATCGTCGCGACGCCGGCAGTCAGTGAGTTGAAGCCCCCGGCCTGCGCGCCGACGACCGGCTTCGCCTCACCGCCGGCCCGGCCCTGGTAGACGTTGCCGAAGCGGTCGACGAGCGCGTTGTAGCCGATGTCGTTCCAGCCGTTGCCGTTGCGGTGGTAGCGGCAGATGCCGAGCACGATCCCCGGCGCCTCGGCCTCGCTGTAGTTGTTGACGCTGACCGTGTGGTGGACGGCGATCGCCTTGACGCGGCCGTAGTCCGGCTTGACGCGGGGCTTACAGCCGCCGTGCTTGGCGGTCGCGCCCCACTCGCGCCGCGTAACGAAGTCCGGCTTCGGGGAGGCCGCGATCGCATCCGAGCTGTCGAAGACGCCGATGACTGCACCGTTGATCGCGCCGCGGACGCGGTTCAGGATCGCGTGCGTCGTCGTGTCGTCGCCGCTCACGTTCACGTAGTGCAGGCGTCCGCGCGGTGGCTTGGCGTCACGGCTGCGGATCTGGACCTCGGTGCTGCCCCCCGTGTACAGGGGGGAGCCGTCGCCAAGCTCGATCCAGTCGCTCCAGGGCTCGTCGCCATCGCGGACGCGGACCTCGTAGTTGCCCATCTCGCCGCCGATGCCGACGAGGTCGAAGCGCTTCGGCGCCGCGACCGGGGCGCTGCGGAAGCGCACCGGCTGGCGTCCGGAGGCGGTCGCCGCCCGCGCCGCGGCGTGTGTCGTCAGGGGGCGCAGCTGGGGCAGCTTCTGCTCGAAGTCAACGCCGCCAGGCATGTAGCGGGTCGTCGACAGGGCCGGTCCCGCCACCCAAAGGGCGGCGCCCAGGACCGCGAGCGCGGCGGCGGTTCGCAAGCAGAGCTTCAACATCCCCTCAGGAATCCCTCACACAGGATCGCAACACAGGCCTCCCGGCGAAGTTCCGGATGCTGGCACGAACGCCTTGCGGCGGCAGCCCTGCAAGATCCCTTGCAGGGCTGGTGCGGGTTCGGGGGCTCAGGCCGCGCCGGCGAAGGCGGCGTCCTCGGCGGCGAGGCGCTCGAGGAAGTCGACGAGCTCGCCGTCGAGGCGGTTGGGCGCCAGGCGCCACTCGAAGGCTGAGTTCGCGTCGATCAGCCGCGCGTTCTGCATCTCCTCGACGAGCAGGTCGGAGTCGCTGAACGGGTGGACGGGGTCCGAGGGGTGGCCGACGACGAGAGCCTCGGCCTCGATCCGGCGCCGTTCGTGCCCGGGCGGGCAGCTGCGGCCGAGCAGCAGGCCCTGCAGAACGAGCGCCGAGCTGCGGGGGTCGCGGCGCAGCCAGTCCAAGAAGATGTCGACCCGGTACTCGCTGCGCGGGATCAAACGCGTAACGGCGCCGAGCGCCCGCAGCAACGGCGCGCCGGCGGTCGAGGCGACGAGCACCGGGGTGAAGGCGACGGCGCACGCTGTCAGCGCGTTGTCGAGGACCGGCATCTCGATGAACAGTGCCCGGACCCGCTCGGGGAAGGCAACGGCGACCTCGAGGGAGACGTTGGCGCCGAGCGAGGTGCCGCCGATCACGGCGCGCTCGATCCCGAGGTGATCGAGCAGCGCCACGGTCTGCTCCGCGAACGCGGTCATCGCGTAGGAGCTGTGCTTGTCGGGGACGTCGCTGCCGCCGTGGCCGAGCAGGTCGATGCAGAGCACGCGGTAGCCGTGTTCTGCCATCACCGGTGCCTGACGATCGAACATGCAGCTGTTCATCAGCAAGCCGTGGATCAGGACGAGCGTCGAGGAGGCGGGCCGGGCAGCAGCCGCTCCGGCGGGTACGTACTCGCGGAAGGCGATCCGGTCGCCCTTGTGCTCGAACGTCTGCAGCGGTGCGCTCATGCCGGGCAGGTTCGCAGGTGATCAGGCGGTCGTAATGCCACGCCCGGCCCGCTCCCACGGACGGGCGGCCTTGAGCGCGCCGAGTACCGCGAGGGTCGAGTCGGAGTGGTTGAGCGTGTAGAAGTGCAGGCCGTCGACACCGGCGGCGAGCAGCTCCTCCGCCTGGCGCGCGGCGTAGGCGATGCCCCAGGTGCGCTCGGCGACGGGGTCGCCGTTGCAGGCGGCAAGGCCGTCGTGGACGGCGCGCGGGATCCGCGCATCGCAGATCTCGCAGAAGCGGACGAGGCCCGAGTAGCTGCGCACGGGCAGGATGCCGGCGAAGACCGGAACGCCGATGCCGGCAGCGCGGAGCTCGGCGAGCCAGTCGAAGAAGACGGCGTTGTCGAAGAACAGCTGGGTGATCAAGAACTCGGCGCCCGAGTCGACCTTCTCCTTCAGGTAGGCGATGTCGGCCTGCGGCGATTCCGCCTCCGGGTGCACCTCGGGGAAGCTCGAGCCGCCGATGCCGCACTCGGTCCGCGCGCGGATGAAGGCGGCGAGCTCAGCGGAGCCCTGCAGGCCGCCGGCGGGGGCCTCGAAGTCGGTCGCGCCCCTGGGCGGGTCGCCACGCAGCGCAAGGATGTTCTCGATGCCGCCCTCACCGAGCCGGTCGAGGATCGTCTCGAGCCCGTCGATCGTCTCGCCGACGCAGCTCAGGTGCGCCATCGTCTCGATCCCGAAGTCGTTCTGTATCCGGGTCGAGATCTCGACCGTTCCGTCGCGGGTCGAGCCCGCCGCGCCGTAGGTGACGGAGACGAAGTCGGGCGCCAGCGGCTGCAGCTGCTTGACGGTTTCGAACAGCGCGTCGACGCCGTCCGGCGTCTTCGGTGGGAAGAACTCGAAGGAGAAGGAAGGCTCGTCGTGGCGGAGCAGGTCCGGGATCCGCATGGTCCGAATCGTAGACGCGGCGGGGCGGTCGGGCGCCGCGTCAGCGCTTGCCCGGGCGCGGGAAGAAGGAGACGGTCTCCTTCGAGCGGGTCTCGCGGCGGATGTCGGGACCGCAGAAGGCCTCCGGATTCCACTTCTTCTTCGAGAACGCCTTCGTGTAATCGCCGGAGTGCTTGGAGGACTGGTTCTCCGACTCGCTGTAGGTGACGAAGGTGCCGGCGCGCACCGGGCACTTGCCGCCCGTGAACTGGGCGGCCATGATGAAGCTCGAGCCCTCGTCGACGTCCCCGTAGCCGGTCTTCGCCTCCCACGGAGCGTAGATCGCGTTGAAGACTCCGTAGGTGCCCGGGCCGCCGTGGATTGGGATCTTGTTGCCGCCCCGCATCGCGTACTGGTAGCCGCGCAAGGGCGCGTCGAGCGGGATCCCAGCGCCCTTCAGGTCGGTGACGGCATCGGCGAGCGCGACGCCGACGAGCGGGTTGGCGGTGTTCAGACCGCTCGGCGTGTGGACGGGGTCGGAGTTGTTGTACGGCTGCTTCCAGATCGTCTGGCCGCCGACGTAGGTGCCGCCCTCGAGGCCCGTCGGCAGGTAGGTGAAGTTGCCGAGCAGGTTGGCGGCGAAGCGGCGGAAGAGCAGCGCCCCGTTCGAACCGAGGTTGTCGTGCAGATCCCACTTGCGAAGCACGTCGCAGGCACCGCTCACGTCGACCGGGCCATTCGAGCCGGCGAGCAGACCGCCGGGCGCGAGATCGCAGAAGTTGACGAGGTCGCCGCGCCAGAGCTCGCCCAGGTACTGGCGGTTGCCGAGCGCGACCTTCTCGAGCAGCTTCAGGTTGAAGCCCTTGCCCGGCAGCCCATCCGTGCCGGCGAGCCGCTGCGCAATCTGGATCAGGCCGATCCGCGTCCGGAAGGAGCGCTCGGCGTTCTCGATGCCGATGATCCGGTCATAGCCGGTCAGTGGCGCCTTCGGGTTCGAGAGCCAGTGGCTGTCGTTGCCGTTGTGCACGTAGTCGTTGCGGAAGGTGGTCGGCACCTTGTCCGGCGGGAAGGTGCCCGGGGCAACGCCGTCGCCCTTCGTCCGCCACGCGCAGGAGGAGTCGGAGCCGTTCAGCACGGGCAGGCCGAGGGTCGAATAGACCGGCTCGAGCACGTTGCAGCGCTGCGCCTGCTCGTCGGTGACGTACGGGATCGCGCCCTGCATCGAGTAGTAGGCGTGTCCCTTCGAGTCGGCGGCGATCGAGTTGACCCAGGGGATGCCCTGGTAGTGGCGCTCGACCTTGTCGTACTGGCGGACCGTCTGCGCCTTGTTCGTATCGAAGAAGTGGTTCAGGTAGCGGAAGTTGGTCGCGTTGACGTCGTCGAGCGCGAAGCCTTGGGCGTCGGTCCAGGGCAGTGGGATCCCGACCAGGTTGTCGATCATCGGCCCGTAATCGGTGGAGTAGATCGTCCGCTGGAGCTTCTCCGTGCCGCCACCGGCCTGCTTGGCGTCGATCGTCACCTTCGTCGCCTCCATCGGCTTGGTCTTGCCGTCGACGATGTATGAGTGCGGGTCGCCCGGGGCGAGGGTGAGGGCGAAGGGGGTGAAGCGCCAGGCGGTCGCCACCGTGTGCGACCAGGCGAGCCCGCGCGTGTGCCCGATCAGGATCAGCGGCACGCCGTACAGCGAGCCGCCCTCGACGTCGAGCCGGCCGGGGATCTGCAGCTGCGCCTGGTACAGCCGCTCGGCCCCGTTCCACGGAAAGTGCGGGTTGCCGAGCACGAGGCCATGCCCGTTACGGGTCGCCTCGCCGCCGAGGCCGTAAGCGTTCGAGCCGAGGTCCGGCTGCAGCCGCTGGAGCCCCTCGCCGCTGCGCAGCATCGCGTTGCGCTTCGCGTCCTCGCGGGCGCCGGTGGTCACGGAGACCGGGGCCGCGTTGGCGATCCCGTCGATCACCGCCCCCGAGGAGGCGAGGATGCCGAGCTCGTAGAAGCGCCGGTAGACGTCGATCTGCTTGATCTTGTGCACCCACGGAGCGCCCTTGCAGCGCGGATCGGGGATGTGGTTGACGCCGACCTTGTCGAGGTAGCCGTTGTAGCCGGCGACGAAGCCCTTGACGCCCTTGCGAACCCCCTTCTTCGGGCCGAGGGGCGGCTTCTCGTGCATCAGCTTGCGGACCGTGTCCTGCTTCTTGACCCAGCCGAAGTAGAAGTCGGAGTCCTCGTTCTTGTAGGTGATCCCGTTGCCCGAGAACGTCCAGTCACCGTCGGCGCCGAAGTACCGCGAGCGGTGCGCGGCGACCGTCACGTACTCGTTCGCGAGCGTGCAGATGTTGTCCTCGGAGAAGGCGTAGGCATAGCCGGCGCTGAGGCTCTCGATGTCGTGCGCCTTGATGTGCGGGACGCCGTATTTCGTCCGGCGGATCGACGCCGTGAGCTTGTGCTTGTGAGCGCCGCCGTGCTTGCCGTGGGCGGCGAGGCTCAGCGACTCCGCTGGCGCGGCTGCCGGCAACAGCGCGCTTGCGGCGAGCACTCCGGTGCATGCAACCGCAGCCGCCAGCCGCTTGACGATCGCCTCCCTCTCCCTCATGCCTTCGAGGATATTGCGGGCGCCGCAAACGGGCGCCGGTTCAGCGGCGGGGCGCGGGCCTATGCTGCGGCCGGATGAACGAGGAGGCTGAGGGGAGCGAGCCGGAGGGGCGGCAGGCAGAGGCAGCGGTCCACGCCGACCGCACCGAGAGCTTCCTGCTCGCCGCGTCGGAGAAGCGGCTGTTGCGCGTGATCGCCGCGCGCCTTCCGCGCTGGATCCTGCCCGACGATCTGACCGCGCTGGGCGTCGCCGCGGCGTTCGGGGTGGCCGTCGCCTACCAGCTCTCCAACGCCGCGCTCGGCTGGCTCTGGGCGGCGAGCGCGCTGCTCGTCGTGCAGTGGCTCGGCGACTCGCTCGACGGCACGCTCGCCCGGGTGCGCGGTATCGAGCGCCCCACCTACGGCTTCTACCTGGACCACCTGGTGGACGCGATCGCGACGGCGGCGATCGGCATCGGTCTCGGCCTCTCCCCGTTCATGCTGCTCAGCGTCGGCACGCTGATCGTCGTCGCCTACCTGATCCTCTCGATCAACGTCTACCTGGAGAGCTTCGCCTTCAACCGCTTCTCGATCGGCTACGGAAAGCTCGGCCCGACCGAGATCCGCCTCGTCCTGATCGCGCTCAACACCGCGCTGGCGCTCGACCTCGGCCTCGACTTCCGGCTCGTCGGGCTGGACCTGACCGTCTTCGACGTCGTCGGGATCGCGATCGCGAGCGCAATGATCCTGCTGCTCGCCGGGCGCTCGCTGCGCAACCTCCGCGAGCTCGCCGCCAAGGAGCCGGCGGCGCCACGGCGCGGGCGCGGCGACCCGGTACCGTAGGCGCATGGACGACATTCAGATCCCCCAACGCCACCGAGCGCAGCCCCCTCGCCGACGCCCGCACGGACACCGCGGCTCTGCTCGGCCAGGTCATGTTCCTGGTCGCGATCGCGATCGGCTTCCTCGCGGTGGGCAGCTGGATCGGCCGCGACCTCGCTGAGGGCACGGCGACGATCCTTTTCTTCATCGGCTTCGGGATGCTGATGGCCTCCAACTTCGTCGAGCGGCTGCGCGTCGGCATGCTCGGCGTCGTTTGGCTCTACACGGTCGCGCTGCTCTGGGGCCTCGGGCTCGGCCCGGCGCTCAATCAGATCGCGACCGTCAACCCCGACGTGATCACGACGGCGGCCGCGGGCACCGCGCTCGCCACGGTCGGCGCCGGGGCCGTCGGCTTCCTCGTCTCCAAGGACCTCGCCCCGTGGATGCGGCCGCTCAGCTTCGTCATCCTCGGCGCCGTCGGCGTCAGCTTCGTCCTCCTGCTGCTCGGGACCTCGGCGCCACCCTTCCTCAGCTTCATCATCCTCGTCGTCTCGACGGCGCTGATCGTCGTCGACTTCAACTACCTGCGCAAGCACGGCACCGAGCGGGATGCCGTCTGGCTGGCGACCGGGATCTTCGTCTCGATCATCAACATCTTCTTGAGTCTCCTCAACATCCTCGGCCGCTAGCCGCGTCGGCGCGCTCTGACGCTGCGCCTCGCCGCACCGACTCGGGGCTTATGTGGCTCCGCCACACCGCGCCCCTCGCCGGTACGCCGAGGCTTGGTCAAGCGCGCCTCTGGTTGACGTTGGCGAGGGCCTGTGCAAGAGGCACCGGCCGGCCGTACCTTATCGGCTTTCCCAGCACATGGATGGGAAAGTCGGTACAGAACGCTCTGCCCGACCCACCGCTCGGAACGGACCGCACGCCCCGGCCCAGCGGCCCGTCGCGCCGGCCCTCCCTCACTGCAACCGCCTGCCGAGCGCTCGCGGCAGACCGACGCGGCCCGCGCCTACCTCGCCGGCAGGGCGATCGGCGGGCGGCCCTTCTCGACCAGCCTCTTCTCCTCGCGGGCGACGTTGTCGTAGTTGCGCGCCACCGGGCCGCGGGCCAGGCGGGTGGGGGAAAGCGGCCGGCCGGCCTTCAGCGATCTGGTTGCCGCGTTGAAGGCGAGCTGCTTGCGCCGGTTCCAGGCAAGGCAGTAGTGGCTGCGGACGGCCGGCGGCAGGCTGCCGAGCATGATCAGGTTGTGGACATCGCGGGCGAGGAAGCCGGCGGCGCCGAAGGGGATCCGGAAGGCGACGCCGTGACCGGTCAGCCGGGCCTCCTCGGTCAGGTGCATCTCGGGGCTCGCCAGGCGCCCGTCGAAATAGGCGCGGAAGGCGCTCCAGCCGACCGGGGCGACCGCGGCGGGCATGCCGAAGAGCTCGCCGAAGCGCACCCACTCGGCCCAGAAGTCGTTGAGCTCGCGGGCCGACAGCTTGCGGACGAGCAGCTGGTAGAAGTACGCGGCGGAGTCGGCGGCGACGGCGATCGTCCACAGCATCAGCTGCGGGGTCGAAGGCGCGGTAGGGCGTGCCGGCCGGGTAGCTCGGGCCGGCGTCAGCGGCGAGCCGTCCCTCGACGCCGTCGTGCATGTGGGCGACGACATCGAGCACCTTGTCGGCCTGCGCGCGGGTCCCGAAGAAGACCGTCTCGAACATCTTGCCGGTGGCGGCGAGGCGCTTGAACGGCAGGTCGCGGTAACGCGAGTGCTCGGCGGTGCCGACGTAGTTACGCGCGTCGAGGGCGCCGATGATCAGCGCCCGCTGCCCGTAGAGCAGCCCGACGGCGCGCTCGCCCTGCACCCGCCTGAGCACCGACTCCCCGCGTGGGAAGTAGCCGTGGTCGATCTCCGCCGCATCTGATAACACGCGTTGTCAGTATATCCGCAGATGAGCGAGGCGAGGACATATGGGGGAGTCACCGCTGCCGAGCGCACCGGTGGCCGTCGCGAGCGCCTGATCGCGGCAGGCGTCGAGCTGCTCGGCCGCGATCCCGCCGAGGGGGGTGGCCTGACGGTGCGCGGCGCCTGCGCCGAGGCAGGCCTGACGGCGCGCTACTTCTACGAGAGTTTCGCCTCCGCCGACGAGCTCGCCGCGGCCGCCTTCGAGCACGTCATCGCCGGTGCGGCCGCAGCCGTCGGAGCGGCCCTCGCCGCCGCCGAGCCCGATCCGGCCGCGCGCTCGCGGGCCACGGTCGAGGCGTTCGTCGGCTTTGCGATCGACGACCCGCGCCGCGCCCGGATCCTGTTCGTCGAGGGCGCCGCCAGCGAGGCCCTGCGCGAGCAGCGGGCGGCGGCGCTGCGCACCTTCGCCGAGCTCGCCGCTGCCCAGGGGCGCGAGCTCTACGGGACCTCGCCGGAGGCCGACCGCCTCGTCGAGACGACGTCCTACCTCGTCGCGGGCGGGGTCGCCGAGTTGCTGCTCGCCTGGACCCGCGGCGAGTTGAGCAGCAGCCGCGAGCAGCTGATCGACGACGCGGCTGAGCTGCTCGACGCGATCGGCGAGGCCGCCGCCCGGGTCGCGGCCCGACGCGGATAGGCTGCGCACGACGATGAAGTTCGGCCTGACGATCTTCCCGACCGAGTCCTCCGCCCAGCCGGTCGAGCTCGCCCGCCGTGCCGAGGAACTCGGCTTCGAGTCGCTCTTCTTCCCCGAGCACACCCACATCCCGGTGAGCCGCGAGACGCCGTATCCGGCCGGCGGCGATCTGCCCGACGAGTACCGGCGGATCTACG
This sequence comes from uncultured Solirubrobacterales bacterium, assembly GCA_963850625.1. GTDB lineage: Bacteria > Actinomycetota > Thermoleophilia > Solirubrobacterales > 70-9 > CAXMST01. The sequence continues at coordinate 418,692 of CAWKLZ010000005.1, forward strand.
ACCCCTTCGCAGCGCTCGCCGCCGCGGCGGCCGCCACCGAGACGCTCCTGCTCGGCACCGGCATCTGCCTGATCGTCGAGCGCGACCCGATCACGACGGCGAAGGAGGTCGCGACCGTCGACCGGCTCTCGAACGGGCGCTTCCTGTTCGGCGTCGGCGCCGGCTGGAACCTCGAGGAGATGCGCAACCACGGCACCGATCCGGCCCAGCGCTTCCGGCTCATGCGCGAGCGGATCGAGGCGATGAAGGCGATCTGGACGGAGGACGAGGCCGCCTACCACGGGGAGCTGGTCGACTTCGGCCCGATCAACGCATGGCCCAAGCCGGTGCAGCGCCCGCACCCCCCGATCCTCATGGGCGGTAACTCGCAAGCCGCCCTGCAGCGCGCCGTCGACCTTGCCGACGGCTGGCTACCGAACCCCGAGACCCGCCTGAGCCGACTCGCCGATCGGATTGCCGAACTCCGCGCGCGGACCGCCGAAGCCGGTCGCGAGCCGCTGCCGATCACGTTCTACGGGGTCAAGCCCGATCGTGAGGCGCTCGCCGCCTACGCCGAGGCCGGCGTCGACCGCGCCGTCTTCTACCTGCCGCCGAAGCCGCTGGCCGAGCTCGAGCAGGCGCTCTGCTACTACGCCGAGCTCGCCCGCGAGCTGTCCGGCTGAGTCTCCGGCGCGTCGTCGCCGGCTCCGGCGGCGGAGACCGGCGTCTCGGTCACCTCGTCGTGCTCGAGCCCATCGGGGTAGCCGTCGACCGTGGGGAACTCGCCCGTCAGGTGCTCGGGCGGGAAGCAGACACGGCAGAAGCTGCGCCCGAAGTCGGTGATGTGGACGCTGCGCCGTGACGACTGGCCGCGGAAGATGCCCGAGTTGACCGACTTCATCGCCTCCATCACGTCGGGCTGGGCCTCGAGCACCTGGTAGGCGGACTCGTCGTCGATCGGGTCGCGCCGGATCGCGACGAGCCCGAGGCGTACGAGGTTGTCGATGTAGGCGGCGACCAGCTCCGGATGCATGCATCCTGCCTGGCGGCCGAGCATCGTCTGCCGGCGGGCGACCTCCCGCGCGGCGAGGCCGAGCGGCGCGGCGCGGTGGATGTAGACGATGGCCTGCGGGCCCTCGTTGACGAGCAGCTTCAGGATCCGTGCCTCGTCGGGAGCGAGCTGGTCGACGATCCGGTCGAAGCCGGGGTGGATCTGATCCTCGTCGTCGAGCGCGGCCGCCCGGTCGAAGAGCGCGGCACCGCGCTCGCGCAGCGAGTCGACGCGGGCCCGTCGCCGGGCCTCCTCCGCGGCAGCCCTCGCGCTGGAGCCGGATCCGCTCGCCGACGGGTCGACGATGCCGAGCAGCCGCCGCACGTTCTCCACGGTCTCGGTCCGGAGCTCGTCGAAGAGGTCGCCCGCCGACTCACCGGAGAGCGCGGCTTCGGTCAGGCGCCGCCCGGCTCGCACACTCGTGCCGAGGCTCCAGGCCCAGCCGCGCAGGGTTGCGCCCGCGGCGATCCGGGCGATCCCGGGGACCGCGTCGATCGGGATCGGTCCGAGCTGCACTTCCTGCTCCTCGCCGAAGTCGCCGGGTCTCGCGGGCTCAGCGATCGCGCAGCTCCCGGCGCAGGATCTTTCCGGAGGCCGACTTCGGGATCTCGTCGATCCGCTCGATCATCCGCAGCTTCTTCTGGGGCGAGACCTGGGCGGCGACGTGATCCATCAGCTCCTCGTCGCTGACCTCCGCGCCATCGGCGACGACGATGTAGCCCTTCGGCAGCTCGCCGGCCTCCTCGTCTGGGACGCCGATCACGGCGCAGTCGGCGACCGCGGGGTGGGCGATCAGGATCGCCTCGAGCTCGGCCGGCGGCACCTGGAAGCCCTTGTACTTGATCAGCTCCTTGAGCCTGTCGACGATCGAGTAGTAGCCATCGGAGTCGACGACGCCGATGTCCCCGGTCCGCAGCCAGCCGTCCTCGGTGATCGTCGCCTGCGTGGCCTCGTCGTTGTTGAGGTAGCCGGTCATCACCTGCGGACCCCGGACCCAGAGCTCCCCGCGCTCGCCCTCGGCGACGTCCTCGCCCGTCTCGGGGTCGACCAGCCGCGACTCGGTCAGCGGCAGCGGCGGCCCGATCGTGCCGGCCTTGATCGCGTCGATCGGGCAGAAGTGCGAGACCGGGCTGAGCTCGGTCATCCCGTAGCCCTGGGTGACCGGCACGTCGAGGCGGCCGGCCACCTGATCGGTCAGCTCCGGCCCGAGCGGTGCGGCGCCGGACATGATGAACCGCAGCGAGCTCAGGTTGGCGCCGTCGACGACCGGGTGCTTGGCCAGCGCCAGCGCGATCGGCGGGACCACGTAGGCCCCGGTCACGCCATGCTCGGCGATCAGCTCGAGGAACTGCTCGAGGTCGAAGCGCGGCATCGTCACGATCGTCGCCCCGTTCCACAGGCCCAGATTCATGATCACGGTCATGCCGTAGATGTGGAAGAAAGGGAGGACGCCGATCAGCACGTCGTCGGGCTCCATCGGCATCGCCGCGTTCGTCTGCACGATGTTCGCGACGAGGTTGCGATGGGTGAGCATCACGCCCTTCGGCAGCCCGGTCGTACCGGACGAGTAGGGGAGCACCGCGAGATCGCGCGCCGGGTCGATCTCGACCTCTGGCGGCGCGCCCCCGCCGGCGAGCAGCTCGGCGAAGTCGGTCACGCCCTCCTCGGAGCCGTCGCCGCCGAGCAGGACGATCTCGTCCACGTCGGTCCCCTCGACCGCCGCGCGCGCGTTCTCGAGGAACGGCGGCACGGTGAAGATCATCTTGGCGCCGGAGTCGTGCAGCTGGTGGTTGACCTCGCGCGAGCTGTACAGCGGGTTCGCGGTCGTATTCACGCCGCCGGCCCGGTTGACCCCGTGGAAGACGACGGCGTACTCGGGCAGGTTCGGCATGTAGACACAGACGGCGTCGCCCTTACCGATGCCGCGGCCGGCGAGCGCCCCGGCGAGCGCCGCGCTGGCGGCGTCGAGCTCGCCGAAGGTGAGCACACGACCCGTTGGGCCGTCGATCAGGGCCGGCTTGTCGGGGTGCTCGGCGGCGGCGCCGAGCACGAAGGAACTGATGTCGAGATCGGGGATCGCGGGGGCGACGGGCTCGGGCAAGGCTCTCCTCCTAGGGTTAGGACCCGAGCCTATCGCCCGACCCCGCCCACCCGGCGCGATCGCGCGACGCGAGCGCGGCCCTTATGAGATCTTCGCCTGAAGCCGATGGAGGGTCCGGTGGAGGCTTCGATCGACGAGACGGCGCGACGCCCGGCGCGAGCGGCGGATGCGCCGCTGATGGCCCGGGCCCTCGCTGGGCTCTACTTCGCGGGCGCGACGATGGTCGTGCTGACGCTCGTGCTGCCCCACCAGGCGAGCCCGAACGAGGTCGGCTCAATCGCCGTCCTCGCCAACGCGTACCTCGTCGCCGCGCTGCTCTTCCTGCTCGCCGAGCGCCTGCCGTGGTGGGTGATGGCAGCGACGCTGGCGGCCGGCACCGTGCACATCACCGGCGTCGCGTTCTTCTCCAATGCCACCCCGAGCCCGCTGATCTTCTTCTACCTCTGGGTGCTGATCTACTCGGCCTACTTCTTCTCGCGCCGGGTCGCGGCCGCCGAGATCGTGTTCGTAGCCGTCAACTTCGCCGTGCTGCTCTTCGCCCATGAGCCGCCGGCGGGCGCGGCCTGGTGGGTCGTCGGCATGGGGTCGATGCTCGTCGCCGCGGCGCTCACCGTGTCGATGCGCGAGCGCGGCGAGGTGCTGGTTGCGAGCCTCCTGCGCACCGCGGCTGAGCGCGAGCGCGCCCAACACGAGCTTGCCCTGCACCGCGACCACCTCGAGGAGCTGGTCGAGGAGCGGACGAATGCGCTCAGCGTCGCCAACCGTGAGCTCGAGGCGTTCAGCTACTCCGTCTCGCACGATCTCCGGGCGCCGCTGCGCACCCTGGACGGCTTCAGCCAGGCGCTGGTCGAGGACTACGGCTCACAGCTCGCCGGCGACGGCGAGGACTACCTGCAGCGAATCCGCGCCGCGAGCCAGCGCATGGCCCGGCTGATCGACGACATGCTGTTGCTCTCGCGCCTTTCGCGGAGCGAGATGCGACGCGACAGCATCGACCTCAGCCCGCTCGCCACAGAGGTCGTCGAGAACTTGCGCGAGGGCGAGCCCGATCGTGAAGTGGACGTTGTCGTTGAGCCGCACCTGGTTGCGAGCGCCGACCCGCGCCTCGTCCGCGTGCTGCTCCAGAACCTGATCGGCAACGCCTGGAAGTTCACCTCCAAGCAGCAGCGCGCACGGATCGAGGTTGCCCACGCGAACGGCGATCCCGGCGTCTTCTGCGTTCGCGACGACGGCGTCGGCTTCGACATGGCCTACGCGGACAAGCTCTTCGGCGCGTTCCAGAGGTTGCACTCGGCCGGCGACTTCGAGGGCACGGGCGTCGGCCTGGCGACCGTGCAGCGGATCGTCACCCGGCACGGCGGGCGGGCCTGGGCCGAGTCGGAGCCCGGAAGCGGCGCTACCTTCTACTTCACGCTCCCACGAACTAGGACGGCTGATGGCGAACAAGATGATCCTGCTGGTTGAGGACAATCCCGACGATGAGGCGCTCACGCTCCGCGCCTTCGACAAGAACAACATCACCAACGAGATCGTCGTCGTCCGTGACGGCGTCGAGGCGCTCGACTGGCTGTTCGCCGAGGGTGCGCACGCCGAGCGCGATCGCAGCATCCTGCCCGAGGTCGTCCTGCTCGACCTGAAGCTGCCGAAGGTCGATGGTCTCGAGGTCCTGCGCCGGATTCGCGCGGACGAGCACACGAGGCTGCTGCCCGTGATCATCCTCACCACCTCCGAGGAGGAGAGCGACCGCCTCGCGGGCTACTCGCTCGGCGCCAACAGCTACATTCGCAAGCCGGTCGACTTTTCCCAGTTCATCGAGGCGGTGCGCCAGCTCGGGCTCTACTGGCTTGTCCTCAACGAATCCCCTCCGGAGCCCGGCCGGCTCGAATGAGCACGCGGCTGCAGGTCCTCCTGCTCGAGGACTCCGAGGACGACGCCGAATTGATCCTGCGCGCCCTGCGCCGCGGGGGGTACGAGCCCGATCACCGACGCGCCGAAACCGCCTCCGAGATGCTCGCTGCGCTCGAGGAGGGTGACTGGGAGCTCGTCATCTCCGACCACGCGATGCCCTCCTTCAGCGCGACCGCGGGGCTCGAGATCATGCGCGAACGCGGGCTCGACATCCCCTTCATCATCGTCTCCGGAGCGATCGGCGAGGAGACCGCGGCGGAGGCGATGGCTGCCGGCGCCGGCGACTACGTAATGAAGGACAGCCTGCGCCGGCTCGTCCCGGCGATCGAGCGGGAGCTGCGTGAGGCCGCGACCCGCGCGACCCAGCGCCGTGCCGAGCGCGCCCTCTACGACAGCGAGGAGCGGCTGCGGGCCGTGATGGACAACGTCGTCGACGCGATCCTCACAGTCGACGGAGCGGGCGTGATCGAGGGCGCCAATCCGGCCGCCACCCGCCTCTTCGGCTGCCGCTCGGCTGACGAGCTCGTCGGCAAGCCGTTCGCGGCGCTGCTCTCCGGCCCGCATGCCGACGAGTACCGGGCGCACTTCGCGGTCTTCGCGTCCCGCGGATCACTGCCGATCGCCGGGGTTACGCGTGAGGTTCTCGGGCGCCGGGCGGACGGTGCCGTCTTCGCGATGGATCTGGCTTTGAGCGAGATGCGGCTCGGCACCGAGCGCCTGCTGATCGCCGTCTCGCGTGACATCAGCGAACGCAAGAAGGCCGAGTCCCAGCTCCGGCATCTCGCCGAGCACGATCCGCTCACCGGCCTCGCCAACCGCCGTCGCTTCGAGGAGGAGCTCACCCGTCAGATTGCGATCAGCAGGCGCAGTGGCGAGGCCGCCGCGGTCCTCGTCCTCGACCTCGACAACTTCAAGTACGTCAACGACTCGCTGGGCCATAAGGCAGGCGACGAGCTGATCCGCCGTGTGGCGGCGGTGATCGGCGGCCGCGTGCGGGAGACCGACACGCTCGCGCGGATCGGCGGCGATGAGTTCGCGGTGCTGCTCAGGGGGACGGACGCAGATGGGGCGCGGATCGCTGCCGAGGGGGTGATCGAGGCGATCCGCCGCGAGCCCTTCCTGCTCGAAGGACAGCGCATCCGTGCGACGACGAGCATCGGCATCGCCGTGATCGAGCGCGAGCCGCTTGCCGCGGGCGAAGTGCTGGCGCGGGCCGACCAGGCGATGTACGGGGCCAAGGACTCCGGCCGCGACCGGCTGGGCGAGTACTCGATCGCCGAACGGGCCGAGATCGAGGCGGGCCGGACGTGGGCCGACCGGGTCCGCGAAGCGCTCGAGCAGGACCGCTTCCTGCTGCACTGCCAGCCGATCGTCGACCTGCGGTCGGGCGAGACGTCGCAGTACGAGCTGCTGCTGCGGATGCGCGACGGCGAGTCCGGCGAGCTGGCGATGCCCGGTGCGTTCCTCTCGACGGCCGAGCGCTTCGGCCTGATCCAGCCGATCGACCGCTGGGTGGTGCGCGAGGCGATCGCGCTCGTCGACCGCCAGCGTGGCGCCGGCCGCGACGTGTTGGTCGAGGTGAACCTCTCCGGCAAGTCGATGGAGGACCCGGAGCTGCCGCAACTCGTCGAGGCGGAGCTCGAGGCGACCGGCATCGACCCGTCGCTGCTGATCTTCGAGGTGACCGAGACGATGGCGATCGCCAACCTCGACAAGGCCCGGGAGCTGGCCGAGGGCCTGACCAGGCTCGGCTGCCGCTTCGCCCTTGACGACTTCGGCGTCGGCTTCGCCTCCTTCTACTACCTCAAGCATCTGCCGATCTCCTACCTGAAGATCGACGGCGACTTCATCCGCGACCTGCCGCGCTCGCGCACCGACCAGCTCGTCGTCCGCGCCCTCGTCGAGATCTCGCGGGGACTCGGCATCAGGACCGTCGGCGAGTGCGTGGAGAACGCCGAGACGCTGGAGCTGATCCGCGAGTACGGGGTCGACTACGCGCAGGGCTGGGAAACGGGCCGACCTGACGACCCCGACCGCGTCATCGGGCCTGAGCCAGCGGGCAATTCCGCCGTTCCTGAGCAGGGCGTCCGCACGCCGCTCGAGGCCGATGGTTGAGGGCCGCGGGCCTGTGCTCCTGGTGCACGGGCTCGGCGGCTCCGATCCCGGCCACTGGCAGCGCTGGCTGGCGCCGCGGCTGACCGAGCGCGGCCTCGAGGTTCACTTCCCCGATCTGCCCGCGCCGGAGGCGCCCGACCCCGACGCCTGGCTCGACGCGCTTGCGACGGCGCTCGGCGAGCGCGACGGCTGGACCGTCCTCTGCCACTCGCTCGGTTCACTGCTTTGGCTCCGCGCCTGCGCCCGTGCCGACGCGCCGCTCGGTGCTGCGCAGACGCTGCTCGTCGCGCCCCCGTGCCGGCGGGACATGCCGGAGATCGCCGCGTTCCTGCGGCACGGAGCCGGCGCCGCCGACATCGCCGCCTCCTCGGGCGAGGCACTGATCGTCGCGGCCGAGGAGGACCCCTACTGCCCCGACGGCGCCCGCCGTCGCTACGCCGAGCCGCTCGGCATCGACCTGGTCGAGATTCCTGGCGGCGGCCACCTCAACGTCGACGCGGGCTATGGCCCGTGGCCCGCGGTCGAGCGTTGGACGCTGGGCGAGGAGCCGGGCTGGTGAGCGCGTCCTACTCGGCGCCGGCGTCCGCGGCCGCCTGGTCAATGCGCAGGATCTGCATCAGCTCCTCGTACGGACCGGCCATGTAGGCCTCGTCCCCGGCGGCCAGCCGAGTGTCGCGTCGCGGCGGGTACTCGAGGCCCTCGCCGTCGCCGCGGTGGATCGCCATCACGCGGACGTTGGCGCGCAGCTCGCGCATCTCGGTGCCCGCCAGCCCGCCGCCCTCGCGAACGGTGAGCCGCGCGACCAAGAACGGCTGGCTGCCGATGTAGAAGGTGGTGATCACGCCCATCCCGATCGCGGCACCGACGAACCAAGGGGCCGCGATTGCCGCAGTCGACCAGACGTGGCGGAACTCGAACGTCTCCTCGAGCCGGTGGCCGAGCGAGTGGTCGAAGACGCGAAGGATCACGGGGACGTTGCCCCAGCGATCACCGAGCTGCTCGCGGATTGCCAGCCCGGTCTCGATGTTGGTGAGGTCGCTCGAGGTCATCACGGCGACGGCCGAGGCCGTCGAGACGTTCGCTGCCTCGAGCGTGCGGCCGAGCGTCGCGTCGCCGACGATCACGCGGACGCCGAGCAGTCGCGCCTGGCTCGCGTAGCGGTTGTCCTCCTCGCGCTCGATCACGACGACCTCGCGCCCGGCCTCGCGCAGCCCCTCGAGCACGCGCATGCCGATCGAGCCGAGCCCGACGAGGATCACGTGCTCCTCAGTGGCGCGGACCCGGGCACGCCCGAGGGAGGCCTCGATCCGGCGGCTGATCAGGGCGTTGGTGACGAACGCGAACAGCAGGCTGACCAGGGAGGTCGCGCTGACGATCAAGAAGATCGCGTAGACCTGTAGCCAGGTGTCCTGCGAGGCGAAGGAGAAGTCGCCGAAGCCGACGGTGGCAGCGGTCTCCACAGAGAAGTACATCGACTCGACGACGCTCATCGGCCGCCCTGAGGGCGTCTCGTAGAAGAGCCGGAAGATCGTCGTCGAGGCGAGGAAGATGGCGAAGCTGGCGAGCAGGGTCGCGCGGATCGCGCCGTCGACGTAGTCGGCAGCGTCGCGCAGGCCGAGCAGCCGCCGGCGGATCGGACCCGTGCGGCGTGAGCTCACCTGCTCGGCCTGGCCGGAGGGTTCGATTCCGGCCTGCTCGAGGTCGGCGTGCGTGCCGAGCAGGGTCACGGTGTCGCCGGCTGCGACCGCCGTGTCACGGCCGGGGCAGGCGAGCAGGGCGTCGTCGGCGCCGACGACGCCGAGCGGCGCCAGGTCCCCATAGAGATGCCGCAGCGTGTCGTCGCGGTCGGCCGTCACCTCGGCGGCGACGAACGCCTGCCCGGCGAGCTCGAGGTCGTGACGTCTCCGGCCGAGGCAGGCGTCGACGACCGAGGGCGCGAACAGCCCGGCGACGTCGAGGACGCTGCTGTTACCGGTGATCCCCTCGACCGCGCGGCCGACCGAGGGGTTGTCGAGGTGAACGACAAGCCTCACGTCGGGCCGCAGGGCGTAGACCTGCAACGCCGTCTCCAGCGTGTGCAGGTCCGTGTTCTCGGCGCAGACGACCGCAGCCGCGCCGGGGAGGCCGGCGGCTCCGAACGGGTCGGACAGGATGGTGTGCCGCTCGAGGTGGGGAATCCGCCAGGCCTCGATCACCTTGACCAGCCGCTGGTCCGGCTCGTCGTCGATGACGACGACGCCGATCCCGGCGAGGTACAGCTGCTCGATCGTGCGCAGCGAGATGTCGTGCAGCCCGCAGACGATTACGTGTCCCGTCCGGTCGCGGATCTCGTGGGCGGAGAACGTGAATGTGGAGGCGGTGCTCATCGCGCGCTGATCGTGGCTGCCGATCCTCGCATCGGTGGCGGCGGCGAAGGGCGCCGCCCCGCCCCCGATCTTCCCGGCGCCAGTGGCCGGGAAGGCGCCTTGGCCTGTTCTATGGCATATTGCATAATCGATGGCGCCAACCGCCTCGGCCAGAGACCGGATGATCGTCAGCGCGGCGGTGCTGATCCGCGAGCGCGGCGCTCGCGCGACCAGCATCGACGACGTCCTCGAGCACAGCGCGGCGCCGCGTGGCTCCGTCTACCACCACTTTCCCGGCGGCCGGGACGAGCTGCTGCGCGAGGCGACCGAGTTCGCGGGCGCCTACATCTCCGGGCGGATCGAGCGGGCTGGGGAGCTCGGGCCGCTCGGCGTCATCGACGCGCTTGCGGCGAGCTACCGGCGCGAGCTCGAGTCCGGGGGCTTCCGGGCCGGGTGCCCCGTCGCCGCGGTTGCCATCGAGGCGCGTGAGGACGGCGACGAGACCCTGCAGGAGACGGCCGCCGCAGTGTTCGCGGAGTGGCTCGACCTGCTCGCCGAGCAGCTCGAGGAGGCGGGCCTGCCCGCTGCGCGGGCGCGACGGCTGGCGATGGTCGCTGTCGCCGGGATCGAGGGCGCCCTCGTCCTCGCCCAGGCGCAGCGCGACACGGCGCCCCTCGACGACGTCATGGCGGAGATCCGAGATCTGATCCACAGCGAGCTGGCGGCACTCCCGTGAACGGCGGGCCGCCAATCCGCGCAACCCCCGGGAGGGCGAGATGAGCGAGACCACCACTGATGCGACCGCGGTCGAGCCCGTGTGGGAGCAGTCCGCCTGCATCCTCTGCGAGTGCAACTGCGGGATCGAGGTGCAGCTCGACGGCCGTCGGCTCGCGAAGATCCGTGGCGATCACGCTCATCCCGCCTCGGCGGGCTACACGTGCAACAAGGCGATGCGCCTTGACAGCTATCAGAACGGCCCGCACCGGCTGACCTCACCGCTGCGCCGGCGCGCCGACGGCACCTTCGAGGAGATCGACTGGGAGACGGCGATCAGCGAGGTCGCCGCCGGCCTCGACGGAGTCCGCGAGCTCTACGGCGGCGAACGGATCTTCTACTACGGCGGCGGCGGTCAGGGCAACCACCTCGGCGGCGCCTACAGCGGCGCGCTCCGCAACGCGCTCGGCAGCGTCCACCGCTCGAACGCGCTCGCCCAGGAGAAGACGGGCGAGGCGTGGATCGACGCGCAGCTGTACGGCGGCCACACGCGCGGCGAGTTCGAGCACGCCGAGGTCTCGGTCTTCATCGGCAAGAACCCGTGGATGTCGCAGAGCTTCCCCCGCGCCCGCGTCGTCCTCCGCGAGATCGCAAAGGACCCGCAGCGCTCGATGGTCGTCATCGATCCGGTCGTCACCGACACCGCGAAGATGGCCGACTTCCACCTCCGGGTACGCCCGGGCGCCGACGCATGGTGCCTGGCCGCGCTTGCCGCCGTGCTCGTCCAAGAGGAGCTCGTCGACCGCGACTTCGTCGCCGAGCACGTCAACGGCGTCGAGCCGGTGCTCGAGCAGCTCCGCGGAGTTCCCGTCGCCGAGTTCGCAGCATTGAGCGGCATCGACGAGGAGCTGATCCGCGCGGCCGCCCGTCGCATCGCCGGCGCCGGCAGCGTCGCGGTGTTCGAGGACCTCGGCATCCAGCAGGGTCCCGACAGCACCCTCTGCTCGTATCTGAACAAGTTGCTGTGGATCCTGACCGGCAACTTCGGCCGGGTCGGTGGCCAGCACATGCACTCGTGGTTCGCGCCGCTGTTCGGCACACGCAAGGTCGGGCGGACGCCGGTCACCGGCGCTCCGATCCTCGGCGGGCTGACGCCCTGCAACCTGATCCCGGAGGAGATCCTCAGTGACCACCCCGACCGCCTGCGGGCGATGATCGTCGAGAGTGCCAACCCGGCACACTCGCTCGCCGACTCGGCCCGGATGAAGGAGGCGATCGAGGCGCTCGACTTCGTCGTCGTCATCGACGTGGCGATGACCGAGACCGCGCGTCTCGCCGACTACGTGCTCCCGGCGGCGAGCCAGTTTGAGAAGCCGGAGGCGACCTTCTTCAACCTCGAGTTCCCGCGCAACACCTTCCACCTGCGCCGGCCGCTGCTCGAGCCGCTGCCGGGCACGCTGCCCGAGCCCGAGATCTATGCGCGGCTGATCCGCGAGCTCGGCATCGTCGATGGCTCCGAGCTCGAGCCGCTCCGCAAGGCGGCGGTCGAGGGCGGCCCCGCCTTCGCGGCTGCTTTCGGCGAGGCCGTCGCCAAGAACCCACAGATCATGCGGCTCGCGGCCTACGTCCTCTACGAGACCCTCGGCCCGACCCTGCCGGAGGGCATGGCCGGCGCCGCCACCCTGTGGGGCCTCGCCCACCGCGTCGCGCTGAGCTACCCGGAGGGCATGCGCCGCGCTGGCTACGACGACGGCGACGCGCTCTTCGCCGCGATCCTCGACTCGCCTTCGGGAGTCGTCTTCACCGAGGACGAGTACGGCGACGACTGGAAGTACGTGGCACACGCTGATCGGCGGATCGCGCTCGAGATCCCCGAGATGCTGGCTGAGCTGGCGACGCTCGCCGAGCGCACCCCGGGCCACACGACAGCCGAGCTGCCGATCGTGCTCGCCGCCGGCGAGCGCCGCGCGTACACGGCGAACGACATCATTCGCGACCCTTCATGGCGGAAGCGCGACGCCGACGGAGCCCTGCGCGTCAGCCGTGAGGACGCCGAGGCCCTCGGCCTCGTCGACGGTGGCCGGGCGCGGGTCACGACGGCCCGCGGCGAGGCGCACGCGACGGTCGAGATCAGCGACGCGATGCAGGCCGGGCATGCCTCGCTGCCGAACGGCTTCGGGCTCGACTTCACTGACGGCGACGGCGACGAGCACGTCCCCGGCGTGGCGCCGAACTCGCTCACGTCGGCGGAGTGGCGCGACCCGTTCGTCGGCACCCCATGGCACAAGCACGTGCCCGCGCGGATCGAAGCCCTGGCCTAGGTACGATCGGCCTTCCGCAATCGGGAGGAGCCACGATGAGCATCGAGCCGGAGAACGTCGACGACCTGGAGACGGTCTCACTCGCCTCGGGCGCGAGCGACGACGCCAGCTGGACCGGGGGCTACTTCGCCTACGGCGGCAGCAAGGCCGAGCAGTCGGCCACCATCTACTTCGCGATCCCGCCAGGAGGGCGGCTGGGCAAGCACGTGGACACCGCCGAGGAGGTGCAGTACGTCCTCTCCGGCAGCGCCGATTTGCTGCTCGACGAGGGTGCGAAGCCGGTCAAGGCCGGCGACGTCTTCGTTCTGCCCGAGGGTGTCGCCCACGATCTCCACAACACGGGCAGCGAGGACCTGCGCGTGGTCGCCTTCTTCTCGAAGCCTGAGGTGGAGCAGCACTGGGACACGGAGACGTGGCCGCCCGACGGAACCTCGGTGACGGGTTCGCCGAACCGCCGCACACCGTAGTTTCCGCGGCCGATATGCAGGCTTTGCCTGAGGATCGGGCGCCGGGCCGGGCCTAGGCTCGGCTCAATGGGCAATCGCATAGTCATTCTCGGTGGGGGCACCGGCGGAACCCTCGTCGCCAACAGGCTCCGCCGCGAGCTGCCGGCCGGGGACGAGATCGTCGTCGTCGACCGCGATGACCGCCACGTCTACCAGCCGGGGTTGCTCTTCGTTCCCTTTGGGATGGCCGACCCTGATCGGATCGTGCGGTCGCGCCGCGCGCAGCTGCACGACGGGATCGAGTTCCGGGAGACCGCGATTGAGCGGGTCGACGCCGAGGCGCAGGCGGTCGAGCTCGCCGGCGGGGAGAGCATCTCCTACGACGTGCTCGTGATCGCGACGGGCGCCGAGCTGCTCGACTCCGAGACCGAGGGCCTCGACGGCCCCGGCCGTGGCGAGAGCATCCACACCTTCTACGCCCTCGAGGAGGCCGTCCGGCTACGCGACGCCCTGCACGATTTCGAGGGTGGGCGGCTCGTCGTCAACGTCGTCGACATGCCGATCAAGTGCCCGGTCGCACCACTCGAGTTCTGCTTCCTCGCCGACTGGCACTTCCAGAAGCGCGGCATCCGCGAGGAGGTTGAGATCAGCTTCGTGACGCCCCTCGACGCCGCCTTCACCAAGCCGGTCGCCGCCGATCACCTCGGCGGCATGCTCGACGAGAAGGGGATCGAGGTCGTCGGCGAGTTCGCGACCGGCACCGTCGACGGCGCCAAGTCCGAGATCGTCAGCTGGGATGAGCGCCGGGTCGGCTTCGACCTGCTCGTCGCGATCCCCGTCCACGGCGGCGCCGGCTTCCTCGCCCGCTCACCAGGGCTCGGCGACGAGCTCGGCTTCGTCGTCACCGACCAGAACACGCTGCGCAGCGAGGCGTCGCCGAACGTCTTCGCGATCGGCGACGCCGCGAACCTGCCGACCTCGAAGGCCGGCTCGGCGACCCACTACGAGGGCGAGACGCTCGTCGCCAACGTCCTGCACACGCTCGCCGGCGAGGAGCTCGAGGGCACCTACGACGGGCACGTGAACTGCTTCATCGAGAGCGGCTTCGACAAAGCGCTGCTGCTTGACTTCGACTACGAGCGCGAGCCGATGCCGGGTCGCTACCCGCTGCGCTCGGTCGGCCCGCTCTCGCTGCTCGGCGAGTCCCGCCTCAACCACCTGGCGAAGCTCGCCTTCGAGCCGATCTACTGGCACGTCCTGCTCCCCGGCCACGACATCCCCGGGCTCGGCGGACCCGGAGCGGACGAAGTTGCAAGCAACGACCCCGGGGAGAAGGTGGGAGCCGAATGAGCACCGCGACTTACGCCGGTGCCGAGGTCGAGCTCGACGCCGAGGGATTCATGACCGATCCTGACCAGTGGAACCGCGAGGTCGGCGCGGCGATCGCCGCCGAGAACGGCATCCCCGAGCTCAACGACCGGCACTGGCAGGTCGTCGACTTCATGCGCGACACGTACCTGAGCACCGGCAACGCACCGTCGGTACGGGCACTCGGCAAGGCCTCCGGCGTGCCGATCAAGGAGCTCTACCAACTGTTCCCGAAGGGCCCGGCGAAGCTCGCGGCGCGGATCGCGGGCATCCCCAAGCCTCGGGGCTGCATCTGAGGACCCGAGGAGGTCGATGACGTGAACGGACACGAGACGAACGGCGACGCGCCGCCCCCCCAGCCGATCGAGAAGGTCTCCGTGATCATCTCGAAGGGCTCGCTCGAGGGCATCTACCCGGGGCTGATCCTCGCCAACGGCGCCCGCATGGAGGGGATCGAGGCCAACGTCTTCTTCACCTTCTTCGGGATGGACGCAATCAACAGAGCCAAGCACGAGCACGTCAAGGTCGCCACGGTCGGCAACCCCGGCCTGCACCTCGCGACGTGGGCCGGCGGTGTGCCGGGCGTCTCGTCGCTCGTCACGCACAAGCTCGCCGGCGAGATGGAGAAGCTCGACATCCCGCCGATCCCCGAGTTCGTCGAGATGATCGCCGACTCCGGAGCCGGCCTCTTCGCCTGCCAGGCGTCGGTCGACCTGTTCGGCCTCGACCGCGACGACTTCATCGACCAGGTCGAGGACGTGATCACGGTCGGCGAGTTCTACGAACGAGCGGCCGGCGGGCAGATCATCTTCACGTAGGGGTACAGCCCGCCACCTCCTCCGGGCGCCCAGGGGGCGCCCGTGCGGGGGTGCGGGACGCCGGGCGGGATGCGGCGCCGCTGGAATACCGCAGCGCCTGCGGCGCTGCGTGGAGTGGTGCGGCGCCTATTGGCTGGCGCGAGCGGGGGCGATGCTTTGGGGCTCTAGCCTTTCCTTCCGTCTTAGGGCGGCCGAATTAGGGTGGCCTAATTTGTGTTAGGGTCCGGGCCGCGTGCGATTTCCTAGCCACGCCATCGGCTTTTCATGAAGACCAGCAAGGACAGGAGCGAGCGGTGATCCCGACCTTCGTCATCGGGCTCCGCGAGGGCATCGAGGCGGCGCTGATCGTTGGCATCGTCGCCGCCTTCCTGCGCAAGCAGGAGCAACGTCAGGCACTGCGCTGGGTCTGGATCGGCGTCGCCGTCGCGGTCACCTTCTGCCTTGCCGTGGGGGCAGGTCTGCAGATCGCCGACGAGCAACTTCCGCAGCGTCAGCAGGAACAGCTCGAGACCCTCGTCTCCCTGGCGGCGGTCGGCATCGTCACGTTCATGATCTTCTGGATGCGCAGCCACGCTGCCGGGCTCCGGGCCGAGCTCGAGGAGCGCGCGGGCGAGGCTCTCGTCACGGGCTCGGCGATCGGCCTGATCGCGATGGCGTTCTTCGCCGTCCTTCGTGAGGGGCTCGAGACCGCCGTCTTCTTGCTTGCCTCCTTCCAGGCATCGACGAACGCGCTGCTCGCCGGCTTCGGTGCCCTGCTTGGCGTGCTCGCTGCCGTCGGGATCGGGATCGGGATCTACCGAGGTGGCGTCCGCCTCGACCTTGCCCGCTTCTTCCGGCTCACCGCCGGCGTGCTCGTCCTCGTCGCTGCCGGCCTACTCGCCACCGCGGTCCACACCGGCCACGAGGCGGGGTGGATCAACAGCTTCCAGGGCCAGGCTCTCGACCTGAGCTGGCTCGTCGTCCCCGACACCGTTACGTCCTCGCTGCTCACGGGGATGCTCGGCCTGCAGCAGCGCCCGACCGAGGCCGAGGTCGTCGTGTACCTGCTCTACGCAGTGCCGATGCTGCTCTACGTCTTCTGGCCACAGGGTCCGAAGGAAGTACCGAGGCAATCAGGAGAGACGAGCGGGCGAGGCGCGTCGCTGCAGCGAGATCCCAGCACCACCTGACCGGATCGTGCTGGATCAGATAGCAGTCGCTGTGCTCGGCCCGCCGGCAGCGGGTCCTCAGCGCAAGGCCTGAAGGCGCTTGTGCAGCAGGCGCCGCTCGGTTTCGTCGTCGACCGTCTCGAGCGCCCGTTCGAGCGCTTCGCGCGCCTCACGCTCGCGGCCGAGGCGGCGCAGCAGCTCGGCACGGGTCGCGTGCAGGTAGTGGTAGCCGTCGAGGTCGAGCCGCTCGACAATCGCCAGTGCCGGCTCCGGTCCCTCCGCTTCGGCGACGGCAACGGCGCGGTTGAGCTCGACGACCGGCGATCCCGTGCGTCGGGCGAGCTCGGCGTAGAGCGCCGCGATCTGCTCCCAATCGCGCGGCAGCTCCGCGTGCAGCCCGGCGATCGCGGCTTGCAGGACGTAGGCGCCTTCGCCCCGGAGCGCCAGCGCCCGCTCGAGCTCCTCGCGACCGGCATGAATCTCGGCGGTGTCCCAGAGCTCCGGGTCCTGGTCGGCGAGCAGGACCAGCTCCCCTTCACGCAGCCGCGCCGCCGACCGCGAATCGTGGAACAGCATCAGGGCGAGCAGGCCGTGGGCCTCGGGTTCGTCCGGCATCAACTCGACGAGCGCCCGGCCGAGCCGGATGCCCTCGGCCGCGAGCTCCTGACGACCGGCGTAGCCACGGTTGAAGATCAGGTAGATCACCGCGAGCACCGCTTCGAGGCGGTCGGGCAGCAGGTGGTCGGGAGGGACTCGGAAGGGAATGCCGGCGTCCCTGATCTTGCGCTTGGAGCGCACGAGTCGTTGTGCCATGGTCGGCTCTGCCACGAGGAAGGCGGCCGCGATCTCGGTCGTCGTCAGACCACCCAGCGTGCGCAGAGTGAGCGCCACCTGCGCCTCGAGCGCGAGCGCCGGATGGCAGCAAGTGAAGAGCAGCTCGAGCCGCTCGTCCGGGAACTCCTCCGCTTCCACTTCGACCTCGGGGCCGGGCGCCCGCAGCTCAGCCTCCGCCGCGAGCAATTTCGTCTTGCGGGCGAGGTTGCGGTCGCGGCGAATGCGGTCGATCGCCCGGTTGCGCGCGGTCGTGATCAACCACGCGCCCGGGTTGGCCGGCGCCCCCTCGGCGGGCCAGCGGCGGGCTGCCGCCGCGAACGCGTCCTGGGCGGCCTCCTCGGCGAGCTCGAAGTCGCCGAGGAAGCCGATCAGGGACGCGAGCACGCGGCCCCATTCGTCGCGGAAGGCCGCCTCGAGAGGATCCGTCATCCGGCCAGCGGCCGGATCTCGATCGCGCCGCCGAGACGTGCGGCCGGGATCCGGGCGGCCACCTCGATCGCCGCGTCGAGGTCGTCCGCCTCGAAGAACAGGTAGCCGCCAAGCGCCTCCTTGGTCTCCGCGAAGGGACCGTCGGTGACGAGCGTGCGTTCACCGTCAACGCGGACCGTGGTCGCCGCCTCGGGCGCTTGCATGTGCTCGCCCGGAGTCACGCCCGGCGTCTCGTTGAGGGCGCCGTAGTCGGCATAGATCTGCTGCTGCTCGGCCTCCGACAGCCGTGCCCATGCCTCGGGATCGTTCGGCGTCGGGGTCGAGCCCTGGTGGATCAGGAGCATGTACTTCATTGCTTCCTCCTCGTTTGGGGATGTTCCCCGATGCGACGAACGGGAGGCGCGCAAATCGACAATCCCGGGCGATTGGGTCCGGAGAGTGCGGGATAAGCGCCCTCACGGCCGCCGGCCCGTTCCTACACTTGCGTGCATGGGTAGCAGTGCCGCGATTCGGCTTGCCGTCGCAGCGTGTGCGCTCCTCGTCGGCTGCGGCGGCGATACCGGCGTCACGATCATCAACCAGACGACGACGACGGTCGGGTCTTCGCCGCCGGCGACGAGTACAGCGACGACGCCGACCGTCCCGGCGCAACAGGCGCCATCGGGCACGGCGCCCAGCGCGCCTGCGGGCGGCGGTGGGGCAAACCAGAATTCGAAGCGCTACTCCGGCCCCTGCGGAGAGCCGGGTGTCGTCGTCGGCGGCTCCCCGGCAACGAGTGCCGCGGCCGCGATTCCGGGTTACACGGAGCTCGTCACCGACGGCGTCGGCTGCGACTTCGCGATGCAGGTCGCGGCCGGCTGGGTCTCCGCCTGGGATCCCCAGTGCGCGCCCGGCTGCACCCGCAAGATCTCGGACCTGCGTTGCGCTTACGCGGGCTCCGGCTCGCACGTGCAGTGTTTCGGTGACGACACCACGATCCGCTTCTCGCTCGCGTTCCCCACGACCTGAGCGAGCCGGTAGTAGGCTCGCGCCGCTGCCTCATTCGCGCAACGAGAATCGGGGGAAAACCGATGGAGACGATCACCGAGTACGAGCTGAGCCAGGTCGAGGAGGCGAACGCGTCGGACAGGCAGCCCGTCGTCTTCGTCCACGGGCTGTGGCTGCTGCCGAGCAGCTGGGATCGCTGGACGGAGCTCTTCGCCGCGGACGGATACGAGCCCCTGGCGCCCGGCTGGCCCGATGATCCGGCGACCGTCGAGGAGGGGAAGGCCCATCCGGAGGTCTTCGCCGGCAAGTCGATCGGTGAGATCGCAGACCACTTCGCCGAGGTGATCGGCGGCCTCGATCGAAAGCCCGCCGTGATCGGCCACTCCTTCGGCGGCCTGCTCACGCAGATCCTCGCTGGGCGGGGTCTGTCGGCGGCCTCGGTGGCGATCTCGCCGGCGCCCTTCCGCGGCGTGCTGCCGCTGCCGATCTCGGCGCTCAAGTCGGGCAAGCCGGTGCTCGGCAACCCGGCGAATCGCAACCGTGCGGTGCCGCTCACCTACGACCAGTTCCGTTACGGATTCGCCAACGCGGTCGACGAGGAGCAGGCCGAGCAGCTCTACGAGGAGTTCTCGGTGCCGGGCTCGGGCAAGCCGATCTTCCAGGCGGCAAGCGCCAACCTCAACCCCTGGACCGAAGACAAGGTCGACACCAAGAACCCCGAGCGCGGGCCGATGTTGCTCGTCGCCGCCGAGCGCGACCACACGGTTCCGGTCGCGATCACGAAGGCCTCCTTCCGCCACCAGGAGCACAACGAGGGCATCACCGAGATGATCGAGATCGAGGGTCGCGGCCACTCGCTGACCATCGACGAGGGCTGGCGCGAGGTCGCCGACAAGGCGCTGGACTTCGTCCGCAGGTTCGTCTGACGCGGGCGCCGATCGCGGCGCTCAGGCGGCCTCCGGACCGACCGGCGCGGAGAAGGCACGCCTGCCGACGTGGACGACGACGGTTCGCGTCCGCGACAGGTCGAGTGCGGAGCTGAGCACCGCCTCGTCCTGGCCGCCGACCCGGTAGCGGAAGGTGCCGGCCGGCTTGCGACTGCCGTCGGCGCCCCGCAGCACGACGCGGCACAGCGTCCCCGAGGGGACCCCTTCGACCGCCATCCTGATCTCGGTGCCGAAGGCGCGTGGCTCGAGCGTCGCCGCAATCTCCATCCCGGACGGCAGCGAGGCGAAGTCGACGTGGCGCTCACCGCTCGTGCTGGCCGCCGTGCCCCCGCCACCGCCGATCAGCAGGACCGCGGCGACCGCCGCCGTTGCCGCGGCAGTTGCGAAGCCGAGGCCGAACCGCAGGCGGCGGCGCCTGCGGACGCTGCGCTGCTCGCCCGCGACCGCCGCGGCAACGCGGTCACCGAGACCGGTCGGGAGCTGAGCGGGAGCCGCGACGTGCTCGGGGTCGGCGAGGGGCATCACGCGGGCGACCGGCTCGAGCTGCGCGAGCTCGGTGCGGCACTCAGCGCAGCCCTCGAGGTGGGCCTCGAGGCCGTGGCGCTCGTCCTCCGGCAGCTGCCCGAGCACGTAGGCGCCGAGCGACTCGCGCCATTCGCGGCAGCCCTCAGTCCTCATAGCCGATCTCCTCCAGCGCGACCCGCAGAGCACGGAGTCCGTAGTAGACGCGGCTTTTGATCGTGCCCTCGGGCACGCCGAGTTCGGCCGCGACCTCGGCGTAGGGCCGGGCCCGGTAGTAGGTCTCGATCAGGACCTGCCGGTGCTGCTCGCCGATCCGCCGCAGCGCCTCCTCGACCTGCCAGGAGTGGAGCGCCTGCTCGAGCGGGTCCGTCGACGGCTCGATCCCCGCCTCCGCGACCGCCGGTCGCACGGCGCGCGCCCGGCTGAGGTCGATGACGACGTTGCGGAGGATCGCGAACAGCCACGTCCGCAGTGAGCCGATCTCGGGATCGAACCGATCGCCCGCGCGCCAGGCACGAACGAAGGTCTCCTGCACGGCCTCCTCGGCAAGGCCGGCGTCGCCGAGCGAGCGCACGGCGAAGCCGTAGAGCTCCCCTGCATGAGCTGCGTATGCCGCGCGGACATCGCGCTCGCGGGTGAGGGCCCCCGGCGCCATCGGTTCAGCCTACGACGATCTTCCCGTGCATGAACGAGTGGATCTTGCAGTGGTACGAGTAGGTGCCCTTCTTCTTCAGCTTGAAGCTCGCCGACTCGCCCGGCGCGAGGTTGCCGGTGTTGAAGGCGCCCCGGCTCGTCGCCGTGTGCGTGGTCGAGTCGTGGTTGGCGAAGACGACCTTCGTCCCCTTGGCGACGTGCAGCTTGTGCGGGTGGTAGGCAAAGTCCTGGATCTCGACCTCAGCCTTCCGCTTGTGCTTGTGTCCCGCGGCGTCGTCATGGCCGGCGGCGAGCGCGCCCGTGGTGAGCGCGCCGGCGGCGAGCAGGCCGCCGAGGGTCAGGACCGTGGCAAGGAGCAGGGCGAGGGTGGACCGGACGGGGTGGGGACTTGGCTTGGGCTTCATGCCGACGTATACGGACGCGGCCACCGTGAGGTTCAGCCTGCCGTCAGCCGGCCACCTCCGCCCACGGGAGGGCGAGCGGGACGAAGACCCAGAACTGCCGCGCCGTGTAGTGGCGCAGCGCGGGGCGGATCGCGACGTCCTGCAGCTCGGTGTCGAGCGCGCCGCGGCGTGAGAGCGCGACCGCATGACGGGAGAGCGCGACGTAGTTCGCGCCGATCCCGAGCAGCCAGATGCCGATCACGATGCCGAACGCGCCGCCGAGCACGACCAGCGACCAAGCGCCGAAGGCCAGGCCGCCCAGGGCGCCGAGCAGGAACTCGGCGAGGATCACGCGGCGACGCAGGATCGTCCCTTTCGCGCCGTGCATGTCGACGGCGGCAAGCTCCCTCACATCGATCGGGTCCATTCGGAACCGATGCCCGGAGCGGCGGATCGCCATGCGTCACGCGGTGTCAGCGATCTGCCATCCGCGCCACGCCGAGGAGCAGGACCGCGGCGCCCGCGACCATGCTCCCGAGCGCACCGATCGCGAGGCCTGCGGCGAGCAGCGCCACGCCGAGCACGACGGCGAGGAGCGGATTCGAGTCTGCGCCGAGCAGCTTCAGCACTGCTCTCACGCCTTTCGCGACGGGTACCAGACGAAGCGCCGCGCGGCGATCGCGGCGCCGCCGATCGCCCAGAGGACGAGCACCGCCACGTCACCGAGCACCGCGCCCGTCGGGACGACGCCGACGAACGCCCGGTGGACGAGGTCGGCGACGTGCTCGACCGGGAAGACCGAGGCGACGGTGTTGAGCCAGTTGGGCAACTGCGAGACCGGGACCCACACGCCCGAGATGAAGAACAGGGGCAGCATCACGAGTTGCGTCAGCGGCTGCGAGGAGTCGGCGGAGTCGACGAAGGTGCTGAGCGCGTAGCCGAGTCCGCAGAACGCGGCGCTGCCGAAGAGCACGCCGAGCACCAGCGCCGGGACGCCGTCGACGGGTACGGTGGTCCCGAAGGCGATTCCGGCGACGGCGACGAGCAGCGCCACAGCGGCGACGGCCATCGCGACCACGCTCAGCGACTGGCTGGCGATCACGGCCCACGCCGGCAGCGGCGTCGCCCGCCGGCGCTTGAGGATGCCGAGCTCGCGCTGGGAGACGACGGTCGCGATCAGCATCGCGAGCGTCGTCACCGTCAGCGAGAAGACGATCACGCTGGGCGCGAAGAAGGCGCCGTAGTCGACGGCGACGCCGTTGACTGACGCCGCGCCGCCGTTGAAGACGCCGTCGAAGATGACGAGCAGCAACAGCGGGAAGGCGAGCGTCATCAGCCGCGCCCTGCGGTTGCGCGCGTAGGCGCGGAGCGTGTAGCGGGTCGTGTGGAGCATCAGTTCCATCAGGAGCTCTCCTCTCTGGTCGGGGTGGTCAGTTCCAGATAGATCTCCTCGAGCGTCGGCCGGCGGACCTCGAGGTCGGCGATGTGGCCGCCACGCGCCGTCGAGCCAAGGGCCGAGCGCACGCAGGTCGGTGAGCGGATCGAAGCTGCGCAGCAGCGCCTGCCCCTCGTGCGGCGCCGCCTCGACCTTGGCGAGCAGCTCCGCCGGCAGCTCCGCGACCGTCAAACCCTCGGACAGCGCGAAGCTGATCTCGCTGCCGGCGGTGTCGCGGTTGCCGATGCCGGCCGCCGTGCCCACGTCGACGATCCGACCAGCCGCGATCACAGCGATCCGGTCGGCGAGCCGTTCGGCCTCCTCCATGTAGTGGGTGGTCAGGAAGATCGTCTTGCCGAGCTCGCGCAGGCCGTCGAGCATCCGCCATGCGTCGCGGCGGGCGGCCGGGTCGAAGCCCGTCGTCGGCTCGTCGAGGAAGAGCAGCTCGGGATCGCCGATCAGCGCCAGCGCAACGTCGAGCCGCCGCCGCTGACCGCCGGAGAGCTCGTTGGCGAGCTGGTCGCGATGCGCGTCGAGGCCGACGAGCTCGAGCGTCTCGGTCGGGGATCGGGGAGCCGAGTAGAGGCCCGCGTAGAAGTCCATGCACTCGCCGACCGTGAGCTCGACCTCACCGGGCGACTCCTGCAGGACGATGCCGACGCGCTCGCGCCACTCGCGCCCGGCCCCGTCGGGACGTTCGCCCAGGACGAGGACCTCGCCCTCGTCGGGCGTCTGGAAGCCCTCGAGGATCTCGACGGTCGTCGTCTTACCCGCTCCGTTGGGGCCGAGAAAGGCGAAGATCTCGCCGTGGCGGACGTCGAGGTCGACGCCGCGGACGGCCTCGATCCTTCCGAACGACTTGCATATGCCCCGAGCTGAGATCGCCGGCTCGGGCAGGGGCCGTGGCCCGGGCTCCGGCGCCGCCACTGGCGGGCGGGATGTGGTGGTCGCTTCCATGGCCCGGCAAGGTAGGAGCCGGAGGGCGGTCCCTTCATCGGCTCGGGCGCCGAACTTCGGCCTCCACCCGTGGGTGGATCCGGGCCCGCTTCGAAACCGCCCGCAGGCCGATGACGTGCTCGTCGCACACGTCCTAGCCTTTGGCATATGAGTGAGGCGCTGGTGCGAACGAAAGCGCTCGCGCGCGGGCTCTGGGATGCCGGCCCGGCACGCGAGCCGAATCTGATGCGGCGCAAGTTCCACGGTCCCATCGGCGTGGTTTTGGCCGCGCTGATGCTGGGCCTGCTCGGCGTCGGACTCGTCCTCGACCTGCCGACTCCGGCCCTGCACGGCGAGGGTCTGATCGGTGCAATCGGCCTCGTCCTGGTCGTCGGCGCGATCGGAATCGAGCTCGTTTTCGACCCGGGCACCATCCGCTGGGTGACGCTGTTCACCTTTGCGCTTGGGGCGGGGTCGCTGCTGGTGGCAGCGGTCCAAGCCGACGGGACGGCCGTGATCGGCTGCTACGTCGCCGTCGGGATCGCGGCCCGGCGGCTGCCCACGGCGAGCTCGGTCCTGATCGCGGTCCTCACCGGTGGCGCCGTCAGCGCGCTGATTCTCGCCGGCGGCAGCGATCGCATCTTCACCGTGCTCTGGGTGCTGGTGGGCTTCGGCTTCACGTACATGATCTCCCGCTTCGCGCGCGTCGAGGAACAGCGGCAGGCTCGCGAGCGCGCGTTCATCGAGGAGGAGAAGCGGGGCCTGGTGGCGCGCACCGAGGCCGCGGCGCTCGCCGAGCGGGGGCGAATCGCGCGCGACATGCACGACGTCCTTGCGCACTCGCTCTCGGCGCTCGCGGTCGAGCTCGAGGGGGCGCGGATGCTCGCCCAGCGCGACCGCGTCGCGCCCGAGCTCGAGCAGGCGATCCGCCGCGCGCACCAGCACGCGACGACCGGGCTCGACGAGGCGCGGGTCGCGATCGAGGCGCTGCGCGGCGATGAGCTTCCTGGCCCCGAGCGGCTCGAGCGGATGGCCGAGCGCTTTGCCGCCGAGCAGGAGCTCGATTGTCGCTTCGAGATCGCGGGCGAGCCGCGCCGGCTCGATTCGGAGGCGAGCCTGACGATCTACCGGACGGCGCAGGAGGCGCTGACCAACATCCGCAAGCACGCCGACGCCGACCGGGTCGAGGTCCGCCTCAGCTATGCCGAAGACGGGACGATGCTCGAGGTCGCGGACCACGGGTCGGCGCCCTCCAGCAACGGCGGACCCGTCGGCGACGCGCTCAGCGAGAGCGGCGCCGGCTACGGCGTCAGCGGCATGCGCGAGCGTGCCGAGCTGCTCGGCGGGCGACTCGACGCGGGCACGACCGCAGACGGCTTCCGGGTCGCCCTGTGGCTGCCCGAGGCGGCGCCCGCATGAGCACCGGGGTGGCCGGTGGCTCGGTCGGCGTGATCCTCGCCGACGATCAGCGCGTTGTCCGCGAGGGCCTCAAGCTGATCCTCGACCTGCTCGACGATGTCGAGGTGCTCGGCACCGCCGCCGACGGGGAGGAGGCGGTCGAGCTCGCCGAGCGCCTCGCGGCCCGACGTGGTCCTCATGGATCTGCGGATGCCGCGCTGCGACGGGATCGAGGCGACCCGTCGCCTGACGGAGCGCCTGCCCGAGGTCGGCGTGATCGCCCTCACGACCTACGCGGACGACGAATCGGTGCTCGGCGCCCTGAGGGCGGGCGCCCGTGGGTACCTGACCAAGGACGCGGGGGCCGAGCAGATCGGCGCCGCGATCGCCCGCGTCGCCGCGGGCGGTGCGAGCCTCGACGAGGCGATTCAGAAGAAGGTCATCGAGGCGGCGACCGCCGGCGAGGAGGGCGGCGGCTCTAGGCAGGGGGCGGCTGAGCTGCCCGACGGTCTGACGGCTCGGGAGGCCCAGGTCCTCGAGCTGATCGCGGCCGGCCTTTCCAACTCCCAGATCGCCGACCGGCTCGTCGTCTCACCCGCGACCGTGAAGAGCCACGTCAACCACCTGTTCTCGAAGATCGGCGCCCGCGACCGGGCGCAGGCCGTCGGCTACGCCTACCGCCACGGCATGGTCGCGGGCGGCTGAGCAAAGCCGGGCGGCGGATCAGGCAGCAGCGGGAGCATCGTTTCCCCCCACGCGGTGCTGCAGGTGCACCGTCCCGTTCCCAAAGCGACGCTCCGCAACCAGCTCGAGCGGGAACGTCTGCCCACGCGGCAGCGCCGGCTTGCCGCCGCCGGCGACGTAGGGGACGAGGATCAGGTGGCACTCGTCGACGAGGCCCGCCGCGAACGCCTCGGCGGCGAGCCCGGCGCCGCCGACGCCGAGGTCGCGCTCGGTCGACCCCTTGAGCGCCCGGACTCCGGCGGGGTCGAACTCGCGCTCGAGCCGCGTGCGGGCCGTCGTCACCGACTCCAGCGTTCGCGAGAAGACGATCTTCTCGGCCGCCTGCCAGATCCGCGCGAAGTCCGCTGTGTAGCCGGTCGCCTCGGCCAGCGCCGGGTCGGTCTCCCAGGCGGCCATCGTCTCGTACATGCCGCGCCCGTACAGATATGTGCCGATCCCGCGCTCGAGGTCGTTGACGAAGCGGTGGACCTCCTCGTCGGGCCGCGCCCAGGCGAAGCCCCCATCGGCGTCCTCCACGAAGCCGTCGAGCGAGCAGATCGCCGAGTAGATCAACCGGGCCACGGGGCCGAGCCTACGACAAGGTCCGCCCGGTCCACGATCGCTGGACCAGGAGCCCGCTGGCCGCTTATGCGAGCGGCCCCTTGCGGGCGACGAGCGCAGGAGACGACGAGGTGGACTGGGAGTGCCGAGCCTTGACGCTGGAACCTGCGCCGCGTACGTTGGTCCCCCGCAGCCCGAGCCGGCTGCCGCCCTTCTCGGGATCGCAATGCCGAAGACTCCGACCCTTCACTACCCCGGCCTCGCCGAGCGCGTCCGCCACCAGGCCGAGCTGCAGCCGGCGCTGTACGGCAACGTCGACTTCGCCGTCCAGCCGTACCGGCTGGCTACCGCACCGGACGACAAGTCCTCGCTGCCCGAGTGGGTAGCCGACCGCGACGAGATCCTCGCCGACCCCCGCGTCGTCGAGCTGATCAGCACGGCGACCATGCTCGGCGACGTCGTCGCCGACCCCTACGCGTCGCTGATGGAGGAGCGGCCGTTCAAGGGACTGATCGACATGCTCCAGCTCGCCTGCCGTGAGGGAATCGACGCGGTGCCCGCGCCGCCACCGGAGCTGGACGCGTTCATCGCCGCAATGGAGGTGGAGCCCGACTGGCTCGACATGGACCTGGTCGGCGAGGGCGCGCGGCAGGAGCGGATTCCATCCGCCTTTCTGGCGCCGTTCATTACCCGCGGCGCCTTCATCGCCACCTTCATGAACACCTACGCGGCGCTCCCGATGGTGCTCACCGGGGCGCTGGGCGGTCGTACCGCCGCCCGGCGGGTCAACGAGACGGCGAGCTTCTTCGCCGTGACGACGCTGCCCGGCGCGCTCGAGCGCCAGGGTCGCGGCTTCGAGGCGGCGGCGATGGTCCGCCTCATGCACTCGATGGTCCGCTACAACGCGCTCAAGCGCTCCGATCGCTGGGACCTGGGCATCTACGGCATCCCCGTCCCACAGGTGGATCAGATGCCTGCGGGCCTGCTCAACATCTACCTGCTCGCGGCCCAGGCTCACAGCAAGGGGCGCTCGGAGTTCAACGACCGCGAGCGCGCCGTCGTCGAGTTCGCGCGCTACCGGTGCTTCTTGCTCGGCCTTCCGGAGGAGCTCTTGCCGACGACCGTCGAGGAGACGCTGCACTTCATGCACGCGCGCGCGGCGCTGCTCCGCGACGGCTTCGACGACGAGACGTGCGGGGCGCTGGTCCGGGCGACGATGGACGCCTACCTGCGCGCCGACGACGGGCCCCTCGACCGGATCGCCGAGGCGATCGAGAAGAGCCACAGCAAGGCCTTCTTCATCAGCGCCTTCGCCGGCGGCAACCGCGAGACGGCCGCCGAGATGGGGGTCTCCTTCGGGCTCACGGACGGTGCGGTGGTCGCTGCGACCGCACCGCTGCTGATCGGCCGCTTTCTGACGATCCGCGCGGCCGGCGAGCTGCCGATCGTTCGCGACCTCGTCGACTCCCTGGCGATCAGCGCCGTCAAGGGCCGCCTCGCCAGCTACGGCAAGCCGGAATTCACGACGGACGCGACCAGCTACAAGCCGGTGACCCGCGTCGCCCCAAGCCCCGGCTAGCCCAGCTCGGTTGCAACGCCTCGCGCCCAGGCGCGAATCTCGTCCCAGTCGCGGCGGTCCTGGAACTCGGCGGGGGTTCCGGAGCGCATGCCACGGGTGGCGATGCCGCCGCCTTCCGGCGGCACGCGGCCGCCGAAGACGACGTGGTCGCGGACGCCGAGATCGAGGGCCTTGCGCAGGATCTTCGGTGGCTCGAGCCACTCGGGATCGTCATCGGCCGGGTCGCCCGTCGGGCCCGAGCTGAATACCCAGAACGGCATTCCGGAGAGCTCCTGCTCGTGCTTGGCGAGGAAGTGCTTGGCGTCGCCGCGCCAGCGCTTGATGTAGACGGCGCTGCCGAGCACGACGGCGTCATAGCCGTCGATCCCCGCGGCCGCGCCGACCTCGACGCACTCGACCTCGTGCCCGGCACCGCGGATCTCCTCGGCAACTGCCTCGGCGATCTCGGCCGTCGAGCCGTGCTTTGACGCGTAGGCGACGAGGACTTTGCTCATCGGCGATCAGGGTCCCAGGTGGCGCCGCGCGCGGGCATCCGTAGTCCGCCGGGAATCAGGCCCGGGCAAGCCACTCGTCGGCCAGAATCGCGTAGCTGTACTCGCTCTGCCATTCGTCCTTGATCCACTCGTTCTCGACGAAGTGGCCCTCGCGCCGCATTCCCAGCCGCTCGAGGACACGGCAAGACGCCCCGTTTCGCGGTTCGACGCGGGCGACGACCCGGTGCAGCTGCAGCACCTCGAAGGCGATCGCGAGGAGCTCCCGGGCGGCCTCCGTGGCGTAGCCGCGGCTCTGATGCTCGCCGAGCAGCATGAATCCGATCTCGGCGCACGAGTGCTCGGCGCTCTGCAGGGTCAGGGTGAAGTCGCCGACGAAGGTCCCGTCCTTGCGGAGAACAACCGCCAGGCCAATCCCGTCGCCATCGCCCGCGAGCGTCGTGTTGTTGATTCGGCGTGAGAGCACGTCCCTAACCTGCGCCGGTGAGCGCGGGTCCGCAGGCGTCCAGCGCATCAGCTCGGGATCTCCATGGATGCGGCTGAGATCGCCCAGATCCTCGGGCGCGAATGCTCTGAGCAGCAGCCGCTCGGTCGGCCGGGGCAGGGGGATCGGGGGTAGTGGTTGCGTTGCTCCCGTCAGGGCTCCGCGCGCCTCTCACCCGCAGCCGGCCCGGCCGCGATCCTCAGCCGAGATATCTCGACCGGCTCGCTCACCCCACGCAGCCGATGTAGTCCTCCGGGCTGCCAATCGAACTCTCTCTCGGTGGCTGAGACCACGGCTTCGCCGGCGACGAGCTCGTCTTTGCCGGCAAGACCCAGTAGCCGTGCGGCGAGGTTGACCGTTCTGCCGAAGTAGTCGCCGTCGCGATAGAGCGCGACACCGTGATGCACGCTCGCGTGCACTCCGAGGGCGCTGTCGTCGCCGTGCATCCGTTCGATCGTGCGCAGGCACGCCGCCACGGCGTCCCCCGGGTTCGGGAAGGACAGCATGTAGCCGTCGCCGAGCGCCTTGACTACATAGCCGTGCTCGCCAAGCTCGCTGGCGACGGTGGTGGCGAATTGCTCGATTGCGGCGACGGCCACAGCGTCCCCGCGCCTCTCAGCGAAGGCGGTGAAGTCCTTGAGGTCGCAGAACGCCAGCGTTACGTTCACGGCGCCAGGCAGCACGCCGGAAGCGCTGTGCCGCTCGGCTTCGCGGACTGCCGCCTGTGCCGTCTCGAGCTCGATCCGCCGCCGATGGACGCCGAGTATCAGCGGGTCCGCCAGCGGCAGCAGCTGACTGAATGCCTCATGGATTGCTCCCAGCGCGGGTAGCGACCCACCGCTGGCAGCCCGGAGCTTGGGCTCGACGTCGTGGCGAAAGGCGTCCATCTCAACCTCGGCGACCCGGGCGAGCGCTTGTCCGTAGACGCGTGCGACTCGCAGGTAGACGTCCGGCGGCCAGATCTCGCGGAGCTCCCCGACGCGCTGCAGCGCGCTGGCCTCCTCAGGGGTGAAGTACGGCTCGTCGGCCTCCGGCGCTCGTAGGCCGAAGTTGAGGGCGATCAGCTGCGTCTCGGCCGTCGACAGGCCGCCTTGCGCTTCGATCTCGCCGGCGGAAACGGTCCGCTGCTCGCGAGCGGGATCGAGTACCGGATCGAAGATTGCGTCCTCGACGCTTCCGCGGGCGTACGACTCGCTGATCGCCTCGGCCGAGACGCCCAACGCCAGCAGCATCCCGATGGCCTCCTCGAGCTCGGGCGGGGCGCCGAGCTTCAGGCTGAGCTCGCGACCCTCCGCGGTCTGCGACCGCCGATCAGGCTCCTCGGATTCCATCCATTCGATCATCCCGCTTCGGGAAGCGGTTCGTCACGGTGATGCTCGGAGTTGCTCAGCGCCGCTTCAGCTTCACGGTGGCGCGCGTCTGGCGCGCGGTGCCGCCCAGCGGCTTGAAGGTGAATGTCGGCTTCAGCTTGATCGTGCCCCGCTTGCTGAGCTTGCGCTCCTTGGCGCCGGTCGCAGCGAGGTCGAGCGTCGTAGCGCCGGCTCTGCGGATACTGGTCACGTCGTGCCTTACGTCGTGCCCCGCGACCGAGATCCGCCCAGGATTGGAAACGAACAGCTTCTGGATCGCCGTTCCTGCGTGTCGGTCTCGGCGCAGTCCGCGCAAGGTGAATCGATTCTCAGGCCGGACCACCGCGTTGACGAGCAGGTCGCAGGTGCTGTTCGCGGCGTTCGGTGAAGAGCCACCGTCGGCGAGGGTCGGGTGATAGAGATAAAAGCCCCCCGAGGTACAACTGCTGGAGACCGCGGTGGTCGAGCTCGTATCGATACCGAGATAGTCGCCGGCCTCGATCGGGAGCGAGGCGGGGACCGAGGTGATGCCGGCGTGGGGGATGTTGACGCTCGGCCCGGTGCCCGCGCCGGTTGCCGTCCGTGAACTGAAGTGGACCAGGCGGAAGGTGACGAACTCGGGCGCCGAGGTCTTGATCCCGAAGCTCTGGACCACGCCGCTGACCGGGGAGCGTGCCGCAAAGGAGTTGCCGGTGTGGTTTCCGGTCGTCGCGTACGTGCAGGGGGGCGACACGATCGGACATTCGCTGGCGGTCGGGCCGGCAGGGAGGGTGAGGTCGTTGCCGATGGTGAGGTTCGCCTGGCCTGAGGCGGGAAGCAGGAGCAGAGCGGCAAGTGCTGCGGCGAGAGCTGAGGGGAGCTTGAGCGCCACGCAGGACAGCTTACGCCAGCAATCTAAGTCCTTCGTAGTTGGCCGTGGATGTATCGGGACAGCTGGACTTGGCACCAGGCAGTGACAGTGCACTAGCCCGCCGATGTGCCTGGCCCGAAGTAGCGCTCGAGCCGATCGGGGCTCGTCAGCCGCGACGGGGGGCAGACGCGGCTGAAGGTGTCGCGCAGGTCTTGCGCCGCCTGTGGCTCGCTGGCCCAACCCCGGAAGAGGACGTCGCCGGCACCGGGCTTCGGGAAGTGTCCCCAGGCAAAGGACCACTCGTAGTGCTCGGCGGCGCGGGCGTCGCGCCAGGCCTCGTAGCCATCGAGGCTGGGACGGGGGCCCGAGAGCGCCTTCGCGACGTAGAAGGACTGCTCGATCGCGTCGCCGATGCCCTGGGCCGTGCCCGGGTGCTTGAAATGGCCGGCGTCGCCGACGAGCGCCCACCCGGGTCCGGAGGCCGTTCGGAAGAACCCCCGCATCAGCGGCTCGGGAGCGACGGCGAGTGCGCTCACCAGCTCGGCCTCTCCACGTGCCGCGGGGCCGGCGGTCTGCGGGAAGCGTGTGACCATCTCGAGGTAGTTGCGCTGGCGCTCGGCAGCGGTGCCGTGCGTCATCTCGGGCGGGCCGTTGACGATCAGCATCACGAGGCCGTCCTCGACCGGCACCTTGGTCAGCACGCCGTCGAAGTCGATGTCGAAGACGCCGAAGCCGTCGTCGGGGATGCCGCTCCAGTACGCGTAGGCCATCGACATCTCACCCCGCATCTGGCGCTCCTTCTCCAGGCCGAGCTCGCGGGCGACGACCGAGCCGCGCCCGTCAGCGCCGAAGACCCACGGAGCCTCGAGCCGCTCGCCGCCGGCGAGCTCGACGCCGCGCAGCGGCTCCTCTTCGGTCCCCGTGCCGAGCAGGCCGGTCACCTTCGTGTGGAGGCGGGTCTCGGCGCCGTTGCGCCGCGCCACCTCCAGTGCGGCCTGGTCGAGGACGATCCGGCGCGGTCCCATCGCCCGGTCGAAGCCGTCGACGGGTGTGAACGGGCCCTCCATCTCGTGGCCGCAGCCGCGGATCCGGCTCTCGTACATGGGCACGTCGTGCCTGGAGAGGATCTCGTCGAGCACGCCCAGCTGCGCAAGCCGGGCAACCCCGTTCGGCCAGACGCCGTGGGTGGAGAGCGTCGTGCTCGGAAACTCGTCGCGGTCG
The DNA here is from genome assembly GCA_963850625.1 of uncultured Solirubrobacterales bacterium. GTDB lineage: Bacteria > Actinomycetota > Thermoleophilia > Solirubrobacterales > 70-9 > CAXMST01. Next base: position 450,789 of record CAWKLZ010000005.1, read on the forward strand.
ACCACGACCACGTCCCAGTCCCGCCGGGCCAGTTCGATCGCCAGCGTCGAGCCAGCCACACGCCCGCCGACGATGATCGCGTCGTACTGCGTCTTCTCACCCACGTCGACGGGCCTTCATCAGCGCATGAACCCTGCACCGCGATGAGGGGTGATCTCCCGCGGCGCGATCGCCTCGCCGCAGTGATCGCAGGTCAGGCGCGGGTGCGTCTCGTGCCCGCACTTCTCGTGGGTCAGGACGATGGGCGGGCCATCGGGCCCGGCCAGGTGCTTGTCGCCCCACTGCATGAGCACCACGATGGCGCCGAAGAGCTCCCGGCCGGCGCTCGTCAGCGGGTACTCGAAGCGCTCGGGCTTCGTCGCGTACGGGACACGTTCGAGCAGGCCGGCATCGACCAGCGTCCGCAACCTCGCCGACAGCGTCGGCCGCGGGATCCCGAGGTTGCGAGCGAACTGCCCGTAGCGTCTGACGCCAAAAAACGCCTCCTTGAGAATCAGCATCGTCCAGCGTTCGCCGACCAACTCGAGGGTCCGGGCTACGGAGTCCGCCTCGTGGCGGTGGCTGAGGTCATCGCGCTGGCCCGGCATCGCGTCGCCCTGATCGTCGCTCGAATTGCTCATTGCGGCGCCCCATCGGCGTCCCGGGACGGAGAGAGGGCGGCGAGCACGCGAGCGCCGCCCGGATCCTCGGCCGTCGCCGGCACGATCGCGAGGCGCTCGACGCCGGCTGCGCGATAGCTGGAGAGCCGATCGCGGATCTCTTTCGCGCTTCCGAGCGCACAGACCTGCTCCAAGAGCTCACGCGGCACGTCCGCCGCCAAGCTGGCCCGACGCTCTCCGCCTCTGGCTCGCTGAACGAGATCCCCGAAGCCGAGCGACGTGAACATCTCGCCGTATCCGGGCGGCGCGAGATAGACGGCGATCTGCGCTGCCAGTTGCTCGAGCGTTGCGGCGCCCGGCTCGAGTGCCACGGGAATCCAGGCCGCGAGGGGAGGTGCCGGGCGGCCAACTTTCGCGGCTTCCGCGCCGACGGCTTGGTGCGAGCGCTTGACGGTTTCCGGCTCGACGAGATTCAGCACGACGGCATCGCCCTGGGCGGCGGCGACGCGTGTCATCAACGGCCCAAAGGCGGCGACGCTTATCCGTGCCTCCGGCAGGGAGTGGCGTAGCCGAAAGCCGGCCGTCTTGATCAGGCGACCCTCGAATGCTGAGCGCTGCCCGTCGAGGATCGGCCTGAGCGAGTCGAGCATCTCGCTCATGCGCTCGGCCGGGCGCGCCCAGTCGCGATCGTGCCAGCCCGCGACGATGGCCGGGCTTGAAGCGCCGAGCGCCAGGTCGACCTGGGCACCGGTCAGCTGGGCAACCGAGGAGAGGCCGAGGGCGAGGGCGACGGGGCTGCGCACGCCAACCGCCAGCGGGCCGACCGTGAGGTCCAAGCCCGGCGCGCGCAGGCCGACGGCCGTGGCGAGCGCGAATGCATCGAACGTGGCCATCTCCCCGAGCCACATGCCGCCGTAGCCCAGGTTCGCGGCGTTCGTGGCGATCTCGACGACCTCGAGGTCGGGTCGGTCGAGCCAGAACGGCGCCACGACCTGTAGCTGGGGATCATCTGGTTGGTTCATTTGCCTTACTGGTTCAAGAATCTTACTGACTTCGCGACGATCAGGCGCAGACCGGCGTCGTAGCTGTCGAGCCTGTCCGGCCCCCCGTTTTTCGGTCCACTCAGTGTGTCGTAGTTGAACGAAGTGAGAGTCCAAATGGAGGGACCCGATGGCAAGAGCCAAGCGCTACAGCCCTGAGCAGATAGTCCAAAAGCTCAGAACCCACGAAAAGCTGCAGGCCGAGGGGCTGACCGTCCCGCAGGCCTGCAAGCGGATCGGCGTCTCCGATCAGACCTTCTACCGCTGGCGGACCAAGTACGGGCAGATAAGGAGGACGAGGCCCATCGGCTCAAGGCCCTGGAGGCCGGACCAAGGCTCAAGCGGATCGTCGCCGAGCAGGGCCTCGACATCTGGATGCTCAAGGAGCTGAGCCAGGGAAAATGGTGAGCCCGTCCCGAAGGCGAGATGCGGTCGGGCGCTTGCGCCGGCGCTTCGGCGTCTCCGGAGGCGGGCCTGCAACCTCGTCGGCCAGCGCCGCTCCACCCAGCGCTAGCCGCCGAGCTCACCGGAGCTCGAGCAGCGCCTGATCAAGCGCATGAACCAGCTCGCCGCCCGCCATCCCCGCTACGGCTACCGGCGGATCTGGGCGCTTTTGCGCGGCGAGGGCTTCGAGGTCAACCGCAAGCGGATCGAGAGGCTCTGGCGGCTGGAGGGCCATCGGGTCCCGCCGCAGACCAAGAGCCGGCAAAAGAGCCTGGGGAGCGCGATGAACTCCTCGATCAACCTCGGGCCTCTCACCCCAACCAGATCTGGAGCTACGACTTCGTCGCCGCCCGGACCGCCAACGGTGGCCCGCTGCGGATCCTCAACGTCGTCGACGAATATACCCGCCTTTGCATCGGTGGCTACGTCGCTCGCTCGATCGGAGCCCAAGAGGTCGCCGAGCAGCTCGGCGAGCTGTTCGCCCGCCATGGCCAGCCACAGATCATCCGCTCCGACAACGGCCGCGAGTTCACGGCTGACTCGCTTGCCGAGTGGCTGCGCAGCGAAGGCGTCGCCGGCCTCATCGATCGCGGCGCACCGCAACAAAACCCCTACGTCGAGCGTTCAACGGCACGATGCGCGATGAGCTTCTCAACGGCGAGATCCTGCACTCGGTGCTCGAAGCCCGGGTCGTCGTCGCCAGTTCGTCACCACCTACAACGAGATCCGCCCGCACCGAGGCCTCGGCATGCTCACCCCGCAGGCCTTCTTTGAGAGGGCTAGGGTGGGAGGCGAGTGAGAGGGAGCTCCCTCATTGGATCTGGACCAGTCCAGAATCGGCGCGCGCCGGCCCCGCGGGGCCGGCGGAGGGAGGTCTGCTCGCGTTAGTCGCTTAGGAAGTGGACCAGACGGGGGGTCGGTCAGTCAACCGCATTGACCAGCCGCAACTACACAATCCAAAAGCCTGGCGGGACAACCGGAGTGCCAATCTGGGTCACCGAAATGGGGTTCTCGGCCCAGAACTACCTCACAAACCCCGAGACTGACGCAAGACTCGGGCCGGACGGCGGGCCGCTGCCGCAAGCCCACCGCCTCTGCCTCGCCTATCACCGCGTCGTCCTTGGCCAGGTTTCGATGCTGCTTGTGCACCGCGTGTTCAACGATTCGGTCATCGAGCCAAGCCGACTACGGTGTGTGGGGAGATGAACGTGAGCTCACGCGGTAGGCATACAGTGTTCCAGCAGCTGTTCGCCCAACTGGGACATAGGCACGACAGCTGTAAGCAGCTGGTAGGGAACGCATGAGAGCTCTGGTAGAGGCGAGACTCGAGGAACGCCCTCCGCCGGGGCTAGCCCTGCCTGTGTCGCTTGGCCGGGTCGGTTTGCCACCGGCTTAGTGCTCACGCGGCGGCCGGCGCCCGAGACGATGATTTTCGGCGTCTATTGCGGGGCCTACAACCGGCTGCTCGAAGCTCAATGTCTTCGGGACGGGGGCGACGACGACAACCGGTGTCTTCGAAGGCCACACCACCATCTGGCAAGCCGAGAGCCAGCGAGACATCCGCGCGGCCTCTGGCCTGTGCGACCAGCGAGGTCCAAGGATCCGCCGAGTGTCGGTGACCTGTCGGCGCTGGGGTCTCGGGACTCGCTTTACGCGCGGCGACGACACGGTCCGCTTCAACGTCACGCGGCCACTCCACGACATCTTCGGTGGCGGTGGCGCGGACACCCTGGTCGGCGGTCGAAGCACGACAAGATCCGGGGTGGCTCAGGGAACAACACCATCAACGGCCGCGGCGGCAAGGATCGGCTCTACGGGAACCGGGGGACGACTTGACTCGAGGCGACGACGATCCCGGCGATCGGAGATCGACTGGGGCCGGGGACGACATCACCATCGTCGACCCCGAGGATCCGCCCGCCCGTCATTGCGAGAGGTCAGGGTGCGCAGGTAGCGGAGCCCTCCCGGCAGGCCGCCTCTGGCGTGGCGCCTGCGCGAACCGCGTCCCGGAAGTGGGCGCACAACGCGGGTCAGAGGGACCTTCGCCCTCCCCTTCCTTCCTGGCTCACCCGCCCTCCTCGGTGCGATGCGGGGCCAGTACCGCATGAGGCCTGGGCGCCGGGCGGATCAGTTCCATACGACGCTACTTTCAGACGGCGCTTAACAGCTGCTTCAGGCAGCCAACGCCGGCTCCCAGGCGTCCAATGGGCACCAGCCAGCGACGGCGAGGTCATCCTCGCCCACTCCAATGGCACTCCGAAAATGGGCCAATTGCAGGCTTCTTTAAGTGGAGCTGATCGGGCTCGAACCGACGACCTCCTGGGTGCGATCCAGGCGCTCTCCCAACTGAGCTACAGCCCCGTGTCGCGGGCGTGACCCGCGCCGGGCCGCCTTGCGGCGGCGAATCGCAAGGATAGCCGCCTGCCACGGCCGTGCGCGAGCGCCGCTCGCAGTTCGCAAGGCGCAAAGATGCTTGCCAGGGCCGGGAAACCGGGCTCGGCACCGAAAGGAGTCGAAGCCCGGCCAAGAACGGCCGGGATTCCCAGCATGAGCTTTCGCGGCCGACTCACGGTGTTCTTCGTCGCGATCGTGGTTATCCCCATGATCGCCGTCGCCGTGCTGGTCATCCAGGTGACGGCGGACTCGGCAGACGGCAAGGCCGACGCGCGCCTCGCCGGCGGACTCGCCACCGCCCAGGAGCTCTACGACGAGGCCCTGCACGCGGCGCCCAAGGAGGTCAACAAGCTCGCCGGGATGCCGGATGTCGTCGCCGCGATCACGGCTCCCAACCCCGACTACCTGCAGAAGGTCGCGAAGGGCGCGCTCGACGACCCGCACGTCGTCGCCGTCACCTTCTACGACGCGGATGGCAAGAAGCTGGCGGCCGCCGGGCCGCGCGACGCCCTCGCCCGCAGCCGCCGGCCCCTGCAGCAGACCGGCTCGGGACGGATCGGCGAGATCGAGGTCGCCGCGCTCGGCGCGGGGCAGTACGTGCACCAGGTCCATCGCCTGACCGGCGTCGGCGCGAGCGTCGTCGACGCCTCCGGTCCGGTCGCGACGACGATCAACCTGGGCGATGCCGAGCTGCCCTCGGACTCCGGCGGCGTCACGATCGACGTCAAGAGCGACACCGTGCGGGCCGCGGCGCTGGCGCTCGACGGCGCCCCGGCAGGGTCGCGTCTCGTGCTGACGACCGCAGCCGGTGAGGGCTTCGTCGCCCGCGCCCCGACCGTGGCGTTGATCCTCCTCGGCTTCTTCGCCCTGGCGAGCGCCTTCATCTTCTTCGTGCTGCGCATGCTCCAGGGCCAGATCGCCTCGATGCTGGCCGCAGCGAAGCGGATCGGCGGTGGCGACTTCAGCGGTGAGGTGCCGGTCGAGGGCAACGACGAGCTCGCCGGCCTGGCGCGCGAGTTCAACCTGATGAGCGAGCGGCTCAGCGACCAGATGAGGCAGCTGCAGCGTCAGCGCGAGGAGCTCGACCAGTCGGTGCGGCGGATCGGCGAGGCGTTCGCGGCCGGACTCGACCGCTCGGCGCTCCTCGAGATCGTGATCGAGACGGCGCTTGCCGCCGCCCAGGCCGATGCCGGCGAGGTGCTGCTCGCCGGCCACGACGTGCCCGAGGCGAGCGCGGGGGAGGGGCGCGATCGCTACGAGCGGATCCTGGGCGAGGCGGCACGCGCCTCGATCGCCGAGGGCGGCCCGGTCGGGCGCTGCGAGGGCAAGCTGCAGGCGATTGCCCATCCGCTGATCAGCGCCGGCGAGGAGCGGATCGACGGGGCGATGGCGATCGCGCGCTCCGGCAAGCCCTTCGACGCGAACGAGAAGGAGGTGCTCAGGTATCTGATCGGACAGGCCTCGGTCTCGGTCGAGAACATCGGCCTGCACGAGCAGGTCGCCGAGCAGGCCGTCACCGACGAGCTCACCGGGCTGTCGAACAACCGCCACTTCCGCGGGTGGATGGAGCTCGAGGCGCAGCGGCTCGGGCGCTTCGGCGGTGAGCTCTCGCTGGTCCTGCTCGACATCGACAACTTCAAGCAGGTCAACGACACGTTCGGGCACCTGCAGGGCGACGCGGTCCTGCGCACGCTCGGGCAGGTGCTGCGGCTCGAGTCGCGCGGCGTCGACGAGGCGGCGCGCTACGGCGGCGAGGAGTTCGTGCTGGCGCTGCCCGAGACGCCCAAGGCCGGCGCCGCCGAGGTCGCCGAGCGCGTTCGCGAGCGGATCGAGACGACGCAGGTCGATGGAGTGGAGGGCAACGCCCCGATGCACGTCACAGCAAGCATCGGCGTGGCGACGATGCCTGCCGACGGAGGCGATCCGCGCGCCTTGATCGCAGCGGCCGATGCGGCGTTGTACGAGGCGAAGCGGACGGGCAAGAACCGCGTCGTGGTGGCGGGCGGCAGCTAGGTGGCCGCAGACTGCGCGCAGCGGTGCGCCCGGCTCACGCACGGCGCAGGGGAAAGCCGTTGCACGGCGAAATGGCAGCGGGGTATCGGCTTGACAAGCTACGCGCACCATCTGTAACCCTTCAACGGAGCCATGGGAATCCTCGACGACGCCATCCGTGAGCATCTCGAGCTGAAGCGCGCGCATGGCGCCGCCAGCGACGATCTCGAGCGACTCGAGAACGAGGCCTTCGGCCCTGCGGCGCGACCGGGCGACCCGGAGTTCGACACCTCCGAGGAACCTGCCGAGGGCACAGCGCCCGACTCCGAGGCCGAGACCCGCGTGGAGAGCGCGAGCGCCCCCGCGCCGGCAGCGCCGGATACGGGCGAGGAGGAGAGCGAGGTTCCCGGGATCTTCGACGTCGAGGCCGGGCCGGAGACCAAGGAGGAGGACTGGCTCGCGTCGCTCGAGGACGTCGTCGAGGCCCCCGCGACCGAGCAGCCCGCTGCTCCCGCCCGCGCGCCCGAGCCGGAGCCGGAGCCGGAGAGCATGGAGCAGCCCGAGGCGCCCGCCCCCGATTCACCGCCGACGGGTGAGGCCGACGAAGTCTCGCCCGCGGAGCGCGCCCGCCACGAGCATCCCGACCTCGGCGACACGATCCCGCATGACGCGGTGCCCGATCCCGCCGAGCAGGCTCCGGCCACGGACGAGGCGGAAGCTGCGCCGGAGGCTCGCGCCGCCGGAGCCGCCCGAGTCGGCGATCTTCGAGGGCGATGAGGACTTCGGCGACCTCGACCTGGAGCTCGACATCGAAGAGGCCGAGGGCGAGGTCGAGGGCTCGACCAGCACCGAGATGGATGCGGTGCCGGAGGGTGAGCCCGAGCCGCCGAGCGGCTCGAGCGACGAGTTCGAGGCCGACGACGAGGAGGAGGACGAGCTCGAGGACGAGGACGAGGATCTCCTCAACGAGACCCCCGACTTCCTTCAGGACGCCCCCGAAGGCGATCGCCTCTGGTTCGAGCAGGGCGAGCCCAAGGACTTCGACTTCGACGACGACTGAGCGCGCCGGCCGGGCGCTACGCCGCGGCCTGGCCCTTCGCCCAGTCGACGATCGCGCCCGAGCCGGTGACGACGTCGCCGTCGTCGAGGACGAGAATCGGCACGGCGCGCTGACCGCTGAGCCGCTCGACCTCGGCGCGATCGTGAGCGCGGGAGGGCCACGTCCAGAACATCATCGTGCCGCCCTTGACCGTCTTGTGCTCGTAGTCGAGCCCCGCGTCGTCGAGCGCCTTCGCGGCACGGCCGCAGGGATGGGCGATCGGCGCAGGCAGATCGCCGTAGCGCTTGCCCACGTGGCAGGTGTAGAGGACCACGGGGCCAGCCTAATCGCAGCCGTGCAAAGCCGCCGCGCGCTCAGCTGATGTAGCCGCGCGTGCGGCTGGCCTCGACGACGCGCTCGATCCCGATCTTGAAGGCCGTCCGCCGCAGGTCGAGGTCCTCCTCCTCGGCCCGCCGGGCGACGTCCCTGTAGGCGCGGCGCATGACCGCGCCGAGCTTGTCGTTGACCTCGCGCTCGTCCCAGCGGAAGTGCTGCAGGTTCTGCACCCACTCGAAGTAGGAGGCGACGACTCCGCCCGCGTTCGCCATCAGGTCGGGAACGATGAAGACGCCCTTCTCGCGCAGCATCTCGTCGGCGGTGAAGCTCGTCGGGTTGTTGGCGCCCTCGACGATCATCTTGCACTGCATCAGGTCGGCGTTGTCCTCGTGGATCATGCCGCCGAGCGCCGCCGGGAAGAAGACGTCGCAGGGGATCTCGTAGAGGTCGCCGGCCGTGATCTGCTCGGCGCCCGGGAACTCGGCGAGCTTGCCGCCGTCCCTGTGCATGTGCTTCTCGAGCTGCTCGGCATCGATGCCCGCGTCGTTACGCAGCGCGCCGAAGGCGTCGGAGACGCCGACCATCGTCGCCCCGAGGCTCTGCATGATGCGGGCGATGTGCGAGCCGACGTTGCCGTAGCCCTGGACGACGAAACTCGTCTCGCGGGGCACGAGGTTGAGCCCCATCGCCGCCTCGCGGAACATGTAGACGCAGCCGCGGCCGGTTGCCGCCTCGCGGCCGAGCGAGCCCTCGAGCGCGATCGGCTTGCCGGTGACGATCGCCGGCGTATGGCCGTGCAGCTTCCCGTACTCGTCCATCATCCAGGCCATCACCTGGGCGTTGGTGTTGACGTCGGGGGCGGGGATGTCGCGCGTCGGGCCGAGGATCTTGTCGATCTTGTCCATGAACGAGCGCGCCACCTTCTGCACGTCCTCGGGCGCCATCTCGTCGGCGGGCGCGTCGACGCCACCCTTGGCGCCGCCGAACGGGACGCCGGCGATCGCCGTCTTCCAGGTCATCATCGAGGCGAGCGCCCGGACCTCGTCGATGTCGACCTCGGGGTGGAAGCGGATGCCGCCCTTGTATGGGCCGCGGGCCGCGTTGTGCTGGATCCGGTAGCCCTTGTAGACGTGCGTCTTGCCGTCCGCGCACTTGATCGGGATCTGCACCGTGACCTCGCGATACGGCATCCAGAACACCTCGCGGATGTCGTCGGGGAACTCGAGCGCGTCCCAGGCCCAGTTGAAGTAGTGCTCGACGACCTCGAGGTCGGAGACCTTGGCCCGCGCCGAGCGCGGATCAGCGCCGCTCTTGGCGAGCTCGGCGGGCGTCGCTGTCGCGTCCGCCGGGGCAGTCTCGGTACTGCTCATTCCCTCTCCTACTCGGACCGTGGATGAAGCCCCGCGGCCATCCTCGCACAGAGTCGGCGAGGTGGGGCGGGGTTGGCCCGGGGCGGGAGGCGTTCATGCGGGCACGAGGATCTGCGCGAGGGCTCCGCTCCGGAAGCGCTCCTCTTCGACGACGTCCAGCTTCAGGTGCTCTCGCAGCTCGGCGAATGGGCTTTGCCCCGCGCCGATCGCAATCGGGACCGTCGTCAGCTGGTATTCGTCGACGAGGCCCTCGCGGGTCAGCGACCTGGCGAAGTTGGGGCCGCCGTGGACCAGGATCGTCCCTTCGTCGTCCCGGGCCTTCAGGTCCGCGATCGCCTCGCGCAGATCCCCGCCGAAGATCTCGGCCGGTCCCCACTCCGCCTTCTGCAGGGTGCGGGAGAAGACGGCCTTCGGCTTCTCGTTCATCGCGGTCGCGATCGGTCCCTCGGACGCGGCCCAGTGCGGGCCCATGATCTCGTAGCTGCGCCGGCCCATCGCGTGGACGCCGGCCTCCGTCCAGCGCGCGGCGGTTCCACTCACTCGAGTCGTCGCCGAACCACTCGAACATCCATTCGTGGGTCCCGTCGGGGCTGGTGACGAAACCGTCGAGGGACATGACCATCTTGAGAACCACTTTTCTATCGCTCATATCCGTAGAGACCTACCCGCTCGCGAAAATTCATCGGCGTCTCGCGAGGCGCGCTGACAAAAGTCGGTCGAGGTTGGGATCCACCCCGCATACCGAGGAAAATCCCAACCTCGAGGCCATCGCCGGCTTCGAAGCTAGCCCGCGTCTTCAGTCGAGGCAGAAGTGGGACCGAGGCGCGACAGGGTCGGCACGGTCTCCAGTGGAGCCAGCCGGGATCGAACCGGCGACCTCGAAGTTGCAAACCTCGCGCTCTCCCAACTGAGCTATGGCCCCAGGGACCTAGATTGTAGGTCGGATGCTCACTCCCGAAGAGGCCCGCAAGCTGGCGCTCGCGCTGCCGGGAACGGTCGAGCAGGACCATCACGGCAAGCCGTCGTTCCGGGTCGGCGGCAAGATCTTCGCGACGCTCTGGGACGAGACGCACATGAATGTGATGCTCGACGAGCCGGGCATCCTGACCGCGACTCAGGCCGCCGGCCGCGACGGCCCACCGGCCGGTTGTGAGAGAGTTCCCGGCCGATGGCGAGAGGGAAGAAGAGCAAGCGGCGCCAGCCGGCGCCGGCAGCCGCACCACCGGCGACCGACCGCAGCGACGAGGTCAATCCGGACGACGAGGTCGAGCCCACGGCCGCGGGCGGTGCGACCGTCCCCGTCACCGCCGATCCCGTCGAGGCCGAGCGCACCGATCAGCGCCAGAAGAAGATCCTCGCCCTTGTGGGAGCCCTCGCCCTGCTCGGCGTGATCGTCGCCGTCATCCTCTTCGCCCGGGGCGGCTCCGACTCCAGCACCGACCTCTCGACCAAGCCCGTCGTCGACGTGCCCAGCGGCCCGCCGCCGAAGAACGTGCAGACCAACGACATCGTCGTCGGCGACGGCGCCACCGCCGAGCCCGGCGATCAGGTCACGGTCCAGTACGTCGGCGTCACCTATGACGACGGCAAGCAGTTCGACGCCTCCTGGGACCGGGGGCAGCCGTTCCCGTTCCAGCTCGGCGCCGGTCAGGTGATCAAGGGCTGGGACGAGGGCATCGTCGGGATGAAGGTCGGCGGCCGCCGCGAGCTGATCATCCCCGCCAAGGACGCCTACGGCGCCCAGGGCCAGCCGCCGACGATCAAGCCGAACGCGGCCCTCGTCTTCGTCGTCGACCTGCTCGACGTGCAGCCGCCGAGCGCGGCCGCCGGCGCCGCGGGCGCGGCCGGCGGCGCCACGGGCGCACCGCCACCCGGCGGCTGAGCGCCGCTCAGCGGTCCTCGTCCGGCGGGTTGCGGATCGCGCCGATCAGCCCGAAGAGGGCGACGCCGAGGATCAGGAACGAAAGCCCGAAGGTGAGCAGCGAGGCGAAGTTGAGCGTCGCCGTCGCCAGCGCCGAGATCGTCAGCCCGCCGAAGGCGAGCACGAAGACGACGCCGAGCCCCAAGAGGATGCCGCGCAGTCCCGACTCCATCAGCTGATCATCCCGGGACCGCTTCGCCGAGCTCGGCCGATTGGCCCCCGCGGCGCAGCATCCACCAGCCGACCGCGAGGCCGAAGAGCAGTCCTGCGACGTGGGCGACGTACGGCACGCCGGCGCCCGCCGACAGCTCGGTCCCGAACAGCTGCCCGATGCCGGGGATGAACTGGATCCCGAACCAGGCGCCGATCAGCAGCACGGATGGGATCTCGACGAAGGTGAAGAAGAGCGGGATCAGGACGAACCAAAGTACCTTCGAGCGTGGGTGCAGCATCAGGTAGAAGCCGAGCACGGCCGCGACGGCCCCGCTCGAGCCGACCATCGGCGTGGTCGAGTCCATGTCGATCAGCGCCTGCGCGTAGGTGGTGAGCAGCCCGGCGAGCAGGTAAAAGCCGAGGAAGCGCGCGTGGCCGAGGCGGTCCTCGACGGCGTTGCCGAAGATCCACAGCAGCCCCAGGTTGAGGACGATGTGGATGATCCCGGCGTGCATGAACATCGAGGTGAGCAGCGTCGTCCACCACGGCGCCGTGTTGAGGTCGCTCGGGTAGCCGAGCTGCGGGAAGACGTGGGCGCGCGGCGCGCCGTTGCAGATCACCTGCTGCGTCCCGCGGGAGTAGGCGACGCCGCAGTCGCTGCCTGGGTGGGTGATCCGATAGGGGATCGCGCCGTACTCGAGCAGCACCTGCTGGCGCTCGGAGATCCCCGAGCGGGCGAGCTGCAGCGAGTTGGAGCGGTCGGCGGGCTGCAGCAGCTGCAGGCCGAAGACGGCCAGGTTGACGACGATCAGCGCGACCGTCACCCAGGGGAAACGGCCGCGGACGACGTTGTCCTTCATCGGCACCACGGGCCCGCAAGCCTAGATGGGCATAGAGGGGCGATCCCATCTGGATCGGTCATCCCGGGCGACCGACGGCGGGGCGGCGGCGCGAGCGGCGGCGACCGTAACGGGCCCGTAACCTCGCCACACCAACCTCGGAGGCAGATGTCAGGCACGGCCCACATCCTCGTCGTCGACGACGAACGCATGGTGCGCGAGGTCGTCGCCCGCTACCTCGAGCGCGAGGGCTTCCGCGTGACCGCGGTCGGCGACGGCCAGGCCGCGATCCGGGCGCTCACCTCTTCCCCCGACCTGATCGTGCTCGACCTGATGCTGCCCCGCGTCGATGGCCTCGAGGTCCTGCGTCGCGCCCGAGCGACGACGTCGAGCTCGGTGATCGTGCTCACGGCCCGCGGCGGCATCGACGACCGCATCGCCGGCCTCGACCTCGGCGCCGACGACTACGTCGCCAAGCCCTTCTCGCCGCGCGAGCTCGTCGCCCGCGTGCACGCGGTCCTGCGCCGAACCGCCGGCCAGAGCGACGCGGCGGCGAACGGCAACGGCAGCGCCGGGGACGCTGTGCTCAGCTTCGGCGACCTCGTCGTCGACCCCGTCGCCCGCGAGGCGAAGCTCGGCGACGAGGTGCTGGCCCTCGCCCCGCGCGAGTTCGACCTGCTGCACTACTTCGCGACCAACCCGCGCCGCGTCTTCAGCCGCGAGGACCTGCTCGACGCGCTCTGGGACATCTCCTTCGACGGCGACGCGGCGACCGTCACCGTCCACGTCCGCCGCCTGCGCGAGAAGATCGAGCAGGATCCCTCCGATCCCCAGCGGATCGTGACCGTGCGCGGCGCCGGCTACAGGTTCGAGCCGTGAGCGGGCGAAGCGCAGCGCTGCACCGCCTGCAGCCTGCCGCGATCGCGGCGGTCGTCACCGGCGTCGGCGCGCTCGCGACGCTCGCCCTCGCCGCGATCTGGGGGATGGCGGGCGAGGACCTCGCCTCGCTGGCGCTCTCGCTCGTCCCCGCGCTCATCCTCTCCGTCGTCGCCGCCGCGCTCGCCGCGCGCTTGCTCTCCGGGGCCTCGATCCGCCGCCGGACCCTCGGCGTCGTCTTCCTCGCCAGCGCCGTCGGCCTCGCCAACCTGATGATCCTCGCCTGGCGCATGTACCTGGACGGATCGGACTCGACCCACCTCGCGATCCTGCTGCTCTACTCGGCCGCGGCCGGCGCCGGCGCCGCCTTCGCCCTGACGCGCAGCACGACCGACGCCGTCGATCGCCTCGCCGCCACCGCGCGCCGGCTTGGCGACGGCGATCTCACCGCCCGCACCGGCCCGATCGAGGCCGAGCCCGAGCTCACCGACCTCGCCCGCGCACTCGACGACATGGCGGTCCGCCTGCAGGCCTCGGTCGAGCGCGAGCGGGCGCTGGAGGCGCACCGCCTGGAGATGATCACCGCCGCCTCGCACGACCTGCGCACCCCGCTTGCCAGCCTGCGGGCGATGATCGAGGCGATCGAGGACGGCGTCGTCCCGCCCGGCCCCGAGCGCGACCGCTACCTCGCCGAGATGGGCAAGTCGCTCGCCTCGCTGACTGCGCTCACCGACGACCTCTTCGACCTGATCAAGCTCGACGCAGGCGAGATCGAGGCCGACTCCGAGCAGGCGCGCCTCGTCGACGTCGCCTCCGCGGCGCTCGCCCTCTGCGAAGGGCCGGCGCTCGAGAAGAACATCCGGCTGCGTGCCGACCTCGGCGACGCCGAAGCTGCGCTCACCTCGCCTCGGGTTGCTCGCGTGGTCCAGAACCTGGTCCAGAACGCGATCCGCCACACGCCGAGTGGCGGCGAGGTCATGGTCCGTGCCCATCGCACCGCGGCGGGCATCGCGATCGAGGTCGACGACGAGGGCGAGGGGATCCCGCCGGAGGCGCTCGAGAAGGTCTTCGAGCCGTTCTGGCGCGGCGATGCCTCGCGCTCGACAGGCGGCTCCGGCCTCGGCCTGACCCTGGTCAAGCGGATCGTCGAGGGCCTCGGGGGCGAGATCCATGCCGGCGCCGCTCCAATGGGCGGCGCCCGCTTCGCCGTCTCGCTCCCCCAAGGCTGAGCGCCCGCGCACAATCCCCACCATCCGGATCGGATTTGACATGATTTGGGGGTGAGCAGCACCGAGCCGATCCGGCGCAGAAGCGCCGACCCGTACCGCGACACCGACGTCATCGACTCCCGCGCGCCGCGCGCCAACCAGGCCGTCGTTGGCGTCGTCTCGCTGCTCGGCGTCATCTTCGGGTGGCCTCTCGCCTGGGCGTTGCTGGCCGCCCAGCTCGCCGTCGGGCTGACCTTCGGACGCCGCTTCTGCCTCCCCTGCGTCGGCTACTTCGAGCTGATCCAGCCCCGCTTCGGGGAGGGCGACCTGGAGGACTCGCGGGCGCCGCGGCTCGCAAACCAGATCGGCCTCGTCTTCCTCTCCGCCGCGGCCATCAGCTGGTGGCTCGGAGCCGAGACGCTCGGCGCCGTGCTCGGCGGCATAGTCGCCGCCCTCGCGCTGCTGGCCGCTGCGACCGGATTCTGCGCCGGCTGCGAGCTCTACAAGCTCGGCGCCCGCCTGCGCGGCATCTCGCCGCGCCACCATGACCACCTCGACCCGGCCGACCTCGGCGGCCTCGGGGACAGCCCGCGGACCGTCGTCCAGTTCACGCACCCGCTCTGCAGCGAGTGCAGGGACTGGGAGCGGCGCCTCGGCGATGACGTTGATCCACTCGTCAGCCTCGATGTCCGCGAGCTGCCGGAGCTCGCCCGCAAGTATGGGATCGCGATCGTGCCGACGATCGTCGCGGTCGGGCCAGACGGGGCTGTCCTCGAGCGGATCGCCTGACGCGCTGGGCGCGCATCTCGGAGCGCTTCGTGCCGGTCAGGACGGCTCGCCCGCCGGGACGGCGGCGGCTGCCGCCTCGCGGGCCGACTCATCGGCGTGGTAGCTGGAGCGGACGAGCGGGCCGCAGGCGACCGACTCGAAGCCGATCCGCCGCGCCTCGCGCTCGAGCGCCTCGAACTCCTCCGGCTCCCAGTAGCGGACGACCGGCAGGTGGCGCTCGGTCGGCCGCAGGTACTGGCCGACGGTGAGGACCTGGACGTCGTGCTCGCGGAGGATGCCGAAGGTCTCGACCATCTCGTCGAAGCTCTCGCCGAGGCCGACCATCAGCCCCGACTTGGTGATCACCTCGTCGCCGCCCATCTGCTTGGCGAGCTGCAGGACTCGGGCCGAGCGGGCGAATACAGAGCCGCGGCGCGCGATCGGATAGAGGCGCGGAACGACCTCGCAGTTGTGGTTGAAGACGTCCGGCCGCTCGGCGATCACGCGGGCGAGTGGCATCTCCTGGCCGCGGAAGTCGGGCGTCAGCACCTCGACCTTGCAGCCGGGCGCCTGGGCGCGGATCGAGCGGATCACGCCGACGAAGGCGCTCGCCCCGTAGTCGGGGAGATCGTCGCGGTCGACCGAGGTGATCACGGCGTGGGTCAGGCCCATGCGCTTGACCGACTGCGCGACGCGCGCCGGCTCGAGCGGGTCGTTCCAGGTCGGCACACCCGTCTGCACGTTGCAGAAGCCGCAGCGGCGCGTGCAGGTGTCGCCGAGAATCATGAACGTCGCCGTGCCCCGCTCCCAGCACTCGCCGACGTTGGGGCAGTTCGCCTCCTCGCAGACGGTGTTCAGATTCTCGGACGCGCATCATCGACTTCAGGTTGCGATAGGTCGGTCCGCCGGGCGCGGGCACCTTCAGCCACGGCGGCTTGCGCTCGCGGAAGGGCCGGCCGGCGACCTTCGAGGGTCGATGCCGCCGGGACGCGCGCGCGAGCGCGTCACGTGGATGCGCTCGCCGGACTCGGATCCGGCGGGGCTGGAGGTGGGAGTGGGGGAGTGTTCGCTCACCGTGATCGAGATTAGCGAGCGCCAGCCGGCGCTCGAAAGGGGCCCTAGCCCTCCTCCTCCGGCTCGGGCTCCTCCTCTTGGCGCCGCTGGCGACCTCCCGGCAGCCGGTCGATCGTGCGGCCGAGGCGCTGTACAGCCCCCTCCAGCGGTGAGACCATGGTCACGGCCTGCTCGATCGTCGGCAGCGCCTCGGCGAGCTCGCCGGCGGCGCCGACCATCGCGTCGGCCTGGCTCTGCAGGACGACGCCCTGCTGCAGCACGTCGCGGCCGAGCGTCTCCATGCGCGTGCCGAGCGCGCCAAGCTCGTCGGCCTGCGCCGAGACCCTCTCGCCGAGCTCGATGATCTCCGCGGCCTGGCCCTCGATCCGCTCGCCCATCGCGAGCATCAGGTCGAACTTCTCCTCGAGCGTGTCGAGCCGGTCGAGCGCCCGCTCGCCGAGCGTCACGAGCCGGTTCAGGTCGTCGGCCGCTCTGGTGATCAAGCGGACGGGGACGAGGACGTCGAGCGGGCTTGCCATCCGGAGTCAGGGTACCCGGCGCACCGCCGGATGCCGGCGGCTCAGCTGCGGGCGCGCAGCCGCACCGCCAGCCCGCCCTTCGGCGAGAGCGTCGGCGACTGCTCGATCGTGATCTCCTCGCCCGCCGCGAGCTCGAACTCGAAGCGGCGCAGCAGCGCGGCGGCGATCACGTGCACCTCGGTGTAGCCGAAGCGCTTGCCGATGCAGACCCGCGGGCCCATCCCGAAGGGGACGTAGGCGCCGCGCGGCAGCTTCGCGCGCGCCTCAGGCTCGAAGCGCTCGGGCCGGAACTCGCTCGGGCTGCTCCCAGACGTCGGGGATGTGGTGGCTCACCCAGGACGAGTAGGCGGCCGGCAGCCCCGCCGGGACCTCGATGCCGTTGAACTCGAAGTCGCGGACGACGCGCCGCGGGCCGATCCAGGCCGGGGGGTAGAGGCGCAGCGTCTCGTCGATCGCCTGCGAGAGCAGCGGCATCTCGCCGAAGAGCTGCTCGGCGGTCGGCCGGTCGGCCTCGCCGATCACCTCGTCGACGTGGCGGGCGAGGCGCGGCATCCACTCGGGGTTGCGGGCGAGCTCGTAGGTGAGGAAGGTGATCGTGGACGTCGTCGTGTCGTGGCCGGCGAAGAGCAGCGTCATCACGTGGTCGAGGACCTGCCCATCGCTGAGGTGAGCGCCCTGCTCGTCGGTCGCGCCGAGCAGCGAGCCGAGCACGTCGCCGCGATCTTCGCCGGAGCGCCGGCGGGCCGCGATCTCGGCGCCGACCGTCTCCTCGAGCGCCCGGCGCGCCTGCACCAGCTTCGCGTACGGCGTCCCCGGTCCGACGAGCAGCTGGGCGACGAACTCGGCCGCGTGGAAGGAGAGGCCCTCCTCGAAGTGCAGCGCCGTCTCGCCGGCCCGGGCCGAGTCGGGGTCGAAGCCGAACAGCGCCTGCATCGCGATGCGCATCGCCAGCTCGCGCGTCCAGTGGAAGATGTCGATCGTCTCGCCCGGCTCGAGCCGCTCGACCGCGCGCTCGGCCTCGACGACCATCGTCTCGACCGAGGCCGCGACCCGGTCGCGGTGGAAGGAGGGCATCATGATCGCCCGCGACGTGTCGTGGTAGTCGTCGTCGGTGGTCAGCAGGCCGTCGCCGATCAGCGTGATCAGATCGCCGAAGCGCCCGTTGCGCCAGCGGAAGTTCTCGCGGCCGGAGACGAGCACGAAGTGGTTCGCCTCCGGCCCGATCAAGAAGACCTCGAGGTCGTAGAGGATCCGCATCCCGTAGATCGGGCCGTAGCGGTAGTAGCTCTCGAGCAGCAGGTTGAGCACGTCGTGGCGGGCCCGGTAGGTGCGCTTGATCGAGTAGGAGAGATCGCCGCGCGGCATCGGCCCGCGGCGCAGCGCCGCCCGCGCCTGGCGGATGTCGGTGACGAGCGCCTTCGGTCCGGGGAAGGCGGGGCGGGGGCCGGGCTCCGGCATCCGCTGCGGGCTCGGCGCCTGCCGCGGCGCCTTCGGTGCCTTGACGCCGGCCATCAGCCTGCCGCCTCGGCGTCCGGGTAGATCGAGTGCCAGATGATCGACGTCATCGCCTCGGCGAGGCGGTCGATCTGCTCGTTGCCGGCGTTGAGCGCGAGGTTGTAGCAGCAGCCCTGCAGCATCCAGGCGAGCGCCGCGACCGTCTCCGGGGCGTGCACGTCGCGGACGGTGCCGTCGCGCTTGCCGCGAGCGATCAGCTCAGCGAGCGGGCTCGCGTTGCGCTCGACGATCGCGACCTGCATCGCGCGCATCTCCGGGTCGTAGGCGGCCGTCTCGGTGAGCGCCGCGAACAGCGCCGAGTGGGCGACGTAGGTCTCGATCACGCGCCGGGTCGAAGCGAGCAGCTCCACGCGGCCGGCGCCGGGCTCCCACCAGGTCGAGGCGGCCTGGGAGAGCTGGCCGACCATCTCGTCGGCGAGCCGGGCGACGAGGTCGGCCTTGTCGCGGAAGTAGACGTAGAAGGTCGAGCGCGCGATCCCGGCCTCCGAGCAGAGCTGCTGGATCGAGAGCTCGGTGTAGGGGGTGCCGTCGGAGAGCAGGCGCTCGGTCGCCTCGAGCAACTTCGCCTCCATCGCCGGGCGCCGCTGCTCGGCGGGCGTTGCCTTGCTGCGGCGGGTCACGGAGCCCATCGTGATCATCCTACAGCCAGATCGGACATGGTGTCCGATTGGCCGTTCGCCGCCCGCGCGGGCTGCCGACCCCCCCATCCGTCGGGTTTGGCTTTTCCGTTCCGGAATCTCGGGGTAGGCTCGGCAGCGAGACGCCAGCCACCGAGGAGGAGCCGAGATGACTCTCCACACCGAGGTTCTGATGGGCACGCTGCGCACGCAGCCCCCGCCGCCTCCCCCCGAGACGGACCCAAAGCAGGTCTACGACGAGCGCCATATGGGGATCCCCCGACCCCACAGCGTCGATGCGGCCGTCCCCGCCGATCGACTCGACTCCAACTGGTTCCCCAGCGATCCGTCGCTCTGGGGAGTCGGTCCCGAGGAGGCGCTCAGCGAGCGCTACGTCTCAGCGCCCGCGCCGTCGCCTCGCCGCGATCCCCGCCCCCAGGCCGATCGCGGCGAGGCCGGCGGCAATCACGCCGGGGTGGGAGAGCAGTCGCTCGCGCTGACGCTCGACCTCCGGCCACAGCCGCTCGTCGACGAGCTCGGCGGCCGCCTCCGGCGTCGGCTCGCCGGCCTCGATGTGGATCGGCTCGCTGAAGGAGACGCGGACCCGGCCCGGACGGGGCAGCGGCCCGGCGAAGAGCTTCTCGGTGCCGGTGATCGCGCAGGGCACGATCGTCGCCCCGGTCTCGATCGCGAGCCGGGCGGCGCCCTTGTGCGGCGTGCCGAGGATCGTCGGGTCGCGGACCCGCGTGCCCTCGGGGAACAGCGCCAGCAGGCCGCCGTCGAGCAGGATTTGCCTGGCGGTCTCGATCGCCTCGGCGTCGGAGGAGCCGCGCCGGACCGGGAAGGCGCCGAGCCGGATCAGCATGCGCCCGCCACGGCCCTCGAAGAGCTCGTTCTTGCCCATGAAGCGGATCGGCCGCTTCGTCGCCGCGGCGACGAAGAACGCGTCCCAGAAGCTCTTGTGGTTGGGCGCGACGATCACCGGGCCCTCCTCGGGGATGTTCTCGGCGCCCTCGATCCGCAGGCGCGTAGAGCAGCTTCATGTACGGGATCGCGATGCCGCGCGCCGTCCGCGTCGCGACCTTCGAGGTGCCCTGCTCGCGGGCGAAGCGGTGCGCCTCGGCGTTGTCCATGCGCGGCGCGCGCCGCCTCAGGCGACGTCGTAGGAGTGCCCGGCGGCGCGCAGGCGCTCGAGCAGCGCCGTGCCGATCGCCGTCGACGGCGTCAGCACGCCGGCGGCATCGGGGAGGCTGTCGCGATCGAGCGCCATCGCCAGGACGCTCTCGCCGAGCATCACGGCGGTTGCCTTGTAGCCGGGATCACCGGAGGCGTTGATCCGGCAGACGAGATGCTCGCCCGCGCTGGTGTCCGAGTGCACCTCGATCGAGAAGAAGCCCTTCTCGCGGGCCTCGGGGCTGGGCCCCTCGCCCGGATCTGGGAGGACGCGATCCAACAGCATGCGGGTCGGCCCGAAGGAGAGGCCGCCGAAGAGCGCGGCGATACCGCCGGTGACGCCGGCCGCCTTCGCAGCGCCGAACGGGCCGCCGCCCGTCGCCATCAACTCGCGATAGCGGAGCGAGCGCCCGTAGGCGTACGCCTGTAGCGCGTTGCTCCGGCGGACGACGCGGCTGTTGACGGTGCCCATCACGAACGGCGCGAGCCAGCCGCCCAGCCGCTCGTCGTGGACGGGCTTGACCGGGTCGCGCTCGGCGCCGAGGTTGGGCTCGGCCGAGCGGTCGGGGCTGAGGGCGTAGGGGTCGACCATGATCCGCCGCAGCGCTTTGTCGGCGCGGGCGGCGTCGATCTGGCCGCGGGCGGAGTCGATCGTGCCGCCGCTGGCGCCGCCGCGCATCTTGCGGACGACCAGCGACGTGTCGCCAAGGTCGCCGGCGCCGCGCTCGGCCGCCGCCAGGTGCAGGCACATGACGCCGATGTCGGAGGGGATCGAGTCGAAGCCGCACGTGTGGACGATGCGGGCGCCGCTGCGCGCGGCGCGCTCGTGTGCCGTGTCGATCGATTGGCGCATGAACAGGGTCTCGCCGGTCAGGTCGGCGTAGTCGGTCCCGGCGTCCGCGCAGGCCTCGACGAGAGGCAGCCCGTATCGGTAGTACGGGCCGACGGTGGTGGCAACGACGCGGGTCGACGCGGCAAGCGACGCCATGTCGTCCGGCTTCGAGCTGTCAGCGACGATCAGCGGCCACTCGGCGGCTGCGCCCGGCATCTCCCGGCGGGCGGCCTCGAGCTTCCCCTGCGAGCGGCCGGCCAGGGCGACGCGCGTGCCCTCCGGCGCGGCGCCAGCCAGGTAGAGAGCCGTGAGCTTGCCGACGAAGCCGGTCGCGCCGAAGACGACGACGTCGTGATCGCGTTCGGAGGCTGCACTCACGGTCGCAACCGTATCTCGCTTTTGGCCGCCATACTTGTCCGGCCGGAAGCGATTCCGGAATCGGGCTACAGGAGGGAAGAGGGATGAGGACGACTAGAGCTGCACTCGCGGGGCTCGCACTGGCTGCGCTGCTCCTCGGCGCCGCGCTGGCCTCGGCGGCCGTGGTGAAGACCGGAACGGCGAAGGTCAGGCTGGCACCCGGCGTCGAAGGCTCGACGACCGCGCGCTGCGTGACGCCGGGAACGGGCGGCAAGGGCGCTAAGCGCTACCGGCTCGTCGGCGCCGGCTTCTCGACGGCCTCCCAGTACGTCTCAATCCACGGCCTCGTCCCCGGCCGCAGCCGCGTCGACGGCACTGCCCGCAACGACGGTATGGCGAAGGCCTCGGTCAAGTTCTATGCCTACTGCTCGAAGGCGGTCAGCGCGAAATCGGTCTCGGTCAAGGACAGCTTCCACGCCCTGCAGACCCACAACGTCTTCGTCCGTTGTGGCAAGGGAACCGTGCCGATCGCCGGGGGCTGGCGCGCCGTCGGCACTCCGCCGCAGTACTGGCAGGCGCTCAACTCGGTCAAGGTGGGTCGTTCCTGGCTCGTCTCCGTCGCAGCGAGCGGGGCGGGCAAGCTGCGGGTCTATGCGGTTTGCGCGCGCAAGCCCCTCCGGCTGACGATCGCGACCGGGCAGAAGGCGCTGACGGGCCCGGCCGCGCTCGCGACCTCGAAGGCGCGCTGCCCGCAGGGCAGCGTCGCCATCTCCGGCGGCTTCACCACTGCCGCCGACGAGGGCACGACGTTCGGAGCCGTCGCCGTCCCGGTGGCTTCGTACCGCACCGGTAACCGCGGCTGGGCCGCCTCCGGGACCTCGGAGACGAGCTCGGCGGACGATTACATACGCGCCTCGGCGTACTGCCTGAAGAAGCGATAGAACGGAAGAAGCATCGATGGTCATCCTGCCTCGAATCGCGCGCTTCCTCGGCCACCCGGGAGTCGCCGGCCTCCTCGGCGTGCTGCTGATTGCCCTCGCCGTGGTCGGCGACGCCACCGACCACATCGACAGGGCGTGGGCGATCCTGATCGCCGTCGTCGGGGTGATCAACGTGATCCACGGTCTACAGAGCCGCGGCGCTGCAGGGCCGGGCGACTGACCCGAACTCCACCGGCTTCGCCGCGACCGGAGGGCTGGATCCGTTAGACCCAGCGGCAGCGCATGGATGACTTCGACAAAGCCCGCTGGTACACGCTGCGCCCCGCGGCGAACCGCAAGCCCGCCACCTACCGGTGCCCGCTGTGTGGGGAACAGCTGCCGGCCCTGAGGGAACACTTCCTGGTCATGCCGGAGGGAGATGCGTCCCGTCGCCGGCACGCGCACACGGAGTGCGTGGTGGCGGCGCGACGCCACGGGCGTCTGCCCCTGCGCGAGGAGGTCGAGCCACGGCGGCCCGGACTGTGGTCGCGCCTACGCGGTCGCTAGGGGATGTCAGTCGACCAGCGCGGTGCCTGCGCAAAGGCAAAGTGCTCCGGCGAAGCCGTTCCGTCGAATCGCCTACCTGAGCTGTACGCAGATCCGGACGAAACACCCGAGCGGCCCGATTCGTCTGGGGTGGTAGCGCTTCTCGCCCAAGCACCGTCGCGTAGTCGCCTTCCCCGGGGGTGAAGTGGACCTGATGAGCCTGGCACCGCGTCACTGGGCGGCGCCGAACGTCCCGGGGACCCGTTCTAGCAACGTTGGGACGTTGCGGTTGCGCGACGCTGCGGCGCTCGACGACGTGCCGCAGCCCCCTTAGGGCGGATCCTGCACGTTGTCACCCGTCCTCTCGGTCGGGTGGCCACAGACTTGCCGGTTTGCTCGAGGCAGAACCGCCAGCGCCCCGAACGACGAACGGCCCGGGCTCTCGCCCAGGCCGTCTCGCCGTCGAGGGATGCGACTTGCGCGCTAGGCCGCGATCAGCGCCTTGTCCTCGTACTTCTCGCCGGCCTCGGCCTTGGCGACCAGGGACTCGGGCGGCGTGAAGCGCTCGCCGTACTTCTCGGCGAGCTCGCGGGCGCGGGCGACGAAGCCCGGGAGACCTCCTGGCCGCCCTCGTAGCCGTTCATGTACTGGACGACTCCGCCGGTCCATGCCGGGAAGCCGATGCCCATGATCGAGCCGATGTTGGCGTCGGCGACGGTCTCGATGACGCCCTCGTCCATGCACTTGACGGTCTCGATCGACTCGATGAACATCATCCGCTCCTTCAGGTCCTCGAAGGGAACGTCGGCGTTGTCGCCGCCCCAGTTCTCCTTCAGGCCGGACCAGAGGCCGGTGCGCTTGGCGTTCTCGTCGTAGTCGTAGAAGCCGACCTTCTCGAGCTTGCCCGGGCGGTCGTTCTCGAGCATCGTGTCGATCACGGCGATCGACGGGTGATCGCTCCAGCCGGAGGCGACCTCGCCCGAGTTCTCGGCGGCGACGCGGATCTTCTTCATCAGCTTCATGTTGAGCTCGTCGCTCAGCTGGAGCACGGGGGCCGGGTAACCGGCCTGCGAGGAGGCCTGCTCGATCGACGGCGCCGGAACGCCCTCGGCGAGCATGCCGATGCCCTCGTTGATGAAGGTCCCGATCACGCGGCTCGTGAAGAAGCCGCGCGAGTCGTTGACCACGATCGGGGTCTTGCCGATCTGCTTGGCGAAGTCGAGGCTCTTGTAGAGGACCTCGTCGCCCGTCTTCTCACCCTTGATGATCTCGAGCAGCGGCATCTTGTCCACGGGGGAGAAGAAGTGCAGCCCGATGAAATCGTCAGGACGACTGACGTTCTCGGCCAGGCCGGTGATCGGCAGGGTCGAGGTGTTCGAACCGAGGATCGCGTCAGGTGCGAGGTGCGGCTCGATCTCCTTGAACACCTGCTCCTTCACCGACGGGTCCTCGAACACGGCCTCGATGACGATGTCGGCACCCTCAGCCGCGGCCGGGTCGGTCGTCGCCGTGATCCGGGCGAGCAACTCGTCGCCCTTCTCCTGCGTGACCTTGCCGCGCTCGACGCCCTTGGCGACGAGCTTCTCGGAGTACTCCTTGCCGCGATCGGCAGCAGCCTGGTCGACGTCCTTGAGGACGACCTCGATCTTCGCCTTCGCGCAGACGTAGGCGATCGCGGCGCCCATCATCCCCGCGCCGAGCACGACGGCCTTCTTCGCCGTGTACGGCTCGATGCCCTCGGGCCGCCCGCGGTCACCGTTGACCGCCTGCAGGTCGAAGAAGAACGCCTGGATCATGTTCTTCGACACCTGGCCGGTGACGAGGTCGGTGAAGTACCGGCCCTCGATCCGGAAGGCGTTGTCGATGTCCGTCTGCGCACCCTCGACCGCCGCGGCCATGATGTGGTGCGGAGCCGGGTAGTTGGCGCCCTTGAGCTGCTTGCGCAGGTTCGCCGGGAAGGCCGGCAGGTTCTGCGCCAGCGCCGGGCTCGTCGGCTTGCCGCCGGGCATCTTGTAGCCCTCGGTGTCCCACGGCTGCTTCGCCTCGGGGTTCTCGGCGATCCACTTCTTCGCCGCCGGGATCAGGTCGTCGGGGCTGTCGACGAGCTCGCTGACGATGCCGATCTCCTTGCCCTTCTCCGGGTTGAGGCGCTTGCCCTCCATGAGGACCTGCATCAGCGCATTGACCAGGCCGAGCATCCGGACCGTGCGGACGACGCCGCCGGCGCCGGGGAGCAGGCCGAGCTGTACCTCGGGCTGGCCGAGCTGGATCTTCGGGTTGTTCACGACGATTCGGTGATGCGTCGCGAGGCAGATCTCGAGCCCCCCGCCGAGCGCCGCGCCGTTGACGCAGGAGACGACGGGCACGCCGAGCGTCTCGAGCTTGCGGAGGTAGCCCTTGATCAGGGCCGTGCCGGCCTCGATCTCGGGCGCGTCCTCAGGACGCCCCTTGATCAGGTTGTTGAGGTCGCCACCCGCGAAGAAGGTCTTCTTCGCCGAGGTGATGATCACGCCCTTCACATCGCCCGCCTCGACCTCCGAGGTGAGCTTGTCGATCGTCTCGCCAAGGGAGCTGACGAAGTTGTCGTTCATTGTGTTGGCGGACTGGTTGGGATCGTCGAGAACGAGGATGACGATGCCGTCGTCCCCGCGCTCGTACTTGATCGTGCTCTCACTCATGTCGGAGCCTTTCCTGACGTTCAGTTTGTGGGGAACTCAGATGCGCTCGATGACCGTGGCGATGCCCATGCCGCCGCCGACGCAGAGCGTGGCGATGCCGTAGCGGCCGTCGGTGCGCTCGAGCTCGTCGATCAGCGTGCCGAGGATCATGCCTCCGGTCGCGCCGAGCGGGTGGCCCATCGCGATCGCGCCGCCGTTGACGTTGACCTTCTCCATGTCGAAGCCCATGTCACGGACGTAGCGGAGGACGACGGCCGCGAAGGCCTCGTTGATCTCGACGAGATCCATGTCGTCCGCGGTCAGGCCGGCCTTCTCCAGCGCCTTCTTCGAGGCGGGGGCGGGGCCGGTCAGCATGATCGTCGGGTCGGCACCCGAGAGCGCCGTCGCCAGGATCCGGGCGCGGGGCGTGAGGCCCTGCTTGGAGCCGGCCTCCTCGTTGCCGATCACCAGCAGCGAGGCGCCGTCGACGATGCCCGAGGAGTTACCCGGGGTGTGGACGTGGTTGATCTTCTCGACCCAGTGGTACTTCTGCAGCGCCACGGAGTCGAAGCCGCCCATCTCGCCCATCGTGGCGAACGACGGCTTCAGGCCGCCGAGCGTCTCGACGGTCGTGCCGGCGCGGATGAACTCGTCGTTGTCGAGGACGACCTGCTCGTTGATGTCCTTGACCGGAATCACGGACTTGGCAAAGCGGCCCTCCTCCTGGGCGGCCGCCGCCTTCTCCTGCGAGCGCGCGGCGTAGGCGTCGACGTCCTCGCGGTCGAACTCCTCGATCGTCGCGATCAGGTCGGCGGAGATGCCCTGCGGGACGAAGTACGTGTCGTAGTTCGTCTCCGGGTCCATCGCCCAGGGGCCGCCGTCGGAGCCCATCGGGACCCGCGACATCGACTCGACGCCGCCGGCGAAGACGAGGTCCTCGAAGCCGGAGCCGACCTTCTGGGCGGCGATGTTGACCGCCTCGAGGCCGGAGGCGCAGAAGCGGTTGACCTGGACGCCGGCAACGGTGTCGGGCAGGCCGGCCTTGATCGCGGCGGTCTTGGCGATGTCGGCGCCCTGATCGCCGACGGGGGAGACGCAGCCGAGGACTACGTCGTCGACCGTGTTGGGGTCGAGCGTCTCGTTGCGGACCAGGGTCTCGTGCATGAGGCCGACGACGAGGTCGACGGGCTTCACCGTATGCAGCGAGCCGTTCACCTTCCCCTTGCCACGGGGGGTGCGGATCGCGTCGAAGACGAGCGGTTCGGTGGTGGCGGGCATCTTCATTTCTCCTTGTTTGGCTTTTCGTCAGCTATCTGAAGTCGACCCGGCAGTGTGGACCACCGGCGTCGCAGTGTCAGTCGTTGAAGTTCTGGAGGCCCGCTCGGCGAGCACGTGGGCCCCGAAGCGCCCGATCGCATCGGCGATCCGCGCCGTGCGGACGGACGGCCACAGATCGAAGGCGTGCTCGGCGCCGGGCAGCTCGATGTAGCGCACCTCCGAGCGCGAGACGCGCTTCATCTCGGCGGCGAACTCGCGCGCGTCGGCGACCGGCACGAGCGTGTCGCGCTCGCCGTGGATGATCATGAACGGGGGCGCCTCGGGCGTGATCCGCCAGCGCGGCGAGGCGGCCCGGTAGAGCTCCTCGTTGCCGGCGAGCGGCTGCTTGAACATGACCTTCTCGAAGCCCCACTCCCGCAGCTGCGGGTAGTAGTGGCCGGAGGCATTGGTCAGGTCGTAGACGCCGTAGAAGGGGATGGCGGCGATCAGGCTCGTGTCAGCGTCCTCGAAGCCGGGCTGGAAGGCGGGGTCGTTGGCGCTGAGCCCGGCGAGCGCGGTCAGATGGCCGCCGGCGGAGCCGCCGGTGATCGCGATCAGCTCCGGGTCGATGCCGAGCTCGGCGGCGTGCTCGCGGACCCAGGCGATCGCGCGCTTGACGTCGACGATGTGGTCGGGCCAGGTCGCCTGCGGGGAGAGTCGGTAGTCGATGTTGAAGCCGACCCAGCCGCGGCTCGCCAGGTGGTTGAGCAGCGGCACGCCCTGCTCGTAGCGGGAGCCGGAGATCCAGCCGCCGCCGTGCACTTCGATCACCGCCGGACGCGGCCCGGGCATGTCGCCGTCGGTGCCCGGCTTCGCCCGGTAGACGTCGAGGCGCAGCTTCAGATCGCCACCGTCGGGCTTGCCGCCCGGCTCCGTATGGAAGACGAGCCCGCGCTCGCGGACGACGTCCGGCGCGATGAACGTGAGCACGGGCACGGCGATGTGGCTGAGCGGCATCTGCCGGCCGTCGTCGCCGGGCAGGCCCTCGAGCGCCTCCTCGACCGTCGCGGCGCTGCGATGCGCTTCGATCGCGTAGCGCAGCTGGGCGCCGAGCAGCAGGCCGAGCAGCGCGCCGAAGATGCGACCCGCGCGCGAGCGCAGCCCACCGGCGGCGATCAGCGTCGCCAGCTGCGCGGCCGTCACGGCCGAGAGCTGCCAGGCGAGTTCGCGGACGAACGTGGCAGCGAACCAGCGCCAGACGCGGAACAGCAGCGACGGCGGCGCCGCCGGCCGGATCGACGCGATCCGTGCCTGCTCGCGCAGCTGCGCTCGGAGGAACGCGCCGGCGCCCGAGCCCGGCGTCTCGCGCCGGGGCTCGGAGCCGTGCTGCTGTGGGGTCTCGTCCATCGCTACCTCGCTCGCGATCCCCTAGAGCCCGTAGGTCTTGGAGATGATCTCGCGCTGAATCTCGTTCGTGCCGCCGTAGATCGGCATGACGAGGGCCGAGCGCACGGCGCGCTCCATCCCGTACTCGGTCGCGTAGCCGTAGCCGCCCATCATCTGCATCGCGTCGAGCGTCACCTGCTTGGCGACCTCGGTCGCCTTCAGCTTCGCCATCGAGGCCTCGCGCGGCAGCATCCGCATCGGGTCCTCGTCCACCTTGCGGGCGACGTCGTAGGTGAGCAGCCGCGTCACCTCGAGCTCCGTCGCCAGGTCGGCGATCCGGTGCTTCAGCGTCTGGAAGGTGCCGATCGGCCGGCCGAACTGCTTGCGCTCCTTGATGTAGGCGAGCACGTCGTCGAAGGCCCGCTGGGCGATCCCGAGCGCGTTTGCGGCGATGATCAGCCGCTCGACGTTGAGGCCGCTCATCAGCTGCACCCAGGCGCCGCCGACCTCGCCCAGGACGTGGCCCTCGTCGAGGTAGCAGTCGGTCAGGAAGACGTCGTTGACCTCCTTGCCGCCCATCGTCTCGATCCCGTTGATCTCGACGCCCTCGGCATCGGTCGGGACGAGGAACATCGTCAGGCCCTCGTGCTTGGAGCCCGAGTTGTCGGTGCGGACGATGGTCAGGATCTGGTCGGCGATGTGGGCGGCGGAGATCCACGTCTTCTGGCCGTTGAGCACGTAGCCGCCGTTCGACTTCTCCGCCTTGCAGGAGAGGTTGCCGACGTCGGAGCCGGCCTCCGGCTCGCTCATCGCGATCGCCGAGACCTTGCCCTCGCACATGCCGCCGATCACCTGCTGCTTTTGCTCCTCGGTGCCGAACTTGTTGACGGCGCCGGCGGTGATCAGCGTCACCGGGTAGCCGGCGACCGGCAGCAGCCCGCGGAACGCCTCCTCCAGGAACAGGCAGGCGTCGACCATGCCGCCGCCCGTCCCCCCGTACTCCTCGGCAACCGAGGCGCCGAGGTAGCCGAGCTCGCCGAGCTTCTTCGAGATCTCGAAGTTGTGCAGCTCCTTGTAGCCGTCGGTCAGCTTCTCGCGCTTCTCCTCGGTGCCCGCCTCGCGCTGGGCGAAGTCGCGGATCGCCTCGACGAAGTCCTTCTGCTCGTCTGTGAGGCCGCTCACGGGGGCCGCCTGTGTCGCAGTGCTCATGTAGTGGTCTCTCCTGGGGATTTCGGGGTGAACTTGATCGGAAGTCGGGTCAGGGCGTTGGCCCAGTTCGAGCGCAGCCGCTCGGGCTCGCCGTCGAGCTCGATCTGCTCGAGCCGCGCGAGCAGCTCCTCGAGGGCGACCCGGAGCTCGAGCCGGGCGAGGCCGGCGCCGAGGCAGAAGTGGCGGCCGCCGCCGCCGAAGGCCATGTGCGTGATCTCTTCACGGGTGACGTCGAAGCTGTGTGGGTCGGGGTTCGCCTCGGGGTCGCGGGAGCCGGCGGTGTACCAGAGCATCACCTTCTCGCCCTCGTGGACCGGGCAACCGCCAACCTCGGCGTCAGCGGTCGCGGTCCGGCAGAAGTAGTTGACGACGCTGCTGTGGCGGAGGATCTCCTCGACCGCGTTCGGGATCCGCTCGGGCTCGGTGCGCAGCAGCTCGAGCTGCTCGGGGTGGGTGAGCAGGGCGAGCACGCCGGCGGAGAGCGTGTTGCGGGTCGTGTCGTTGCCGGCGAAGACCAGCAGCGCGAAGAAGACGAGGATCTCGGCGTCGGTCAGCGACTCGCCGTCGACCTCGGCGTTGGCCAGCCTCGTCACCAGCGACGCCTCGCCGGCCTCCTTTTGGCGCTGGATCTGCTCGAGCAGGTAGGGCGCCATCTCGCCGAGGACCGGCGCCGCCTCGTTCGGGATCTGTGAGATCTGCGCGGCTTCGATTCGCTCGATCCAGCCCTCGAGCATCGGCAGGTCCTCGCGCGGCAGCCCCATCAGGTCGCTGAGCACGGTGAGCGGGTAGGGGACAGCGATCTCGGCGACGAAGTCGCAGCCGCCGGTGTCGAGCACCGTGTCGAGCAGTTCGCCGAACGTCGCGCGGATCGTCCCCTCGAGCGGGTTGACCGAGTTCGGCACGAACGCCGTCTGCAGGATCTTCCGGTACTTGGTGTGCTCGGGCGGGTCCTTGAAGAGCAGCAGGTTGCGGTTCACCTCGAGCGCGTTGACCGCGTCGCGCTCGGGGAAGATGCCGCCGCGGGCCGAGGAGAAGGTCGCGGGGTCGCGGCTGATCGCAGCGACGTCCGCATGCCGGAAGAAGGAGACGAGGCGTTCGCCCTGCGGCGTGGTGCCGCTCGGGGCCGGGCCGCCCTCGCGGAGCTCGTCGAAGAGCTCGTGCGGGACGCCCCCCGCGAACGTGTCGAGCTCGGTCAGCGCCCGGGCGTCGGCGGCCGCGGTGCTCATGCGAGCGCCCCCTCGCCGAGCCCGTGCACGGCACCGACGGCGTCGGGATCGAAGCTGAAGTGGGTGGGGTCGACGAATCGCATCGCGGCCGTCGCCCGGGCCAGGGTCTCGCCGCCCGCCCGCAGCTCCGAGCGGACCTCGAGCCCGCGCTCGTCGCGCGCGTGGATCCAGGCCTCGACCTCGAGCGGCCGGCCGATCGGGACGCGGCCGAGGTAGTCGACCTCCAGCCGGCGCGTGACCGCCGGCGCGCCGGTCAGATACATGAAGCGGCCCGAGGCGTCGTCGAGGAGCGTCGCGATCGTGCCGCCGTGGGCGATCCCGGGGGCGCCCTCGTGACGGGCATCGAGAGCGATCTCGCCACGGACGCGCTCGCCCTCGCCCTCGAGCCGCAGGGCGAGACCGGCGGCGTTCTCGGGGCCGCAGCCGAAGCAGTTGGCCGCGTGGGCGGGGATCGCGCTCATGCCGCTTCCCCATCCTTGGATTCGGCGGCGACCACGACGTCGAAGAGCCCCGCGGCCATTCGCGTCGCCGACTCGACGAGCAGCTCGTGCACCTGCTGGCGGGTGAGCCGGCCGTGGTCGAGCCACTGCACCGTCGCCGCCTCGGCGAGGCCGCCGTAGGCGCGCATCATCGCCAGCCGCTCCGGCGCTACCTCCTCGATCGGGCCGAGGCCGAGGATCGCGACCATCCGCACGGCGGCGTCCTCGCGCGCCTCCTCGAAGACGGCGGCGATCTCGGGATCGCCGAGGCCGCCGGCCGAGCGAACGGAGTCGAGCCATGTGCCGCGGTTGCGCGAGGTCATCGTCAGCCAGCCGTCGATCGCCTCGGCGACGCGCTCGCGCGTGCTCTTGCCCTGCACGTACTCGGGCACGGGCAGCGGCGGCACGCGGACCATCTCGCGGACGACCTCGACGTAGAGGTCGCGCTTGGTGCCGAAGTAGTGGTTGATCAGCCCGCGCGCAACGCCGGCCTCGGCGGCGATCTCGTCGAGCGGCACGGCGCCGTAGTGGCGCTCGCTGAAGAGCCGCTGCGCGGCCTCGAGGATCTGGCGCCGACGCTCGTCCGGCTCGAGCCGGGCACGCGTCGACGACGCGGATGGGGACGGAGCGGGGCGGGCGGCCATCGCGACGCCGACTGTAGCAGTTATTGGCGGGCTGCCAACAACTATTGGCGGGCCGTCAAGGCGCGAGGGTACGGAGCCCGCCCCTCGGATGCGAGGTCACATTTGCGCCGCGTGGCGTCGGTTATGTGCGGCGCGTCGTGGGGGAGGGCGGCGGGCACCCGCCGGCGTAAGGGGGGCGCGGCCGCCGGTGCGGCGGGCGGCCTCGCGGCACGATCGCCCGACGAGCTCAGTCCGAGCCCGCGTCCCCCGCGGAGCCGGTGTCGCCGGTCAACGGGCGACGAGGTCCCGGTACTCGGGATGGCGCCTGATCCAGCCGCGGATGAATGGGCAGGTCGGGATCACCCCGAGGCCCTGGGCGCGGGCCCGGTCGAGGACCGTGTGGGCGAGCTTCGAGCCGATGCCGTGGCCCTCGAAGCGGGCGTCGACCTCGGTGTGCCGGAAGTCGATCTTCCCGGGGGAGCGCTCGTAGGTGACGAACCCGGCCAGCTCGTCGCCGAGCCGGATCTCGTAGCGGCTCTCGCTCTCGTTCTCGGTGACCTCGGCCTCGGCGGCCGCGCCCGCGCTCACATCAGCATCCCGTCGGGCCCACGGTCGGGCCCGCCGGGGTCATCGCCGGTGCCGGCTTCCTCCAGCTCCCTGCGGCTCGAGTCGCGGATCCACTTGGAGACCTTGGCCCCAAGCGCGATCGCGATCACGGCGATCAGTGCGACGGCATACATCACCGATCAGGATAGAAGGGATTCAGTCGCGATCGGCGGCCGTGAAGAGCGATCGTGCGGCCAAGACGGACTGCGGCCGATCGCAAAGGCAGATCGGCCGCAGTTTCGAATCTTGCTCGCGACGCTCATCTGTCGCGACGTTTTTGCCTGGCGTTCAGCCGCCGATGTAGAAGCTGACCTGAGCCTTGCCCTTCTTGCAGACGAACTTGGTGTTGTGCTTCTTCGGCTTGCACTTGAACTTCTTCACCGTGCACCCGTTCTTGAGGCACTTGTCGTAATTCTTGAACACGCCTTGCTGGACCTTCGAGCCCTTGTTGCAGCTCACGTGCTTCACGTCGAAGCCGGTCTCGCCGCAAGTCTTTGCGGACGCGGTTCCACTGCCGATTGCCACCACCGCCAGCGCCGCGATGCAGAACATCGCGGCCAGGCCAAGGCGCAGCGGCGTAATCATGCCGTTAACTCGATCCTTCATTTTGGGTCTCCCCCCGTTGGTGCTCCCCAACTGAAACCCATCGTCCCACATTTGCGAAAGCCGCGCCGGCCGCCGTCGCCTCGCGGCGGCAGCATATTGTTCGCGCAACGGTGCAGCCACGAGAGGAGAGTTGATGAGCACGGTTCGCGAGGCCACCTACGAGCTCTGGCGCAAGCACGGGATGACGACGATGTTCGGCAACCCCGGGTCGACGGAGCTGCCGATGCTCGCCGACTTCCCCGACGACTTCCGCTACGTGCTCGGCCTGCACGAGACCGTCGCGGTCGGCATGGCCGACGGCTACGCGCAGGCCTCCGGCACGGTCGGCCACGTCAACCTGCACACGGCGCCCGGCGTCGGCAACGGCATGGGCGCGATCTTCAACGCGCAGGCGAACCACACGCCGCTGCTCGTCACCGCCGGTCAGCAGGTGCGGCCCGTGATCACGATGCAGGCGAACCTGACCAACCGCGACGCCACCCGGGTCGTCCACCCACTCGTCAAGTGGAGCTACGAGCCGCCGCGCGCCGAGGACGTGCCGGCGGCGATCGCGCGCGGCATCCACACCGCGGCGATGGCACCGAAGGGCCCCGCCTTCGTCTCGATCCCGATGGACGACTGGACGGCCGAGGCCCCGACCGACGCCACAGAGCACGCGATCGCGCGCACCGTCAGCCCGCGCGCCGGGGCCGATCCCGCCGCGGTCACCGCGCTTGCCGATCGGCTTGCCAAGGCCGAGCGGCCCGTGCTGGTCGCGGGACCGGACATCGACGCGTCCGGCGGCTGGGACGACGCGGTGGCAATCGCCGAGGCGCAGCGGATGGCCGTTTGGGCGATTCCCCCGACCGGCGGCGGCCGGCTCGGCTTCCCCGAGGATCACCCCCTGTTCCAGGGCGCGCTCCCTCCGGCGATCGCGCCGGTCGCGGAGATGCTCGGCGGTTACGACCTGATCCTCGTCGCCGGCTCCTCGGTCTTCCCCTACTACCCCTACATCGCCGGCGAGCTGCTGCCGGCCGGAGCTGAGCTCGTCCAGATCACCTCCGACCCGGACGAGGCCGCGCGGGCCCCGATGGGCGAGTCGATCATCGGCGACGTCGGCCTGACGCTCGCCGCGCTCCGCGCCGCGCTCGATGGCGAGAGCTCCCGCGAGGCCCCGGCCGAGCGCGACGGCCCGCTCGAGGCGCCCGACATGGGCGACGGGCCGATGAGCGGCACGGAGGCGATGAAGGTGCTCGGCTCGGTCTTCCCCGAGGACGGGATCGTCGTCCTCGAGGCGCCGTCGAGCACGCTCGCGCTGCGTAACCAGCTCCGGCTCAACAAGCCCGGCTCCTATTACTTCGGGGCCGGCGGCGGGCTCGGCTTCGGCCTCGCCGCGTCGGTCGGCGTGCAGCTCGCCCAGCCCGAGCGGCCCGTCGTCTGCGTCGTCGGCGAGGGCTCGGCTCAGTACGCGATCACCGCGTTCTGGTCCGCCGTTGCCTACAAGGCACCCGTCACCTTCCTGGTTCTGCGGAACTCCGAGTACGCGATCCTCAAGTGGTTCTCGCTCGCCGAGGGCGTCGAGGGAGCGCCGGGGCTCGACCTGCCGGCGCTCGACGTCGCCGCCGTCGCCGAGGGCTACGGCGTGCCGGCGAGACGGGCCGAGGGCGCCGACGAGCTCGAGGCTGCGCTCAGCTCCGCGCTCGCGGTGGGCGACGGCCCGAGCCTCGTCGAGGTCGGCGTCGCGCCCGGCATGTGGCTCGGTTGAGCGGACGGGAGGGGCAGGCTTTGAGCGCCGCACCGGTCCGGACCTCGGCTCGCCGCCGCCGGCGGGTCGCCGCCTCGCTGGCGGCGGGTCCCGCAGCAGAGCCCGCCTCCGACCGCGCGCCGGAGTGGGTCGCGGCGGGCACGCCGGAGCCGTTGCGCTCGCAGCTCGTCGCCCTGCTCGGCGCCGAGCAGGTGCTCGCGCGCGCCAGCGACATCGTCCGTTACGCCTCCGACGCGAGTCCCTACCGGCGCTTTCCGAAGGTCGTCGTCCGGCCTCGCAACGAGCACGACATGGCGCGGCTGCTGGCGTTCGCGCGCGAGCAGGGGGAGCCGCTCGTCTTCCGCGCGGGCGGCACGAGCCTCAACGGGCAGGGGCAGAGCGACGGGATCCTCGTCGACGCCCGCCACCACTGGCGCGGCGTCGAGGTGCTGGAGGACGGCGCCGCGGCGCGCGTCCGACCGGGCACGATCCTCGGCCACGCTAACCGCGTGCTCAGCCCGCACGGTCGCAAGCTCGGCCCCGATCCCGCCTCGACCGAGATCGCGACGCTGGGCGGCGTGCTCGCCAACAACTCGGGCGGGATGCGCTGCGGGACGACGAAGGACACCTACTCGACGTTGCGCTCGCTGCGCTTCGTCCTGCCGTCCGGGACGACGATCGACACCGCGGACCCCGATGCCGCAGAGCGCTTCGCCGATGCCGAGCCCGAGCTCGTCGCCGGCCTCGAGGCGATCCGGGACGAGATCCGCGGCGACGGCGATCTGCGTGAGCGGATCCAGCGTAAGTTCGAGATCAAGAACACGACCGGCTACCGCCTCTGCGCCTTCCTCGACGCCGACGAGCCCGTCGAGATCTTCCAGCGGTTGCTCGTCGGCTCGGAGGGCACCCTTGGCTTCGTCGCCGAGGCGACGCTGGAGACCGTGCCGGTGCCACCGGTGACGACGACCGCCTGGGTCCACTTTCCCGACATCGAGCGGGCGACCGCGCCGGTCGGCGAGCTGATCGCCGCGGGCGCCACCGCCGTCGAGCTGATGGTCGCGCCCGCGCTGCTCGTCGCCGCCCACTCGATCCCCGGCGCCCCCGAGTACTTCAAGGAGCTCGACCCGGCGACTGCCGCGCTGCTGATCGAGTTCGGGGCCGACGACAGCGACGGGCTCGCGGAGGCGCAGAAGCGCGCCGACGACCTGCTCGAAGAGCACGAGGTCATCCGCCCCCAGGAGTGGCAGACCGAGCCGGAGCAGATCGAGCTCGCCTGGCGGATCCGCGAGGGACTGCACGGGCTCGTCGGCCGGCTCCGGCTGCCGGGCACCGCGCTGATCGTCGAGGACGTCTGCGTGCCCCCGGCGCGGATCGCCGAGTGCGCGGCTGAGCTGCAGGGGCTGCTCGGCGAGCACGGCTTCTTGACCGGCGTCGCCGGTCACGCCTCCGCCGGAAACCTGCACTTCATGCTGACCCCCGACTTCGCCAAGCCGGAGGACCTCGAGCGTTACGAGTCGTTCATGTCGAAGCTCGTCGAGATGATCGTCGGCCGCTACGACGGCTCGCTCAAGGCCGAGCACGGGACCGGGGTCAACATGGCGCCGTTCGTGGAGCTCGAGTGGGGCGAGCGGGCGACCGAGCTCATGTGGCGCGTCAAGGAGCTCGCCGACCCGGACGGCGTGCTCGGCCCGGGGATCGTCCTCAACCGTGACCCGAGCTGCCACCTGCGAGAGCCTGAAGACGACGCCGGAGGTCGAGGAGTCGGTCAACACCTGCGTCGAGTGCGGCTTCTGCGAGCCGGTCTGCCCGAGTCGCGACCTGACGCTGACGCCGCGCCAGCGGATCGTCATCCGCCGCGAGATGGCGCGCCAGCCGCAGGGCTCGGCCGTCACCGCCGCGCTCGCCGACGAGTACGTCTACGACGGCCTCGACACATGCGCCGCCGACGGCAGCTGCGCGCTCGCCTGCCCGCTCGGCATCGACACGGGCAAGTTCGTCAAGGAGCTGCGAGCGACGCTGCACGGCCCGCGAGCGAGCCGTGCCGCGGAGGCCGTCGCCGAGCACTGGAGCGCCGTCGAACGCGGCGCGCGCGCCGGCCTGCGCGCCGGCGAGGGCGCTTCTGAGCGACTTGGCTCCGCGCGCCTCGCGCGCGCCGGCCGGCGGGTCCGCGAGCTCACCGACCCCGACCTCGTCCCGGCCTGGGTCGACCCGATGCCCGACCCCGCCGACGCCGCGCTGCCGCCGACCGAGCGCGCGGGGGCCGCCGCCGTCTACATGCCCGCCTGCATCAACCGGATCTTCGCGCCGCCGGACGGTGCACGACGGCACCCGGCTGGCGAGCCTGCCGGCGGCGCTCGTCGCCGTCTCGAAGCGCGCCGGGATGCCGGTCTGGATCCCGCCGGACGTGGCCGGCAGCTGCTGCGGCGTGCCCGAGAGCTCGAAGGGCTTCTCCTCGGCGCACTCGAAGAAGGCGAATGGGACGGTCGAGCGCCTGTGGGCGTGGAGCGGCGAGGGCAGCCTGCCGATCGTCATCGACGCGACCTCCTGTACGCACGGGCTGATTGAGGCACCGGAGGTGCTCACCGACGAGAACGCGGAGCGCCACGGTGCGCTGGAGATCGTCGACTCGATCGAGTGGGCGCGCCGGTTGCTCGGCGCCGGCGAACTCGAGGTCTCAGCGCCGCTCGGGTCGATCACCGTGCACCCGACCTGCGCCTCGCGCCGGCTCGGCCTCGATGGGGCGCTGGCAGCGGTCGCCGCCGCCCTCGCCGCCGAGGTGCGCGTGCCACCGTCAGCGTCGTGTTGCGGCTTCGCCGGCGACCGGGGTTTCCTGCACCCGGAGCTGACCGCGTCGGCGCTGGCGCCCGAGGCAGCCGAGGTCGCCGCCGCCCCCAGCGACGCCTACGCGTGCGCGAACCGCACCTGCGAGATCGGCCTGCGTCGCGAGACCGGCCAGGACTACGCCTCGATCATTCACCTACTCGAGGAGCGGACCAGAGCGACGGCGTCCTCCGACACGGCGCCTGAGCGCACCCGTGCGGTGCTTATGTAGCTCCGCTACACCGCGCACCCCACGTGCACGCTCATGCTTGGTCGGAGAACGCCTTGAGTTGAAGCCTGCGCACGCCTGCCGGTCATGGGGGCCGCCCTGTCGTACCCTTCCGCCTCTCATGGCGACCACCAACGCACGCCTGACCGAGTCCCGGCCGATGCCGGCGGAGCCGATCCTGCGCGAGGTCGTCGAGGCGCTCGAGGGGATCGAGCGCGAGGCCGGCTCGCCCGGCGAGCGCCAGGCGGCCGAGTGGCTCGCCGCCCGGCTCGAGCGGGCCGGCGCGCAGACGACGATCGACGACGTGCCCTACCACCACGGCTTCGCCGGGATGCTCGGCCGGCTGTCGGCGGGCGCCGCGGCCGCGGGTGCGGTCGTCGCTGCGACCGGCAAGCTGCGCCGGACCGGCGCGCTCGCCGGCGCCGGGTGCCCTGGCGCTGATCGCCGACGACATCTCCAACGGCCTGCGGCCGTGGCGCAAGGCGGTGATGGAGGAGCGGACGACGACGAACGTGATCGCCGAGCTCGGCGACCCGGCGGCGGAGCGCACGCTCGTCATCCTCGGCCACCACGACGCCGCCCACACGGGCCAGATCTTCGACCCGACCGCCCAGCGCCTGCTCGGCGAAGGCCTGCCGGGGGTGGTCGAGCGCATCGACACCTCGCTGCCGCAGTGGTGGGGGCTGCTCGCCGGGCCGGCGATGGTCGCAGCCGGCAGCCTCACGGGCCGGCGCAAGCTCGCCGCCTTCGGGGCGTTCTGGTCGGCCCTCGGCGCCGCCGTGATGGAGGACATCGAGCGCGGCGAGATCGTCCCTGGCGCGAGCGACAACCTGACGGCGCTCGCCGCGATGGTCGCCCTCGCCGAGGCCCTGCGCGAGCGGCCGATCCAGGGGCTGCGCGTGATCTTCGCCTCCTGCGGGGCCGAGGAGGTACTGCAGGGCGGGATCTACGGCTTCTGCAACGGGCGGCTGGCGGAGCTCGACCGCGAGCACACCTGGGTGCTCAACCTCGACACGCTTGGCTCACCGCAGCTCGTCCTGCTCGAGGGCGAGGGACCGATCGTCATGGAGGACTTCTTCGACGTCGGCTTCCGCGACCTGATCGCACGCCTCGCCGACCGCGAGCGGATCCCGATGCGGCGCGGCATGCGCTCGCGCAACTCGACCGACAGCGTGGTCCCGAGCCGGATGGGGTACCCGACCGCCTGCCTCGTCTCGGTCAACCGCCACAAGGCCCTCGACAACTACCACCTGCCCTCCGACACGTCCGAGAACGTCGCCTACCCGACGGTCGCCGCCGCCACCGACCTGGTCGAGGCCGTCGCGCGCGAGCTGGCGCGCGGGCTGAGTCCGCGGGTGTTTCCCGACGCCGACCTCGCGTCAGCGGGGACGGGCGTGACCTCGTAGATGCAGTTCTCGTAGTTGCCGCCAGCGTCTGCCGTAGCGCCTGCGCCGGGCCTGAACGACGCGTCAGACGGGCGGGCCGTGTGGCGAGGCAGCGGCGCATCCTGTCGACGTCGAGCTTCTTGCCGCTTGCCGGATACGGCTCCGTGCACGGCGGCGGGCGCCAGCGACCGGCGAGCGCGTCGGTGGCGGCGACCGGGGCCGTCCCCGTCGAGGCCGACCGCCCTCGCGGAGTCGATCGGGTCGCCGGCTCCGCGCCGTCGAGTGGGACGAAGGCGACGAAGAACCGGAACGGGGCGGCGGCCCCGATCTGCCCGGCGAGCGACTCACCCAGGTCGTACGTCTGCGGCGCGATCGCCTCGACGTCCTCGCCGGGCCGGTCCACGGTCAGCTCCACCTGTTTGGCTGGGTCGAGCACGAAGTCGCCGAGCAGCAGCCAAGCTACGCGGTGTGCGGCATCCCAGTGCGTTCGAACGAGGGCCTCGGCCGCGTCCGCCGACCCGCGCGTGACGGCCTTGATGAGCCGGCGCTCCTGCTCCGTCGCGGGCGCCGAGTCGGGCCGTCGACGGCTCTGGCGCTCAAGAGCCGAGTCCCTCCGAGCATTGCCTCCGCAGCTTCCACACCTCTCCTAACGGATTCGGGGTCCGGAACGTTTCAACCGCCGGCCGCAGCATCGTGCTGAGCAGGGCCGACGAGCCTGCCGGCCGGCGTCCGGTGGCGGATGCCAGGCAGGGGCCCGGCGTGCCCCGGCCCCTGCATGACGATGGCGGCGCGCTCGGAATCGTGGGCGCCGGGGATCATCGCCGCGCAACCTATCGCCGCGCGGGCGGGCGGGCGGCGCTCAGCCCGGCGGCGGTTCGGTCCCGATCGCGCTGAAGCCGCCGTCGACGCGGAGGATCTGCCCGGAGATGCCGCGGGCCGCATCGGAGAGCAGAAAGCAGGCCGTATCCGCGACCGGGCCCGGGTCGCGCGGATCCCAGCCCAGCGGCGCCCGCCGCTGCCAGGCGGCGGACAGGTCCGTGAAGCCCGGGATGCCGCCGGCAGCCGGCGTCTCGATCGGGCCCGCCGAGATCAGGTTCGAGCGGATCCCGCGCGGCCCGAGGTCGCGGCACAGGTAGCGGTTGACGGACTCCAGCGCCGCCTTGGCGACGCCCATCCAGTCGTAGACCGGCCAGGCGACCGACGCGTCGAAGTCGAGGCCGACGATCGAGCCGCCCCGCTCCATCAGCGGCACGACCGCTTCCGCCAGCGCCTTGAGCGAATAGGCGCTCGTCCGGAAGGCGAGCTCGGCACTGGCCGCCGGCGCCGACATGAACGAGCCGCCGAGCGCGTCCGGCGGCGCGTAGGCGATCGCGTGCAGGACGCCGTCGACGGTGCCCCAGCGCTCGCCCAGCTCGAGCGTGAGCAGCTCGAGGTCGCTCTCGCGGTTGACGTCGAGCTCGAGCACGTCCGGAACGGGATCGAGTCCGCGCGAGGCGCGCTCGGTCATCCGCCGGCCGCGGCCGAAGCCGGTGAGCAGGACCTCGGCGCCGGCGGCCTGGGCGCGCTCGGCGACCGCGTAGGCGATCGACCGCTTGGTGATCACGCCGGTGATCAGCAGGCGCTTGCCCTCGAGCGAGCGCGGGACCGGCGATGCGAACTCCGGCATCGGCGCCGTCTCGAACATCAGAGCAGCACCTGGACCGAGCCCGAGGCGTCGACGCTGACGGGATCGAGCAGGTCGGCGGCCGGCGCGTGGAGCGGGCGCGGGCAGCGCCGCGCCGCCAGAGGATCTCGACGATCGAACGCGCTCGCAGGCGGCCGTCGGAGCCGCTGATCCGCCACTCGCAGGTGACGATCCCGGTGCGCTCGTCGATCGGCCGCAGGCCGGTGACGCGGCAGTCGACGATCACCGACTCGCCCACGGCGACCGGGCGCTTGAAGGTCGTCTCGCGGAAGCGGCGCAGCGCGACGACCCGGTCGGGGTCGAGCGGCAGCGCGCCGACGGCGAGCGAGAGCACGAGCAGGCCGTGCGCGATCGGCCGGCCGAAGGGCCCCGTCGCCGCCCACTCGGGGTCGACGTGGATCGGGTGGTGGTCGCCGGTCAGCGCCGCGAAGACGGCGACGTCGCGGTCCTCGATCGGGGCCGGCGGGCTGGCGTAGGAGTCGCCGACCGCGAGCGCGTCGAAGTCGGTGGCGAACATCGCGGGCCCGGCTGCCGGCGGCCGCTCGGTGCCGGCGGTGAGCGTCTCGGTCATCTCTGCTCCTCGGTCGTGGGTGTGTCGTGGCGGCGGATCGCGTCGGCGAGCGCCGGTCCCAGGGTGCGGGCCGCCTCCTCGTGCCCGGAGGCGGAGGGGTGGATGCCGTCGTCCGCGTAGTTGCCGCCGTGGATGCGGCCGGGGTGTTCGGCGAGCTCGACGCACTCGATCCCGTGTGCGCGGCGGCGCTCTCGCGGACGATCTCGTTGAGGGCGGCCATGCCGCGCTCGATCCGCTCCCGGGTCCGCGGCCGCAGCCCGGACTCGGCGCCGATCGGCGGGTAGGTCGCGGTCAGGATCGCGGCCTGCG
The DNA here is from genome assembly GCA_963850625.1 of uncultured Solirubrobacterales bacterium. Classification (GTDB taxonomy): domain Bacteria; phylum Actinomycetota; class Thermoleophilia; order Solirubrobacterales; family 70-9; genus CAXMST01. Next base: position 492,090 of record CAWKLZ010000005.1, read on the forward strand.
GCAGCGCCGCGCGCAGGCGCGCCGAGCAGCTCGCCGAGCTCGGCGGCGAGCGGCTCGAGCGAGGGCCGCACGGAGCGGATCACGTCGTTGCCGCCGCAGATCACCGTGACGAGGTCCGGCCCGGCGGCGATCGCCGCGGGCAGCTGCTCGGCCCGCACCTCGGCGACGGTCGCGCCGGCGCGGGCCAGGTTGTGGAGGCGCAGTCGCTCGCCGGCCGAGCGCTCGATCAGCTCCGGCCAGGTGCGCTCGTCGGCGCTGAGCCCGGCGGTGAAGCTGTCGCCGAGCGCCACCCAGGCGAGCGGCCGCACCTCGCCGGCCTCGCGCGTCGGCAGGGCGGCGGCGCTCATCGCAGCCTCCTGCGGCTACCGAAGGCACCGAGCGCTGCGGCGATGCGGTCGCGCGTCGCCGCGGGCTCGATCAGCTCGTCGACGATGCCGCTCGCGGCGGCAACTTCGACCGTCGTGTGCTCCTCCGCGTAGGCCGCGGCGAGCCGCGCCCGCAGCCCGTCCGGGTCGTCGTCGGCGGCGATCTCGCGACCGTGCTTGATGCCGACCGCCTGCGCCGAGGCCATGATCCCGATCTCGGCGCTCGGCCAGGCGAGCACGAGGTCGGCGCCGAGCGCCTTCGAGTTCATCGTGATGAAGGCGCCGCCGAAGCCCTTGCGGAGCACGACGGTGATCCGCGGCACGGTGGCCCGCGCGAACGAGCGCACCAGTCCGGCGCCGTAGCGGATCACGCCGCGCCGCTCCTCGCCGCTGCCGGGCATGAAGCCCGGCGTGTCCTCGAGCACGATCAGGGGCAGGCCGAAGCGGTCGCACAGGTCGATGAACCAGGCGCCCTTCTCGGAGGCGGCGGAGTCGAGGACGCCCGGCGAGGTGGCGGGGCTGGTTGGCGACGAAGCCGACGGGGCGGCCCTCGATCCGGGCCAGGGCGACGAGCAGGTTCGGCGCCCAATCAGGGCCGAGCTCGAGCAGCGAGCCCTCGTCGGCGAGCGCCTCGGCGACGGCGCCGACGTCGTAGACCTTGCGTGGCGAGGCGGGGACGAGCGCGCCGGGGTCGGTGCCCGGCGGCGGCGCCGAGGGGACGGCGGGCGGGCGCTCGTCGCTGTTCGCCGGCAGGTAGCCGAGCAGCGTGCGGACGAGCGCCGCGGCGTCAGCTTCGCCCTCGGCCTGCAGCGGCGCGACGCCGTTGGCGGCGTGCACGGCCGTGCCGCCGAGCTCCGCCATGCTGACCTGCTCGGCGAGCACCTCGGCGACGACCCGGGGGCCGGTCAGGAACATGCTCGCCTCCCGGCACATGACGACGAGGTCGGTGAGCGCCGGCGAGTAGCAGCCGCCGCCCGCCGACGTCCCGTAGATGACGGAGATCTGCGGGATCCAGCCGGAGCTGCGGACGTGCTCGGTGAAGATCCGGCCGTAGCCGTCGAGCGCCGCGGTGCCCTCGTCCATACGAGCGCCGCCGGAGTGGATCAGGCCGATCACGGGTACGCCGGACTGGCGCGCCGACTCCTGGACGCGGACGATCGTCCCCGCGTGCTCGGCGCCGAGCGAGCCGCCGAGGAACGTCGGGTCCTGGCCGTACACGAAGACGGGCCGGCCGGCGATCTCGGCGCTGCCGGCGAGCAGGCCGTCGCCGGGCGTCGCCCGGCGCGAGCGACTGGAGCTGACGCGCGAGCGGATCGCTCGGAAGCTGCCGCGGTCGCAGAGCGACTCGATCCGCCGCAGCGGCAGCTCGCCGGGGGCCGGCGCGTCGTCTCGCTCTGCGAGGGCGCTGCCGCTCATGCTCCCCCGGTGCCCTCGAGCGCGACGACCGCGTTGTGGCCGCCGAACCCGAATGAGTTCGAGATCGCCCGCGGGGCGCCGTTGGCCGTCTGCAGCGGTCGCGGCCCGTCGGCGACGTAGTCGAGGTCGAGCTCCGGATCGGGCTCCTCGTAGGAGAGCGTCGGCGGGGCCACCCGTGCACGCAGGGCGAGCAGGGTCGCCACGGCCTCGACGGCACCGGCGGCGCCCAGGAGGTGGCCGATCGCCGACTTCGTCGAGGAGACGGGCAGCTCGCCGGCGCGCTCGCCGAGCGCCCGCTTCAGCGCCATCGTCTCGGAGCGGTCGTTGAGCGGGGTGGAGGTGCCGTGCGCGTTGACGTAGTCGAGGTCGGCCGGCTCCCAGCCCGCGTCGGCGATCGCGATCTCGATCGCGCGGCCCGGCGCCCTCGCCCTCGGGCTCGGGCGCGGTCAGGTGATGGGCGTCGGCCGTCGCGCCGTAGCCGCTGACGAAGCCGAGGATCTCGGCGCCGCGCGCCCGCGCCCGCTCCTCGTCCTCGAGCACCAGCACGCCGGCGCCCTCGCCGAGGACGAAGCCGTCGCGGCGGCGGTCGAAGGGGCGGCAGATGCCGCTCTCCGAAGTCGCGCCCATGCCGGCGAAGGCGCCGTGTGCGAGCGGTGTGATTCCGGCCTCCGAGCCGCCGACCAGGCACGCGTCGAGGACGCCGTGGCGGACGAGCCGGAAGCCGTTGCCGAGCGCGTGCGCGCCCGCGGCGCAGGCCGAGACCGTGCCGTACGTCTCGCCCTTGATCGTGTGCCGCATCGCGATCGTGCCGCTCGCGGCGTTGGCCATCATCAGCGGCACCGCGAGCGGTGAGAGCGCCCCCGGCCCGCGCTCGCGGAGGATGTCGTGCTGGGCCTCGATCGTGCCGATGCCGCCGATCCCGGTGCCGATCACGCAGCCGACTCGCTCCGGCTCGTAGGGGGCCTCAGGCTCCCAGCCGGCATCGCTCACCGCCTCGTCGGCAGCGACGATCGCCAGCTGCGTGAAGCGGTCGGCCCGGCGCCGCTCCTTCTTGCCGAGCAGCGTCTCGGGCTCGAACTCGTCGCAGGCGGCGATCCCGTCGGTGATCCCGATCTCGCCCGCGCACCAGCGCTCGAGCAGCCGGCCGGCGCCGACCCCGAGCGGGGTGACGGTGCCAACGCCCGTGACTGCAACTCGCCGTGTCATTGAGTCAGGCAAGCCGGGAGGCGACCATCTCGACGGCGTCGCCGACCGTCTTCATCTGCTCCATGTCGGCCTCGCGCAGGGCGACCCCGTACTCGTCCTCGATGATCTGCGCGAGCTCGACGAGGTCGAGCGAGTCGACGTCGAGGTCGTCCCACGTCGCGTCGGGGTTGATCGCCGACTCCTCGGCGCCGAACTCGACGAGCGCCTCGCTGACGCGCTCCGAGAGCGCCTCGCGGCTCACTGTTGCTTCACTCATCTGCTTCTCCTTCGGTGGTTTCGTTTGTCGAATGCGACGTCAGGCCGTCAGGCCGCCGTCGACGGTCAGGGTCGATCCGGTCACGTACGACGCCTCCTCGGAGGCGAGGAAGCCGACGCAGGCCGCGACCTCCGCGGGCGTACCGGCGCGGCGGGCCGGGATCGCCGTGGCGATCTCCGGCGCCACGCCCTCCGCAGTGAGCCGCGTGTCGATCAGCCCGGGGGCGACGGCGTTGACGGTGATCCCGCGCCGCGCGACCTCGGCGGCGACCGTGCGGGTCATCGCCTCGAGGCCGGCCTTCGCGGCCGCGTAGTTCGCCTGCCCCGGGTTGGCGCGGTGGCCGACGATCGAGCTGACGTTGACGATCCGGCCCCAGCGGGCCCGCATCATCGGGCCGAGCGCCCGCCGCGTCATCCGGAAGGCGGCCGACAGGTTCGTCTCGAGGACGGCATCCCAGGCCTCGTCGCCGAGCCGCGGCGCGAGCCCGTCGGCGGTGATGCCCGCGTTGTTGACGAGTACCCCGACCTTGCCCCAGGCGCGCTCGACCTCCTCGAAGGCGGCGTCGGCGGCGCCCGTCGGCGGTCACGTCATGGCTGATCACGAGGGTCTCGCCGCCGCCGGCGCGGATCGTGGCGGCGACCTCCTCGGCGGCGTCGGCGGAGCTCCGGCAGAGCAGGGCGACGGGGAATCCGCGGCTGGCCAGCTCGGCGGCCACGGCGGCGCCGATTCCCCGCGAGGCGCCGGTGACCAGCGCCGCGCCGCGGTTCTCGACCGGCTCGGCGGGTGCGCGGGCAGGAGCGGTCGCCGTGGCTTGGGGCGCGCTCACGCAATCGCCCCCTGCCAGCTGAGCAAGCCGCCGCCCCAGACGAAGCCGGCGCCGAAGGTGGCGAGCAGGACTCGCGAGCCGGGCCGCAGCCGACCGTCGGCACTCGGCCTCGGCGAGGGCCAGCGGCAGCGTCGCCGCCGAGGTGTTGCCGAGCTGCGCGATGCAGTCGACGACACGCTCGGCGGGCAGCCCGAGGCGCTCGCCGACGGCGGCGGTGATCCGGGCGTTTGCCTGGTGGTAGACGAACAGGTCGACGTCCGCGAGCGTCTCGCCGGCGAGCTCGAGCGTCTCCAGCGTGATCGAGCTGAGCGCGTCGACGGCGGCCCTGAAGGTGTCCTGGCCGCGCATCCTGATGACCCCCTCGGGCTCGCCGAGGACGATGCAGTCCGCCTCACGTTCGTCGCTGCGCAGGACGATCGCGTCGATCGAGCCGGCGGCGGCCCCGGTCCCGACCACGGCGGCGCCGGCGCCGTCGGCGAACAGCCCCGCGGTCTTGCGGTCGTCGCGGTCGGTGACGCGCGAGGTGAGCTCGGCGCCGACTACGAGTGCCCGCCGTGCCCGACCGCTCTCGATCTGGGCGGCGGCGAGCGAGAGACCGCTGAGAAAGCCGGTGCAGGCGGCGCCGAGGTCGCACGCGAATGCGCCTCGGGCACCGACCGCACCGGCAATCAGCGGCGCCGCGTTGGGGAGGACGCGGTCGGCTGTGAAGGTGGCGACGAGGACGAGGTCGATCTCGGCACCCTCGACCCCGGCGGCGGCGAGCGCCCGCCGCGCGGCGCTCGCGCCGAGCTCGGTCAGCGACTCGCCGGATCCCGCGATCCGCCGCTCGCGGATTCCGGTCCGCTGCTCGATCCAGGCCGGCTCGATCCCGAGGCGCTCGGCGATCGCTTCGTTGGCGACGGTCGCTGCCGGCAACGCCGTGCCGATCGCCTCGATGCCGGCGCTGCGCACGGAGAGTGACGGCGCGCCGCGCCCGGCCTCGGCGGCGGCGTCAAGCACCGGCGGCCTCCGGCAGGCGGGTGGGCGTCGCTTCGATGTCGCCGCGCGCCGTGCGCCGGACGAGCGTGCAGAGCGCCTTGCCGGGCCCGATCTCGAGGCAGCGCTCGATCCCACTGCGATCGAGCGTCGCGACGACGTCGACCCAGCGGACCGGCTCGAGCAGCGAGCGGGCGAGCTCGGCGCGTACGTCGGTAAACGGCGCGCCCGAGCGACTGCTGATCACGCTCACGGCCGGTTCCGCGACCGCGAGCTCGTCGAGCACCTCGGCGAAGCGCGAGGCCGCGGCCTGCATCAGCGGCGAGTGGAAGGCGCCGCCGACCGCGAGGCGCTTGCTCCGCACGCCGAGCTCGCGGAGCTCCGCGGTTGACGCTTCGATCGCCTCGTCGGAACCCGAGAGCACGGTCTGCGTGGGTGAGTTCAGGTTGGCGATCCAGAGGTCGTCGCGGGCGACGATCTCGGCGAGCTGCTCGGCCGGTGCGCCGACCGCGAGCATGCCGCCGGGCTCGGCCGCCGAGACGGCCTCGGCCATCAGCCGGCCGCGTTCGATCACGACCCCAAGCCCGTCGGGGGCGGAGAAGGCCCCGGCGCAGGCGAGCGCCGAGATCTCGCCGAGCGAGTGGCCGGCGTAGAGCGCCGCGCGCGGCCGGCCGGCGAGCTCGAAGGCCGCCAGCGAGGCGCAGTAGATCGCTGGTTGGTCGAACTCGGTGCCCTCGCCGAAGTGCTCGAACGGATCGCAGCCGAGCTCATCGGTTGCCTGCGCGAGCAACTCCGGGCGCAACTCGCCGACGATCCCCTGCCACTCGGCGGCGGGGGCGCCCTGGCCCGGGAACAGCAGTGCGGTTCGCATTGCCCGCTTCTACCGCCGGGCAGCCGCCCCGTTAGCGCCGCGCGCCGCTCAACCCCCCGGTCGGGGGGATCGGTGGGGACGGGCCGGGGGCGGCGGCCGGGGACCCGGGCTCAGCCGCCGCCGAGGCCGAGCTGCTCGGCCCGCCGCGCCGCCTCGGCCCGGTTGCGGACGCCGAGCTTGCGGTACAGGGCGCTCGTGTAGTCCTTGACCGTGTGCGGGGAGAGGAAGAGGCGATCGGCGATCTCGGGGTTGGTCGCGCCGCCGGCGATCAGCCCGAGGACCTCGCGCTCGCGGTTCGTCAGCTCCGCCTCCTCATCGCCGGCAGTCGGCTCGAACACGGTCATCCCGCGGGCCACCATGCGGACGGCGGCGGTGATGTCGGCGGCGCGCCAGTCCTTGGAGACGAAGCCGGAGGCGCCGGCGGCGCGGGCGGCGGCCGGGGAGATCTTGCCGGCCCCGGAGATCAGCAGCACGCCCGTGCCGGGCGAGATCGAGCGGATCTCCTCGCACAGATCGGCGCCCGACTCCGAGCCGAGGATCAGGTCGACGAGGGCGACGTCGACGCGGTTGCCGCGCAGGTACGAGATCGCCTCGGTCGCCGAGGAGGCACTCGCGCACGACTCGACCCAGCTCTGCTTCGAGAGCAGCAGCTTGAAGCCCCAGTGCACGACGTCGTGATCGTCGACGACGAGCACGTTGACCCCCGAATCCCCCGCGCCGGCACTCAAGCCGACCCCCGCTCCTCGAGCGCCAGCACCAGCCGTACGCGCCAGGTGGCCCCCTCGGCCGGGCCGAACTCGAGCACGCCGCCGTGCTCGATCGCGTCGAGCGCCGCGAGCCGCAGACCCATGCCGCCGGGGGCCGGCGAGACGGGGCCGTTGATGCCGTTGCGAACCTCGAGCACGAAGGCATCACCGCTCTCCTCCGCCGTGACCACGAGCGCGCCCCCGGAAGCGTGCTTGTCGGCGTTGTGCAGCGCCTCGGCGAGCACCGACTGGGCCAGCGCCTGCAGCGCCGCGGGCGGCTCGGCGGCGAGCCCGGCCTCGACCCGCGCGTCCGGGTAGTAGGCGGCGAGGCGCTCGAGCTCGCCCGCGAGGCTCGCGCTCGGCGCGGGCCGCGGGGGCTCGCCGGTCCGCTGCATCGCCGAGCGCAGGTCCTCGATCGCCGAGCGCAGCTCGTCCGCGGTCCGCTGCTGCTCGGCGGCGTCGAGCGTCTCGCCTGAGCCGAGCACGAGGGAAATGCCGAAGAGGCGCTGGATCACCCGGTCGTGGACCTCGCGGGCGAGCGCGATCCGCTCGCTGAGCATCTTCGCCCGCTCGTGCTGGGCGAAGCCGATCCGCGTGCTCGCGGCGAGCGCCGCGGTCTTGCCGAGCGCCCACATCAGGTCGCGGTGCGGGGCCTCGAGCTCGAGCGGCGTGCCGCCGCTGTCGCAGAGCATCACCCCGAGCCGCCGGCCGCCGGCGGCGATCGGCACGCAGGCGAGCTCCTCGACCCCCGGCAGCCGCCGGTGGCGCTCGGGGATCGCCGCACGCAGGTCACTGCTGATCACGACCCGGTCCTCGGCCAGCGCCCGGGCGGCGATCGGGGTCTCCTCGAGCGTGCCGTGCAGCTCGACGAGGATCTCCTCCTCGATCCCGTGGCTGCCGGCGGGCAGCACGCGCTTCTCGCGCTCGTCGTAGAGCAGCAGCGCGCAGCGAGTCAGGGGCGTCAGCTCGCAGATGCCGAAGCAGAGGCGGTCGTAGAAGGCGCGGGGCGAGCCCGCGGCGGCCGAATCGAGCGCGCCGAGCAGCTCCAACAGCACGATCCGGATCGGCCCGTAGGAGTCGCCGCCGCCGGCGCTTGCCGCGCTGGCGCCGGCCGTCTCGACGGGGCCACCGGAATCCATCGCCCCGATTGTGGCGCTCCGGCTCAGCCGATGCCTGCTGCGCTGAGCGCCCCCGCCGCCGGCGCGGCGGGATCGTCGAGCGCCGGCGCCAGGCCCGCGCCGGCGAGCGATCGCACCTTCTGCTCGAGCTCGCCCTCGTTCATCGGCCGCGAGGGGGAGCCGAGCGCCTCGACCACGCGGGCGAGCTCGTAGCCATCGCGGTCGATCACGGCCTCCGACTGACCGAGGCTCTCGTCGGCCTCGACGACGAGCCGCTCGGCGGCCGCAAGCACCTGCTCGTCGACATCGGCGAAATCCTCGACGCCGGGGCGGCCGTGGATGAGCGCCCAGGCCACGAGATAGGGGATCGAGAACTTCGCCTCGAGGCCGGTGCGCGGCCGCTCGACCGGGGCGGCGCGCAGCGACAGCGGGTGCACGCGAATGCGGAGACTGCCCTCGCGGGTGCGGGCGGCATCGATCGCCAGCGCCGCCTCGATCGCCGAGTGGGTCTGCAGGCAGCACGGGTAGGCCTTGATCCAGTTGTTGGCGATCGCGCCGCCCGCCGGCTCGAGCAGCGCCGCCGCCGGCAGCGGGTCGACGCCCCAGCTCTCACAGAGCCCGGCGAGCACCGGTGCGAGGTCAACGCGCGCGCCCGCCGTCGCCAGCCGCGCGGCGTCGCGCCCGGCGACAGCAGCGCCGGCGACGCCGAGCGCCTTGCCGTGGCCGCCGAAGGAGGCGAGCAGGCCGCCGCTGCGGATCAGCGCCAGCGCCAGGGCCGGCTCGAGCGCGATGTCGTCCGCCGTATCCGCCGCGCCGATTGCCCAGGCCGCGGCAGCGCCGGCACTGCCGCAGACGGCCGTCGGGTGCAGTCCGCGCTCGTAGGCGCCGGGGTGGGCGTGGCCGGCAAGCGCCGCCATCGTCTCGAAGCCCCGCGCGTAGGCGGTCAACGCCTCGCCGACGGTGCCGCCGCGCCCGGCGACGGCGAGCAACGCCGCCGGCGCTGTCGGCGCGCTCAGGTGGGCCAGCCCGGGCGTCCAGGTGTCGTCGAAGTCGAGCACGTGGCCCGCCGTCGCCGCCTCGAGCAGCGAGTCGCCGAGCTCCGCGGCGGCGTGCACCGGCTGCTCGCCGCGACCGCCCGCCGCACAGGCGAGCCAGTCGAGCATCGCGTCGTGGTAGGCGCCGCGCCGCGCGCCGGAGGGCGGCTCGGCCGCGCTCACTCCCAGTCCCGGAGCAGCCTTGGCACGAGCCAGAAGCCGAGCAGGATGCCGAAGACGGCGCCGCCGATCGCGCCGATCACCGGTTGCTCGAAGAAGATGCCGACGCCGCCGCCGACGACCACGCAGAAGACGATCGTGCCGAGCATCGCCAAGCCCGCGGCGCGATCGTCGAACTGCTCGTGCTCGTGCGGATCGCGACTCATGCGGCGGTGAGTATAGGTCCGGATTCCGTACCGCAATGCGGTTGTGGGGGAACTGGCGCGCGCTGTCCTTCGCGGCTGTAGCTTTGCCCGCCATGGTGGAGGAGGGGCGAATTGCTCCCGCCGAGCAGGGCTGCGCACGATGAGCGCGACCCCAGCTCCAACGCAGCATCGAAGCGGTCACGAGCGGCGCCGGCCGGGCGTCGTCCAGCGCATGTACGCGAGCGCGAAGGAGCTGGTCCAGCGCGATGATGTGCCGCCCGGCTCGTGGCTCAACAACGCCGGCGGCACGGCCGCGCTCGGCGGCAAGGTGCTGGCGCAGCTCGTCACGCCGGGCCTCTCCTGGCGCCGCGAGTTCATCCGCCAGTACGTCTTCGCCTTCCAGGTGACGCTGATCCCGGCGACGGTGGTTGCCTTCGTCGTCGGCTTCTCGACGATCGGCATCCAGGGCGGCTCGCTCGCCTCCGCCTTCGGCGCGATCGACCGGATCTCGGCCGCCGCCCCGGTCGCCTTCCTGCGGGACCTCGGGCCGCTGCTGACGACGGCGATCATCGCCGGCACGCTCGGCGCGACGATCACCGCCGAGATCGGTGCCCGCAAGATCCGCGAGGAGCTCGTCGCGCTCGAGATCCTCGGCATCAACCCGGTCCGCAACCTGATCCTGCCGCGCGTCGTCGGCCTCGCCCTGTGGATGCCGGTGCTCAGCCTGCTCACCTTCTGGGCGGGGATCCTCGGCACCTTCACCGCGGCCGTCGTCCTCTATCACTCGACGGTCCAGGCCTACTTCAGCCAGCTGCTGACGCTGACCAACGTCATCGACCTGTACGGCAGCGTCATCAAGCTCACGCTGTTCGGGGTGATCATCGGCCTGATCTCCTCCTACAAGGGGCTGCAGGTCGGCGGCGGCGCCGAGGGCGTCGGCCGCGCCGTGAACGAGTCGGTCGTCTCCTGCCTGGTCGCGATCGGGATCGTCACGGTCGTCTACACGCAGCTCTTCCAGGCCTTCTTCCCCGAGGTCAACTTCGGCGGATGAACCCGCCGCCGCCCCCACCGCCCGCCGAATCGGCGACCGTCGACGCCCCGCCCCGCCGTGCCTGGGGGATGAAGGAGGCGGTCGAGCGGCCCAAGCACCTGCCCCTGATCGACGCCGCCGGCGAGTTCTTCGGCTTCGTCTGGGAGGGGCTGCGGGGGCTGCGGTTCGTCGGCGGCTACACGGCTGAGGTCATGCGCCAGATCGGCCTGCTGGTCGCCGGCAGCGTCCTCGTCATCGTCTTCATCTCATTCATCGCCGGCGCCAGCTGCGGGATCGCGGCGGAGGCGATCGGGCAGGCCATCGGCGCCTCGATCGCGGGGCCGCTGTTCAGCTCCTTCTGCACGGGGCGCGAGGTCGTGCCGTTCGTTTTCGGCTTCATCGTCGCGGCCAAGGTCGGCGGCGGGATCGTCGCCCAGATCGGCGCGATGCGCGTCAACGAGGAGGTCGACGCGCTCGAGGTGATGGGCATCCCCTCGATCACCTACCTGGTCTCGACGCGGATGGTGGCGGCGGCCGTCGTCATGCCGATCGCCTACCTGCTCTCGCTCGGCGCCGGCATGGGCGCCTCGTGGATCGCCTCGTACGTGCGCAGTGGCACGGTCTCGCAGGGCACCTGGGAGTTCGTCTTCTACACGGTCACGTCGCCGTCGGATCTGATCTATTCGATGATCAAGGGGGTCGTCCTGAGCACGGGCGTGATCCTTACCGCCCTGTACTTCGGCTACCGGGTGCGGGGTGGCCCGGTCGAGGTGGGGACCGCGACGGCGCAGTCGATGGCCGTCAACTTGATCCTCTGCACCGTCCTCAACATGGTGCTCACGTTCCTGTTCTGGGGCTTCGACCCCGGGCTGCCGATCGCATGAGCGGGGCGGCGGGCGCGGGAACCGGAGGCGCCGACGAGACCACCAGGAAGCCGCGCGCCACGATGCGCATCGGCCCCTACGCGACGCGCGTCGTCGCGCTCTCGCTGCTCGGCATCATCTGCGTCGTCGTCCTGCTGCTGATCGCGGCGTCCAAGAACACCTACGAGGTGCACGCGGTCTTCGACGACGTCCGCGGCCTGATCCCCGGCGGTGACGTGACCGCCGGCTCGATCGTCGTCGGCAAGGTCACCGACGTCGAGCTCAACGATCACAAGGACCCCGAGGTCGTGATGCAGATCGACAACGACTTCCAGCTGCACCAGGGCGCCTTCGCAAACATCAAGCTCGCCTCCAACGTCGGCGCCGTCAACCGGGTCGTCGACCTCACCCAGGGCGATCTCTCGCTGCCCGAGTTGGGCGACGGGACGACGCTGATGGGCAAGCAGACCGACAACCCGGTCGACTTCGACCTCGCCGTCTCGACGCTGACCCCGAAGGTCCGCGGCGACATCAAGAAGATCCTGATCAACCTCGACGTGGCGCTCAAGCACCGAGGCCCGGACTTCGAGCGGACGCTGCAGAACAGCACCGTGACCCTGAACGAGACCGCGAACCTGCTCGGGGAGGTGAACGCCGATGGTGCCGCGCTGAAGACGCTCGTCTCGCAGGGTCAGCGCGTCGTCACGGCGCTCGCCGCCGATCCGCAGGATCTCGGCGAGGCGACCGACCGGCTCGCCGAGCTGCTGCAGGTGACCGGCGCCCGCCAGACGGAGCTGGCGGCGACAACGCGCGAGCTCGGCCCGGCGCTCGCCGCGGGCCGCCAACTGCTCGACCGGACCGCGCAGTCGGTGCCGCACCTGCAGACGCTCGTCGATCGTGCCGGCCCGCTCGTCGACGCGCTCGGTCCGTTCTCCGACCAGGTCGTGCCGGCGACGCGGGCGGCGGCGCCCTTCCTCGATCAGACGAAGAAGCTCGTCAAGGGCGCGCCCGAGCAGCTGCTCGAGCAGCGCAAGTTCATCACCCTCGCCCAGCCGGTCCTCGGCAAGCTCTCGCCGCTGCTCGACCGCCTCAACCCGGTCGCGGACCAGCTCCGCGTGTATACGCCCGAGACCGTCGGCTTCTTCCAGAACGTCGCGGACGCGGCCGCCAACTACGACCGCAACGGGCATCTGATCCGGACCAGGACGCTGGCCGCGAACACGCCGCCGCTCAGCACGACGAGCGGCACCCTCGGACCCTCCGACTGCGGACCGGGCATGCTCGAGGCGCCGTATCACCGCACACCCGGCGTCAACGAGTGCCAGCCGTGGACGGACTGGCGCAACTCGATCGGCGACCCCAGCGGCACCACGCCCGATGCCTCCGGGAGCACGCCCTGATGCCGGACCTGCTCGCCAAGGGCGTCGCCGCGACGGTCGCCGCGCTGCTCGTGATGGTGATCGGCGTCCTCTACTTCACCTCGCGGCCGCCGGCCGGCGCGAACGAGGTCACGGCCGAGTTCGACAACGCCTTCCCGCTGATCGAGGGGATGTACGTGCGCGTCGACGGGGCGATCGCGGGGTCGGTCGGCAAGATCACCGTCAACGATCAGGGCAACGCCGAGGTCGCGCTCGAGCTCGACAACTCGATCGAGCCGCCGACCGCGAACGCCACCGCGGCGATCCGCCAGCAGGACACGACCGGCGACAGCTACGTCGCCTACGACCCGGGCAACGCCAAGCAGCCGCTCGGCCCAGACGGGATCGTCTGCAAGAGCTACGACCAGTGCGACCACACGCTCGTCGCGCCGCGCCTCGACGACCTGCTCAACTCGTTCGGCTCGAACCAGCGCGCCGGGATCAAGCTGATCCTCGACGAGACGGCGAAGGCGCTCGACCGGCGCGGCGCCGACCTGAACGCGGCGGCGCTCCAGCTGAAGCCGGCCGTCGCGCAGGCGGACATCGCGCTGCAGCAGGTCAACTCGCAGAACGACGCGCTCAAGCAGCTCTTGTCGAGCTCCGAGAACGTCACCGGCCAGCTCGCGAGCCGCAACAAACGGCTCGGCGACCTGATCGGCTCGCTGTCGGCGACGCTGGACACGGTCTCCCAGCAGACCAGGCCACTCGACGAAAGCCTCGCGAAGCTGCCCGAGACGGCGTCGCGGGCGCGGACGACGCTGGCCGCGCTGACCCGTACTGCGCAGACCGCGCAGCCGCTGGCCGAGCAGACCGCGCACTCGGCGCCGCTGCTGGCCAGCGCCCTGCGCCGCTTCCCCGGCTTCCTCGACAACGCGTCGAGCTTCCTCACCCACACGCGCTCGACGCTCGTGCTGACCAAACACGTGCTGAAGGCGGCGCAGCCGACGCTCGAGATCGGCAAGAAGAACGTCGTCACCGGCTCCTTCGACCTGATCGGCGCCACCTCGGACCTGCTCAACTCCGTGCTCGGCGGCAAGGACGCCTTCCCGGCCCTGTTCGGCGACGACTCCTACGGGCACGGCGAGGGCACGCTCGGTAAGCGCGGCTTCGGCTCGGTTGCCGTCGAGCCCGGCGACCTGCCCGGCTATCCCTCCTCGTGGAAGCCACGCAACTGGCTGCGCGTCTCGGCGGTGATCAACTGCGAAGTCTTCGGCGTGCCCGTCAAGCCGGGCTGCCTGACCGAGGCGCTGAGCTCGCTGCGGGCCAAGCAGCGGGCCGAGAACGCGAGCAACGACGCGAAGCGGTCCAACGCCCTCGCAGATGCGGCGAAGGCGGTACGCGGCTCCGACGCGGTCGTCCCCGGTGGCAAGCAGAGCGGCGGCGGTGGCAGCGGGAGCGGGGGCGGCGGCTCGTCCGGCGGGGACAGTCAGCAGAGCGGCGGGGGCTCGCACGGCGGCCACGTCCCCGACCTGCCGGACCTCGGCAACGACGCCAAGAAGGGCCTCGGCGCGGTCGGAAAGGCGCTCGGCGCGCTCGGCAAGAACGCGAAGAAGGGGCTCGGTCGGCGTCGGCAAGGGCCTCGGCGGCGGGCTCAAGAACCTCGGCGGGAAGAGCGGCCTCGGTGGGGTCCTGGGCCGCAAGGGCCTCGCCCAGCTCCAGGATCTGAAGGGCTCCGGGTCCGGCTCGGAGCAGTCCTATCGCGACCTCATGAACTACCTGCTCGGCTGATGGCACGAACGCGCAGATCTCGACTCAACCAGCGCGTCAGTAGCGCCGCTTCGCGCCTCGACGACCACAAGATCCTGCTCGGCGTGCTCGTCGGCCTTGTCGGCGCCTTCCTCGCCTACGTCGCCTTCATCTCGACGACGGGCCCGCCGTTCGAGAGCCGGTACCAGATCAAGGTCGAGGTTCCCGGCGACGCGCCACCGCTCCGGGTCGGGCAGGCGGTCCGCGTCAGCGGCGAGCTCGCCGGCCTGATCAGCGACGTCCAGCCCGACCGTGAGCACCACGGCTCGCTGGTCACGGCGAACATCACCAAGCCGCAGTTCCGGCCGATCGGCACGGACGCGACCGCGCGCGTCACGGTGCATTCGATCGTCTACGCGACGTACCTGGAGATCACCCCGGGCGACACCGCCGACCCGATGCCGAACGGCGGCACGATCGCGCAGCGCGACGTGACCTCGGGCGTCGACCTGCTCGAGGTCGTGCAGCTCTTCGACAAGAAGACCCGCGAGGACCTGCAGAAGACGACCGTCAACCTCGGGTTCGGCATCGCCGGGCGCGGCGACGGCCTCAACCAGGCCTTCGCCACCGCCGAGCCGACGGCGACGCACCTGAACGCGCAGCTGACGGCGGTCAACAGCGACCCAGGCGCGATCGCGCGCGGCATCGCCGGTGCGGCGAAGACGGCGAGCGGCCTCGAGGGCGCGCGACCCGACGACGTCGCGGCGACGGTCGCCTCGGGCGCCTCCGTCGGCGTCGCCGTCGCCGAGCGGCGGACCGAGCTCGCCCAGACGATCCAGGATCTGCCGCCGTTCGAGGACCAGTTCCTGAGGACGGCGCCGGACGCCAACCGGCTGTTCGCCGACCTCGACACGACGACGCGCAAGCTGGCGCCGGTCGTCCGCGGCCTCGACTCGGCGCTGCCGAACGTCAACACGCTGCTTGGCCTCGGCCCGACGCTCCAGCGCGAGACGAGCCGGATCACGGCCCTGACGAACCCGGTGCTGAAGACGACGGAGCCGGTCGTCCGGGCGATCTATCCGACCGTCGCCGCCCTCAACCCGCTGCTGCCGGACGTCGACACGATCGTCAACGGGATCACCCCCTACCGACACGACATCAAGGTCGCCGGCACCGGACTCGCCGAGGCGACGAGCATCGGCTTCCCGGCCGGGTTCGGCGTCGGCGCGGGCGCGCCGATGGGCCGTGTGATCCCGGTCCTGACCTGTCACACCCACCGCGATCCCTTCCCGAAGCCGGGTAAGGGCGTCGACGACGCGGCGGCATGCTGAGCCTCGCGCAGAAGCGCCTGATCGGTTTCGCCGCGGTCGTCGGCGGGATCCTCATCGTCTTCTTAGGGATCACGCAGCCGAACCCGTTCAGGCACCAGTACACCTACTGGGCCGAGTTCGACAGCGTTCAGGGCCTTGGCGCGATCGGCCGCGACGTTCGCGTCGCGGGCGTCAACGTCGGCGACATCGGCGAGGTCAAGCGCGAGGGCGACAACGCGCTCGTGCAGATCAACCTCGACGAGGACATCCCGCTGCACACGGACGCGCGCGCCGACATGCGCCCGCACACGCTGTTCGAGGGTTCGAGCTTCATCGACCTCTCGCCGGGCAGCCCGAGCGCGCCCGCGCTCGACGCGGGCGGCACGATCCCGATCAAGCAGACGAGCAACTACGTCACCCTCGACGAGGCGCTGCGCGTCCTCCGCCCCCGGATCCGCGAGGACCTGCGCTCGCTGGCCGAGGTGGGAGCGAAGACGCTGCGGCCCGAGGCGACCGACGGGATCCAGAAGACGCTGCGCAACTCGCCGGCGCTGACGCGCGATCTGCGTGGCCCCGTCCGAGCCCTGCAGGGCGCCCACCGGGTCGAGCTCGAGGCCTCCATCCAGGGGATGTCCAGGACGGTCAACGCGGTCGCCCAGCGCGAGCAGGACCTCGTGCCGCTCGCCCAGCACGTCAACCACACCGCCGCGGCGCTCACCGTCGACTCCGGCCAGCCGCTCGACAAGACGCTGCAGGTGACGCCGGCGACGCTCCACTCCCTGCGTGTCGGCGCGCCACAGCTGACCGGGCTCGTCGACCGGCTCGACCGCTTCAGCGTGCCCGTCGCAGCGGCGTTGCCCGACTTCACCGACGCCGTCAACGGGGCCACGCCGCTACTCGCCAAGTCGATCCCGGTGCTCCACGGGGTGACGCCGCTGATCGGCGACCTGCGCAAGATCTCGGGCCGGCTTGCCGACGCCTCGCCGCAGCTCGCCAACCTGATGCAGGTCCTCGGCCCCGTCAGCGAGACGTTCGGCAACTCGGTGCTGCCCGTGCTCCTGCAGGACTCCCACCGCGGGCCGCCGACCTACGAGCAGCTGCTCGCCACCTTCGCCGCCTCCGACGCGGTCTTCAGTCCGTACCAGACGGCTGGCCAGGACCCGCTCGGGGCCGGGCACGTTTGGAACATCGGCACCTACATCGACCCGACCGGGCCGCTGGCCGGGCTCTTCTCCGCCGCGCCCGGGGCCGCCGCCGCGGGCGCCGGCTTCGACTGCAGCAAGCTCGCCGGCGTCAACCCGACGCTGACCAACGTGCTCCGCGAGCACGGAGGCTGCGGATGAGCCTGCCGCGCCGGATCCTCACCGCCCCGGTGCGCGCCGCCCGCGGCGCCTGGGACTTCGTCAACCCGAGGCTGAAGGCTGGGCGGATCCCCTACGGCCGCACGATCCTGGTCATGTACCTGATCGGGGCGATCATCTTCGTCGGCTACACCCTGGTCAAGAAGAACATCCGGCTGCCGTTCTCGCCGCAGCCGTACTACGTCCAGGTGATGCTCCCCAACGCCGCCGGGCTGGATCCGGCGAAGGAGCCGGAGGCGGGCGTCGCCGGCGCGGAGGCGGGCCGGGTCGTCGACGTTCAGTACGTGGATGGGCAGGCGCTCGTCACGCTGCGTCTCGACCCCGACCTGCGCGGGAAGATCTTCGCCGACGCGACCGCCTCGTTGCGCCCGATCAACGTCCTGCAGGTGCTGATCGTGAACATCGATCCGGGCAATCCCGACAGCGGCCCGCTCGATGGCGAAGGCCCGATCAAGCCCGAGAACACGGACACGTTCGTCGCCATCGACCAGCTCACGAGCGTGCTCGACGCCGACACCCAGGCGCAGGTCCAGATCCTGATCGCGGAGGCGCAGCGGGCGCTCAAGGGGCGCGAGCCGGAGCTCCGCAAGACGCTCGCCGAGGTCGGCGATCTGACTGAGACGGCAAAGCCGGTTGCGGCCGCACTGCGCGAGCGCCGTGAGCTGATCACGAAGCTCGTCGGCAACCTCGACACGGTCTTCACGACGCTCGGCCAGCGCAGCGGGCAGCTCGGCGACGTGATCTCCGCCGGCAACCGGATCCTGCAGGTGACCAGTGACCGCTCCCAGCAGCTGAGCCAGGCGACGAGGGAGCTGGCGCCCACCGTCGTGCAGGCGCACGCGGCGCTCGACGCCGGGCGCAAGCTCGCGGTGCCGCTCAACTACACGCTCGACAAGCTGCTGCCGGTCAGCGACCAGCTCGAGCCGGCGGCGCAGAAGACGCTGGCCCTGATCCCGCAGGCGAGCGACTTCCTCGACCTTGGCCAGAGCCTCGTGGACGACTCGACGAGACCGATCCACCTCTTCGAGCAGGGCACGCGCGGGCTCGCCGACCGCGTCAAGACGGACCTGACGCCGGCGGTGGCGAAGTTCAAGACGACGATCTCGGCGCTCGACAAGTACAAGGGCGGCATCGCGCAGACCGCCGACCTGTGGAGCGGGGCCTTCTCGACGAACGGCAACGGCGGCACCTACACCCAGGTCTACTTCGGCAACGGCGAGATCACGCCGGAGGGGCTCGGGCTCTCCGCCTCGGCGGCACGGGCGCGCAAGAAGAACCCGTCGAAGCTCGCAGACGATGCTGGCGCGGACGCTGGAGCTCACCTGCCGCGAGGAGAACGTGGCGGCCTGCGGCCTCCGCTTCTCGCTCCCCGGCCTGCCCGCCAAACCGGTCACGACGGCGCCGGCAAGCTCGAAGACCGGCGATCAGGTCGCGAACGCGGCGGCGGCGGCTGAAGCGACCGCCGGCACGGGGGCGGGAGGCTGATATGGACCATCGCGTTCCGAAGATCGGCGCCGTGATCAGCATCCTGCTCGCGGTCGGGGCGATGATCACGTTCCTGTTCCTCAACGACCGCTTCCAGGGCCCGAACCCGCTCGGCTTCCTCAGCCACCCGTACCAGCTGCACGCGAGCTTCAACAACACGAAGACGCTGCCGAGCAAGCAGCCCGTCCTTTACAAGGGCGTCTCGGTCGGCCGCGTCAACTCGGTCCACTACGACGCGGAGGCGCAGAAGAGCGTCGTTACGTTCACGATCGACGACGATCAGCTCGGGCCGCTCTACAAGAACGCGACCCTGCAGATCGGCGAGCGGAGCCTGCTTGGCGACGCCTACCTCGACCTCGTCGACGTCGGCACGCCGAACACAGGCGAGCTCAAGGCGGGCGACGCCGTCCCGCACACGCTGAACAGCGTCGACTTCGACGAGGCGCTCGACTTCCTCGACAAGCAGGGTCGTTACCACCTGCACTCGCTGATCCACACGATCGCCCGGGGCACGGCCGGCAAGGGCGACGGCGAGAAGCTCAACGGCACGGTGGGCGGCTTCTCGCGGACCCTCGATCAGCTGCACCTGCTGACCGACACGCTCAACGGCCAGGAGCAGCAGCTCGGCAAGCTCGTCAGCGACTCGAGCACGGTGCTCGACACGCTCGGCAGCCGCGAGCAGTCGATCCGCACGATCGTCGCCGCCGGGCGGCAGACGCTCGACGCGCTCGCCTCGAACACGTCCTCGCTGCAGCAGGGGATCGACCAGCTGCCCGGCCTGCTCGAGGCCGGCCGGACGACGCTCGCCGAGGCCCAGCCGCTGCTGCGTAGCGCCGATCCGCTGGTCCGTAAGGTCGGGAAGTTGGCGCCGCGCCTGCGACCCGCCTTCGATCAGGGGGCTCCGTTCTCGATCGGGCCGATCTCCTCCGATCTGATCTCGATCATCAAGGCGCTGCCAGAGCAGCGGCGCGTCTCCGAGCGGGTGCTGCCGGAGGTGACGAAGCTCAACCAGCTGCTCGCACCGGTCACCGAGAAGTCCGGGCCGGCGGCGCTCAACACCGTCCCGATCGCGCACTATCTGGCGCCGAGGATCGACAGCTTCGGCGCCTTCTATGCGCTTGGCTCGAGCGTCGTCGCGCACTCCGACTCGGTCGGCCGCTACGCGCGCTTCTCGATCATCGGCGACCCGCTCGCGATCCTCGACCAGCCGGTCGACGGGCACTGCGATACCAGCTCGACGGCGATCCCCGACAGCTGGTGCCACAACGCCTACCCGAACCCCGACGACTCGCTGGCCAACAAGCCGTTCGACGGCAGCTACCCGCGCCTGCATCCCTACAAGCCACCCTCGCCACAGTCGGTGTTGCCGTGAGCCGGGAACAATGGCGGCCCGTGAGTCGCGCTCCCCTCCCCGAGCAGGTCCGCTGATGGCTCGCAACGGCAGCCGGTCCGGCACGCGCTCGTACGCGCCGCGCATGGCGCCCGACGAGCGCCGCCGGCAGCTGCTCGACGCGGCGCTGGGACTGATCGCCGAGAAGGGCTACGGAGCGGTCACGATCGAGGCGGTCGCCAACCGCGTCGGCGTCACCCGACCGGTCGTCTACAGCGTCTTCGCCAACCTCGACGAGCTGCTCGTGACGCTGCTGGACGCACACGAGGTGCGAACGATGCTCGAGGTCCAGAAGGCAGTTCGGGACGACGGCAGCGGTCCGGGCGAGCTGATCCGCAATGCGATGCGCGAGTTCCTGCACTCGATCGACGCCAGCCCCGACGGCTGGCGGGTGATCCTGCAGGCCGAGGACTCCGCCGCCCCGGCCGAGGTTCGCGCCCGCTACAACCGCGGCCGCGCCCACGTCACCGGCCTGCTCGCCGAGGCGCTGGCGACGAGCCTCGGGGACACCGCCGACGCGATCGACGCGGAGATCCTCGCCGAGGTGATCGTCACCCTCGCCCACCGGGGCGGCACGCTGATGCTCGCCGACCCGGAGCGCTACCCACTCGACCGCATGCTCGGCATGGTCGAGGGGCTCGCGGTCTCGGTCGACGAGCTTGCCGCGAGCCGATCGGGTTGAGCCGGCCGGCAAGCCGGTGCACTGACGCTCGTAGACTGGCGCCGACAAACAGCCGGGCGCGTCAAGGCCCGGGAAGGAGAGGTTGAAGCGATGTCCGCAACGGAGACGACCCACGAGCAGATCGAGGTGACGAGCGCCGGCGGAGTCGTCCGGATCACGCTCAACCGCGCTGACGCGCTGAATCCGCTCAGCGTCCGGATGGCGAGTGAGATCGCCGCGACGATCGCCGCCGTCGCCGAGGATCCCTCGGCCCGCGCCGTGCTGATCACCGGCGCCGGCCGCGCCTTCTCCTCTGGCGCTGACCTCAGTGGGGGCGACGCGCGGGCGACCGAAGACGGCAAGCCGGACGTGATCACAGCTCTGCGCGAGACCTACAACCCGATGATCGTCGCGATGCGCGAGCTGCCGAAGCCGATCGTTGCCGCCGTCAACGGGCCCGCGGCCGGGATCGGCTGCTCGCTGGCGCTCGCCTGCGATCTGACGATCGCGGCGGCCTCCTCCTACTTCTTGATGGCCTTCGCCAACATCGGGCTGACGATCGACGGCGGCGCCAGCGCCTTCCTCGCTGCCCGCGTCGGCCCCGCCCGCGCTGCCGAGATGGCACTGCTCGCAGAGAAGCTGCCGGCCGAGCGGGCGCTCGAGTGGGGCCTGGTCAGCCGGGTCGTGCCCGACGAGGAGCTCGAGGCCGAGGCGACGGCGCTCGCCGAGCGGCTCGCAGCCGGCCCGACCGGCTCCTACGCCTCCACCAAGCGCCTGCTCAACGCCGCCTGCTACCCGGACCTCGCCGCGCAGCTCGACCGCGAGGCCGTCGAGCAGCAGTCGCGGGCCGAGAGCGAGGACTTCGGCATCGGCGTGATGGCATTCCTCGCCAAGCAGACGCCCGAGTTCAAGGGCATCTAGGCCGCGAAGGCACGGGCAGCCATGGCCGACCAGAAGCTGCCCAAGAGCCGCGTCTCGCGGCTCGCCAAGGTCGGCACCGCGGCTGCGACGTCGACGATCAAGCAGACCGGGACGCGCGCCGCCAACCTGACGCGCTCGGACGAGAAGGCGCAGAAGGCGATGGAGCGCCGGCAGCTCGAGACGGCGAAGCAGATCGTCAACGTGCTCGGCGGGATGAAGGGCGCCGCGATGAAGGTCGGCCAGGTGCTCAGCTTCATGGACGTCGGCATCGTCCCCGAGGAGTACCGGGAGGAGTTCCAGGCCGAGCTCGCCAAGCTCCGCGACGCCGCCCCGACCGTCTCCTTCGACGCGATGAAGAAGGTGATCGAGCAGGACCTGGGCGAGAAGCTCTCCGACGTCTTCAGCGACTTCGACGAAGAGGCGATCGCCGCCGCCTCGATCGGCCAGGTCTACCGGGCGACGCTGCGCTCCGACGGCCGCGACGTCGCCGTCAAGGTGCAGTACCCGGGGATCAACGAGGCGGTCCGCGCCGACATGAAGAACCTCGGCCTGCTGCTGCGACTGGCCAAGCGGATGACGCCGCAGCTCGACGTCAAGGCCGTCGGCGACGAGATCCGCGAGCGGATCGTCGAGGAGCTCGACTACGAGCTCGAGGCCTCGAACCAGCGCTCGATGGCGAGGCTGTACCGCGGCCATCCGTTCATCGTCATCCCCGAGGTCGTCACCGGGCTCTCACGCGAGCGCGTGATCGTCTCCGAGCTCGTCACCGGCGAGGGCTTCGAGCAGATCCGCACCGAGCCGGACGAGATCCGCGACCGGATCGGCGAGATCGTCTTCCGCTTCTACTACGGCTCGATGTTCCGCCACGGCCGCTTCAGCGGCGACCCCCACCCGGGCAACATGATCCGCATGCCCGACGACCGCGTCGCCTTCCTCGACTTCGGCCTGTTCAAGTCGGTCGGGCCCGAGGTCACCGAGCGCGAGCTCGCCTGCCAGCGGGCGGTGATCGAGGAGGACCCCGAGCGCCTGCACAAGCTGCTCGCCGAGTACGGCTTCCTCCCCGAGCCCGAGAAGCTCGACGCCGACGCGCTGATGGCCTACGTCGTCGAGGGCATCTGGTGGTACACCCAGGATCAGAGCGTCCGCCTCGACCAGAAGATGGTCACCACCGTCGCGATCGAGACCGGCGACCCGCGCTCCAAGCACTTCGCCACGATGCGCCACCAGGACATCGTCCCCGAGCACCTCTTCGGCCGCCGCCTCGAGCTCCTCACCCTCGCCGTCCTCGGCCAGCTCAACGCGGAGGCCAACTGGTACCGCATCGCCCGCGAGTGGATCTACGGCGACGAACCGGTAACCGAGCTCGGCAAGCTCGAGTACGAGTACCTGAACGGGTAGGGGAGCAGACCAACCGCCCTCAGGGCGTGGCGACGCGAGACCGTCCAGGTTAACCCCCCCATAGGGGGTAAAAGTGGACGACTATCCGCGGCCAGGCCCCCAGTCTCTTTCCAAGGCCCTGCTCGCACGGTGCGTCATCGCGCGAAGGAACACTCGCCGCGGTTGCTGGGGCCGTCGTCCCCATTCAGCCGTTCTGCTGCGTATTGCGCATCTATGCGATGTGCAGAAGGCAACGAAACGGCGGAATGAGCCCGGTGTCTCTTCGAGGCCGAAGCACCTCTCCGGACATCCCGCCGTTCGTAGCTCCAGCTCCCAGGACTCGAGCTTGAGGCGCAGCCGGGTTGTGGCGGTGCACGGGTCCGGTGGCTGCGAAGGCCTCGCTCGCGTAAGGGCGCTTCGCCGGCTCAGGCGGTTTGGTCAAGCCGGCCGGACCGAGAACGGCGTGACCGCGAGCGCGACGACGACGATCACCGCGACGAGCGCGATCGAGCCCAGGCAGGCACGCCTGCCCGGTTCCCCGTCGGCGACGCCGCGGACGCCAAGGATCAGGGCGCCGATGCCGGCGAGCAGTGCGAAGACGCCCCACCCCTTGGCGGCGGCGGTCGTGAACTGACTCGATAGCGCGCCGACCGCGGCGCCGCAGAGCAGCGTGGCGGCGATCGCGGCGCACAGTGAGAACACGGGGCGGACGAAGTCGCGGGTGCCGACGTCGGTCCTCTCCATGCGGGCAGTGTCGCACCGGACCGGCGCCGTGGGTTGCGGCTGGTAATGGTGGTACGCATCTGGTACTTTGCGTACCACCATGGAGCCGACAGCTGCGCCTGAGCGCACCCAACGCCCGCCCGCCCGTCCTTCGAACGTCCTGCCCTCCGAGCAGGAAGCGGCGGAGGTCGTCCTCCGTCCCGACTCGCCCGCGCACGAGGTGACCGGGGACATTCGCCTCTACCTGGCGTCCGGCTATGCGCTGCTCATGCAGGTCTCGCATCCGACCGTCGGCGCCGGGGTCCGTGACCACTCGACCTTCGCCGAGGACCCGTGGGGCCGGCTGCTGCGGACGATGGACTACCTCTACCTGATCACGCTGAGCGGCTCCGAATCGGCGGCGGTCGGTCG
The DNA here is from genome assembly GCA_963850625.1 of uncultured Solirubrobacterales bacterium. Lineage (GTDB taxonomy): Bacteria > Actinomycetota > Thermoleophilia > Solirubrobacterales > 70-9 > CAXMST01. The sequence goes on from CAWKLZ010000005.1 coordinate 515,904, forward strand.
CCGGGTGCGGGAGATGCACAAGCAGATCAAGGGCACCAACCCCGACGGCTCGCGCTACCACGCGCTCGAGCCCGAGGCCTACGCGTGGGTGCACGCGACGCTGATCGAGGCGACCGTCCGGGGCCGCCGCAAGTTCGTCGCGCCGATGACGCGCCGCGAGATCGACGCCTTCTACGAGGCCTGGATGCCGCTCGGCCGGCTCCTTGGCGTCCGCCCGGGCGACCTCCCCGAGGACTGGGACGGCTTCCGCGACTACTTCGCGACGATGAGCCACGACCGCCTCGAGCGCAACGAGACCGTCGACAAGGTCGTCCGCACGATGGCGGCCCGTGAGGCCCCGCCGGTCCCCGGGATGAAGTACCTGTGGCCGGTGCTGCGCCTCGCCCCGGCCCGCGCTGTGCGCGTCGCGACCGTGGGCATGCTCCGCAAGGAGCTGCGCGAGCGCTTCGACCTGCCCTGGACACGCCGCGACACGATCGACATGAAGATCCTGATGCGGGCCTCGCGAGCGGCGACGCCGCTGCTGCCGAAGCGGCTGACCAAGGAGATGGGCTACCGCCACCTCGCCTGGCGTCGCAGCGAGATCGCCGCCGGGCCGCTCGGCCCGGGCGCCGACCGGGCCGCCGGCTGCCCGGTCACGCACGCCGCCCCGGCGGCCTGAGAGGGTTCAGCGATGGCCGACACTCGCACGTTGCTCACCCGTGCCCTCGAGGCGGGACCCGCCGAAGATGGCGACGAGGTCTACGAGCGGATCCTCGACGCCGCCCTGATCGAGGGCGAGTCGAAGGGCATCGAGCGGATCACGATGGACGCCGTCGCCGCCCGCGCCAAGGTCGGGCGGATGACCGTCTACCGCCGGTTCGGCTCCAAGGAGGAGCTGACCGCGGCGCTCGCCCGCCGCGAGGCGACGCGGGGGATGGTCCAGATCGCCGCCTCCGTCGACGTGAGCAAGCCGATCCCCGCCCAGGTCGCCGATGGCTTCGTCGCCGCGCTCGCCGTGGCCGCCGGACACCCGCTGCTCAAGCGCCTCGCCCGCTTCGAGCCCGAGGTTCTGCTCGCCAGCTTCAACGACCCCGGTGACCCGCTCTTCTCGATGCTGCGCAGCTTCGTCGCCGGCCAGATCACGGCGACAGCCGGCGACGAGCTCCGCGCCGACCCGGAGGAGGCCGCCGAGATCCTCGTCCGCATCGGCCTCTCCTACCTGCTGATCCCAGGCGGCATCGTCGACGTCTCCGACGAGGACCAGGCCCGCCGCCTGGCCGAGACGCTGATCGCCCCGATCGTCGCCTAGCCCACTAGATCTAGGCGCGAGCCAGGAGCTCGCCGGCCGCGACGTCCTCGGCGACCAACCCGAAGACCTCTGCGAAGCGCTGCGCCACCGACTCGCCAAAGGCTGCCGCGCTTTGCTCGCTGCCGTGCTCGCGGGAGAGCGAGGTCATCCGCACGTACTCGATCCCGCAGGGGACGATCCACTCGAAGGGCTGCAGGTCATTGGAAACGTTGACCGCGAGGCCATGCGTGGTCACGCCGCGGCTCACGTGGATGCCGATCGAGCCGATCTTGCGCGCTCCCTGGCCGGGCTCGCCCGGCGCGGCGCCCGGGCCGACCGGCGTGCCCTGCGGACCCGGCGCGCCGACCTCGACCGGCGGCGCCCCGGCGGTCCACACGCCGGTCAGCCCGTCGAAGACCTGGGCCTCGACGGCGTGGTCGCCGAGCGCGGCGATCATCACCTGCTCGAGCCGGCGGACGTACGCGTGGACATCGTCGTCCCAGCGGCTCAGGTCGACGATCGGATAGGCGACGAGCTGCCCGGGGCCGTGGTAGGTGACGGCGCCCCCGCGGTCGGTGCCGGCGACCTCGATCCCCTGCATCTCGTACCACTGCTCGCCCATCGGCAGCTCCTCAGCCTTGGTCCGGCGCCCGCGCGTGTAGACGGGGTAGTGCTCGAGCAACAGCAGCACGTCATCGACCCGCTCCGCCTGTCGGGCCTCCCGGATCGAGTTCTGCAGCGCGAGCGCCTCCGAGTAACCGACTGTCCCGAGCCGCGCAACGAGAAGCCGATCGGAGGAGACATCCACAACCCCAGTCTTCCAAACAGCCGAAGGCGTTCCCTGACCAAGCCTGAGGGCGCGGCTAAGGCGCGCAGTGTGGCGGAGCCACATAAGCGCCCCAGACGTGCACTCAGGCGCCGCGTCAGGGGACGCCGCGCCGCCGCCGCTATCCGCCGTTTACGCGCTGCTCTGCTCTCTTCTTCAACGTCTTGAGGATGCTGCGCACTACCCAGACGTGGCCGCGGCTGCCGATCACCGCGCCCTTGTAGACGCGGCCCTTGCCGCCGGGGAAGAGCGCCCTGGTCTCAGCGCGCACGCGGCAGCGCTGGCCGGGCAGGAGGTCGACGCGGAAGACGAGGGCGTAGCGCGAGTAACGGTGCTCGCCCATCAGCGCCAGCATCACCGGCGCCACCGAGCGGGCGACGACGAAGCCGGGGAGGGTGCCGCCGGGGTGGTGCAGGTCACCTTCGGCGACCTCGTCGCGGCAGTCGAGCGCCCGCGCCATCCGCTGCCCAAGCTTGCCGTCGAAGGCCTGGTTGAGCGTCGGGAAGAGGGCCGCCCAGGCAGCATCCGCAGGCGCGTCGATCTCGATCGAGTGCTCATCGATCGGTGGCAGATCCTGGAGGGGAACCTCGAGCGCCTGGTGTTGCATCGCTCCCCTCCTAACCCCGCTCAGGGCCGATCAATGCGGCGAGTGTCCCGAGAAACCGCGCAGCTTCCTCGGCGCCCACGGCGCGGGCGTCACAGCTCAACCCGAGGTCGACAACGTCGGCGACCCTGGGGCTGCCATCATCGCCCGCGACCACCGCCTCGCGGACCCGCCCGGCGACGAGATGCGCCGCCTGGCCGGGCACGACGGGCAGCGCCGCCCGGTCGGCGCCCTCGGCGAGCACCGTCAACGTGAAGGTCGCGCCGGAGTACGCGGGCGCGGCCAGCGTCCCGCCCATGGCCCCGGCGCGTAGCTCCTCGATCTCGGTGGCGATCTCGCTCACGGACTTTCTGTCGGCATCGAGGACCGTCGGCACAAGCGATCCCTCGGGTCCCTCGACGGTAAGTCCGATGTTTGCGCGCCCATGCGTCTCGACTGCGCCGTCCCGGTAGGCGCCGTTGAGGGCTGGATGACTCACCAAGGCCCGGCCGGTGGCGGCGATCAGCGCCGGGGCAGAATCCGCGCCGGACTCGGCGAGCTGCGCCGTCCGGGAAAGGTAGATGTGGGGGACCGTCGCCTTCGACTCCGCGGCGCGGCGCGCATTCGCCTGCGCCCGCTTGGCGAGCTCGCTCCGCTGCGTTGCCCCCTTTGCCGTTCGCGGTGCCGGGCTCTCACCCGGCTCTGGCGCTGACGGGTCCCCCTCCGCCTCGCTCTCGATCGCCTTCGACACTGCAACCTGCAATGTAGAGCGCCGGCGTGACGGCCTGCGTCGGGGCCGTCACACAGCTCAGCCGAGCTCCGCCGCCGCGGTCACCGCCTCCTCCAGCCGGTCATCGCCCCAGAAGATCCGCTCGCCGACCCGGACGGTCGGCACGCCACGGACGCCGAGCCGGCCGGCCTGCTCGGTCGCCTCGATCAGCCGCCGCTTGACGCCGTCGGAGGCGGCAGCCTTGGCGATCGCGTTCGGGTGCATCTCGCAGGCCGCTGCCGCGATCGCGACGTTGTCGGGCTCGGTCAGGTCGCGGCCGCCGGCGAAGGCCTGGCGGAAGGCGGCGAGCGCGAAGGAGACGGATCGCCCGATGCTCTTGGCGTACGTGGCGACACGCATCGCGTAGAGCGTGTTGCCCGGCACCGGGTCCGGCCACACGATCGGCATCAGGCCGTATTCGGCAGCGCGTCGCTCGCACTCCCGCATCCCCGCCTCGCGTTCAGGCCCGAGCATCCACGAACTCCGCCCGAACTGCTTGAACAGCCCGCCGAGCAGGATCGGCTGCCACTCGGGCTGGGTCAGCTCCGCCTCGGTGAACAGGCGGCTGATCCGCTCCGCCGCCAGGTAGGCATAGATCGAGCCGAGGTCGAAGTAGAAGACCGCGCGGTGCGGGTCTTCCTCCTGCTCGCCCTCACGGGCGACCGCCATCGGGTCGCGTTGGGTGATCGGAAGTGGGTCGCTGATCGCGAAACCGTACGGCAGCGAGGCAGATCGGCGTCAGGCGGAGTGGCGCATCCGGACGGCGCCCGGCTCGAGACTTGCGGCTGGGCGGCTGGCCCCCGTCGTGCCCACCGCCTGCAGGCGGCCGAGCGACCGCCGCCGGGCGGCGGCCAGGGGCGTGATCTCGAGCTCGGCGGACTCGGCCAGGATCGCCCCGATCGTGCCCTCGATCCCGGCCGCGAGTCGGAGAGAGTCCGCGTGCGGCGTGCCATTGAGCTCGCCGTAGACGCTGATGAGCCCGCCCGCATTGGCGATGAAGTCGGGCGCGTACGTGATTCCCCGCTGTCGCAATCGTTCCGCGTCGGCCTCGGTGTCGAGCACGTTGTTTGCCGCCCCGCAGATCACCTCGCAGTTCAGCCTCGGAATCGTGTGCCGGTCGACGATCGCGCCGAGAGCGCAGGGCGCGAGCACGTCGCAGGGCAGGCCCAGCGCTTCGCCGACGTCAACCCATTCGGCCCCCAGCGCGAGCGCCGCGTCACGTCGCCCCGGGTCGAGATCGGTGACGATCACCTCGGCTCCGTCGGCGCGAAGGAGCCGCGCCAGGTTGGAGCCCACGTGGCCGTAGCCGATCAAGACGACCCTCCGGCCGCCCAGATCGGACGCGCGCCACAGATGCCGGGCGCATGCACGCATCGCTGCGTGGACGCCCAGCGCCGTGACCGGGCTTGGATCGCCCGAGCCGCCGCGCTCGGAGGAGAGGCCGACGACGTGGTCGGTCCGGGAGGCGATCACGGCCATGTCCTCGGCTCCGGTGCCGACGTCTTCGGCCGTTACGTAGCGGCCCTCGAGCGAGTCGACCAGATCGCCGAAGTCGAGCAGGATCGCCCGCCGCAGCTCGCCCTCGGGCCGAGCTGCGTCGGGAGTTGCGATCACGCCCTTGCCGCCGCCAAGCGCGAGCCCGGCGGCCGCAGCCTTGTGGCTCATGGCCTCGGCGAGCCGCATCGCGTCGGCGAGCGCGCGGTCGCCGTTCGCGTAATGCCACATCCGTGCGCCGCCAAGCGCAGGCCCGAGCACGGTCGAGTGCACGGCGACGCCCATAGCGACTCCCGAGCGTGACCCCCGTTCGGCGACGATCTCTTCGCAGTCGCTCATCCCTGGACCTCGCTCTCGATCCGACCGCGGACGGTGGCCAGAAAGCGCGCTGCCTCCAAACCGTCGAGCGCCCGGTGATCCCACGACAGGCAGAGGTAGGACATCGGGCGGATCGCGATCGCCTCGTTGTCGTGATCGTCGGCAACGACCACCGGCCGCCGCGTGATCGCTTCCAGGTCGAGGATCCCGACCTCCGGCTGGTTGATGATCGGCGTCGCCATCAACGTCCCGAACTGCCCGGGGTTGGTGATCGTGAACGTGCCTCCGGCGAGCTCGTCGGGTTCGAGCCCGCCCGCCCGCGCGCGACCGGCCAGATCGGCGATCGCAGCGGCCAGCCCCTCGAGCGAGAGTCGCTGCGCCTTGCGGATGACCGGGACGAGCAGCCCCTCCTCGAGCGCGACCGCGATCCCGAGGTTGACGTCCTCGTGGTAGACGATGTCGCCGCCGATCACCGAGGCGTTCAGCACGGGGTGCCGCTCAAGCGCGCCGACAACCGCGCGGGCGACGTAGGCGAGATACGTCAGCGGCACTCCCCGATCCCGAAGCGCGACCATACGCGCGCCTCGATCGCCGGCGACCGAGGAGAAGTCGGCCTCGATGATCGTCGTGCAGTGCGCCGCAGTTCTGCGGCTGGTGACCATGTGCTCGGCGATCGCGCGGCGCATGGGGTCCATCGCTTCGCTGTGCGTCGGCCCGGTGAGCTCCGCCGCGTCCGCGCGCCCGGGCGCCTCCGTCGCGCTCGGCCGGGGCCCTTCGGGCCGGTAGGGCGACTCGGAGTGCAGTGGGCGCGAGCTCCCGTTGCCGGTCCCGCTCGCCCCTTCGATGTGAGCGAGCAGGTCGACCTTGCGGACGCGCCCACCGATGCCGTGGCCGTCGACCGCGTCGAGCTCGACGCCACGGTCCGCGGCGATGCGCCGGACGACGGGCGAGTAGAACCCCGAACGGTCGATCTCGTGCGGGACGCGATCGTCCGCTTCGTCGCCGTTCGCGGCTGAGCCCGGAGCGGGCCCGGTGGCGATTCTCGCGATCACCGTGCCGACCGACACGGTTTCGCCCTCCGCGGCCAAGACCTCCTCCAGTCGCCCCGCACCGGGGGCCGGGATCTCGACGTCGATCTTGTCCGTGCTCACCTCGCAGATCGCCTCGTCGGCCGCGACTGTCTCTCCGGGCCGCTTGAGCCACCCGGCGATGGTTCCCTCGGCGACCGAAACGCCCATCTGGGGCATCACCACCTCGATCGACGATGCCCGCCCGTCCTCGTTCTCAGTAGCGGAGAAGCTCATCGCAGGCCTCCTTCAGATCTTCGAGTTGCGGCAACACGGCCCGCTCGAGCGGCGGGCTGAAGGGGATGGGAACGTCCGGCGGCGCCAGCCTGCGGACCGGTGCATCGAGGTGTTCGAAGGCGTGCTCGGCGATCAGGGCCGCGACCTCCGCGCCGATTCCGGCGCCGAGCGTCGCCTCGTGCACGATCAGGATCTTGCCCGTCCGCTTCGCGCCGCCGAGGATTGCCTCGCGGTCGAGGGGGACCAGCGTGCGCAGGTCGAGGATCTCGATCGAGGCCCCGAGCTCGTCCGCCGCGCGCTCCGCCAGGCCGACGGCCGAGCCATACGCCATCACGGTCAGCTCCTCGCCCCGGCGCACCGTCGCGGCCTCGCCGAGAGGGATCACGTGCTCACCGATCGGCACCGGTCCTCTGGCACCCCGGTAGAGACCCTTGTGCTCGAGGAAGCACACGGGATTCGGATCGCGGATCGCGCTGGTCAGCAGTCCCTTTGCGTCGGCTGGGGTCGCCGGCGCCACCACCTTCAGGCCGGGAGCCTGCATGAACCACGCCTCCGGGTTCTGCGAGTGGAAGGGGCCGCCTGAGAACCCGCCGCCGCTCGGCAGGCGCACGACCATCGGCACCGCTACGCCCTGGCGATAGTGCATCTTCGCGGCGACGTTGACGAGTTGGTCGAAACCGCACGAGATGAAGTCCGCAAACTGCATCTCGCAGACCGGCCGCAGCCCCTCGATTGCCGCACCGACCGCGGTTCCGATGATCGCGTTCTCGGCGAGCGGCATGTCGAGCACGCGGGCCGCGCCGAACTCAGCCGCGAAGCCGTCGGTCACCTTGAAGGCCCCACCGAAAGCACCGATGTCCTCGCCCAGGCAGAAGACGGACTCATCCCTGCGCATCTCGCTGCGCAGGGCGTCCGAGATCGCCTCCAGGTAGGTCATCTCGACCGTCTCGGGCGTGGTTGCGGATTCGGCCGGAGTCGCCGGCTCATCGAGATGTCCGGCGGGAGCCGTCGCGAGCCCGCTGCCGGCTGCCGTCGCACTCACGCGACCACCTCCTCGCGGCCGGCGTCCGCCCATCGCGACCACGGCGCCTGCCCGTCGCCCAGCGGGCGCCAGCGCTCAGCGAAGACTCCGTCGGTTGCAACCTCGGGATCCGGCATCGGCGAGTCGAGCGCGACCTCGGCGCAGCGCGCGACCTCCGCTCCGACCTCGGCCCTGATCGCCTCGACTCGGTCGGCGGAAATCCCCGCCTCGTCGGTGAGGCGATCGACGTACAGCTCGATCGGATCACGGCCGCGCCACTCGGTGAGGAGGTCTTCAGGCACGTAGCTCATGTCGTCATGGGCGCCGTGACCGTGCATCCGCATCGTCCGACACTCGATCAGCGTCGGGCCGCCGCCCGCGCGGGCCAGTTCGACCGCCGCCGTGGCCGCCGCGAAGACCGCCTCGACGTCGTTGCCGTCGACGGAGACTCCCCCGAAGCCGTAGGTGCGGGCGCGCTCGACCGGATCGACGGCGAACTCGACCTCGTTCGGCGTCGAGTAGGCGAACTGGTTGTTCTCGAGGACGAAGACGACCGGCAGGCGCTGCACCCCGGCGGTGTTCAGCGCCTCGTGCCACTGGCCGTTCGCCGTCGAGCCCTCGCCGAAGAACGTCAGGGCCACCCGCGGCTCTGCCCGCATCTTGAAGGCCAGCGCCAAGCCGGTCGCGACGAGGGCCATGTCGGGCAGCATCGAGACCATGCCGACGCAGCCGAGATCCGGATCGCCGAAGTGCATGTTGCCGTCCTTGCCGCCCGTCACCCCGCCGCTGCGACCCATGTAGTTCGCCAGGTACCGATCGGGCGTCACCCCGCGGACGAAGTGGGCGCCGAGATCCCGGTGCAGGATGCACGCCCGGTCGCTCGGGGCCAGGGCGAAGGCGGCGCCTACGCCGATCGCCTCCTGACCGCAGCCGTCGTAGAAGGAGCCGGGCACCTTGCCCTGCTTGTAAAGCTTCAGCGCGCGCTCCTCGGAGAGCCGCATCATCAGCATGTAGCGGAGCAGGCTGAGCCGATCCGCTTCGGTCAGGAGTGCGTCCGGGCTGCCTGGATCGTGCGCATCGCGCAGCCGGCGCAGGTCGCTTGCGCTCATCTTCGTCCGCCTTTCGGGGCGTGCCGCCGGGTGGGATCTCCACACCGTTCGGCTCGTGTTCTCGCCGCCTTGGGATCTCCTCGGCGACGCCTACGGACCTGGAGGCGAGGGTTCCGCCTCTCCTCCTATGTATCGGTTGCCACTATACCCACCGCTCCCGGCGGCAGGCAACCGGGGGCTCAGGCGTGCGTTGCCCAGCCGTCGACCGCCCGCGCGGCCTCCATGACCGCCTCCGAGATCGTCGGGTGCGGGTGGATGATCCGGGCTACTTCCTGGTATCCACCCTCGAGGGCCTGGGCGGCGACGAGCTCGATGATCATGTTGCACGCGGTGTTGCCGACGATGTGGGCGCCGAGGATCTCGCCGTAGGTGGCGTCGGCGACGATCTTGACCTGGCCGTCGCGGTCCTCGTACACCTGCGCGGCACCGATTCCGCCGAGCTTGAACTTGCCGACCTTGACCTTGTGACCGGCCTCCTTGGCCTGCGCCTCGGTCATCCCGACGGAGCCGACCTGCGGGTGGCAGAAGGTCGCGCCGGGGACCCGGTCGCGGTCGATCGGATGGGGGTTGAGCCCGGCGATCGCCTCGACCGCGATCACGCCCTCGTCGGAGGCCTTGTGCGCGAGCGCCGGCCCGGGAGTCAGATCGCCGATCGCGTAGATGCCGTCGACGGAAGTCTTCTGGGCGCCGTCGACCTCGATCTTGCCGCCGTCGCCGGTCTTGACGCCGAGCGCCTCGAGGCCGAGCGGCTCGACGTCGGGCGCGCGACCGCCGGCGATGATCAGGTAGTCGACCTCGGCGCTCTCTTCGCCGTAGGTGAACTTGACCGAGTCCTTGCCGGGCTCGACGTTCTCGACCTTGGTCCCGGTCGAGATCGTGATGTTCTGGTTCTTGAAGGCGCGGGCGACGACGCGGGCCATGTCCTTGTCCTCGGCGGGGAGGATCTGGTCGAGCATCTCGACGAGCAGCACCTCGACGCCGAAGCGGCCGTAGCCCGAGGCGATCTCTGCCCCGGAGGCGCCGGCGCCGACGACGGCGATCTTGGCGGGCAGCTCCTTCAGCGACCAGGCGCCCCAGGTGTCGATCACCCGGTCGCCGAACTCGACGCCTGGGATCGGCAGGGCGACCGAGCCCGTCGCGAGCAGGATGTTCTTCGTCGCGTAGTCGGTATCGCCGACCGTCACGGTGCCGGCTTCCTTGACGCTTGCCTCGCCCTCGAGCAGGTCGATCTTGTGGTTCTTGAAGAGTCCGGCGACGCCTCCGGAGAGCCCCTCGCGGACCTCCTCGCGACGTGCCTGCACGGCATCCCAGTCGACGCTCGCGCCCTCGACCTTGATCCCGAACTGCTCAGCCGAGTCCTTCGCCTGGTGGTAGACCTCGGCGGCGTGCAGGATGGTCTTCGCCGGCATGCAGGCGTAGTTGAGGCAGCGTCCGCCGGTGTAGTCCTTCTCGGCGACGGCCGTTTTCAGCCCGAGCTGGGCCGCCCGGACGGCGGCCACGTAGCCGCCCGGTCCGGATCCGATCACGATCAGGTCATAGGGATCTTCAGCCATACGGCGACTTTATAGGGGCGCGCGCTGCGGGCCGCCCACCACCGATCGGACCGCTCACTTCGGCATGTGCCGGTCGGGCATCTGGATCCGGGCCAGCGCCTTGACCGTGAACCAGAAGAGGGCGCCGGCGATCGCGAGGATGAGCACCGCGGTGAGCGCGCCGGCCACCGAAGTCGCGCTGATCAGGCTCAGGAAGGAGCCGACCATGAGGATGCCCATCACTGCCTGGAAGCCAAGCACGGCCCAGTAGCGCGCACCCCACATGCCCCAGGCCATGACCCCGAAAAGGAGCGCCGGGGCGAAGACCTGGATCGCGTTCGGACGCTCGCCGTTGACCTTGGCGCCCGCGATCCACGCCCCGAGCGTCACCGCTGCGATCGCGGCGGAGAGAAGCGCACCGACGGTGACGACCGTGGGCCGCTCGCCCTCCTCCAGCGGGTCGAGCCCCTCCCGGGCGCGCTCGTTGCGGACCTCCGATTTGCTGACGCCGCGCGCCTCCGCCTCAGCAGCGATGTCGCTGACGGCCTCGCCGTCGGGCTCGTCCCGGTTCGCGACCGGAGCCGCGGGCTCCGCGGCGCGGCTCGCGCTGCGCTGCTTGCGCTTGCGCCGCTCGCTGCGCTTGCGCTCGCGGCTGCTCACGCCCGTGCCCCGATCGGCGCGGTGATCGCGCCGCGCAGCTCGCGGGCGGCGGCGAGCGGCTCGGCCGCATCGCGGATCGCGCGGACGACGACGATCCGGCGGGCGCCCGCCTCGCGCACTGCCGCCACCGAGCCCGCGTCGATTGCGCCGATTGCGAACCACGGCGGCGCCGAGCCGGCCGGCAGCCGGCCGGCTGCGTAGCGGACGTAGTCGAGGCCCGCCGCGGGCCGGCCCTCCTTCGTCGGCGTTTCCCAGACCGGGCCGACGCTGAGGTAGTCGGCGCGCTCGGACCCGTCGGCATCGAGCGCTGCGTCGAGCTGCTCGGGCGCGTGCGTGGAGAGACCGACGAGCGCCCCGTCACCGGCGAGCTCGCGGGCCGCGGCGACGGGCGTGTCGTCCTGGCCGACGTGGACGCCGTCGGCGCCGAGCTCCGCGGCGAGCTCCGGGCGGTCGTTGAGGATGAAGAGGGCGCCGGCGTCGGCTGCAGCGTCACGGAAGAGGCTGGCGGCGGCGCGCAGGGCCGCGTCCGGCGCGTGCTTGTCGCGGAGCTGGATCAGATCAGCGCCGCCGGCGAGCGCCGCCCCGAGCAGGCCCTCGAGCTCGACCGGGTCGAAGCCGGCGTCACAGACGAAGTAGAGGCGCGCGTCGGCGAGCCGGGCAGTGCGGGCGACGGGGTCCATGGGCCACAGCGTAGCCTCGGGTGGACCCTCGGATGCGGCTCGGATCCCCACGGATCTACTATGGGGACACACAACGGGAGCCCGGCGAGCGGGCTGAGAGGGCGCCTCGATCCGCGCCGACCGTCCGAACCTGATCCGGGTGATGCCGGCGAAGGGATGTACCCCCGAGCCGCTCACCACGAGGCAGGAGCCGAGCAGATGAGCGACGAGACCACAACGCAGCCGCAGATGCCGAGGTCCGGCGTGCCGAGCGCGCCCGGCGATCGCGTCGAGGCTGCGGTCGTCGGTGGCGGCCTCGCCGGCCTCGTCTGCGCTTGGCGCGCGGCCCGCTCGGGCGCCCGGACCCTCGTCGTCGACGCCCCGGACCGCCCGGCGGCCGCCCACGTTGCGGCGGGCATGATCGCGCCGGTCGGCGAGGCGAGCTGGGGGGAAGAGGACCTGCTCAGGGCGGCGCTGCTCGCCGCCGCCGGCTGGCAGTCGTTCGCAACCGAGCTCGGAGCCGATGCCGGCAGCGAGGTCCCCTACAGGCGCTGCGGCGCTCTGCACGTCGGCCTCGACGCCGACGAGGCCGCCGAGCTGCGGCGCCAGGCCGAGCTCCACCGCCGCCTCGGGCTCGACGCGCGTGAGCTGCTCGGCAGCGAGTGCCGCGATCTCGAGCCGGGGCTGGCGAGCGTCGTCCGCGCGGGGATCGAGGCGCCCGCCGAGGCCGAGGTCGATCCGCGCGCGCTGCTTGCCGCGCTGCGCGCCGCCTGCGAGGACGCCGGCGTCCGCTTCGAGGATGGGACGGTGCGCACCGTCGACCCCCGCACGGGCCGCATCGACGCCGAGGGTCTCGGGGAGCTGAGCGGCGAGCGCATCTTCCTCGCTGCCGGGGCCTGGGCCGGGGCCGAGGGCCTGCTTGGACGCGATCGGCCGCGGCTGCCCGTAAGACCGGTGGGGGGCGAGATCCTGCGGCTGCGGGCAGAGGCGGGCGCAATGCCCTGCGAGCGAATCGTCGCCGGCGAGCGTTTCTACGTCGTCCCGCGCGCATCCGGCGAGGTCGTGGTCGGTGCCACGGTCCAGGAACGGGGCTTCGACCTGCGGGTCACCGCCGGCGGCGTCCACGAGTTGCTTCGCGAGGCCTACCGCGCGCTGCCCGAGCTGGCCGAGCTCGAGCTCGTCGAGGCGGCCGTTGGGCTGCGCCCGGGCTCGCCCGACAACGCGCCGGCGATCGGGCCGCTGCCGGGTGACGACGAGCGCCGGGTCGTCGTCACGGCGGGGCTTTACCGGAACGGCATCCTGCTCGCGCCCCTGATCGCCGCGGCAGCCGACGCAGCGCTCGGCCTCAGCGAGTTGCCGGCGGAGCTCGAGTCGCTGACACCCGCCCGGCACGCGATGGCGCATCGCTCGACCGCGGGGGCGATGAGGTGATCATCGAGATCGTCCTCAACGGCGAGCGCCGCGAGCTCGAGCGCGGCTCGACGGTCGCCGACGCGATCGTCGAGGCGGGTGGCGACCCCGGCGCCCGGGGCTTCGCCGTCGCCGTCGACGGGGAGGTCGTGCCGCGGGCACAGCTGCACGAGCGCGAGCTCGCCGACGGCGAGCGCGTCGAGGTCGTCGTCGCAATCCAGGGGGGCTCGTGAGCGATCCGAACGTCAGCGGCGCCAACGGCTCCGGCCAGGATGCCACACCGGGCTTCGAGCTCGGCGGCCGCAGCTGGCGCTCGCGGCTGATCGTCGGCACGGGTGGCTTCCGCTCGATGGAGGACCTCGAGCAGGCGCTCGTCGTCTCGAAGACCGAGATCGTGACGGTCGCCCTCCGCCGGATCGATCCGCTCGCGTCCGACTCCATCGTCGACGTGATCGACCGGCTCGGGCTCTTCGTCCTGCCGAACACCGCCGGTTGTTACACGGCCCGGGATGCGATCCGCACGGCCGCGCTCGCCCGCGAGGCGTTCGAGACCGACTGGGTCAAGCTCGAAGTGATCGGCGACGACCGGACGCTGCTCCCCGACGGGCCGGAGTTGCTCGCCGCCGCCGAGCGCCTCGTCGCCGACGGGTTCACGGTGTTGCCGTACACCAACGACGATCCGATCCTCGCCCGGCGCCTGGAGGAGGTGGGCTGCGCAGCGGTGATGCCGCTCGGCTCGCCGATCGGCTCCGGCGCCGGCATCCGCAACCCCTACAACGTGCGGATCATCGTCGAGCAGGCGAGCGTGCCGGTGATCCTCGATGCGGGCATCGGTACGGCCTCCGACGCGGCGCTCGCGATGGAGCTCGGCTGCGACGGCGTGCTGCTCGCCTCCGCGGTCTCGCGGGCCGAGGACCCGGCCCTGATGGCGCGCGCGATGCGCGCCGCCGTCGAGGCCGGCTGGGCGGCCCGGCACGCCGGCCGGATCCCGCAGCGGCTGCACGCCGAGGCCTCGACTCCCGAGGCCGGCATCCCTGAGCTCGGCTGAGCGCCGGCCGCGCTGCCCGGCGGCATAGGATCGGCCCATGAGTGGGTTCGAGGCCTGGCTGGTCCGGCACGGGGAAACCGAGTGGAGCCTGGCCAAGCGCCACACCGGTCGCACCGACATCCCGCTCACCGCCAACGGTGAGCGCGAGGCGGCGGCGCTCGCCCCGCGCCTCGGTGAGCACGAGTTCGGCCGCGTTTTCTGCAGTCCGCTGATCCGGGCCCGCGAGACCTGCGCGCTGGCCGGATTCGGCGGCCGCGCCGAGTACCGGGACGAGTTGCTCGAGTGGGACTACGGGTCCTACGAGGGCAAGACGACGGCGGAGATCCACGGCGGCCCACAGCCCGGTTGGCTGCTGTGGACCGACGGCTGCCCTGGCGGCGAGTCGCCGGCGGAGATCGCCGCTCGCGTCGACCCGCTCGTCGAGGAGCTGCGGGGGCTCGAGTGCGATTCGATCTGCTTCGCCCACGGGCACGTCCTGCGGGTGCTGGCGGCGCGCTGGATCGAGCAGGAGACCGTCGGCGGCCAGCGTCTGGCGTTGGCGACCGGGACGATCAGCAGGCTCGGGCTCGAGCACATCTATCCCGTGATCAGGGAGTGGAACGGGAGCGGCTGAGCGGGCGGGGGAGAGGCTTGCCGCGGTGAGCCGCGGCGAACTTTTAGAACGCGGTAACCGCGTTCACAGGGATCTCTCAGGGACCGGGCCTAGCTTGGCCCGCGATGAGCACGAGCACGACTTCATCGGCGCCAACGCAGCAGGGCCACGCGGAGGCCGCGATCGCCTTCGACTGCTTCGGCGGCCGCTGCCGGCTCGTCGCCGGACGTGGCGGTGAGGCGGCGGTCTGGCGGGCGCGGGAGTTCCTGCTCCGCTGCCACCGCACCCTCTCGCGCTTCCGCGCCGACAGCGAGCTCAGCCGCCTGAACGCGAACCCGGCAACGGAGGTGAGCGTCAGTCCCCTGCTCGCCGCGGCCCTCGTCGCCTCCCTCGAGGCGGCGGAGCTCACCGAGGGGCTCGTCGATCCGGTGCTGCTCGAGCCGATCGAGCGCGCCGGCTACGACAGCACCTTCCGCGGCCGGCAGCCGTTGCCGCTCGAGCAGCTCATCGCTGACGCCCGGCCGCGCCGGGCCGGCGCCCCCGATCCACAGCAGCGCTGGCGCGAGATCGCGGTCGATCCCGGCCGTGGCATCGTTCGCCGCCAGCCCGCGCTCGGCATCGACCTCGGCGGCACGGCGAAGGGCTGGGCGGCCGACCGTTGCGCAGCGATCCTCGCCCCCGCCGGCGCCCGTGCCGCCGACTGCTGCGGCGACATCCGCGCCGCCGGGCCCGTCACGCGCGAGCTCCGCGTCGCCGGCGTCGACGATGAGCGGCCGCTGCATCGCTACTGGCTGCGCGATGGCGGCATTGCGACCAGCGGCCTCGGCCGGCGCGCATGGCGGCTTGACGGCGGGCCGGTCGCCCACCATCTGATCGATCCGGCCAGCGGCGAGCCCTGCTTCAGCGGGCTCGTCCAAGCCACCGCGCTGGCGCCGACGGCGCTCGAAGCCGAGGCCCGCGCGAAGGCGGCGCTCCTCAGTGGCCCGCAGGGCTGCGAGCAGTGGTTGCCACACGGCGGCCTCGTCGTCGACGAGGCCGGCGAGTTGAACCTCTACGAGCAAGGAGCACCCCGATGAGCCAGACAGCAAAGCCACCCCCCGTGACTTCTGCCGCGGCGTCCGAAGGAACTCCGCAGGCCGCGCGCCGGGCCCGGCTCCGGCGGATCCGGATCAGCGTCATCGCCGGCGGCCTCGCCGCCTTCGCGCTCGCCCTCGGCGTGATCTTCACCAACCTCGACGACGACACAGCGACGGCGACCGCCGCGACGACCGCCGACGCAGGGCGG
Organism: uncultured Solirubrobacterales bacterium; assembly: GCA_963850625.1. GTDB lineage: Bacteria > Actinomycetota > Thermoleophilia > Solirubrobacterales > 70-9 > CAXMST01. Next base: position 531,784 of record CAWKLZ010000005.1, read on the forward strand.
CGCGACCGGCAGCAGTGCAGCCGGCGAGAGCGGTGTCGAGCCCGACGCATCGGGCTACGACGACGGCTACGGCTACGGCGCGCCTCCGGGCTACGGCTACGCGCCGAGCACCGGTGGCTCTTCGGCCGGCGGCTCCACCGCTACCGCCCCAACCCCGATGACCTCCTCACCGTCGTGATCGCAGCTGCAGCGGACACGAGTCAGCTCGCCTGGGCTGTGAGCCGGGCGGCAGGTGTGGCGGCGCTGCTGCTCTCCAGCGCCGCGGTCTGTGCGGGCATCGCGCAGGGCGCGGGCTGGGTCCGCGGGCAGGCGAGCCGTGATCTGCGGCCGCTGCACGAGGCACTCTCCATCGCGACGTTGGTCGCAATCGCCGTCCACGGGCTCGCCCTGCTCGCCGACAGCTACATCGGCTTCAGCGTCGCGGACATCGCCGTTCCCTTCGCCTCCGGCTACCAGCCGCTGTGGACGGGGCTCGGGATCGTCGCCGGCTGGTCGCTGGCCGTCGCTCGGGCTCACCTACTACGCGCGCGGCGCGCTCGGGCCGAAGCGGTGGCGGCTCGTGCACCGCACGACGGCGCTCTTCTGGATCGCCGCGGTCGTCCACTCGCTGGCCGAAGGCACGGACGCGGGCCGCGGTTGGTTCCTCGTCACTACTGCCGCGCTGGCACTGCCCGCCGCGGCGATGCTGCTCAGCCGCTGGGGCGGGCGCCTCGACTCGCCGGCACCCCCGCCGCGTGCCGCCGTCGCCCGCCCACCTGCGGCGCCACGTGGGCGGCCCCTGCCGCGCTGAGTCGCGGCCCCGGTCCGGGGGCGTGTGACGAATCTACGTTTCGCGGGCGCCCGCGCCTGGTAGGACCTCCATATGTCCGACCCCAATGAGGCGGCCGACGAGCGGTCCGAGGAGGAGGAGCGGCGCCGGCACTGGCAGGAGCTGCTCGAACGGCGCCGGGAGCGCGATCGCCGCCTGGCCGAGCTCGAGGCGCAGGGCGAGGCGCCCACGGTCAGCGGGCCTGATCCCTCGGCGGCGGGCGCAGAGGAGCACGAGAGCGTGCTCGCCAAGATGCGTGACGAGAGCCGCCGGACGGCCAATCCCGTCCACGAGCAGGAGCAGGAGGATGCTGCCCGCCGCGGCAGGGCCGCGCGGCGCGTGCAGCGGGTCGGGGCGCTCGTTGCCCTCGTGGCCGTCCTCGGCGTCGCCGGCTGGATCCTGCTCGGCGGATCGGACCGGTATGAGGTGACGGCGCGTTTCGAAAACGCCTCCCAGCTCGTCAAGGGCAACACCGTCACCGTCGGCGGCACCGCCGTCGGCGGCGTCGACGACATCCAGCTCGGCCCCCACGGCGAGGCCCTGGTCGACTTCCACGTCGACTCCGACTACACGCCGCTGCCGCGCGGCACGATCGCCACGGTCCGCTCCTTCTCGCTCTCGGGCATCGCCAACCGCTCGATCCAGCTCACCCTGCCCCCCGACGGCCAGCAGGGCGATCCGATCCCCTCCGGCGGCGATCTCGATCAGTCCGAGACCGTCAGCGAGGTCGACCTCGACCAGATCTTCAACACGCTCGACGACCGCACCGTCGCCAACCTGAAGAAGGTGATCCAGGGCTTCGACACCTCCACCGAGGGCGTCGGCAAGCAGTCCAACCGCGGCTTTCACTACCTCAACCCGCTGCTCAGCACCTCCAACCGCCTGTTCAGCGAGCTCACCCTCGACGAGCGCACGCTCGAGAACCTGATCGTCGACGGCTCGCGCCTGTCCGGCGCCGTCGCCCAAAAGCGCGACGACGTCGCCGCCCTGATCTCCAACCTCAACCAGACCACCGGCGCGCTCGCCCGCCAGCGCACGGCGCTCGCCTCGGCGATCAACCAGCTGCCCGACTTCATGCGCAACTTCAACACCACCGCGGTCAACCTGAGAGCGACCCTCGACGACCTCGACCCGCTCGTCAACGCCTCCAAGCCCGTCGCGAAGAAGCTCCGGCCCTTCTTCAGCCAGTTCCGCGCCGCCTCCCGCAACCTCGTGCCGACGCTGACCGACCTCGACCGGGTGATCGAGGCGCCCGGCCCCAACAACGACCTCGTCGATCTGACCAAGCTGCAGAACCCCCTGACCAAGATCGCGATCGGCCCCGTGCACCGGCACGGCAAAAAGCGCCAGGGCGCCTTCGGTGAGTCCGTCGACTCGCTCGACGGCTCGCTCAAGCAGCTCGCCTTCTTCCGCGCCTACGCGCCCGAGCTGACCGGGTGGTTCAACGACTTCGGTCCGAGCTCCGGGATCGTCGATGCCAACGGGGGCCTCTCGAGGGTGGCGGTCACGTTCAACACCCTCTCCCTGAGCCCCAACGGCCTGCCCAACCTGCTCGGCGGCGTGCAGACCCCGCAGGCGCAGATCGCCGGCATGAGCACCGGCAACCTCGAGCGCTGCCCCGGCTCCAACGAGCGTCCCGCCGCCGACGGCACCAACCCGTTCACCGAGAACGGCTCGCTCGACTGCAACCCCAACCAGATTCCGCCGGGGAACTGAGTACCCCACCGCCGTTCGATCGGCGCCCGCCGGCGGTCGCGGGCTTACCCTGAGCCGATGAGGAGGAGGCCCCCGCGGCCCAGCGTCGAGGCGCTGGTCTGGATCGGCGCCGGCGCCGCGCTGGTCGCCCTGATCGGCGCCTTCGCGATGCTCTAGGAGCCCGGCTCGGAGGTGCTCGGCAACGCCGGCCGGCCGGAGGGGTGGTTCGGCCTGCTGCTCGCGGCCGCGGCGCTCTTCTTCCTGCTCGTCTACCGCGCCTACGGCGGTGCCGCGGGCGCTGAAGCTGGCGGCGGCTTGCGGGATCGGCGCGCTGTTCTTCGGCCTCCTCGCAGCGGTCACGCTGCCCCCCGACTGCGGCTCGCTCGGCGAGGCGGGCAAGCCGCTCGGCTGCCTCGACCTCTACGCCAAGGATCCTGGCGGCGCGGGGCACGGCGACACGTGGGGGATGTGGCTGCTCGCGCTCGGTGGGCTGGGCGCCGCCGGGGCGGCAATCGTCGCCCTCTTCGAGCTCTCGGCGGCTGCCGGGGAGGGCCGCTCCCTACCCTGAGGGGGATGGACTCGAGCGAGCACGAGAGCGAAGGGACCGAGGAGCCGGGCGAGGAGGCGGACCCCGAGCGGCCGCAGCAGTCCACGTTCGCGGGGCTGCGCAAGCTCTTCCAGATTGCCTTCACGGTCGCGCTCGCAGTGATCCTTGCCCTCGCCGTGCAGTCCTACGCGGTCAAGCCGTACGAGATCCCGTCGGGCTCGATGGAGCCGACGCTCGACATCGGCCAGCGCGTGCTCGTCGACCGCTTCTCCTCCCGGATCGGCGAGGACCCGAGCATCGGCGACGTCGTCGTCTTCAACCCGCCGATGAACGCGATCCGCGGCGGCATGTCGGAGTGCGGCGGTCAGGCGCAGCGCGAGTTCCACCAGCCCTGCCCGAAGGCGGGCAATCAGCGAGGTGACGAGGCCTTCATCAAGCGCGTCGTCGCCGGCCCGGGGGACCGGGTCAGCATCGACAACGGGATCCCGATCGTCAACGGCAAGCCGGTCGAGGGCGACTGGAAGACGGTCCCCTGCCGTCACCAGCCCGGCTGCGACTACCCGACTCCGATCACCGTCCCCGACGACAGCTACTTCATGATGGGCGACAACCGCCCCGGCTCCGACGACTCGCGCTTCTGGGGCCCCGTCCCGCGCGACTGGATCATCGGCCACGCCGTGGCCACCTACTGGCCGCCGAACCGGATCGGCGGGCTCTAGAGAACGGCCTACTGACGCCGGGCTTCTAGGGCGCCCGTCGGATTCGAGAGCCCGCCGACCGACTGACATTCGATGAAGGACGCTGCTCTGACCAATGAGCTCGGGGGCGCCCGAGCGAAATTGCGTTATCCGCGCCCGGCCTGTTACGGGAGCGTTGAGAGTTGTGGGGACGAGCCCGCCGGGCGGCACTCGGGACCCGGGCTGCCTAAACTAATGCCGGATGCTCCTCGCGCATCTCGGCCACTGGTACCACGCGGCGATCTTCTTCGCCCCCCTGCCGATCATCGGCCTATACGTCTGGCTCTCAGGCCGGCGGTACACGGCCGAGGCCGAGCGTGAGCAGGCCGAGAGCCGTGCACGCCCCCGCCGCGGGCGCGGAATCGTCGGGCGCGATCGGGTTGACGCCCGGCTGAGGGCGGAGCCGGCTGATGACCGCACTCGTCGACACCTTCTGGGCCGTGATGTCGATCGCGGTGCCCGTCGGGCTTGCGACTTGCCTACTACAAGCGCGCCCACACACTCGGCGTCGAGCGCCGGCCGGTGCCGGGCTGGCGGCAGTTCTGCTTCGGCGCGGGACTCGTCATCATCGCCGCCGCGATCGCGAGCCCCGTCGACGACCAGTCCGAGAAGCTCGTCTGGGCGCACATGGTCCAGCACGTGCTGCTCGCCGACGTCGCTTCGCTGCTGATCGTCCTCGGCTTCACCGGCCCGCTGCTGCAGCCGGTGCTCACCTGGCGCTGGGGCCGGCCGCTGCGCAAGCTGACGCACCCCGTCGCGGCGATCTCGATCTTCACGTTGAACCTCTACCTGTGGCACACGCCGCCGATGTACCAGGCGGTGCTCCAGTCGGAGTCGCTGCACGTGCTCGAGCACCTGCTCTTCATCTCGACGGGGATCCTCCTGTGGATGCCGCTCTTCGGCCCGCTGCCGAAGCCCGCCTGGTTCGGCAAGGGCGCGCACGTCGTCTACACGATCGGCATCTGGCTGCCCGGGATGGCGCTCGCGAACACGCTGATGTGGTCGGGCTCGGCCTTCTACCCCGACTACGCGCCGACCGAGCTGACCGCGGGCATCAGCCCGATCTCGGACCAGAGCACGGCGGGGGCGATCCTGATGGCGGAGTGCATGCTGATGGCGCTTGGCGTCTTCGCCGCCGTCTTCCTGCGCTGGGCCAGGGAGGACATCGAGAAGCAGGACCTGATCGACCTCGCCCACCGGCGCGGCATCGACCTCGACCCGGCCCGCGCCGAGCGCGCCGTTGTCTCGGGCCACGGCGATCTGCTGCGCGAGCGGCTCGAGGCGGACAAGGGCGGCGGCGAGCAACCGCCGGTTCCCCACGGCGAGCCCGCCGTCTAGCTGCTACTCGGCGACGACGCGGCCGCCGAACTCGACCAGGTCGCCCTCGCCCGCCACGGGCCGGGCGTTGATGATCGAGCCGCGGCCCTGGTGGACCTCGATCTCGCGGCCGAGCGCGGCGCAGAGCTTGACCGCGGCCGAACCGGTCGCCTCGTCCTCGGCGATGCCTGCCTCGGGGACGAAGCAGCGCGCCCGCACGGTGCCGGCCTCCTCGTCGATCCAGGCCCAGTCGTAGCGCTCGCCCTGCTGCGGGTCGAGCGCGTCGATCTCCCCAGGCGAGTCGTGCTCGATCAGCTCCCAGGGCGGGCACCACCCGGCCCGCCCGCGGGCCACGGCGGTCTCCTCGTCGATGAGCGGCAGCTCGACCTTGCCGGCCGGCGTGAGCAGCGCGTCGACCGGGTGGCCCTCGCGATGCAGCAGCCAGCCCGTGCCGACCACCGGGTGGCCGGCGAACGGCAGCTCGATCTCGGGCGTGAAGATGCGGACGCGCCCGATGCCGGCATCGTCGACGAAGACGGTCTCCGAATAACCGAGCAGGCGGGCGAGCTGCTGGCGGTCGTCCTCGGCCACCGCGGGACCGTCGAGGACCACACCGAGCGGGTTGCCGAAGCTCCCGTCCGAGCCGCAGAAGACGCGGACGACGGTCACTGGGACGCCGATCGCCACGGACGCCGCGCTCCGTCTCAGTGGCGGAAGTGCCGCCGGCCGGTGAAGACCATCGTCACGCCGGCTGCATCGCAGGCGTCGATCACCTCGCCGTCGCGTTTGCTGCCGCCGGGCTGGATCACGGCGGTCGCGCCGGCGTCGATCGCGGCCTGCGGGCCGTCGGCGAAGGGGAAGAAGGCGTCGGAAGCGACGGCTGAGCCGCTCAGCATCGTCGCCGACGCGATCGCCAAAGGCGTCCTGTGCCTTCTCGACCGCGATTCGCGAGGAGTCGACGCGGCTCATCTGCCCGGCGCCGATCCCGACCGTGGCGCCGTCCTTGGCGAAGACGATCGCGTTCGAGCGCACGTGCCGGCAGACCTTCCAGGCGAAGAGCATGTCCTGCCAGGACTCCTCGCTCGCCGCCGTCTTCGTCACGACCTGCATCGACTCGCGCTCGTCGCGGCCGCGGTCGGCCTCTTGAACGAGCGCGCCGCCGCGGACGCGCTTGAAGTCGAGGCTCGGGACGTAGGAACGCTGCTCCGTGTCCTCGAGGATCCGGATCGACTCCTTGCGGGTCAGGATCTCCATCGCGCCCTCGAAGTAGGCGGGCGCGATCAGCACCTCGACGAAGTTCTTCGCCAGCGCCTCGGCGAGCACGCGGTCGATCGGGTCGTTGAACGCGATCACGCTGCCGTAGGCGGAGACCGGGTCGCAGGCGAGCGCCTTCTCGTAGGCCTCGAGTGCCGTGGCACCGACGGCCACGCCGCACGGGTTGTTGTGCTTGACGATCACGCAGGCCGGCGTGCCGCCGAACTCACCCAGCAACCGGCGGGCCGAGTCGAGGTCGAGCACGTTGTTGAAGGAGAGCGGCTTGCCGTGCTCCTTGGCGACCTTGCTGAGCACGTGCGAGCGCGCCCCGACCTCCGTGTACAGCGCCGCGCGCTGGTGCGGGTTCTCGCCGTAGGAGAGGTCGAGGAACTTCTCCATCGAGACGGTCAGGTGGCCGGGGAAGGCTTCGTAGCGGGAGGCGAACCAGCGGCTGATCGCGGCGTCATAGCGGGCCGTGTAGGCGAACGCTTCGTTCGCGAGCCAGTGCCGCGTGTCGCCGGAGATCTCGCCCTCGGAGGCCTCGAGCTCGGCGAGCACGGCGTCGTAGCTCGCCGGGGTGACGACGACGGCCACGTGGCGGTGGTTCTTCGCCGATGCGCGGATCATCGTCGGGCCGCCGATGTCGATGTTCTCCAGCGCCTCGGCCTCGGTCACGTCGAGCTTCGCGACGGCGCGCTCGAACGGATAGAGGTTGACGCAGACGAGGTCGATCGGCTCGATCCCCTCATGCTCGAGCGTCGCCATGTGGGCTGTGTCGTCGCGCTTGGCGAGCAGCGCCGCGTGCAGGCGCGGGTGCAGTGTCTTGACGCGACCGCCGAGGATTTCGGGCTGGCCCGTGAGCTCCTCGACGGTGGTCACGTCGATGCCGACGGCGTCGAGCTCGCGTGCCGTGCCGCCGGTCGAGATCACCTCGATGCCGAGCTCGGCGAGCCCGCGGGCGAACTCGACGACCTCCGTCTTGTCGGAGACCGAGACGAGCGCCCGCTTGATCTTCAGCGGGGGCGCCGGGGCCTCCGGCTCGGAGACGCTGACGTCGACGGTGTCGCTCATCTCGTGCCCTCCTCGATCCGGACCAGTCGCGGGTTGTCGGGGTCGATCGAGACCGCTCCGCGGGCGATCAGACTGACTGCTTCCGGCAGCAGCCGGTGCTCGACCTGGTGGACTTGCTCGGTGAACTCCGCGATCGACCGAGTGTATGTCAGCTCGATCGGCTCCTGCAGGATGATCGGGCCGGTGTCGACGCCGGCGTCGACGAAGTGCACCGTCACGCCGCTGACCCGAACGCCGTGCCGGAAGGCCTGCCCGATCGCATCGAGCCCCGGGAAGCTCGGCAGCAGCGCGGGGTGGACGTTGATCACCCGGTTCGGGAAGCGGGCGAGGAACTCCGGCGAGAGCAGCTGCATGTAACCGGCGAGGACGACGAGCTCGACGCCGGAGTCCTCGAGCCACTCGCCGATCGCCTCGTCGCGGGCGTGACGATCCTCGTAGTCGGAGCGCTCGAAGACGCGTGTCGCGATGCCGGCGCTCGAGGCTCGCTCCAGCGCCCGGGCGTCCGGCTTGTCGGAGGCGACGGCGACGACGTCGGCATCGCCGCGACCGTGGACCGAGTCGAGAATCGCCTGCAGATTGGAGCCCGTGCCCGAGGCGAGCACGGCGACGCGGAGCGGCATCGGTTCGGTCAGGCCCCGCGGTCCACCGGCGGACCCACTAGCGGGCGACCGGGATCGTCGCGATCTCCTCGAGCGCGAACTTGCCGCCCTCGGCGCTCTCCGTACCGAGCGGGTAGCGCCCGGTGAAGCATGCGTCGCAGTGGTCCTCGGGTGGGGTGCCGACCGCCTCGTAGACGCCGTCGAGCGAAAGGTAGGCCAGCGAGTCGGCGCCAACGTGCTCGGCGATCTCGTCGATCGTGCGCCCGTGCGCGACCATCTCCTCGCGCGTCGACATGTCGACGCCGTAGTGGCAGGGATTGCGGATCGGCGGCGCCGAGATCCGCAGGTGGACCTCCTCGGCGCCCGCGTCGCGGAGCATGCCGACGAGCTGGAGCGTCGTGTTGCCACGCACGATCGAGTCGTCGACGACGACGACCCTCCGCCCCTCGACGATCTCCGGCAGCGGGTTGAACTTGAGCCGCAGGCCGTGCTTGCGCAGCTCCTGACCGGGCTGGATGAAGGTCCGGGCGACGTAGCGGTTCTTGATCAGCCCGTCGTCCTTTGGGATCCCCGAGGCGCGCGAGAAACCGGCGGCCGCCGGGTTGCCCGAGTCGGGTACCGCGATCACGAGGTCGGCGTCGACGGGCGCCTCACGCCAGAGGATCTCGCCCATCCGCCCGCGGACCTCCTGGACGACGCGGCCCTCGAGCCGGCTGTCGGGGCGCGAGAAGTAGATGTGCTCGAACACGCAGAACGAAGTGCGCTTGCTGCGCACCGCCTGGCGCACCTCGAGCCCACGGGCCGAGAGCGAGACCATCTCGCCGGGCGCGACCTCACGCAGCAGCTTGGCGCCGATGATGTCGAAGGCGCAGCTCTCGGAGGCGACGACGAAACTCTGATCGTCGATCCGCCCGAGCGACAGGGGGCGGACACCGTGCGGGTCGCGGAAGGCGACGACGGCGTCGCGGGTCATGACGACGGTGGAGTACGCGCCCTCGAGTCGCTGCATCGCGTCGACGACCGCATCCTCGATCGTCGCCGCCTCCGAAGAGGCGAGCAGCGCGGCGATGATCTCCGAGTCGGAGGTCCCGCGGAAGCGGACGCCCGCCTCGTGCAACTCGGCGTAGAGCTCGACGGCGTTGGTCAGGTTGCCGTTGTGGCCGAGCGCGACCTCCCGCCGGTCCTCGCGCCAAACCGGCTGCGTGTTCTCCCAGCCGGCGCCACCGGAGGTCGAATAGCGCACATGACCGATCGCGGCCTCGCCCTGGAGGGCGCGCAACTTCTGCTCGTCGAAGACCTGGGAAACGAGGCCGAGATCGCGCAGCGTCGTGATGTGGCCGGCCTCGCAGGTGGCGATGCCGGCCGACTCCTGGCCGCGGTGCTGGAGCGCGAACAGGCCGAAGTAAGCCAGGCGAGAGACGTCGTGGCCGGGCGCGAACAGGCCGAAGACACCGCACTCGTCGCGCGGTCCGTCGCGATCATCGAGGAAGCGCTCGGTCAAGGAGGGGGATCCTCCGGGGCGAGGGTTCAGGAGACAACGCAGGCGAAACCCGCCTGCACCCGCAGGCTAGCAGCGACGGCAGTGGGCCCCGTCCGGCCCAAGCGCGCGAGAACCCGCAGGACGCGGGGTTTTCCCGCTGGCAGCGGCTTCGTCAGTCGCTGGTGCCGCTGATCGCGCCGACGGGCACGGCGACGATGTTGGCGGTGACGACCCGCGCGCCGGATGCGGGCTTCGTCTTCGAGCACTGGAGGTTCAGATCCTGGCCGTCCGTGACGGCGAACAGGCCAGTGAGCACGAACGTATCGGGCGATCCGTCCGTGCGCACCCCCTGAGTGCGGCTGGTCGCTGCCGAGCCGCCGCCGCCGTTGCCGTTGATCAGCCGGCAGATCACGCTGTCGGCGACGGCGTTGACGTCGTCGACCTCGACCGAGGCGGTCGCGAGGTAGTCACCCGGCGGCACGGCGAGCTTGACGACGTTGGAGCCGAAGAGGCTCGAGCTGAAGCTGTCGTAGTTGACCGACCCGCTCGCCTGGAAGCCGTCCGTCGCTGGAAGTACGCCGGGCGCCAGGTCGACCGCCTTCAGCGTTCGGTTCTTCACCTTCTTGCTCGTCACCGAGTTCTTCTTCAGCTGGTGCTTGCCGACGCTGTTCTTGGGGAGGTGACTCGCTGCGTACGCACCGCCGCCAAGCAGCACGACGAAGGCGAGCAGCGTGACCATCACGTTGGCGTAGGTCAGCTTCGGCCGAAGGCGGGTCACGCGACCAGCTTAGACCCGCAGTGCGCCACCGTCAGCCCATCCGCTCGGCGAGCGAGCGCCAGGCCGCGCCGGCATCCGCGGACGGCGAGCCCAAGCCGGGCCTCGCCGGCCAGGATCGTGATCCGATCGCCGCCGGCGCTGCCGATGATCGCGCCACCCGCGGCCTCGGCGACGGGGCCGACGCGGTCGGCGTCGCCGGCAATCACGAAGCCGGCCGGGCCTTCGCCGAAGAGCCACTCCTCGGCCGTGCCGCCGCGGCTCGCGATCAGCGCTCCGAGGTCGACCTCGATGCCGACTTCGCCGGCGATCGCGGACTCGGCGAGCGCCACCGAGAGGCCGCCGTCGCTGACGTCGTGGGCGACGCGGAGCATCCCGTCGCGGACTGCCTCGCGCACGGTTGCGATCGCCTCGGCGGCAGCCGTCAGATTGATCTCGGGCAGCCCGGGCCCGAGCTCGCCCCGCTGCTTCGCCAGCTCTGAGCCCTCGAGGCGAGGGCCGGAAAGGCCCGATCACGGCGATCGCGTCGCCCGCGGCGAAGCCGGTCACCGTGCCGATCGCCGGATCCGGGACCTCACCGACCATGCCGACGACCGGCGTCGGGTAGATCGGGCCGCGGTCGGTCTCGTTGTAGAGCGAGACGTTGCCGCCGACGACGGGGACCGAGAGCGTGCTGCAGGCATCCGCCAGCGCCTGCGTCGAGCGGTCGAGCTGCCAGGCGACGGTCGGCTTCTCCGGGTTGCCGAAGTTGAGGCAGTTGGTCAGCCCGAGCGGCTCGGCGCCGGCGCAGGCGAGATTCGCCGCGCACTCGAGCACCGCCTCGATCGTGCCGGTGTATGGGTCGCAGGCGACGCGGCGGCCGTTGCCGTCGATCGAGACGGCGATCCCGTTGCCGCTCTCGGCAAGCTGCAGGACCGCGGCGTCGGCCTGCTCGGGGCGGCGGACGGTCCGCGACTGGACGATCGGGTCGTACTGCTCGAAGGCCCAGCGCTTGGAAGCGATCGACGGCGCGGCGAGCAGCGCCGTGAGCACCTCAGCGGGCTCCTCGGTGGCCAAGGTGCGCTCGTTGCCGTAGATCCACTCGCCGGGATCGGCGGGCTCGAGGTCGTAGAGGGGGCACTCGTCGACGAGCAGCCCGACGGGGATGTCGCCCACCTGCATTTCGCCGTCGAAGATGCGGATCGTGCCGCCCTCGGTCACGGTCCCGATCGCCGTTCCGTTCGTCTCCCACTTGGCGGCGATCGCGAGTACGGCATCGACCTTCGCCGGCTCGACGACGGCGAGCATCCGCTCCTGCGACTCGCTGACCATCACCTCGAAGGGCTCGAGGTCCGGGTTGCGCTTCGGCACCTTGGCGACGTCGATGTCGAGGCCGACCCCACCCGAAGCCGCCATCTCGCCGGCCGAGGAGGTGAGCCCGGCGGCGCCGAGGTCCTGCAGCGAGACGAGCAGCCCCTCGGCGAGCAGCTCGAGGCAGCACTCCATCACCTTCTTCTCCTCGAACGGATCGCCGATCTGCACCGTGGGCCGCTTCTCGTCGCCCTGCTCGAGCTCGGCCGAGGCGAGCACCGAGGCGCCGCCGATGCCGTCGCGGCCGGTCGAGGCGCCGAGCAGGACGAGCGAGTTGCCGACCCCGGCGGCGGCGGCGCGGACCATCGAGGAGGTCTCGGCGAGGCCGACGCACATCGCGTTGACGAGGCAGTTCTGCTCGTAGGGGGCCTCGAAGTAGACCTCGCCGCCGATCGTCGGCACGCCGATCGAGTTGCCGTAGTGGCCGATGCCGCCGACGACGTGGTCGAAGAGGAAGCGGGAGCGCTCGGAGGAGAGCTCACCGAACCGGAGCGAATCGAGCACCGCGATCGGGCGGGCGCCGAGCGCGAAGACGTCGCGGAGGATGCCGCCGACCCCCGTAGCCGCCCCCTGGAAGGGCTCGACGGCGGAGGGGTGGTTGTGCGACTCGACCTTGAAGGCGACCGAGTAGCCGCCGCCGATCTCGACCGCGCCGGCGTTCTCGCCGGGGCCCATGACGACCCGTGGTCCCTCCGTCGGCAGCCGGCGGAGCAGCTTCTTCGAGTGCTTGTAGGCGCAGTGTTCGGACCACAGCAGGCTGAACATCGCCAGCTCGACGTCGTTCGGTTCGCGGCCCATGCCGGCGCAGATCAGTTCGAACTCGCGGTCGGTGAGGCCGAGCTCGCGGTGCTTGGCCGGGGCTGCGGGATCGGAGGGGGAGGGGGACATCCGGCCCCATTCAACTACGGGACCGCGCGGAAGCGCGCGCCCTGCCGTTCGCGGGTGTCTCCTCCAGCTGGTGGTCCCACAGCGGGGGGAGGGCAATCCGTCCCGGGATCGAGCCAGGGCGGGGATTGGCGCGGCGCCCGGTTGCGCCGAAGCTTGCAGCAAGGAGCAATCACCCCACCCAAGGAGAGAAGCAGCCATGAGAAAGCACCTCAAGATCAGCAACGTCCTCGCCTTCGTCGCCCTGTTCGCCGCCCTCGGCGGCACGGCGTTCGCAGCGAAGACGATCATCAGCAAGCCCTCGCAGTTGAAAAAGGGCGTCGTCACCAACTCGAAGGTCAAGAAGGGCACGCTGAAGGCCAACCGGCTCAGCGACAAGGCCGTCGCCTCGCTGCAGGGCCAGACCGGCCCCAAGGGACCGAAGGGCGCGAAGGGCGCAAAGGGCGATACAGGCCCCTCCGGCCTCGCCAGCGTCACCGCCGTCACCGACAGCGTCGACATCAGCGCCGGCAACAGCGACGCGCTCAACGTTCCGTGTCCTGCGGGCACGCATCTCGTCGGCGGCGGTGCGGACACGCAGAATCCGACCGCGACGATCACCCGCGACATGCCGACGGTGGACGGCGTCCCAGCGGCCGACGGCGAGACGCCGAACGGCTGGTACGGAGGGGCCGCGACTGGGATCGAGGGAATCAGCTTCTCGGTCTACGCCCTCTGCGCGGCATCCTGAGTCCCGGTGAGCGCTGACCACGACAGCGCCGCCGACCATTGGGCACGACGCGCCGGCCCTCGGGCCGGCGCGTCGGCTGCCGTTGGCTTGGCTAGATTCCCAGTCCGAGGGGATGGCCGAATCGCGGAAAGGCAATCGGGTGTCGGTGTTCGTCGCCGATGATCACCCGATCTACCGCGAGGGCCTGGTCGGTGCCCTCAAGCGGCGGCCGGAGATCGAGGTCGTCGGCGAGGCGTCCGAGGGCCGCGAGGCGCTCGAGCAGATCCGCGAGCTGGCTCCCGACGTCGCTGTGCTCGATCTGGCGATGCCGGGCCTGACCGGTTTCGAGATCCTCAACGCGATCCAGCGTGACGGGCTGCCGACCAGGGTCGTCGTGCTCAGCGCCTCGACCGACAGCGACGCCGTCTTCAAGGCCGTCGCCGAGGGCGCGCTCGCCTACGTGCCGAAGGAATCCAGCCGCGATGACGTCTGCGAGGCGATCCTCGCCGCCAGTCGCGATGAGGTCGTGCTTGCACCGGGCGTACAGGTCGGGCTCGCGAGCGAGATCCGCAACCGTGGGCGTCAGGACCGGCCGGCCCTGACGCCGCGCGAGAGCGAGGTGCTGAAGCTCACGGCGGAGGGTCTCTCGGCTCCGGAGATCGGCTTCCGTCTGCACATCAGCGCGGCGACCGTGAAGACCCACATGCAGTCCGCCTACGAGAAGCTCGGCGTCTCCGATCGCGCCGCCGCGGTCGCGGCCGCGATGCGGCAGGGCCTGCTGGAATGATCGACAGCTTCCGCGGCGCCGCGAGCTGGGGCCGGCGCGAGCTCTTCTTCCTCGCGATCCCGCGGATGATGGCCGTGCCTCTGTTCGCGGCCTTCGTTGCGGCGGAGGGCGACTCCTTCACGATCGATGTCTGGCTGGTGATCGCGGGCGCCGCCGTCTACACGACGGGGACGCTGCTGATCGCGCTCTCCGATGCGTGGTGGGAGCGCTTCGATCAGCGCTGGCTGATCGTCCCCGACCTCATCGTGATCAACGTCGCCCTCGCCGCCAACGGCGGCCCCGGCTCTCCCGTCGCCGTCGTGCTCTTCGTCTGGACGCTGGCGATGTCGATGATCTACTCGCCGCGGATGGTCGTCTTCCTGGCGATCCTCGGCTACCTGAGCTTCCTACTGATGTCGGTGCCGTTCGTCTTCGACTCCGGCGGCATCGACACCGAGGCCCTGCGAGGCGTTGCGATCTTCACCCTCTCCGAGCTCTGGATTGCCGTCGTCACCTGGATGACGGCCACCTCGTTCGCACGGCGCGAGGCGCGGATCGGCGCGCTCTCCGAGGCCCGGGGGAGGCTCGTCGCCGATGCGCTCAGCGCCGAGGACCGGGCCCGGCGCCGGCTCTCGCAGCGACTTCACGACGACGCCCTGCAAACGCTGCTCGCCGCGGGCCAGGATCTCGACGCCGGGATCACCGCGGGCGAGCCGATGCAGCTCGAGCGGGCGCGCGAGGAGATGCGTTCGGCGGTCCGCTCGCTGCGCGAGACGATCCGCGGTCTGCACCCAGCGGCGCTCGCCCACGGCGGCCTCTCCGGCGGCCTCGACGTGGTCGTCGAGCAGGCGGCGCGCCTCGGCGGCTTCGAGGCTGATCTTCGCGTGGACCCGGAGGCGTCGAGCGCCCACGACTCGCTGCTCGTCTCCGTGATCCGCGAGTTGACGACCAACGCGGCAAAGCACGCCGATCGCCGATGCGGTGACGGTCCAGGTGATCCGCGATCGGGACTGGATCCGCGCGACGGTCGCCGACGATGGCCGCGGGATGACCATCGCCAATCGCGAGGAGGCGCTCGGGCTTGGGCATATCGGCCTTGCCTCCTGCGCCGAGCGCATCGACGCCGTCGGCGGCGTCGATCGACATCGAGTCCGGCCAGGACATGGGGACGGTCGTCACGGTCGAGGTGCCGGTCGCCGAGCGCGTCGGCGTCCGCGTCTGATCCGTTCCCGCGTCGGCCCGCCGCCGGCGAGTGGGCTGTCAGAGGCTACGATCGTGTCGTGACCGCCAACGGTGACGAGGCGGGTGGGGATGCCGGGCGGCTGCCCAGGTCGGCGAACATGTGGAGCATGCGCGCCGCGCGCAAGCTGCGGCGCAAGGCGCAGCGCGAGGGCGAGCCGCTGCAGGCCGAGGACTGGATGATCTTCTGGGAGCTCTCGGACTCGCGGGCGGGCCGCGGCATGCATCGTTTCCTCCACGCTCTGCCCGGCCACAGCCGCTGCCAGATCTGCAGCGCCCCGTTCGAGGGCGGCGGCAGCTTCGTCGCCCGGCGCCTCGGCTACCGGCCCTCGCGCAAGAACCCGACCGTGTGCGCGGCCTGCGTCGAGAACTCGCCCCCGGGCGGGGCGACGATGGACGTCGGCGTGCTGTTTGCGGACCTGCGTGGCTTCACGAGCCGCAGCGAGGGAGCGGATCCGAGCGAGGTCTCGAGTCTGCTGCGCCGCTTCTACGGCTGCGCCGAGCGCACCCTGTTCCCCGAGGGGGTGATCGACAAGCTGATCGGCGACGCGGTCATGGCCCTCTATCTGCCGATCCTGCTCTCGCGCTTCCCCGCCGGTGTCGGCGCGACGATGCTGCGGCAGGCGCAGGATCTGCTCGAGGAGGTCGGCTACGGCACCGACGCCGGTCCCTTCGCCGAAGTCGGCGTCGGCATCGACTACGGCGAGGCGTTCGTCGGCAACATCGGTGACCGCGCCGTCTACGACTTCACCGCCGTCGGCGATGTCGTCAACACTGCATCGCGCCTGCAGGGTCAGGCGGGCGGGGGAGAGATCGTGCTCAGCGACCGCGTCGCCGCGCTGCTCGACGCCCCGGTTGGCGAGGCGGTCGAGCTCGAGCTGAAGGGCAAGTCCGAACCGCAGCGCGGCTTCCGGATCGCCGCCTACTAGCTCCTCGGCGGCGGCCTTGTCGAGCTCCTTCTCGAGCTCCTTGGCGTCGGCTTCGAGCTCCTTCTCGATCATCCGGTTGGCGCGCTTGATCGCCTTTTCGAGCTGCTCTTCGATCTTCGACTCGCCGATCACGATGATCGCCGCCTCGCCCTCGTCGAGGGCCTCGCCGAGATCCTTGAGGTCGCCTCGGGAGAGGCCCTTCCAGAGGTGCCCGATGACGCCGCCGGCGGCGCCGCCGACGATCGCCGTGCCGATGATCGACGGCGGGAAGAGGATGCCCGGCGAGGGCGCCGACAGCGATCCCGGTCCAGGCGCCATGCTGGGTCGGCTTCTCGGTCTTGTGGACGTGGACCTTGCCGTCCTGCTTCTCGATCACGGCGGCGTCGAAGGTCCCGATCGCGCCGGCGGCGTGCAGCTCGAAGACGGCTTCGAAGTCCATTTCGGCGGTGGGCACGTCGCTGTAGACAGCGGCGTAGAGGAAGACTGGTCGGTCGGCCATGTGGCCTCCTTTGCTCCGGGGCCCGAAGCGGGCCAGATGAGTGCGTCGGCGGACCATATATCCCGATCGCGGGCCGCGCCGATCGTCATCCTCTCCACGGGCATGACCAGCTACGGGAAGGAGTCCTGGGAGGACCGCTGGGAGCGGGCGCTCGCCGTGCACGGCGATCGCGTCGCGCAGCGCCCGCCGAGCGCGACGCTGACGGCCGAGGTGGCCGACCTGGCCCCGGGCCGAGCACTCGACGCCGGCTGCGGCCACGGGGCGGAGTCACTCTGGCTCGCGGCGCAGGGCTGGCGGGTCACCGCCCTCGACTTCTCCGCGACAGCCCTCGAGTTCGCGCGGACCGGCGCCGAGACGATGGGGCCGGAGCTCGCAGGGCGCATCGACTGGGTCGAGGCGGATCTGGGGATCTGGTCGCCGCCGCCGGCCCGGTACGACCTCGTCGCCTGTCTGTACGTGCATGTGGCCGGATCCGTCGAGAACATGGTGCGGCGGATGGCGGCAGGCGTTGCGCCAGGCGGCACGCTGCTGATGGTCGGCCACCAGCCGATCGACCCGGCGACGGGGGAGCCGACGGCCGCGGCCGGGCAGCGGCAGGTCTCGAGTCGGGGCCGCCCGGGCGGCGCTCGAGGGTGATGACTGGGAGTTGCCGATGGCGGAGGAACGGCGCCGACCGGAATCGGCGAGCCCCGGCGTCGACGCCGTGATCCGCGCCCGGCGCCGCGGGTGAGGACTGCCCGGCAAGCCCCGCCGCGCCACGCGCCCTTCCGACCGAAAGAGGCAGTGGGGGAGGTGGCGCCATGGTCGTCCACTTGAGGACTCCAGGGGTCTTGCTGGACCCTGTACGGTGCCGCGAGTGGCGCTCTGCCTCGAAGAGAAACCGCGCTTCGCCGGCGTTTCTGACCGGGACGCGAGGACCTCAGCCGCTGGTTCTCCGGACTTTGCCACCGCATACGTAGCGAACTCCGGAGCACGCGTCGAGTTTCTCTTTGCGCGAGCAGACACACTCGCTTAGCCCTGGGGGCCGGTCGCCATGTCGACGCCGCCCGCCGCCCTCTCGGGCCGTGGCGCGCGCAGTCGAGATCAGTCGTGCGGCCAATACGGTCGGTAGCCGAGCTCGGTCGCGGCGAGCCGTCGCCCGGCGGCCGGGCCCGGCTCAGCTGTAGCCGAGCTCGGCGAGCAGGCGGCCGGCGACTTCGCCGAAGGCCTCGGTGTCATCGCCGCCGAGCTGTGTGCGCCAGTGGCCGACGGGGCCGAGCTGGGCCTCGATTGCGGCGCGGTCGGGCGGGGTCGACCATCGCCGGGTCGAAGTCGAGCGCGAGGTAATCGCAGATCCTGCGCAGCTGCGGCTCGGGGTCAGCGATCAGCTCCTCGTAGCGGACTTCCAGGTAGTGGTTGACGAGGTGCTGCTGGTTGCGGGCCGAGGCGACCTTGCGCTCCCAGCGCTGGCCGATCGTCAGTGCCTTGCCGGGATCGAGCTCGCCGGGCTTGGCGGCGGCGGTGTCGCGGCCGTCGCGGATCACGTGGATGAAGTGCGCCTCGCTGAGCGCGCGCTGGATCCGGCGCATCCGCTTCAGGTAGGCCGGGCGAATCGTCGCCGAAGCGCTCGGTGCCGCCGAGCTCGGCGATCGTCGCGTAGAACTCGCGCAGGACCGGCGCCGCCTTGAGCTCGTGCAGGCTCTCGAAGCGACGCAGCAGCTCGTCCTCGTCGATGCCGTACTCGGAGAGTGGCTT
Organism: uncultured Solirubrobacterales bacterium; assembly: GCA_963850625.1. Lineage (GTDB taxonomy): Bacteria > Actinomycetota > Thermoleophilia > Solirubrobacterales > 70-9 > CAXMST01. The sequence continues at coordinate 550,178 of CAWKLZ010000005.1, forward strand.
GGCGGCGGCGATCACCCGCACGGCGCGCTCCGCCGTCATCGGCTCGGAGCGCATCTTCTCGGCGAGCTTGGCGACGAAGCCCGTGTTCGAGACCATCGTCACGTCGGGGTGGGCGTCGAGCATCGCCGCGACGAGCGCGGTGCCCGAGCGTGCCGCGCTGACGAGAAACGGGGCTGGAGGCCGTGGCTCGCCACCGTCGCCGTCGCCGCGAGTGACGACGTTCTTGGCGCTGTTCGCGATCCGGCGTAGCGGTCGCGGCAGGCGCCGGCCGGCCCTCGGCTCGTGCACCTTGTGGCCGTTGGCGTTGATCGACTCGGCGCCGTAGCCGAGGTCGATCAGCAGATCGCCGGCGAGCGCCTCGTAGGCGGCGCGGTCGGTGTCGCTCATCTTCGTCCGGTAGCCGCCGACGAGGTTGGGGTTGGGCGGCTCGAACGTCTTGACGTGACTCTGCAGGCGCTTCTCCGCCGACTGCGGGTCGCGGCCCGGGCCGCGCGGCAGCTCGCGCGCCTTCTCCTGCAGGCGCTCCTCCGCGGTCTCGTGATAGCCGAGCATCGCCGGATCGAAGTCGAGCTCGATGAACTCGCAGATGCGTCGCAGCTGCCCCTCGGTGTCGAGCACGAGGTCCTCGAACTTGACCTCCATGTAGTAGCCGAGGTAGTCCTGCTGGGAACGCCCGCGGAGCACCCGGCTGCGCCAGCGCTCGGCTGCGGCCTCGATCGTCTCGGGGCCGAAGCTCTGCTTGAGGATCGACAGAGCGACGTCGCGGCCGTCGCGGATCAGGTGGATGAAGCGCGCTTCCGGCAGGTACAGCTGGATCTCACGCATGTGCTTGACGTAGCCGGGCGTCTTGTCGCCCCAGCGCGGCGGCGCCGCCGTGCTTCTCGCCATAGATCTTGAAGAACTCGCGCACCGCCGCGGGACCGTTGAGCTCGCCCCGCGCCTCGAGCACCCCCCAGCGCTCCGAGAGCTCCTCCGGCTCGATCTGGAAGTCGCCCCAGCGGCGGTGCGAGACGAGCATCTCGACCATCCGCTCGCGGCTTGCGCCGTAGCGCTCTCGCGACTTGATCAGGTCCGGGATGAAGTGCGTCTCCGAGGGAATCGCGATCTCGGAATGCGCGTCGAGCATCAGCCGCAGCAGCGTCGTCCCCGAGCGCGTCGCGCCGACGACGAACGGTGCCGGCGGCGGCGCCGAGCGCGCGCGCCTGATCGCACGGCGACGGCTGCGCCAGCCGCGCGGGATGAATCCGGGCGTCCTCATGCGCTCACCCCCAGCTCGCTGGGCGCGGACTCACCGCGGCCGGCGGCAGCGAGCCGGACGAGCTCGTCGTAGCCGGCGACGGTCCGCTCCCAGCTCAGCTCCGCGCGGGTGTTGCGCGCACCCTCGCCGAGCCGCTCGCGCTCGCCGGCGTCGGCGAGCCGCTCGATCGCCGCGGTCAGCGCCGGGACGTCCGGCTTCATCGAGGGGATGCCGGAGTCGGCGGTCCCGTCCTGGACGTCGGGGACGAGGATCCCGTTGACGCCGTCGGCGACGATCTCGTTCATCGGTGGACTGTCGTTGGTGATCTGCGGCATGCCGAAGGCGACGGCCTCGTACAGGAACAGCCCGAGGCCCTCCCAGCGGCTCGGGCCGAGGCAGACGTCGCAGGAGGCGAACAGCTTCAGGTGCTCGGACGGTCTCCATGTCGTCGACGACGAGCTCGATCCGCGGGTCCTCCTCAGCGGCCTTGGTGAGGTAGTTCATCCGGCGCTCGAGCTGCGCCTTGAAGATCAGCCGCAGGTTGTCGCCGCGGGCGGCGCGGAAGGCCTCGACAACCTCCTTGTGCGGCTTGCGTGGGCCGAGCAGCGCGCCCGGGAAGTAGAAGCGGACGAGGCCGTCGTCGGCACGCTCGACCGGGACGTCGAGCAGTTCGCGGTGCAGGCCCCACGGCACGTAGGGGCTCTCGATGCCGAGTTCGGCGTAGCGGCGCTGCTCACAGCGGGTCATCGAATAGAGGACGTCGTAGGCATCCTTCGCCGGCGCGGCATCGGCGGGCGAGAACATCTCCCAGACGAAGCGCCCGACGGTGCGCACGCCGCGCTCGCGCAGGCGGCGGATCTCGTCGTGCTGGTAGCTGTTGTCCCAGTGGACGACGTCGATCGAGTTCTGCTCGATCCAGCTCACGTACTCCTCGAAGGGAACCTCCCAGTCGGAAGCCTCCGTGACGCCGGGCTGGTCCCAGACGCCGGTGCGGTCGACGTGGGCGGCCATCGGCCCCTTGTCCTTCGTCGGCCGGGCCAGGATGAAGGTCTCATGCCCCCTCGCCTCGAGCGCGTCGCGGACGTACCTCGACACGAAGGCCTGGCCCCGGTTGAACCATTTGGTGACGATTCCGACGCGCGCCATCAGGCTCCGCCCCCAGACCACGGCATGTGCTCGGGCTGCGCCCTGCGCGCATGCCGAAAATGGAGGCTCCGCCAATACGTACGCGGTGCGTGCTCCGCTTCGCGTCCGCCGGGATACATGCGCAGCACGTGCTCCGCTTCGCGTCCGCGCGGGCTGCGGTTCGGGAAGGTCACGTTGTCACCTCGTAGCCGAGCTCCTTGAGCATGTCCCCGGCCACGTCGTCGTAGGCCCGCAGGTCCTCGGGACTCATCTCGCGGCGCCACTTGTCGAGCTTGCTCGGGTCGGGGGGCTCGGTCGTCGGCTTGTGGTTCTCGATCCGGTAGCCCTCGGCCTGCTCGGCGTGGGTGCCGTCCTCGCGCAGCGCCCCGGACATCTCCTGCAGCCGCTCGGCGGCGCGCTCGTAGTAGGTCAGCATCGGCGGGCTCGAAGGGCAGCTCGGTGAACTCGCAGATCCGCCGCAGCGCCGGCTCGGGATCGCGGACGAGATCCTCGTAGCGGGCCTCGATGTAGCGCTCGCCGCCGAGCTTGGACGCCTGTTCGCGCGACTTGCGGATCCGCTTGACCCACTTCGCCGCCTGCTCGGCCGGCGGCGGCTGCTCGTTGATCGCCCGCGCCGTCTGGCTCAGCGCGACGTCGCGGCCGTCGCGGATCAGGTGGATGAAGCGGACCTCGGGCAGGGCGCGGCCGATCCGCGTCACGGAGAGCATGTAGGCGGGCGTCTTGTCACCCCAGCGCGGCTTGCCCTGGCGCTCGGCGTAGGCGTCGAAGAAGGCGCGCACGGCGGCGCCGGGGCGGGCCGGCTCGTCGGCGAGCGGGATCGCCTCGAAGCGCTCCCGCATCTCCTCGACGGGGATCCCGAAGTCGTCCCAGGTCCGGTTGCCGGCGAGCGCGTCGAGCATCGCGTCGACCGAGCCGCCGTCCTTGGCGGCCTTGATCAGGTCGGGGACGAAGTGGGTCTCCGGCGGCACGGTGAGCTGCGGGTGCGCGTCGAGCATCATCCGCAGCAGGGTCGTCCCCGAGCGCGTCAGGCCGACGACGAACGGCGCCGGCGGCCGGCCGACGTCGAGCTGCTCGGCGCCCGCCTGCTCCGCCTCGTGGCCAAGCTTCTTGAGCTTGCTTGCCGATCGAGCTCACGAGCGCGTCACCACCTCGTAGCCGAGCTCGATCGAGCAGGTCGCCCGCGACGCTCTCGAAGATCGCGTTCTGCTCGGGATCCATGTCTTCCTTCCAGCGCGCCAGCCGACTCGGGTCAGGCGGCTTGGAGGTAGTAGGTGCGCCTCCTTGCGGTGGTCGGCGGGTCGCATCGGCTTGCCGTCCTCGCCGGGCAGGTCGCGGACCATCTCTGCGAGCCGCTCCTCGGCGCGCTCGTAGTAGCGCAGGATCGACGGCTCCCAGGGCAGCTCGCAGGAACTCGCAGACGCGCTGCAGCTGCGGCTCGGTGTCGCGGACGAGCTCCTCGTACTGGACCTCGATGTAGTTGCTGAGCTCGGCGCCGTCGGCGCGGGCGCCCTCGATCTTCTTCACCCAGCGCTCGGCGACGACGTCCATCGGCGGCGGCTCCTTGAGCAGCCGCTTGAAGCGCGACAGTGCCGCGTCGCGGCCGTCGCGGACCATGTGGACGAAGTGCGCCTCGGGGATCCAGCGCTCGATCGCCTTCATCCGCTTCACGTAGTTCGGCGTCTTGTCGCCCCAGCGCGGCTTGCCCTGGCCCTCGGCGTAGAGCTCGAAGAAGGCGCGCATCGTCGTCTCCGGGTCGATCTTCTCCAGTGCGCAGTAGCGGCGCAGCAGCTCGCCCGAGTCGAGGTCGAAGTCGCCCCACTGGCGGTGCCCGGTGACGACGCCGTGCACCTCCTCGCAGGAGACGCCGCGCTTCTTCGCGGTGCGGATCAGCTGCGGGACGAAGTGCGTCTCCGGCGGGATCGCCAGGTCCGGGTGCGCGTCGAGCATCAGCCGCAGCAGCGTCGTCCCCGAGCGGGTGACGCCGACGATGAACGGCACCGGCGGGCCGGCCGGCTTGCGCGTGCGGGAGATCCCGGTCGGCAGCTTCATGCGAGCCCCTTCTCGCTCTCGGCCATCGCCGCGGCGCCGCCGACCTCGTAGCCGAGCTCGGCGAGCAGGCCGCCGGCGACGCCCTCGAACTCAGCGACCTGCTCGGGCGTCATCTCTCCGCGCCAGCGCTCGATCCGCTCGGCGCTCGGCGGCTGCAGCGTCATCGCGTGACCCTCGAGCCGCTCCTCGCCGGAGCGGATCGGGGCGCCGTCGCGGCCGAGGTCGCGATCGATCTCGGTGAGGCGCTCGGCGGCGCGCTCGTAGTAGCGCAGCATCACCGGCTCGAACGGCAGGTCGATGTAGTCGCAGATTCCGCGCAGCGTCTGCTCCGGGCTCGGCGACGAGGTCCTCGTATCGGACCTCCCGGTAGTTGACGAGCTCGCCCGCGTGCTCGCGCGCCGTCTGGATCCGCTTCTGCCAGCGCGTGGCCGACTCGGTGAGGGTCGACGTCGGCCCCGTCGAGCGCACGCTCGCTCTGGGAGAGGGCGACGTCGCGGCCGTCGCGAATGATGTGGATGAAGCGCGCCTCCGGCAGCGCCTTCTCGATCCGCGGCATGGCCCGCATGTAGCGCGGCGTCTTGTCGCCCCAGCGCGCCTTGCCCTGGCTCTCCGCGTAGAGCTCGTAGAAGGCGCGCACGACCGGGCCTGCCTTGGCCGGCTTGATGTGGGCGACGCGGCCGCGCAGCTCGCGCGCGTCGATTCCGAAGTCGCCCCAGCGGGGGTGGCGGGTCATCGTCCGCACCATCCGCACGCGGGTGCCGCCGTCGCGGCGCGCGAGGCGGATCACTTCGGGCACGAAGTGTGTCTCCGGCGGGATCGTCAGATCGGGATGGGCATCGAGCATCAAGCGCAGGAGCGTCGTCCCCGATCGGTTGACGCCGACGACGAAGGGGGCGGCCGGCCGCCGCATGTCGCGCCTCCGCCGCTGCGCCCGCTTCAACGCCGCCAGCGGATGACGGACCGTGTGCGGGGTGATCTTCACGCGGCGCCCTCGGGTGCCTGCTCGAAGTTGCGAGGCTCGGTGCCGGGCCCGTCGCCGGTGACGTAGCCGAGCTCGCCGAGCAGCTCGCCGGCGATCGACTCGAACTTGCGGCGCTGCTCGCGTTCCATGCCCTCGCGCCAGCGGCTCACGCGGCTCGGGTCCGGCGCCTGGGTCGTGCGGGCGTGGGTCGCCATGCGCCGCTCGACGCTCAGCGTCGTCCGCTTGCCGTCGGCCGGCAGCTCCCGCTTCATCTCCTCCAGGCGCTCGGCCGAGTGCTGGTGGTAGTCGAGGATCGCGTCGTCCCAGGGCAGCTCGAAGAACTCGCAGACCTCGCGCAGGGTCGGTTCGGTGTCGAGGATGAGCTGCTCGTAGCGGACCTCCTTGTAGGCCCCGTCGGGCAGCTTCTTCGACTGCCGGCGGGCCTGGCCGATGCGTCGTACCCAGCGCTCGGCGATCGCCTCGAACGTGTGCTCCTTCGTCGCCCGGTCGCGGATCGACAGCGCGACGTCGCGGCCGTCGCGGATCACGTGCAGGAACCGCGCCTCGGGCAGGGCGCCCCAGATCTTGCGGATGCTCTTCACGTAGATCGGCGTCTTCTCGCCGCAGCGCGGCTTTCCGATCCGCTCGGCGTAGAGGCCGTAGAAGGCGCGCAGCGCGTCGCCGGCGTTGAGCGGCTCGATCGCGCCGAACTCTGCGAGCAGCTGCTCCTCGGTGAGCCCGAAGTCGCCCCACTCACGCTGCTTGGTGATCACGTCGAGGAAGCTCTGTGGCGTTGCCTTGCCCGTCTTCGGCGAGCTCGATCAGCTCCGGCACGAAGTGGGTCTCGGGCGGCATCGTCAGGTCCGGGTGCGCGTCGAGCATCATCCGCATCAGCGTCGTCCCCGAGCGGTTGACGCCGACGACGAAGGGCGCGGGCACGCCGGCGGCTCCGCGCTTCGAAGCGCGGCGCTCGGCGGACTTCCGCCAGAGGCTCTTGGGACTGTCGGGGGCCATCGTGATCGTCTCGATCGTGGGACGGGTGCTGGGGTCGACCGTGGGCGCCTCTGCCGGCTCCCACCTGCGCCACGGCCGCGCGGCCGGGGCGCGGCGCGCTCGGGCCGACGAGTCGGGGATTGTAGGGGCTGATCGGAGCTCGAAGGGGGATGTGGCTCAGCGGCGGCGAGCAGGCGCTAGCGTCACCAGGATGGGAGAGAGACGTCACAAGAGGCCGGCGCCGTCGGCGATCGGTCGGTAGCGCTGGCGGTCTGCTTCGGGTTTGCCGCGCAGCTCGCTCCGGCAGCTTCGGCCGCGCCCTCGGATCCGCTCGGCGCCTTCGCGCCCATCAACCGCCCCGGTCCGAAGCTCAAGGTCGACCGCAAGAAGCTCCGCGGCAGCCTCACCTGCTCGAAGGGGGTCCGCGACGCGAAGGTCGAGCCGGTGCTGCTGACGCCGGCGACCGGCGTCGACTCCGAGCACAACTTCTCCTGGAATTACGAGCGCCTCTTCGACCAGCAGGGCATCCCTTGGTGCGCCTCCGACCAGTTCGGGAAGCGCAGCACCAACAACACCAACATCGAGGTCCGCGGCGACTACGTCACCTACGGCATCCGCAAGATGAGCCGCATGGCAGGGCGCAAGATCGCCGTGATGGGGCACAGCCAAGGCGGCATGGTGATGCGGTGGCCGCTGCGCTTCTGGCCCGACACGCGCAAGCTCGTCGACGACGTGATCGGCATGGCCGGCACCAACCACGGCACGATCGAGGCGAACAACTGCGCAACGCAGGCCTGCACGGCCGCGAACGCCCAGCAGGCGGCGACGTCCAACTTCATCGCCGCGCTGAACTCCCGCGCGGAGACGTTCAAGGGCATCTCCTACACGGAGCTCTACTCGAACATCGACGAGGTGGTGACCCCGCAGCCGCAGGCCTCCTCGGTCAGCGGCCCCGGCGACATCGCCAACATCTCGATCCAGAGCGTCTGCCCCGACGACCCCGACGAGCACCTCGGCATCGGCACCATCTCGCCGACGGCTGCAGCACTGGCCCTCGACGCGCTGACGCACCGTGGCCCCGCCGACCCGGGCCGCATCGACCTGACGGTCTGCGCGCAGAAGCTCCAGCCGGGCATCAACCCCTCGACGTTCGCCGCCGACGTCGCCGCCGCGGCCGCCCAGCTCGAGACGAGCTCGGCGCCCGAGCGGATGGGCGAGCCCCGCCTGCGCTGCTACGTCTTCAAGGACGTCCGCGGCTGCCGCCAGCGAGCGCTTCCCCAAGCGCTGAGCCGTCAGCCGATCAGCCGGCCGAGGGCGTGCGTCGTCCGCTCCCAGCTGTGTCGCTCGCGTGAGGCGACCGCGCCGGCGCTGAGCTCGGCCCGCAGCTCCGGGTCGGCGAGCTTGTCGATCGCGAGCGCCATCGACTCGATGTCGGGCCGCCGCGCCGGGATCCCCGAGCGGGCGGTGCCGTCGTCGTGCGAGGTGACCAGTAGGCCGTTGAGGCCGTCGCGGACGACCTCGTTCATCGGCGGGTCGTCGTTGGTGATCACCGGCTGGCCGAAGGCGATCGCCTCGTACAGGGGCAGGCCGAGCCCCTCCCAGCGCGAGGGGGTGATGCAGACGTCGCAGGCGGCGATCGTACGCAGGTGGTCGCTCCCAGGGCTCGTCGCCGAGACGCAGCTCGATCCGCTTGTCGCGGCGCACCTTGCGGCTGAGCCCGTCGAGCCGGTCGCGCTCGACCTGCGCCTTGACGAGCAACCGCAGGTCCGGGTTCTTCGCTCGCACGAAGGCCTCGACCACCGGTTCCAGCGGTTTGCGATGGCCGATGAAGCCGCCCGGGAAGACGAAGTTGACGATCGGGCCGTTCTCGCCCTCGGCCGGGGCCGAGTTACGCGGGTTGGAAGGGTCGGCGTCTGGCGCGAAGCCGAGCAGCTCGGGATGGATGCCCCAAGGCACGCGCGGCGTCTCCAGGCCCATGTCCGAGTAGCGCACCTGCTCGGCCTCGGTCACCGAGTAGATCGTGTCGTAGGCCTCGCGGGCGCGGGGAAGGTGCTCGGCGGTGAAGTGCTCCCAGACGAAGCGCCCGACGACGCGGACGCCGCCGGCGCGCAGGGCTGCGAGCTCGGCGAACTGGTAGTTCTGGTCGCAGAGCAGGACGTCGATCGAGTTGTCGGCGATCCACGCCTCGTACTCGGCGAGCGGCACCTCGAACTGCGAGGCCTCGGTGACGCCTTCCTGGTCCCAGATCCCCGTCCGCTCCAGCGCCCCCGGTCGCGGCCCCTGCTCACGCCGCGGCCGGGCGAGCACGAACGACTCATGCCCGAGCTCGTCGACCGCCGAGCGCATGTAGCGGCCAACGATCGGCTGACCGCGGTTGAACCACTTCGTCACGATCCCCACCCTCACAACGGCACCTCCTCGGCTGCGCCTGCGGGGGTGCCGGAGACGGTGCGGGGATCGTGACGAAGTAGATACATGCGCGGCACGTGCTCCGCTTCGCGTCCGGCGGGATACATGCGCGGCACGTGCTCCGCTTCGCGTCCGGCTGGATACATGCGCGGCACGTGCTCCGCTTCGCGTCCGGCTGGATACATGCGCGGCACGTGCTCCGCTTCGCGTCCGGCTGGATACATGCGCGGCACGTGCTCCGCTTCGCGTCCGCGCGGGCCGCGGTTGACGCGGGGTGGAGTCACTCGCCTTGCGTGGGAGGTGCCTGGTTGGCGTCGCCCTTGCCCTTGCCGCCCTTGCCCCGGTTCGTCCGGTTGCCGCCGCGGAGGCTCATCATCGGGGCTTTGCGGGGCAGGATCCGGTCGTGCTCGAGGTGGCCGGTGGGGACGGCATGGACGCAGAGGCGCGAGTAGTGCTCGTGGCGCTCCTCCTCCCAGACGGCACTGATCCCCTCGAACCCGACCGTCGGTCAGCATCTGCTCGAGGCAGAGCTTGTTCGGGGTCCACCAGTTCGACGGATTGTTGGTCCCCTCGCCCTGGCCGTGGAAGATCATCATCGGCTTGTCGGGCTGCAGGCGGGTGATCCCGGTCTCGAGCACGAGCAGCTCGCGCACTACCTTGCGCAGGCGGAAGAGCAGGCTCATCACGTTCTCGACGCCGTAGAGCACGCCCGAGCAGAGCACGACGTCGTACTCGCCCAGCGTCAGCCACTTCTCGCTGAAGATGTCCATCTGCAGGAAGTCGAAGCCGTAGCGGCGGACGTTGAAGGCGAGGTCCTCGGAGGTGCAGAGGTCGACGCCGACTACCTGCTCGGCGTCGCGGCGCACCGCCTCGGCGCAGTGCATGCCCTCCCAGCAGCCGACGTCGAGGAAGGTCCGGCCGCTGAGCTCGACCGGCAGGCGGAACTGCTCCCAGCGCGAGCCCTTGCCCCGAGCCTGCAGCGGGTCGCCGACGCCCTCGATATCCCGCTTGCCCGCGGCGCTCGACTCCATCAGGTGCGGGAGGCTAGTGGACCCGTCATCGAACCTACGGACGCGTCCACGAGTGAACCCGCCGACTAATCTCGGGGAGATGGCGATCACCTCGGGCGAGGCCCGGCAGCAGATACTCGACGAGCTCGCGGAGGCGATCGAGCGGATCGGCTTCGCCGCGGCCCGACTCGGGGAGGCGTACGAGGGACTTTCCGTCGGCGCCGCCGACCGGCTCGAGTCGACGCTCTACATGCCCGTGCAGCGCGCCTTCGGCCGCGGGCGCCGCGCCTATACGAGCTACGCGGAGCGCAGCGGCCTGACCGCGGGGGGCTTCGCGCCCCCACAGCCCGGCGTGCCCTCCGCAGGCGCCCGCGGCTGGATCGAGGAGGCGGTGGCGGCTGCGGCCGAGGCGGACGTACGCATCGCCGACCTTCAGGACAGCGAGATCGCGATTGAGTTCGGCGATCCCGACCTGCGCGCCGGGCTGAGCGAGGTCCGCTCGCTGCTCGCCGTCGTGCCAGGTGCCGCGACCGGCTTCATGCGGACCCTGGGCCGCTGATGGCCGACGCCCGCCTGAAGGAGCTCGCGACTCACTTCGAGTCCGTCGTCGACCAGTATGAGGACGGCCGTCCGGAGTTCCCGCCCGCTGTCGTCGGGGCGATCTGCGCCGAGCTGGGGCTGGCGCCGGGAGGCAGAGTCCTCGATCTGGCGGCGGGGACCGGCAAGCTGACGCGCGCCCTCGTGGCCGCGGGCCTCGACGTCAGTTGCGGTCGAGCCGCAGGCGAAGCTGCGGGAGCGCCTCGCCGCCGCGATCGGTTCCGAGCACGTTCTCGAGGGCACGGCCGAGGCGATCCCCCTGGCGGATGGCTCGGTCGACGCGGTGACGGCCTCCGACGCCTTCCACTGGTTCGACGCCGCCGCCGCAATGCGGGAGATCCGTCGCGTCCTCCGCGCGCCCGGCGAAGCAGCGGGCGGTGGCTTGGCGATCCTCTTCGTCGGCCAGGATTGGCGGCCCGCGCCCTGGGGCATGGAGCTCGGCGAGCTCATGGCCGAGCTACGCGGCGAGGATCATCCGCTGTGGAACGGTCCGTCCTGGCGCGAGACGGTGCTCGCGGCGGATGGCTGGGGTGAGCTGCGTGAGATCGGCATCAAGGTTCCCGCCCCGGCGAGCAGGCAGCAGATCCTCGACTACCTCTCGTCCTTCAGCTACATCGCGCGGCTTGCGCCCGGGGAGCGCGCTGCGGCCGTTGAGCGCGCCGCGGCGATCATCGACGCGCGGCGAGATCCCGGCCGAGCTCCCGGTCCGCTTCAGCATCTCGCTGATGCGCCCGGCCTAGCTTCCGAGGTCCTCGAGCGCCGCCATCGCGGCGTTGCGGCCGTTGAGGCCGATCACCGAGCCGCCGGGGTGCGTTGCGGCGCCGCACATGTACAGCCCCGCGAGCGGCGTGCGGTGGTCGAAGCGGCCCTCCCACATCTGATCGGGCAGCGCCGAGCCCTGGAAGATGTGGCCGCCGGCCAGCCCGATCCGCTCCTCGATGTCGGCGGGCCCGAGGGCCTCGACGAACTCGATGCAGTCGCGAATGTCGGGGGCGGCGGTCTCGATCAGGTCGAGGATCGCGTCAGCCACCTGCGGCCCGCCGGCGCTGCCGCGGCGGCACGTACTGCGCAAAGACGCTCATCGTCTGCCGGCCCGCCGGCGCGACGGTCGGGTCGTAGGCGGTGTGGAAGTAGAGCTCGCAGAAGGCGGGCCGGATCGCACCGGCCTTCGCCTCTGCCCAGGCGGTCTGGGCGTCGGCGAGCGGCAGCGCCACCGTGACCATCGCCCGTTCCGGCCGAAAGCCCTCGGGCGCGGCGCTGAACGTCGGCATGCGCAGCAGCCCCGCGTTCAGCTTCGCGACCGGCGAGCTCGTCTGCCAGGCGTCGAGCCGTTCGCCGAAGCCGGCCGGCACCGCATCGTCGGGCAGCATCGCTCGCAGTCGCTTCGGGTCGGCGTTGCAGATCACGCTCCGCGCCCTGATCCGCTCGCCGCCCTCGAGCTCGACCCCCTCGCCGGGGTGGATCGCGGCGACGGGCACGCCGGCCGCGAGCACGGCGCCCGCCTCGCGGCGCCGCAGTCGGCGATCGCGAAGGAGACGGTCCCCATGCCGCCGGTCGACGAAGCCCCACGCGCCGCCCATGCCGGGCGTTCCGTTGAGCGTGCCCTGGCTGTGCATGAGCTTGACGGCGCCGGTGCCGGGCGTCTCGGGGCCGGCGTCGGTGCCGATCACGCCCTGGCCCCAGAGCGCCTGGTGCAGGCGCGGGTCGGAGACGTGGCGGCGGATCACGTCGGCGACGGAGTCCTCGAAGACGAGCCCGATCAGCTCCTCGTCCCCGCCCAGCATCCGCTCGAGCTCGGCCCGGCTCGGCGAGCTGCCGACCCAGCTGTCGCGCTCGCCGTGGCGGAGGGCTGCGCGGGCGCGGCCGACGAGCCCGTAGTAGGAGTCGAGGCCGGCGATGTCGGCCTCGGAGAAGCCCTGCCCGCGCAGGTAGGCGGCCGTCGCCTCGCCGTCGGCGAAGTCGGCGTAGGAGCTGCCGTCGGCAAAGCCGCACCACAGGTGCGGGTCGCAGGGAGTCACCTGCGTACCCGTGCCGGCGCAGCTCGAGCTCGGCGACGACGAGCTCGTCGAGCAGGCCGACGACGTAGGCGCAGGGGGAGACGAGGTAGCGCTCGTCGGCGAACGGGCGCTCGATCGTGCAGGCGCCGCCGAGCTGATCGCGGCGCTCGAGCACGAGCACGGAGCGGCCGGCGCGGGCGAGGTAGGCGGCGGCGACGAGGCCGTTGTGGCCGCCGCCGACGACGACCGCGTCCCACTCCCGGGCGGCGAGCTCGGCGAGCGGCATCGGCAGCCCGACCTTGCCCTCGAGCTCCCGGACCGACGCAGTCATGGTCCTATCCCAGCAGCTCCGCGAAACCGGCGACGGTGTGCTGCCAGGCGCGAGCGGTGCGCAGCTCGGCGACGCCCTCCCGCATCCGCTCGAGCTCGGCGCGATCGCCGAGCCGCTCGATCGCCGCGGTGAGCTCGGCCGGGTCCGGATCCCAGGCGGTGATCCCCGAGCGCGCCTCGCCGTTGGCGATCGAGCCGACGAGGATGCCGCTGCGCCCGTCGAGGACCATCTCCGACATCGGCGGCTTGTCGTTGGTGATGATCGGCAGGCCGAAGCCGGTCGCCTCGAACAGCGGCAGCCCGAGGCCCTCCCAGCGGGTCGGCGAAAGGCAGACGTCGCAGGCCGCGAAGCGGGCGCGGTGGACGGGCTCGGGGTCGTCGCTGAGCGCGAGCTCGATCCGCGCATCCGCGGCGGCCGCCTCGTGGAGGAACTCGTCGTTGCGCGGGACCTGGGCGCTGATCACGAGCCGCAGGTGCTCGCCGTCGGTGCGGCCGAAGGCCTTGACGATCTTGCGCGTCGGCTTGCGCCGGCCGAGGAAGCTGCCGGGGAAGTAGAAGCGCACGTGTTCAGGATCGCGCCGGGCGGCGACGTCGAGCAACTCCGGGTGGATGCCCCACTGCACGTACGGGCTCTCGATGCCGAGCTCGCGGTAGCGGTCGCGCTCGCACAGGGTCAGCGAGTAGATCGTGTCGAAGGCGGTCTTGGCGCCGTGCACGTACTCGGCGCCGAAGTACTCCCAGACGAAGCGGCCGATCGTCCGCACGCCCTGTTCGCGCAGATGGTTGATCTCGTCGAACTGGTAGTTCTCGTCGCAGAAGACGGCCTCGATCGAGTTCGCCCGTACCCAGTCCTCGTACTCGGCGATCGGCACGTGGTGCTCGCTCGCCTCGGTGATCCGCGGCTGGTCCCAGACGGGGTCGATGTCGCCGGCAGCCGCGGATGCGGCCAGTTCCGCTCGCGGGCCGGACCCGGGGCGGGCCAGCACGAAAGTCTCGTGCCCGAGCTCGTCCAGGGCCGAGCGGATCTGCCGCGCCACGACAGCCTGGCCCGACGCAATCCACTTGCTGACGATGCCGATACGCACGGCGGCGCCTATCGCTTCAAGGCGAGCGTGATTCCGTCGGCGACGGGGATCATCGCCAGCTCGACGCGCTCATCGTCGCGGAGCTTGGCGTTGAGGGCGACGATCGCCTGCGCGCTCTCGTTGCTCGGCGGGATCGAGCACGCGGCCGTCCTGCAGGACGTTGTCGACGATGATCAGCCCGCCCGTCCGGACGAGCCTCAGGCACCTCTCGTAGTAGGCGTCGTAGCCGGTCTTGTCGGCGTCGATGAAGGCGAGGTCGTAGGGCTCGCCGCTCTCGCCGGCGAGCGCGTCGAGCGTCTCGCCCGCGGGGCCGACCCGGACCTCGATCCGCTCGGCGACCCCGGCGCGTTCGAAGTTGCGCTCCGCCGTTGCCGCCCGCTCGGGATCGAGCTCGCAGCAGACGAGCCGGCCGCCCTCGCCGAGCCCGCGGGCGATGCAGATCGCCGAGTAGCCCGTGAACGTGCCGACCTCGATCGCGCGCCGCGCCCCGGTCAAGCGGGCCAGCAGGGTCATCAGGGCGCCCTGGTCGGGGGCGATCTGCATCGACGAGATCGAGCCCATCGCCGCGGTCTCCTCGCGGACGGCCGCAAGGGCCTCGTCCTCGCGCGCGCCGTTGGCGACGACGTAGGAGTGGAGCTCGTCGGTGAGCGGCGTGAACTTCGACAAGGTTCGGTCCCTCGGGAGCTCAGCCGCCGCTGGCCGCGCCTTCGGCGGTCCCGACCTCGTAGCCGAGCTCGGCGAGCAGCTCACCGGCGGCCGCGTCGAACTCGCGCACGTCCTCCGGTGACATCTTCTCCTTCCACCGGTACATGGCGCTCGGATCCGGCGGCTTCTGCGTCATCGCATGCGCCTGCATGCGCTCGGCGCCGGGCCGGACGGGCTTGCCGTCGGTGGAGGGAAGATCGCGTGCCATCTCGCTCATCCGCTCGGCCGCGCCCTCGTAGAAGCGGAGCATCACGGGGTCCCAGTCGAGCTCGATGAACTCGGCGATCGCGCGCAGGTTCGGCTCGGTGTCGGTGACGAGGTCCTCGTAGCGAAGCTCCATGTAGTGGCTCAGCCTCTTGCCCTGCCTTTGGGCGCGCCGGATGCGTCGCTGCCAGCCCTCGCCGACCTGCCCCGCCGGCGCCCGTTCGCCCTCCTCGAGCGTCCGCTTCCACCGGGAGAGAGCGACGTCGCGGCCGTCGCGGATCACGTGGATGAACCGTGCCTCAGGCATCGCCTTCTCGATCAGCCGCATCTTGCGCACGTAGCCGGGCGTCTTCTCGCCGACCCGAGGCTTGCCCTGGCGCTCGCCGTAGATCGCGTAGAAGGCGCGCAGGGCGTTGCCCGCATTCCAGTCGTCGAGAAGCTCGAGCCGCGCCTCGACCTCGGCGGGCTCCATGTGCAGATCGCCCCACTGGCGGACCGACTGCATCACCTCGACCGTGCGGCCGGGTCGGCGCCGTCGTTGATCGCCTCGATCACCTTCGGCACGAAGTGCGTCTCGGGCGGGATCGTGAGATCGGGATGGGCGTCGAGCATCAGCCGCAGCATCGTCGTGCCGGAGCGGCCGACGCCGACGATGAACGGCACCGGCTTGCGGTCCGGTGCCCGCTTGTCGCGAAAGGTGGGCGGCATCAGGGAACCGCAGGTTCGCAGGAACTTCGTGATCGCGTAGCCATGTGCGGGTTCAACTCACGCACGGCAGTCCGATCGCGTCGGGCGCCGAGCAGAAGGAGGGCTTCGGCGTGGTGTGGTCGGCGGCGACGACCCCGAACCCGCGCTCGAAGCGCAGCGGCGAGTCGCCCTGATCGAAGAAGCGATGGATCGTGACGACGGGGACGCCGTCGTCGGCGAGGGCCTTGACGATCCGCTTGAGGCCGCTCGCCTGCTCGTCCTCGGAGATCGCGTATTGCCCGGCGGTCGTCAGCCCGACCTCGGTCACCCAGACGGGCACGCCCGGGGCGACGGCGGCGGCTGCGTCCCGCCCTTGCTCGAAGAGCTTGATGCGTCTCGGTGACGGGGTCGGTGCCGACCTGCAGGAGGCTGTAGGGGTGGAGGCCGATCGCGTCGACGTCGGGCGCGTCAGGGCCCTTCATCACCTGCTTGATGAAGGGCGCGAAGGCGATCTTCGACGGATCCTCGGCCGACTGCTCGGCTGTCACCGGCGAGGGGCCGGCCATCACAACCGGCACGTCGGAGCCGGTCTCGTGGACGGCGTCGGCGCTTGCCGAGAGCAGCTTCCGGTAGAGCCCGGGATCGGGGTCGGGCCGCCAGAAGTTCGGAATGTTGGGCTCGTTCCAGATCTCGATCCCGATGGCGTCCGGGTAGTGCTCGGCGACCTGGGCGACGAATGCGGCGAACTGGTCGACGTGGTCGGGCGTGGGCGCGAGCGACGGCACCGGGCCGCCGGGGCAGGAGCGGTCGGCGGCCCAGCAGGGGGCACTCGTCACCACCCACAGCGGCCGCAGGCCCTGCGCAGCGAGAGCCTGGGCGATCGCGTCGAAGGGGGCGAAGTCGACCGTGCCCTCCGTCCGCTCCGCGTTAGCCCAGGTCAGCGGGACGCGGACGAACGAGGCGCCGGACCGCGCGAGCAGCGTCGTCGCCGGCCTGGCCGGGCTTGACCTGCTCGTTGTAGCCGAGCAACGGACGCTGCTCGGGCAGCGGCGGCAGACTGGATCCCGAGGTGCTCTCCTCGCCGCCAGAGCCGCAGGCCGCGAGCGTGGCCGCGGCGAGCAGCAGCGCTGCGAGGAGCAGCGCGCGCGGGAAGGCGCGGCTCACGAGAGGAGCTCGCGGACGCTCTCGACCGCCCGCTCCCAGCTCAGTTCCTCGCGCTTGCGCTCTGCCCCGCGTTCGAGCTCGGCCCGGAGGTCGGGGTCGGCGAGCCGCTCGATCGCGCTCGCTCAGCCCGGCCACGTCGACCGTCTTCGCGGGGATGCCGGAGTTCGCGTCGCCGTCGTGGTGAGAGGGGACGAGCAGCCCGTTGACACCGTCTTCGATCAGCTCGTTCATCGGCGCGTCGTCGTTGGTGACGATCGGCTGGCGGAAGGCGATCGCTTCGTACAGGTGCAGGCCGAGCCCTTCCCAGCGGGCCGGCGCCATGCAGACGTTTGCGTCCGCGCACATCTGCAGATGCTCGTCGGTCGGCAGGTCCTCGAGCACGAGCTCGATCCGCTTGTCCTTCTTCGCGGCATTGGCGAGGAACTTCATCCGGCGCTCGATCTGGGCCTTGACGATCAGCCTCAGGTTGGGGTCGGAGGTCGCCGAGAACGCCTCCACGATCTCCTTGAACGGCTTGCGCTTGCCGAGCAGGCCCGCGTGGTAGTGGAACCGGACCGGCTGGGCGCTGCGCCGCGGCTCGATCCGGAAGTACTCGGGATGGATGCCCCACTGCAAGAACGGCGTTTCGACTCCCATCCCGCGGTAACGCCGCTGCTCGGCACGGGTCATCGCGTAGATCGTCTCGTAGGCCGCGTTGGCGCCGGCCACGTGCTCGTCGCTGAACCGCTCCCAGACGAAGCGTCCGATCGTGCGGACGCCGCTCGCGCGCAGGGCCGCGATCGCCTCGAACTCGTAGTTCTGGTCGAAGAAGCAGACGTCGAGCCGGTTCTCGGATGCCCAGCCGACGAGCTCCGCCTCGGGGATGAAAAAGTCGGAGGCGGCGGTTACGCCCGCTTGGGCCCAGACGTCGTCGCCGCGCGCCTCCTGCGGCATCGGGAAATTCTCCTTCGTCGGCCGGCCGAGCACGAAGGTCTCGTGGCCGAGCGCGTCAAGCGCCGAGCGCAGCTGTCGCGCGACCACGCCTTGGCCGCGGTTGAACCAGAAGGCACAGATGCCAATTCGCGAAGGGGACACCGGGCCGCGCATGGTGGCAGAGCCGAGGCCTTGGGCGGGAAAGCCGTCACGCCGGGGGCAGCGAGGGAGTCGGGCGGAGGTGTCACGCAAGGCGCAAGGGCGCGACGCTCCAGTGCGTGGATCGGAGAGCGGCTTCGCGAGTGGTCACGTTCCACCGCAAGATGAGTGGGAACGTGACCAGTCGTCTCGGCGCCGCCGGACGCGTCCCGCGAAAGCGTCACGGAACGCGCGTGCAGCATCGCGAGACACGCGCTCCGCCATTTCCCTCACCGCAAACGCCGCCGTCATCCGCCAGCACGCCGACGGGCGCGGGCCCCGAGGGACCCGCGCCCGTCGCTGAGCTCCGTTCCGCTCAGTTGGCGGGAGCCGGCTGCGGCTCGATCTCGCGCCGCGTGTGGGGCAGCCAGCCGAGCGAGCTCGGCAGGTACCAGTTCCAGCGGCCGAGCAGCTTCATCGAAGCCGGCAGCAGCACCGCGCGGACGATCGTCGCGTCGACCAGGACGGCGACCGCCAGGCCGACGCCCATCTCCTTCATGTCGATCAGCGTCAGCGAGGCGAAGATCGCGAACACCGCGACCATCACGATCGCCGCGCTGCTCACGGTCCCGGCCGTGCTGCGTGATCCCGGCGCGGACGGCGTCCTCCGTACTCATGCCGCCGTCGACCAGCTCGCGGATCCGGCTGACGATGAACACGTGGTAGTCCATCGAGAGCCCGAAGAGGATCACGAACAGGAACAGCGGCAGCCAGGCGGTGATCGACCCCGGCGTCTCGAACCCGAGCAGCTCGTGCCCGAGCCCGTGCTGGAAGACCAGCACGAGGACGCCGTAGGCCGCGCCGACCGACAGCAGGTTGAGCACGATCGCCTTGAGCGGGATCACGATCGAGCGGAACGTGACCAGCATCAGCACGAACGCCAGCGCCAGGACGAATCCGAAGACCAGGGGCATGCGCTCCTTCATCCGGTCGCCGAAGTCGACGGTCTGCGCCGTCTGGCCGCTGACGTCGACGGTCGCGTCGACGCCGCCGAACGCGCTCGGGATGAGCTCGGTGCGGAGCGACTCCAGCGCCCGCTGCGAGCGGTCGTCGTTGCCGTTGCCGGCGATCGGGATGTCGATCCGGGCGGCGGTTCCGTCGGCGCTGATCGCGACCGTCGAGCGGTTCGCGTAGACACCGTCACGGTCGGCTCGTCGAGGTCAACTCGTCGATCGCCGCCGCGACATCCGGGGCGCGCACGTCGTCGGCCGAGACCGCGACGGTGGCGGGGATGTTCTCCCCGGGGAACGCGTCCTGGATCCGCTCGTACGTCTGCACGATCGGCAGCTCGCGCGGGAACTGGTCCGGGGCCGGTCACCTGCATGTTCATGCCGAGCGCCGGGATCGCCAGCGCCACGAGCAGCGCCGCCCGCGAGCGCCACCGAGAGCGCCGGGCGCCGCAGCACCCGGTCGATGATCGCGCCCCAGATTCCGGGACCGCGCTCGCGCCTGCTCTCGAGCAGGCGGCCGAGGAACGGGATCCGGCCGCGCTCGACGCGATCGCCGAGCGAGGCGAGGACCGCCGGCAGCACGGACACCGAAGCGGCCATCGCGACTGCGACGACGAGCATCGTCGCCATCCCGAAGGAGACGAACGTGCTGTCACCCGTGAGCAGCAACCCGGCCATCGCCGCGATCACGGTCAGGCCAGAGGCCAGAACGGCCCGACCCGAGGTCGCCGAGGCGATCTCGGAGCGCTTCGGCCGGCGTCCGGCCGCGAGCCCGTTCCTCGCGCTCGCGGCGCAGGTAGAACAGCGAGTAGTCGACGCCGACGGCGAGCCCGACGAGCAGGATCACCGAGGCGACGTCGTTGCTCATCGGCAGCAACTGGCTGGGCAAGGCGATCAGCCCGAACGTGGCGATCACCGCCGAGATGCCGAGCAGCAGCGGGACTCCCGCCGCGACCAGCGAGCCGAAGGCGATCACGAGGATCAGCAGCGTGATCGGCAGCGAGAGCGTCTCCGCGCGCTGCATGTCACTGCTGAACGTGTCGTTGAGCGCCACCTCGGCGCTCGCCTCGCCGAACTGCTCGATACGCAGATCGGGGTGTGCGGCGGCGAGCTGCGTCGACCGCGTCGGTGATCGGCGTCGACCCGGTCGATCGCGGTGTCGGGGTCGCCGGCCATGTCGAACTGGACGAGGGCCGAATGCCCGTCCTCGGAGACGGCGCCACCGCCGTTGCTCGGCGAGCTCAGGTGGCGAACGCCATCGAGGCCCCGGAGCTTTGCCGTGACGTCGCGGATCGCGGCCGCAAAGGCCGGATCGTCCGTACTCATCGATTCGCTCTGCACGAACACCTGACTCCGATGCCGGGGCGAGCCCGGAATCGGTCAGCGTCTGCGTGGCCGCGCCCGCCTCGCCCGGAGTCTCCTCGGCGTTGGTGAGCTCGCGCGTGCCGATCGCCGGAGCCGGCGATCAGCGCAACGACGAGGAAGGCGATCCATCCGAGGATCGCCGTCTTGCGGTGCTTGGCGCTCCAGGCGCCGAGCCGGGCTGCGAGCCCGGTCTTGCCGTCGCGCCCCGTGGGCCGGGGCCGGATTTCCGTTTCTGTGCCTGTGGATTGCATGGGGTCCTCCCTCAATTCCGGGCCGACTCGCCCGGGTCGATTTCGATGCGATCAGGCTCCCGCGGACGGGCCTGCCGTCCAATGCGGCTGACAGGGGTCCCCGGGGGTGAAAGCCGCCCGTCGGGGTGTGGCTGCCCGTACCCAAAGCGGACCGGCATAGGAGGACAATCCGTGCCGTGAAGAGGGTCTTGATCGTCGACGACCACGACGGCTTCCGGGCAACCGCGACGGCGCACGCTCGAGGTCGGCGGCTTCGAGGTCGTCGGTGAGGTGGCCGATGGCGAGGCAGCGCTCGACCGCGGCCCGCGAGCTGCGTCCCGACATCGTCCTGCTCGACGTTCAGCTGCCCGGCATCGACGGCTTCGAGGTCTCGCGGGAGCTGACCGGCAGCCGCTGACGGACCTGCGGTGGTGCTCACCTCGACGCGCTCGGTTGCCGACTACGGGCCGCCTCGTCGAGCGAGAGCGGCGCTCGCGGGTTCGTTCCCAAGGGCGAGCTCTCCGGCCGCGCCATCGGGGAGCTGGTTGGGTGAGCGACGGCAGCGTCCATCCGCCGCGCACGGTCCTTCGGCGGCGCGTGATCGCCGCGATCGCCCTGGCGGCGGCGCTCGCGGGCGCCGGCGGGATCGCCCTGATTCTCGGCAGCAGCGTGGCCGACGGCGGCGTCGCTTTCGCCGTCGTCGCGGTCGACGATCACCTGGTCCTTCGTCGGCGCCGGCCTCGTCGCCTGGCGGGCCCGGCCCGGCGAGCCGGATCGGGCCGCTGATGATCGCGGTCGGCTTCGCCTGGGTGCTGAACGCACTCACCGGCGTCGACGAGCCCGGGCGTGTTCATCGTCGGCGTCCTGCTCTCGAACGTCTGGATCGTGCTGCTTTACCAGATGCTGCTCACCTTTCCCGAGGGCCGCCTGCGGACGCCGGCGGAGTGGTGGCTGGCGGCGGCGGCCTGGACGTCGGGGCTGCTCCTGCAGATCCCGCCGCTGCTCTTCCAGCACCTGCCGGACCCCGAGCTACTGCGACGGGTGCCCCACCAACCCGATCCTGATCAGCGACAACCACGGCCTCGCGCAGGCCTTCTTCCTGCTCGATGTGCTCGTCGCCGTCGGCGCGTTGCTCGGCCTGCTCGTCCTGCTCGTCCGCCGCTGGCGCGGTGCACGAGCCGCGCTCGGCGCGGCGGCTTCTTGCCGTTGCTCTGGGCCGGCGGGATCACGATGGCGCTGATCGCGCTGCAGCTGATCAGCTCGGCGCTCGTCGATCGGGACGTCGGCGACGCGCTCTTCGTGCTGGTCGCTGCTGCCGTTCCTCTCGGTCCCGTACGCCTTCCTGCTTGGCCTCCTGCGCATGCAGATCTCGCGCGCGAGGCCGCCGTCGGCGACGCTGCTCGACGGGCTTCGCGAGCTGCCGGTCCGCGGTGGCGCCTTGCGCGACCTGCTCGCCGATGCGCTCGGCGACCCGAGCCTCGAGGTCGGCTACTGGTTGACCGAGGGCGGCCGCTGGATCGGCGAGGCGGGGGAGCCGTTCGATCTGCGATGCGCGGGGCGACCGGCTGGCGAGCATCGTCGAGCGGGACGGGCGGCGGATCGCCGTGCTGCTCTGCGATCCGGCGCTCGGCGCCGAGCGCCGGCTCGATCGACGCGGTCGGCGCGGCCGCGGCCCTGGCGCTCGAGAACGAGCGGCTCGAGGCCGCGCTGCGCGCCCGCGTCGAGGAGCTGCGCTCGTCGCGAGCGCGGATCGTGCAGGCGACCGACGCCGAGCGCCAGCGACTCGAGCGCGACCTCCACGACGGCGCCCAGCAGCGCCTCGTCGCGCTCGCCCTCGACCTGCGGATGGCCCGCGACAGGCTGCCCGAGGACCCGGAGGCGGGGGCTGAGATGCTCGATGCGGCGCTCGCCGATCTAGAGACCGCGACGGGTGAACTCCGCGAGCTCGCCCGTGGCATCCACCCGGCCGTGCTCAGCGATCGCGGCTTGCGGGCTGCCGTGCGAGGCGCTCGCCGGCCGGGCGGCCGTCCCGGTCGAGGTCGGCGAGCTGCCCGCCGACAGACTGCCGTCCGATGTCGAGGCGGCGGCCTACTTCGTGATCGCCGAGGCGCTGACCAACGTCGCTCGCTACGCGGAGGCGGAGAGTGCTGCGGTCGACGTTCGGCGCGACAACGGGCCGTCCTCGTCGTCTCGGTCTCCGACGATGGGATCGGTGGTGCCGAGCCCAGCCGGGGCACGGGCCTGCGCGGGCTCGCCGACAGGCGTCGCGGCGCTCGACGGCCGGCTCGAGGTCGAGAGCCCGGCGGGCGCCGGCACCGAGGTCAAGGCGGTGATCCCGTGCGGGTAGTGATCGCCGAGGACTCGGTCCTGCTGCGCGAGGGGATCGCGCGGCTTCTCGGCGAGGCCGGCCACGAGGTCGTCGGGCAGGCGGGCGACGCCGAGGACCTGCTGCGCAAGGTCCGCGCGCACAAGCCCGATGTCGCCGTGATCGACGTACGGATGCCGCCGACCCAGACCGACGAGGGTCTGCGCGCGGCCCGGGAGATCCGCGCCGAGCTGCCCGGACGTCGGCCTGCTCGTCCTCTCCCAGTACGTCGAGGAGGGCTACGCGATGGAGATCCTCGCGGAGAGTGCTGCGGGCGTCGGCTACCTGCTCAAGGACAGGGTCGCCGACGTCGACCGCTTCCTCGAGGCCCTCGACCGCGTCGCCGACGGCGGCTCGGCGCTCGATCCCGAGGTCGTCTCGAGCATGCTCGGCCGGCGCCGCGCGAACGACCCGCTGGACGAGCTCTCGCCGCGCGAGCGCGAGGTGCTGGCGCTTGATGGCCGAGGGGAGGAGCAACAAGGCGATCGCGCCGAGCTCGTCGTCACCGAGCGCGCCGTCGAGAAGCACGTCACCTCGATCTTCTCGAAGCTCGACCTGACCGCTTCGCCTACGGACCACCGCCGCGTGCTCGCGGTGCTGACCTTCCTCGGCGCCGATAGTGGGCTTTAGCCGCTAGGCAGCGGTCGCGACGCGCGTCGCCGACTCGAACAGCCGCAGCCCGTCGACCGAACCGGTCAGCGGATCGACTGCGTGCTCGGGGTGCGGCATCAGGCCGAGCACGTTGCCGGCCTCGTTGCGGACGCCGGCGATGTCCTCCAGCGATCCGTTCGGGTTGTGTCCCGCGCGCATAGCGGAGCGCGACCTGGCCGCGCTCGTTCAGCTCCGCGAGCATTTCCGGTGGCGCGAAGTAGCGGCCCGTGGTGTGCTTGACCGGGATCGAGAGGCCGTCGCCCACGTCGCAGGCGCCGGTCCAAGCCGAGCCGTTGTCGACGACGATCAGCTCGACCTGCCGGCAGAGGAACCGCAGCCCCTCGTTCGGCAGCAGCGCCCCCGGCAGCAGCCCGGCCTCGCAGAGGACCTGGAAGCCGTTGCAGATGCCGAGCACCGGACCGCCGTCGGCAGCGAAGGCGGCGACGCGCTCCATGATCGGCGCGAAGCGGGCGATCGCACCGACGCGGAGATAGTCGCCGTAGGAGAAGCCCCCGGGGACGACGATCGCGTCGACGCCCTTCAGGTCGGTGTCACCGTGCCAGAGGATCTCGGCCTCGCCAACCCGCTCGCAGGCGAGCGCGGCGTCGGTCTCATCGCAGGAGCCGGGGAAGCGGATCACGCCGAAGCGCGTTGCCACTCAGACCTCCTCCTCGTCGCCGCCGTGGGCGAGCGGCGCCTCCTCGCCCTCGAGCTCGATCTCGTAGTCCTCGATCAGCGGGTTCGAGAGCAGCTTCTCGCAGAGCTCCGGCAGCGAGTCGGGATCGTCGGTGTGGAGCTCGACCATGCGGCCGACGCGGACCTCGTCGACCCCCTCGAAACCGAGCGTCGGCAGGGCGCGCTCCACCGCCTTGCCCTGCGGGTCGACGACCCCCGCCTTTGGCCTGATCAGTACGCGTGCGAGCACGGGCGTGAGGCTACATCGCGGCGCGGTCAGGCCCTGCCCAGGCGCGCGCGGGCGCGGCCGAGCAGGCCCCCGCCGGAAGCGGGCTCGGCGACGCCCTCGGCGAGATCCGGATAGCCGGCGTCGATCAGCGCCTGCCGCATGCCGAGCTTCGTGAAGATCTCGGCCCAGCGCCGGTCGCCCTCCGCGAACTGGAGCTCCGGCGCCTTGACCTTGCCCCGCGCCCACGCGGCGACGACGTCGGGCAGCGGCCGGCCGGCCGCCTCGTAGACGCGGCCGATCGCGGCGGCCGGGTCGGCGCGCAGCTCCTCGTTGCGCAGCAGCAGGTAGCGATCGCCGAACAGCCGGCGCGCCGTCGGCGAAGGTGTGCTCGAAGGTGTGTCGCCAGACGAGCAGGATGCGCTCGACGTTGCTGAGCTTGCCGAGGTGCGAGTTCTCGGGCAGCTTCAGCAACGCCTTCGAGATCTCGCGCGAGGACCAGAGCTTGCGCCGCTCCGCCTCGGCGAAGAACGCGGTCGGGTCCGCGTACTGCTCGGCCCGCTTGCGCCCGCGCCCCATCATCATCGAGGCGGCGACCCCACGGGGGTCGCGGACGACGTGGACGAGGACGGCGCCGGGCGCCAGCGGCGCGACGCGCTCGAGCTTGTCGTAGATGCGCGTGAACTTGACCATCACCTCCCGCTCGCCCCCACGGCCGAGCAGGTCGGCGAGGAAGCCCGTGCAGTGATCGGGCAGCTCGGGGCCGATCTCGAGCGAGCCGTCGCGCGGGCCGCCCCAGTTGAACTCGTCGATCGGCAGCTCGGGGAAGTTGGCGGCGGCGTAGGCCTCGCGCAGCGCCTTCGTCTCGGCGAAGGGGTCGGTCTCGCGGGCGTCGCTGCCGCCGCCCGGCGTTTCCGTGTTCTCCCGGAAGGGCTCGTAGAAGCAGTGCAGGCCGGGGTCCTCGAGCAGCGCGTCGTAGAGGATCGTCGTCCCCGAGCGCCGCATGCCCTGGATCAGGATCGTCATGAGGCGGGGGAGGTTAGGCGGCGGGCGACGCCAGGCGCAACCGTCACGTCTTGGGGCAGTGAGGGGTGGCGGGTGAAGGTGTGACAAAAGGCGCGAGGACGTGACGCTTCCGTGCACGGTTGGAGGGCCGGTTTCGCGAGTGGTCACGTTCCACCGCAAGATGAGTGGGAACGTGACCAGTCGACTCGGGACGGGCCGAGACGCCTCGCGAAACCGTCACGAAACGGCGACGCGGCATCGCGAGACACGCACTTCGCCTCGTTCCCTCACTGCAAACGCCGGCGCTCCGCTTTCGCCGGCACCACGCCGGCCTCAGACGTCCAGGTCCTCCGGCAGCGGGACCTCTTGCGGGGAGGCGCCCTCCTCGGCTTCCCAGCTCTCGTAGGCGGTCGCGTCGCGGCTGGCGTGTTCGCCGGCGCCGCCGAGCGCGACCATCTGCAGCAGCTCGCTGCCACGGTTGGAGATCTGCCGCCGGACGTGCGGCGCGACGCGGATCAGCTCGCCCTCGCCGAGCGTCTGCTCCTCGCCCTCGATCCCGATCGTGAGCTCGCCGGTGAGGACCAGGTAGACCTCCTCCTGGTCGGCGTGCACGTGGATCCGGCCGCGCTGGCCGGGCCTCAGGTTGAGTTGGTTGATCCCGAAGGAGCGTGACGCCGAGCTCGCGGCGCAGCAGGATCATCCGATCATCGGCGTCGGGGTCGATACGCGCTCGGGAGGTGTCCTCGCTGGAGCCCATCCGCTCAGTCCAGCGGTGAGCCGGTGATCCGCTCGTAGGCTTCGCGGTAGCGGTCGCTGGTGCCGCTGATCACCTCGGCCGGCAGCTTCGGCGCCGGCGGTGAGTGGTCCCAGCCCTGCTCGTCGAGCCAGTCGCGCACGTACTGCTTGTCGAAGCTGGCCTGCCCGCGGCCGGCCGCGTAGGAGTCGGCGGGCCAGAAGCGCGAGGAGTCGGGAGTCAGGACCTCGTCGCCGAGAACGATCTCCGCGCCCGGCGCCGAGCCGAACTCGAACTTCGTGTCGGCGAGGATGATGCCGCGCTCGAGCGCGTGCGCAGCGGCATGCTCGTAGAGCGCGATCGAGATGTCCTTGAGGCTCTGCATGAGGTCGCGGGAGCCGACGATCTCGGCGGCGCGGTCGAAGTCGACGTTCTCGTCGTGGTCGCCGATCTCGGCCTTCGTCGCCGGCGTGAAGATCGGTTCCGGCAGCTTCTGCGACTCCTCGAGCCCCTCCGGCAGCGCGATCCCGCAGACCGAGCCGTCCGCCTTGTACTCCTTCCAGCCGGAGCCGGTGATGTAGCCGCGGACGACGCACTCGACCGGGTACATGTCGAGCTTCTTCACCCGGATGCCGCGTCCGGCGGCCTCCTCGGGCACGTCCTCGTCGATGAAGTGGTTGGGGACGATGTCGCCGGTCGTGTTGAACCAGAAGATCGACATCTGGGTCAGGACCTTGCCCTTGTCGGGGATCGGGTCGTCGAGGATCACGTCGTAGGCGCTGATCCGGTCGGAGGCGACCATGATCAGCTCCTCGCCGGAGTGGTAGATCTCGCGGACCTTGCCGCTCGAGTGCAGCTCGAGCTCGTTCAGGGAAGTGGTTGAGGCGCTCATGCCCGCGAACCTAGCAACGCGCGGCCGCTCGGCTCCTCCAGCCGCCGTAGGATTGCCGCAATGAGCGGATTCCACGAGGTGATCGACGGCGTCTTCGAGTGGCGCGCGCCCCATCCCGGGATCGGCCAGGTCGTGCATTCCTGCTGGCTGCCGGGCCCGCGCGTGGCGATCGACCCGATCGGCGCGCCGTGGCTCGACGCCGAGCTCGAGCAGGGTGGGGGAGTGGAGCGGATCGTGCTCTCCAACCGCCACCACCGGCGTGGCTGTGCTGAGCTCGCCGAGCGCTTCGACGCCGAGGTGCTCGCCCCGGCCGTGGGCATGCACGAGTTCGGCTCCGGCACCTCGATCCGCCCCTACGAGTGGGGCGACGAGCTCGCGCCCGGCCTGACCGCGCACGAGATCGGCGTCATCTGTCCCGACGACGGCGCCCTGCACATCGCCACCGGCCCGGGCGCCCTGCTGATCGCCGACTCGGTGATCCGCTGGGACGGCGAGCTCGCCTTCGTCCCCGACTTCCTCATGGACGAGCCCGAGGCGACCAAGGCGGGAACGCTGCGGGCGCTCGTGCCGTTGCTCGAGCTCGATTGGGACGCGCTGCTGCTCGCCCACGGCGAGCCCGTCGCGAGCGGCGGCAAGGCCGAGCTCGAGCGCTTCATCGGCGACCCGCGGTCCGCGGACTTCACCCTCTGAGGTCGTCACGGCGAACGTGCCCCATCCGGGGCTATGGACGGATGCGGTGGACGTTCTCGGCGGCGCGGCCGGGCCGCCGTCAGCCCGTCAGCGCCTCGAGCCGCTCGAAGACCTCGCCGGCGTTGCGCAGGTAGGCGCTCGGGTCGAAGACCTCGTCCAGGTCGAGCTCGATCCCCTGTTCGGCGAGCGCCGACTCGAGCAGGTCGCGGAACGGGGTCCGCGTGTCCCAGGCGCGCTGCGCGTTCTGCTGCACGATCCGGTAGGCGTCGTCGCGGATCATCCCCGTGTCGAGCAGCGCCGTGAGCACCCGCTGGCTGTAGACGGCGCCGTAGGTGAGCTCGAGGTTCTCGAGCATGCGCTCGTCGTGGACGACCATGTCGGCGGCGACGCGGCGGCCGAGGTGCTCCATGTAGTCGAGGCAGATCGTCGCGTCGGGAAGGATCACGCGCTCGGCGCCGGAGTGGGAGATGTCGCGCTCGTGCCAGAGCGCAACGTTCTCGAGCCCGGTCTGCGCGTAGCCGCGCATCACGCGGGCGAGGCCCGTGATCCGCTCCGTCGTGATCGGGTTGCGCTTGTGCGGCATCGCCGAGGAACCCTTCTGGCCCTTGCCGAACGGCTCCTCGACCTCGCGTACCTCCGTCTTCTGCAGGTTGCGGACCTCGGTCGCGAATCGCTCCAGACCGGCGGCGGCGAGCGCGCAGGCGCTCAGCACCTCCGCGTGGCGATCGCGCGGCACGACCTGGGTCGCGAGTCCTCGCGGCCGAGCCCGAGCGCCTCCATGACGCGCTTCTCCACCGCGGGCGGCAGCGACGCATAGGAGCCGACGGCACCGGAGAGCTTGCCGACCGCGATCTGCTCGAAGGCGCGCCGCAGCCGCTCGAGGTTGCGGTTGGCCTCGAAGGCGAACCCGGCGAGCCGCAGGCCGAAGCTCGAGGGCTCGGCGTGGATCCCGTGCGTGCGGCCGACGGCGACGGTGTCGCGGTGCGCGCAGCGCCTGCTCGATCAGCGCGTCGCGGTACTCGAGCGCGCCGGTGAGCACGATCGTGCCGGCGTCGACGAGCTGCGTCGCGAGCGCCGTGTCGAGCACGTCGGAGGAGGTCAGCCCGTAGTGGATCCAGCGTCCCTCGGCGCCGATCGAGGCCTGGACGACGTCGACGAAGGCGGCGACGTCGTGGTTGGTCGTGCGCTCGCGCTCCTCGACCGCCTCGACGGTGAACGCGGCCCGCTCGCGGCAGGCTCGGGCGTCCTCGACCGGGACGACGCCCTCGGCGGCGAGCGCCTCGGTGACGGCCAGCTCGACCTCGAGCCAGCCCTCCATCTTCCGTTGCTGGGTCCAGATCGGACCCGATCGCCTCGCGCGTGTAACGAGGGATCACCGGTGGTCCTAGCCGTTGATGATCCGGATCGCCAGGTGCGCGGCGTTCTTCGAGTTGTCGATGCCGACGGCGGCGACCGGTACGCCGGGAGGCATCTGCGAGGTCGAGAGCAGCGCGTCGATGCCGCCGAGCGTCCCGGCGGAGATCGGCACGCCGATCACCGGCAGCTCGGTGTGCGCGGCGGCGACGCCGGGCAGGGCGGCGCTCAGCCCGGCGCCGGCGATCAGGACGCGCAGGCCGCGCGACTTCGCGTTCCGGCAGTAGTCGACGACCATGTCGGGCGTTCGGTGGGCGCTCATCACGCGCACCTCGTAGTGGATGCCGGCCTCGTCGAGGATCGGCTCCGCCTTCGCCATCGTCTCCTTGTCGCTGGCCGAGCCCATGATGATCCCCACGAGCGGCTGCTCGACGTCGATCCCGTCGAGCTCGGTCTCGGCCTCGGGCACCGTCTCGGTCCCGGTGTCGGCGGATTCACTCATTCAGGTCCTTCTCCAGTTCTGTCGGTAGGAATCAGGTGTCGCCGGTCACTCGACCGCGCGCTCGGCGATGTCGGTCCGCATCTGCATGCCGTCGAAACGGACCTCGCGGGCCGCATCGTACGCGCGCTCGCGCGCCTCGGCGGCGTCGGCGCCGAGCGCGGTCACGTTCAGGACCCGGCCGCCGGCGGTGACGATCTCGCCGTCGCGCTCGGCCGTGCCCGCGTGGACGACTTCGGCGCCGGCTGCCGCGGCGCCCTCCAGGCCGGTGATCACGTCGCCCTTCGAAGAGCTCTCCGGGTAGCCGCGCGAGGCGAGCACGACGCTCACCGACCAGTCGTCGGCGAACTCGGCCTCGACTCCGGCGAGGCCGCCCGGCTCGCGGGCGCGCAGGCAGAGCGTCGAGCAGGTCAGAGCGCAGCCGCGGCAGCACGGCCTGCGTCTCGGGGTCGCCGAAGCGGGTGTTGAACTCGAGCACCTTGGGGCCGTCGGCGGTGATCATCAGCCCGGCGTAGAGCACGCCGTGGAAGGGCGAGCCGCGCTCGGCCATGAGTCGCACGATCGGCTCGTGGACGGCGGCGACGATCGCCGCGATCTGCTCGTCGCTGATGCCCGGAACCGGCGAGTAGCTGCCCATGCCGCCGGTGTTCGGGCCCTCGTCGCCGTCGAAGATCCGCTTGTAGTCCTGGGCCGGGGCGAGCGGGACGACGTTGGTGCCGTCGCAGAGCGCGAGCAGCGACAGCTCGGAGCCGACCGAGGAACTCCTCGAGCACGACCTCGGTCTCGCCGAAGCGCTGCTCGGTGAAGAAGACGTCGATCGCGCCTCCGCCTCGGCCGCGTCGGTGGCGATGATCACGCCCTTGCCCGCCGCCAGGCCGTCGGCCTTGAGCACGACCGGGAGGCTCGCCTTGGCGAGCTCGGCGAGCGCCTGCTCGCGGCCGCGCAGCGTCACGTGCGCGGCGGTCGGCACGCCGGCCTCCTCCATCGCCTCTTTCGCGTACAGCTTCGAGCCCTCGAGCTGCGCCGCCGCGCCGCTCGGGCCGAAGGCGGGGATGCCCGCCGCCTCGAGCAGGTCGACGAGCCCCGCGACGAGCGGTGCCTCGGGCCCGACGACGACGAGGCCCGACACCCTCCTCGCGGGCCGCGGCGAGCAGCCCCTCGACGTCGTCGGCCGCGATCGGCAGGCAGCGGGCGTCGGCGGCGATGCCGGCATTGCCGGGGGCGCAGAGCAGCTCGGGCTGCTGCGGCGAGCGGGCGAGGGCGCGGACGATCGCGTGCTCGCGCCCGCCGCCGCCGACGACGAGGACCTTCAAGCGCCCCGCCTCACGCGCCCGCCCGCTCGGTTTCGCTCGGCGACCGCACTACAGGTGCTTGGCGAAGTCCTCGGCGGGGATCGCCGTCAGCGTGTGGTTGGTGGTCGTCCCGCGCGAGCCGAGCTCGACCGAGGCGCGGGCCATCGTCTCCGCGTCCGGCGCCTCGACGATCGAGACGAAGTCGTAGGCACCGAGCGTCGCCCACTGGTGCAGGACGGTGAGCCCGATCTGCTCGACCTCCGAGTTGACCTCCATGATCCGGGCCGGGTTGTTCTTGATCGTCTTGACGCCGTCCGTCGTCAGGTTCGTCAAAAGGATGAATTGCGGCATCTGGGTCTCTCCTCCTGTGGCTCTCTCTGGCTCTGCTCCCTCGAGCCGCGCGGCCGCGGCTCTGCACGGAGTCTTATACGCCCGCGGCCTGCGGCCGCGCCGAGCCCCAGACGAGCGGCCGCACAATCGGCGGCGCCTCCTCGATCTCGCCGCGCTGCAGGTCGTCGATCTCGAGGCCCGAGGAGCGGATCGTGGCCAGGGTGTCGCGGTTGTCAGTGGCAGCCGTGGCCAACGAAGTACCAGGGCCCGTGCAGGAGGTCCTGCGCCCGCGCCAGCCCGGCCGTCTCGGCTCGCACGTGCTCGATGAACAGCAGCCGGCCGTCGGGCTTGAGCACGCGTGCGACCTCGCTCAGGGCCCGCTCCGGATCCGGGATCGTGCAGAGGACGAGCGTTGCGACGACCGTGTCGAAGCTGTCGTCGTCGAAGGGCAGCAGCTCGGCCGGCGTCTCGATCACCTCGGCCGCGGGGCCGGCGGCGGCGGCGACCTTGGCGCGCAGTCGGCGCGCCATCGGCTCGAACGGCTCGGTCAGGACGAGCGCCTGACCCCGGGCCCGTAGCGGGCAGGTTGAGGCCGGTGCCGGCGCCGATCTCGAGCGTCCGACCCTGTGCCCGGCCAACGATCTCGTCGCGGCGCCGGCCCAGCTTGCCGCGCTCGCCGGCGGCCATCATCCGGTCGTAGGTCGAAGCGAACAGGCGCGCCCCAGGTGGCGTCGTAGGCGCGGCGTACGGCAGACGGACGGGGTGTGGTCACGGCTCCAGGTGCCCTTCTCGATCAGCTCGGCGATCGTATCGCGGCGGTAGTCGAAGATCCGCTCGAGGTCGCGCTTGACGACGAGCCGCTCGCCGAGCTCGCCGAGCGGGCCGAAGCGGTGCGCGTAGCGGACGAGGTCGCGTCATCCGCGTATGCGCCCGGGTCGAGCTGCTCGAACTGTGAGTGTGGTGCCAGAGCGCGTAGGGGCCGCGCAGCTGGGCGTCGACGAAGCGGTGCGGCGGCTCCCAGGCCTCGATCCGGGTCAGCCAGCTGACCGGGACCCCGTGCAGCCGCAGCCGGTAGCGGATCTGCTCGCCGACCCGCATCTCGATCGGGGTCGGCGAGGTGATCCGGAAGCGCAGCCACGGCGGCGTGATCGCCTCCAGGTTCTCGGCTCGGGAGAAGAACTCGAAGGTCTCGGCGAGCGGCGCGGCGAGGACCTGCTCACGGCGCAGGACGTGCTCGCTCACCCGGCTCGCCCCGGCGAGAGTGGCGACGAGCGCTCGAGGTCGGCGACGCGTGTTGTCCCAGCTCAGCTCCGCGCGGCGTTCGCGGGCGCCGGCCCGCAGCTGCGCGCCGCAGCTCCGGGGTCGCGGAGCCGCTCGATCGCCGCCGTCAGCGCGGCGACGTCGGGGCGGAACGCCGCGATTCCCGAGCGGGCCGTGCCGTCGGCGATGCCGGGCACGAGCAGCCCGTTGCGGCCGTCGATCACGATCTCGTTCATCGGCGGATTGTCGTTGGTGATGATCGGGATGCCGAGCGCCGTCGCCTCGTAGAGGTGCAGGCCGAGCCCCTCCCAGCGGCTCGGCGCGAGGATCGCGGACGCCGTCGCGAACATCGCCATGTACTCGTCCGTCGGCAGGTCGCCGCTGGTGATCTCGATCCGCGGGTCGCTGCGGCCGATCCGCCGGCCGCCGCGGGCCAGACGCCGAGCCTCGGTCAGCCGCCTGTCGACCTGCGCCTTCAGCGTCAGCCGCAGCTCGTCGCCGTCGGCGGCGCGGAACGCCTCGATCACCTCGGCGAGCGGCTTGCGCTTGCTCATGAACCCGCCCGGGAACAGCAGCCGGACGATGCCGTCGGCGGCCGGGTCCTGCTCCGCGGGCAGGGCGGCGGCCAGCAGGTCGGGGTGGCAGCCGAAGCGCACGCGCGGGCTCTCGATGCCCATCTCCGCGTACCGCTCGCGCTCGCATCCCGTCAGCGAGTAGATCGCGTCGAAGGCGCGCCGAGCGGGCTCGACGTGCTCATCGGCGAAGTGCTCCCAGACGAAGCGCCCGGCCGTCCTGACGCCCGATTCGCGCAGTCCGGCGATCTCGTCGAACTGGTAGTTCTGATCGAAGAGGACGAGCTCGATGCCGCTCGTCGGCGGCCCAGGCCTCGTACTCGTCGCTGGGGATCGCGTAGTCGGAGGCGGCCGTCACCCGCTCCTGGGCCCAGACGCCGCTCGCGTCGATCCAGTCGGGCCGGATGTTCGTCTTCCGCGTCGGGCGCGCGAGCACGTAGGTCTCGTGGCCGAGGTCGTCGAGCGCCGAGCGCAGCTGGCGGGCGACCACGCCCTGCCCGCGGTTGAACCAATAGGCGACGAGGCCGATTCGCATGCCCGAACCCTGACACGAACGCTGTCCGGCCGGGCGCGGCGGCCGGTGGCGCGCCCGCATCGATGGCCCGATTCGGGTAAGAGGGTTGGCATGGAACGCTGGGATCCACCGCTCCTGGGCGCTGCCGCTGATCGTGATCGCGATCGTCGTGCCGCCCTTCCTCGGCTTCGCGATCGGCGGCGAAGTGGTCGGCGCGGCGCTCGGCTTCGTCGTCGTCGCTGCGCTGATCGCGATCGCCGTCCGCCTTCGCCCCCGCGGCCCGATCGAGCTTGCCCGCGACGATCCGGAGGCGCCGCTGCTGGCCTTCGCGCTCGCGCCGATCGACCACGCGGCGACCGCGAACGAGATCGCGACGCTCGCCGAGGCGAGCGGCCCGCGTGAGGAACGACGGCTACTCCGTCCTCGTCCTCGCGCCGGTGCAATCGACGGCGACGCAGCGCTGGCTCAATGACGAGGAGCCGGGCCGGGTCGCCGCGCAGGAGCGGCTCGCGGTTTCCGTCGCGAGCCTGATCGCGGCCGGCTGCCATGCCGAGGGCCGGGTCGTCAGCCAAGACCCGGCGCAGGCGCTCGAGGACGTCGCGGCCGAGCACGGCGCGCGACGGGTCGTGTTCGTCGTCGGGGATGCCAAGTTCGACGACCTGATCGAGGAGATGACCGCTCGCCTCGACGTGCCGGTGCATCGGGTCGCGGCCGGCGGCTGAGCGCCGCCAGGCGAAGTGCTTTTCCGGAAGCCTGTGGGGTATGTTGGCGGCCGCAGGGTCGCACCACCGAAAGGACTCGTCTTGTCTCGTACCACTTCTCTACGCATGCTGATCGCCGTTGGAGCGCTCGCCTTTCGGTGACGATGCTCGCGGCGTGCGGCGGTGGCGGCGACGCGACCACCGACAGCACCCAGGGCACGCCCCTGACCAAGGACGAGTTCCTCGCCCAGGGCAACCAGATCTGCAAGAGCGGCAACGACGCGGTCAACTCCGCCGCCAAGTCCCTCGGCCAGAACCCGAGCCAGGCGGACATCGATCAGTTCGTCAACGACACGCTGATCCCGACCGTCGAGGGTGAGCTCAACAGCCTGCAGGCGCTCGGCGCGCCCTCGGGCGACGAGGATCAGGTCAACGCGATCATCGACGCGGCCCAGTCGGGCGTCGACGCGCTGAAGGCCAACCCGGGTGAGGCCACGAACCCGGACAGCCCCGCCTTCCAGGAGGCGAACAAGCTCGCGAACGCCTACGGCCTGACGGAGTGCGGGAGCGGCTGATCCCCGCGGGGACTGACGCTGCCGCGGTAACGGCCGCGAGGCTCGCTTGGATAGGGTCCGGTCGGATCCGACGAGGAAGGCACCGTGCGACGCATCCGCAAATACGCAGCGACGGCCGCCCTAGCAGCACTCACTCTCTGGCCGTTGCCGGCTGCGGCGGGGGCGGCGACTCGACGTCCGGCGCGCCGAGCAAGGATGAGTTCGTGCAGCAGGCGGGGCGATCTGCAACGAGGCCGCGGCTCAGGTCCAGACGGCGCTCACCAGGGCCTGGCGGTCGCCGACAAGGCATCGATCGAGAAGTACGAGAAGACGGTGATCGGGATCATCGAGGACGAGCTGAGGGGCTTTCAGCAGCTGCAGGCCCCGGCAGGCGATGAGGACGAGGTCAACGCGATCGTCGGCGAGCTCAGAAGCAGGTCGACGCCGTCAAGGCAGATCCGGGGGTGCTCAGGATCTCGGCCAAGGCGATCGCGCTCGGCAGGCCTTCCGCCAGGCCGCCGGTGACTACGGCATTGCCTCCTGCCAGAAGCCGGACCCGACCGCCGCGGGCTGAGCCGGCGGCGGTGGCTCAGGCGGCGGCGGAGGCGGCGCGCTCGCCCGCCTTCGCGAAGACGAGCTCGCCTTCGGCGGCGTCGACGCGGACCGTGTCGCCCTCGCTGAAGCGGCCCTCGAGCAGCGCCAGCGCGAGCTGATCGACGAGCCGGCGCTGGATCACGCGCTTGAGCGGGCGGGCGCCGTAGGTCGGGTCGTAGCCGAGGTTGCCGAGCAGCGTCTTCGCGTCGTCGGTGAGCTCGATCTCGACGCCGCGCTCGCTGCACCCGGTGGGCGAGCAGCTCGACCTGCAGCTCGACGATCCGGGAGATGTCCTCGCGGCTGAGCCGGTGGAAGATCACGGTCTCGTCGATCCGGTTCAGGAACTCGGGCTTGAAGTGGTTGGAGAGCACGCCCTCGATCCGCTCGCGGATGTTCTCGTCGATCACCTCGCCGGCGATCTCGGCGGAGCCGACGTTCGAGGTCATGATCATCACCGTGTTGGTGAAGTTCACGGTCCGGCCCTGGCCGTCGGTGAGGCGGCCGTCGTCCATGATCTGCAGCAGCGTGTTGAAGACGTCCGGGTGCGCCTTCTCGATCTCGTCGAGGAGGATCACCGCGTAGGGGCGGCGGCGCACGGCCTCGGTCAGCTGGCCGCCCTCGTCGTAGCCGACGTAGCCGGGCGGCGCTCCGATCAGGCGCGAGACGGCGTGCTTCTCCATGTACTCGGACATGTCGATGCGGACCATCGCGTCCTCGGAATCGAACATGAACTCGGCCAGCGCCCGGGCGAGCTCGGTCTTGCCGACGCCGGTCGGGCCACAGGAAGAGGAAGGAGCCGATCGGCCGGTGTCGGGTCGGCGAGCCCGGCGCGCGAGCGCCGCAGCGCGTTGGCGACGGCCTCGACGGCCTCGTCCTGACCGATGACCCGGTCGTGCAGGCGCTCCTCCATCTGGATCAGCTTCTCGACCTCGCCCTCCATCAGCTTGCTCACCGGGATCCCGGTCCAGCGAGCGACGACCTCGGCGATGTCCTCCTCGGTCACCGACTCGGTCAGCATCGAGCCGCCGGCCGCGTGCAGCTCGGCGAGCCGCTCCTGGTGTGAGGCGACGTCGCGCTCGAGCTCGGGGATGCGTCCGTACTTGAGCTCGGCGGCGCGCTCGAGATCGCCCGTGCGCTCGGCCCGCTCGGCGTCGCGCGTCGCGCTCTCGAGCTCGTCGCGCGCAACCTTGATCCCGTCGATCGCGGCCTTCTCGTTCTGCCAGCGGGCCTTCATCTCCGACGGCGGACTCGTTCAGCTCGGCCAGGTCGGACTCGATCGCCTCCAGGCGCGCCTTCGACGCCGCGTCCGTGTCCTTGGCCAGCGCCTGCTTCTCGATCTCGAGCTGCGTGATGCGGCGCTCGACCTCGTCGATCTCGACGGGCGAGGACTCGATCTCCATCTTCAGCCGCGAGGCGGCCTCGTCGATCAGGTCGATCGCCTTGTCGGGCAGGAAGCGGTCGGTGATGTAGCGCTCGGAGAGGGTCGCGGCGGCGACGATCGCCGGGTCGGTGATCGTCACGTTGTGGTGCGCCTCGTAGCGCTCCTTGAGCCCGCGCAGGATCGCGATCGTGTCGGCCTCGGTGGGCTCGCCGACGTTGACCGGCTGGAAGCGCCGCTCGAGCGCGGCGTCCTTCTCGATGTGCTTGCGGTACTCGTCGAGCGTCGTCGCGCCGACGGCGCGCAGCTCGCCGCGCGCCAGCATCGGCTTGAGCAGGTTGGCGGCGTCGACCGCGCCCTCGGCGGCGCCGGCGCCGACGATCGTGTGCAGCTCGTCGATGAAGAGGACGATCTGGCCCTCGGCCTCCTTGATCTCGGCAAGGACGGCCTTGAGCCGCTCCTCGAACTCGCCGCGGTACTTGGAGCCGGCGAGCAGGCCGCCGACGTCGAGGGCGATCACCTTTCGCCCGCGCAGGGACTCGGGCACGTCGCCGGCGACGATCCGCTGGGCGAGGCCCTCGACGATCGCCGTCTTGCCGACGCCGGGCTCGCCGATCAGCACCGGGTTGTTCTTGGTCCGGCGCGAGAGCACCTGGATCACCCGGCGGATCTCCTCATCGCGGCCGATCACCGGGTCGAGCTTGCCCGCCTCGGCGGCCTCGGTCAGGTCCTGGCCGAACTTGGTCGAGGGCCTCGAACTTGTCCTCGGCGTCGGGGGAGTCGATCTTGTGCGGGCCCTGCGCCTCGCTTGCCGCCTTCGCGAGCGAGTCGCGGTCGGGGAGGATGTCGCCGACGCCGGAGTCGCTCGCCGCCAGGGCGAGCAGCAGGTGGCCGATCGAGACGTAGCTGTCGCCGAGCGCCGACATCTCGCGCTCGGCCCGGTGCAGGACGTTGACGAGCTTGGGCGAGGGCCGCAGCGCGCGGCTCGTTGTCGCCGGAGACGGTCGGCAGACTCGGCGACGGCGCGCTCGGCCCGGTCGCGGATCGAGGCGACGTCGGCGGAAAGCTTGTTGAGGATCGGGACGGCCGAGTTGTCCTCGGCGTCGAGCAGCGCGAGCAGCAGGTGGGCGGGCGTCATCTCGCTGTTGCGGTAGCGGCTGGCGAGACGCTGGGCGTCTTGAACCGCCATTGCGGCACGGGTGGTGAACCGGTCGGCTTGCATCTGCGGCAAGTCTACCCACCCGCCAGGGGGATGTCAAGAAATCTAAGCCAAAAGACTTAGATCGTGGCGGTTGGCCCGCGGGTCCTGTCGCGCGGGAGCGGGCACCGGAAATCCGCTTCGTTCACTTGGTTTCCGGCACCCGCTCCCACGCGCACCCGCGGGAGGGGCCGTCACGTCGGCGTTCCCAAGCGGGGCCGAAAGTTCCTGCCTGATCTAGGTCTCGGCGACCTCGACCCGGGCGATCGGGGTTAGCGACTGGTATAGGGCCGCCGTCCTCGCCACTCCAGGGCTGCGGCCAGTGTGCGCCGAACGACGGGTGGCCATCAGGCCGAGTGGGATGCAGCAACGCGGACCAGATCCGGCCAGCGTCGCGGTCGCGGTCTCGACGCGACCCGGGGCTCGCGCCCGAAGGCGTCGAGCAGGTAGCTCTCGTTCAGCAGGTTGAGCGCGTGGGCAGTCTGCTCGACGTTGTTGAACTCGACGCCGGCCTCCTCGGCGGCCTGCCGGATCGAGGTCGCCGACGAGCTCGTCGAAGCGCCGGCGCAGGCGTTCCTGATCGACGGCGACGAGCTGCTCGGCGGCGACCGCCTCGGAGACCGCGCGCAGCAGCGGCCCGTGCCGGCTGTAGATCCGGACGGGAACCTCCATCGCCTGGCGGACCGCCTCGGGCCCGTGATCGGCGCGCGTCTCGGCGAGCGCCGACCTGTGCTGCGTAGAGCTGGTTGATCGCCTCGCGGCCGGCGCCGAGCAGCAGCGCGCCGACGTTCTCGAAGTGGCGATAGAAGATCGTCCGCTCGAGCCCGGCCCGGTCCATGATCTCGCCGACGGTGAGCTCGGCGAAAGAGCGCTCGCGAACGAGCTCGATCGCGGCGTCGACGATCCGCTTGCGGGCCGCCTCCCTGCCGACGCGCGGCCGGGGCTTCGCTGGCGGCCTCCTGGCCGAGTTTGACACTCTGTGGCACAGTGTGTTACATTAGCAGGTCGGCACAGCCTTGAGGATGGAGGAGCAGATGAGGGACGACCGCACCAATTCGCTGACCGCTGCCACGCTTGCGGCGGCTCTGCTGGCGTTGCTGGCACTGTCGCCGTGCGTCTTCGCATCGGCGCCGCCCGCCGCGTCGGCGCGGACGAATCAGGCCGCGCACGCGCAGGACGGCAGCCCGAACATCCTCGTCGTGATGACCGACGACATGGCGAAGAGCGACGTCAAGTTCATGCCGCACGTGCAGCGCCTGCTCGCCAACAAGGGCACGACCTTCGCCGACGCCGTCGACTCGTTCCCGCTCTGCTGCCCGGCGCGCGCGACCTTCATCACCGGCCAGTACGCGCACAACCACGACGTTGCCGGCAACTTCTACCCGTACGGCTGGTACGGGATGAAGGACCGCACGAACATCCTGCCGGCCTGGCTGCACGGACTCCGGGCTACCGCACGGCCGCGATCGGCAAGTGGCTGAACGGCTACGGCGCGCTCGACGGCCACGGCGAGATCCCGGCCGGCTTCGACATCTGGCGTGGGCTGCTCGACGTCTCCGCCTACGACTACTTCAACTTCGTGATGAACAGCGACGGCGAAGCTGCGTACCTGGGGTGACTCCGACTTCGCCAAGGCCCTGGTCAAGTTCGCGAACATCGAGGTGACCCCGAACCCCGGTGGCATCGTCGGCATCCTCGCGCAAGCTGCACGAGGTCGATGGGCGATCCGCCATACACTACTGGGGGGAGCGCAAGGCGAAGGACTACTCGCCGGACGTCACCGGTGAGATGGCGACGCGCCTGGTCCGCAAGGAGCGGAAGAAGAAGAAGCCGTTCTTCATCTGGTGGTCGCCGGCCGCACCGCACCGCGAGGACGTCTCGGTGACCCTGATGGGCCGCCCCGGCCGCGACCCGCGCCCGGCGCCGCGCTACGGCGACTGGAGCAAGAAGCAGAAGCTGCCGCGAGCCGCCGAGCTTCAACGAGGCCAACATCACCGACAAGTCCTCGAACCTGATCGACAAGACCGCGCCGAAGCTGACAGCCGACAGATCGACCAGCTCCAGCTCGACTACGAGGGCCGGGCGGGGTCGCTGCGCGCCGTCGACGACCACGTCGGCGACCTCGTCAAGACCCTGCGGCAGACGGGCCAGCTCAAGGACACGATGATCGTCTTCGTCTCCGACAACGGCTGGCTCCAGGGCGAGCACCGGATCCCCGGCGACAAGTTCCTCCCCTACGAGGAGTCGCTGCGGGTGCCGCTGATCATCCGCGGGCCGGGCGTCCCGAAGGGGCAGACGATCCACGGCCAGGTCTCGAACGTCGACTTCGCCTCGACGCTGCTCGACATGGCCAACGCGAAGGCGGGCCGCACCCAGGACGGCGTCTCGCTGATGCCGACGATCCACAAGCCCAAGCGGATTCCGGACCGGGCGATCGAGATCGAGGCGCTGGCGCCGCTCTTCGCCGACGCCTCGATCCCCCAGAACCAGCTGGGATCAGCCCTACACCGGCGTGCGCACCGATCGCTACACGTACGTCGTCTGGACGAAGACCGGCGAGAAGGAGCTCTACGACCGGCGC
Source organism: uncultured Solirubrobacterales bacterium (assembly GCA_963850625.1). Taxonomy (GTDB): domain Bacteria; phylum Actinomycetota; class Thermoleophilia; order Solirubrobacterales; family 70-9; genus CAXMST01. The sequence goes on from CAWKLZ010000005.1 coordinate 590,470, forward strand.
AAGGATCCGTACGAGCTCAGCAACGTCATCGACAAGCCCGCCTACGCCGACGTCAGGGCGACGCTCGAGCGCAAGCTGGAGAAGCTCAAGGCCTGCAAGGGGAAGTCATGCGACGTCAAGCAGTGACCGTGCGGATCGCGATCGGAGCCGCGCTCGCCGCGGCCTCGCCTGCGGCCTGCCTTCGCCGGCCCGGCGGCGGGCGAGCACGCCGGGCAGGCGCAGCTCCACGACGCCCGCTACTGCGAGATCTTCGAGCTCAAGGGCACGCCACCAGACGCCAAGGTCGTCGTCTGGAACACGATCGGCCTCAACAACTGCCCGGCGAAGTGGTGCGACGGCCTCGACCCGAAGGCCCTCGCCGCCGAGCGCGGCGACAGTCTCGTCCTGCTCAACGGCCCCCGGCACTGGCTGATGGACTACGCGAAGGGCAAGACCGGCAGGGTCGACACCTTCGACGGCAAGCAGCTGCGGCGCGTGGCGTCGATCCCGATCCACAGCGCCGCCGAGCTGCGCTCAGACGCCGTACACCGAGCGGACCATCGAGCGCAACAACATCTGGCGCTGGAAGAAGGGGCGGCGGATCTTCGAGCTGCGGGCGCCTGACGGATCCGACTACGTGATGCAGAGCTACTCGCAGATCGTCGACCCCGGCCTGTCGATGACAGATCTGGGCAAGCTCGGCCAGCGCCTGCAGCTGCCGCAGGGATGGACCTACAAGGTCAAGCGATTGCGCAAGCCGATGATCATGCGGGCGAAGGGCAGCGCGACCATCCTCCAGGACGACCTCAAGAACACCTACCAGCTGCTGCCGAGCCACCGCAAGCGGCGCAAGCACGCGGTCGCCGTGACGGGGACGACGAAGACGGTCGGCCAGCCCGAACCGGGCGTGCTCGAGGACAAGGGCACGATCACGCGGCAAGCCGTTCGGGCCGGGCACGATCGACGCGCTGGTCACCCTCGAGTCGGGCGGCAAGATGAGCGGCTCGTTCACGATCGACACCGACCGCGGCGAGGTCTTCGGGACGATGACCGCGACGTACGTGATCGCCGGCGGGGAGATCGACTTCGACGGCAAAGCGAAGCTGAGCGGTGGCAACGCGCCGTTACCGCGGGATCGTCGGCCGCAAGCTCACCTTCCACGATCACAACACCCTCGACGGTCAGAATGGGACCGTGACGCTCGATGGCATCGCCCGCTTCTGAGGACCGCTCGGCGGCCACGAAGCCGCCGAACATGCTGATCCTGATCACCGACCAGCAGCGCCAGCCGCGACACTGGCCTGACGAGCCCGGCTGGCTCACCGAGCTGATGCCGAACGACGCCGAGCTCGCCCGGACGGGGCTCAGCTTCACGAACGGCTACTGCAACACGGCGATGTGCTCGCCGAGCCGGGCGACGCTGTTCAGCGGCCGCTACCCGGCCGAGCACGGAGTCGAGCTGACGCTGACCGCGGCCGATCTGCGTCCGGCAAACGACAGCGCGCCGGCTGTGCTCAAGGAGATGGGTGGGATCCTGCGCAGCGGCGAGGCGTCGCTCGGGCGGGTGCTGCCGCAGTTCGCCCGCGGCGCCCTCGGGCTCGATCGCAGCTCCGGCGGCGAGACCGAGCTGCCCACCGGACTGCCGACGCTGGCGACCCTGCTTCGCGAGCGCGGCTACCACGTCGCCTACAAGGGCAAGTGGCACCTCACGCATCCCTCGGGGCGGGAGGACGCGGACAGCATGCTGGGCGGCTGGACCGCCGCCGACGGCGAGCGGCTCGAGCGCGACTACGGGTTCGCTTCATGGGAGCCACCGGACGCGGGCGAGAACGCGAAGGCGAGCAACTTCGGCGGCGGCAACGCCGGCATGGGCGAGGGCTGGGACGAGGTCTACACGGGGCAGGCCGAGCGCTGGCTCGCGCAAGAGGAACTGCCCGAGCCCTTTTGCCTCGTCGTCTCGCTGGTCAACCCGCACGACGTGCTCGGCTACCCGGCGCAGTACGAGGACGGCGGCTACGTGCACTCGGACTTCCGCGACCTCGGTGTCGAGCTGCCGCCGACGTTCGACGAGACGTTGCGCAACAAGCCCGCGGTCCACGCGCTCATGCGGATGGGCATGGCCGCCTACCTCGGGCCGCTCTCCGACGCACAGTCAGCAGCTCGACTACGTCAACTTCTACGCCCACCTGCACCGCATCGTCGACGAGAAGATCGGTCGCATCCTGGGCGCGCTCGGCGACCCTTCCGATCCGGACTCGCTGCGCTCGAGCACGGTGGTCGTGCGCTGCGCCGACCACGGCGAGATGGGCCTCTCCCACGGCGGCCTGCGGCAGAAGGCCTTCAACGCCTACGAGGAGACGATCAACGTGCCGATCGTCATCTCCAACCCGGTGCTCTTCCCGGAGGCCGCCGAGACCGACGCCTTCGGCTCGCTCGTCGACCTGCTGCCGACGCTGCTCAGTCTCAGCGGCGACGGCGCAGCGCTGGCCGACGGCCTGCGCGGTAACGACCTGACGCCCGTGCTTGCGCATGCGGCGCGCCCCGAGCGCGAACGGGTCGACCGCTCTTCAGTCGATCTGAGCGCGGTGCTCGACGCAGAGCCGCAGCCGACGGTCTCACGACCAGGTCCACTTCACCTACGACGACCACCAGGCGGGGACGGCGACGCGCGAGGCGCCCGGGCAGCCGAACCGGATCCGTGCGGTCCGCACGGCGACCGAGAAGTACGCGGTCTATTTCGACCCGGCCGGCAAGGCCGCCCCCGAGTACGAGTTGTATGACCTGGAGCGCGACCCGGACGAGCGCCACAACCTCGTCGACGTGCACACGGGCGAGGCCCGCCGCGACGCCGACCGGGCACGCGTCGACGGGCTGCGCGAGCGGCTGCGCGACACGGTCGCCGCCTCAGGCACCGCGCACGCCGGCCTTTCTGCCTAGATCCCGCCCGCCCCCGCGCGGTCTAACGTGATCAATGCACGGTGGGGCAACGTTCGCCCCGTCGCCGGGTTCGCTTAGATGTCGGCGCCCACCGGGAAGGAGCTATGAGCACACCCGACAACGAGCCCACCACCGAGCAGACGGGCGAGGTCGCCGGACAGGCCGGAAACGGCGACACGCCGGGGCAGCGAGAGCGCATTGCGACCGTGCGTCGCGCCGCCGCCTTCCGCAACGCGACGGCGCGTGCGTTCGACACGCGGACCGAGCGCTGGCAGGAGGCCGGGCTGAGCGGCGAGATCGACAAGGCCGAGTCGCGCAAGGCCCTGCGCGAGGCGATCGTCCTGCTCGTCCTGATCATCGCGGTGATCTACGGCTTCTCAAAGCGTCACGAGATCGGCTTCATCACCGGGAACAACTATCTCGAGGCCTCCCGCTACGTCACGGCCGGCCTGCTCGCGGTGCTGGGCTGGGCGTTCGCCGTGACGCTCGGCAAGGCAATGGCCCCGGCGCTGATGCGCCGGATGGATCCGGCGACCGCGGGCAGCGTCGGGTTCCTCTTCCGGCTGTTCACGATCGTCGTCGTCATCCTCGTCTCGCTGGCGATCGCGGGCGTCAATCTGGCGGCCCTTGCCGTCGGCGGCGCCTTCACCGCCGTCATCGTCGGTCTCGCCGCCCAGCAAACGCTCGGCAACGTGATCGCCGGGGCGGTGCTGCTCAGCACGCGCCCGTTCCGCGTTGGCGACCTGGTGGCGGTGCAGGGGGGCGGGATCAACGCCGAGGGCACGGTCGCCTCGCTCGGCCTCTTCTACACGACCCTGCTGATGGGCAGGGACAGGATGCTGATTCCAAACAGCGTGCTGATGAACATCGCCGTGACGCCGCAGGGCGAGCCGGACGCAGTCGAGCTGCTGGCCCGCTTCGACTCGAGCAAGGTGACGCCGACGCGGCTGCAGGAGAAGCTCGAGGAGGAGATCGAGGTGCCGCTGATGCGCTCGCCGGACATCGAGCTCGAGGAGATCGATGCGAAGGGCCTCGTTTCGCTGACCGTCAGGGCGACGCCGATCGACTCGGTCCACGGGCCGATCCTCGCCTCACAGGTAATGCGTGCGATTCGCGAGGTCGGCGGCGAGACCGATCCGCAAGGTCAGCCCGCGGTCGATCGCTCCGGCCGCCCGCTGCGTCCGGACGACGCCGGCGACTGAGCTTCAGAGTCGGCGTAGCGCCCAGATGCCGATTGCCGCGGCGGCCGCGCCGAGCGGCGCGTTGAGCGCTGCCGTGCGGTCGATTCCGTCCCGGCGGGCGAGCGCCGCGCCGAAGGCGAGCGCGTCGCCGGCGTCGACGAGCGCGCCAAGCGCCGCCGCCTCGCGCAGCCGGTCGCGGTCACCGGCGGCGGCGAAGGCGCCGAGCGCCAAGGCGACATCCCGTCCGCCGGCCAGCCGGGCGAGCGCCACCGTCGCTCCGTCGGGCGCGGCGAAGCCGAGCGCTGCCAGCGCCCGGCGGGTCGCGGCGAAGGCGCCGGCACCGATCGCGAGGCGGCCGGCGGCAACGGCGAGCACTGCCGCGCGCGCCGTCGGGTCCGCGAGCACCCGCTGTTCAGCCACGGCGCTTGCGCTCGACCGGGATCGAGACGGTGGCCTCGGCCTCGGCCGGTCCCCCGAGCCGCGCCTCGTAAGCGCCGTAGGGAACGATCTCGGCGCCCAGCGAGCGCCTTGCGGCCTCGATCTCGACTGCCATCCGACGCTCCATCTCCGCGGTGCGCTCCTGCATGTGGGCGAGCTCGGCGCGCATCCGCTCGAGCCTGTCCTCGAGCTCGAGCACGGTCTCGACGCCGGCGAGGTTGAGGCCCTGCTCGGCCGTCATCTCCTGGATCCGGCGCAGGCGCTCGACGTCCTCCTGCGAGTACAGGCGCGTGTTCTTCGGCGAGCGCTTCGGCGTGATCAGCCCGCGAGCCTCGTACATGCGCAGCGTCTGCGGGTGCATCTCGGCGAGCTCGGCGGCGACCGAGATCATGAACACGCCGCGGCCGGGGTCGATCTCGGCGGTGATCCGCGTCACCCTGGTCCGGGTCCGCTCGCCGCCGCTGTCTGCGGTGGGACTCACGTCGCGCCTACCTTGCCCGAGGAACCGGACCGATCGCCGTCGTCGGAGCGGGCGGCGCGCAGCCGCGCGTCGCGAAGGATCCGTTCGCGCGGGTCGCTGTCCGTCGAGCGTGCGGGCGAACTCGTCGAGCGCACGACGCTGCTCGTCGTTCAGATCGCTGGGGATCTCGACCGCGATCCGGTAGCGGATGTCGCCGCGCGAGCCGCCGCCCGGCTTCGGCGGACCCTCGCCGCGAAGCCGCTGGATCGTCCCGTGCCGGGTCCCGGCCGGGATCCGGATGCGCTTGATTCCGCGCAGGGTCGGCACCTCGACGTCGCCACCGGCGACCGCCTCGGCGATCGTGATCGGCACCTCGACTTCGAGGCTGCCGTCCTCGCGGCGGCTGAAGATCGGGGAGGGAGCGACGCGAGTCGAGACGAAGAGATCGCCCGATGGCCCGCCGAGCGGTCCGTCCTCGCCCTTGCCGGCGAGCCGGATCCGCGTTCCGTCGCGGACGCCCGCCGGGATGTTCACGCGGTAGCGCTTGCGCTGCTGGGTCAGGCCGGAGCCGGCGCACTCTGGGCACGGCGTCTCGACGATCTCGCCGCGGCCGCCGCACTGCGGGCAGGGAGTGCGAGATCGAGAAGAAGCCCTGGCTCTGCGAGTCGAGGCCGGTGCCCTCGCAGCGCGGGCACGTGACCGGGCTCGTGCCCGGTGCCGCTCCGTTTCCGCCGCAGGTTCCGCAGCGCGCCTGCTTGGGCACCGTGACGGCGACCTGGGTGCCCTCCATCGCCTGCTCGAAGCTGAGCTTGACCTCGGTCTCGAGGTCGCGGCCACGCGGGGCCTCGGGCCCGCCGCCGCGGCGGTTGAAGATCGAGGAGAAGATGTCGCCGATGTCGCCGACGCCGAAGCCGCCCGGGCCGGGCGCCCCGGGACCGCGGCCGCCGAAGCCGCCGAACATGCCGCCGGCGTCGTACTGCTTGCGCTTCTCCGGGTCCTTGAGCGTGTCGTAGGCCGACTGGACCTCCTTGAAGCGCTCCTCGGCTCCCGGGTCGTCGGGGTTGCGGTCCGGGTGGTACTCACGCGCGAGCTTGCGGTAGGCCCGCTTGAGCTCGTCCGCCGAGGCCTTCTTGTCGACCCCGAGGACGTCGTAGAGATCACGCGCCATCGGAGCCTCCTATCTCGCAGACGACGACGCGCGCCGGCCGCAGCACGGTCTCGTCGAGCGAGTAGCCCCGCTCGACGGTCTCGAGCACGTGCCCGGAGGCGACCCCGTCGCTGCCGGCCGCCGTCGCGATTGCCTCGTGGCGGTTCGGGTCGAACTTCTCGCCGACCGGATCGAAGGACTCGACGCCGGCCCGGCGCAGCGATTCGCGCAGCTCGCGGTAGACGAGGCCGACGCCCTCGGCGAGCGCCGTCTTCGCCGAAACCTCGCGGCTCACGGGCTCGGCGTCCGGGGCCGTCGAGCCCTCGGGATCGACGCCGACGGCGACCAGCGCCCGCTCGAGGTTGTCGAGCGCCGGAATCATGTCGCGGGCGACTGCGGCCCGGCCGCGCCGCTCGGCGATCGCTGCCTCGCCGGCCACGCGGCGCCTGTAGTTCTCGAGGTCGGCCCGCGCGCGCTGGGCGAGCTCGAGGTACTCGGCCCGCTCACGCAGCGCGACGTCGAGCTCGCTCTCGGCAGGAGGCTGCTCGGCTCCGGGCTCGGCGAGCGCTCTCTCCGCCATCGGCGGCGTCGGTGCCGGCCGGCACGTCGACGCAGCTCGGCCTCACCCTCGGCTCGGCAGCCCGGCGCCCGAGGCCTCGGCCTCGGGCTCGGTGCAGGGGTCGTCTCGTGATCAGTGCTCATCTCGATCTCCGTTCGCAGGCGGCGTCAGGAGGACGGCGCGTCTTCTTCGACCACCTCGGCGTCGACGACCTCTTCGTCGTCGCTGCCGTTGGCCGAGGACGCGTCACCGTTGCCGCCGCCGTCGGCTGCGGCCTGCTGCTGGGCGTTCGCGTAGATCTGCTCGCTGACCTTGTGGAAGGCGGCCTCGAGCGCTGAGGTCTTCGCCTGGATCTCGGCGACGTCGGTCGAGTCGAGCACCGACTTGACGTCGCCGATCGCGTTCTCGATCGCCGTCTTGTCGTCGGCGCCGACCTGCTCGCCGAGGTCGGTGAGCTGCTTCTCGGCCTGGTAGGCGGCGGCCTCAGCGCTGTTGCGCGCCTCGGCCAGCTCCTTCGCCTGGCGGTCGTCGTCAGCGTGGCTCTCGGCGTCCTTGACCATCTGTCTCGACCTCGTCGTCGGAGAGGCCGGAGCCGCCCTTGATCTCGATCTTCTGCTCCTTGCCGGTGCCGAGATCCTTGGCGGAGACGTTGAGGATGCCGTTGCTGTCGATGTCGAAGGTGACCTCGATCTGCGGCGTGCCGCGCGGTGCCGGCGGGATCCCGGTCAGCTGGAACTTGCCCAGCGACTTGTTGCCGGAGGCGATCTCGCGCTCGCCCTGCAGGACGTGCACCTCGACCTGGGTCTGGTTGTCGTCGGCGGTCGAGAAGATCTCCGACTTCTTCGACGGGATCGTCGTGTTGCGCTCGATCAGCTTCGTCATCACGCCGCCCTTGGTCTCGATGCCGAGGGTCAGCGGGGTGACGTCGAGCAGCAGGACGTCCTTGACGTCGCCGGCGAGCACGCCGGCCTGGATCGCGGCGCCGACGGCGACGACCTCATCCGGGTTGACGCCCTTGTGCGGCTCCTTGCCGGTCAGCTCCTTGACCTTCTCCTGTACGGCCGGCATGCGGGTCATGCCGCCGACCATGACGACGTGGTCGATCGTCGGACGCCGGCAGTCGGCGAGCGCCTGCTTGACGGGCCCGACCACGCGCTCGAGCAGGTCGGCGGTGAGCTCGTTCAGCTTCGAGCGGCTGAGCTCGCATCTCGAGGTGCTTCGGCTGGCCGTCGACGGCGGTGATGAACGGCAGGTTGATCTGCGTGTCCTGCGCGGAGGAGAGCTCGATCTTCGCCTTCTCGGCGGCCTCGTAGAGGCGCTGCAGCGAGTTCTTGTCGGCGGCCAGGTCGATGCCCTGGTCGCGCTTGAACTCGGCCACCAGCCACTCGACGATCGCCTTGTCCCAGTTGTCGCCGCCGAGGTGGTTGTCACCGGCGGTCGACTTGACCTCGAAGACACCGTCGCCGATCTCGAGCACGGAGACGTCGAAGGTGCCGCCGCCGAGGTCGAAGACGAGGATCGTCTGATCGTCGGACTCCTTGTCGAGCCCGTAGGCGAGTGAGGCGGCGGTCGGCTCGTTGATGATCCGCTTGACCTCGAGGCCCGCGATCTTGCCGGCGTCCTTGGTCGCCTGGCGCTGGTCATCGTTGAAGTAGGCGGGGACCGTGATCACAGCGGAGTCGACGGTCTCGCCGAGGCGCGCCTCGGCGTCGGCCTTGATCTTCTGCAGGATCATCGCCGAGATCTCCGGCGGGCTGTACTGCTTGTCGCCGACCTTGACGCGGACGTCGCCGTTCGGGCCGGCCTCGACGGAGTAGGGGACCATCGTCTCCTCCTCCTTGACCTCGGCCTCCTTGCGGCCCATGAAGCGCTTGATCGAGAAGACCGTGCGCTCGGGGTTCATCACGGCCTGCCGCTTGGCGACGGTGCCGACGAGACGCTCGTCGTCGGTGAAGCCGACGACGGACGGGTGTGGTGCGGCCGCCCTCGGAGTTCTCGAGCACGGTCGGCTCGGAGCCCTCCATCACGGCGAAGCACGAGTTGGTGGTGCCAAGATCGATTCCGATCGTCTTACCCATGTGTTCGTTCCTTTCAGGCTTTTTGATTGCAGCCCGGACACCGAAACCTTCCCGTGCGGCGCTTGTTCTGCTCCATGGAAAGGCGGATCAGCCGGGCTGATCCGGATATCATAGTAAAATCTAAGTCGCACCGTAGCAGATATGGTCACCCATGCCAACTGCGCCGAGTGCGCGCAGGCGCGCCGCACTCAAGCGGCATGCCCAGCATGCCGAAAGGCATAGGCACACACGGGGTAGGAAAGGAACCAATTGTCAATCCCAGATCCGCGGACGGCGCCGACGCGCCTCCGCTTCGCACTGCTCGCGTTCGCCGGGCTGCTCATCGCCTTGCTGGTGATGTGGCCGCACAGCGCCGACGCGAAGTCCAAGCACCACGGCAAGAAGCCGCCGAAGATCACGGTGATGACCCGCAACCTGTACCTGGGCGCGGATCTCTCGCCGGCGATCAACGCGAGCACCGTCTGCGACGCGGTCGACGCGGCCGGCAACATCATCAATCAGGTCGACGCGTCGAACTTCCCGGCCCGGGCGAAGCTGCTCGGCAAGGAGATCGCGAGCGCGAAGCCCGGACGTGCTCGGCCTGCAGGAGCTGGCCCTGTGGCGTGACCAGCCGGAGTCGCGACTTCACGGCGACGCCCGCCACCCATGTCCGTTACGACTTCCTGAAGCTGTTGCAGAAGCAGATCAGCAAGCACGGCGTGCACTACAAGGTCGCCTCGATTCAGGACGAGTTCGACCAGGAGCTGCCGGCCAACGTCGACGGCGATACGAGCACCGGCAACGGCCCGCTCGCCGCCTGCGGCGCCGACATGGACGGTCGCCTGACGATGCGCGACGCGATCCTCGTCCGCAAGGGCAGCAAGGTCAAGACCTCGCACCCTGACGCCGGTCACTTCGACCACACGTACGACATCAACCTGGGCGGCGTGCTGCCGATCAGCGCACCGTGGCTGGGAGTCGGTCGACGCCAAGGTCAAGGGCACGAAGAAGACGAAGGGCGCCAAGTTCCACTTCGTCAACGCGCACCTCGAGGCGTTCGGCGATCCGTCGATCCGCGAGGAGCAGGCCACGCGAGATGTTCGCCAAGGGCGGTCCGCTGCGCACCAACAAGCAGCTGATCTTCGTCGGCGACATCAACTCCGGCAGCAAGAAGGACCACGTCGGTCCCGGCTACACGACCCCTGGTGACGAGGGCGCCTACAACGCCTTCACCAAGGACTTCGGGCTCAACAACCTCGGCACGCGGCAGACCTGCTGCTACGCCGACGTGTTCAAGAGCGCGATCGGCAAGTACCGGTTCGACCACACGATCGACCACGTGTTCGTGAAGCCGAAGATCAAGCAGGTCAGCGCCTACGTGACCGGCAACGACCCGAACGTCAACGTCACAAGCGCGAAGCTGGTGGCTCCGACCACGGCGGAGTGGTCAGCAAGCTGAAGCTCAAGTAGCTGCAGCCAAGCTCGGGGGAGCGGATCGGGCGGCCCTTCGGGGCCGCCCTTTTCGTGCCCGCCTCGGCGCCGGCGCTACTGGCCGGCGACGCTGGCGACGAACTCGGCGACGATCTTCGCGTTGCTGCCCCGGAGGATGCCGGCGGGCATGTGTCCGTTGACGCCGTTCATGATCGCCGTCTGGACGCGCTGGACGTTGGACTCAGGCGGAACGCCGCCAAGCAGGTCGTCGAGGTTGGGGCCGACGATGCCATCGGTGCCGGCGTGAGCGAGCGTGTGGCAGGAGCCGCAGTTCGTCGCGAACAGCTTCTTCGCGTAGTGCATCGGAGGCGGCCACCTTCTCGGGCGAGTTGGCGGCGTCGCCCTCCTTGTTGAAGGCCCAGAGGGGGACGCGATCGCGAACAGGACGGCGAAAGCGGCGAAGAAGAAGAAGCTGCGCTTGGTCATGTGGATCAGGGCCCGGGCTCGGGCCCGCGCGGGGGCGGATACTAATGGACCCGGGGCCGGCTCCGGCGAGTCCCGAGGCAGCCGTCAGGCGACTGGATCGACGAGGCCGTCGCGATAGGGCGACGCACATCCGGCGCAGCCCGCACTCGCCGCAGCGGGGCTTCGGCCGGCAGACGGCGCGGCCGTGCGCGATCAGGTTCATGTGCAGCTCGTAGGCATCGGCGGGATCGGTGATCGCGAGCATCTCGTCGTGCGCCTCCTCGAGCGAGCATGCGCGGCGGAAACAGGCCGAGCCGGCCGCCGACCCGGTGCACGTGCGTGTCGACCGGGATCTCGGGGCGGTCGAAGGCGAAGATCATCACGCAGGCGGCCGTCTTGCGGCCGACGCCCGGCAACGCCGTGAGGTAGTCGATCGCGACCTGCCGCGGCGCCGTCTCGAGCCAGTCGAGGTCGGGGTCCGGCCCGAGCTCGCGCAGCACCTCCTGGATCCGTGGGGCCTTCGTGTTCGCGAGCCCGCCCGGCGGATCGCCTCGATCACCTCGCTCGTCGGGGCGTCGCGGACGGCCGCCCAGTCGCCGAACGAGTCGCGGAGGCCGCGATAGGCGACATCCCGGTTGTTGTCGTTCGTGTTCTGGGAGAGGATCGTCAGGACGAGCTCGTGGATCGGGTCGCCGTGCGGATCGTTCGCCTTCGGCCCGTAGAGCTCACGGAGGCGGTCGCGGATCGCCGCACGCGCCGCGCCGCCGGGCGCTTCCAGCCCGCCGGCACCGGCAAGCGCGGGCGCGGCATCCGGATCGCGCTGCTCCGCTGGGCCCGCGCTCGCCGCGCGTATCCCCGTTCGCCGCCGCCCGTCATCGCCGGCGAGCATATGGATCGAGGGCGGCAGAGGGCCTCCGCTTAAACGCATCGAGCCGCCTTGCGGCGGCTCGAGCGCCGGGCGATTGCGGCATGGTCCTACCCCACACGCTCCACTGTCGCGAAACGCGGTCCGACTCACCGGAGCCGAAGGGCGTCGAGGCTCCGGCGTATCGCCCGAGTGCTGTTATGCGCTCCCCCTATCGGCAGTGCCAGGCCGTTTCTTTAGCCGCTTCGCCCGCTTCGGCTGCGGCGTCGCGAGCGATAGGATCGCGACCCATGCCCGGGTTGCCTCAGCACTCGACCGCCGTCCTCGGCGGCGTCCGGACGGCGCTCCGGCGCACGCCCGGGGATGGCGACCCGGTCGTCTTCGTGCACGGCAACCCGAGCTTCTCGTTCGACTACGAGCCCCTGATGAACGAGCTCGGGCCGCCCGGCGATCGCCTTCGACCTACCCGGGTTCGGTGCACTCCGAGCGCCCCGATCCCGCCGACTTCGACTACACGTTGCCTACCTACTCCGCATGGGTCGGACGCGCGCTGGACGAGCTCGGGCTGGATCGCTTCGGACTCGTCATCCACGACTGGGGCAGCCTCGCGCTGCCCCCGGCGGCGGAGCGCGCCGGGCGCGTCGATCGCCTCGCAGTGATCAATGCCGTGCCCCTGTTCGCCGGCTACAAGTGGCACTGGGTCGCGCGCATCTGGCGTCGGCCCGGGATCGGCGAGCGGGCGATGGCGACCGCGACGCGGGCCGGCTTCGCGGCCGGGCTAAGGCTGGCGCGGCCGGGGCTGCGACCCATGCCGAAGAGCTGGATGGACCAGGTCTGGCCGGCCTTCGACCGGGGCACCCGCGCCGCGGTGCTCGCCCTGTACCGCTCGGCGGAGCCGGAGGCGCTCGCCGCCGCGGGCGCCGGGCTTCGAGGTCTGAGCTGCCCTGCGCAGGTGATCTGGGGGAGGGCCGATCCATACATCGGCGTCAGACTGGGCCGGCGAGTACGCGACGACCCTGCCGAACGCGCGCCTCGTCGAGCTCGACGACGCCGGTCACTGGCCGTGGATCGACCATCCGGCGCTCGCGAAGTCGCTTTCGGGTTTCCTCGACGCAGATTCGGGCTGAGAGTTTCCGCCGTATCGAGTCCTTCACGGATCGACAACAGGTCTCTTACAATGGCGCCGTCGTGACTCGGCCGATCTCCTACATCGGGAGCCGGCTGCCCAGGGGCTGGTCAGATCTCCTGCTGCAGCTTGCGCTCTTCTTCTGCATCTATCAGGGCTACCAGTTGGTCCGTGGGTTGTCCGAGGGCAAGCAGACCCTCGCTCTCGACAACGCGGAGCGGATCATCAACCTCGAGCGTTCGCTGGGCCTCTTCTTCGAAGGCCACGTCCAGGCGTCGCGCTCGAAGGCCGACTGGCTCATCGACGGCGCCAACTGGATGTACGTCAACTCCCACTTCATCATCACGACGAGCTTTCTCGTCTGGCTTTATCTGGCGCGCAACGAGTACTTCTACTTCGTCCGCAACATGTTCATGGTCGCGATGCTGCTGGCGCTCACCGGCTATCTGCTCTACCCGACGGCGCCGCCGCGCCTGGTCGCCGACAGCGGCCTGCTCGACAGCCTCTCCTCGGTCAGCCACCTGAACACCGACTCGAATGCGGTCAGCCTGCTCGTCAACAAGTACGCGGCCGTGCCGAGCATGCACATCGGCTTCGCGACGATGATCGCCGGCATGGCGATCATGCTCGTCCGCTCGAAGGCGCTCAAGGTGCTCTGGGCCTGCTACCCGCTCGTCGTCCTCTTCGTCGTCATGTCGACCGGCAACCACTTCTGGTTCGACGGCGCCGTCGGCGTGCTGGTCGCCGCGACCTCGGCGCTGATCGCAAGCCGCGTGCTGGCGCCGGTTCGCCCCGAGCACTGGGCCTTCGACTCCGCCGCGGCGTAACGCCGCCCGTCTCCCCGCGCGGATAGGTTTGCGCCCATGAGCGAGCGCCCCGACGGCCCTGGTGGCCCGGCGACGATGCGGAATGTCCGCACGAGCCGCGAGCTGCGCAGCTACGCGCGGGGCCGGCTGATCGAGTCACGACTGACGCCGAACGCGATCTCGATGACCGGACTCGTGCTCAACCTCGCCGCCGCGGCGCTGATCCTCGACAAGGACTTCGTCCTCGGTGCGATCGCCTTCATCGTCGGCTCGATCATGGACACGCTCGACGGCCGCTACTCGCGGATGTCCGGCAAGGGTTCGTTGTTCGGCGCGTTCCTCGACTCGACGCTGGACCGGGTCGAGGAGGGGGTCGTGATCGCCGCTGTCGCCTGGACGTTCGCCGACGACGGCAAGGACGTGGCCGCGGCGGTTTGCGTGCTCGTCGTGCTCGGCTCGCTCATGGTCTCGCTACACGCGGGCGCGGGCCGAGGCGCTCGGGGTCGAGTGCAAGGTCGGGATCGCCACGCGGCCGGTGCGGGTCGTGCTGCTCTCCGCCGGGCTGCTGTTCGCCTCCGGAGAGTTGATCTCCAGCGTCGACCTGCTCCCTGCGGCGATCTACGTGATGGCTGCGCTGACCGCCGTTCACGACCCTGCAGCGGGTCTGGCACGTGCGCGTCGAGCTGCAGAAGCTCGACGCGGGCCGCCGACGGGCGCCTGAGCCGCCGACGGAGTCGTGAACAGCCTGTAACCAAACCCCCGCGGTGGTGTCCTTGGCCCCGATCCGGCTTTGCGACGCCGCCGGGGCCCGGCAATTGCGCTCCAACGCCGTCGCGTACTGCCCGTATCACCAAGATCCGGCAATTCTCGCCATCCATCCAAGGAGGCTCACGCTTTACCCATGACTGAGAACGGACTTCATACGAACGGCGGCGGCGCTGCTTCGCCCGGCCGCAGCGACGACGGCAAGGTCCGCGTCGCGATCGTCGGCGTCGGCAACTGCGCCAACTCCTTCATCCAGGGCGTCACCTACTACAAGGACGCCGACCCGGACGACCAGGTCCCGGGCCTGATGCACGTCGACCTCGGCGGCTACCACGTCTCCGACATCGAGTTCGTCGCGGCCTTCGACATCGACTCCGAGAAGGTCGGCAAGGACCTCTCCGAGGCGATCTGGTCGGGCCAGAACAACACGATCAAGTTCGCCGAGGTCCCGCACCTCGGCGTCAAGGTCGAGCGTGGCATGACCCACGACGGCCTCGGCAAGTACCTCAAGCAGAAGATCACCAAGGCGCCGGGGGAGACGGCGGACATCGTCGGCATCCTCAAGGAGTCGAAGGCTGATGTGCTCGTCTGCTACCTGCCGGTCGGCTCCGAGCAGGCGACCAAGTGGTACGTCGAGCAGGCGCTCAAGGCGGGCGTCGGCTTCGTCAACTGCCTGCCCGTGTTCATCGCCCGCGAGGACTACTGGGACAAGCGGTTCGAGGACGCCGGCCTGCCGATCATCGGCGACGACATCAAGTCACAGGTCGGGGCCACGATCGTGCACCGGCAGCTCGCCCGCCTCTTCCACGAGCGCGGCGTCGAGATGCAGCACACCAGTCAGCTCAACGTCGGCGGCAACATGGACTTCTTCAACATGCTCGAGCGCGAGCGGCTCGACTCGAAGAAGATTTCCAAGACCAACGCGGTGACCTCGATCATGGGCACCGAGCTGCCCGCTGATGACGTCCACGTCGGTCCCTCCGACTACGTGCCGTGGCTGACCGACCGCAAGTGGGCCCACATCCGCCTCGAGGGCAAGTCGTTCGGCGACGTGCCGCTCAACGTCGAGCTCAAGCTCGAGGTCTGGGACTCCCCGAACTCGGCCGGCGTCGTCATCGACGCGGTCCGGCTGATCAAGCTGGCGCTCAACAACGGGGTTGCCGGCCAGCTGGACGGCCCGTCCTCCTACCTGATGAAGTCCCCGCATTCGCAGCGCCCGGACGCTGACGCGCGCGACCAGACCGAGGAGTTCATCCGCACCTACGCGCGCAAGGCCGCCGCGGGGCGTGCCAAGGAGGACCTGGACTCGCAGAAGACCGAGGCGCAAGCCGAGGTCTGAGCGAAACGCGAGACAGCCGGATCTCGCCGGGGCGCGCTCACGCAACGTGGGCGCGCCCCCTTTCCACTTTGCCTGCGCTCCGTACTTCCGCGATGGATCCCGCCGACGAGATCCGGGCGACGATCGCCGAGCTGCGGCTGAAGGCGGACCCGGCCGCGTGGGAGCGGGCCGGGTTCGCGGTCGCGGGCGGCCGCACGCGGATCGGCTCCGTCCCGGTCGTCTTCGACGAGGAGCGTGGCTGGACTCTGAGCGGCCCGGCGAGCGCCGACTTCGATGGGCTGCCGACCGAGCTCGGCGCGGCGCCCGCCGACGAGCCGGCGCCCCGAGCATCCGATCGGCGCGCTCTCGATCGACCATGTCGTCGTCTTCACCTCGTCGCTGGAGCGCACCACCGCGGCCTTCGAGCGCAATGGGATCCGCTGCCGTCGCGTGCGCGAAGTCGGCCCTGAGGACGCCCGCCTTCGACAGGGCTTCTTCCGCCTCGGCGAGGTGATCGCCGAGGTCGTCGAGGTGCCGGCCGAGCAGGCAGGACCGGACGGGGCTGCGCGCTTCTGGGGGCTGACGATCACGGTCGCCGACATCGACGGCGCCGCCGCCGAGCTCGGGCCGCTCTGCGGGACGATCCGCGAGGCCGTCCAGCCCGGCCGACGGATCGTGACCCTGCAGCGTGACGCGGGCCTTGGCCTGCCCGTGGCGCTGATCTCGCCCGAAGGGAAGGACGTGACGTCCGGCGCGCGCGGCCGGCCTCGGCCCCGTCAGCCGGCGGCCTTGATCAGGTCAGCTGCCTTCTCGGCGATCATGTAGGTCGGGGCGTTCGTGTTGCCGCGCGTGATCGTCGGCATCACGGAGGCGTCGATGACGCGCAGGTTCTCGACCCCGCGCAGGCGCAGCTCCGGATCGACCACGGCGTCGTCGCCGACGCCCATCTTGCAGGTGCCGACCGGGTGGTAGAGGAGCTCGATCCGGCGGCGCGCGTCGGCGACGATCTGCTGCGTCGCTCGTCACCCCCGGACCCGGGTAGATCTCCCGGCCGGAGGCGGCGGCGAGGGGCTCCGTCTCGACGAGCTCGCGGGCGAGCTTGACGCCGTGCACGATCGCATCGACGTCGGCCTGCTCGGTCAGGTGGTTGCCGAGGATGTGCGGCTTCGCGGCGGCGTCCGCGCTGCGGAGCCAGACTCGGCCGCGCGAGCGGGGGGCGACGAGGACGGGGCCCATCGTGAAGGCGTGCTTGTCGTACTCGTCGAAGCCGTTCTGGGAGAAGTAGGCGGGGGCCATGTGGAACTGCAGGTCCGGGGCGGTCGCCTCTCGGTCCGATCGGGTCCAGAGGAAGGCTTCGGCGACGGTTGATGTCAGCGGACCCTCCCGCCGGCGCAGGAACTCGATCATGGCGCCCGGCTTCTCGGCATCGAGCAGCGAGTCGCCGATCGCCGAGTCCCAGATGCAGACGAGGTACGGGTGGTCCTGGAGGTTCTTGCCGACGCCGGGCAGCTCGACCTTCGGCTCGATCCCGAACGGCGTCAGCTCATCGGGCGCGCCGATCCCGGAGAGCATCAGCAGCTGCGGCGAGCCGATCGCGCCGGCGCTGAGGATCACCTCGCGTGGCGGCGGTCGCCGTCTCGGTCCGGCGGCCCCGCGCGTAGCGGACCCCGTCGACCCGCTCGCCGCTGGGGCTCAGATCGAGACCGAGCACCTGCGCCTTCGTGACCACGGTCAGGTTCGGGCGCTTCAGGGCTGGCCGCAGGAAGGCGTCGGCGCTGCTCCAGCGGCGGCCGTTCTTCTGCGTGGTCTGCACGCGGCAGACGCCGTCGGGCTGGCCGTCGTTGTAGTCGGGATCGAGCGGGAAGTCGCGGGCGCGGGCGGCCTCGACCATCAGGTCGGTGAGCTCCGCGCGGGCTGCGGGCGTCGGCGACGTTGAGGGTGCCGGTCGGTGCCGTGGCGCGGCGCCGATCTCCTCGCTGCTCTCGCGGTGCTCGGAGCGCTTGAAGTAGGGCAGCACCTCGTCCCAGCCCCAGCCCTCGCAGCCCTCCGCGGCCCAGCCGTCGTAGTCGGCGGCGCAGCCGCGGACGTAGAGCATCGCGTTCATCGAGCTCGAGCCACCGAGCGAGCGACCACGGGGGACGTAGATGCGGCGGTCGTCGCAGCCGGGCTCCGGCTCGGTCTCGTAGTTCCAGTCGAGCTTCGTCTGGAACTGCTGCGCGAAGGCCGCTGGGATCTTGATCTTCGGCGAGCGGTCCTTGCCGCCGGCCTCGAGCAGTAGGACGTTGACGCTGCGGTCCTCGGTCAGGCGCGCTGCCAGCAAACAGCCTGCTGATCCCGCGCCGATGATCACGTAGTCGTAGCTGCTCATGGGTGCCTCTCTCTCGCGTCGCCGGGCGACGCCCGAGCCTCGCGAGCCAATCGTATGCAGCGGGACATCTATCCTGCGTCCGTGGCGAAGAGCCCGCGCCTGACCATCGCCCACGTGACCCCCTATACCTGGGGCTCACAGGATGAGGTGAACGAATTTGCCGGCCGGGTCTCGGCCGAGCTCCGCGAGCGCGGACACGACGTGGCGCTCGCTGCGCCGGTCCCGCCCGCCGCGCGGTGCGCGACTCGCATCGGGCGATCGAGGCGTGCTCGCGACGACCCAGCGGCGCTCTTCGGCCCGGGCTGGGAGGGCGAGCGGGCCGGGCCACGGCGGCCCGCCGATCGTCGCAATCGGCCAGGGGATTCCGATGCCGCGCGGGCCGAAGCCGCGCGCCGCGCCATTCCCGCTCGATGTCTCCGGCACGCTCGAGCTGCTGCTCAGCTCGATCCCCTTCGACGTCGTCCACGTCCACGACCCGTTTGCGCCGAGCGCCTCCTCGGCGGCGCTGCGGCATTCGCGGGCGCTCAACGTCGGCAGCTTCCACGAGCCGACCGAGCGGATCCTCTCGACGCAGGTTGCGCGGCCCGCTCGTCGAGATCTTCCTCGGCCGACTCGACGCGCGCACCGTCTCCGGCGCTGCGACCGGCGACCTCATGCAGCGTTTCTTCGCCGGCTCCTACGAGCAGGTGCCGGGCGGGGGAGACGCTGCCGAGCCCGTGTGGCCCCGCGCCGGGGGGGCCTGCCGGGCTCGGGCAGCCGGCCGCTGCGGATCGCCTACTGCGGCCCGCGAGGAGCGCGGCGCCTTGCGGCTCATGTTGCGGGCGCTGCGCAAGCTGCCGCTCGACGGTAGCTGGGAGGCCGTCGTTTGCCTCGATGAGGCGATCACCACGCCCCGCATGAGCCGCGCGCTTGCCGAGCGGGTCAGCTTCCTGCGCCCCGGCGACACGAGCGCCCGAGTCGCGTGATCGCCGCCGCCGACGTCGTCTGCCTCGCCTCCGGCGGCCCACGGCCGGCCGCCGGCCTGATCCAGCAGGCGTTCGCCTCGGCGACGGTTCCGGTGATTTCGCAGATCCCTCCCTACGCGGAAGTCCTCGGGACCCGAGGAGGTCGGCCTCAGCTTCAACCCGGGGGACGTGATCACGCTCGCCGCGCACCTCGAGCGGCTGATCGGCGACCGCACGCCTGCTCGCGCGGATCGGACGGGCGGCGGGCCGGCGGGCGCGCTCGTGGAGCGACGTCGCCGACGAGCTCGAGGAGACCTATGCCCGCCTCGCCGCCCGCCGCCACGACGACACCGGCAACGCCCGAGATCCGCCGGCGGATCTCGAAGCGGCCGGCGATCGACTGCGACCTGCACATGCACACAGACCATTCGAACGACTGCGCGACGCCGGTCGAGGTGCTGCTCGAAACGGCGAAGGACCGCGGCATGGGGGCGATCGCGGTCACCGACCACAACGAGATCTCGGGGGCGCTCGCGGCGCGCGAGGCGGCCGAGCGCGACGGCGACATCAAGGTGATCGTCGGCGAGGAGGTGAAGACGGCCGAGCAGGGTGAGGTGATCGGCCTCTTCCTCGAGGAGAAGATCGAGCGGGGGATGACGATGGCGGAGACGATCGCGGAGATCCGCCGCCAGGGCGGGCTCGTCTACGTCCCCACCCGTTCGATCGCCTGCACTCGGTGCCCGACTACCAGCACCTGCTCGACATGGTCGAGGAGATCGACATCCTCGAGGTCTTCAATCCGCGCGTCGCCTTCAGCGGCTTCAACGAGGAGGCCGAGCGCTTCGCCGCCAAGTACCGGATCGTGCCCGGCGCCGGCTCCGACGGCCACGTCGCGCAGGCGCTCGGCAGCGTCCGCATCCGCCTGCACGACTTCGACGGCGCCGGAGGAGTTCCTCGAGGCGATGCGCTCGGCGGACATCGTCCGCAAGCACAAGAACCTCGTCTACGTGCAGGCGCTCAAGTGGATGCAGGCGGCCAGCCGGCCAGGCCGGCGGCCGCAAGCAGGTTTCGAACCCGCAGCCGGTGCAGGGCGGGCGCCGGCAGGAGGCGAAGCGGGCGCGTTCGAAGGGCAAGGGCGCCGCGGCGGCGCGCAGCAAGAGTTGATTCACGGGCGGATAACGGCGTGCAACCAAAAGGAGAGCGAGGCGGGCCGTCAAAACCATCCATCGCCGTGCCTACCACCGAAGACCAGATCAAGGAGAAGTACCTGGAGCGGGCGATCCGCGAGCTGAACCAGCTCACGCACGAGCTGCAGGACTGCGAGCAGTGCCCGCGCGGCAACCTGATGCCCGTGCTCGGCTCGGGCCACCCGCAGGCCGACGTGATGCTGCTCAAGTACGCGCCAAACCCGGCCGAGATCGAGGAGGGCGTCGCCTTCTACGGTCGGGCGGGCAACGCCGTGATGAAGAGCCTCAAGCGACTCGCGGTCGATCCGCTCGCCGTCTACGGGACGGTCTGCGTGAAGTGTCCGCTTGCCGATCCGTCGCTGGCCTCGCCGGGCTGCGTGGCGAGGATCGTCGAGGAGATCCAGATCGTCGAGCCACGCTGCATCATCGTCATGGGCGACGGCGCGCTCGAGATCGCTCAATGACGTGCAGGTGCCGATGGCGCGCGAGCTCGAGCCCCTGCCGGGTGAGATCCAGCGTCTGACGCCCTCGATCGACGCGATCTTCACCCCGGACATCGACGCCTCGCTCGATTCCGAGGACCCGAAGAAGGACTTCTGGCGCGCGTTCCGTGCGCTCGGCACCTGGTACGAGGACCTGCCTCCGTACTGAGCCCGGCCGATCCGCGGCTCTGGGATCATTCGGGGCCGTGAAGTCAACGACGGGGATCGGAGTTGTCTTGGCGACGATCATCGTCGCCGCGGTCGTCGGCTTCGGCGTTCCGCTCGGCTGGGTCTGGATCGGCTCCCAGGTGCAGGGCGGCTCGGGCGCCAGCAACCTCGACTTCTCGGTCGCGATGCTGATCTTCTTCGGGATCATCGTCACCTACGCGCTTCGTCCTCTACATCGCGGGCTGGGTCATCTCGATGGCTCGAGCACGATCCCGACCCGAGCCAAGCAGAAGACGACGGCGCGCGAGCCCGTGGATGCGGGGGATGACGGACACGCGCGCGATCAAGCCGCGCGACGCCGACAAGACGTGGGGCATCGAGACCGTCTTCGTCGGCACGACGCTGATCGTCACCGCCGCCTTCTGGATCTGGTTCTTCGTCGCCGCCGGCTCGCTCGCTGCCGACCCAGTGAGGCTGACCGGGCCGCCAGGCCCTGCTCCTGTTCGCGGTCGGTGCCATCGGCGGCCTGCTCGGCGACGCCGCCCACGTTCAGACGGGGACGACGACCTACCTCGACCACGGCGTCCCGTTCATCTGGGAGAGCGCACTGTGGTTCCCGCTGGCGGTCGGCCTCGCGACCGTCGCCACCGGCGAGCTGCGGCTGCGGCTTGCGCCCGTGCCCCCCGAGGCCGGTCGAGCGGCTGCGCGAGGCGGTCGCGGCAATCGCATCGGTGCTCGCGATCTACGCGATCAGCGCGCTCGTCTCCGACCGCCCCGAGGGCGCCGGCGACGCTGCTCGGTCGTGATGGCGGCGGCGCTCTGCGCGACACGCTTCGCCTCCGGCCGGCCGGCGCTGATCTGCGCCGGTGCGGCGGCCGTGCTCGGCCCGCTCGCGGAGATCGTCCTCGTCCAGCCGACGTCGCCCGCTACGGGCTCGACAGCGACGGCCTCTTCGGCGTCGCCCTCTGGCTGCCGGCCCTCTACTTCGCCTTCGGGGCGGTCGTCGCGCGGCTCACGGAGTTGCTCGTCGCGCCGCCTGCGCGCGCGGCCGAGGGCTGAGCCGGGGCTGCCGCAGCGGCGATCTGCCAGCATCGGCAGCCGGGGCGCGGCGAGGCCGCGGACGACGAGCACGTCGAGGCAGCTCGTCGTAGCGGGCGAGCTCGGGGGCGAGGTCGGCCGGGTAGTCGCCGAAGACGCCGGTCCGGCCGGGGTCGGAGTCGAGCGGCCGCGAAGTTGGGCGCCAGGCAGGCCAGCGCCCGGTAGAAGCCCTCGTCGCGGGCGAGCCGCGTCTCGGCGTCGGCGCCGACGGAGGCGCGGACGTAGCCGGCAGAGCGGTGGGGCGGGACGGCCCGCCTGCCGCGGCGCCCGCCTCGAGGCGGGCGCGGGCGCGCGGCGATCGCGGCGGCGTCATCCAGCCGACGAGCACCCCGTCGAAGCTGGCACCGCCGAGGTCGCACATCCGCGGGCCGAGCGCGGCGAGCAGGACGTGGCTTGCCGAGGCGCGCCCGTAGCTCGTCGCGCGCGCCGGCCGCAAGCTCCAGCGGTGCGGCGGGAGCTGCCGGCGCCGACGGCGAGGATCAGGCGCTCGCGGATCGAGCCCGAGCCGCTCGACGTCGGCTTCGATCTAAGCTGGGGAGTGGCGATCGAGTGCGAGCGCGCCGAGTCCGAGCGCGGGCCGATCGCTGCCGGCGGCGAGCGCGCGAGCGTCGCCAGCGCCGCTGCCGCTCGGCGGCCGTCGACGGCAGCGTGGTCGTTGCTCCACACGCGAGCGCGTAGCCGAGCTCCGGCACGGCGGGCGAGCGGCGCGGCGAGCGCCGGATCGAGGCCGGCGCCGACGGCGAAGCCGCGCCCGCGAAGGGGGATGGGGGTGCCATCTGCCGCTCAGGAAGGCCGCTTGGCGAGCACGGCGACGCACTCGATGTGCGGGGTCTGGGGGAACATGTCGACGGGGCGCGCGCGGAGCAGGCCGTAGCCGCCGTCATCGACCATCTGGCGCAGCGTTCGGGGCGAGCGTCGTCGGGTTGCAGGAGACGTAGACGATGCGCTCTGCCTCGCACTCGAGCACGCGGCGGACGATCTTCGCCGAGAGCCCGGCGCGCGGCGGGTCGACGACGAGCACGTCCGGCTTGCCCGCCTCCTCGACGAGCGGCCGGATGCCCAGGCGGGCGTCGGCGGCGCGGAAGCGGGCGTTGTCGATCCCGTTCAGCTCGGCGTTGAGCTCGGCGTCGGCGACGGCCTCGGCGACCGACTCGATGCCCCAGACTTCGCCCGCGTCGGCGGCCATCGCAGGCCGATCGTGCCGACGCCGCAGAAGAGGTCGTAGAGCCGCTCGCCGCCGCTCAGCGCCGCGTACTCGCGGGCGACGCCGTAGAGCCGCTCGGCCATCTCGGTGTTGGTCTGCAGGAAGGCCGTCGCGGAGACGTCGAAGTCGAGGTCACAGAGCCGCTCGCGCAGGCGCTCGGCGCCGAGCGCGCCGGTCGGCCCCTCGGTCGAGCCGCTGTCCTGGGCGACGACCGTGTGCAGGTCGGTCGGCGGCCGCGGGATGCGAGGAGGGCCCGGTGACCAGCCGTGTGTGGATCTGCCCGGTACGGCGGCCCTCGCGGACGACGAGGTTGCGGAGCACGCCGACGCCGCTGGCGCGGTCGTAGGCGGGCACGACGTGCTCGCGGGCCCAGGCACGGACGTCGTTGCGCGCCTCGTTGTTGCGCCGCGGAGACGAGCCGGCAGTCGTCGACGTCGACGACCCGATCCCAGCGACCGCGGGCGTGGAAGCCGAGCGCGACCCCCGCCTCCGCGTCGCGGTCGGCGCCGAACGAGTACTCGGCCTTGTTCCGGTAGCGCCAGCGCCCGTCCTCGTCGGCGCCGACGATCGGCTCGATCTCGACGTCCTCGAAGCCGCCGAGCCGGGCCAGCGCCTCGCGTACCTGCGCCGCCTTGTGCTCGAGCTGCAGCTCGTAGGGAAGGCCCTGCCAGGGGGAGCCGGGGCAGGGCTCGTCGCCGTGCACGCAGGAGTCCGGGATCCGCTCGGGGGCCGGGTCGAGCAGCTCGATCGCGGTCGCCTCCGCGTACGCCTTCTTCGACTTGCCGACGCGAACGCGGACGGTGTCGCCGGGCAGGCCGCCGGCGACGAAGAGGACGAAGCCGGTCTCAGTGCGTGCTACGCCGCGCCCACCCTGGGCGAGCGAGTCGACGCGCAGCTCGAGCTCGTCACCGCGCCGGGGGCGGGGCGGTGCCTGCTCCTGTTGCTGATCGGCGGCGGGTTCCACCCGCCTATCGTTGCAGCGCGGCGGTCAGGCTCAGGCGGCGAGGCGCTTCTCGACGGCGTCGAGGATGCTCTTGCGGCCCTTGTTGCGCTTCTCGTAGGTGCGGACCTTGCGCGCGTCGGCCTTCGTCAGGGTGCCGACGCGGCTCTTGACCTGGGCGGCCGTGAGCTCGTCGTAGGCGGTGATCGGGAAACCCGGCAGTCCCGCGCGGGAGCGCAGCTTGTCGGCCTGGGCGAGCGGCTCGTCGGCAGCTTCGATCACGGCTTTGGTCGCCTTGTCGACGCGCCGTGCGGGCCTGCTTGCGGGCCTTGGTCGTCTGCGACTCGACCTGCTTGCGGGCCTTGGTCGCGCGACCCTCGACCTCCTTGCGGGCCTGGTCGATCGCCTTCTCGACCTCCTTCATCAGGTCCTGGGTCTGCTTGCGGCCCTTGGTGACGAGCTTGTTGACGAGCTCGTTCGCATCGTCGCGCGTCATCCGCCCGCGCTTGACCGCGTCGTCGACGACCTCGCGGAAGCTGCGCTCGAGCGCCTCGCGGAAAGCTTCTACCGACTTGTCTGCACGATCGGCGGCGCGGGCCGAGCTCGCGGCCGGCTTCTTCGCAGCCGGCTTCTTGGCGGCTGGCTTCTTCGCGGCGCTGCTCTTCTTGCTCGCCGTCGAGCGCTTCGTCGTCTTCTTGGTCGCGGCCATCCGGTCGTCCTCCGTTCGATTGTGCCCTCCGGAGGACAAACCTACTCACCTTGCGCCGTCCCGTGTGACGGTTGGCTGCAATTGGTCCCCGCAGTTGCGGGTCGGGCCGTCGCGGCGTCGCGCTGGTGGACGCGTCCACTAACCGGCCGGGGGCGCGAATGCCGCTGCGACCGGCGCGTGGTCGGAGAGGCGGACCGTCAGCGCGCGGTCGCCCGGCGCCGCCGTCGGGTCGGGTACCTCGCGGCGCCGCCGCCGCCCAGCCCGCCGGCGGCTCGACCGGCTGGAGGCCGCGGGCGAGGAGGTGGTCGATCGAGTCGCGCTCGCCGGGCTCGCTGAAGCCGTACTCGGCGCTCAGCGCCGTGAAGGCCAGCGGGCGAGGTCGCCGGCCGCAGGTTGAGATCGCCGCCGAGGATGAGTGGATCGGCGCCGGCCCAGCGGACCGCGTTCGCGGCGGCGGCATGCAGCTCGCGCTCGGCGGCAGCCGCGCGCCTGCGAGGCATGCAGGTTCGCTACGCAGATGCCGTGAGCGGAGCCGGCTGAACGCCATCCGGCGGGTCTCGGGACGGCGCGCGAGCGTCAGCTCGCGGCGCTCGACGATCGCCGGGGCTCCGACCGCGCCGCGGACGAGGGTCAGGTTCGAGCCGCCCTCCCAGGAGGCGATCAGGTCCGGGTTGAGCCGCGCCGCGAGCGCCTGCAGCACCGGTCAGCGGGGGCGGCAGGTTGCGGGCGGTCAGCACCCTGTGCGGGTCGGCGCGGCAGCGGGTCGCGAGCTCCTCCGCCCAGCGTGGCGGGCACTCCTGCAGCAGTGCGACGTCCCAATCGGCGTCGGCGAGCACGGTTGCGAACTGCTCGAACAGGTCGATGTTGACCTGCGCGTGGCGGGTGCCGCGCTCGGTGCGCCGCCACAGACGGGAACCGAGGGTCGCGAGCCCCGGCTCGGGAGGATGGTCGCGGCCGTGGAAGAGGTTCCAGGTCATGACCCGCAGCGCCCCGTCGGCCATCCGCCGATTATCTGGCGATCCGCGGCGGCAACGGCGATCCGCGCCCACCGCCATGCACTACGATCCCGCGCTTCCCATGGCGCCGCAGCTTCCTCACAGGTCAGGAGCTGAACCGCGAGCAGCTCCGCTCGCTGCTCGACCGTGCGGCCGAGCTCAAGGCGGGGCGGCCCGAGGCCGGCTCCACGTCGCTAGCGGGCAATCCGTCGCGCTGCTCTTCGAGATGCCCTCGACGCGGACCCGGATCTCGTTCGAGGTCGGGCGTCGCCGAGCTCGGCGGCCACCCGGTCGTCCTCCGCGGCGGCGAGATGCAGCTCGCCCGCGGCGAGTCGATCCGCGACACCGCGCAGGTCCTCTCCCGGTACGTGGCGGCGATCGTCGTCCGCAGCGGCTCGCACGAGAACGTCGCCGAGCTCGCCGAGCGGGCCGACGTGCCGGTGATCAACGCGCTCACCCCGCTGCACCATCCCTGCCAGGCGCTCGCCGACCTGCAGACGCTCGCCGAGCGCTTCGGCTCGCTCGAGGGGCTGCGCGTCGCCTACGTCGGCGACGGCAACAACGTCGCCCGCTCGCTCGCGCTCGCCGGCGCCGCCGCCGGCGTCGACGTCGTCGTCTCCTCGCCCGAGGGCTACACGCTCGACGACTGCCCGGAGGCGACGCTGATCAGCGATCCGCACGAGGCCGTCGCCGGCGCCGACGCGATCTACACCGACGTCTGGGTCTCGCTCGGCGAGGACGAGTCGACCGCCGGCCCCAAGCGCGCCGCGCTCGAGCCCTACCGCCTCGACGCCAAGCTGCTCGCCGCCGCCTCCGACCGCGCCGTCGCCCTGCACTGCCTGCCGGCCCACCCCGGCGAGGAGATCAGCGCCGACGTCCTCTACGGCGAGCGCTCCGCCGTCTGGGATCAGGCCGAGAACCGCCTGCACGCCCAGAAGGCCCTGCTCGAGCTGCTGCTCGGTCTAGCTACAGGCCGTCGAGCCACCGCGGCTCTTCGAACCGCGCGTACTCCTGGATCGCGCCGAAGATGTGCTGGACGAGCTGGGTTGAGTTGACCCGCACGGTGCAGACGCCGTGGACGAGCTTTCGTCGCCTTGCTCCCGCTGCTGGAAGTCGGGAGGTGGTCTGCACGCCGCTTCCGCAGGCAACTTCGCCGGAAGTCCGAGGACCGAGAGCCAATGGCTTTCGATCTCGGCCATCGTCAGGCCGTTGTCCGTGTAGACGTTGACGCGAATCGCGATCCGCTCGTCGCTCACTCCGAGGCTCTCTCTGAGGAAGCGGACATGAAGAGCTTCGCCATCGCCTCGTCACTATTGGCGAAGTCGAGGGCGTTGCGTGACTTCGCTCCTTCTGCCCAATAGAGCATGCAACCGGCGAGGTGCAGTGGGTCCGCCGCGTCGCGCCTGCCGCCTTCCTTCGAGTTGAAACGCCGAGCGATTCGCTCGGTTGCGGGCCGACCAGGCTGCTGCCCGCGCGGCACCGGCGGCGTCATTCGAGAGCTTCGCTGCTGAGACTCGCTCAGCTCGATGTCCGCGGTCCATCGCAAGACGCGACGACGGACTGACGCCCAGCTCGTGCAGCGATGGGCTTCAAGGATTGCCCGGCGCCGCCGCAGCTCTCGCGCCTTGCGGTATTCGTCGTCGAGGCGAGGAGCTTTCTGTACGCCGACGAACATACGTTCGCATGGTAACGCTGCATGCGGCGGTAGCCGACGACGGCCGACGTCCTTAGAATCGGGCGCCAGCCTGGCCCCGTGGTGTAGACGGTCAGCACGGCGCCCTTTCACGGCGTTAGCGCGGGTTCGAGTCTCGTCGGGGCTATCTCCCTTCCTCCATGTATCCAGAGATCCACATCGGCCCGCTCACGCTGCAGTCCTTCGGGATCGCGTTCGGGCTCGGGTTCATTGCCGCCGGGGCGGTGATCGCGCGGCGCTTCGAGGAGACCGGCAAGCCGCGCGACTGGGCGTACGAGATCGTCTTCGCGGCGCTCGTCGGCGGGCTCGTCGGCGCCCGGCTCTACTTCCTCTTCGACAACTGGAGCGACGTCAAGAACGACGTGCTCGGCAGCCTCTTCTCGGGCTCGGGACTGACCTGGTACGGCGGCGCGATCGGCGGCGCGATCGCCGTCTGCGGCTGGGCCTAGTGGCGGGGGATCCTCAACCTGGCGCTGCTCGACATCGCCAGCGTGCCGCTCGCGATCGGCTACGCGATCGGCCGGATCGGTTGCCAGCTCTCCGGCGACGGCGACTACGGCAAGGCCTGGGACGGGCCCTGGGCGATGGCCTATCCGGACGGGACCGAAGCCGATCGACACGCCCGTGCACCCGACGCCGGTCTACGAGACGATCGCGATGAGCTGGGTCGCGATCATCCTCTGGTCGCTGCGCGACCGCCTGCGCCCGGGCCTGCTCTTCGCGCTCTATCTGATCCTCGCCGGCGCCGAGCGCTTCCTCATCGAGTTCCTGCGCCGCAACGACGACGTCTTCATCGGCCTCACCCAGGCGCAGCTGCTGAGCATCGCGATGATCGTCGCCGGCGTCGTCTGGTTCGCCGTCGCCCATGCCCGCGGCGGGATCGCGCGCCGGCCCGCGCCGCGCCTCAGGCTGAGCGCAGCATGCCGCCGTCGAGCGGGATGACCGCGCCGGTCAGGTAGGCGGCGCGCTCCGAGCAGAGGAAGGCGACGAGGTCGCCGTACTCCTCCGGAGTGCCGAGCCGGCCGGCGGGCACGTCGCCCGTGCCGTGCTCCTCGGCCGCCTCGATCGAGCCGAAGAGCTCGGCGAAGCCGTCAGTCGCGAAGCGGCCGGTGGCGACCGTGTTGACCGTGACGCCGTCGGCGGCGACCTCGCTCGCCAGCGTCTTCAGCAACCCGAGGGCGCCCATCCGCAGGGAGTTCGACAGCGCCAGGCCGGCGATCGGCTCGCGGACCGAGGAGGAGGCGACGTTGACGACCCGTCCCCAGCCGCGCTCTCGCATCCCGGGAACCGTCGCGTCGATCAGCGCCTTCGGGGCGAGCAGCAGCGTCCTGTAGGCGCTGCTCCCACTCGCCCGCGGCGAGTTGTCGAAGGCGCCGCCGTCGTCGGCGGCCCGCCCGTGTTGACGACGAGGATCTCGACCGGCCCGAGTCGCTCGCCCGACCTCGCCGGCAGCGCGGCCATCCGCTCGAGGTCGCGCGGAGTCGGCCTCGAACGCGGCGGTGTCCGCCGCCGAGCTCCGCGGCCAGCCTCCTCGAGCGCGGCGAGGTCGCGGGAGCAGAGCGCGACCCGCGCCCCCTCGCGGGCGAGCGCGCTCGCGATGCCGCGGCCGATGCCGCGGCTCGCGCCCATGACGAGCGCCGTCCGTCCTTCGATTCCCAGTTCCATCGGCGCTCCGCCTACCGTCGCCTCACGAGAGCTTGCCGTAGAGCAGCAGGTTCGTCTTGTCGTCGGGATCCGCCTTCGCCTGGAAGGCCGCGCCCTCCGTGTAGTCCTTCTCGGCGCCGTCGGCCAGGTACTGGACGATGATCGCGTTGTAGGGCTCGCCGTTGCCCTCGACGACGACCTCGAACGTGTACTCCTTGTTGAAGCCGTCCGTGGCGCCGCTCATGCCGACCGCCTGGATCACGGCCGTGCAGGGCACGCCACTCGCCGCGAGCTTGTTGACGAGCTGCGCGTGCTCGGCCATCGCCGGATCCATCCCGGCCTTCATCGCGCCGCCGGCCTGCTTCGCCACGTCCTGGGCCTGTCCCATCTGCCCCTTGAACCTGTCCATGAATCCCATCGGGATCTCCTTCGGCCGAGTTGGCCCGCCGCCCGCGAGCCTACTCCCGCGGAGCCCGAGGGCCGAGTCCCCCGCACCAGCGGCGCGCTACCTTGCCCCGGCCCGGGCGGTTAGCTCAGTTGGGAGAGCACCTGCCTTACAAGCAGGGGGTCACTGGTTCGAGCCCAGTACCGCCCATGGCCGGGAGCCACTGAGGACCGGACGAGCGCTCCTCAGAGGCCGCCCGTGTAGAGCAAGCTGTTCGTCGTAACGGGAGCGGTGGGGTTGTTTCGGATCACGCCCGGGGTTGCGTGCTTCGCGAGCCAAGTGCCGGTCGCGCCTGGCGTGCTCGCATGATCGGAGAGATAGAGGGCCGCGGCTCCAGCGACCGCCGGCGCGGCCATCGAGGTACCGCTGATCGTTTTGGTCCCGCCCACGAGCCAATCGCTGGTGATACCCAACCCGGGCGCGTAGACGTCAACGCAGGGGCCGAAATTCGAGAACGACGCCTTTGAATCTTTGATGTCGCTTGCCGCGGTCGTGAACGCCGCCGGCGCCCCCGCCGGTGAGTAGTTACAAGCATTCTTGTTGTCATTGCCCGCTGCGGCGCTCAGGAACACGCCCTGTTCGACCATGTGCTCGACCGCACTGTTCATTGCGGTACTCACACCCCCGCCCAGCGACATGTTCGCAACGGACTTGCCCGGAACTTGATGCCTCACGACCCACTCCATGCCCGAGATCACACCCGAAGTGGATCCGGATCCGGCGCAACTGAGGACACGCACCCCCACGAGCGTCGCAAGCTTCGCCACTCCGTAGGTCGTGCCGGCGGCGATTCCCGCGA
This sequence comes from uncultured Solirubrobacterales bacterium, assembly GCA_963850625.1. GTDB lineage: Bacteria > Actinomycetota > Thermoleophilia > Solirubrobacterales > 70-9 > CAXMST01. The sequence continues at coordinate 620,680 of CAWKLZ010000005.1, forward strand.
CATGGGTGCCGTGGCCGTTGCAGTCAGAGCCGTTGCCGCCGGGGAAGTCGTCGAAGCCGTTGTGCGCCCGCGAGCCGAAATCAGGATGATTCGCCTGTATCCCTGTGTCGATTATGAATATGTGGACACCGGCACCCTCCGACGAGTAGTGGTAGGTGCCGTCGAGGGGCAGCGACTGCTGGTCGATACGGTCGAGGCCCCAGGGGGCGGCCGTCTGCGTACCCGTTTCCTGGACGCGTTCATCCTGCTCGATGTACTTGACTTTCGGGTGATGCCGCAGGCGGTGAAGCTGCCTGTGGGTCAGATGCGCTGCGAAGCCTTTGATGTCCGCGTCGTAGACGAAGAGTGGCTTTGCGTTCACCGAAGCGGCGATCCTCTCGGCCTCCGCTTTCGCCTTTCGCTCTGATCGCTTGGTCGGCCTGATCGGCAACGCGCCTTTGAGAACAACGAGGTACTGATGCGCGATGCCTGCGCGGCGGGCGGCGTGAAGAGGTGCGGCCTGACCGGGCGAGGAAGCTTGCGCGGCTGCGCTGGTGGTGAGGACCAGTGCCGTCGCTGCCAAGGCGACAACACCGCCGAGGCGACCAGAAGTCGGGTGCGGCCGCCGCCGGCCCAGCGCTCTGGTGGGCGGGAGCGACTCATCGTGTACCTCCCCGGGGCTGGGGCTGAGGGTCAGGCGGAGGCAGGCAGATGTTCGGGCGGCTGCTGAGCCGCGTGCGCCCGTCCAATTCCCCATTGAACTAAACGAACGTAGCACGGGCTTGCGCTGTGATCCCGAATGCTGCTCGCGTGGCATTCCGCTTCGGGGGAACGTTGCGCGCGACGATGCCCATTCCCGAGCTCCCTCTCCGCCGCGGCAAGCAGCGCGCCCCGCCCGCAAGTCCGGCTCCGCCCGCGGCTCAGGGCGAAGGCCGCCGTCAGCGCCGCTGAGGCGAAGCTCGCCAAGGCCCAGGCGACCAGGTGAGGTACTTGCTGAGGCGCATCCCCGAGATCCTGCGGCGCCGCCAAGGCCGATCTTGACCGCGCGAAGCCCAAGCGGGCGACGGCGAGGAAGGCGAAGGCGAGGGCCGACAGGCCCGTCAAGAAGGCGAAGTCGGGCAACAGCGCGAAGCTCAAGAAGGCCAAGAAGAAGCAGAAGAAGGCGAAAAAGCGGGTCAAGAAGGACCGTGGCCCCGCTTGCGATCGTCCGCGTCGACCCGCCCGGTACGGTGCCGGCACTCGCGAACCGCTACCCGGAGGACGCCGATGTCCGACACCACCTGCCACATGTCGATCTCGCTCGACGGCTTCGCTGCTGGGCCGGAGCAGAGCCGGGACGATCCACTGGGCAAGCGCGGCATGGAGCTCCACAGCTGGCACCTCGGCGACGAGCGCGCGAACGACGCCGACGCGGCGGCGGAGCGCTGGCTCCTGCGACCTCGAGGGGCCTACGTCATGGGCCGCAACATGTTCGGGCCGATCCGTGGCGAGTGGGATGAGGACTGGGATGGATGGTGGGGGCCCGAGCCGCCCTACCACGCGCCGGTGTACGTGCTCACCCACCACGCCCGCGAGCCGATCGAGATGGAGGGCGGCACGAGCTTCCACTTCGTCACCCAGGGCTTCGAGGTCGCATACGCGCAGGCGCGCGAGACGGCCGGCGAGAACGGCGTCGACATCGCCGGCGGCGCCTCGACCGTCCGTCAGGCGCTCGCCGCCGGAGTGATCGACGAACTCACGCTCGACGTGGCCCCCGTCCTGTTCGGGTCCGGCGAGCGGCTGTTCGACGGCATCGAGTCCTTCGGCTTCGAGCCGGTCGAGGTGCTCCATTCCCCGCTCGCCACGCACATCCGCTATCGGCGCGCGGGGTGAGCGGCCGATCGTCAGTTGGGGCGTCAGCCTTCTGGCGGTCGCGATCGCCTTACTCGACTAGATGGCCGATCCCACGGGATCGTTCCCGCGGGGCCGGAACCGTCCGGGATACTGGGCGGATGAGCGTTGAGCACGGCGGAGGCCGCCGCGGGTCGCAGCTTCTTCCTCATGCTGCCGGGTCGGTGAACACGGTCTGGCGCGGCCCGGATCGGGAGATCCGGGGCTGGATCCTCGATCCCGACCGTGGCCCCTTTGACCAGATCGATGTCCTCGTCGACGGAAACCAGATCGGAGTCGGGGAGCCCGGCCGAGTCCCCGGCGTGGAGAAGGCGGTGCCGTGGATTCGCAACGCGGGCCGGGCGAGCTTCGTCTTCCGGCTCGGCCCCGGGCCCGACAGGCCGCGTTCGCTCGAGCTGCTCGGCCGCCGCAACGGGGTCGCGACGGCACGGCATTGCTCCCTCTTCCGCTCGCCCGTCGATGACGGGGTTCCGGTGCCGCCGCTGGCGATCGCCGCGCCGTCGAGCGGGACGCCGCGGACGGCGGACGCCGCTCGCGGCGGCGGCGACTGGTTCCGCGAGGTCTCCTTCCTTGCCGGAGGCATGACCGCGGCAGCCGGGCTGCTCGACCAGCTTGATCTGCACGCGGGCGACCCGCGGGGGCGGCGCCTGCTCGACTGGGGCTGCGGTTGCGGCAGGGTGACGCGTCACCTGCTTGACAAGGGGTTCAAGTCCGTTTCCGGCTGTGACGTCGACGCGGAGGCGATCTCGTGGTGTCGCGAGCACCTCGGGCGCGCCGACTTCTTCGACTCCGCGTTGGAGCCGCCGCTGGCGGTCGAGGACGCGAGCTTCGACGTGGTCGTCGGCTGCTCGGTCGTCACACACCTCGACGCCGCCCACCAGGCGCGCTGGCTCGCCGAGCTGCGCCGGGTTACCGCGCCCGGGGGCCTGGTCCTGCTCTCCACGCAGGGCGACTTCGCGTATCGACGGGGCGCGATCAAACGGCGGCGCCTCGTCCACCGATGGCCTTGGGCTATGCGCCTGCAGGCGCGGAGGCTGAGCAGGGAGCTGGAGCGGGCGGGACTGATCGACCGCGGAGCGACGCGAGCCCTTGACGGAATCGCTCCTTCTGGCTACTACCGCTCGGTCGCCCAGTCGGCGGACTACACCAAGGCGGCGTGGTCACCTCACTTCGAGGTCCTCGATCACGTCGCCTGCGGGCTGGGCGGCAGTCAGGACCTCGTCGTCATGCGCCGTCGCTGACCGCGAGAGCCGCGAGGGCAGCGGTCCCGACTGCCACCTGCTCGAGCCCAGTGCCTCCCACCAACGGGTGCCGAGCAGCGAGAGGACGGTTCCGGGCGCGGATATCCTCGGCGCGTGGAAGGACGGCATGCGACAACCGATGACATCGACGCGGTCTTGGCGACGATCACCAGGGCGTTCTTCGACGATCCGGTCTGGTCGTGGGCGTTTCCGGATGCGTCCCGGCGCGGCGGGCAGTACGCGGTCTGGTGGCGGATGTTCATCTCCGCGTCGACCGCACAACAGGCGGCGTGGGTCGTGGATCCGGATGCTGCTGCTGCGGCGATCTGGGTGTCACCCGGGGGCGACGAGATCGCGGCGAGCGATGAGCCCCTCGTCGAGCCCTTCCTGCGGGAGGCGCTCGGCGTCGAGCAGGCAAAGGTCGTGCTCGAGCTGAACGAACGCTTCGAGGCTCATCACCCCGACGAGCGCTTCCACTACCTGAGTCTGCTCGGGACGCATCCCGACCACCGCGGGCGAGGGCTCGGTATCGGCCTGCTCTCGCAGCGGCTTGCTGAGCTCGATCGGCTTGGGGAGCCCGCACTGCTCGAGTCCACCAACCCGGTCAACCACGAGCGCTACATACGGCTCGGCTTCCGGCACATCGACGAGTGGCGCGCCCCGGCGGACGGCCCGCCGGTTGCGGTGATGTGGCGGGACCCCGCCTGATCCGCGACGGCCGGGACGCTGCTGCCGCCGGGCCCAGGTTCAGCCTGTGTCTCACGAAACGCGATCGACAGTCGTTTTCACCGGCATGAGCGAGACAACGCAGACAACGGCGGGCTGGGATCTCGTCTGCACCCCGATCGGCGACTTGGTCCTCGTCGGCGCAGCGGGCTCCCTGCTGGAGGTCCGCTTTCCGGGTGGGGAGGAGGATCTCGACCCCGAGCGGCGCGAGCCGCGGGCGGTCGCCGAGGCGGCCCACCAGCTCGGCCAGTACTTCGCGGGCGAGCGCCGCCGCTTCGACCTGGAGCTGGACCTGAGCGGCCGTGGCGACGATCTCGCCCGAGCCGTATGGGCCGAGCTACGGCGCGTGCCCTACGGCATGACGGTCAGCTACGGCGAGCTCGGCGCGCGGGTTGGCCACGACGACCCGCGCGAGATCGGCAGCATCGTCGGTTCGACGCCGATCCCGATCGTGATCCCCTGCCACCGGGTGATCGGCGCTGATGGCGCCCTGCGCGGCTACGGCGGCGGGCTGCCGCGCAAGGAGTTCCTGCTCCACCTCGAGCACGGGACCTCCGGCGCTACGGCCGTGCCGGTCTGGGCTCGGGGCGAGCAGCTCAGCCTCGCCTGAGCTGGATCAGGCGTCGCCGGTAGTTCCCGGAAACAGGCTCCGCACGCCCCGCCTGCCGAGCAGACCCGCGCCGGCGAGCGCGACGGCACCCATCGCCGGCAGGGGCAGCGACGTCGAGATCGCGGCCAGGCCGCCGCCGGCGAGGCCGGAGACGCCCTCCGCCCCTACCTGCAGGGACTGGTTGGTGCCGAGCGCTGCGCCCTGCCGCTCGCCGGGCACGGCGACCGAGACCATGGCCGCCATCGACGGCAGGCACAGCGCGAGCGAGAGCCCGCACGCGCCGAGCGTCACCCAGAGCGCGCCCTCGACGTTCGGGATGACGACGGCGACGAGGCTCACCGCGAGCGCCAGGCCGAAGCGGACGGACACCTGCCGTGGGTCGAGCCGGCGGGAGATGACGGCGACGAGGCCGAGGTTGGCGACAACGACCGGCACCGCGACCCAGGCGATGAACTCCGACACGCGGGAGATGTCCATGTGGAAATGGTCGACGAGATACAGGGGGTAGACGCGGAAGAAGCCGAAGATCGCCAGATAGAGGACGAAGTTGCCGGCGAACAACGGCCGCAGCCGAGACGGACGGAAGGCCTCGCCGACGCGGCGCAGCGCCGTTCGCGGATCGAGCTCGGCATCCGGATCCGGCTCGTGCGTCTCCCGGAAGAGGGCGAACGTCGCGAGCAGGGTGAGCACGAGCAGGCCGGCGACGGCGAAGAACGGCAGCGGGTAGCCGAAGGGCGAGCCCAGCGACGGGTCGCCGAGCTTGCCGCCGCCGAGCGGCCCGAAGACGTAGGCGAGGCTCGAGCTCAGGTACACGTAGCCGAACAGGCGCGCTCGCTGGGCGGCGGGCGCCACGTCGGCGATCGCGCTCTGGGCGATCGCGATGTTCGCCTCGGCGAAGCCGGCGAGCAGGCAGGCGATCGCGACCAGGGCGAAGCTGCCGGCGCCGAGGGCGAGCCCGATGAGCACGTAGCAGCCGGCGCTGGCGGCGAGCGAGATCAGCAGCACCGGCCTCCGGCCCCAGCGATCCGAGAACGCGCCGATCACCGGGGCGCCGAGGAACTGCGCCAGCGGATAGAGGGAGAGCAGCAGCCCGAGCAGGACCGTCCGCTCGCCGATCGAGGCATCGGCGCCGACCAGGTCGTCGTCGCCCACGATCAGCGGCGTGAACACCGTGATCATCAGGCTGTAGCCGACGAAGCCAACGAAGACGACGACGTAGAGCGGCAACAGCCGCCGCAGCGCGACGGGCGCTTCCGCTCTGCGATCGCCTTCCTTCACGTCAGCCGCCCACCGGCGCGAGCGTATCGGCCGGCGGCGTCGGGGCGGCCGAGCTGAGGCCTCTTGCGCGATCATTCACCGATGGCCACGGTGGGGCTGGCTCCTTACTCCGAGCGCGATCTCGAGCTGACGCTTGCGCTCGAGACCGACCCCGAGGTGATGAAGGATCTCGGCGGGCCGAGCACGCGCGATCAGCTGCTGCCGGTGCACGCGCGGCGCCTGCAGTCGGAGGCGCGCGGCGGCATGTGGATGGTGATCACGCTCGCCGGCGACGGCGCCCCCGAGCCGCGGCGCGTCGGCCAGATCGGCGTCTTCCGCTCCCGGACCGGGGGCGAGGAAGGCCCCGACGAGATCGGCTGGAGCGTCCTGCCCGCCTATCAGGGCCGCGGCGTCGCCAGCCGGGCGCTGGCGCTGCTGCTCGAGCTGCTTCGCGGGCGCGGCGAGCCAGAGGTCGTACACGCCTTCCCGGGCGTCGGCAACGCTCCTTCGAACGCCCTGTGCGAGAAGCTCGGCTTCGAGCTGCTCGGCCAGATCAGCGTCACCCACCGGGGCCAGCTGCTGCGTTGCAACGAGTGGCGGCTGCGGCTGTGAGCTGCCGATCGGTGCTCGGCCGCCTCGTCGGCAGGCGATAGCCTCAGGCACATGCGAGCCACGGTCATGTACGAGGCGGGTGACGTGCGGGTCGAGGAGATCCCCGACCCGGCGATCGAGGAGCCGACCGACGCGATCCTGCAGATCACCCGCGCCTGCATCTGCGGCTCCGATCTTTGGCCCTACAAGAAGATGGCCGCCGACCCCGAGGGCGCCGGCGCGCCGATGGGGCACGAGTTCATCGGGGTCGTCACCGACGTCGGCGCCGACGTCGCGACCGTCGCCGCGGGCGACCTCGTCGTCGCTCCGTTCGTCTTCTCCGACGGCTCCTGCATGTTCTGCTCCGAGGGGCTGCCGACCTCGTGCCTGCACGGCGGCATCTGGGGCCGCAACGGCATCGGCGGCGGCCAGGCGGAGGCGATCCGCGTGCCCCAGGCCGACGGCACACTGGTCAAGCTCCCGGTCGGCCCCGACGACGCGCTGATGCCGTCGCTGCTCACCCTCTCCGACGTAATGGGCACCGGCCATCATGCCGCCGTCTCCGCCCGGGTCCGCCCCGGCGTCACCGCCGCGGTGATCGGCGACGGCGCGGTCGGCATCTGCGGTGTGATCGCCGCCAGGCGACTCGGCGCCGAGCGGATCATCATGCTCGGCCGCCACGCCGAGCGCACGGACCTCGCCCGCGAGTTCGGCGCCACCGACGTCGTCGCCGAGCGTGGCAGCGAGGCCGTCGAGCGGGTCCGCGAGCTGACCGGGGGAGAGGGCGCACACTCGGTGCTCGAGTGCGTCGGCCTCGAGGAGGCCTTCGCGACCGCGATGCGGATCGCGCGCCCCGGTGGCGCCGTGGGACGCGTCGGCGTTCCCCAGTTCGACTCATTGCCCGGCGGCGGTCGCGGCTTCGTCAGCAACATCACGGTCGCCGGCGGCATCGCCCCTGCCCGCGCCTACATCGAGGAGTTGATGCCCGAGGTCCTCGACGGCTCGATCGAGCCCGGGAGGGTGTTCGACTCCGAGGTCGGCATCGACGGCGTGCCGGGCGGCTACGAGTCGATGAACGAGCGCTCGTCGCTCAAGGTCCTCGTCAAGCCCTGAGCTCCGGAGCCCGAAGACTCAGGGGCGCCTTAGACGCAGCTTCTCGCGGGCCGGTCGCTCAGCGCCCGCGAGCGTCGTCTTGACGGTCACTCGACGGTCGTTGTGCCAGGAGTCGAGCTTGCGCTTGCCGCGGTGGGTCAGCGGCACGCTCAGGGTCTTCGAGGCGCCGGCGCCGGCGTTGAGTCGCCCGCTGGCGACGACCGCAAGGTGCTGCCTGCCGTGGGCGCCCCGTACCTTCGCCCGCACGGCGATCTTGCCGCGGCATGCGGCCTGCTCACCGCACTCGGCTTTGACGGCGACGGCGACGGCGGCGCCGTGCCCGGACCGCAGGGTCGCGGTTGGCGCGAGACCCAGCAGTGGGCTCACGAACGGATCGGGCGGATCGTCCGAGTCGACGACCACAGTGACCGAACTGCTGTTGTTGAAGCCGAGCGGATCGGAGAGCGGCCCCGAAACGGTCGCGGTGTTCGTGAGGTTCCCGGTGTTCCCAGGCGGAAGGGCGGTTGTCGTCCGGGAGCGCAAGCAGATCAGGTCGATGTGCGCCCCCAGCGGCCCGGAGGTCGGGTTGAAGAAGGTGAAATCGCGATTGATCGGCTCCGGCGTGGTCCCGGCCAGGGTCATGCGGCTGTCGAAGTCGTAGGTCGCCGTGATCCCCTTGGCGTCGGAGTTGTAGGTGCCGCAGCTGAGCCTGTGGACCTGAGTGCCGGGCGCGACCGAGACGTTTCGGGAGATCTCCTGCAGCTGCAACTGGTGCGAATGCGTCCCACCCGGCAGCTTCGTGTTCATGCACTTGACCGAAACCTGAACGGTGCCCGGGGAGGAGAGCACGAAGCCGAAGACCCAGCCTGTGGTGCCGCCCGGCAGAGCCCCCTGCTCGGACTTGACGACCTTTGCGGGGGTGCCGCCGAGAAACTTGAAGCCCGGCGCGATCGGCTGGGTTCCGGCTGGGCAGGTGGCGCTCCCCGCCTCGTGGTAGCCGCCGGTGCCGAAGTTCGTGTTCCCGAACTGGGTCGAGCTGATCAGCAGCGGGTGGGTGTGGCCGTTGACGACGCTCGGGTTCGAGAGGCAGACGCCGAACAGCTTGACCTGCGCTTGGCCGGTCGCGTGGTTGGTGATCGTGAAGTCGTAGGAGCCGGCGGTCAACGAGCGTGCCTCGGAGATCTCGATGTCGGCCGGGGTTCCGGTGCCCTGGTCGACGTGCGAGACGACCACGCTGCCGTCGGTGATGTGCGGCAACGAGGCCGGGCAGGTGATCGTCTCGTGCCGGGTCTCGCCCGGGTTGAAGTCGACGTGCGTCTCGATCTTGTCGGTCGTGAACTGATGATCGTGCGGCGTCAGATCCGGCGGCGGCCCGAGGTAGTTGGGATCGACCTTGACGATGAAGCTCTGCGTCGCGAAGCCCCCCGAGGCGAGCGAGTTGTAGTTGCACGTCACCGTGTTCGGGCCGGGCGCGTAGCTGCAGGCGGGGCCGGAGGAGACGAAAGTGACGCCGGCCGGCAGGACATCGGTCGCCGTCGCCCCTGTCGCATCGGGTCCGTTGATTGTCGACGCGCAGCGTGTAGGTGATCTGATCGCCGGGCGCGTAGGAGGCCGAGTCGGCGGTCTTCGTGATCTGGAGGTCGGCCGACGGGGCGGCGGCGGCCTGCGACGGGGCGCCGAGCGTCAGCAAGAGGACCAGCGTGGCGGCGCTCAGCAGGACAGCGCCCGGACGATGGCGTCCCGCTGCACTCGCCGCGTTGCCTGCCCGGTGCACGTCGATATTCATTTCAGTCCCGATCCCGGCGGGCGTCGCCCCGTCCGTAGGGTCGCCGCGCGCCGCTCACCCGATGAGCGTCATGCATTTCGCCTATCGACCGACGCGAGGCATTGCTTGAGCGGCGGTTGGCCGTATGCGGGCAATCCCGGATAGCCTGAATCCATGGCCCCAGGCGACGATGGCGATCCCGGCCCCAAGGCCGTCACAGGCGGCGAGCTCAAGGCTCAGATCGAGGCCGAGCGCGAGGGCCGGCCGTTCCTTGCCTTCCGTGACGCGGACGGCACGCAGCAGTTGCTGATCGTCGCCGACGGCCAGCGCGAGCTGTGGATCGGCCGGGCCGAGTCGGCCGACATCACGCTGGACTGGGATCCGGAGGCCTCGAAGTTGCACGCCCAGATCGAGATCGTCGGTGGCGACTGCGCGCTCGTCGACGATGGCCTCTCCACGAACGGCTCGTTCGTCAACGAGGAGCGGGTCTCCGGCCGGCGGCGGCTCGCCGACGGGGACATCATCCGCACGGGTCGCACGCGCTTCCTCTTCCGCTCTCCCGGAGCCGCCCAGGAGTCGACCGTGATCTCGACCGACGCGCTCACCGCCGCCGGTATCTCGCCGGCGCAGCGGCGGGTCCTCGTCGCCCTCTGCCGGCCGTTCAAGGACGGCGCCGCCTTCGCGACGCCCCCGGGCAACGGCGACATTGCCGCCGAGCTGCACCTGAGCGTCGACGCGGTCAAGACACACCTGAGGGCCCTCTTCGAGAAGTTCGACCTGGGCGAGGTCCCCCAGAACGCGAAGCGGGTCACGCTCGTCCAGCGAGCGATGCAGTCCGGGCTGATTACGCCTCGAGACCTGTAGCCCGGGGGAACGTCGGCCGAAGTCATCGACCGCGGGTCCTGTCGCGGGGGTATCCCAGGGCCCCCAAATCCGCTTGGTTCACTTGGTTTGGGGACCCTGGGATCCCTCCCCCGCGCCACCCGCGGGCAACGTCTTCCGCGGGCGCTTCTGCCCGAACGATCTACGCAGCCTTCGAGTCCTCGAGCGAGGCCGGGTCCGAGGAATCGAGCAAGAGGCGGGTGATGAGCTCCGGGTCGTCCCAGTTGGGTGTGTGGCCGCAGCCTTCGAGGACGACGAAGCGGCTGCCCGGCGGACGGCGGGTCCGGCTCGGCGGGCGCACGAGCCGGTCGAGCTCGCCCCAGGCGATCGTCACCGGCACGTCGACGGACTCGGGGTCGGCGAAGACGTGGCGTCGCATCTCGGCGTTCGAGGCGTCGTAGCCGGGCGCGTCGATCCAGTCGGAGATCAGGCGCAGACCGTCGTCGCGAGGCACCTTCTCGGGCCTGCCGACGACGGTGGCGAGCATCCGCGCGCGGGTCGCATCGTGGCGCGCGGCCGCCATTACAAGGGGCTTGCCGACGCGCGCGACGCCGCGCGTGTTGACGCTCCTGGGGCCGAGCGCCGTTTGCCACAGGCCGGCCGGTGAGATCAGGCAGGCGGAGGCCCCGGCCCCGGCCTTCGCCATCTCGAGCGCGACCCAGCCACCGAGCGAGTTGCCCGCGACATGCGGGCGCTCGATGCCGAGGTCGGCGAGGAAGCGGCCGATCGCGATGCCCATCGCCGCCGCCGTCGGCGGCATGCCGCCGACGAGCACCGGCGAGGCGCCAAAACCGGGCATGTCGAGCGCGATCACGTCGCGCTCGCGGGCGAGTGCCTCGAGCTGCGGCTTCCAGATCAGGCGGGTGGCGCCGAGGCCGTGGATGAGGACGAGCGGCTCGCCTGAGCCGGCGCGCTCGTAGGCGATTCGTGGCGAAAGGTCGGTTCCCATGTAGGGATTATCGACTGCCGGACCGATCGGGATCACCGCTCCGGCGGCTCCCTCATCTAGCTTGGGGCCCATGAGGACCCTGCGGATCGCGCTCGCGGCGCTCGTCGCGGCGGCGCTGCTCGTCACCGCGGCGAGCGCTCGTGCCGAAGAGAACCCCGCGGGTCAGCCGCCGTTTGGCGCCGAGCCGCTCGCGCCCCTGCACGAGGTTCACGACCTCGGCAAGGCGCCGCCCGGCTTCGAGCTGACCGGCCGGCAGGTGATCGCGATCGCCGATCGCGCCGCCAACGTCGAAGCCCAGCGGGCCGAGACTCCGGACATGCAGCCCGTCGTCCAGACACGGGGCGAGGACCGCTGGCAGGTCGACTACTACGACGGCGATCCGAACGCCGGCGCCACCGACGTCGCCCAGGCGGTGATCGACGATCGCACCGGCGCCGTGATCGAGGACTGGCGCGGGCACCAGGTCGAGGTCAAGCTCGCCCGCGGCTACGAAGACGCCGTCGCCGGCAACGTCAACGAGGCGTGGTGCTGGATCCCGCTCTGCCTGCTCTTCTTCCTCCCCTTCTTCGATCCGCGCCGGCCCTTCCGGCTCCTGCACCTCGACCTGCTCGCGCTACTCGCCTTCAGCGCCTCGCTCTTCTTCTTCAACAAGGGCAACATCGACGCTTCGGTCCCGCTCGTCTATCCGGTCCTCGGCTACTTCTTCGTGCGAATGATGCTCTCCGGCCTGCGGCCTCGCAGCGAGCGCGGCCCACTGATCCCGGTGATCCCGCTCGAGTGGCTCAAGTGGGGGGCGGTCGCGCTGCTCCTCGGCCGGGTCGCCTTCAACCTGATCGACTCGCAGGTGATCGACATCGGCTTCGCGGGGGTCGTCGGCGCCGACCGGATCGGGCACGGGCAAGGGATCTACGGCGGCCACTTCACGCCCTTGATCGATCGCGGCGATTCCTACGGGCCGCTCAACTACCTGCTCTACGTCCCGTTCGAGCAGATCTTCCCCTGGCACGGCGGGCTCGAGGCGCTGCCCGCGGCGCACGCGCTGACGATCTGCGCCGACCTCGCCGTCGTCGTTCTGTTGGTCCTGCTCGGCCGCCGGCTGCGCGACGCCGCCGAGGGCAGGGCGCTCGGCATCGCCCTCGCCTGGGGTTGGCTCGCCTACCCATTCACGCTCTACGCGCTCGATGTCAACGGCAACGACGAGCTCGTCGCGGTTGCCGTGCTCGGCGCCCTGCTCGCCTTCAATTCCGCGCCCGCGCGCGGGCTGCTGATCGGTGCGGGCTCGGCGATCAAGTTCGGGCCGCTCGGGCTGGCGCCGCTGTTCGCGGCCGGCAGTGGCGAGCGGCGCTGGCGTGAGACCGTGCTCTTCGCGATCCCGTTCGTGCTGGTCTGGGCCGTCGTGCTCGTGCCGCTGCTGCCCGACGGCGGCCTGCGCGAGTTCTACGACCGCACGTTCGGCTATCAAGCCTCGCGTGGCTCGCCGTTCAGCGTCTGGGGTCTTGCCCCGTCGCTGCACAGCTTGCAGACGCTCGCCCGCGCGTTCCCGGTCGCTGCTGGGCCTCGCCCTCTTCTTCTGGCCGCGGCGCCGCGAGCTGCTGCAGGTCGCGGCCCTGGCGGCGGCGCTGCTGATTGCGACCCAGGTCGGCTCGACCCACTGGTTCTACTTCTTCATCATCTGGTGGGCGCCGCTCGTGCTCGTCGCGAGCTTCGCCGCGCAGGAGCGAATCGCCCCTCCAACACCGCCCGCCGCGGTTCCGGCCGGTCCGGACTGAATCATTGCGGCGCGGGCGAGTTCACCCAGAAAACGCCTGCATTTCGCAATGAGCTCACGAACGGGGTACCGTGTCTGCCGTTCCGCCGCGCATCGAGCGCGAAACAAATCTCGTTTGTTCGGGTTTCCTCAAGAGTCCGAATAAACGCTCAAGTTCGCGCACCCGCCTAGCCGATAGGGCCTTTACAACCCGCCCTCCTTCTTCTCTCAGGGGATCCGTTCAAATGCACCGTTCGTTGCGCCGCGCGCTGAGCGCGCTCGTGCTCGCCACCGCCTTACTTGCCGCCTTCGCCTCCTCGGCGTTCGCGACGGGGACCCCGAACCTGCAGCTCAGCGGGGGGCCCGCCGCCTCGGTCCTCTACGGCAACCAGGTTCCCGTCGACCTGACCGCGTCGATCCCGTCCGGGGAGCCGAAGGGCTACAACCTCGCGTTCCGCGCCGTACTGCCGGCCGGCACCTCGTACGTGCGCCGGCTCGGCGGGCGCGATCGACGGTGAGCCGACGATCATCAACAACGCGCCGACGACCGGCAAGACGACGCTGATCTGGGAGAACGTCGACGACCTCGTCCCCAGCTCCAGCCACACCCTCTCCTTCAAGGTCGCCTACAACGACACGAGCTCGGGCTCGACCCCGAAGTACGACGTCGGCGACCCGCTGCCGATCGACACCGGTGCCTACATCTCGACCCAGCCCCGGGACGAGACCGACTTCGACAGCCTCGGCAATCCGGTCGGCCCCGGCGCCGGCACCTACACGGGCAAGGCCGAGCAGTCGACGGTCACGCAGCTGACGGCGATCAAGGTCGCCAAGTCCGAGCCGCATCCCGAGGGCGAGATCCCGCGCGGCCTGCACGACCACCAGACCGTCTACACGCTCAAGGTCACCAACAACGGCGTCAACCCGACGAACGGCGTCTCGCTCGAGGACTACATCCCGGCCGGGCTGGAGTTCCTCGGCTGCGCCGGCACCGCCGATCACACGACCGACGCGCCGACCAACCCCGGCAGCACGAACGAGTACAAGGGCTCGGGCCCGATCACGGTCAGCCACCCGACCGCGGCCGAGAACTGCGTCGAGCCCGATCTGGTCGAGACCGTCTCCCTGGATCCCGACGGCACCGGCCCCCTGCCGGCCGGCGTCTACACGCACGTCAAGTGGAACAACATCGGCGACTTCGCCGCCAATGGCACGCGGACCCTGACCTACGGCGCCGCGATCCCGATCCGCGAGAACACGATGGACTGGAACGGCGCCGCGGCCGGCACCGGGACGGCGCCGAACACGACCGGCGCGCAGACCGCCAACCTCGACAACAACAGCGGCCCCGAGACCTACGACGAGCAGCCGCTGCTCAACGGCGCGATCGTCGCCGGCACCTACCAGGCACCGTCGAAGCCGGGCAAGTCCGTCTCCGACGAGGGCACGCTCCTGCGCACGGCCGAGGACATCGCGATCCAGAAGTCCGACGACATCCAGACGCTCGAGCAGGGCGACATCACCAAGTGGACGCTGAACCTGCAGACCTCCGAGTACCGGACGGTCGACGACGTCGTCATCCACGACGTGCTCCCGAACGGCCTCTGCCCGCTCGGTAGCCAGAACTACGAGAACCCGTCCGATACGAAGTCCGAGTGCAACCCGGTCGCCGGCAAGACGCCGAACCAGGACTACACGAGCGTCACCGAGCAGACGAACGGCACCTACGACATCTACTGGGACAAGACCACAGATCCCGCGCTGGCCCACTTCGCGCCGAGCTCTACGCACCAGATCACCTTCTACTCGCGGACGCGCGACCACTACCAGTCGAACTACCAGGACGCGGCCCCGATCCTCTCCAAGGACAGCGTCAGCAACGCCGTCGACACGAGCGGCATCGACTTCGTCATCAACGGCTCGGACGGCAACAAGATCGACCACGACGAGGTCGACGGCGTCGCCGACACGGACGTCTCCGCGGCCGGTAAGGCGGCGAGCGGCCCGGTCCTCGAGAAGACCGTCGCCGCGCACCTGCCCGGCTCCGGCGACTGCAACGACCTCGTCGCCGCGGACTACGGCAAGACGGTGCCGACCTACAAGCCCGGCGATCAGATCTGCTGGAAGCTGCGGCTCGACTTCCCCCAGAAGCTGAACACGACCAGCCAGGACGTCTTCGACATCCTCCCGAACGGGATCGACTACGTCCCCGGCTCCGCGCAAACGACCGCCAACAACACGATCCCGGTCGGCCCGGTCGACACCTCCAGCGACGGCCGCCTGAGCTGGCCGATCGGCACGGCTGACGACGTCGACCACGGCGGCCAGACCTTCGAGGTCACCTTCAAGAGCACCGTCGGCTCGCCGAGCGGTCACAGCTCCGGCGACGTCGAGGGCAACCTGATGAAGTTCTCCTACGAGAACACCGCCGGCACGGCCTTCCCGCTCCGCGACAAGACCGACTTCAAGCTGAAGGTCCCGCCGATCTCGCTCGTCAAGGGGGTCAAGCAGGTCGACAGCGGCACCGTCCACGGGCCGAACTACGACAGCGCCTCGGTCGACGGCGGCGGGCATGACGTCACCTACCGCGTCGACGTCACCAACCCCGGGACCGACGACCTGACCGGCGTCCGCGTCTGGGACAAGCTGCCGACCAACCCCACCCTCACGTGCTCCGACGTCGTCGGCGCCTCGGTCTCCGACGGCGGCGCCTGCGACTCGGCCGACAACATCGTCAAGTGGCCGGGCCTGTCGCTCGGCGGCGGGCGCAACCAAGACCCTGACTTACACGGTCCACTACCCGTCCGGCCTCAGCCCTGACCAGACCTTCACCAACACGGCCGCCGTGGTCGAGTACCACTACGCGACCAACGACGGGTCGGACTACCAGCTGATCCCGGACAACCCGACGGTCAAGGACCCGAGCCTGCCGGCCGCCAACGTGCCGAAGGCCGAGGACACCTCCAAGGTGAAGACCACCGCCTCCGCGGTGTCGAAGACGCGGACCACGTCGATCACCGATTCGGGCAACGGCAACGCGCAGGCGATCATCGGCGAGACGATCGACTACACGGTCACGACCACGATCCCGAAGAACACGACGATGTACGGGACGCCGAAGGTCACCGACGCGCTCGGCTCGCGCCAGACCCTGGTGCCCGGCAGCCTCTGCGCGACCGCGTGCACGCTCGACGGCACACCGCTGCCGACGGGAGGCGTCTCGGTCACCGAATCGCCGGCGAACACGATCGTCGCCAGCTTCCCGAGCCCGTACACCAACAACACGGGCCACGACGTCCAGCTCGTCCTCCACTTCAGCGTGCGCGTCAACGACAACGCGACGAACGTCACCGGCGGCTCGGTCGGCAACACCGCGACCCTGAGCTACACGGACCAGGCGAACAAGCCCGTCACGAAGTCGGGCTCGGTCAGCACGGCTCTCGTCGCTCCGAAGCTGACGATCGACAAGTCCTCCAACCCCGACACCTACGTCGAGGGCAACGGCCACATCACCTACACGATCAAGGTCAAGAACGAGGGCAACACCACCGCCTACGACGCCGACGTCAGCGACCAGCCCGACGCCGTGCTGACCAACGTCCAAAACGGCTCGCTGCCGCCCGGCGTGCACGCGACGAAGACCTGGTCGGCCGGCGATCACACGATGAGCTGGCACATCGACGGGCCGATCAACCCCGGCGACACCGTGACCCTCACCTATACGGCCGACGTGCCGCCGGCGACCTCGCTGACCTCGGGCCAGCAGATCAACAACACCGCTTCCGTCGGCCACTACCACGCCGTTCCCTCGGGGACGTACTCGGGCGGCGGCTTCCACGACTACACGGGGCCGAGCGACAACGTCAGCCTGACGGTCGCCAAGCCGAACCTGTCGATCAACAAGACGCCGGACAACGGCAGCGCCACCGCCGGTCAGGGCTCGAGCTTCACGATCAAGGTGACGAACACCGATACGCACTCGACCGCGCACAACGTCGTCGTCCACGACGTCCTCGACCCGGGCCTGCACTACACGGCCGGCAGCGCAACTGCCTCGCCGTCCGGCCGGCTTCTCGGAGACCGGCGCCGCGGGTCAGACGATCGACTGGAAGGTCGCCACGCTCGGTCCGGGCGCCACGGTGACGATCACCGTGCCGGTCACCGTCGACGCCAGCGTCGCCAACAACGCGCACCTGGTCAACACCGCCTCCACGCACGCGGACGAGGTGCCGACCGACAAGACCGACACCGGCTCGCTCAACGTCTCGACGAAGGCCGACCTGCAGGTCAACAAGACCTCCGATCACGACCCCGTCGTCCCGGGCACGAACCTGACGTACACGATCGTGACCAAGAACAACGGTCCCTCGGACGCGCAGAACAGCAAGATGACCGACACGCTGCCGGGCTACCTGACGTTCGTCTCGCAGGACGACTCCGGCAACTGCTCGGTCGTCGGCCAGACGATCACGTGCAACTACGGCACGCTCGCTCCGGGCGCCACCCGTACGGTGCACGTCACGGCAAAGCTCGACCCGGCGCGGACGACGTCGATCACCAACGGCGCCGACGTGACGACGACGACGACGGACACGAACCCGTCCAACAACCACAGCGATGCGCCGAACACGGTCAAGCCGACGGCTGACGTCTCGATCACGAAGACGGCCGACCACGGCAACTACGAGGGCGGCGACATCGTCACCTACACCCTCAAGGCCCACAACGGGGGACCGTCGACGGCCGCGAGCGTGACCATCGACGACGACCTGCCGACGACCGACCTCAACTTCGTCTCGGTCTCGCCGACGCCGCAGTGCAGCCAGTCGGCCGGCCACGTGCACTGTGACTTCGGATCGCTCGCGCCCGGCGCGAACGCGACCGCGACCGTGACGATGAAGGCGAAGGGCACGCCGCCCCGCCAACGACAGCGGCGAGACGCACAAGATCACCGTCAGCAAGCAGGAGCAGTACGTGACCCTCCAGGCCGGTGAGACCCGGACGGTCAACGTCACCTGCCCCGGAGGGATCGCCGCCGACGGCGCCGTCCAGGTCGTCGACGTCGACCAGGGCAACTCGCCCGCCGACGTCCACGTCCTGCAGGCGAGCTCGATCTCGCTCGACACCTACCGCTTCACGGTCCGCAACGACACGAGTGGCCAGGCGCAGATCCGCCCCCACGTGACCTGCCTGCCGCAGAAGACCGATGACGGCGAGCACCCGCTCGACGTCGGCAGCCTGGCAACGACGACGAGCGGCACGCTCGCGCCGGGCCGCTACGACTTCACGATCCCGGTCGACGATCAGCACCACGCGGTCGCGCAGGGCATCGAGGTGCTCTCCGGCGGCGCCCGCCTCGTCGGCAGCGAGCCGGTGAGCGGCGGCTGGAAGTTCACAGTCGACGTCACCGACCCGGGCACGAAGGTCAAGCTGAGCCTGCGCAAGCTGCTCAACACGACCGGCCTCGGTGGCACGCCGCCACATGTGCACGCGTTCACGTTCAAGCACGTCGAGCAGACCTTCACGATCCAGCCCGGCCGCACGAACCAGCTGCGGGTCAGCTGCCCGACCGGCTACGAGGGCATCGTCGGCACCTACGACCTGCCGCCGGGCGTCGTCCCGCTCGGCAGCGTGCCGGAGCCGATCAACCGTGACTTCGACCTGTGGAACGGCAACGACCACGCGGTCGATGTGACGCTCGACCTCGAGTGCATCTCGATCGAGACCGGCCCGCCGCTGGATGAGCTGCTGCCGATCGTCAACACGGCCACGGTCGCGACGACCACCTTCGACCCCGACCACAGCAACGACAGCGACTCGGCCACGATCCACGTCGCCCGTGCCGCCGGCAGCGGCGGCGGTGGCGGCACGCCGCTGGTCGCCACGTCGAGCTCGAGTCACGTCTCCGCGAGCGGCAAGACGGCGAGCCTGAAGCTCTCGTGCAGCGGCGGCGGCACCTGCGCCGGCACGGCAACGCTGAGCGCGAGGATCAAGTCGCGCCACGGCGCCGCCAAGCCCGTGACGCTCGGCAGCAGCCCCTACTCGGTCGCTGCGGGCAAGTCGTCGAAGGTGACGGTGAAGATCGCCAAGCGCTACCGCAAGGCCGTCCGCAAGGGCAAGGCCAAGCGGGCGACGCTGACGGCGGGTAAGACCAAGGAGCGGGTCAAGCTCGTGGTCAAGCACAAGCACCACGGCCACCACAAGCACCACGGTCGGCACCACAAGCACTGAGCCGGGCCGACCCCGCGGCCTCCGCGCTCTCCGGATGAGATGACGCTCAGGCGGCGATCGTCGTCTTGAGCTCGCCGAGCTGTGGCGAGCTGACGATGATCTCGTCGCCGCCCGCGAGCCAGATGCGCGGATCGCGCGTCGAGCCGACTCCCGACGGCGTGCCGGTCGAGACGATATCGCCGGGCTCGAGCGTCATCAGCGTCGACAGGTGGGCGACGAGCTCGGCGACACCGAAGATCAGATCGCCCGTGTCGGACTCTTGCATGCGCTCGCCGTTCAACTCGAGGGCGATGCCGATGCCGCCGGCAGGCCCCGCCTCGTCGGGGGTGACGAGGAAGGGGCCGCAGGGAGCGCTGCCGTCGAAGACCTTGCCCGGGATCCACTGCGGCGTCGCGAACTGCAGATCACGCGCCGAGAGGTCGTTGAGCAGCGTGTAGCCGGCGACGTGTCCGAGGGCGTCATCGACGGCGACGCCGGCGGCGCGGCTGCCGATCACGAAGGCGACCTCGGCCTCGTAGTCGACCTTGGTGCTCGCCGCCGGCAGCGGCACCGCGGCGCCGGGCGCCGCGAGCGCGTTGGCGAACTTCGCGAAGAACGTGGGGGAGGAGGGGGGCTCGAGGCCCGCCTCGGCGGCATGGGCGGCGTAGTTGAGGCCGATGCAGACGATCTTCTGCGGGTCGGTGATCGGTGCCAGCAGCTCGACATCGGCCAGCGGAGGCCCGGGCTCGGCTGTCGCGACGGCGGCCGCCACATCGTCATAAAGGTGGGCCTCGAGAACGGCCCGGAGCCCCGTCGGCAGGGGCTGTGGTCCCGGGCTCTCGCCCGGCGCCCACGACGTTCCGAGGGCATCCCAGAGGTCGATGACGCCCCCGTCGACGAGGGCGCCGGCGCGGACCCCGCGTTCGCTCCGGTAGCTGAGCAGCTTCATGCCCAGCTGACCCTATTCGACCGGGCGCGCCGTGCCATAATCGCCCGTCCCCGGGCCCGACCGGGGCCCTGGAGGGCACTCCCGGGGGCGTAGCTCAGTTGGTTAGAGCGCCGGCCTGTCACGCCGGAGGTCGCGGGTTCGAGTCCCGTCGCTCCCGTCCTCGCGTGCCCTCGCGGTCCCGTGCGGCGGTGTCGGTACGCTGCCCCAGTGGGGAAAAGTAATTCGGGAGCCATGACGAGGGCGATTGGCATCTGGGGAAGCGTGTTGGCGGCCGTGGTTATCGGGTTGCTCGCTTTCGCGGCGACTGCCCCCGCGGCGATCAACGTCTCCGACGCGCTCCCCTACCTGCTGGTCGGCGGCGACGGCGCCGATGACCACGTCAACGTAAGCGCGGGCAACGGCATCTTCTCGTTCTCCGATGCGAGTTCGACGGTGACTGCGGGGGGCAGCTGCTCGAAGATCAGCTCGACCGTCAACTGCCCTGGGTTCGGCGTCGATGCCGTGATCGCCTACCTGCTCGGCGGCGACGACACCTTGACCCCGGGAGTGATCCCGGCGGCCCTCGACGGGTTCGGGGGCGCGGGCGCCGACACGCTGTCCGGCACCGGCCTCAACGATCAGCTCTCGGGCGGCGCCGGCAACGACTCGATCGCGGCTGGTCCAGGCGACGATGTAATCACCGATGCAGGCGCCGGCGGCGCCACGGACGCCGGCGGCAGCGACGTCTTCGGGGGCAACGAAGGCGACGACACGATCGACGGCGGCATCGATCCGAGCAACCCGGTCGGCTCGGGAGCGGGGCAGGACCGGATGAGCGGCGGCGCCGACTTCGACACGATCGACTACAGCCAGCGGACCACGCCGCTGAACGTGACGGTCGCGCCCGGCCTGCTGCCGATCAGCCAGCTTGGCAACGATGGCGCCGCCGGTGAGCACGACGATGTCGCAGACTTCGAGCACGTGCTCGGTGGCAGTGCCGCCGACACGCTGGCGGCCTACGACGTCAGCTCGGTGCTCGAGGGAGGCCCGGGCGCGGACACGCTGCTCGGGGGAGAGGGCAACGATCAACTCTTCGGCGGCCGGCAGGGCCCGAGTGCGCCGAGCGGCAACGACACCTTCGACGGCGGCCTCGGCGCCGACACCTTCGACGGCGGCGACGGCGAGGACACCGTGACCTATGCCTCGCGGACGGCACCGGTCACCGTCACCCTCGATGACCGTGCCAACGATGGGGCTGCGGGCGAGGGCGATGACGTGGGGTTCTCCGTCGAGGACGTGATCGGTGGCGCCGGGGGCGACTCGATCTCCGGTAGCTCCGAGCCGAACCGGCTGTACGGCGGTGGCGGCAACGACGTGCTCGCGTCGCTCGGCGGCTCCGATACGCTCGACGCAGGTCCCGGTAACGACACGCTCCGCGCTCGCGACGGCGCGGTGACCACCATCAGCTGCGGGCCGGGGCTCGACACTGTCGCCGCGGACAGCGAAGATCACGTCGCCGCCGACTGCGAGCGCGTTACCCGCTTTGGGCCGATCGGCACCGACCAGCAGGGTCCAAAGCTCGGCTTGCCGAAGAGCCTGCGGGCGAGCCGCAGTGGCCGGGTGGTGGCCGCCATCTCTTGTCCAGCCGGGGAGACCCCCGGCTGCCTGTTCGGCAGCGCGAAGCTGACGGACGCGAAGGGCAAGGCCCTCGCTCCGGCGCGGCTCTTCGCCCTGCGCGGTGGAAAGGCCGCAAAGCTGCGCTTCGTGCTGACGCTGAAGGCCCGCCGTCAGCTGGCGCACCGGCCTCACAGGCTCGTCGCCACCCTCACCGCCCGCGCCGAGGACGGCTCTGGCAACGCCGCGACCAGCAGCGCAAAGCTGACGCTGACGCGCGGCCACTGAGCCAGGCTCCGCTACGCCCCCGGAAACACGAACGCCCGCCTTGCGGCGGGCGTCTCGTGACTCTCCTCCTCCCCTCCCCAGGGGAAAAACATCTCCTGCCTCTGACCCTACAGGATTGGCGTCGAGTTCGTGCGTATTGGCACCAGAGGGGGCGCACGGACGCGGGTCGCTACAGCGAGCCGCTGACCTCGCCCGCCACACGCTGCCCGGACTGGATCGCGCCGTCCATGTAGCCGGGCCACTCGGTGGCCGTCTCGGTGCCGGCGAAGTGCATGCGGCCGATCGGCTCGCGGAACGCGTCCTCGTAGCCGGTCAGCACGCCGGGTGGCATGACGCCGACGTAGCAGCCGCGGCTCCAGCGGTCCGAGGCCCAGGACTTCTCCATGTAGCTGCGCAGGTTGACCCGCGCCTGACGCCCGAAGTAGCGCTCGAAGCAGGCGATCACGGCCTCCTGGCGCGCCCGTTCCGACTTCTTGATCCAGTTCCGTGCCTCCTGGCCCTCGATGAAGCCGAGCAGGACCCCGGGAGAGCCGTCGGGCGGCGAGTTGTCGTAGGTGAGCTTGACCGGGCCGGTCGTCGACGTCGCCATACCGCTCAGCCCCATGTCGCGCCAGAACGGCGCGTCGTAGACCGCGAGGCACTTGATCACCGAGCCCATCGGCATCCGCTGCTCGAGCTGCATCCGGTCGGCCGGCAGCGCCGGCAGGTTGCGGATCGTCGGGTTGAGTGCCGGCGGCAGCGTGTTGATCACCCGCTTGCCGACCCAGGTCTGCTTGCCGGCCCGCACCTCGACGTGCTTGCCACGATCGCGGATCGTGCGGACCGCCGTGCTCAGCCGCACGGCCTTCCCGAGCCGCTTCGCCATCTCGATCGAGATCTCCTGCGAGCCGCCGACCACGCGGCTCTCCTGGGCGCCGCCGGTGGTGTTGATCAGCAGGTTGAAGTCACCGGCAGCCCCGGCGACGTAGTAGAGGGCGTAGAGCAGCGAGACGTCGCGGGGCTCGGCGGCGAACACGGAGGCGAAGGCGAGGTCGATCAGATCACGCCCCTCCTGCGTGCTCATGTGCTCGAGCTTCCAGTCCTCGAACGTCTGCGCATCCCACTTGGCCGCCTCGGGCGCGTCCCAGGGCGAGTCGACCGGGACCGTCGCCGCCTGCTGGTTGATCGTGTTGATCGCAACCGCGATGTCACCGAGCACGGGAGCGGAGACGGGCGGGATCGTGCCGGAGTAGAGCTGCTTGCTGCCGTTCCGGAAATAGACGTTCTTGCCGTCCACGTAGGTCTTGAAGGTGTCGAGGCCGAGATCGTCGATCGTCGTGAGCACGTGGTCCTGCGTCGGGCCGACCCACTGGCCGCCGATCTCGACGACCTTGCCCTTGCCGAGCTGCTTGTTGAGGGTGCGCCCGCCGACCCGCCCGCGGGCCTCGAGCACGGCGACGGAGGCCCCCTGTTTGCGCAGCTCGCGGGCCGCGCTGAGCCCGGCGAGACCGCCGCCGATGACGATCACGTCGCGGTGGCGCTTGCGCCTGGCGGCGCTCGCCGCGAGCGGGTTGCGGAGGCTGCCAAGGGCGACGCCGCCGCCTGCTGCCGCACCCGCGCCGATCAGCCCACGGCGGCTGAAGCCGCCGCGGCGCTCGCCCCCGACCCCCGTCGCAGAGCTCAAAGTGCCCCTCCGGCAGCGCCCGGTGCAGTCGGGTCCGCGCCGGCGTCACCGAGCGTTTCGCGCGCGAGGTATTCCTCGGCGAGCAGCGGGTTGTCCTTGGCCCGCTGCACGACCTTGAGCAGATCGGACGCGGTCGAGACCTCCTCGGTCTGCTCCTTGATGAACCACTGCATGAACTGCTCGCCCTGGTAGTCGCCTTCCGTCCGCGCCTGACCGGCGAGTGCGTTGATCTGCCCGGTGACGCGCTTCTCCTGCGCGAGCGCCAGCTCGACCGGCGCGACGATGTCGTCGAAGCTCGTCTGCGGCGCCTCGACCGCGGGGATCGTGGGCGCCTGGTCGGAGTCGAGCAGGTACTGGACCAGCATCATCGCGTGATTGCGCTCCTCGATCGCCTGCCGGTAGTAGAAGCCGGCGAGCCGCGGGAGCGTCTCGGAGTCGTAATAGACGGCGATCGCCACGTACTGCTGGTGAGCGGCAAACTCGTTGCCCACCTGCTCGTTCAGCAGCTCAACGAACGACTTCTCTGACATGCGGTTTTCGCTCCTGGATGATCGAAGTTGCGCGCCGGGCCCCCGGCGCCGGTTGCGCCGAACCTAGCGGAGATCCCGGATTAGGTAACCCGTCCCAGGCCCCCGGGATGCGGTCCGGCTCGCCTCAGTCGGCGTCGAGGCCGAAGCCGTCTGCGAGCGGTCGCAGCTCGAGCGGGCTCGACGGCAGACCGTCCGGGACGTCGGTCTCGTTGTAGCCGCGCGGGGCGACGTCGTTCGGCGTCGTCGGATGCATCATCGCGGCGAGGTACTGGATGTGATCGCGGCCGACCGAGAGCTCGGTCTGGCCGCCGCCGTAGGCGCCGATCCCCTCGCGCTCGCAGTACTCGTAGGCCTCGCTGAGCGCCTGCAGACCGCCGATCCGCGAGGGCTTGACGTTGACGATCTTCGGCTTCCAGGTGAGCGCCTCGATGTCGGCGACCGAGTGGATCGGGGCATCCCAGGTGATCCGCTCCTTGTGCGGCTCGAGCAGCGGAATCGTCTCCGGGGTCATCTTCGGGTCCTCGAGCCACGCGTCCGGGAAGGCGGTCGCGAAGCGCTCGTAGAAGTCCGGGCCGGCCTCGACGTCGACGGGCGTGCCGGCGTAGCAACCCTTGAGGTCGAGGGAGTCGACCGTGCCGCTCTCGAGCAGGTAGGCGATCACATCTCCGTCCCAGTCGGGCTGGGGGTCGAGCTTGAAGCGGATCTGCGGGTACTTCTCGATCCGGTCGGTGATCGGCTTCAGCACCTCGGCGGCGTCGCCGCCGGAGTCCTCGACCGCGTTGGCGCGCACCGAGCAGACGAAGTTGAGCGGCGCGACGTCGCGGCCGACTACCTCCCACAGCGGCTTGCCCGCCTGCCGCAGCGCCAGGTCGAGGGCGGCGCTCTCGTAGGCCCAGCGACGGTACAGGCGGGAGAAGTCCCGCACCGGCGGCGCCCCCTCGAACAGGTCGAGGGAGCCGATCAGCTCGCAGAGCTCGCCGAGGTTGGCGGGGCCGGAGAGGTCGTGAACCGGTCCCGTATCGCGGTGGGCGATGTGGTCGAGCTCGTCGTAGACGACGTCCTCGCCGCGGCCCTCGGCACCGCCCCCGCGCAGCGTGATCAGCGTCGACGGGCGGGTGAAGCCGGAGGGGAACGTCTTGTCGAGCTCAGCGAGCTCGTAGGAGTCGATCTCGATCGGCAGGCCGGCGACGCTCTCGAAGAAGCTCATCCGGGGCAGGCTATTGGACGGCCGCTCCGGCCTCGGCCGAGGTTGCTTCGGGTCCGCGCGCGATCTCGACCGGCACCGCCTGGCCGCCGCGCCGGCGGAAGAAGGCCGCCCCCTGGCTGAACCGCCAGGCAAGCATCGAGGCGACGCCGAGGCCCGTGAAGAGGATTGCGATCGCGAGCGGCATGCCGACGCCGAGCACTGAGGTGCCGCTGGCGGAGTTCGCCGGGTCGGCGAGATCGAGCACTGACTCGTAGAGCAGGTAGGTGAGGATCGCGGAGCCGATCAGCGGGCCGGCGCCGATCAGCAGGAAGTTCTTGACCGAGCGGGTCAGCTCGTGGCGCCAGTAGACGGCGCAGGCGATCCCGGTGAGCGCGTAGTAGAAGGCGATCATCAGCGACAACGCCGAGAGCGAGTCGTTGAGGAAGTTGCTCGAGATCGCGCTCGCGATCACGTACCAGATGGTGGCAACGGCGCCGATCGTGATCGTGCCGAAGTCGGGCGTCCCGAAGCGCGGATGGATCCGGGCGAAGACCTTGGGGAAGGCGCCGGCGGTCGCCATCGAAAGCGACGTGCGCGAGGAGGGGAGCACGGTCGTCTGCGTCGAGGCGAGCCCCGAGGTGATGATCGCGAGCACGACGAGGAACGAGAACGGCCCGAGCACGTCCTTGGCGACCGCGCCGAGCAGGCCGGCATCGTTGGCGTAGCGATCGACGACGGCGAGGCCGGCGACGGCGATCACGGTGATCGCCACGCTGATGTAGGTGACGAGCAGGATCAGCGTGCTGAGCAGTCCGGCGAGCCCAGGGGCCCGGGCGCTGTCCTCGGACTCCTCCGTGAGGTTGACGGCGCTCTCCCAGCCCCAGTAGATGAAGACGCAGATCAGCATCCCGGAGAGCAGTGCCGAGTAGTCGTCGATTGCGAACGGGTTGAGCCAGCTGAGCGAGGGATCGATCGAGGCGGCGGGCACGTCACCGAGGATCAACCGGATCGTCGCGACGACGACGAAGAGCAGCAGCGTCCCGACCTGCGCGAGCACCATGACCCGCTGCACGGCGGCCGACAACTCGGTGCCGATCACGCAGATCGCGGTCATCACGGCGATGATCAGGACGCTGAAGATCACGACCGCTGTGCGCGAGTCGCGCAAGCCGTCGAGACCGAGCAAATCGAAGATGTAATAGGCGGAGACGTCGGCGAGCGAGCCGATGACGAGCACGCCGGTGACGAAGATCGCCCAGCCCGCAAGCCAGCCCGGCGTCGGGCCGAGCGCCCGCGAGACCCAGGCGAAGCAGGTGCCGCAGTCCTGGTCGGCCTTGTTCATGTAGAAGAACGCGCCCGCGATCAGGAACATCGGGATGAAGGAGACGGCGAGGACGGCGGGCGCCTGCACGCCGACGCCGACGACGACCGTGCCGAGCACGGCGGCGAGGGAGTAGGCGGGTGCGGTCGAGTCGAGACCGATCGCGAGCCCGTCGAGGAAGCCGACGGTTCCTGCCTTCAGGCCCTTCGACCCACCGCCCGCCTCCGGCGGTCGTGCATCGGCCTCCCCCAATGGAATCCCGGCGGCTTCCAAGGCACCGAACCTATCGCCGTCGTCAAGCGCCTTCGTCGTGCGCCGGGTCGCGTACCAGCGCAATTCCGGCGAGCTCGCCAAAGGCCCGGATCGCCGCGAGCAGGTCGTCGCGCTCGGTGTCCTCGATCGCGTTGTGGGAGACGCCGCCGATCGAGGAGCTGAAGACCATGGCGACGGGCACGTGGCGCGCCATTTCGGCGGCGTCGTGGAGGGCGCCCGAGCGCATCGGCCGCCGAGCGCCGCCCTGCTCGGCGCAGCAGTGCGCCGCCGCCGCGACGAGGTCGGCGTCGAACGGGATCGGGGCGATGGCCCAGATCGGCCGCTCCGCCAGCGAGCAGCTCCGCTCTTCCGCGATCCGGCCGGCGACTCCCGTCACGGCCTCGCGCATCGAGGCGAGCGCGGTGGCGTCGTCATGGCGAAGGTCGACGGCGAGCTCCGCCTCGCCGGCGACGGCGGTGACGATCCCGGGGTCGAGGCGCAACGCCCCGGTCGTTCCGACGCCGCCCGCATCGGCGGCGATCCGCTCGACCGCCAGCGCGACGTTCGCGGCGGCGAGGCCCGCGTCGCGCCGCACATCCATCGGCGTCGTTCCCGCGTGCGAGGCGCGGCCGCCGAAGGTGAGCGCGAACCGCTCGACGCCGACGCACCCGGAGACGGCGGCGCAGGGAAGCCCGTCCGCTTCGAGCACGGGGCCCTGCTCGATGTGAAGCTCGAGGTAGGCATCGATCGAGCCGAGCCGCGCCCCCGCGGCCCCAATCGAGCCGAGCTCGACGCCGTTGCCTGCGAGCACCTCGGCGATCGCGTCTCCCTCCGCGTCGACGAAGCCCTCGACGTCCGCCGGGGCCAGCGAGCCGCTGACCGCGCTGCTGCCGAAGAGGCTGCGGCCGAAGCGCGAGCCCTCCTCGTCGGCCCACTCGATCAGGGTCAGCGCGCGCGGCGGGGTCGTCCCGGCCGACGCCCAGGCCCGCACCACCCCGAGCGCCGCCGTGACGCCGAGCGCGCCGTCGAGCCAGCCTCCCTCGGGGACCGAGTCGAGGTGCGAGCCAACGCCGAGCGCCGAGCGCGCCCCGTCGGTGCCCGGCAGAGTCGTCCAGCGGTTGCCGGCCTCGTCGACCTCCGGCTCGAGGCCGAGCGCGCCGAGCTTTGCGGTGAGCCATTCCCGGGCGCGTCGCCACTCCTCGGTCCACGCGATCCGCCGCGCCCCGCCGTCGCGGCGGCCGCCGGTCAGCTGCTCGAGCTCCTCGAGGTCGGCGATGACCGCCTCGGCGTCGATCGGGGGCACCCCGGGCAGCGGCATCAGATCCCGATCCGCTCGCGCCGCAGCGCCTGGGCCAGGCAATGGGCGCCGCCGCCACCGAGGGTGAACATCTCCAGGTCCGGATCGAAGACTTCGAGCCCACGGGCGCGCAACTGCGCGTTCAGCTCCGCCGAGCGCCGGGTGGAGATCACCCGGTCGTCGCCGAGCGAGATCGCGTTCACGCCGAGCCCGAAGGCGTCGGCGACGGCGACCTCGAGGATCTCGAAGCCCGCGTTGCGGAGCCAGCCGACGAGACCCGTGCTCGCGGCCTCGACGCAGACGGCGGCGAGCTTCGGGGCGAGGATCGAGACGAGCACGTCGATGTGGACGAAGTGGCTCGGAATCGCCTCGATCCGCGCCTCCCAGCCCATCTCCTCGAAGATCCCGGCGACCTGATTGGCGCCCGCCTGATCGGTGCGCTCCTCGCCGTTGCCGATCAGCACGCGTCCGGGCTCGACGATGATCACGTCGCCGCCCTCGAGCGTGCCCGCCGTGACCATCGCGTGGGTCGGGATCCCGGCCGACTCGTAGAAGCGGATCACGGCCGCGTACTCGCCGCGGCGCCAGGGCTGAGCGAGCTGGGAGACGATCGGGCCGAGCGGCGTCGCGACGCTCGAGTCGCGCGCGAAGACCTGGTAGGGGAGGGCGTCGTCCGGCTCGAGCCAGTGGACCTCGACGCCGGCCGTCTCGTACGCGGAGACCATCTCCGCGTGCTGGCCGAGGGCGGTCTCCGGCTCGAACTGCCTGCCGGAGGCCAGGGTCGCCTTCGAGATCACGCTGGTCGCACCCCAGCGGAAGTTGACCGGCGGGCAGAGCAGCACGTCGTGCAGGCGCCCGTACTCGGAGTCGGTGCCCCATGGCGGCAGCGGTCGCTCGCTCACTCGATCACCACCCGCACGGTCTGGAGGCTCCGGTCGCTGGCGCCACGCACCTGGCCGCCATGGGCGAGCGAATCGGCGATGTAGTCGAGCGTTGCCCGGGTCAGCCGTTCGCCGGGCAACACGTTTGGCACGCCGGGCGGGTAGGCCGCGAGCGACTCGGCCGCGATCCGGCCCTCGGCTGCGTCGAAGCCGACCGATTCGGCGGGCCCGAGGAACGCGGCGCGCGGGTGTCATCTCCGTCGGCCCCCAGGGCGGCGGCGGAGCGAACTGCACGGCGCGCGACCTCGCCGGCGACGTTGAGCTCGTCGGAGGCGTCGCGCAGCCCCGCGAGCAGCCGCGCGCCGGAGGCGGCGATGTCCTCGCCGATGCCGAAGACGGCGACGACGACGTTCTCCGCGTAGAGCTCGAACCAGATGTTGTGCCGCTCCTGCATCAGCGTCGCGATCGCGTGCCCGGTGACGCCGGTGCGGCGTACGTCGATCGTCAGCCGCAGCGGATCCCAGGCGAAGACGCTGGCGTGTTCGGCGATCGACTCGTCGAGCACGTCCATGCCCTTGATTGCGCGGATCTGCTCGCGCAGCTCGGCGAGCCCGGCGACCGTCTTCGGCAGCAGCGTCGGCCCCTCCGTCGCCGCGTAGCTGCGGGCGGCGTCGAGCGAGGCTGTCAGCAGGCCACTCGGGCTCGTCGACTCGACCAGGGTCACCGAGCGATCGAGGACGCGCTCGTCGAGGCGCTCGGAAGCGACGTGGACGACAGCCGACTGGGTCAGGCTGCCGCCGAGCTTGTGGACCGAGTTGAGGACGACGTCGGCCCCACAGGCGAGGGCGTTCGCCGGCACCGCGTCGGAGAAGGCGAGGTGCGCGCCCCAGGACTCGTCGACGACGAGCGGCACACCGTGGGCGTGCGCGACCTCCGCGAGCGCGGCGATGTCGGCGACCGCGCCGAAGTAGGTGGGGGACACGGCGAAGACGGCGACGGCGTCCGGCGTCTTCGCCAGCGAGCGCTCGAGCGCCGCAGGGGTCAGGCAGTGGGCGACGCCCATGTCGACGTCGAGCTCCGGCGCGACGAAGAACGGCCGCATGCCGTTGAGGACGAGCCCGTCGATCACCGACGAGTGGACGTTGCGCTGCACGATCGCGGCGTCGCCGAGGTGGGCGAGGGCCATGCAGATCGCGTGATTGCCGCCCGAGGCGCCGTTGTTCGAGGAACCAGCTGCGGCGGGCGCCCCAGGCCTCGGCGGCGAGCTGCTGGGCCCGCTGGAACGGGGTGGCGAGCGGGTCCGGGCCGATGTCGATGCCCTCGAGCCCGGCCGGCAGGTCGAGCAGCAGAGCCCGCTCGCCGACGGCCTCGATCAGCTTCGGGCTGGCGCCGGTGCCACCCTTGTGGCCGGGGATGTGGAAGCGGCCGGGGTTGCTGCGCGCACGCTCGAGCAGCGCGTCGAGGTACGGGGTCTCGTGCTGGTCCACGCCGGGCACCGTACCGCCGCCGACGCTCAGCGAGTGGCCGGCGCAGCCCCCCAGCGGATAGATGGCACATTTTCCTCGGTTAACGGGGGTCGATGTGGCATCTATCGGGACGCGCGGCCGTTTGCCCGGTCAGGCGCCTCCGCGAAGCAGGTGGCGCAGCCGCTCGCCCGTCCGCACCCTCGCGGGGTCGGCGAGACCGAGCCACCGCACCTTGCCCTTGCGCACGCCGAGCAGCAGCTCGCTGCGCCGCGTGACGGCGCCGGCCGCGTAGACCCGCGTGTGGCCGTGGCGCACCGCGCGGCTGAGGCCCAATCGGCGGGCTGCCTCAGCCTTTCCGGTGCCGACGCCCACCCCGCGCACCTCGACCCCCGGGTTGTCGGTGCGGATCAGGGCGGCGCCCCTCGGCGCGCCGCCGCGGCTGCCGCCGGAGCCCGGGCGCCGCGCGCGGAAGCTCACGCGCAGGGTCGAGCCGCCGATCACGCACCAGCGTGCGGACCCGCCGCGGCGGCGCCGCGGAACGCCAAGCCGCTTGCGCAACGTCGCAGCTGTCATGCCGAGCCGTGCTCTACCGACCCGCCGGTGCCGGATCCGCCCGCCGGGCGCGATGCAGTCGCGGTAGCGCGGCTCGCTGCGGTAGACCTGCGCCCGCTCAGCGGGGGTATCGACCTTGGCGCCGCAACTCGGATCGGGGTCCGTCTCGAGCAGCACGATCGCGCCGCCGCCGCCCGTCGGCTCCGTGTAGGGGCGGTACTGCGGCGGGACGTACGGGGTGAAGTCCACGGGCGTGCCGCCGATCCGGAAGTTGGCGAGGTGCACGCCGCCGACGCCCTTCGCGCGGTCGAAGAAGTAGTTGCCGTCCCAGTGCCACAGCTCGGGGTCGGAGCCCTGGACGACCGAGCCGGTCCAGTGGTCCTGCTGGTAGTAGAAGCACTTGCTGGTCGCGGCGGCCGTCCGCGCCGGCTCCTTCGAGAGGAAGTCGGCGATGCCGAAGTCGGTGACGTTCTGCGAGGTCTTGTCGAACTCGACGCAGAAGGGGTCGGCGCCGGGGTGTGGGAAGACGGTCCCTTTGCCGACGTTCTGGTTCTCGCACCGGAAGGGGTTCTCGCCGTTCCAGGGGCCGACCGGCTCGAAGCCCCTGCCCGGCGGCTGCCGCCGGAAGCGCGGCGGCGGCGATTGCGGCGACGAGCACCGTCAGGGCAAGCGCCGCCGCGGGCGCCGATCCGCCTCGTGATCCGCTCTCCATCCGCCCCAAGGTAACTGCAGCCGGGCGGCTGAGGCGCTGGTAGGTTCGGCTCGTGGAGGAGGACGCCAACAGCCCGCTTCCCGCGGCCGCGATCCGCAACGACCTCGCCGTCGAGCTCTCCCGCCGCCAGCTCTTGCGCGGCGCCGGCGGCCTCGGTCTGGCGGCGCTCGTCGCCGGTGCGCTGCCGACGCTCGCCGAGCTTGCCGACCCGCCGCCGGCCGCCGCAGCGCCGCCGTTGAACGCGACGCTCGAGCCCTTCTTCGACACGATCCTGCCGGGCCGCAAGGTGACGCGGACGCAGCTCGGCCATCCGATCACGCGCGGCGCGATCCTCGGCGTGGATCCGGAGCCGGGGGCGCTCGAGGCCGACGCCCTGCTGCTCGCCGACGACCCGCGGATCGGCTTCGCGGCTCTCGCGCCGGTCTTCGCCGCTGAGCTCGAGGCGCGCGCGCTGACGCACGGCGGGACGATGCTCAGCCTCGACTACGAGCGCCGGCAGGCCGCCTGCCTCGCCGGGCTCGACTTCTCGAACCCGACCCGCCTGATCTGGGAGGCGGCCGCGGCGATCCCGTTCACCGCCTTCTGCGCGGCGGCGAACACGGTCGACGCCACCGACCGGACCGCCGTCGGATTCGCGGTCATGGGCCATCCCGGCACCGCCCCGCACGGCTATCGGAACTTCTCCTACCGACGCCGGTTGGCACGCGAGCGCACGAAGGGCGGCTCGCTGCCCTGATGGCCGAGCGCGTCGACGTCTGCATCGTCGGGTCCGGGTTCGGCGGCTCGATCGCCGCGTGGCGGCTCGCCGAGCTCTACGAGGCGGCGGGCGAGGACCCGGCCCGGATCGCGGTACTCGAGCGCGGTCGCCACTTCGGCCCCGACGACTTCCGCCAGTCGATGGACATCGGCCACCTCTCCGACGTCTACGGGCTGATCCAGGGCCAGGGGGCACAGGTCGTGATCGGCAACCTCGTCGGCGGCGGCTCGAACCTCTACCTCGCCGCCTCGCTGCGCGCGCCGAGCGAGATCTTCGAGCGCACCGACCACCATCCCGCCGACGGGCCGACCCGGCGCATGTGGCCGCGGCGGATCAGCAGGCGGACGCTGAACCACTTCTACGCCCGCGCCGAGGCGGCGCTCCGCGTCCGCCAGCCGGGCTGGAACGAGGTCTCGAAGTCGGGTGGGCTGTGGGCGGCAGCGCTGCACGATGCGGGCTACACCTGCGAGCGGGTTCCCGTGGCGATCGACTTCGGCCGCTGCCTGGACGCGAAGTGGTGCCACACCGGCTGCATCTTCGGGGCCAAGAACACGGTCCTGACCAACTACCTCGGCGCCGCCGTCCGGCGTGGCGTGCAGGTGCGGCCCTTACATCAGGTCGACTCGGTGGCGACGACCAACGCGCGGCCCTACCGCTACGTCGTTCGCGGCTCGCGCATCGATCCGGCGAGCAAGGCGGCGGCGGGATCGTTCGAGGAGATCCACTGCAAGGTCCTGATCCTCGCCGCGGGGGCGATGGGTTCGCCCGTGATCCTGATCCGCTCGCAGCCCTCCCTGCCCTCGCTTTCCACCCACGTCGGCAAGCACCTCGGCAGCAACGGCGACCACGTCGCCGGCGTGGAGTTCTCGCGCAAGCGCGTCAAGCAGGTGCTCGGCCTCGACTACGACGACTTCTACAAGGGCAAGCCGATCACGACGATGAGCTACGACTTCTACGCGGGCAAGCAAGGCCACCGCCACGACGGCACGCGCTTCAGCCTGCAGGAGATCTTCCTCAGCCAGCTGACCAACTTCCTCTACGACGACGGCCGCGGCAAGGCGGGCGAAGAACCGTCGTGGTGGGGGCGGCAGAAGAAGCGCTCGGTGTCGACGTGGAGCCGCCACATCGAGTTGCTGGCACAGGTCGAGGACACCAATGACGGTGCCTTCTACGCGGCGCCGCCGGAGGGCGGCAGCCACGTGCAGCCGAACGGTGGCCCGATCGGGGTCGGCACATTCACCTACAGCTTCTCGCCCCAGTCGACCCGGGTCCGGGAGGCCGCCAACGAGGCGATGCGCTCGATCGTCGAGCGCAAGGGGATGGGCCGCTTCCTCGCGCTGACCGAGACCCAGGGCGCCTACGTGGCCCACCCGCTGGGCGGCTGCCGGATGGCCGATGACATCGGGCTCGGGGTGACGAGCCACCGCTGCGAGGTGTTCGGCTACGAGGGTCTGTTCTGCATGGACTCCTCGGCGATCCCGACGAGTCTCGGCGTCAATCCGTCGCTGACGATCTCGGCCGTCTGCGAGCGTGCCGCGGCGGGGCTGACGCTGCGCGGGGCTGACTACGGACTCCCGAAGCGGCCCGCGGGCTTCAAGCATCGGACCCCGCCGTTCCACCGCGGGCCCGAGCGGATCGAGGCCGCCGCCTGAGCGCCGGCGGGGCCGCTCCGGCATCGGCCCGGGCCGCTGCTAGCCTGAACTCCTCGCCGATGCCTGACGACGAGGATCCTCGAAGTATCAGCTCGGTCCCCGCAGGATGGGGGGCCGCACAGATGACAGCGCTTGCGCTCGCCGCGCTGCTGCTGCTCGTCTTCATCAACGGCGTCTTCGTCGCCGCCGAGTTCGCGCTCGTGCGCACCCGGCGGGGGCGGATCGAGAGCCTCGCCGCCGACGGGGTCCGCAGCGCCGACCTCGTGCTCAAAGAGCTCGACTCGATCGACCGCTACCTGGCCGCCTGCCAGCTCGGCATCACGATGGCCTCGCTGGGCATCGGCTTCCTCGGCGAGCCCGCGATCGCGGCGCTGCTCGAGCCGGCCCTGCAGGGGCCGTTCGCCCACGGGGCGGCGACGGCGATCGCGCTGGCGCTCGCGTTCGCGATTGCGACGGCGCTGCACATCACGGTCGGCGAGCAGGTGCCGAAGATGGTCGCGATCCACCGCGCCGAGCCCACGGCCCGGCTCGTCGCCCGGCCGCTGCACTGGTTCCGCTTGATCTCGGCGCCGTTCACCTGGGGGCTCTCGACGGCTTCGAACTCGCTCGTCCGCCTCTTCGGGATCAACCCGGAGTCGATCGAGGAGCACCATGACGTCGAGGACCTGCGTTCGCTGATCCAGACCTCGGGCAGCCAGGGTGACATCGAGGAGAACGAGGCGACGATGCTGACCGGCGTCTTCCACCTGCACGAGCAGGAGGCACGCGAGGTGATGACGCCGATCCCGGCCGTCGTCACGATCGATTCCTCGGCGACCGTCGAGCTCGCTCTGCAGCGCTGCGTCTCCTCCGGTCACACTCGCCTCGTCGTGATCGAGGACGACAACCCCGACCGCGTCCGCGGCATCGTCCACAACAACTCGATCGCCCGCCTATACATGAACGCCGGCGCCGACGCCTCGATCGAGCCGGCGATCCGCGATGCCCCGATCGTTCCCGAGACGAAGCCGCTCGACGACCTGCTTGCCGAGTTGCAGCGCCAGCGCAGCTCGATCGCTGTCGTCGTCGACGAGTACGGCCGCACGGTCGGCATCGCCACGGTCGAGGACATCCTCGAGGAGGTCGTCGGCGAGATCGAGGACGAGACCGACCCGCGCGCCGACTCCGTCCGCCGGCTCACCGACGGCGACTGGTATGTGCGCGGCCACGTATCGCTCGGTGATCTCGAGGACGCCGGGATCGAGCTCCCGGTCGAGACCGACGCCTACAACTCGATCGGCGGCTACGTCTTCAACGAGCTCGGCCGGCTGCCGAAGCGGGGCGACGAGATCGTCGCCGATGGGCATGCGATCAGGGTCGAATCGGTGCGGGAGAACCGGATCGTCGCGCTCCGCATCCACGCGCTCCGCGCCCCCGGCCCATCCGCCGGCGCCGAGCGCTCGAGCTGATTTCGCTCGCCTGAGGGCGAGCGGATCGCCGCACTTTCCGGGCTCTCCGGGGTGGCCTTCCGTCCGCGGCCGTGCCTAGCTTTCGGTGATCGGTGGCGAAAAGAAGGAGGGCCCGCTATGTGGGAAGTCCGATTGAGCGATAAGCAACTCGAGGTCCTGAAGGCCCTGCTGCGCTCCGAGGACAACCTCGGCCCCGCCCTGTCGCGCGCCCTCGACGCGCTCGAGCTCGCCCGCTGGGACGAGTTGCCGGACGCCGGCCTCCCCTGGCAGGACGTTCAGCAGACGGCCTCCGAGCAGGGCGTCAGCGAGGCCGATGTCGTCTGGGACCTGTGCGGTCGCCGCGCCCGCCACAGGCCGGAGTCGGGCGAAGAAGCCGAGCCGCAGCCGCGCCGCGCCGCCGCCTAGATACGACGCGGAAGCAGATCAGTCGTAGGCGTAGAAGCCGGACTTGCTCTTGCGGCCGAGCTTGCCGTCGGCGAGCATCGTCCGCAGCAGCTCCGGCGGACCCTGGTAGGCCTCGCCGCTCTCCGCGAGCAGCGAGTCGCCGATCGCGACCGAGACGTCGAGACCGATGAAGTCGAGCAGCTTCAGTGGCCCCATCGGATGGCCCGTGCCCATCGTCATCGCGGCGTCGATGTCGGCGGGGTCCATGCCGCTTGCCTCGAGGAAGCGGACGGCGTCGAACAGGTAGGGGAAGAGCAGCCGGTTGACGACGAATCCGGCTGTATCGGGCACGACAACGCCGGTCTTGCCGAGCGCCGCCGTGAACGCACGGGCACGATCGCCGACGCCCTCGCCGAGCTCATCCGGTAGGCAGAGCTCGATCAGCGCCATCCGGGTGACGGGGTTGAAGACGTGCAGGCCGTAGAAGCGCTCCGGGACGCCGACGTCGGCCGCGAGCCGGCCGATGTTGAGCGAGGAGGAGGTGGTTGCCAGGTCAGCGTCGGGCGCAATCTCGGCGAGCGTCCGGTGCAGCGTCACCTTCGAATCGTGGTCCTCGACGATCGCCTCGGCGATCAGATCACAGCCGGCGAGCTCACCCGGGTCGGTCGTGACCTTGAGCTTCGACGGGTCGCCGCCCTCGAGCTTCCGGCAGAGCTTCTCGACCTGCTCCTCGGCGCGCCAGGCCGACTCGTCGGAGCGCGCCAGCAGGCGCACCTCGCCGAGCGTCGTGGCCGCTGCGGCGAGGCCGGCGGCGATTGCGCCGCTGCCGGCGACGGCAGGGCTCAGGTATCCGTTCGGGCTCTCTTCGCTGCTCATGGGTGCTGCTTGCTATCACGCGGCGCCCCATCCGTGCGCCGCCGTCACAGTGCCGGCTCTCGGCGGTTGCGCCCGTCGGCGCGGCCCCGTACCCTGCGGCGACGCGCGCTCGCGGCAGGCGACGCGCCCTCTTCCGATGTGGGTACGTGAGCACAGAGACCAGCTACGGCGGCGTCTGCCGTTGGTGGTAGCCGTGCTCGGCAGTCGTCCTCGGCGGCATCACTCGCGCCGAGCGCGAGCGCCGCGACGATCAACGTCACCAGCAAAGCCGACACGCCGCTGACCGCCGACTCCGCCTGCACGTTGCGCGAGGCGGTGCGCGCGGCGAACAGCGACAGCGCCGGCTTCGGCTGCCCGGCCGGCAACGGCAGCGACACGATCGTGCTCGGCTCCGGCACGTATCCGCTGACGATCAGCCCGTCAGGTATCTCCTTCGACAACGGCACGCGGCAGCCTCGATGTCAAGAGACGCTCCAACGATCTGCTGACGATCACCTCCGCGCAGGGGGCGACGATCAATGCGTCAACGCTTGGCGACCGGGCGTTTACGGCGCAGACGCCGCTCGTCCTGACGAACCTGACGGTGAAGGGAGGCAAGGCCGACAACTCCCTGATCGATGACGCCCGGCTTGGGCGGCGCCGTCGCTACTTTCGGCACCGGCCTCGCGCTCAACCGGGTCGTGCTCACTGGCAACACCGCGACGCTCGGCGGCGGCGCAATCGAGGCCGGCGGCGGCCCTTCAGATCGACACCTCGACGCTGAGCGGCAATTCCGTCACGGCTCCGGTGGCGGGGAGCGGCGGCGGCGCGATCGACGCCGAAGCAGCCGTTCCACAGGCCGTGATCAAGCGCTCGACGATCGCCGGCAACAGCGGTCGGCACCGGCGACGGCACCGGCGTCGGCGGCGCGATCCGTTACGCCGGCCCGCTCACCCTGACGAGCTCGATCCTTGCCGACGACGCCGCCGACAGCGGCCCCGAGTGCGCTGCCGACGGCGGCGGCAGCGCGACCTCCGGCGGCTTCAACGTGATCGAGGACAACAGCGGCTGCGGGCCGCCGGCGAGCAACGACCGCCAGGCGGATCCTGGCCTGCGGCCGCTCGCCGACAACGGTGGCCCAACGCCGACTCGCTCGATTCCCGCCGGCTCGGCCGCGATCAACATCGGGCCCGCCGCCTGGAGCGCGGCTTGCTCCGGGACGACCGACCAGCGCGGCGCGCCGCGCGGCGTCGCTGAGACCGGCAGCTGCGACGCCGGCGCCTACGAGGCCGCCTTCTGCGGGCCCCAAGAGGCGAACACATGGGGCACGCTGAGCGCCGATGTCATCACCTCGACCCGTCCCCACGTCTACGCGATCGGTCTGGCCGGGCCCGACACGATGGCCGGCGGCAACGGCTCCGACGCCCTCTGCGGCGGGCTCGGCACGGACCTGCTCAGTGGCGGCGGCGGCGCCGACCTGCTGATCGGCGGCGCTGACGTCGACATCGCTAGCTACGCGTCAGTGAGCCAGCCGCTGACGATCACGCTCGACAACCTGGCGAACGACGGGCGCGCCGGCGAGGGCGACAACGTGCAGACCGAGAGCGTCATCGGCGGCTCGGCGGCTGATCGGATCACGGGCAGCGCCGCCGCCAACGGCCTGCTCGGCAAGGGCGGCAACGACGTGATCGACGGCGGCTCCGGCAACGACAGCGTCGTCGGCGGCGACGGCAACGACACGGTCTCGGGCGGCGACGGCAACGATCAGGTCCGCGGCGACGCCGGCAACGACATCCTGTCCGGCGGCTCCGGCAACGACAGGATCGAGGGCAACGCCGGCAAGAACAAGTTCGACGGCGGCGACGGCAACGACACGCTGATCGGCGGCAGCGGCAAGGACACCTTCAAGTGCGGCGCCGGCAAGGACACCGTCGTCGCCTCGAAGAAGGACAAGGTCGCCCGCGACTGCGAGACCGTCACCGGCAAGGGCGGCAAGCACAAGAAGGGCCACAAGCACAAGGGCCACAAGAAGGGCAAGCACAAGAAGGGCCACAAGCGCCGGCGTTGAGCCGACGAAGGTCGATCAGAAGCCGGCGATGAGCCGCTCGAGGCCGTCGGTTCCCCGAAACGGTGGCCCGTGCCCCGGGCAGGTGAGCGCCGGATCGAGCTCCGCCAGCTTGCGAATCGAAGCCCGGTTGAGCTCGGGGTCAGCGCTGAAGATCTCGGGCGGCTCGCCGACCCGGACGCGACCGGTGAGGAAGTCGACGTTGTTGACGACGTCGCCGCAGATCGCGACCCGGTCGGAGTCGCGGAAGTAGATCATCTCGCCGGGCGAGTGCCCGGGCGCGTGGACCACGCGGAAGCCCGCGACCTCGTCGCCCTCGTGCAGCACCCTCGAGACCTCGTGCGGCGGTCCTTCCCAGAAGCGCTCGATCAGCCGGTTGACGAGGTTGCGCGGATCGGATTGCTGGACGGGCACGCGGCCCTCCATCGCCTCGACCTCGGACTCGTGGCAGGCGAGCGGGATCGAGCGCGCCTCGCAGACCGCCTTTGCGGCGCCTTGGTGATCTGGGTGTACGTGGGTGAGCGCGAGCAGCGACAGGGGACGGTCCTGGATCTGGCTCAGGATCCGCCGCCGCGCCATCCTCGTCGCCGCATCGATCAGCACGTCTTCGGCCAGGTAGACGTTGATCGCGCTGCGGAAGCCGCGCAGCTGGAAGACGTCGGGCGCGAGCTGCTTCACGGCGTCAGCCTGCCGCCGACGAACTGAACGAGACCCGAGACGCGCTGGTGCACGTCGGCGAAGCCGCGCTCGCGCAAGGCGTCGACGATCTCGGCGTGCTCGAAGACGCGCATGCCGCTGAGCCGCTCGACGACCGGTTTCAGTGGCGGTACCGCGAGTGGCCGGCGGATTGAGGTCAACAGCGCGATCCTGCCGTCGGGGGCGAGCACGCGCGTGATCTCGTCGAGCGCCGCGAACGGGTCCGCGAACAAATGCAGGGCCGCGAAGCAGCAGACGCCATCGAAGGTGCTTGTCGTGAATGGGAGCGAGGCGACGTCGCCACGCACGATAGCCGACGTTCTCGAGACCGGCGCGGTCGGTGTCCCGCACGGCGCGGCGCAGCATCGTCTCGGAAGCATCGAAGCCGGCGACGAGGCCCTCGGGGCCGACAGCCCGCGCGAACTCGCGAGTGAAGTTGCCGGGGCCGCAGGCGACGTCGAGCACGCGCTGGCCGCTCTCGAGGCCGAGCAGCAGGCGGGCGATCCGCACCTCCTCGTCCATTCCAGGCCCGGTCAGGCCCTTGACCGCGCGCCCGAGGGCGGGACGCCACCAGCGCTCGTAGATGGCCGGGACGACCCCGCTCAGCATCAGGTCCTGGGCCGGGCCGGTGCTCGGCGGGGGTCCCGCTGCTGCGAGCAGGTCGAGGTAGCCGTCCTCGGTGTGGCCGGCGGCGAGCGTCTCGGGCTCGAGCACTTGCTCGAGGCGGGTGAGCCCCGACCGGCGAGCGCCGGGTCCGCTCAAAGGGGGCTTCCCGGGCCCGGCCCGCGCGGCTCGCCGGTGTTCGAGGCGAGCTCGGTCAGGCGCCGGACCTGGAGGCTGCCCTCGACCCGGGCCGGATGCGCCTCGGGCAACCTGGCGATCAGGCGCTCGATCCGGTTGCGGATCTGCAGCGCGAAGTGGGGCGTGGCAGGCCCGGCCAGGGCGCGGATGTCGTCGACGGTCGGCTCGTGGCCGGGGTCGAGACGGTCGGATCTCTCTGCCTCGCTCATCGCGGGCAGCAGCCTACCCTCCGGCCTCCGGCTCGGGCGCCGTGGGTGACGGGACCGTCTGCGCAGCCTTGCCCTGGCTGACCGGCGCGAGCTCGGTCAGGCGATCGACGTCGGCTTGGAACTGCAGGGAGATCGCCGCCGCGTCGCCGATCACCCAGACGTGGTTGTAGATCGCCCGCGTCGGGTCGTCGACGTAACCGGGCTTGGTGTCGAGCAGGAAGCTCTGCAGCGCCTTCGGCGGCTGTGCCGCGTCGTCGGTGAGCAGCAGCGGACCGGGCTTGCCGGCCGCGGAGAGCGGTGCCGCGGCGCCGGCGTCGCCGGGCAGAGCGGTGTTGGCGATCACGAAGCCGTGCCCCGGGTCGGCGATTCCGAAGCCGAAGTTGCCGTCGGCGAAGCGGGCGAACTCGATCGCGTTCTCGACCGGCGCGTCCGCACCGACGCGAACCGGCTTGCGACCGTTCACCGAGAGCGCCTTGATCGCCTTCTTGCTGATCACCGATTCCGGTCCGAGCACGTAGATCGAGGCGTCCTTGTGGCGGGAGAGCACGTCGAGGGTCGGCTTCGGCACCCGGTCGCCGTCGGCGAAGACAACGGGATCGCCTGAGCGCGCCGCCCAGGCGGCCGCCGGCATCGCGAACTCGCCCGCGCTGGAGGAGACGACGAGGATGTGGTCGGGGTCCTCGACCCCGCTGAGCTCGGCGCGTCGCCGGTCGAGCTGATCGGCAATCGACGCCGGATCACCGGCCTTGATCGCGATCTTGGCGAGGCCGGTAGGCGTCGCGACATCGCCGACGGTGAGCAGCTGAGTGCCGTCGGCGCGCTTCACTCCGGTCGGCGCGAGCTCGGCGAGAGCGCTCGCGGTTGGCTCGGGGACGCTGTCGGGGCCGGAGTAGAGGATCGGCGACCCGATCGTGGGCTCGGCCAGCGAGGCAGCGGCGATTCCCGCCTGCCAGGAGGAGGCGGGCACGATCGTGACCATCCGGGGGTGGCCGATGTCACCCTGCGACGGGTAGCTGGCAAGGGCGATGCCGGCCGCCGAGGCGGTCGGATCGGCGCCGCCGACGCGGGTCGTGTTGGCGGTCGCGAAGCCCGGGAAGCCGAGGTCGTTGGCGGTGCCGCCCTGCTGTTCGGTTTGCTGTTGCCCGCTCCCGCCCCCGCCGGAGACGACGACGGTCGGGCCGATGGGCGAGGCTGTCTGCTCGTCGCCGCCGAAGACGAGCCAGCCGACACCGAAGCCGATCAGCGCGAGGGCGGCGCCGGCGACGGCGAGCAGGATCGAAGGCGGCGGGGTTCGCCGGCCCGAGCGAGCCGGTGGGGTGGCCGGCGGGGTGGGGGGAGGGCGACGGTCGCGGCCCGATCGGGCGCTTTGCTGGGGGCCGCCGCCGGCTCCGCGGCGCCCGAGACGGGGACATCGGAAGGGGGAGGCGGGCTCGCAACGCCCGGCGGCGGGGGTACCGGCGCGGGCGCTCCCGTCGGCGGCGGCGCCTCGCCGGGCGAGGCGGCAGCGGCATCGACGGCCGGCGGCGTACTCGTCTTGGCGCTCTCGGGCGTCGTCGCGCCGCCGCTCATCGCGCGACGGCGATTACGACTGCGCTCTGCGATCGCCCGCATCTCCTCGAATCCGGGCAGCTTGATCCTGGCCACGGTCGGGAGTGATAGCGGACCGGCTCGGCCGGCCGGTGCGCCTGATCCGCCGAGGCGTCCAGCTGACGCTCACCGGCACTGTTTGCAATCGATCATGCAAAATCACAGGACGGGCCGCCAGGCCTGCAAGTTTCCCTGCAAACAAGCCATGCAAACGGCGTTGCAGCGATCCCGAGTTTTGTTAGCAAGTGCTTAAGAAACGGGGTTTTCGCTGCTAGGCTGCGCCCGCCTTTTACGGCTCCCGACCGAGATGACCATTTCCGATCAGCAGCACAGGGCAGGGCGCGCGAGCGCCCGTGGGCTCTTCCTCGCCGTCGCGGTCGCCGCTCGCGATCGGTACCGCCGGTCTGCTCTCCGCCGGCAACGCCGGGGCCGAGGACCTGCAGGGCAAGCTCGACTCGAAGAAGGCCGCGCTCGGCGACGCTCAGCACAAGAAGGGCGTGCTGACGACCGACATCGACAACTACAACAACAAGATCGACACGCTCACCGGTCAGGTCGCGTCGCTCCGCAACCGCGAGGCGGTCGTCCGGGCCGACCTCCGTGAGGCCGCAGTCCCGTCTCAGACGACGAGCAGGACAACCTCCGCATCCAGCGCGTGCGGCTCGAGCGTTCGCTCAAGGTCCTGCGCCAGCGGCTGATCGCGATCTACAAGACGGGCCAGCCCGACGCGCTCACCGTCGTGCTCGAGTCGGACGGCTACAACGACCTCCTGCAGCGCTCCGAGTACCTCTCGCGGATCCAGGAGCAGGACTCGAACATCGTCGGCAACGTCCGCGATCTCCGCAACCAGGCCAAGGACACGGTCGACAGGATCAAGGGTGTCCGCAACGAGATCGCGGCGAAGAAGCGCGAGCTCGAACGGACCAAGGGCGAGCTCGGTGCAGCGCAAGGATCAGCTCGCATCGGCGCGCAGCCACAGCCAGCAGCTGCTCGGGAAGACCAAGGACCACATCGACAAGCTCGACAGCGACGTCAGCGACATCGAGGGCAAGATCCAGAAGCAGCTGATGGCGGCCTCCGGCTACGCGCCGCTCCCGGCGGGGCCGATCAGGCAGGGCTCGGGTCAGTTCATCTGGCCCGTCAACGGGCCGATCTCCTCGCCGTTCGGAATGCGGTGGGGGACGCTGCATCCCGGCGTCGACATCGCCGTTCCGGCGGGTACGCCGATCCGCGCCGCCGGCGACGGCACGGTTGCGTTGATGCAGCCGGAGTCCTCGAGCGGCGGCTACGGCAACTACACCTGCATCGACCACGGCGGCGGGATCTCGACCTGCTACGCGCACCAGTCGCGGCAGATCACGACGGTCGGCCAGCACGTCAGTCAGGGCGACGTGATCGGCTACGTGGGCTGCACGGGCTACTGCTTCGGCGACCATCTGCACTTCGAGGTCCGGATCAACGGCCAGGTCACGGACCCGATGCCCTACCTCTAGGGCTGGCCGAGGCCCGAGCGCCGGCACGGACGGGCGTCCAACCGGCTCAAGGCCTTCCTGGGAGGGTCGATAATGGAGTTGGGCGTAAGCGCGCACCCGGGGCCGCCGGTCCCGCAGGCGAGCGCAGGTAGGTGAGCTTTCCCGAGGTGACGAACATCCGGACATATGTGGCAGGAATCGGCAGCGGCGGCGCCATGCTCGGCGCGGCGCTTGCGGCGTTCGTCGCCCTGGTCGCGATCGTCGGCGTCAACGGCCTGCCGACGAGCAGCGCCGACAGCAAATCGGACGCGATCCTCGTCTCCAACGCCCCCGAGATCGCAGCGGCGAGTTCGGTCGGCCCGCGGGCTGCCCCGGCCGCGACGCCGGCACCGGGCGCGGCGGCGGCAGCCGCCGCGGGTGGGGGCGCCGGCGGCAGCGGCGGCACCGCAGGCGGCACCGGCGGGGGAACCAACAACGGCGGCGGCGAACGACTCCGGTACGGCGCCTGTCAACCGTCCCCAACGTCCCCGGCGGCCTCGGCGACGGCAACAACGGCAGCCCGACGCCCACGCCCACGCCGACACCGACACCGACGCCGAGCAGCACAGGCGACGTCGTCCAACGTCGTCAACCAGGTCGATCAGGCCGTCACGGACGCGACCGGTGTCAACCTCGATCTGAGCGGTAAGACGAGCGGCGTCACGGGCGCCGTCGACGACGCGGTCGGTGGCGTGACCGGCGGCAAGGGCCTCGGGCTCGGCCAGGTCGACGTTCCCGACCTGCCCCGGGTCATCAACCTGGGCGGCGGCAACTAGTACGTAGCCGACGCGCGTCGCGGCCGAGCCGGCCGCTTACAGCTGCGACTCGAGCCAGCGCAGGGCAGTCGCCTGCAGCTCGGCGTCGTGCTGGACCGATCGGTGGTGCCCGCCGGGGACGACGATCAGCCGCTTCGGCTCCGGGGCGCGCTCGTAGAGCAGCTCGGAGTTGGCGTACGGCACGCGCTCGTCGCCGTGGGCGT
Source organism: uncultured Solirubrobacterales bacterium (assembly GCA_963850625.1). GTDB lineage: Bacteria > Actinomycetota > Thermoleophilia > Solirubrobacterales > 70-9 > CAXMST01. The sequence continues at coordinate 665,253 of CAWKLZ010000005.1, forward strand.
GGAGCAGGATCAGCGGCCTGCCCGCGAGCCGGGTGACCGCGTCGGCGATGTCGTGCTCGCCGAAGAACGCGTCGAGCGCCGGGCCGTCGGCACGCATCTCGAAGAGCCCCGCCGCGAGTCCGCGACGCAGCCCAGCCTCATTGGCCGGGCAGATCGCGATCACGCCGGCGATCGCCTCCGAGACCGCGGCTCCGTGGATCGCGAAGTAGCCGCCCATGCTCGAGCCCCGCACGCAGATCCGCCGCCCGTCGACGTCCTCACGCCCGGCGAGCATCCGCGCCATCCGGCCGACGTCCTCGACCGCCTGCGGGCCCATCTCGTCGTCGCTCTCACCATGCCCGCGCTGGTCGTAGCTGAGCGCCGCCCAGCCCGAGGCGGCGCACAACCGGCCGAAGTCGGCGTGGTTCTCCTTCGCCGACCCCGCCCCGTGCAGGATCAGCATCGCCGGCCACGGCGGCTCGTCCTGCTCGGGCAGCCACATCCACCACGGTCGCCCGCCGTGGACGCCGCGCTCGCTCGGTCCTGCCGGCGCTCTGCCACCCATCAGCGCGAATCTAGATGATCGACCATCTAGCCCCGCGCGAGGGCTCCGCAGCGCGCGGGCGCGCGGGCGCTGTGAGAATGACGCCCGTGAGCGAGACCGCAGAGACCAGCTGGAGCGCGGCCGACCCCGTTGCCGCCTCCCCTGTCTACCCGGCCGGGAGCAGGGTGAACGAGGCCGGCCATCTCGAGGTCGGTGGCTGCGACGTCGTCGAGGTCGCCCGCGAGCACGGTACGCCCGCCTACATCTATGCACCGGCCGACATTCGCGCGCGGGCCCGGGCATACGTGGAGGGGGTCGGCGCTCACACGGGGTCATTCGAGGTCTTGTTCGCGAGCAAGGCGGCGCCGATCACGGCGATCTACGAGCTCTGCCTGCAGGAGGGGCTCTCGGTTGACGTCGCCTCGGGCGGCGAGCTGACGATGGCGCTCGCCGCCGGCTTTCCGGGCGAGCGGATCTACATGCACGGCAACAACAAGAGCGTGGCCGAGCTCGAGCTCGCGATCTCCGCCGGGGTCGGCTGCATCGTCATCGATTCACTTGCCGAGGTTGATCGCCTCGAGCACCTGCTCGAGCGGCCTCAGCGGGTCCTGATCAGGCTGACGCCGGGGATCAAGCCGTCGACCCACTCATACATCCAGACGGGCCAGCTCGACTCGAAGTTCGGCTTCGGCCTCGCCGAGGGCGTCGCCGCGACTGCCGTCGATCGGATCACGTCGAGCCCGATGCTGGAGCTCGCCGGCGTACACGCCCACATCGGCTCGCAGATCCTCGAAACCGAGCCATTCGACCGGGCGGTCGAGCTGCTCGCCGAGTTCTGTGCGGCGCACCTCCCCGATCCTGAGATCGTCAACGTCGGCGGCGGCCTCGGGATCGCCTATGCAGCCGCGGACGAGGTGCCGTCGATCGCCGGCTACGTCGGCGCCAAGGTCGGCGCCGTGCGGCGTCACTTCGGGCCCGGGCCGAAGGTGCTGGTCGAGCCCGGGCGCTCGCTGGTCGGCAACGCGGGGCTGACCGTCTACGAGGTCGGCGTCGTCAAGGAGATCCCGGGGACGCGAACCTACGTCGCCGTCGACGGCGGCATGTCCGACAACCTGCAGGCCGATGCTCTACGGCTCCCGCTACGAGGCGCTGCTGGCCGGCCGCGCCGGCGAGCCGGCGGACGCGACGGTGACGATCGCCGGCATGCACTGCGAGTCCGGCGACGTGCTGATCCGCGACGCGCGCCTGCCGATGCCCGCTGTCGGTGACGTTCTCGTCACGCCGGCGACGGGCGCATATGGTCATGCCATGGCGAACAACTACAACGGCGTGGCGCGGCCGCCGGTGATCTTCTGCGAGGACGGGGCGGCGCGCGTCGTCGTTCGCCGTGAGCGCTGGGAGGAGCTGATGGTCCGCGATGTCTGACGGCGCTCCGGTCAGGATCGGCCTGCTCGGCCACGGCACCGTCGGCGGCGCCTTCGCGCGCCTGCTCGGCGAGCGCGCCGAGGCGATCGCAGCAGCTGCCGGCCGGCCCCTCGAGCTCGCCGGCGTGCTGCGCCGCAGCGAGGGCGACTTCGGCGAGATCCTCGCCGACTCCGACCTGGTCGTCGAGCTGATCGGCGGGCTCGAGCCCGCCCGCGAGCACGTCCTCGCCGCGCTCGAGGCCGGCAAGCCGGTCGTCACCGCGAACAAGCAACTCGTCGCCCGCTACGGCGATGAGCTCTTCGCCGCAGCCCGGGCCAGCGGCGTGCAGCTCCGCTTCGAGGCCGCGGTCGCCGGCGCGATCCCGGTGATCCGGGTCGTCCAGGAGAGCCTCGGCGCGCTCGAGGTCGAGCGCGTCTCGGGGATCGTCAACGGGACGACCAACTTCATCCTCAGCGAGATGGCGGCAACGGGCGCCGACTACGGCGAGGTGCTCGGCCGCGCACAGGAACTCGGCTACGCCGAGGCCGACCCGACCGAGGACGTCAACGGGGCCGACGCGGCGGCGAAGATGGCGATCCTCGCGCGGCTCGCGTTCGACACGCATCTGGAGCTCGACGACGTCTCCTTCGAGGGCATCGAGGAGATCCGCCCCGACGACATCGCCTACGCCCGGGAGCTTGGCCTGTCACTGAAGCTGCTCGGTGTCGCCGAGCGGCACGGCAGCGGCATCAGCGTCCGGGTCTTTCCCTGCTTCCTCTACCGCGGCCATCCGCTGGCTCCGGTCGAGGGCGCGTTCAACGCGGTCACCGTCGAGGCGCCGTCGATCACCGAAATCACGATGTCCGGTCCCGGCGCCGGCGGCATCGAGACCGCCTCGGCTGTGCTCGGCGACGTCGTCTCGATCCTCGCCGGCGAGGCCCCGGTGCACGTGCCCAGTCGGCGCCTCGACGTCGTCACCGACCTCTCCTCGTCCTTCTACCTGCACCTCGAGGTCGCCGATCGGCCCGGCGTGCTGGCCGCGATCGCCGAGGTGCTCGGGCGCAACGGCCTGTCGGTGAAGAGCGTCGTCCAGCGTGGGCTCGGTGAGGAGGCGCGGCTGGTGATGGTCGTGCACCGCTCGCCGGAGACGGCCTTCTACGCCGCGATCCGCGAGATCTCCGAGCTCGACTTCCTGCGCGCCGTCGCCACGCGCGATCCGCGTCATGGAGAAGGAATACCTCTGATGGAGCATCGCTGGGATCGGGGGAGGCGCCGTTGCCGGGGCTGATCGAGCGCTACCGCGATCGGCTGCCGATCGCCGAGGGCGATCCGGTCGTCTCGCTGAACGAGGGGTCGACGCCGCTGATCCCCGCGCCGCGGCTGAGCGAGCGACTGGGCGTCACCGCGTACCTCAAGTTCGAGGGCGCGAACCCGACCGGCTCGTTCAAGGACCGGGGCATGACCGTCGCCGTCTCGCGCGCCGTTGCCGAGGGGGCGGAGGCCGTGATCTGCGCATCGACCGGCAACACCGCGGCGAGCGCCGCCGCCTACGCCGCCCGCGCCGGGCTGCGCGGCGCCGTGATCGTCCCCGAGGGCAAGATCGCGATCGGCAAGCTCGCCCAGGCGCTCATCCACGGCGCCCGTGTGGTCGCGCTGCGAGGCAACTTCGACGATGCGTTGCGGATCGTCCGCGAGCTCGCCTCCGCCCACCCGATCGAGCTCGTCAACTCAGTCAACCCATTCCGTATCGAGGGCCAGAAGACGGCAGCCTTCGAGGTCTGCGACGAGCTCGGCACCGCCCCTGACGCGCTCGCCATCCCGGTTGGCAACGCCGGCAACGTCACCGCCTGGTGGAAGGGCTTCGGCGAGTACGGCGAGGCGCCGGTGCTCTACGGCTTCCAGGCCGAGGGGGCGGCGCCGCTCGTGCGCGGTGAGCCCGTCGCCGATCCGGAGACGATCGCCTCGGCGATCAGGATCGGCAACCCGGCGCGCTGGGAGGAGGCGATGGGCGCCTTCAGCGGCTCGCGTGGCCGCGTCGCCGCCGTGTCCGACGAGCAGATCCTCGATGCCTACCGCTTCCTCGCTGCCAGCGAGGGGGTCTTCTGCGAGCCCGCCTCGGCGGCCTCGGTCGCGGGCCTGCTCGCCCACGGGCTGCCGGTTCCCGAGGGAGTTGCCGCGCCCGCCTCGGTCGTCTGCGTGCTCACCGGCCACGGCCTCAAGGACCCGGATACGGCGCTCGGCAAGGCGCCCGCGGTGATCGGCTGCGAGCCGACGACTTCGGCGGTCGAGGAGATCGTCTTCGGCGACGGCTGAGAGGCCGCGGTCCTGGCCGGGAGGATCGGCGAGGGCGACTAATGCTCGGTGCCGGAGCGGCCGATAAGACTGAAGCCGGGAATCGCGACCCTGGGGGTATCGGGGGAACGGTCGTTCAGCAGTGTCGTCGCCCGGCTGAGACTTGCAGGAGCCGAGCGCGTTGCTGAACATTCCGGACCAGAGGACCGCCCGCAAGCGGGACCGCCGCGCGGCACGAGCAGGGTCGCATCCGGCTCCGGACTCGTTCCGCGCCACCGGCGCCCACAAAACGAGGAGGAGTGATGAAGGAATTCGCCTGCGGCTCGGTCGCCGGGCTGCGATGCCCGCTTCACCGGCGAGACCGAGGAGGAGATCCTCGCCCAGGTCCCCGCGCACGCCGCCGCCACGGCATGACCGACGTGCCCCCCGAGGTCGTCGAGCAGGTCAAGGCCAACATCCAAGACGCCGACTGAGCGCAGCGCCGCCCGGTCGTTCAGGCCGGCCGGTCCCAGGCAGCGGTGAGCGATGCTGACCACGATCGTCGCGATCGCGGTGCTTGCCGCGGCGACCGCGGCGCTCCTCTGGAGCCTCGCGCGGACGCGGGCGACCGACCGCCGCTACCGGTTGCTGCTCGAGCACCTGCCACAGACCTCGATCACGCTCTACGACCGTGACCTGCGGCTGCAACTCGTGGCCGGTGGCGCTCTCGCGGAGAGCGGGCTGACGCCGGGGGAGGTTCAGGGCAAGCGGCTCGCCGACGTCGTACCCGGCGAGCAGGGCGACGTGCTCGCGCGTCACTACAAGGCGGCGCTGCGGGGTGAGAGCCGCTCGCTCGAGTACACGTCGGCGATCAGCGGGCGCGAGTTCTGGCTGCGGATCGTGCCGGTCCGCGATCGAGGCGAGGTGATCGGAGGCATGGCGGTTGCCCAGGACATCTCTGAGCGCAAGAGCGCCGAGCGCGCCCACGTGCGAGCCGAGGACGCGCGACGGCGCACGATCGAGGCGATGAACGAGGCCTACGTGGCGGTGGACAGTGCCGGGATCGTCACGGACTGGAACCCGCAGGCGGGGAAGCTCTTCGGCTGGACGCGCGAGGAAGCCGTCGGCAAGCCCGTCCGCGACCTGATCGTGCCTCCAGGGGACCGCGAGCAGTTCGACAGCCGTCTCGCCGCCCGCATCGGTGGGGAAACCGAACGCCTGGGGCTGCGGGCGGAGCGCACGGCGATCGACAGAGACGGGCGGCGGTTCCCGGTCGAGCTGACGGCGGCGATGCTGCGTCACGGCGACGACGTCTCGCTGCACGCCTTCATGCACGACATCGGCGACCGCAAGCGGGCCGAGGCCGACGCCACCCGCCACGCACAGGAGGTCGAGGCGATCGCCGAGGCGACCGGCACCCTTGCCCGCAGCACGGATCCCGAGCAGGCGCGAGAGGCGATCTGCCGCGCGGCGACGACCGTCGCGGAGGCCGACATCGCCGTGCTCCTCGAGCCCGATCCGAGCGGTACGGGGCTGTTCGCAACGGCCGCGGTCGGTGCCGAGGTGAGTGAGCGAGCCGCTGGCTTTCGTCGGGCCGCCGTCGGGTGCGGTGCGCAGCTACATCTCGAACGAGCCCGTCTTCATCGCCGACCTGACGGCGGCGGCCGAAGGTGGCGTCGTGCGCAACACGACGTCCCGCAGCGGCTTCTGGATGCCCGTCCGGCGCGGTCCCTCGCCGCTCGGCGTGATCGTCGTCGGCTGGGAACGGGAGTTGGCCGAGCTCTCGCCGCGACTCGAGCGGGTCATGGGTCTCGTCGCCGCCGAGGCGGCAGTTGCGATCGACCGCGCTGCGCTGCTCGAGCGGCTTGCGCGGATGGCTCGCACAGACGACCTCACCGGCCTGCCCAACCGGCGTGCCTGGGATCAGGAGATGGTCCGCGAGCTGGCCCGCGCGAAGCGCTCCGAAGCCCCGCTCACCGTGGCGATGGTCGACCTCGACTTCTTCAAGGCCTACAACGATGCGCACGGCCATCAGGGCGGCGACCGGCTGCTCAAGGAGGCGGCCGGCGCCTGGCGCGGCGTCCTCCGCGAGACGGACATCCTCGCCCGCTACGGCGGCGAGGAGTTCGCGATCGCGCTACCCGGCTGCCCGCTCGCTGAGGCCGAGAAGCTCGTCGAGCGACTGCGCGCGGTGACCCCGGCGGGCGAGTCCTGCTCGGCCGGCGTCGCGACGTGGGACGGCAACGAGCCCGCCGAGGCGCTGCTCGGGCGCGCCGATCAGGCGCTCTATGAGGCCAAGCAGAGCGGCCGCGACAGAACCGTCACCGCCTAGTCCGGCTCGCGCGGCGCTGCACGACACATCCGTGCGCCGAGATTGGCGATCCTCGCTCGGATGGAGTCCGGGCTGCTCGATCCACTGCGCGATCTGATCGCCCCGCCTCGCTGTCCCGCCTGTCGAGCGAGGGCGCCGCTCGAGCCGGGAGTCGGCATCTGCTCCCGGTGCCGCGCGGCGTTCGCGGCCTGGGCGCCGCGCAGCGTGCCGCTACCCGGCGCCGGACAGGCTTTCGCGGCGGTGCGCTACCTGCCGCCCGCGACGGGGCTCATCGCGGCGATCAAGTCGGGCCGGATCCCGGCTGCCGCGACGGTTGCGGCCGAGCTGATCGCAGAGGCGCTCGTCCCGCCGGCGCGCCGGGACGGTGCTCGTTCCCGTCGGCGCCTCGCGGCGGCGGCGACTGCAGCGCGGCCTCGACCCCGCCGCGGAGATCGCCCGCGGGCTCTCGTTACGGCTGGGCCTCGAGCTCCGACCAGGGTTGCTGCGCCGCCGCGGGGGGCGCCCGCAACGCGGCCGAGCGCGCAGCGCGCGGCTCTCGGACCCGCCCCGCTTCGAGCTCGCGCCGGGCCGACGCGGGCCGCCGTCGCGGCCCCGTTCTGCTCGTCGACGACGTCGTCACGACGGGCGCCACGCTCGCCTCCTGCGCACGAGCGCTGCGGGCCGCCGGAGCCTCTTCCGCCGGGGCGGTCACCTTCGCCTGGGCGCCTGCGCCGGGCGATCCCGCGGGCTCGCTTGACGTCCGCGAGAGCAGGCGTAGGATGGACCCTCCCCAAGTCAGCAGATCACACGACACATAGGAGGGGCGCGGTGAGGATCGAGGTTGTCGGCAGGAACGTTGAGGTAACCGATGAGCTCCGCGAGCACATCCAGTCAGCGCTTCAGGCGGGTGGCGCGCCAGGTCTCCGAGCTTGCCCGGATGGACGTCGTGTTGAGGGAGGAGCCGAACGCGGCGGCCGGCGAGCGCCAGATCGCCGAGGTGACCCTCTGGCTCAAGGGAACCACGTTGCACGCCACCGAGTCGGCCTCCCAGATGACGAGCGCCGTCTGCCACGTCTCCGACGACATGAAGCGCCAGGTCAAGCGCCACCGCGAGCTGCGCCGCAAGCGGAGCAGGACCCGCCGGCTCGTCGGCCAGATGCGCGGTCGCACCCCCCAGGTCGGCAGCTAGTACACGCCCGCACCTGCGCAACCGGCCCGGCCCGGTTTCGAGGCCCGGGTCTCCGGACTCGGGCCGGGCGTCCGGCGTCGGTCCGCCCGGCGGCGATCGCTACGCTGAGGGCATGCCCAGAGGAATCGGCCTACTCGACCGCGCCCTGCGGCTCGGGGAGAGCAAACAGTTCCGCGAGCACGAGCGCCGGGTCGAAGCGATCAACCGCTTCGAGCCCGAGATGGAGCTGCTCGAGGACGCCGAGATCCGCGAGCACGCGGATGAGTTGCGCCGCCGCGCCCGTGAGGAAGGCGAGTCGCTCGACGAAATGCTCCCGGAGGCGTTCGCGCTCTGCCGCGAGGCGGCGAAGCGGACGCTCGGGCAGCGCCACTACGACGTGCAGCTGATCGGCGGCATGGTCCTGCACTCGGGCGCGATCGCCGAGATGAAGACCGGCGAGGGCAAGACGCTGACCGCGACATTGCCGGTCTTCCTCAACTCGCTCGCCGGCAAGAGCGTGCACGTGGTCACCGTCAACGACTACCTGGCCCGCCGCGACGCCGAGTGGATGCGGCCGCTGTATGAGGCGCTCGGCGTCGAGGTCGGCGTGATCCAGGACACCGACCTGCCCGACGATCCCGAGCGCCGGCACGCCGCCTACGCCGCCGACGTCACCTACGGCACCAACTCCGAGTTCGGCTTCGACTATCTGCGCGACAACATGGCCTCCGACCTCGAGGGTTGCTTCCAGCGCGACCACAACTTCGCGATCGTCGACGAGGTCGACAACATCCTCATCGACGAGGCCCGTACCCCGCTGATCATCTCCGGCGCCCCCGAGCAGGCGGCCGAGCTCTACCACACGTTCGCGCGCCTGGCCAAGCAGATGGTCGGCGAGGAATCGAAGCCGAAGCTGAAGGCGCTCGGCGAGAGCAAGGACACCTCCGAGGCGACCTACGACTACGAGTACGACGAGAAGCACAAGACGGTCGCTCCGACCGAGGCCGGCGTCGAGAAGGCGGAGAAGTTCCTCGGCGTCGACAACCTCTATCTCTCCGAGCACGGCACGCTCGTCAACCATCTCGTGCAGGCGCTGAAGGCCGAGTCGCTGTACAGGCGCGACAAGGACTACGCGGTCGTCGACGGCCAGGTGATGATCATCGACGAGTTCACCGGCCGCATCCTCGAGGGCCGGCGCTGGTCCGAGGGGTTGCACCAGGCGGTCGAGGCGAAGGAGGGGCTGGCGCCGCGCGAGGAGAACCAGACGCTGGCGACGATCACGCTGCAGAACTACTTCCGCTTCTACGACAAGCTCAGCGGCATGACCGGCACCGCGATCACCGAGGCGACCGAGTTCATGAAGATCTACAAGATGCCGGTGGTCGAGATCCCGACCAACCGCGACATGGTCCGCGACGATCAGAACGACCAGATCTACAAGACCAAGGACGGCAAGTGGAAGGCGGTCGTCGACGAGATCTTCAGGCGCCACTCGGACGGGCAGCCGGTGCTCGTCGGCACGATCTCGGTCGAGGTCTCGGAGATGCTCTCCGAGCAGCTCAAGCGCCGCGGCGTCGACCACGTCGTCCTCAACGCCAAGCCCGAGCACGCGCAGCGCGAGGGTGAGACGGTCGCCCAGGCGGGCCGGCTGGGCTCGGTCACGATTGCGACCAACATGGCGGGCCGCGGCGTCGACATCAAGCTCGGCGGCGACCCCGAGCAGATGGCGCTGCACGACCTTCGCAAGCTCGGACTCTCCGAGGACGACGAGGGTTGGGCGGAGGAGCACTCGCGGCTCACGGCCGAACTGGCGCCACGTTGTAAGGAGGAGGGCGACGCGGTGCGCGAGAAGGGCGGCCTGTTCATCTGCGGCACCGAGCGCCACGAGTCGCGCCGCATCGACAACCAGCTCCGCGGCCGCTCGGGCCGCCAGGGCGACCCGGGCGTCAGCCGCTTCTTCCTCAGCGCCGAGGACGATCTCGTCCGCCTGTTCGCCGGCGACCGCATCTACCGGATCCTCGACCGGCTCGGCCCCGTCGATGAGCACGGCGAGGAGGCGCCGCTCGAGGCGAAGATGCTGACCAAGCAGATCGAGTCGGCGCAGAAGAAGGTCGAGGAGCAGAACTTCCTCACCCGTAAGCGCGTCCTCGAGTACGACGACGTGATGAACGAGCAGCGCCGCGTCGTCTACAAGTACCGCCGGGAGATCCTCGAGGGCCGCGACATGGGCGAGGTCGCGCGCGAGCAGATGTCCGAGCTGATCAGGGGCGAAGGTCGCCGAGTACACGCAGTCGGACGTCTTCGAGGAGTGGGACCTGAGCGGCCTGGAGACGCTCTGCGCGTCGATGTGGCCGCTGGCCGAGGACCTCGGCGAGATCAGTCCGTCGAGCTCGAGCCGTGAGGAGATCGGCGAGCGCCTCGTCGACGACGCGCTTGGCGCCTACGAGGAGCGTGAGGAGGAGTTCGGCGAGGAGCTGATGCGAGCGCTCGAGCGTCACATCCTGCTGCAGATCATCGACACGCGCTGGAAGGAGCATCTGCACGAGATGGACTACCTGCGCGAGGGCATCCACCTCCGCGGGTTCGCCCAGATCGACCCGCTCGTCGCCTACAAGAACGAGGGCTACCTGATGTTCGAGTCGCTGATGGCGGCGATCTGGGAGGAGTACACCCGGCTCATCTTCCACGTCAACGTCGAGCTCCAGCCAAGCGAGGTGGAGGAGCAGTTCGGCGCCCCCGAGGAGCCGACCGCCGTCGACTACTCCGGCGGCACGGCCGAGGATCAGCCCTCGGCCCTGCAGGCCGCGGCCATGGGGGCCGGCGGCGCCGAGGTAGCCGCGGCCGAGGCGCTGGGCGAGTCGCCGAGCCGCTCGGCCGCCGACGCCGAGGGCAACGCCGAGACGGTCGTCAAGAGCGACCAGGAGAAGATCGGCCGCAACGATCCCTGTTGGTGCGGCAGCGGCAAGAAGTACAAGAAGTGCCACGGCGCCTAGCGGGCGTCGGCGCTCTCTGACGCGGCGCCTGAGCGCACCCGGTCGGCGCTTATGTGGCTCCGCCACACCGCGCGCCTCCCGTGCACGCTCAGGCTTGGTCAGAGAGCGCCTCTGGTTGACGCCGGCGGGTCTTTGGGGGCCGGCCGGGCCGTTCCCTACCGACTTTCCCAGCAGATAGCTGGGCAAGTCGGTACAGAACGCGCTGCCCGATCGCCGGCGACGCTGGCTTCGCGGCGTGGTGGCTTCGCTCGCCACCGCTCCCGCCCGCCCGTTCTTCGTCGACTTTTCCGTCATATGAATGGAGAAGTCGACATGGAACGCCCGCTGCCCCGGCCCAGCCCTCCCTCCAGCGGCCTCTCTCAGTGCCATCGCACTGCCGTACCGATCGCCGGCGACGCTGGCTTCGCGGCGTGACGGCTTCGCTCGCCACCGCTCCCGCCCGCCGAATAGGCTCCGGCCTATGCCTGAGCTCCTCACCCACACCCAGGCGGACGGCGTCAGCCGGATCGTCATGGACGACGGGCGCGTCAACGCGCTCGGCACGCAGATGCTCGAGGACTTGCACGCGGCGGTCGATGCGGCCGCGGCCGCCGAGGAGATCCTCGTCCTCACGGGGCGCGAGGGCTTCCTCACCGCGGGCTTCGACCTGAAGCTGGAGCCGGAGAAGTTCGGCGATGCGGTGGGCCGGGGCGGCGCCCTGGCCCTGAAGCTCGCCGAGCATCCGCGGCCCGTACTGATCGCCTCGACGGGGCACGCGATCGCGATGGGCTCGCTGTTGTTACTCGCTGCCGACTTCCGGATCGGGATCGAGGGCGAGTTCCGCTACGGGCTCAACGAAGCGATGATCGGCCTGACGCTGCCGAAGTTCGCCGTCGCTCTCGGCGACCACAGGCTCAGCGCCAATTACCACGACCGGGTGATGCTGCTCGGTGAGTTCTTCGGGCCGGCGGAGGCGCGGCAGGCGGGCTTCCTCGATCGGGTCGTCGCGCCCGGCGAACTCGACGATTCGGTCGCGCGGACGGTCGAGCTGCTCGCCGCGGTCAAGCCCGAGGCGCACCGCGGCACGAAGGCGCTCGCCCGCCGCGAGCTGCTCGAGCGGCTGCACGTCGCGATTGACAACGGTTCCGGCTTCGACTGGTAACGGTCGGCGCTCTCTGACGCGGCGCCTCGCCGCACCGACCGGGGCTCATGTGGCTCCGCCACCGCGCCCCGCGCCGGCACGCCGAGGCTTGGTCAGAGAGCGCCTCTGGTTGGGGGCTGGTGGGCTGGGGGTCGGCGCTCCGACGCGGCGCCTCGCCGCACCGACCCGGGGCTCATGTGGCTCCGCCGGGTCCACTACGCTCCGCCGTCGATGGCCGAGGCACCCGCAGACACCGGCGCCCGCATCGCGGAGGTCCGCGAGCAGCTCACGCTGCTCGGGAACTACCTTTGACCCGGCCGGGCTGAAGGATCAGGTCGAGCAACTCGAGGGCGAGATGCAGGCGCCCGGCTTCTGGGACGACGCCGAGGCCGCCGCCAAGGTCTCGGCCTCGCATACCCGCGCGAAGCGCAAGCTCGAGCTCTGGGACGGGATCTCCTCAGACGTCGAGGATCTCGGCGAGCTCGCTGAAATGGCTGACGAGGACCCCGAGATCGCCGGCGAGCTCGAGGGCCAGCTCGGCTCGATCGAGTCGCGGCTCGGGGAGCTCGAGGAGGAGCGGTTGTTCAGCGGTGACTACGACTCCGGTGATGCCGTCGTCACGGTGCGCTCCGGCGCCGGCGGCACCGACTCCCAGGACTGGGCGGAGATGCTGCTGCGCATGTACCTGCGCTGGGCCGAACACCGCGGCTTCGCGGTCGAGATGAAGGAGGCCTCCGAGGGGGAGGAGGCGGGGATCAAGTCGGCGACCTTCATCGCCCGTGGCGAGAACGCCTATGGCCTCTTCGGGGCCGAGCGCGGCGTCCACCGGCTCGTCCGGATCTCACCGTTCGACTCGCAGTCGCGACGCCACACGGCCTTCGCCCAGCTCGACGTCGCGCCGCTCGTCGACGACGATGTCGACGTCGAGCTCGACGAAGCCGACATCCGAGTCGACACGTACCGGGCCTCCGGCGCCGGCGGCCAGCACGTCAACAAGACCGACTCCGCCGTGCGGCTCACCCACACCCCGACCGGGATCGTCGTCCAGTGCCAGAACGAGCGCTCGCAGACGCAGAACAAGGCGACCGCGATGCAGATGCTGCGCTCAAGGCTGCTCGCCGAGCAGGAGCGGGAACGCGCCGAGCAGATGGCGGCCGAGCGCGGCGAGCAGAAGCCGGCCGAGTGGGGCAGCCAGATCCGCAGCTACACGCTGCACCCCTCGACCCGCGTCAAGGACCATCGCACCGGCCACGAGGTCGGCGACGCGCAGCGCGTCCTCGACGGCGACCTCGACGAGTTCATCCGCAGCTACCTGCTGCAGGCCGCCGCCTCGAACTAGCGGACCGGCCACGCGAGGCCCGGCGCTACGGTGTTCCCTGCATGGCGCAGCGGATCTCAGTCGGCCTCTCGACGGCCCCGAACACGATCGACGCCTTCAGCGAGGCGGCGGAGCTCGCGGGGTCGGGGCTGAGCGGCGCCCCCGATCTCTGCGTGACCTTCGCCGGCGGGCACCACCTCGGGCACCTCGACGCGGCGCTGCTCGAGATCCGCGCGCGGCTGGCGCCGCGGGCGACGATCGGCTGCGCTGCCGCCGGCGTGCTCGGGCCGGGCCGCGAGCTCGAGGACGGCCCGGGCGCGGTCGTCTGGGCGGCGGAGCTACCCGGGGCCGAGATCGAGACCTTTGCGGCGGGCGGCGACATCGGCGATGAGCCGGAGCTGCTCACCGGCATTCCCGTGCCGGACGCCGACGCGGATGCCGTCATCGTCCTCGCTGACCCGTATCGGTTCCCGGCCGGCGCCCTGCTCGGCCGGCTCAACGAGGAACGGCCCGGGACGCCCGTGCTCGGCGGCCTCGCGAGCGCCGCCGTCGGCGGCACGGCGCCGCTGATCCGCGACGGTGCGGTGGCCGACGCCGATGCGGGCGCCGTCGGGTGCGTTCTCCGCGGCGTCGATCTGACGCCCTGCGTCTCGCAGGGCGCGACGCCCGCCGGCCCGGAGATGGCCGTCACGGCCGCCGAAGGCAACGTGATCCACGAGCTCGCCTTCAAGCCGGCGCTCGAGCGCCTCGGCGAGGTCGTCTCCGGACTCGACCTCGAGGAGCGCGAGCAGGCAGCTCGAGGGAATGCTGATCGGGATCGTGATCGACGAGAACCGCCCCGATCACGGCCGCGGTGACTTCCTCGTCCGACCGATCGTCGGCGCCGACCGCGACTCGGGCGCGATCGCGGTCGGCGAGCGGGTCAGGGTTGGCCAGACGGTGCGGCTGCACGTCCGCGACGGCGTCTCCGCGGACGCCGACTTGCGTGAGGCGCTGGCGCTGCAGGCGGGGGCGATGGGGGAAGGGGGCGCGGCGGGCGCGCTGATGTTCACCTGTAACGGTCGCGGCCGCGGCCTCTTTGGCGTCGCCGACCACGACGCCGACGCGGTCGAGGAGGCGCTCGCCGCGCCGGTCGGCGGCTTCTTCTGCGCCGGCGAGATCGGTCCCGTCGGTGGGCGCAACTTCCTGCATGGTTTCACTGCGACGCTCGCGGTGTTCGCCGCGTAGGGCTCCAGCGCTGCCGCGAATAGTCTGAGCGCATGACTGCCGAAGCCGAGCTCGAGCACCTCGTCGCCGCGGCGCTCGCCGAAGATCTCGGCGCGGGCGACGTGACCGCCGCCGCAACCGTGCCCGCCGACGCCCGCGGCACGGGCTCGGATCGTGCAGAAGCAGCCAGGCGTCGCCTTCGGCTTCGCCGTCGCCCGCGAGGTCTTCCGCCAGGCCGGTGCCGGCGAGCTCGACGATACTCGTCGTCGAGGGCCAGTGGCGGGAGGCGGTGCCAGCCGCAGCTTGCCTTCATCAGCGGCCCGGCGCGAGCGCTGCTCGCGGCCGAGCGCACGGCGCTCAACCTGCTCGGCCACCTCTCCGGCATCGCGACGCTGACTGCCCGGTACGTCGAGGCGGCCCGCGCTGCCTCGCCTTCGGTCGCGATCCTCGACACCCGCAAGACGACGCCCGGCCTGCGCGCGCTCGAGAAGGCCGCGGTGCGTGCCGGCGGCGGGCGCAACCACCGGATGGGCCTCTACGACGCGATCCTGATCAAGGAGAACCACGTGGCGCTCGCCGGCGGGCTGACCGAGGCGGTCGCCGCCGCCCGCGCGGCCGAGCCGGAACTCGCCGGTCGAAGTCGAGTGCCGCGACGCCGCTGAGGTCGAGGCGGCGCTCGCCGCCGGAGCCGACCGGCTGTTGCTCGACAACATGGACGCTGCCGGGCTCACGCGCCGCCGTCGCCGCACGCGACGCGGCCGGCTCGCCGGCGAAGCTCGAGGCCTCCGGCGGCGTCAACCTCGAGACCGTCGGGCCGATCGCCGCCACCGGCGTCGACTTCATCTCGGTCGGCGCCCTCACCCACTCGGCGCCGGCGCTCGACCTCTCGATGCTGATGACTCCCGCCTGATTGGGACCCGGGGCCGCCGTTTCCGGCGCGCACCCGACCCCCGGATACACTTGCCATGAGTTCGGAGGTTGGCTTGGGAGCAACTGCCAGCGAACGCATGAAATCGGTATCGGGAGCAGCGTTGGCGCGTGCCGCCGCGCTGATCGCCGCGCTCTTCATTATCGCCCTGCCCGATGACGCGCGAGCTGCGGACCCGCCGAGCAGGGTCACGGTCGATTCCGCGGGCGACGCCGGCCCGGCATCCGGGGACTGCGATCTGCGAGACGCGATCGAAACCGTGCTCACGGACGGCGCCCCCACCGACGGCTGCTCGGAGTCGTTCACCGGGGCCCGCGACAAGATCGACTTCGACATCGGCCTGGACGGATCGGCGCATACGATCGCCGTGGCGAGTCAGCTTCCGTTCATCACGCAGCCGATCGAGATCGACGGGACCAACGGCGGATCGCTGCCGAACATCCGCATCGACGGATCGTCCGCCGGTCGGGCCGATGGCCTGATCCTCTACTTCGGCAGCGATGGCAGTCATGTCCATGACATCGGCTTCCACAGCTTCTCCGACGA
The DNA here is from genome assembly GCA_963850625.1 of uncultured Solirubrobacterales bacterium. GTDB lineage: Bacteria > Actinomycetota > Thermoleophilia > Solirubrobacterales > 70-9 > CAXMST01. The sequence goes on from CAWKLZ010000005.1 coordinate 681,041, forward strand.
CGGCATTCGCGTCGCCTCGGACGGCAACCTGATCGAGCGGGTGCTCTCAGGTACGGACGGGATCACGGATCTCGGCAATGGCGGCGACGGGGTCCAGCTCGAGGGCGACGACAACACCGTCTCGAAGAGCATCATCTCCGGCAACGACCGGGAGGGAATCAACGTCGCTCCCTCGTCCGGCTCGACCGGATCGGGGACGACGATCAACGGCAGCGTCATCGGGATGAAGCCCGACGGCACGGCGCCGATGGCGAACGACCTGAACGGGATCAACGTCTTGCTCGGCAGCGCCGCGGCCGGCGACGGGATCACGATCGGCGGAGCGGGCCCGAGCCGGAGGATCATGCGTTGCCCTGCTCTCGGCGGGCGAGTGCAACCTCGTCGCCGGCAACGGCTCTGACCAGATCAAGGTCGCCGTCTCCGGCGCCGGCGCCGGCTTCGCCGACGGCCTCGTGATCAGCGGCAACTACGTCGGCACCGCGAACGACGGCATGTCCGCGGCGGATCCGTCGGCCGTCGGATCCTGCTCGAGCGCTGCCCGGGGTATCCACCTGCTCGGCCAGATCTCCGGCGCCGAGATCTCCGGCAACCTTGTCTCGGGCGTCCGCGGGCAGGGCATCTCGCTCAGCCCGGCCGCCGGTGCCAGCGGCGACGTCGGCCCCCAAGACTCGGTGATCAAGGGCAACATCGTCGGCCTCGATCGCGACGGCAACGCCGCCGTGGCGAACCAGTGCAGCGGGGTCGAGCTGTCGGCGACCCTGCACACGGGTGCCCTCGATCGCAGTATGACCCGGTCACCAGGACCACGATCGGCGGCAACACCGACCCGACTCCTGGCGGCGTCTGCGACGGCGACTGCAACTTGATCTCCGGCAACGGGAACGACGGGATCGTCGCGAGCGGCCACGTTCTCGACTCCAACATCCGCGGCAACTACATCGGGACGGACATCAGCGGGACCGCCGCCGTGCCGAATGGAGGCCGGGGAGCGCAAATCGCGGGCTTCTGCCTCGACGCCGGCGACTCACTCGGGACGGTCGGGACCGCCGCCGCCCCGAACGTGATCTCGGGAAACGCCGGCAACGGGCTCCGGGTTTCGATGGAGCAGCCGTCGAGCCTGGCGATCCGCTCGAACCTGATCGGCACCGCCGCGGACGGGACCTCGCCGCTCGGCAACGGGGGCTCCGGGGTCGAGCTCGCCGGAGGGGGACGGCGACGTCCGGCGTGACCGTCGGCAGCCTCGCCGCGACGAACGGCAACACGATCGCCAACAACGCCGGCGACGGCGTGACGATGCTCGGCGGCACACCGGCGGCGAGCGACAACCCGGTGCTCGGCAACTCGATCTTCGACAACGGGGGGCTGGGCATCGACCTGCGCCCCGACGCGATCACCGGCGGCGTAACCGAGAACGGCGCCTGCCTGGCGACCGGCGCCAACGACTGCCAGCCGTTCCCGAATGTCACCGCGGCGGCCGGCGGCAGCGCGGCGGTCGCCGGGAACCTCCACGCCGACCCCTCGACCACCTACCGGATCGAGCTCTTCGTGAATACCGCGGCCGACCCATCGGGCAACGGCGAGGGCGAGCGCCTGCTTGGTTCGCTGCAGGTGACGACGAACGCCGGTGGGGCCGTCGCTTGGCGCTTCGCCGATGCTCACGCGGCGCTCGCCGACGGCGAGTTCGTGACCGCGACGGCGACGCGGCTCGCGCAGGGGGAGCCCCGCGGTCGACGTCGGAGTTCTCCGACGCCCTCGCCTCCCCCGACTGCGAGGTGAGCGGAAACGCGAATCCGAACAACCTCGCGGGCGGCGCCGCGGCGGAGATCATCTGCGGGCTCGGCGGTGCCGACACGCTGACGGGCGGCGGCGGCGCCGACGCGATGCTCGGCGGGACCGGCAACGACACGATCAACGCCCGCGACGGCCAGGCTGATGCCCTGATCGACTGCGGGCCGGGCACCGACACTGCCAACGTCGATGCTGCCGCGACAGACCCGGGCTCGATCCTCGTCGGCTGCGAGACGGTCAATCGACCGACCGTCACGCCACCGCCGCCGCCACCACCCCCGCCGCCCACGGACACGACCCCGCCCGTGCTGAAGCTGAGCGGCGAGAAGAAGCAGAAGAGCAAGAAGAAGGTCGTGGTCAGCGCCAAGTGCAAGGACGAGGGCTGTGACCTGAAGGCGACCGGGACGATCAAGGTCAAGCTGCTGAAGAAGAACGGCAAGGTCAAGAAGACGAAGACCTACGACCTGAAGAAGGCGAGCAAGGACGGCGTCTCGGCCGGCAAGAAGAAGAAGCTCAAGCTGAAGCTGACCGGCAAGGCGAAGAAGAAGCTCAAGAAGGTGATCAAGAAGAAGACCTCGAAGGCGAAGGTCAAGGTCACCGCCACCGACGCCGCCGGCAACACCACGGACAAGACCACGTTCAAGGTGAAGGTGAAGAAGAAGAAGAGGAAGTAGGCGCCCCGCTCCGCCGGCGCCCTACTTGAGCAGCCGCGAGAGCCGCCGGTCCGCGAAGAGCTTGCCGTCGTTCTGCTCGTCTGGGCAGTAACAGGTGATGTGATCGGAATAGTGGATCGCAGCGATCGTTGCGCCGCAGCGGGGGCACGACTCGCCCTCGCGCCTATGCACCTGCAACGGCATCGGCATCTTGTCCGGGACGTCGGCGCGGAGCACCTCGTCGTAATGGTCGATCGCCTCGCCGAGCACGGCGAGCGCCTCGTGCAGGCGGCCGAGCTCTTCCTCGCTGAGCTCCGAGCCCTTACGGAACGGCGACAGGCGCGCCCGCCACAGGATCTCGTCGACCCAGGAGCGGCCGATGCCGGCGATCGTCCGCTGATCGCGCAGGAGCGGATGCAGGTGGCGGGGCTGGCCGAGGATCTCGCCGAGTTGCTCGAGCGGCGGCGCCGGCCACGCCTCCGGGCCGAGCGTCGCGACCATCTCCTCGGCGTCGAGCTCGGCGCTCGGCAGCAGCTTGCCCCAGGCGCGCTGCTTGGTGCCGAACTCGCGCAGGCGCAGCTCGCGGCCGTCGGTCAGGCGGATCAGGATCCGCGAGCGCTTGTCGCGTAGCGAGGCCCGCTTGTCGAAGAGCTGCAGCCGGCCGGCGGACATCAGGTGGACGAGCAGGGTGAGCTGCTCGCCGTCGCCCGCCGCGAAGTCGATGTGCGGCATCTTCCCCCGCCGGCCGACCGACGCGACCTCGCGGCTTGCCAGGGTTTCCAGAGGCGGCTTCACGCTCTTCAGTGCGACCATGCCCGGGGCCAGGGTCGACTCGACGACTGCTCCGCGGAGCTGCTTCGAGAGCACTCGCGCTGTGGCCTCGACCTCGGGCAACTCGGGCATCGTGCCGAGAGTAGATGACCGATCCCACTGGGATCAGTCATCGGTTGATGCCGACCGTGTGATCGACGCCCGCGACGGCGATCCGGACATCGTGGGCTGCGGCCAAGGCCACGACACGGCGCTGATCGGCGCCAAGGACACGACCTACCACTGCGAGCACAAGCGCCGCGGTTAGCCGCGGGCCCCGGCACGGCGCCGCCACCTCGGTAGACTTCCAGGCAGTCATTCGCCCGTCCGGCACCGGCTGGCGAACATAAGCGTCCTTCCCCGCCGCGCAGGGAGCTACCTCCGTCGGGGATAGATTGGAGCAGGACCATGCAGGAGCTCCCGACAATCCAGGCACCTCCGCAGGGTGGCCTGACCGAGCCCGAGATCGCCGAGCTCAGCGCCGAAGTGCGCGAGCTGGCGAAGAGCCGCAACGCGGTCATCCTCGCCCACAACTACCAGCTGCCCGAGCTGCAGGACGTCGCCGACTTCGTCGGCGACTCGCTCGCCCTCTCGCGCGCAGCCGCCGCCTCCGATGCCGACGTGATCGCCTTCTGCGGCGTCCACTTCATGGCCGAGACGGCGTCCGTGCTCGCCCCCGAGAAGTCCGTCCTGATCCCCGATCTCGACGCTGGCTGCTCGCTCGCGGACTCGATCACTGCCGAGCAGCTGCGCGCCTGGAAGGCCGAGCACCCGGGGGCGCTCGTCGTCATGTACGTCAACACTTCGGCCGAGGTCAAGGCCGAGACCGACTACTGCTGCACCTCCTCGAACGCGGTCGGCGTCGTCGAGCACATCCTCGCCGAGCACGGTGCCGAACAGGAGATCCTCTTCGGCCCCGACATGTGGCTCGGCAGCTTCGTCGAGCGGGAGACCGGGATCGCCGACGATCCCGAGCGCCGCGCCCGCTTCCACATCTGGGACGGCGAGTGCCACGTGCACGCCGGCATCCGCCCCGCCGACATCACCGAGATGCGCGACGAGCATCCCGACGCGGAGTTCCTGATCCACCCCGAGTGCGGCTGCGTCACCCAGGTGATGGAGTACGTCGCCTCCGGGGATATCGCGACCGATGGCGTCCACATGCTCTCGACCGGGGGCATGCTCGAGCACATGAACGACCACCCGAGCGGCGAGTTCATCGTCGCCACCGAGGTCGGGATGATGTACCCGCTGCATCAGGCGGCGCCCGGCGCGACGCTGATCGAGGCCAACCGGATGGCCTATTGCAAGTACATGAAGATGATCACGCTGCCGAAGCTCCGCGACTCGCTCCGCGACCTCAGCCCCGAGGTCAAGGTCCCCGCCGGGATCGCCGAGCTCGCCCGGATCCCGATCGAGCGCATGGTCGCCATCGGCTGAGTTGAACCGGCTTGGCGGAGGCGCTCGCCGGGGCGGCTCTGGCCGCGGTGCTTGGCGTCTCCGCCGTCGCCAAGCTGTCGCCAACCGGCGGGCGGCCGCGGCGATGGCGACGTATGGCTTCGCGACCGGCCCCCGGGCGCGGCGCTGGCGATCGTGATCGTCGTCGAGTCGGCGCTGGCGGTCGGCGTAGCGCTCGGCAGCGACGCGGCTGCTAGCTCGCCGCAGCACTGATGCTGCTGTTCGCCGCGACGCTCGGCTCCGCGATGATGCGTGGCGCCGCCGGCGCCCCGTGCGCCTGCTTCGGCGCGCGCTCGACGGTCGGCGGTAAGCGATCGTCCGCAACCTCTTGCTCGCCGCGGCGTTCGCGGCGCTGCCGGCGCTCGGGCGGGCTGAGCAGGGCACGAATCGCGCATTTTGCGGACCAACGGGCCTCCGGGTTTGTCCCCACCCACCTCTACGTTTACTCCCGTGGCTCGAGCAGCTCGCATCGGGACGAGGCCTCGGAGGCGGCTGCAAGCCGCGCCGCGGCGGGCCCGATGCCTCTATCCTCGCGGCCGTGCATCACCTCCGTCCCGTCCCGGATCCGAAGCCACCGCCCTCGCCGATCGAGGGTGAGGCGCTCTCGATCCGTCAGCTCGAGCGCTGGGCGACGGTCCTGCGGATGGACTGCGTGCGGATGCTCGCCGTCGCCAAGTCCGGCCACCTCGACAGCTCGCTGTCGGCGGCCGACATCGTCACGGCCCTCTACAACCGCGTCCTCCGCCACGATCCCTCGAACCCGCAGTGGCCCGATCGTGACCGGTTCGTCCTCTCGAAGGGCCACGCCGCGCCGATCCTCTACGCGGCCCTTGCTCGCCACGCCTACTTCCCGTTCGAGGATCTGATGGGCCTGCGCAAGATCGGCGCCCAGCTGCAGGGCCATCCGGACATGACGAAGACGCCCGGCGTCGAGGTCTCGACCGGCTCGCTCGGCCAGGGCCTGTCGATGGCGCTCGGCATCTCGCTGGCGCTGCACCTGGACGGCCGCGAGGCGCCGCGCACCTTCGCGCTGCTCTCCGACGGCGACTGCCAGGAGGGCCAGACCTGGGAGGCGGCGACCGCCGCGCCGCACTTCGCCGCGCGCGGCGGCTCCAGGCTGACGGCGATCGTCGACTACAACCATCTGCAGACCGACGGCACGACCGAGGAGGTCATGGATATCGGCGACATGCGCGCGAAGTTCGAAGCCTTCGGCTGGGACACCGTCGAGATCGACGGCCACGACATGGGCGCCGTCGTCGAGGCGCTCGAGCGCACGCGCGAGCTCGAGACGCCGGCGGCGATCGTCGCCCAGACGAAGAAGGGCCGCGGCGTCTCGACGATGGAGGGTCGCTTCGGCTTCCACGGCAAGCCGCCGACGCCGGAGCAGGCGGACGAGGCGCTGACCGAGCTCGAGGCCCTCTACAAGCAGCAGACCGAGGAGCTCGAGGCGGCGACCGGCGAGTTCCAGCCGGTTCCGCCCGAGGGACGAGCCGGGGAGGGGAGCTGATGACGCCGATCGCCGCGCCTGAGCCCGCGACTGAACCGAAGGCGACCCGCGCCGCTTACGGCGATGCCCTCGTCGCCCTCGGCCGCGAGCACGCCGAGGTCGTCGCTCTCGACGCCGACCTCTCCGTGTCGACGCAGGCCGCGAAGTTCGGCAAGGAGTTCCCGGACCGCTTCTTCAACGTCGGCGCCGCCGAGGCGAACATGATGTCGATCGCCTGCGGAATGGCGGCGACCGGCAAGGTCCCGTACTGCTCGACCTTCGCGATCTTCGCCTCCGGGCGCGCCTACGATCAGGTCCGCCTCGGCATCGCCCACAACCGGCTCAAGGTGCGGATCGGCGCCAGCCACGGCGGCGTCTCGCTCGGCGAGGACGGTGCCAGCCACCAGATGATCGAGGACATCGCGCTGATGCGGGCGATGCCGCGCATGCAGGTGATCGTCCCTGCCGACTACAACCAGGCCTACCGCGCGGTCCTGCACAGCTTCGAGAACGAGGACGAGCCGATGTACATGCGCTTCGGCCGGCCCGCGACGCCGATCGTCTACGAGACGATCCCGGACAAGCTCGAGTCGGTCGACGTCCTCCGCGAGGGCAAGGACATCACCCTGATCGCGACCGGCCACATGGTCTGGCGGGCGCTCGAGGCTGCCGAGCAGCTCGAGCGCGACGACGGGATCGAGGCCGAGGTGCTGAACGTCGCGATCGTCAAGCCGCTCGACAGCCAGGCGATCATCGAGTCCCTGGCGAAGACCGGCGTCGCGGTCACCGCCGAGGAGCACCGCGTCGTCGGCGGGCTCGCCGATGCCGTGCGCCAGGTCACCGCCGAGCAGCACCCGGTCCCGGTCTTCGCCGTCGGCATGGGCGACTGGTTCGGCGTCTCGGGCACGGGCGAGGCCTGCATGGAGCACTTCGGCCTGACCAGCCGCGGGATCGCCGACCGTGCCCGCGAGGCCCTCGTGCTCAAGCCGATCGTCAGCCACCCGCCGCTGCACGGACCCGAGTGGACCTGAGCGACCGCTGACGGCTCAGGCCGCGTAGCCGCTGATCGCGTCGCCGATCAGCTTCGCGGCAATCAGCAGGAGGATGACGGCGACGATCGCGTTGTTGTTCGATGCCATCCAGTCCTTGAGCTCGTCCAGCATCGACTTCGAGCGCTCGGCGAGCGCGAAGTAGAGGGCGACGGGTGCGCCGACGCCGACCGTGCCGATCGCGACGAAGATCGCGAGCGCCGCGATCTGCGCCCCGGTCGATGCGCCCGTCTGCGCGATCGCCGTTGCGGCGGCCACCGCGAGGAGCAGGTTCTTCGGGTTGGCGGCCGAGAGCGCCAGGCCGAGGCCCGCGGAGCGGGCCGGGGTGAAGCGCTCGACCGCCTGCATCCAGGCAGGTGTCTGCGGCTCGGCGCCGCCGCGCGGGCGCTCTCGCCAGCGTCGCACCCCCGCGAAGCCGGCGATCACGCCGAGCACGAGCTTGAGCCCGTTGACCCAGTCGGCCGGCGTGCCGGCGTTGCTCGCGTCGGCGCCGCTCGAGAGCGCCAGGATGACCGCGCCGGCGGCGCCGAGGCCGGCGATCCAGCCCAGGACGAAGGCGGGCCCGTTGGCGCGCCCGCGCTCGGACGAGAGCATGAGGACGACGGCGACGATCGCGAGCGGGCTGATCGCGACGGCGACGGCGAACATCACGATCTGGCCGACTGCAGCTCCCATCTCCCGCACGATCGTATTGCGACCGGCACGCCAGCGCACGCCAGCCCCGGTCGTGAAGCCCACGCCCTGATCTACGCTGGCGCGCATGGCGCCCGGCGAGTCAGCTCCAAGATCGATGCGCGCCCGCCTCGCGGACCGGGTCCGGGAGGAGATTGCCGCGATCTCGCCGGAGCGGACGCGGCGGCCGACGTTCGTCGAGCGGATGACCGTGCAGCGCCTGTCCTGGTCGCAGATCGTTCGCCTCAACCGCTGGCTCGAGGTGCTCGGCCGGCTGACCACGGTGATCTACGGGATCTTCATCGTCACGCTCGTCTTCGGCGTCGACTGGAAGCACGGCCTCCAGGACACGTTCAACAGCGGCGAGCCCGTGCGCGGCGTGCTCGCGCTCGTGGTCGTGCTGCCGACGTTGCTCTTCGTCGCCCTGCACTCGATCACCGGCTACGGGCGCTGGCGGCTGCAGCGCGAGCTCTGGCGCCGCGACGTGGCCTCGATGACCGAGGGGCTCGGCGAGGTCGCCCAGGAGGCGACCGACGCCGCCGGCGCGCCCGGCGCTCGCTGAGCAGCTCAGGCTGGATCGGCGAAGCAGCGGAAGCCGATGTGGCTGGTCGAGGTGTCGATCGCCTCGGGATGCCGTGCCGCGGGCCGGTAGCGGAAGCAGTATTCGGGCGCGCACAGGTGCGAGCCCCCCTTCAGCACCCGACGCGGGATGTGCGCGCCGGGATTGCCGAAGTCGTAGCTGGCGTCGGGGCTCGTCATCCGGGGGTTGCGCGGCGGGCCGCAGCAGCTCTTCGCCTCCGCCTCGGCCCCCGGGGTGCCGGCGCCGTGCGGCGCGAAGAAGTCGGTCGTCCACTCCCAGACGTTGCCGGTCACGTCGTAGAGCCCGAAGCCGTTCGGCGGGAAGCTCGCCACCGGCGAAGTGCCCCGCCAGCCCTTGGCGCCGTCGTTGCGCCACGGGAAGGCGCCCTGCCAGTGGTTCGCCATCAGCGTTCCGCCCGGCCGCTCGTCGTCGCCCCAGGCGAAGATCTTGGCGTCGAGCCCGCCGCGCGCCGCGAGCTCCCACTCCAGCCTCGGTGGGCAGCCGCTTGCCCGCCCACTCCGCGTAGGCGCTCGCGTCCTCGTAGGCGACATGGGTGACCGGGTGGTCACCGCGCTGGCGGACGTCGCTGCCCGGGCCGCGAGGATGCCGCCACTGGGCGCCCGGTACCCACGCCCACCAGGCGCTTGCATCGTGCAGTGGGATCGGCCCCGGTGACGGCTGGAAGACGAGCGAGCCGGGGACCAGGAGCGCCGGGTCCGCGTCCGGGTACTCCTTCGGGTCGGGCGCGATCTCGGCGACCGTGACGTGGCCCGTCTCCTGCACGAAGCGGCTGAACTGCTTGACGGTGATCAGGCGCTTGTCGACGTAGAAGGGGTCGACTGCGACCTCGCGCACAGGCCCCTCTTCGGGGTAGAAGCGCTCACAGCCGATGCGGGCGGTCCCGCCCGCGATCGCGACCATGCCGCTCGGTGGCGACTCGGTTTCGCCGGTCATGCCTGGATCGTACGACCCGGCGGGCGCCGCCCACATCTGCCGGGCATCTAACCGGCGGGCTAGGCTGACCTGTGAAGGAGTGGAAGCATCGGGTGAGGGTTCGACTCGTATTTGATTCGTCGCAGCAGCTCGTGCGGGCTGTCGAGGTCGACGGGGCGACCGTCGCTGAGGCGATCGCGCAGATGAACGCCTGGGACTCCACCGGGGTCCGCGTTCCCGCCGTGATCGTCCCCGCGGCGGCCGGCGAGCTCGAGGAGGCCGGTAGAACGCTTGCCCGGGGCGCCGGAGGGGTGCTCGCCGAGCGACTCGTGCTCTCGCTGCCCGAGGCCGACCTCGAGGACTGCCGGGGAGCGGCCGAGGCCCTGCGCGCCAGCACGGGCGCTCATGTCGCGATCGTCGGCGCCGAGGGGGGCTCGGACGCCGCCTTCGACTATCTGCTCGACTATCCCGCGGACATGCTCGAGCTCGGCTCCGGGCTCAGCGCCCGCGCCGCCGATCCGGACGGCGGCGAACTGCTCAGCGAGGTCTGCGCGATCGCCCATGAGCTCGGCTGGCTCGTCGGCGCCGACGGGATCTCAGACGGCGCCCGGCGGGGTGCGTGCGCGGGTTCTGGCGTCGACATGGTCAGCGGGCCTGCCTTCGGTCCCGCCGTGCCCGCGCCGGATCTACCCGCATTGATGGCTTCCCGCCAGGTGGCATTCGACCCACGGCCGCTGCCGCGCCGCCAACCGGTTCCGGGCGCCGCCGCGCGGCCGGCCGCCAGGCCCGCTGCGGCGACGTCGTCCGGCGGCTGGGCGTCCGCAGGCGGTCTCGAGCCGCCGCGGTCGCGCGAAGGGCCGGTGGCCAGTCCGCCCGCGGTCGGACTCGCGACGGTCGTCGGCGTCTGCCTGCTGATCGTCGTAGTCGCGCTGCTGCTCTTCCTGCTGCTCTGAGATGACTCGCTGGGCCGGCGCGGAGGATCAGCTGAGATCCTTGGGCCGCGGTGAAGCGCTCGAGCGCCGTCACCGCGGGGTCTGCGCGCACCCATTCTGCGGCGATCGGCGAAGGAGGCGAGCGCCGCCGTCGGAAACTTCGCCCGCAGCCGCTCGGCGCTGGGGCCCGCATCGCCGGCGAGTGCCGAGGCGAGCTCGCCGAGGCCGGGGTTGTGGCCGATCATCATGACCTCCCCGATGCCTTCGGGCAGCTCGCGGATCAGCTCGAGGATCTCCTCGGCGTCGGCCCCGTAGAGCCGGCTTTCGCTCCAGCGCTCGGCGTCGTCCGGCAGGCCGGGGGAGATCCCCTGGAGCGTCTGCTGGGCGCGCACCGCCGGCGATGCGATGACGGCGTGCGGGCGGACCCCGACGCGCGGCAGCAGCTCCGCCATCGCCGCGCAGGCGCGCCGTCCCCGGTCGTTCAGGGGCCGCTCGCGATCGGGGAGGCCGCGCTCCGACCAGCTCGACTTGGCGTGGCGAAGCAGGTGCAGCCGGTGCTGGGCGCTGTCCGGCGACGCGCTCAGACGGCGTCGACCTCCTCGGAGGGGTCGACGTGGTGGCGGCGGCTGCGGCCGACCGGCAGCCCAGCGAGCTTGCGCTTCTCGTCGTGTAGGTGGAGACGGCGCCTGCGCACGTACAGGAGCCGCTGCAGGTAGAGCGTGAGCAGGCCGGCAGCGAAGATCCCGCCGAGGTTGAGGCAGAGCTGCACGGCGGCGCCGCGCACGGTGTCCCAGTCCGCGTAGGCGGCGGCGACGCCGATGTTCGAGGCGGCGGGAATCGTCGTCACCGAGATCAGCACGCCGATCAGTGCCCCGGACTTCGCCGACGTGAGGCTGATCATGCCGACGACGCCGGCGATCACGGCGACGTACAGGGAGAACATGTCGGGCTGGGCGATAAAGCGGGTCAGCTCGTGCGCGTCGAAGTTGATCGACGCCGGCAGCTGCCCGGTCAGGTCGAGCAACTCCGTCGCTCCGAACGTGACGAGGATGCCCGCCGGGAAGCCGATCGCGAGCGCCTTCAACGAGCGGCGGGCGAGCTCGGGCTCGCGGCTCACGATCGCCACGCACGCGCCGGAGATCGGCCCGAACTCCGGCCCGACGACCATCGCCGCGACGATCAGGATCGGCTGTCCGAAGTAGATGCCGACGGCAGCGATCAGCATCGCCAGGATCATGAACGCGAGAAAGCTCGCCGAGAGCTCGACGCTCTCGCTCGTGCGGGAGTTGAGCTCTTCCCAGACGACCGGGTCGACGCCGCCTACGCCGCGCTTCTTCTCGAGTTGCGAGGCTGCTTTCGAGATCTCCGAGTCGATCTCTTCGATCGCGATCGAGCCCTCCTCGTCGATGTCGAGCTCGCGCAGGTCGGCGATCACCACGCTCGCGTCCTCGCGTGAGACGTCGCAGAGCAGCACGTCCCCCTCGGGTCGCCTGGCGGCGCGTTCCAGGTAGACGAGATTGCAGACCGACTCCGTGCTGTCCAACAGCTCGAGCGCGTTCTGCGCCTGGTAGCTGGGGACGAGAATGCGAAGGTGAACCATCAGGCGATCCGGCCCATCGTACGCCGCCCGCAAGCCGCCTTGCACGATGCTGGTATCCGATTAGCAATCTATGAGCTTATGCTTAACACTGCACGAATCGGTCCAGCCCTCGGGACGAGCGCAGGAACGAGAACCCCCGAGCAGAAAGATCCGAGGCGATGGCTACCGCAAGACGACGCACCCGTTCCCGCAGCCGCCGCTCCCGCATGGAGCAGGCGGAAGCCGCACATCAGCATCCGAGCCGCCGCAGCCGCCCGCCGATCGTGCAGCTGCGCGATGCGACGGTCGTCTACCCCGGTGGTCACGTCGGTCTCGAGCGCGTCACCCTCTCCGTCGACCGCGGCGAGTTCGTCTTCATCGTCGGCTCGACCGGCTGCGGCAAGTCGACCCTGATCAAGCTGCTCATGCGGGAGCTGCAGCCGACCTCCGGCAAGGTGATGGTCGCCGGCAAGGACATCAACGACATGCCGAAGAAGAACGTGCCGCTGCTCCGGCGCCGGATCGGCACGGTCTTCCAGGACTTCAAGCTGCTCCCGAACCGGACCGTCTACGACAACGTCGCCTACGCGCTGCAGGTGACCGGCACCCCGCGCGGGGAGATCCGGCGCCAGGTTCCGGAGATCCTGCGCATGGTCGGCCTCGGAGCGAAGATCCACAGCTACCCCGACCAGCTCTCGGGCGGTGAGCAGCAGCGCGTTTCGATCGCACGCGCGTTCGTCAACCATCCGCCGCTGTTGCTCGCCGACGAGCCGACCGGCAACCTCGACCCCGAGACGTCGATCGGGATCATGCAGCTCCTCTACCGGATCAACCGCTCCGGCACGACCGTGCTCGTCGTCACCCACGACCGGGACATGGTCGACAAGATGAAGCGCCGCGTGCTCCAGCTGCACGAGGGCCGCGTGATCCGCGACCAGTCGGCCGGCATGTACGCCTCGGAGGAGGACACGAGCGAATTCGGCTCGCGCGTCCGCCACGAGATGGGCCTCGACGACGAGATCGGCTCCTGACCATGGGCCGGATCCTCTTCTTCTGCAGCGAGGCCTACCGAGCTCTGCGCCGCAACGCGGCGCCCTCGATGGCAGCGATCGTGACGATCGCGATCACCGTGCTGCTCGTCGGCGTCCTCGTCCCCGTGCTCAAGGCTTCGGACTCCAAGACGCAGGACGTCCGCAGCCAGATCGCGCTCAAGGTCTTCCTCTTCAAGGATGCAAAGCAGTCCGAGATCTCGGGGCTGCAGAAGAAGATCGAGGGGATCCCGCACGTCGCGACCGTCGACTACGTCTCGCCGAACGCGGCGCTCAAGTCGTTGCAGGGCGATCTGCACGAGAACAACCTGCTCGGCGCGCTCAACAACCGCAACCCGCTGCCGCCGTCCTACAACGTGCGGCTCGACAACCCCGACAACCTCGAGGCCGTCCAGGCGGCGCTCGAGCCCGCCGACAAGTCCGGCTCACCGCAGCCGATCAGCGGCGCGATCGAGCAGGTCACGGCCGGGGGGAGTCAGACCGACCAGATCCGCCAGGTGACCGGCGCAGTCAAGATCCTGCTCGCCGTGATCGCGGTGCTGCTCGGCATCGCCTCGCTGTTCCTCGTCGGCAACACGATCCGCCTCTCGATCTACGCGCGCCGCCGTGAGGTCGAGGTGATGCGGCTCGTCGGCGCGACCAACTGGTTCATCCGCTGGCCCTTCGTAATCGAGGGCATGGTCGTGGGCGTGTTCGGCGCGGCGATCGCGGTCGGCATACTGTTCCTCGGCAAGGTGACCATCGTCGACCCGCTGTCCGAGAAATTCGCTTTGGTCGAGAACCTCAACACGATCGCATTCGCTCCGCTCGTCATCCTCTTGGTTGGCTCCGCGATGGCGGTCGCGGCGCTTGGCAGCGGTGTGACGCTGCGCCGCTTCCTGCAGATTTGATCGAGCCGGAGAGGCGGGAAGAGCCGGCGCCCTCGCGGCGCCGCGCCTTCTTCTGGGGCATCGCGCTCGGCGTCGTCGCCCTCTTCTCCGTGCTCACCGCGAGCGGCTGGGTGCGGGACACGCTGCTGCCCGGACCGCAGGAGACGCGCAGCGACCAGGCCCGGCAGATCATCCAGGACTCGTACTTCCGCAAGGCCGGCGCCGAGGAGCTCGACAACGGCTCGATCTCGGGAATGGTCTCCGAGATCCGCAAGGCGAGCGGCGACAAGTTCAGCCACTACTTCGACCCGAAAACGTTCGACCGCTTCAACCAGGCGACCTCGGGCCAATTCTCGGGCGTCGGGCTCGCGGTCAGCGAGGTGCCCGACGGGCTCCGCGTCTCCCAGGTTTATCCCGACACGCCGGCGTCGCGGGCCGGAATCGAGGTCGGCGACAAGATCGTCGCGGTCGAGGGCAAGTCGATCGCCGGGGTCTCGGCGACCGCCTCCTCGGCCCGGATCAAGGGCCCGCCCGGGACGAAGGTGACGATCACCGTCGACCCGGCCGGCGGCGGCCACAAACGCGACGTGACGCTCGAGCGCGCCTCGGTGGAGATCCCCTCGGTAGCCGGGCACATCATTCGCAACGATGGCCACAAGATCGGCTATTTGCGCCTCGCGACGTTCTCCGCCGGCGCCCACGACGAGGTCCGGGCCGAGATCGACAAGCTGAAGAAGAAGGGGGCTGAGGGCATCGTCTTCGACCTCCGCGGCAACGGCGGCGGCCTGCTGCAGGAGGCCGTGCTGATCGGCTCGATCTTCGTCGAGAAGGGCCCGATCGTGATCACCGAGGGCCGCTCACGCCCGCGTCAGACCTACGAGGCGACCGGTGATGCGATCAACCCGGTGCCGCTCGTCGTGCTCACCAATCGGGATACCGCCTCGGCCTCCGAGATCGTCACCGCGGCGCTCAAGGAGAACGATCTCGCCAAGGTCGTCGGCACGCGAACCTACGGCAAGGGCACCTTCCAGGAGGTCATCCACCTGAAGGGTGGCGCAGCGCTCGACCTGACGGTCGGCGAGTACCTGACGGCCAACGGGACCTCGATCCTCGGCACCGGCGTGAAGCCGGACGTGCACGTCGCCGACGAGGACCCCGCCGACGGCGACCAGCAGCTCGAGAAGGGCCTGCAAGTGGTGTCCGGCGAGATCGCGGCCCATGGCTCGGGCGGCGGCAAGAGCGGCGCAAAGTAGATGGCTCCCCGCGCTGAGCGTCACCCGCCGGAGCGGGCCGTGCTCGCGATCGTCCGCCGCGGCCGGACGCTCGTCGGCGAGCCGCTCTTCGCCCGCGGCGAGCAGATGCCGCTCGCCCGGGGCCGCGTCCGGCTGAGCGAGGGCTCGATCGCGCTCTGCCGGGTCGACCGCCGGGGCGCCCAGCCGATCGCCGACCTCGGCCGCGCCGACCGCGCCCGAGACGTGGTCGCGGCCCTGCTCGCCGAGCGTGGAGTGCGCCCGACCTTCCCGAACCGCCTCGAGGCCGAAGCGGTGAGCTCCGCGCAGGCGGTGCGGGCGGCGCCCGGCAAGCGGCGCAACCTGCGCGCGGAGCCCACCTTCACCGTCGACCCGGCGACGGCGCGCGACTTCGACGATGCCGTCTCGGCCCGCCGCGAGGGGGACGGCTGCCGGCTCTGGATCCACATCGCCGACGTCTCCGCGCACGTGCGCCCGGAGGGCGGCCTCGACCGCGAGGCCCGGGAGCGAGCGAACTCGACCTATGTGCCCGGCCTCGTCGCGCCGATGCTGCCGCGCGCGCTGAGCGACGAGGCCTGCAGCCTGAACCCGGGAGTCGATCGCTTCGCCGTGACCGCCGAGATCGAGCTCAGCGGCGCCGGCGAGGTGCGCTCGGCCTCCTTCTACCGCTCGCTGATCCGCTCCGATGCGCGCCTCGACTACGACGGGCTCGACCGGATCTTCGCCGGCCGCGAGCGAGCGCCCGAGCACGTTGCGGACGCCGTAGCCGTTGCCCGCAACGCCGCCCAGTTGCTCGCGGAGCATTCACGAGCGGCGTCGCTCGTCGTCACCGGCGCCGAGCCCGAGTTCACCTTCGACGAGGCGGGCCACGTCGCCGGCGCACACGTGGTCGAGCAAACCGAGGCGCATCGCGCTGATCGAGCACCTGATGGTGATGACGAATCAGCAGGTCGCGCTGCTCACCGAGCGGGCGCGGGTGCCGTCGTTGTACCGGGTCCACGAGCAGCCGGACCCGGCCCGGGTCGAGCTCTTGATCGAGCAGCTCGACGCGCTCGACGTGCCGACGCCGCCCGCTCCGGAGGGCATGTCACCAAGCGAGGCGGGGGCCCTCGCCGTCGAGGCGAGCGCGCTCGTCGCCGCCGAGGCTCAGCGCCGCGGATTCGGCGCCGCGAGCCTCTCCTCGCTCGTCCTGCGGGCGATGAAACCCGCCCGCTACGACGAGCGCAACCTGGGCCACGCCGGGCTCGGGATCGCCGCCTACTCCCACTTCACCTCGCCGATCCGCCGCTACCCGGACCTGATCGCCCACCGCGCGCTGCTCGCCGCCGCCGGGGCCGGGGAGGAGGCGCCCAGCCGCCAGGAGCTCGCCGGCCTCGGCGAGCACTGCTCGGACACCGAGCGCGCAGTCGATGAAGCTCGAGCGCAGCGGCGATGACATCTGTCTCGCCTTCCTGCTCCGCCGCGAGCTCCATGAGGCGGGCTGGAGCCACGCCTTCGCCGGTGAGGTCTCGGGAGTCGTCGGGGCGGGAGCCTTCGTACGCTTCGGTGGCGAGATGTCCGATGCCTACGAAGGATTCCTGCCCGTGCGCCTGATCCGCGGCGACCACTACGACCTCAATGACACCGACTCCGCCCTGATCGGCGCGAGGACGGGACGCCGGCTGGGCTTCGGCGATCGGATCGAGGTCCGCGTGCAGTCCGTCGAGGCTCCGCGCGGACGGGTGACGCTCGAGCCGCCCGACGCCGAGCCCCAGCGCGGCCGCGCTTCGGGTCGGGGGTCGAGCCGTGGGGGGAGGCGCCGCCAATGAGCCCGAGGCAGGCCGCCGAGCAAGGTCGCGACCTGGCCACCAACCGGGCTGCGCGGCACCGCTACGAGATCGTCGAGACGATGGAGGCCGGGATCCAGCTGCGTGGCAGCGAGGTCAAGTCGCTGCGCGAGGGGGGCGTGCGCCTGCAGGACTCATACGCGGCGATCGAGGAGGGCCAGATCTGGCTCCGCGGCGCCCATATCGCGCCCTATGCGCCGGCCGCCCGCGAGAACCACGAGCCGGACCGCGCCCGCAAGCTGCTCTTGCACCGGTACGAGATCGAGCGGCTGATCGGGCGGATGCAGCGCAAGGGCCTGACGTTGATCCCGACGCGCATCTACTTCAAGGGCAACAACGCGAAGATCGAGCTCGCCCTCGCACGGGGCAAGGAGCACCGCGACAGGCGCCGTGAGATTCGCGATCGCGACGTCTCACGCGATGTCGAGCGCGAGCTCAAGGAGCGCAACCGCTGAACGCCCCGCTGCACCGGGCGGTCGACCCGGCCCGCCCGCTGCACGATTGCCTATCGTGCGCGCAGGAGCCCCGCAACGCGGGGAGAGGAACTTGAGCGAGAGCCCAGAACGACAGCAGCGGCGAGCAGCGACCCGAAGACCCCGAGTACGGCGGTCGGGGCGACGCGCCGGAGCCGCCGCCGCGCGAGGTCGTCGTCTCGATGGAGGGCGGCGAGCCCGCGCCGCCACCGCCGCCCCCGCCGGGAACGCCCCCGCCCCCGCCCGCTGCAGGCAACCCGCCCGCGGCTCCACCGCCCCCGCCGACCGGCAGCCCCGCGGCGCCGCCGCTGCCCCGCCGCCGGCGAGCAGCCGGTGCAGGCGCCTCCGACCAGCATCCCGCCACCGATCGCCGCCCCACCCGCCGCCGCGCCAGTTCCGCAAGGCGGGCCCGTTCCGCCCGCCGCGCCCGCCCGCGAATCCGCGCGCGACCGGCGCAAGCGCGAGCGCGAGGAGCGCCGCCGCCAGCGCGCCGAGGCTTCCGCGCGCAGGAGGGCCGAGGCCGCCGAGCGCAACGCTGCGTTGAAGTCCGGGTCCGCCGCCGCGCCGGCGGACGCGAGCGCTCAGCGCTCGGGCCTCTTCGGCCGCAAGAAGGAGGAGCCCGCACCACCGCCACCACCCGAGCCGCTCGCGACGCCGGCCGAGGAGGCGGCTGGAACCGATCAGCGCCGTGCCGGGAACGCCGCCGCCACCGTCCGATCGGGATCGCCGATGCGCCCGCGCCGCCGCCGCCCCCCGCTGCTGCCGATGAACCTCAGGCGCCCCCGGAGAGCAAGGCGCCCGCGCCGTCTCCGGCGGGGCCTCCGGCAACGGCACCGGCGCCGCCCGCGCCCATGCCGCCACCGGACACGGCTGCCGTGCCGACCGTCGGGGCTGCTTCCCCCTCCGCCTCGACCGAGGGGCTGAGCCGTAAGGAGCGGCGCGAGCTGAAGAAGCGCGAGAAGGCGGAGGCCAAGGCGCGCGCCCGGAGCGAGCGCGAGAAGGCCCGGGCCGAGCGCCGTCGTGCGATCGAGGCGCGCCGCGGAGCGAAGTCCTCGGGCAGGGCCGCAGCAGAACCCTTCCACGCCTCCGGCGGGCACGCCCGCACCACCACCACCGCCGCCTGCCGCACCGCCACCGCCCTCCGCCGTGGTGCGACAGCCGCCACCTGCCGTCGTGCCGCCGCCCGCGGTCGTGCCGCCGCCCGCCGCGCAGGAGCCGAGCACCGGCGAGGCGCCACCGCCTCCTCCCGCCGCCGACGCCACCGCCGACCGCGGCGGAGCCCGGCGATCCGGACGACCGCCTGCGTGCCGCCGAGCAGCGCGAGGAGGACGCGATCGTCGAGGCGAGCGCCGCCGAGGCCGAGGCCGAGGCCGAGCGTCGCGTCCGCGAGGTTGAGCAGATCCAGCGGGTCGCCGAGCAGCGCGCCGCCGACGCCGAGCTTGGCGTCGAGCCCCCCGCAGTGTCGATCGCGGGGGCGACCGAAGCCGGCGCGCCCGAGGCACCGATCGATGTCGAGCTGCGGGCGACGGACGAGCAGATCCGCCGCCGCCAGGAACGCGACCGGGAGATGATCGAGGAGCTGGAGCGGACCGAGAGCGCGATCGCCGGCGCCCGCGACCGCACCGAGACCGCGCTGAGCGAGGCCCAGCGCCGGCTCGAGCAGATCGAGGAACAGGCCCGCGAGGCCGAGGAGCGCGCCGCGCGCGCCGAACGGCTTGCCCAGCTCAAGCAGCAGGAGGCCGAACGCGAGCGCCGGCTGCACGAGATGCTGGAGCGGATCAACGAGGCCGAGCGCCAGGCCCGCGAGGCTGAGCGCCGAGCCCGCGAAGCGGTCGTTGACGTCTCGCGCCCGGCCGAGCCGATATCGCCGCCCGAGCCGCTGCCGCCCGAACCCGAGCCCGATCCGATCGCGAAGCTGAAGCAGGCAGCGGAGCGCCTCCGCCGCCCCGCCGACACTCCCGGGCCGCCGCCCGAGGTGGAGCCCGAGCCGCCGGCAGCCGAGCCCGAGCCTGAGCCCGAGGCGGTTGAGCCCGAGCTGGAGCCCAAGGAGGCCGAGCCGGAGCCGCCGGCACGCGAGCCCGCACCGCCGCCGCCCGCGGCCGCCGTGCCACCTGCCCCACCGCCGTTGCCGGCGCCGCCCGCCCAGGAGGCCGCCGGGCCCGCCGCCGGCTCACCGCCACCGCCACCGGCGAACCCCTGGGTACCCGCCGAGGTTGGCCCGTCGGAGGCGCTGCCGCCGCCCCCGCCGCCCGCCGCCCCCGACGAGCCGCCACCCCCGCCTGCGCCCGAGTCGGCGGCTGCGGGCACGCCGCCGCCCCCGCCGCCGGTGGAGGAGCAGGCCGAGGGTCAGCCGGTGACGCCGATCGGCGAGGACCCCGTGAGCCTCAACAACGCAAGCTTCGAGGAGCTTCGCGACGTCGGACTCTCGGTCACGCAGACCGGCCGGGTCCTCGCCTACCGCGAGCGCTCTGGTGGGTTCGAGTCCGTCGACGACCTCGACTCGATCCCCGGGTTCCCGAAGGAGTTCCTGGCGACGATCAAGGGCCGGCTCGAGCCTTGAGGCCGTACCGGCCCGGCGCCGGGCTCAGATCCCGAGCTTGTCGAAGAGCTTGAGCCAGATCTCGCTGCGGGTCGGGAAGGACGGCACCGCGTGCGCGAGCTGCTCGAGGGTGAGCCCGGCCGTGACCGCGATCGTCGCCGCGTGCAGCAGCTCCGCGGTCTCGAAGCCGACGAAGGTCGCGCCGACGATCACTCGGCGCTCGTCGTCGATCACCAGCCGCGACGTGCCAGGCGTATTGCGCCCGTAGAAGGAGGCGCCGGCGTTGCCGGAGGTCGTCACCTCGACCGTGCTTGCGTGGAATCCCGGCCGCCTCGGCCCGCTCGAGCGTCATGCCCACGGCCGCGACCTGCGGGTCGGTGAAGACGACGCGCGGCGAGCCCGCGGCCTCGGCGCGGGCCGGCGCCGGGTCCCGCCCGAGGATCCGGTCGGAGGCGATCCGCGCCTGGTACTTGCCCATGTGCGTGAGCAGCGCCCGGCCGTTGACGTCGCCGATCGCGTACAGCCACCCGTCGCTGGCCCCGTCCGCCTCCATGAAGTCGTCGACCTCGACGTAGCCGCCGTCCTCGAGCCCGACCGTCTCGAGCCCGATCCCGTCGCTGTTCGGGGTCCTGCCGACGGCGACGAGCAGGTGCGTGCCCTCGAGCAGCGACCCGTCGGCGAGGCGGGCGACGACGGTGCCGCCCTCGCGGCTCACCGACTGCAGCGACTGCTCCGGTCTGGACGGTGACGCCGTCCGGCTGTCAGCGCATCGGCGAGCTCGCGCGATGCGAAGGGCTCCTCTGCGGGCAGGATCCTCGGCGCTCCCTCGATGACCGTCACCGCGCTGCCCGCCGCGTTCCAGGCCTGCGCCATCTCGCAGCCGACGACGCCGCCGCCGAGGACGAGCAGGCTCTCCGGCACCTCGGACGCCGTCGTGATCTCGCGATTGGTCCAGGCCGCGACGTCGGCGAGGCCCTCGATCGGGGGCATCGCGGCGCGGCTGCCGGTGGCCAGGACGACCGCCCGCGAGGGCCGGAGGGTCCGCCCGCCGGCCTCGACCACGCGCTCCCCGGTGAGCCGTGCGTCGGCACGGATGAGCTCGATTCCGCGCTCCTCGAGCCACGGGATCTGCACCGAGTCGTCGAGGTCGTGGATCACCTCGTCGCGCCGCAGCAACATCGAGCGCACGTCGAGCTCACCGGTTGAGGCCTCGGCGGCGCCGGGTACCCGCTCGACTTCCGCCAGCAACTCCGGCGCGCGGAGCAGCGCCTTGGAGGGCATGCAGGCGTAGAACGAGCACTCCCCACCGATCAACTCGCGCTCGATCAGGGTCACGTCGAGCCCGCCGTCGGCGAGCCGGCCGGCGGCGACCTCGCCGGCGGGGCCGGCGCCGATCACGACGACGTCGGGCTCAGCCATTGCCGTTGCGCTTCGCGTGCTCGGGGTCGTGGGGCTCGCCTGAGACTTGGACTAGGCGCGTCATCGTCACGAACCCTATGCCCCCGATCGTGTTGCCGATAACGGCCACGGCCAGGTGCCAGACCACCGCCCAGACGGTCGTCGCCGTGGCGCCTGACATGACCGCGAACAGGACCTCGCCGCCGCTGACGATCGCGTGGTTGAGGACCGGCAGCAGCAGCACGTAGCCGATCAGCATCGCGATGATCACCCGCGTGATCTCCTCGCGGGCGGCGAGCGTCAGCCAGGTGTAGAGGGTGATCGCGGCGCCGGCGAGGATGGCACTGGCGAGCGCCTCGCCGAAACCGCGGTCGACGAAGGTGTCGCCGAGCACGCCGGCGGCGCTCACGGCGGAGTGGGGGAGGACGCCGTTGATCGAGAGCAGCCCGGCGAAGATCGCGAGCCCGACGAGGTTGAAGACGAGCGTCAGCCCCCACATCGTGCCGAGCTGGCGCAGCGTGCCGCGGCCCGCGAACCAGGCGCCGACCGGGACGAGGAAGTTCTCCGTGAAGAGCTCGGAGCGGCCGATCGAGATGAAGACGAAGGCGGTGCCGAACGGGATCGCGCCGATCGCGTGCGCGAGATCGCTGCGTCGGTGACCTCCATCAGCGCGCCGGTCAGCGTGAAGACGACGGCCAGGGCGAGCATCACCTCGAAGCCGCCGAGCATCGCCGTCGCCGCTTGGCCGATCGGCGCGCGGCTCATCCGGCGCTCGCCCTCTTCGAAACCCTGGTCCCAGATGTCGCGGGGCAGTGCGCCGTCGCTCATCGGCGGCATCGTAGAGATCGCCATTGACCGAGGAAGCAGCGATCGGGAAACGCCAGCGTGACTCGTGACGGGTGGTCCGGCCGGGGGTCCCGCGATGCGATGATTTCGCCGATGGAGGTAGCAGCGCCCGCCGACTTCCGCAGCCGACACGGCCGCTCGAGCCGCTCGGCGACGGCCGCTACGGCGCCGCTGATCCGCGATGCCTGGTCGGGGCCGCCCGGCCCGAACGGAGGCTACGTAGCGGCGCTGCTGCTGCGCGCGATCCGCGCCGCCGTCGACGACCCGATGCGTGAGCCGCGCTCGCTCACGATCCACTACCTGCGCCCGCCCCGGATCGGTGAGATCGAGATCGCGGTCGACGATCGAGCGCACGGGCCGCTCGGCGAGCACCTGCACGGCGCGCATGCTGCAGGGCGGCACGCGAGACATGCATCGCGATCTGCGTGCTCGCCCCGGACTTCGAGCCCGCCGTCGACGTTCGCGACGCCGCCGCCCGCGGCGCCGCGCGCCGGAGACGATCGAGCCGCTCGACACGTCGTTTCTGCCGCCGCGGATCTTCGAGCAACTCGAGATGCGCATGGTGTTCGGCGGCCCTCCGTTCCAGCAGGCTGCCAGTGGCCGAGTCCGGGGGCTGGATGCGGACGATCGTGCCGGCGCCGCTCGAGCCCGAGCTGATCGCCATGTACACGGACTGCTGGTGGCCGGCGCCCTTCGCCCGGGCCGACGGCCCCTTCCTCGCCCCGACCCTGGATCTGACGATCCACTTCCGCGGCCGGGCGCCGGCCGGCGAGCACGAGCACGTGCTCGGCCAGCTTCCTCACCTCGACCGCCACCCGCGGCTACTTCGAGGAGGACGGCTGGGTCTGGGCCGCCGACGGGACCCTGCTCGCGCAGTCGCGCCAGTTCGCCCTCAACCGTCCCTGGACGCGCCGAGTGACGGCGTGATGGCGAAGAAGGGCGCGAAGAAGAAGGGCGGCAAGGGCGGCAAGCGGGAGCGGCCGCCAAAGCAGAACTCCGCCGCGGTCGCCTACACGGACGCCGAGGGCAACACCGTGCGGCTGCGGCGCATGCTGAGCGCGAAGACGATCAAGAAGATCGACAAGATGCCGGCCGGCGACGCGCGCACGATCGACGACGCTTGGCAGCGCCGCGAGGAGATGCTCTTCGAGCGGCTCGTCGTCGAGTGGGAGGTTGCCGGCCTGCCGATCCGCGACCAGAAGCTGCTGCTCGGCCGCTACCGGATGGCGACGACCAGCGAGCGGCGCTGGATCCGGGCGACGATCTCCGAGCACGTCGAGGCCTGGATTCCGGCCCTGCGCGGCTCGGGCCGCGACTGAGCGATCCGGCGGCCCGGGCCGCCCGCCTCACGAGGCCACCCGAGGGGTGAAGGGGACCACCCCCGCAGGGCGCCGACTCGATCCCTTGGGCCCCTGGGAAGGGGGACCGATCGGGTGCAGGATGCACCCATCGAACGAACCCAGCGCCACACGGCCCCGGCTTCGCCCCAAAAGAGACATCAAGGAGAACGAAAATGACCAAGATCAAGCTCATCGCCGCCACCGCCCTGATCGCGCTCACGGGAGCCGTCGCGGCGAGCCCCGCCGCCGCTCACGGCTTGACCCCGACGAAGGTCAACATCAAGGGCCACGAGGGCGACTACTACGGCTACGTCAAGAGCTCCGACCAGCAGTGCGAGCTGAACCGCACCGTCAAGGTCTTCAAGATGCTCGGCAGCTCGCCCTCGCCGAAGACGGACCAGAAGATCGGTACCGACATCGCCCAGCCGAACGGCCCCGACTCGATGTGGAGCATCGGCAACTCCGGCTACAAGCACGGCTACTTCTACGCCAAGGTCGGCAAGACCAGCACGTGCGGCGGCGACACCAGCAAGGTGATCAGCCGCTAGGTCCTCCCCTCCTCCGGAGGTCCCCACCGAAGGCCGGCCCGCAGCAGCGGGCCGGCCTTCTTCGTGCGCAGGGGCTTCGGCGCGGTGGCGGGACATCGCGCCGCGCCTACAATGGGGATGCACATAGCACGGGGACGACAGGCTTCGACGTGGTTGTTCCGTGCGTCTGATTGCAGGTCGAGGTTCCTGGAGGCCTCGTAAAACCCCAGGAAAAACCAAGAACTGCGGACCATGAGTTCGCCCTCGCCGCTTAGTTAGTAGCTAAGTAGCGTGCATCGGCCCTCCCTCTCCCGC
Organism: uncultured Solirubrobacterales bacterium; assembly: GCA_963850625.1. GTDB lineage: Bacteria > Actinomycetota > Thermoleophilia > Solirubrobacterales > 70-9 > CAXMST01. Next base: position 705,416 of record CAWKLZ010000005.1, read on the forward strand.
GGGGAGGGGTTCCGGTGTCAACAGCGGGATTGCCCGGAAGGTCCGCCTTCGCCGACCGGGGACACCTAAGGAGGCTGGTCCCGGGGATCAACCCGTCGGCAGCGGTTCCCCGAGATGAGATGCAAGCGCCGGCTAAGCCTGTAGACGTCATTCGACACGCGACCGCGGACGTGGGTTCGATTCCCACCGTCTCCACTCTCAGTACGGGCAACAACCGCCCGGCCGCCGCCAGGAGCGCATCCTGGGCGACACGGGTCTGATTTCCTGCGGCGGGCATGCCGCCGGACTGGCTCGAAACGCTCGCCTGGATCTCGCTCGCGGTGGCCGCGGTCTGCGCGGCCGTGATCGCCTGGGACATGTTCGGGCGCGGATATCGCCAACGCATGGCGGTGATGGAGGCGGTCTGGCCGATCACCGCGCTCTACACGGGGCCGCTGGGGCTGTGGGCATACTGGCGCTGGGGTCGGCCGAAGAGCCCTCGCTACGAGGCGGAGCACGGCGAGGCGGGGCCGCGCCCGTTCGGCGTGCGCGTCGCCGTCGGCGCCAGCCACTGCGGCGCCGGCTGCACGCTCGGCGACATCATCGCCACCTGGATCGTCTTCGCCACTGGCCTCGCGATCGCGGGCCTCGCGCTCCCCTACGAGTACGTCTTCGACTACACCTTCGCCTTCGCCCTCGGGATCGCCTTCCAGTTCTGGTCGATCAGCCCGATGCGGCCGGACCTCTCACGCGGCCAGGTCCTGGGCCGAGCGTTCAAGGCCGACGCGCTGTCGCTGACGGCCTTCGAGGTCGGCCTCTTCGGCTGGATGGCGATCATGCAGCTGGTCCTGTTCACGAACCCGCACCTCCCGCCGACGACGGCCTCCTACTGGTTTCTGATGCAGGTCGGGATGTGCCTCGGGTTCGCGACGACCTACCCGGTCAACATCTGGCTGATCCGGCGGGGCACCAAGGAGGCGATGTCCTAACGCGGCTAGCCAGCGGGGGGGGTGAAGCGAGCCCGGGCCTAGGGGCCTGTGCCGCCACCCTGACCCCCGATGGACAGGCCCTCGGCCTCCGTGATCGGGGTGCCGCGGTAGCAGGCGACTACATAGGGGAAGTCGAGGGTCATGTCGTAGTGGTAGATCCGCTGCTTCTTCCCGTTCCACTTGACCTTGCTCGTGCGGCCGTGACAGCTGTCGAGATCGGCGCTGGAGAGCATCGTTCCCTCCGAGTCGCGTTCGACGTAGATGCCGTAGCCGTCGAGCGCCCAGCCGAGGAGCTCCGAGCGAGGCGCATTGGAGTCCTTGTAGTCGTAGAGGCAGGACGAGAGCCCGTGGTAGTGGTACTGGCCGGTTCTCTCCGGATGGGCATCGCAGTGATCCTGGATCTCGGTGGCGACGGCGTCGCGGCCGCCGGCATCGAATGCACTGAACAGCGCGACGCCGTTATCCATCACGCCGATGGTGCCGCCGACGCAGCTCGGCTTCTTGGCCCGCTTCGGGTTCGCGGGCAGGCTTGCCTTCAGCGTGTAGGCGGAGATCGAGTTCGGGTTCCGGTCGTACTGATAGGCCGGATCGGACGACTCGACGGGGAACTTGCCGGACGTCTGCGGCGGCAGGCCGTTGCCCTCGAGGTTGCGATCGGACCCGGACACGTGCTCGTCGAACTGGGAGTCCCAATGGACGTGCCCCTGGACGTAGATCTTCTTGTTCAGGTTCCAGGTCCCGGCCTTCGCGTCGATCCACGGCCCCTGCTCGAAGGCGCCGCTGCCGGTGAAGTTGGTGATGCACGAGTAGACGTAGCCGTCCTTGGGACCGTCGGTCTTGTACATGTCGTCCCCGAGCGGCAGCTTGCGGAGGTTGATCGGGGTCGCTGTGAAACCGGAGGACGTGCCGGTCCCGGAGTTGCTCGCGGCTGCGCTCGTGCTGCTCGTCGTGCTCCCGCCGCCACTGCCGCCGCATCCCGCGATCGCGAGCACTGCGAGCAGGCTCAGGTTGGCCACCGCCGACCGCTTCATCGAGTTCATCGGTCCTCCCCTCATCGGTCTCCGCGAGCGGAGTAGCTCGCTGGTGGATCAATAGCGCAACGCGGCTTCCCCGGCCACGGTGCTGCTCAACGCCGTCCTCGTCACGCTCGTGACCGATCTGACCCCGGCGCTCACACCGACGGCCTGGTTGGAAGCTAAGCCTCGTGCGCTCGCGGGCCGGTTCGATTCGTGAGGGCGAGGAAGGGCCTGATTACACGAAAGATCTTTCCGCTATAGGCTGGCATGGAGCTGATCGACGAGCAGGGAGCCCGCGTGTACGTCTATTACCGAGCAGCCGATACGGAGCGGGTCTCCTTCAGCATCTCCGGCTTCGGCCGAAAGCTCGTCTGATCGTGCGCCTGAGAAGGCCACGAGCGGCTGTCGCGCTGGCGGCTGCCTTGCTTGCAGTCGCTTTGACCGCCTGCGGGGGCGGTGACAGCACGGGGGAGAACACGGGGATGCCGGTGGGGCCGAGGCGATGACGGTCCAGGGCGCCGAGACCGCGGTCGTCGAGATCCTCTCGTCGACCGATCCAGCGAGCTGCGGGCGGATGACGGAGGCGTACATCGAGGCCCTCTACTTCAAGAGCGGCGCGGCCGGGGTCCACGTCTGCGAGCAGAAGGTCGCAGAGAACCAGCTGACGGACCTCAGCGTTGCCGGAGTCAGCGTCGATGGCGAGACCGCGACCGGGACGGTCTCGACGGTGCTCGGCTCGGCGGAGTTCAGCGCGCTCTATGCCGACGGCGAGTGGAAGCTCGACACGTTCACGCCGACCGGCCAATAGTCGGCCGAGGGCGGCGACTCCGACCCCGCGAGGGTCGACTGGGCATGCCGGTCGCCAGACCTTGCTTTCCGGCGTTGTCGCGAGGATGATGGATCGCGAGGCGACGCCTCGTTCCTACCCGCAGACAGGAGACCTGATGAAGAAGAAGATCCTTGCCGCCACCACGGCTATCGCCGTGATCGGCATCTTCGCCGGCAGCGCGTTCGCCGGGCACAAGATCGACACCAAGGTGACCATCAAGGGCCACGAGGGCGACTACTACGGCTACGTGAAGAGCTCGAAGCCGAACAAGTGCGCGAACAACCGCGAGGTTCTCGTCTACAAGCTCAAGGGCAACGGTTACGACCCGGGCAGCGACCAGCAGATCGGCTCGGACATCGCCCAGGCGAACGGCGACGGCTACATGTGGAGCATCGGCAACTCCGGCTTCAAGCACGGCAACTTCTACGCCTACGCGAAGAAGACGAGCAAGTGCAAGCCCGCGTTCAGCAAGGTGATCAGCCGCTGATCGCTTCCGGCCGGCAGCTACGCCGGCAGACGACCGGGGGCCGGCCCGCGTAGCGGGCCGGCCCCCCTCGTCGCAATCTCCTCTCAGGCGGACTGGGTCAGCCCGATCAGGTGGCCCTCGACGTCGCGGAACTGACCGAGCGTCGGCCCACCCGGGACCTCGGCCGGGCCCATCACGCGCTCGCCGCCGAGCTCGACCGCCTGCTGGAGCGCCGCCTCGACGTCCGGGACCTCGACGTAGAAGGTGACGTGGCCGCCATTGCCGTCGGGCATCCCCATGATCCCGCCGCCGACCCCAACGCCGTCCGCATTCAGATTGCTCTCGCGGTCGACGAGGCCGTAGCCGACCGGGTTGTTCGTGTCGATCTCCCAGCCGAACATGGCGGTGTAGAAGCGCGCCAGCCCCTCACCGTCCTTGCCGATCACCTCGAAGTGGACAACGGGTTGACCCATCTCGATCTCCTTCTCATGCGCTCGCAAGCGCGGATTGGCAGTACGCCCCTTTGACCCGGCCGCAGCCGGAAACTAATCGCCGGCGGTGATCACGACCTTGCCGAGCTTGCCGCCGCCCGCGAAGCGCTCGTAGGCGTCGGCGGCCTGCTCGAGCGGGAACGAGGCGGCGACAGGGACGTGCAGGCGCCCAGCGGCGAGTCCGGGAATCACGTGCTTTTCGACGAGCCGTGAGACGGCCGCCTTCTGCTCCAGCGGTCGGGCTCGCAGGGTCGATGCGTGGATCGAGCCGCGCTTGCCCATCAGCGCGAGCAGGTTGACCTCGGCCTTGGCACCGGCGCCGACGCCGATCACGCAGATCCGCCCGCCCGTCGCCAGCGCCTTCAGGTTCTCCGGCATGTTCGGGGCGCCGACGAGCTCGAGGATCACGTCGAAGGGGCCGTGCTCGGCGAAACCCTCCGGGGCGATCACCGTCGCGCCGAGCTCCTTGACGCCGTCGCGGAGCTGCTCGTTGCGGACGCTCGCGATCACGTCGGCGCCGGCGAGGAAGCCGAGCTGCACCGCGGCGGTGCCGACGCCGCCGGCGGCGCCGTGGACGAGCAGCCGCTCGCCCGGCTGCAGGCCGCCCTGGCTGAAGAGCGCATCGTGGGCGGTGCAGAAGACCTCCGGGAAGCCGCCGGCCGCCGTCCAGTCGAGGCCCTCGGGGACCGGCATCAGCTGGCTCTCGTGGACGACGGCGAGCTCCGCCTGGGCGGCGCCGCCGACGATCGCCATTACCCCGTCGCCCTCGGAGGCCCGCAGGACCCCCGCGCCGAGGCCGACGACCTCGCCGGCGAGCTCCATACCCGGCATGTCCTCGGGGTAGCCGGGTGGCGGGGGATAGGCGCCGGCGCGCTGCAGGATGTCGGCGCCGTTCATCCCCGCGCCGCGGACGCGGATCAGGCACTCGCCGGCGCCGGGCTCGGGATCGGGACGGTCTGCGACCACGATCTCGCCGTCTTCGATGGTTGCGGCTCGCATCGGGCCAGTCTATGACCGGGCCGGAGAAGGGATAGATGGATCAATCATCTAGGCTGCGGCGCGTGTCCGATGCCGATCGCAACGCCGCGACGATCGAGCGCTTCTACGAGGCGTTCGGCCGGCATGACGGGGCGGCGATGGAGGCGTGCTACGCGCCGGACGTGCACTTCCACGACCCGGTCTTCGGCGACCTCGAGGGCCATGAGGCGGGCGCGATGTGGCGGATGCTGACCGGCAACGCGCAAGACCTCGCGATCGAGCTGCGTTCGCACAGTGCCGCCGCCGACGGCAGCGGGCGCGCGAACTGGGTCGCGACCTACACCTTCCGCACCGGGCGTGGCGTCGTCAACGACATCCAGGCCGAGTTCCGCTTCGCCGGCGACGGCCTGATCGCCGAGCACGTCGACAGCTTCGGCCTGTGGCGCTGGGCTCGGCAGGCGCTCGGGCCCGTCGGCCTGCTCGCCGGGTGGACGCCGGTCGTCCAGAGCTCGATCCGCCGCCAGGCCGCGGAGCAGCTCGACGCCTTCCTCGCCGACGAGCGCTGAGCCGCCTTCGTTAAGGCGCCTACGGGCGGCATGCCGGCGCCGCTCTCTAGCCTGCGAGCGATGGCTGTCGCGATCGCATCGCAACTCGGAATCCACGTCGGCGGCGAGGAGCTCTTCGGCGACGTCTCGTTCAAGCTCGCCCAGCGTGAGCGGATGACCCTCGCCGGGCGCAACGGCGCCGGCAAGTCGACCCTGCTCCGGATCCTCGCCGGCGAGCTGCGTCCCCGACTCCGGCAGCCTCACCCTGCGCAAGGGAGCACGCGTCGCCCTCCACGACCAGCGGCCGCCGCGCGAGGCCGAGCTCGCCCTCGGCGAGTACGTGTTCGGGGCGCGGGCGGAGATGACCGCGCTCGAGGAGCGGCTCACGCAACTCGAGCAGCAGATGTCGGAGGGCGCCCACGACGAGGAGACGATGGCCGCCTACGCGAAGGCCCAGCACGCGCTCGAGGCCGCCGGTGGCTACCGCTGGCGCGACGACGTCGTCGCCGTCCTGCGTGGGCTGGGCTTCGACTCCGAGCACCTCGAGCGGCCGGTGCGCAGCTTCTCCGGCGGCGAGCTGACCCGCGCCTCGCTCGCCCGGGCGCTGGCGGCGGATCCCGACCTGCTGCTCCTCGACGAGCCGACCAACCACCTCGACATCCCATCGCTCGAGTGGCTCGAGAAGTACCTCCAGGGCCTCGACGCCGCCGTCGTGCTCGTCGCCCACGATCGCTGGTTCCTCGAGGCTGTCGGCACCTCAGTGCTCGAGATCGAGGCCGGCCGGGCCCGCTTCTTCGCCGGCCCCTGGCACGCCTGGCGAACCGAGCAGGCCGCACGCGAGATCGCCCTCGGCAAGGCGATCGACAAGCAACAGGCGGAGATCGCGCGAATGGAGAAGTTCGTCGAGCGCTTCCGCTACAAGGCGACGAAGGCACGCCAGGCGCAGTCGCGGGTCAAGCAGCTCGAGAAGGTGAAGGCGAACGCGGTCAGCCGCGACCCGCGCGACGAGCGCAGGCTTGCCTTCTCGTTTGGCAAGGCCGAGCGCACCGGCCGCTTCCCGCTGAAGCTGGAGGGGGCGCGGATCGAGGTCCCCGGCCGGGTCCTGCTCGACGACGCCTCGCTCCGCATCGAGCGCGGTGAGCACGTCGTTCTCGTCGGTCCGAACGGGTCCGGCAAGACGAGCCTGATCGCAACCCTCACGGGCGCGCGCGAGCCCGCGGCGGGTAGCGTCAAGATCGGGCACAACGTCAACCTCGGCTACCTCTCCCAGCACGCCGATTCGGCCGCCGGCACCGGCACCGTGATCGAGGCGGCGCAGCGCGGCACCGGCCTCACCGGCCAGAAGGTGCGCGACCTGCTCGGGCACTTCCTGTTCAGCGGCAAGGACGTCGACAAGCGACTCGCCGACATCTCCGGTGGCGAGCAGCGGCGGCTCTCGCTGGCGATCCTCGTCGCCTCGGGCGCCAACGTCCTGATCCTCGACGAGCCGACCAACCACCTCGATCTCGAGAGCCGTGAGGCACTCGAGGACGCGCTGCTCTCGTTCGAGGGCGCGCTGCTGCTCGTCTCCCACGACCGAGCGCTGCTCGAGGCCGTCGGCTCACGCACCGTCGCCGTCGAGGACGGGACGTTGCGCAGCTACGGCCTCGGCTGGGCCGACTACCAGCGCGACAAGGACGAGCGCGAGGCCGCGGACGTTCAGGCGGCGAAGGCCGCGAAGTCGATGACCGCTGCGGCTGCGGGCGGATCGAAGGGCGCCGGAGCCAAGGGGGGCTCCGGCAACGGCTCCGGCGAGAAGCCCTCGAAGAACAGGCTGCGACGGATTGCCGAGCTCGAGCGCCAGATCGAGAAGTCGGAGAGGGCCCTGGCGACGCTCGAGGACGAGCTCGCGGATCCCGCGGCCTGGTCCTCGCCGGAGCAGAGCGAGGCGTCGACCCGCCGCCACGCCGACCTCAAGCAGCGGATCGAGGAGCTCTACGCCGAATGGGAAGCGGCCGGCGGCGGCGTCGACCACCGGTCTAGCGCTCAGCAGCCGAACCCGGCCGGGTGGGTGCTCAGCTCGCGCGATTCGACGATCCGGTCGACCAGGCCGTAGTCGACCGCCTGCTCGGCGGTGAAGAAGCGGTCGCGGTCCATGTCGTCGTGGATCCGCTCGACCTCCTGGCCGGTGCGCTCGGCGTAGATCTGCTCGAGGATCTTGCGGTCCTCGACGATCTGGCTGGCGTGGATCTCGATGTCGGCCGCCTGGCCGCCGAGCCCCTGCATCGAGGGCTGGTGGATCAGGATCCGCGAGTTCGGCAGCGCCATCCGCTTGCCCTCGGCGCCGCCGGCGAGCAGGAACGAGCCCATCGACATCGCGACCCCGAAGCAGATCGTCTGCACGTCGGGCTGACGTACTGCATCGTGTCGTGGATCGCGAGCCCGGCGTAGACGCCGCCGCCGGGCGAGTTGATGTACATCGAGATGTCCTTGTCGGGGTCCTCGGACTCGAGGTGGATGAGCTGGGCGACGATCAGGTTGGCGATCTCGTCGTCGACGGGCTGGCCGAGGATCACGATCCGCTCGCCGAGCAGGCGGGAGTAGATGTCGGCGCTCCGCTCGCCGCGGGAGGTCTGCTCGAGGACCATGGGTACGAGGGGCATGGGGTTTCTCCTTGTCGTTCGCGAATAGCGCAACCAGACAGTTGCGCATGCGGACACGCTAGCATTCGCAACGAATCAGTTGCAGGTCAAGCCCACCGATCTGGTGGGGCGGGCCGCGAGCGAACGAGAGGAGCGAGCCGATGCCCGAGCAGAAGACCCACAGGCCCGACCACGATGGGCGCGAGGAGCCGAGCGTGGAGCGCGAGGCGATTGCTCGAGACGGATCCCGGCCGCGCCTGGGAGGCGATCTCCGACGAGGACGAGCTCGCCCGCTGGCTCGCCGAGGAGGTCGAGCTCGAGCCCGTCGAGGGGACGCCGGCCCGCTTCGTCGTCGACGGCGACGAGCGCCACGGCGAGGTTCGCGAGGTCGAGGAGGGCCGACGGATCTCGTTCACCTGGCGGGCGCCCGAGGAGCCGGCGACGCTCGTCGAACTGACGCTCGAGCCGCTGGCCGACGAAGGCCCCGTGCGCCTGACGGTCGTCGAGACGGCGCCGGCCGGGGTGCCGATGGCAACCGCCGCGGCGCGCGCCTGGCCCGCCCGTCTGCGCTCGGCTGCGCGGGCCGCGTCCGCGCACCTCGTCTGCTGACCGCACCGCGCCCATGTCCATGTCCGCCGCCCCCGACGCAGCCTTCGCCGCGATCGCCGACCCGACGCGCCGGCACCTGATCGAGACGCTCGCGCGCGGCCCGGCGACGGCTACCGGCCTTGCGGCGGAGCTGCCGATCACCCGCCAGGCCGTCGCCAAGCACCTCGGCCTGCTGCGCGAGGCGGAGCTCGTCGCCGCCGAGCGCGCCGGACGCGAGACCCTCTACACGCTGCAGCCCGAAGGCCTGCGCGGGGTCGCCGAGTGGTCGGCGCGGGTTGACGCCGCACTGGGAGCGACGCCTCGGCCGGCTCGAGCGCCTGCTGACCGACTAGATCTAGGTCTCTCAGGGGGCCCGTCCCAGACAGCCTCAACGCGCACTCAGGGACCGGACCGGCGCTCTCAGGGTCCGATCGGGGTGCTCCCCGATTGCCGTACCGGCCTTCTGGACCGATCCTGGCTACAGGTCGCCGAGGGGGTGGCCTGCCCGCCGGCGGTCAGCCGGCCCCGAAAGGAGCAGATCGATGATCGGTAGGAAGATGTCCGCGATGGAGGAGCGCCGATGAGCGCCGTGGCGATGAGCATGAGCCGGCCCGCCCAGGGCCGGGTGATCCTCGGCGTCTGCGCCGCGATCGCCCGCCGGACGTCGCTCGACGTGACCCTCGTCCGGGTGCTGGCGGCGATCGGCGTGGCCCTGCTGACTACGCCGTTCATCGTCGCCTACGCCGCAGCCGCATTGATCCTGCCCCGCGACGACGGCAGGATGCTGATCGGCGGCGAGCCCGCGGATCGGCGTGAGACGCTGATCGGCTGGCTCGTCGTGATCCCGGCCGCGGTGCTGCTGATCGCGACGCCCGGCATCTTCGGTCTCGGCGGCCATCTCGACGTCTTCCAGTTCGGGATCCTCGTCGTCGCGGGCTGCCTGATCGCGCTCTCGGTGAGCCGCTCGGACGGCGAGGCGACCGCGTCGCCGCCCGCGGTGGCGGCTGCGCCGGCAAGCCCCACGGCGGCGGTCGTCGCCGAGCCGGCGGTGACCGAGACGGAGCCCGCCCCGGAAGGGACAGCTGAGACCGAGCAGATGCCGCCCGCGCCGCCGGCGTCACCAGTGCCGCGGCCCCCGAAGCCGGATCGCCGTCCGTCGATCTTCGCGCCGGCCTTCGCCGGGGTGATCGGGCTGACCGGCCTTGCGGCGGTGGTCGTCTCGGTCTTCGACATCGAGATCACGGCCGTCTCGGTTGCCGTCTTCAGCGGCGCCCTCGCCGTGGCTTGCTGCGGGGCGGCCTTCGCCGCCTGGGGCCGGCGCGGCACGGTCCCGGTGCTGATCCTCGGCGCCCTGCTCGCCGTCGTCGCCTCCGTCGCGACGATCGGCCGAGACGAGCTCGACCGCGGCGTCGGCTACCGCGAGGCGCAGCCGCAGACGGTGGCCGAGGTCACTCACGGCTACGAGCTCGGCGTCGGCTTCCTCCAGCTCGACCTGCGCGACGTGCAACTGCCTCCGGGCGAGACGACGCTCCCGGTCCACGTCGGCTGGGGCGCCGCCGAGATCAAGGTGCCCAACGACCTGCAGGTCGTGAGCACCGGCGATTCAGTCAGCGGCGACGTCGCCGCGACCGCACCGGCGGCCGGCAAGCCCGGAGCGGGCGGCGGCAAGCAGGGCAAGGCGGCCGCCGGGCCCCGGCCGCCGGTCCTCGTCGTCGACGGCGACGTGACCGCCGGGTCGCTCGAGATCACACGACACCAAGGCTCGGCTGGCAACGGTTGAGCGGCGGGGTCGCAGCCGAGCGCCCGCCCTTGGCACGGGCGGGGGAGGGCCGGATCCTCCTCGGGGTCTGCGCGGGCATCGCCCGCCGCCTCGGGGCGGATCCGGCTCCGGTCCGTGCCGCCTTCCTGCTCGCGACGGCAACCGGCGGCATCGGCCCCGCCGCCTACGCGATCGCCGCCGTCGCGCTCGAGAGCCCGCCCGCGGACGATCCGGTGCCGCCGAGCCGGGGGCGCCGGGGGATGATCGTCGCCGTCGCCCTGCTCGTCGTTTCGATGCTCGTTGGAATCGGGCTGGCCGGCAACCTGATCGAGCCCGGCGCGCTGGTCTCCGTCGGGCTGCTGCTCGCCGGCGTCTCGCTCGTCTGGCGACGGAGCGGTGGCGTTCGGCTGACGCGCGGCGATGTCGAAGGCGCTCGGGTGGTGCGCGTCGTCCTCGGGCTTGGCCTGGTTCTCGCCGGCATCATCCTCTACGGCGCCGCCAACACCGACCTGTCGAGCGCCGGGGCGGCGGCGATCGCCGCGGGGATCGTCGCGGCAGGCGCCGGGCTGATCTTCGCCCCGCGGCTGTCGGAGGCGCGGGCGGCGCTTGACGAGGCCCGGCGCCAGCGGATCCGGGCCGAGGAGCAGGAGGCGCTCGCCGCTCGTCTGCACGACTCCGTCCTGCAGACGCTCGCCCTGATCGAGCGCGAGGCGGAGCCGGGCAGCCGTGCTGCGGCCCTCGCCCGCCGTCAGGAGCGCGAGCTGCGCGGCGTCCTCTACGGTGAACAGCATCCGGACGAGGCGACGCTCGCGGGCGCGCTGCGCGAGATCGCTGCCCGGGTCGAGGAGCAGCACGGGATCCGTATCGAGCTGGTTCAGACCCGGGACGCGCCGCTCGACGCCGCTGCGGAGGCGCTGGCGGCGGCGACCGGCGAGGCGCTCGTCAACGCCGCCAAGCACGCGGGAACGGATAGCGTCACCACGATGGTCAGGATCGGTGACGGCCGCATGACCGTGTTCGTCCGCGACCGCGGCCGCGGCTTCGACCCGGCCGAGCGCGGAACGGGGCACGGCATCGAGGGCTCGATCGAGGCCCGCCTCGCCAGGGTGGGTGGCGGTTCGGTGATCGATTCGACGCCCGGCCGGGGGACCGAGGTGGAGCTGTGGGCGCCGCAGGCGCCGGCCGGCGCCGGGGAGGGGACGGCTCGGTGAGCAGGCCGCTGCGCAAGGTCGTGCTCGTCGACGACCACGAGATCTTTCGGGCGGGCCTCCGCGCCGGCCTCGACCGCACGATCCAGGTGCTCGGCGAGGCGGGCACCGTCGAGGAGGCGGTCCCGCTGATCCGCGAGCTCGAACCCGACGTCGTCCTGCTCGACGTCCACCTGCCCGACGGCGGCGGCGAGACGGTCGTCGGCGCAGTGCACGCCGAGCGACCGGCGGTGCGCTTCCTGGCGCTCTCCGTCTCCGACGCGGCCGAGGACGTGGTTCGCGTGATCCGCGCCGGCGCCCGCGGCTACGTGACGAAGTCGATCAAGCCCGACGAGCTGATCGACGCGATTCACCGCACGGCCGAGGGCGACGCCGTCTTCTCGCCGTGGCTCGCGGGCTTCGTGCTCGACGCCTTCACGGGGGAGGGGTCACAGGCGCGCGGGATCTGCCGATGCCGCCGAGGCCGAGGTCGACCAGCTCAGCCCGCGCGAGCAGGAGGTGCTGTTGCTGATCGCCCGCGGCTACACCTACAAGGAGATCGCCGGCCGCCTGCACCTCTCGGTGAAGACGGTCGAGAGCCACGTCTCGAGCGTGCTCCGCAAGCTGCAGCTCTCGAACCGCAACGAGTTGACTCGCTGGGCCGCGAAGAAGCGGATGATCTGAGGCGGGTGCGACACCGGTTACAGGAGAAGGAAGGCGAAGGCATGAGCGAAGCGAACGCGAGCGCAGGCGTCCTGCGGGCCGCCGATCAGTTCTGGCGGCCCTCGAACGCGATGCGGGTCCTCAACACGGACCTCGGCGGGCAGCTCGGCGCGACCCAGATCGGCGCCCGCCTGTGGCGCCTCGGCCCCGGCCAGGCCTCGACTCTGCACCGCCACAGGACCCAGGAGGAGCTCTACGTGTTGCTCGAGGGCAGCGGCCGGATCCGGGTCGGCGAGGTGCTCCACACCCTCGCTCCGCTCGACACGCTGCTCGTCGCGCCCGACACCGTCCGCCAGGTCTTCAACGACACCGAGGGCGATGCTTTGTGGCTCGTCGTCGGCGCCCCGCGCGAGGGCGTCTCGAGCACGCTCGAGATGAGCGAGGAGCTGCTCGCGCGGATGTACCCGGAGGGGCCACGAGCGATGCCGCCGGAGCTCGGCGGCGGCCAGTTCGAGCCGCCGGAGGACGACTGATGTACACGGCGGAAGTCGGTGCCGCTCCCTCCCGCGAGCGCGGCGGCCTGCGCTCCAACCTGCTGCTCGACTCCGGCGACGTAGCGGGGTCCGGCCTCGCCGTCACCTGGGTCGAGGTCGAGCCCGGCGGCGCCCAGGATCCGCACTCGCACCCGCCCGAGCAGGTCTACGTGATCGTGTCCGGCCGTGGCCTGATGCGGGTCGGCTCCGAGCGCCGCGAGGTCGACGCCGGGACGCTCGTGCGGATCCCGCCCTCGGCGCCGCACGGGATCGAGAACATCGGGTCCGAGACGCTCGTCTACGTCTCGGCGGCGACGCCTGCGTTCGGCCTCGCGGCCGCCTACGACTCCGGCGCGCCCTGGCAGCGCCGTCACGCCTGAAGTACCCGTCAGCAGGCACTTCGGGGGTCGCTGCGCCGGAAGGCGGCGAGACTGCGATATTGCCCACTCGTGCTGGGACTGACCGACCAGATCGAAGGCTGCCTCTTCGACCTCGACGGCGTGCTGACGCCGACCGCAAAGGTGCACTCCGCTGCCTGGAAGCAGATGTTCGACGCCTTCCTGCGTGAGCGCGCCGAGCGCGAGGGGAGCGAGTTCCGTGAGTTCACGGCCCGCGACTACTCCGACTGGGTCGATGGCAAGCCGCGCGCCGACGGGATCCGCTCCTTCCTCGGCTCGCGCGGGATCGAGCTGCCCGACGGCGACCCCGACGACGGGCCCGAGCAGGAGACCGTGACCGGGCTCGGCGCGCGGAAGAACGAGCTCTTCACCAAGGTTCTGGCGAGCGACGGCGTCGAGGCCTATCCGGGCTCGCTCGACTACGTCAACGCCGCTCGCGACGCCGGCCTGGCCCGGGCCGTGGTCTCCTCGTCCGCCAACTGCCGCCCCGTGCTCGAGGCGGCCGGGATCATCGACTTGTTCGACTACATCGTCGACGGCACCCTCGCCCGCAGCGAGCACCTTGCCGGCAAGCCCGCTCCCGACACGTTCCTCGCCGGGGCGAAGGGCCTCGGCCTCGAGGCGGCCGCGTGCGTCGTCTACGAGGACGCGCTCGCCGGCGTCGAGGCCGGCCGCGCCGGCAACTTCGGCCTCGTGGTCGGCGTCAACCGCGCCGATCAGGCGGCCGCCCTGGCCGAGCACGGCGCCGATGTCGTCGTCGACGACCTCGGGGAGCTGCTCGACCGGTGAGCAGCCACTTCGAAGTCGACGGCTGGGCGCTGCGCGAGCACGGACTCGATCTCGATGAGCTCGGGCCGACCGAGTCGCTGTTCGCCCTCGCCAACGGCCACATCGGCCTGCGCGGCAACCTCGACGAGGGTGAGCCGCACGGGGTCCCGGGGACCTATCTGAACGGTCTCTACGCGAGCCGTCCGTTGCCGTACGCCGAGATCGCCTACGGCTACCCCGAGGCGGGACAGTCGATCGCCAACGCGACGAACGGCAAGCTGGTCCGCCTGCTGGTGGAGGACGAGCCCCTCGACCTTCGCTACGGCGATCTGCTCGAGCACGAGCGCGTGCTCGACTTCCGCGACGGCGTCCTGCGCCGGACGATGCTCTGGCGCTCGCCGGCCGGCCGCGTCGTGCGGGTCAAGAGCACGCGGCTCGTCTCCCTCGTCCAGCGCGCCGTCGCGGCGATTCGCTACGAGGTCGAAGCCGCCGACGATGGCGGCCTGCTCCGCGTCGTCGTGCAGTCCGAGCTCGTCGCCAACGAGGCGATGCCGGAGGCCGACGAGTCGGACCCGCGCGTCGCCGCCGCGATGCGCGCGCCGCTGATCTCGGAGTCCTCGAGCTCCCAGGGCACGCACGCGACCCTCGTCCACCGGACCCCGAGCACCGACCTGCTGCTCGCCGCCGCGATGGATCACGAGGTGAGCGGGGTCGACGAGCACGGCATGAAGAGCTTCTGCGAGGAAGACCTCGCACGCCTCACCGTGATCGGCGACCTCGAGCCGGGCGAGCCGCTCGTGATCGACAAGCTGCTCGCCTACGGCTACTCGTCGGAGCGCTCGGCGCCGGCGATGCGCGACCAGGTGGAGGCGGCGCTGGCGGAGGCCCGGCACGCCGGATTCGACGGTCTGGCGCGCTCGCAACGCGATGCCCTGGACGACTTCTGGGCCGGCGCCGACGTCGAGATCGACGGCGACGCCGAGCTCCAGCAGGCGGTTCGCTTCGCCCTCTTCCACGTGCTCCAGTCCTCTGCACGCGGCAACCGCGACCCGATCGCCGCCAAGGGCCTGACCGGGCGCCGGCTATGACGGTCACGCCTTCTGGGACAGCGAGATCTACGTGCTCCCGGTACTCACCTATCTGTACCCGCACGCGAGCCTCGCCGCCCTGCGCTGGCGCTGGCGCACGCTCGACTTCGCCCGCGAGCGGGCGAAGCAGCTCGGGCTCGAGGGGGCCGCGTTTCCCTGGCGCACGATCCACGGCGAGGAGTGCTCCGGCTACTGGCCGGCCGGCACCGCCGCCTTTCACGTCAACGCCGGCATCGCGCACGCCACGGTCCGCTACATCGCCGCCACCGACGACGAGGAGTTCGCGCGCTCGGAGGGCCTCGAGCTGCTCGTCGAGACGGCGCGCCTGTGGCGCTCGCTCGGTCATCACGATGCGGCCGGCAACTTCCGCATCGACGGCGTCACCGGTCCGGACGAGTACAGCGCGATCGCCGACAACAACGTCTACACGAACGCGATGGCGCAGCTCAACCTGAACGCCGCCGCGCAGTACGCGGAGCACTACAGCGACGAGGCGGAGGCGCTCGGCGTCGACGACGAGGAGGCCGCGGGCTGGCGCGACGCGGCCAACGCGATGATCATCCCCTTCGACGAGACGCTCGGCGTGCATCCGCAGTCGGAGGGCTTCACCCATCACGCACGCTGGGACTTCGACTCGACGCCGAAGAACGCCTACCCGCTCTTCCTCAACTATCCGTACTTCGACATCTACCGCAAGCAGGTCGTCAAGCAGGCCGACCTGGTCCTCGCCCTGTTTCTGCGCGGTGACCTGTTCACGCCGGAGCAGAAGCGCGCCGACTTCAGCTACTACGAGCCGATCACGATCCGCGACTCGTCGCTGTCGGCATGCGTGCAGTCCGTGGTTGCCGCCGAGGTCGGCTTCCTCGACCTCGCCTACGACTACCTCGGCGAAGCCGCGCTGATGGATCTACACGACGTCTCCAGCAACTCCTCGAGCGGCCTGCACATGGCCTCGCTCGCCGGCGCCTGGATCGCGATCGTCGCCGGGCTCGGCGGCATGCGCGACAACCGCGGCGAGCTCCATTTCGCGCCGCGGCTTCCGGGCGCGCTCCAGCGGCTCGCCTTCCGCGTCCGCTTCCGCGGCCGCGTCGTCGTCGTCGAGGTCCGCGACAGCCACGCCTCTTACGAGCTGCTCGAGGGCGACTCGATCGAGATCTACCATCACGGCGAGAAGTTCCGGCTCGAGCCGGGCGGTCCGGTGGGGCGGGAGGCGCCGCCGTTGCCTGCCGGGCTGACCGCGCCGTTGCCGCCTGCCGGCCGCGAGCCGACCCGCCGCGGACACCCGACCGGTCAGCACGGCCACTCGCACTGACGCCACCCGCGGCGGTGCCCGCGGCCGTGAAAAGACGGTGAACCACCTTGACAGGGGGGCATGGTGATGACACCACTCCTCCCTGTTACGACGAGGAGGGCCCGTGCAGGCGACAGCCGCCCCGCAAAGCCCCCTGCCGCTGGGGGAATCACTGGACAGCGCGGAGCTCACCGGGCTCCACGTCCGCTTCTGGCTGCTCGCCGGCCTGGGGATCCTGCTCGACGGCTTCGACTTCTTCATCATCGGCGTCGCCAAGCCGCTCGTCGAGAAGGACTTCGGCTGCAGCGACGTGGTCATCGGCCTCGTCGCCTCGGCGGCAATCGTCGGCGCGATGTTCGGTGCTGGGCTGCTGGGCCCGCTCGGCGACAAGATCGGCCGTCGCCGGATCTTCAAGTACGACCTGTACCTGTTCGTCGCCTTCTCGGTGCTCTGCATCTTTGCCTGGAACCCCGCGTCGCTGATCTTCTTCCGGTTCATGCTCGGCGTTGCGATCGGGCTCGACTATCCGATTGCCGCCAGCTACCTGGCCGAGATCCTGCCAAGCAGGGAACGCGGCCGGATGCTCGTCGCCGCATTCTCGTTGCAGGCCGCGGGGATTCTGCTCGGCGCTGTCGCCGGCGTCGTCATTCTTGGCTTGCTGCCCCACGTCGACTCCTGGCGGATCATGCTCGGCTTCGGCGTGATCCCCGCCGTCGTGATCATCTGGATGCGCCGCAAGGTCCCCGAGAGCCCGCGCTGGCTCGCCCGCAACGGGCGTGAGCAGGAGGCGGCGGCGGTCGCCGAGCAGCTCTGCCGGCATCCCGTCGCGGTCACCGCGGTCGACACCGACCGTGGGGAGGAGGTGCCGGAGGGATTCGGCGCGCTGATCCAGCCGCGCTTATTCCGCCGCGACATGCTGCGCCGCACGATCTTCACCTCGGTCCCCTGGTTTCTGATGGACATCGCCACCTACGGCGTCGGCATCTTCACCCCGACGCTGCTCGCGGCGCTCGCCGTCGCGGGCCCGAATGCCACGTTCCTCGCCGACGACATTGCCGCGACCAAGGGGACCGCGGCGCTCGACATCTTCCTCGTGCTCGGTTTTCTCGCGGCGATCTACCTCGTCGACAGGCTCGGCCGGATCCCGCTGCAGCTGACCGGCTTTGCGGTCATGGCACTCTCGCTGTGCATTCTCGCCGGCGCCGAGCTCGCGCCGGGCGGCGGTGACGCTCACCTGCCGATGGTGGTAGTCGGCTTCGCTCTCTTCAACTTCTTCATGAACATGGGCCCGAACGCGACCACGTTTGCGTTGCCGGCTGAGGTCTTCCCGGACGAGATCCGCGCCGCCGGGCACGGTTTTGCTGCCGCCTCGGCGAAGTTCGGGGCGGCGCTCGGCGTCTTCCTGTTCCCGATCCTGCAGGACTCGATCGGCACCGGTGCGCTGCTCTTCATCATCGCCGGCGGCTGCGCCGTCGCCTACGTGGTCACATGGGCGCTGCGGATCGAGCCGAAGGGACGCTCACTCGACGAGGTGAGCGGCAGGGTCGCAGCGCCCGTGCCGAGCGTCGAGGCGGCGGCGCTGCAGAGCCCGATCTGAGCCCCGGATTGCCACGCGCCAGCGCCGATGGATGCGAGGATGGGGGGCGATGAACAAGGCCCAGAGGCTTGCGCTGCGGCTGTTCGGCGCCCACGGCGAGGAGGTGGAGCGGGAGGCCCGCTCGACCTTCCTGATCTGCCCCGACTGCGGCAACGAGGTCTCCTACTGGGACGTCGGCGGGGTCCGCGGAGCCGGAGTCGACGAAGGGGCGAAGGTGCGCATGCGCTGCCCCCGCTGCGGGCTGCGGACCTGGCACGCGGTCGAGCGCCGCGAGCCGCCGACCGAGGCAGGCTAGGCCCGGTTCGTGATCCCGCCGCTCGCCGAGATCACATGGGCGCAGATCGTCGTTCTCGCTCTGCTCGCCCTGCTCGCCTCAGGGGCGATCCCGGCGCTCGTCCGCCGCCGGCCGCTCTCGCCTGCGGGCCGTGCCTCCGGCCTGCTCTTCGCGCTGCTCATCATCGCGGTCGTGATCGTCAAGTTGCTTCCGGCGGCCTGGTGGCCGTGGAGCGCGATCGGCGTTGCGGTTGCCTCGCCCTGGGTGTCTGGGTCGCGGAGCAGCCGCAGCGGCGCCCGCTGAACGGGAACGGAGGAGCCCTCCCGCCCCGCGCACGGGGGCGGGAGGGCTCCGTCCGGGGAAGGGGCTCGTCAGTGCGCCAGCGCGGGCTCGCCGAGACGCTCGTGCTGGGTCCGGGTGCCCGGGCCGAGCAGCAGGAACGAGACCGCGGCGCCGACCGCGAAGACGCCGGCCGACCACCAGAAGGCGGTCGTGTAGGAGTGGACCGCCGCCTGGGCGAGCACCGGCGGGTCCTGGAGCCCGCCGCGAACGCGGTTGCCGCGGTGGCCGCGATCGTGCTCAGCAGCGCCGTGCCGATCGAGCCGCCGACCTGCTGGGCGGTGTTGACCATCGCCGAGGCGACGCCGGCGTCGCGCGGGGTCGACCCCGTAGGTCGCCGTGTTCATCGCGGGGGCGAAGATCAGCCCCATGCCGGCGCCGATCGCCGAGCAGCGCCGGGCAGCACGTGCACTGGCGAAGGCCGAGTCGATGCCGACGCCGGTCAAGAAGACCATCGCAGCCGGCGGCGATCAGTCATTCCGAGCGTGATCAGCGGCCGCGGCTCCGACCCGCGCGAGCAGGAGACGTCGTCGCCGAGGTCGCCGTGACCATGACCGCCGCCATCATCGGCAGGAAGGCCAGGCCGGTCTCGACCGGCGAGAAGCCGAGCGATCGTGCTGCAGGTAGTAGGTCAGGAACAGGAAGACGCCGAACATGCCGATGCCGGCGATCGCCACGTCAGTAGGAGCCGCCGCGGTCGCGGTCGAGCACAACCCGCAGCGGCAGCAACGGATGCGCGACCCGGCGCTGCGACCAGCACGAAGGCCGTGAGCAGGACGGCCGCGGCGCCGAACATCGCGATCGGGACCGGAGCGCCCCAGCCGTCCATCTCGGCGCTCGAGAAGCCGTAGACGAGCCCGAACAGGACCGCCGGACGCCGTCAGCGTGCCGGGGATGTCCAGCTTCGGGCGCCTGTCTCGGCGACGCTGGTTGTGCAGCAGCCGCGACCGCGCCAACGCGCTGCCGGGACGGCGAACAGCAGGTTCACGTACATGCATCCGCGCCACGACGAGGTACTCGGTCAGCACGCCGCCCAGCAGCAGGCCGATGCCGCCGCCGGTGCCGGCGACCGCGCCGTAGACGCCGAAGGCCTTGTTGCGCTCGGTCTCGTCGGTGAAGGTCGTCGTCAATAGCGACAGGGCCGCCGGCGCGAGCAGCGCCGCGAAGGCTCCCTGCAGGGCGCGTGCTCCGACGAGCACCTCGAAGCTCGCGTGCGGCGCCGCCGACAGCGGAGGCAGATCGCGAAGCCGAGCAGGCCGACGATCAGAAGGTCCGCTTGCGGCCGAACAGGTCGCTGATCCGGCCGCCGAGCAGCAGCAGGGAGCCGAACGCCAGTGCGTAGGCGGTGATGACCCACTGGCGGCTGCGTGGAGAAGCCGAGCGCCTCCTGGGCGGAGGGGAAGGCGATGTTGACGATCGTCGCGTCGAGCACGACCATCAGGTGGGCGAGCCCGAGCACAGCGAGGATCAGCCAGCGGCGCTCGTGGTGCGGATCGGACTTCGGTGCGCATCTCGGTCTCTTTCAGTCGTTCGTGGTCCGGGGGAGGGAGGCGGCGGTCTGTGACAGCGGTCACACGAAATGGAGAGGCCACCTCCACTTCGATTCGAGGAACCGTACCACAAGCGGAGATCGTCACTACACATATGTATATGATCGCACACGGCAGTGACCTCCGAGCACCAAACAGCCCCCCATCATGCACCGCGGGAAGCCGCTGCGCGCCGACGCGCAGCGGAACGCGAGCGCCTCGATGCGGCGGCCGCGAAGTCTTCGCCGATGCGCGGCTACGGCGAGCGTCTCGGTCGAGGCGTCGCTCGTCAGGCGGGGGTCGACGTCGGCCCGCCTACCGGCGCTTCCCGAACAAGGAGGCGCTGATCGACGAGATCTTCGACGAGCGGCTCGGCGGAGATCTCTGGACGATTGCTCGAAGGCGGCGGAGATGGAGGATCCATGGCAGGCGCTGCAGTTCTTCATCCTCCGACCTGCTCCGAGTTCCAGAGCCGAGGACAGGGGCCTCAAGCAGGCCTTCCAGGAACGCGACGAAGGCGCGCGAGCGTGTGACGAAGGCGAAGGAGGAGATGCAGCCGGCGCTCGCCGGGATGGTCGAGCGCGCTCAGGCAGCCGGGAAGCTGCGTCGCCGATGTCAGACCGTCACCGACGTGCTGGTCGGCGAGATGATGATCGGCGCCGTCGTCGACGCCACTCGTCGATGTCCGTCCCGACGCCTGGCGCCGATACCTCGGTCTGGCCCTCGACGGCCTCGCCGCCGACGGTGGAGGCACCCAGCAGCTCGCCGCGCCGCCGATCACTCCGCGAGGAGTTCGACGAGGCGCTGCGCTGCGGCGACCTCTGAGGCCGCGCCGGCGTTAGTCGCGGTTGACGGTCGAGCTCCAGTCCAACCGTAATCGCGTGCCCGATGAGGGACGAAGGCGAGCGCGAGGGCAGAAGGTGAGCACGAGAGCGCTAAGGCTCAGCGCGATGCCGACCGCGGGGCTGACGCGGACGTGGCGGCACCACAGGCCCGCGCTCCAACGGCCGCCGCGAAGGCGCCGATCGCGAAGACGCCGAGATCGGCCCCACCGCGCCCCTCGCTGTCGACGAACTGCCAGCAGGCGATCATCGTGAACAAGCCCGATGACGGGAGAGAGGATGACCGTGAACCCCGCCGCCGAGCGAGCCGGTCGCCGGGCGTCCGCTCCTCGACGGGGACGAGCTCGCGACCACCTGCGGCTCCGCGGTACGAGCCCATCGCCGCGAACCCGATGTCGTCCCGTTGCCGCTCGCCTCCGCGCATCGGGGAAGCGTACTGCGGGTACCGCCGGCCGGCTGGACCTAGGCGGGGACGCTCGCCCGCAGGGCGTGATCGACGACGCGGGCGCAGCGGCGGCCCTCGGCGATCGCGGTGACGACGAGCGAGGCGCCGACGCGGACGTCACCTGCCGCGTAGACGCCCTCGGCCGAGGTCGAGAACGTCGGCGGCCTTGACGTTGCCCGAGCGGTCGAGGTCGAGCGCGAGATCTTCGATGATCCCCTCGCGCTCGGGATTGGTGAAGCCGATCGCGATGAGCACGAGCTCGGCGGGCTCGCTGTAGTCGGAGTCGGGGACGGGGACGAGCGTTCGGGAGCTGTTGCCGGTCACCTTGCGGGCGGCGACGCCGGTGACGCGGCCGTCGGCGCCGTCGATGCCGACGACCTCGGTGCCGAACTCGCGCTCGCCGCCCTCGTCGAGCGCGTAGGTCGTGACCAGCCGGCGCGGCTGCATCGGCCAGGGAGTGAAGTCGTAGCGGCCGCCCTCGGGAACCTGGGGGTAGACGTCGAGCAACTTCACCGACTTGGCGCCCTCGCGCATCGCGTTTGAGACGCAGTCCATGCCGGTGTCGCCGCCGCCGATCACGACGACGTTCTTGCCCTCGGCCGTGATCACGTCCTCCGGCGCGACCGCGCGCGCCTCGCGTCCCTCCATGCGGGCGACCGCGCGGTTGCGCTGGTACAGGTACTCCATCGCGAAGTGGACGCCGGCGAGCTCGCGGCCGGCGAGCTCGATGTCGCGCTCGACCCGCGAACCCATCGCGAGCACCACGGCGTCGTAGTCGCTCTGCAGCTCGTCGATCCCGATGTCACGGCCGATCTCGACGTTGCAGCGGAACTCGATGCCCTCAGCAGCGAGCACGTCGGTGCGCCGGTCGATGATCCACTTCTCGAGCTTCGCGTCCGGAACGCCGAAGCGGAGCAGTCCGCCGAGGCCCTCGTCGCGCTCGAAGACGGTGACCGAGTGGCCGACCTGGTTGAGCTCGTCGGCGGCGGCGAGGCCTGCCGGGCCTGAGCCGACCACGGCGACGCGCCGGCCCGTGCGCTCCTCGGGCGGCTTCGGCGTGACCCAGCCCTGCTTGAAGGCGTTGTCGATCGTCCAGTACTCGATCTGCTTGATCATCACCGGGTCGTCGTCGATCGCCAGCACGCAGGCCGCCTCACACGGCGCCGGGCAGATCAGGCCGGTGAACTCGGGGAAGTTGTTGGTCGCGTGCAGCTGGTCGATACCTTCGCGCCAGCGACCGGTGCGGGCCAGATCGTTCCAGTCGGGGATCAGGTTGCCGAGCGGGCAGGCGTTGTTGCAGAAGGGGACGCCGCAGTCCATGCAACGTCGCGCCTGCTCGCGAACGCCCTCCTCGGGCAGCGTCTCGTAGATCTCGCCGTAATCGCGGACGCGCTCGCGCGGCTCGCGCTCAGGAGCCGGGACGCGATGCACCTGGAGGAAGCCGCGCGGGTCGGCCATCAGGCTGCGGCCTCTCTGGCGTCGGCCTCGTCGGCGGGCTCGTCGGCCTGCTGGGCGGCAAGCAGCTTCGCGGTCGCCTCCTTGTACCCGCGCGGGATCACCAGCGTGAACTCGTCGAGCGCCTCCTCCCAGCGGTCGAGCAGCTCGCGGGCGACGTCGGAGCCGGTCCGCGCCATGTGCTCGATGAGTAGCCCGTGCAGCTGCGCAGCGCGGCCCTCGTCGACGGGGTCCAGGTCGACGAGCTGGTGGTTCGTGCGGGCGGCCAGGCGCCGGTCCGGGTTGTGGACGAAGGCGAAGCCGCCGCTCATGCCGGCGCCGAAGTTCTGGCCGGTCGGGCCGATGACGACGACGATCCCGCCGGTCATGTACTCGCAGGCGTGCTCGCCGACGCCCTCGACGACGGTCAGCGCACCCGAGTTGCGAACGGCGAAGCGCTCGCCGACGCGGCCCGCGAAGAAGGCGCGGCCGGCCGTCGCCCCATAGAGCGAGACGTTGCCCGCGATCACGTTCTTGGCGGCCTCGAAGTGGCTCTCGCCGGCCGGGTAGACGGCGAGCACGCCGCCCGACAGCCCCTTGCCGGCGTAGTCGTTGACGTCGCCCTCGACGCTCATCTCGACGCCGCGGGCCAGCCAGGCACCCGCGGTTTGCCCGGCGGAGCCCTTCAGGTTGATCTCGATCGCGCCCTCGGGCAGGCCGTCGGGCCCGTGGTCGCTGACGATCCGGTTGGAGAGCGTGCCGCCGACGGCGAGGTCGCCGTTCGTCACCGTCGAGTCGACGACGAGCGGGTTCGTGAACTCAGGGTCGGCGGCCTTGTGGGCCTCGTAGCGCTTGACGAGCAGGCGCAGATCGAAGCTGTTCGCCGACTCGCGGCGCTTGAACGGAATTCCGGAGACGAAGCCCTTCGGCCGCCCTTCGGCGATCGGCGGCACGGCGAGCAGCGGCCGCAGGTCGAGCGTCCTCGTCTTCCAGTTGGTGTCGTTCAGGGTCGGGTCGAGCAGATGGGTCTGGCCGGTCATCTCCGCCATCGAGCGGATCCCGAGCGAGGCCATCAGCTCGCGCGCCTCCTCGGCGACGTAGAGCATGTAGGTGACCACCTGCTCGGGGGTGCCCTTGAAGCGGGCGCGCAGCTCGGGGTCCTGCGTGGCGACGCCCACCGGGCAGGTGTTCAGGTGGCAGACGCGCATCATGATGCAGCCGGTTGCGATCAACGGCGCGGTGGAGAGCCCCATCTCGTCGGCTCCGAGCAGCGAGGCGACGATGATGTCGCGCCCGGTCCGCATCTGCCCGTCGGTCTGCAGGACGACGCGGTTGCGGAGCTCGGAGTCGAGCAGCGCCTGCTGGGTCTCGGCGAGGCCGAGCTCCCAGGGCACGCCGGCCGACTGGATCGAGGACTGCGGCGAGGCGCCCGTGCCGCCGTCGTGCCCGGCGATGACGATGTGGTCGGCGCCCGCCTTGACGACGCCGACGGCGACGGTCCCGACGCCGGCCTCGGCGGCGAGCTTGACCGAGACCGACGCGCGCGGGTTGGCGGCGCGCAGGTCGTAGATCAGCTGCTTGAGGTCCTCGATCGAGTAGATGTCGTGGTGCGGGGGAGGGGAGATCAGCTCGACGCCCGGGGTCGAGTGCCGCAGGCCGGCGATGTAGTCGTCGACCTTGTGGCCGGGCAGCTGCCCGCCCTCGCCCGGCTTCGCGCCCTGGGCGACCTTGATCTGGATCTGGTCGGCGTGGCTCAGGTAGTCGACGTCGACGCCGAAGCGGCCCGACGCGACCTGGCGGATGCGGCTGCGGCGCTCATCGCCGTTCGGATCGGGCGTGTTGCGCGAGCGGTCCTCGCCGCCCTCGCCCGAGTTCGAGTGGCCGCCGAGCCTGTTCATCGCTACCGCGAGGGTCTCGTGCGCCTCCTTCGAGAGCGCGCCGAGGCTCATCGCTCCGGTCGAGAAGCGCTTGACGATCTCGCTCGCCGGTTCGACCTCCTCGATCGGGATCGGCTCCGACCGCGTCCGCAGGCCGAGCAGCCCGCGCAGCAAGGAGAATCTCGCGTTCTCGTCGTTGACGCGGCGCGAGAACTCGGCGTAGGACTCGGGGCCGCCGGCCTCGTCGCGAACGGAGCGCTGCAGGCTGGCGATCGTCTGCGGATCCCACATGTGCCGCTCACCGTCGCGGCGCCAGCGGTAGACGCCGCCCTGCGGCAGAAGCTCGGCGTGGTCGGCCGGCAGCAGTTCGCGCTCGACGTGCTCGGGCAGCGCCAGGCCGTGCTCCTCGGGCCAGCCGCGAGCGTGGCGGGCGATCGCCTCGCGGGCGAGCCCGCGGGTGCCGATCCCGCCGAGCCGCGAGGGCGTGCGCGTGAAGTGCTGGTCGATCAGCTCGCGGTCGAGCCCGACGGCCTCGAAGATCTGCGCGCCGCGATAGGAGTGGACCGTCGAGATCCCCATCTTCGACAGCACCTTCTTCAGCCCCGCGCAGAGGCCGTCGATCGAGCGCCGGATCGCGTCGGCGGGGGAGATCCGCTCGCCGCCGACGATGATGTCGTCCATCTCGGCGAGCGACTCGAGCATCAGGTAGGGGTTGATCGCCGTCGCGCCGTAGCCGAGCAGCAGCGCCAGGTGGTGGATCTCGCGCGGCTCGCCCGACTCGATGACGAGCGATGCCTGCAGGCGGGTGCCGCTGCGGACCATGTGCTGGTGGACCGCGGCAGAGGCGAGCAGCGAGGGAATCGGCACCCGGCCGGGGCCGATCTCGTGGTCGGAGATGATCAGCATCGTCGCGCCGCCGGTGAGCGCCGCGTCGGCCTCCGAGCAGAGCCGGTCGACGGCGCTCTGCAACCCCTCCTCGCCCTCGGCGAGCGGCCAGGTCGCGTCGATCGTCACCGCAGCCAGCTCGGGCTCGTCGGCGTTGCGCAGCTTGTCGATGTCCTCGTTGGTGAGGATCGGGTGCGGGATCTCGATCTGGAAGGAGTCGTTGCGCCGCTGGTCGAGCAGCCGCCCCTTCGCCCCGAGCCGCGTCGTGAGCGACATCACGACCGCCTCGCGAACCGAATCGATCGCCGGGTTGGTGACCTGCGCGAAGCGCTGCTTGAAGTAGCTGAACAGCGACGGCTCGTGCTCGCTGAACGCGGCGAGCGAGACGTCGGCCCCCATCGAACCCGTCGGCTCCTTGGCCTGCGCGGCGAGCGGCTCGAGCAGGATCTTCAGGTCCTCCTGCGTGTAGCCGAAGGCGAGCCGCCGCCGCTGCGAGGAGAGGCGCTCGGCCGGGCGCTGCTCGGGCGCCTGGATGTCCTTGAAGTGTTTGGTGGCGGCGTCGTCCCACTCGCCGTAGGGATGACGGCGGGCCTCGGTGAGCTCGATCTCGCCGTCGGCGTGGACGGCGCCCGTGTCGAGGTTGCAGACGACGAGCTGCCCGGGGCGGAAGCGGCCCTTGCGGTAGATCTTCGCCTCGGGGATCGTGAAGATGCCCGACTCCGAGCCCATCGCCAGCCAACCGTCGTCGGTAACGAGCCAGCGGCCCGGGCGCAGGCCGTTGCGGTCGACCATCGCGCCGAGCGTGCGGCCGTCGGAGAAGCAGAGCGCCGCCGGGCCGTCCCAGGGCTCCTGCATGCGCGCGTGGTAGCGGTAGAAGCCGTCGAGCTCGGGCGGGATGTCGTCGCGACCCTCGTGAGCCTGCGGGACCATCATCATCATCGCGTGCGGCAGCGTCCGCCCGGCGAGCGTGATCAGCTCGAGCGCGCGGTCGAAGGCGCCGGAGTCGGAGGCCGTCTCGGGGATCAGCGGGAAGAGGTCCTCGAGCCCGGGCAGGTCGGGGTGCGAGAGCGTCGCCTCGCGGGCCCGCATCCAGTTGACGTTGCCGAGCGCCGTGTTGATCTCGCCGTTGTGGGCGAGCAGCCGCAGCGGCTGGGCGAGCTCCCAGCTCGGCAGCGTGTTGGTCGAGAAGCGCGAGTGGACGATCGCGAAGCGGCTCTTCAGCTCGCGGTCCGTCAGGTCGGGGTAGAACTCGGGCAGCTGCGGCGCCGTCAGCATGCCCTTGTAGACGATCGTCCGCGAGCTGAAGCTCGGGAACGACGCGATCCCGTCGAACTCGATCTCCGCCCGGCGGCGGGTCAGGAACAGCGCGCGCTCGAAGGCGTCCTGATCGCCGGCGTGCTCCGGGCCGGCGCCGATCACGAGCTGCATGATCGTCGGCGCTGCCTCGCGCCCCATCTTGCCGGCGGCGCCCGGCTCGACCGGGACCTCGCGCCAGACGATCGGCGAGTGGCCGTCGGCGGCGACGAGCTGCTCGACGCGGACCTGGACCTCCTCCGCGCGGGCCCGCTCCTGTGGGAAGAAGCAGACGGCGACGGCGAGCTCGCCGGGCGGCGGCAGCTCGGCGGCACGAGCACCGGCCTCGGCGGCGCGCAGCCGGAAGAAGTCGTGGTTGAGGTCGATCAGGATGCCGGCCCCGTCGCCGGTGCTTTCGTCGGCGCCCGAGGCGCCGCGGTGCTCGAGCCGGTCGAGGGCGATCAGGCCGCGGGCGATGACCTCGTGGCGCGGGATGTTGTCGAGCCGGGCGACGGCCGCGACGCCGCAGGCGTCGCGGACCCAGGCCGGGATCGTGGACGCCGCCCGTAAACGCCGGGCGCGCGAGCTCGCCGACGCGGGGCTCGGAGGGCCCGGACGTCGGCCGAATCGATCTCGGGGTCGGTGAAGCGGTCGGACATTCCCAAAAGTTACGTGTGTCGGGGGGTGCCGGAGCCGCGGAGGGGAGAAGTCGGGACAGCTGTCCATTCGCCCCTGGCCTCTCCGTACAAGCCGGTTGGAGGGGCCGGGAGCACCCTCTCACGTCACCGGCGAAACAGACGGATTCGCGGCGCTGTGAACCGGAAATTGTACCGGCAGGGGGTCGGAGGAGCGGCGCAGCGGCTGGCGGCGGGCCTCAGCCCGCGGCGACGGAGCTCGCGCTCGCCGCTGCGGACGGCGCGGGCGTCGCGCACGTCGAGCTCCGCTCCGCAGCGCTCGCAGATGCGGCGATCGTTGACGTTGCCGCCGCAATCCTTGTGCAGGATGCGGACCGGCGGCTCGGCGCCCTCGGGGAGCGAGTACTTGTCGCCGAAGCCCATCAGCGCCACCAGCACCGGCCACAGGTCGAGCCCCTTTTCGGTCAGGAAGTACTCGTGGCGCAGGGGCCGTTCGCTGTACGGGCGCTTCTCGAGGATGCCCTCGTCGACGAGCCGTCCGAGGCGCGAGGCGAGCACGTTGCGGGCGACGCCGAGCGAGGTCTGGATCTCGTCGAAGCGGCGGTTGCCGAGGAAGACGTCGCGGATCACGAGCAGGCTCCAGCGCTCGCCGATCAGCTCGAGCGTGCGGGCGATCGAGCAGTCGAGGTCGTAGTCACGGGCGAGCATCTGATCCTTCCGGTGGTTGGTGCGGGGCCGCTGTGTGCAGTGCATCACAGAAGCGTTTCGTGATGCAACCTTATCCGCTACAGTCAGTTTCGTCAAGCAACCTGATGTAGGCACGGGCCGCATCGCAGGTGGAAGGAGGAGCCTCATGCGCTCCATCGAGATCAACCCCAACCTGAACCTCGAAGTCACCGTGACGACCGAGGAGATCCTGGCCGACCTCAACTACCCGGTCCTGCTGACGAGCGAGCTCGTGGACCCGCCGCAACTCCGATCAGCCCGGCGGCGGCCGGACCCGTCTGAGGGCACCCGCCGTCCGCCCACATGCCAACCGGCATGCGGGCGGCCGCCGTGCCCCTCAGCCGCGACCGGCCGCTCGCCGGCATCTGACCGGACTTACGGACGCGTCCACGGCCGGTGAGCGAAGCCTCCCTCGCATCCCTCGCCCCGGAGGCGGCCCCCGCGGCCCCCGCCGTCTCCGGGCACCTCCCCGGGGAGCGCCCCGCGATGCCGTCAGCTCCGCGCGGCTCCATGCGGAGCTCGATCCGGCGGCGCACGCGCCGCCGCGAGATCGTCTTCCAGGATCCAGTTGCCAGCTTCGAGCGCGCCGCCGGCATGAGTGGAATCGAGCAGATGCGTGCGATCCAGGCGGGCGAGCTCCCGCCGGCGCCGATCGCCGTGCTGATGAACATGGCCCCGACACGGTCGCCGAGGGCCACGTTGTCTTCACCGGGGAGCCGGGCGCCGAGCACTACAACCCGATCGGCGTCGTCCA
Source organism: uncultured Solirubrobacterales bacterium (assembly GCA_963850625.1). Taxonomy (GTDB): domain Bacteria; phylum Actinomycetota; class Thermoleophilia; order Solirubrobacterales; family 70-9; genus CAXMST01. The sequence continues at coordinate 734,235 of CAWKLZ010000005.1, forward strand.
CGGCGGCTACGCCTCGACCCTGCTCGACACGGTGCTCGGCTGCGCCGTCCATACCACGCTCGCGGCGGGAGAGGCCTACACGACGCAGACGCTGGAGGTAAAGCTCGTCCGCGCGATCACGCACGAGACGGGCTGCGTCGTCGCGACGGGCGACATCGTCTATCGCGGTCGCCGGCAGGCGACGGCCGAGGCCCGGATCGAGGATGGCGCGGGCAAGCTGCTGGCGACCGGCACCAGCACCTGCATGATCCTCTAGATGCGGCCGGTGGCCACGCGCCACCGAGCGCTGAAAAACGCAACGCTGCGGCGCGACATTCAGCCCTCGGCGGGCTGGGATCAGGCGCGGCCGGCCTCGAGCAGGCGGCGCAGGAACTTCTGCGTTTCCGGCTGCTGCGGGTGCTCGAGCACCTGCTCGGGCGGGCCGACCTCGAGCAGCCGGCCCTCGTGCAGGAAGCCGACCCGGTCGGCGACCTCGCGGGCGAAGCTCATCTCGTGCGTGGCGAGGATCATCGTCACGCCCTCCTCCTTGAGCTCGCGGATCGCCCGCAGGACGTCGCCGACGAGCTCGGGATCGAGCGCGCTCGTCACCTCGTCGAGCAACATCGCCCGCGGTCGCGTCGCGAAGGCGCGGGCGATCGCGACGCGCTGCTGCTGGCCACCCGAGAGGCGCTCGGGCCGGTCGTCCTCGCGGCCGCCGAGGCCGAAGTGCTCGAGCAGCTCGCGCGCCTTCGTCTCGGCCTCGGCGCGCGGCACCTCATGGCCCTTGTGGATGCCGAGCACGACGTTGTCGATCACCGTCAGGTGGGGGAACAGGTTGTAGGCCTGGAAGATCAGGCCGAGCTTGCGCCGCACCGCGACCGGCTCGACGCCGGGATCGGTGATCACCTCGCCGTCGAGGAAGATGTCGCCGTCATCGATCTCCGTGAGCAGGTCGATGCAGCGCAGGATCGTCGACTTGCCCGAGCCGGAGGCGCCGATCAGCGCGACGGCCTCGTGCTCGGCGACGGCGAGGTCGATGCCGAGCAGGACCTCAGCTCGCCGTAGGACTTCGTCACCCCGCGCAGCTCGATGACCGGCGTCGTCGCTCATCGGCCTCGTCGCGCGTCGCTCCCAGCGGTCGAGCAGGCGCGCAAGCGGGATCGTGACCGCGATGTAGAGCAGCGCCGCGCCGACCATCGGCGTGTAGTTGAAGTCGGTCGAGGCGAAGATCTGCGCCTGCGGCGAAGGCCTCGCCGGTGACGCCGAGGATCGCGAGCAGGGCGACGTCCTTCTGCAGGGCGATGAAGTCGTTGAGCAGCGGCGGGCCGACAGCGCTCACGGCCTGCGGCAGCACGATGTGGCGCATCGCCTGGTTCTCGGTCAGCCCGACGGCCAGCGCCGCCTCGCGCTGGCCGGGGTGGACCGAGCGCAGGCCGGCCCGGTAGACCTCGGAGACGTAGGCGCCGTAGGAAAGGGTGAGCGCGATCCCGCCGAGCAGCACCGGCTTGCCCGCGATGCCCTCGAGCCAGCTGAGCGAGCCGCTGCCCTCCTCGCCCGCGGCGACGATCGTCGGCACGCCGAAGCCGACCATGTAGACGAGCAGGATCGTCGGGATGCCGCGGAAGAGGTCCGCGTAGGCGGTCGCGATCAGCCGCAGCGGGAACAGCGCCGGCGCCGAGGAGGTCCGGGTCAGCGCCACCACCAGCCCGAGCATCAGGATCGCCACCTCGGCGATCAAGAAGACGCGGACGTCGAGCCAGAACGCGCGGAGGATGTCCGGGAAGGTGTCCTTGAACTCGGTCCAGTTGAAGAACGTCTCCCGGACCGCGGGCCAGCCGGGGCTGGTCAGGATGAGGACCGTGAGACCGCCGATCACGACGACGGTCGAGACCGCCGCGATCAGCAGTCCGCGGCGGTCGTGCGCCCGCTTGGCGGCGGCGCGCTCGGCGCGGCGATCGCCCCCCGCCGCGCCCGCCGGTGTCGGGGCTCGCCGTTACCCGAGCACCGGCGCCTTGGTCTTGTCGTCGATCCAGTTCTTCTGGATCTGCGCCAGCTCACCGCTCGACTTGAGCTCGTCGATCGCGGCCGAGACGCAGTCGGTGACCGGCGAGCCCTTCGCCAGCAGCGCGCCCCACTTGTCGCCGCCGGGGGCGGGGAATGAGCCGACGATCTGGCCGTCGGGAACCTGGACCGCGGTCAGGTAGAAGGCGGTCGGGCACGTCGACGACGATCGCGTCGACCTGGCCCTGCTTGAGCGCCTGGACGACGTCGTTCGAGTTCTGGAAGACGCGCGGCTGGTTCGTCGGCTGGATCGAGGCCTCGACGGCGTCGAGGCTCGTCGTGCCGATCTGGACGCCGATCGAGGCGTCCTTGAAGTCGGCGAGCGAGGTGGCGCCGGCGAGGTCGGAGCCCTTCGTCGCGACGATCGCCTGGTCGGCCTCGTAGTACGGGCGTCGAGAAGTCGACGGCCTGCTCGCGCTTCGGCGTGATCGAGATCTCGTTGAGGTCGAAGTCGAAGTCCTTCGGGCCGGGCGAGTAGGATGCGTTGAACGGCTCGACCGTCCATTCGACCTGATCGGAGCTGAAGCCGAGCTTGTCGGCGATCGCGTAGCCGACCGCGCTCTCGAAGCCCTTGCCGTTGCTCGGGTCGTTGTCCTCGAAGTAGGGCGGGTAGGCGGGCTTGTCGGTGGCGATCGTCAGCGTGCCGTCCTTGACGGTTTGCAGCGAATCCGCCTGGCAGTCGTCGAGCGAGACCGACGAGGCGGTCGTCGAGCTGTCACCGCTCGTCGAATCACTGGAGCTGCCGCAGCCGGCGGCGACGCCGGCAAACGCCAGCAACGCGAGCAGCATGGTCAGGAGCAGGGGCGATGGCGCACGGCGGAGTCCTCTCGTCTACATCAACAGGCCGAGGGCGGGAATCCTACGCGTCGGGCTCCGGAGCCCGTCCGGGAGCGGAATCGGTCGCTTGATTGGCCGGTCAGCCGATACGACACCGTTTGATGTAATCCATGCTAATCTCGCATCTCCCGGCGACCGCCGAATGCGTCGCCGGGCCCGCGTAGAGCAACGCACCGCACACGCACTCGACGCAACCTTTTGCACTCCACCCACAGGGGATGAATCTGAGATGAGCATCGCTGACCAGGCAATGGGCTCGGGACTCCGCGCCCTCAACCGCTTCGCGCAGCTCGAGGTCGTCGACCGAGTCGGCCTCCGTGAGCCGGCCGAGCGCCTCCTCTACCGCGCGACGCGCAACGGCTTTCAGGCCGCCAGCGCCGCCGGCCGCACCTTCGCCGCCGCGCAGAAGCTGACCAGCCCGGCACGCCAGTCGCGGCCCAAGGCCCCCGACCTCTTCGACCTCGACGCCGAGCGACGAGCAGGCGATGATCGTCGAGGCCTTCGGCGACTTCGCGGCCGAGAAGCTGCGCAAGATCGCGACCGAGGCCGACGCCGAGTGCAAGGCCCCGCAGGACGTCCTCGACGCCGCCAACGAGCTCGGCACCGCCGCGCTCGGCGTTCCCGAGGAGCTCGGCGGCGCCTTCGAGGAGCGCTCCGCCGTGAGCTCGGTGCTCGTCACCTCCGCGCTCGCCCACGGCGACCCCGGCCTGGCCGTCGCGATCCTCGCGCCGGCCGCCGTCTCGACCGCGATCAGCCTCTGGGGCGACGCCGATCAGCAGGCCACCTACCTGCCCGAGTTCACCGGCTGAGAATCCGCCCGCCGCGGCGCTCGCAGTGCTCGAGCCGCGCCCGCTCTTCGACCCGTTCGCGCTCGAGACGAAGGCGCGCAAGGTCGGCGACGACTACGTGATCGACGGGATCAAGGCGCTCGTCCCGCGCGCCGCCGACGCCGAGCTGTTCGTCGTCGCCGCCGAGCTCGAGGGCTCGGGCCCGGCGCTGTTCATCGTCGAGACGAAGAACGACGGCGTCCTCTTCGAGCCCGAGCCCGCGATGGGCATTCGCGCCGCCGCCACCGGCAAGCTCAAGCTCCAGGCCGTGCGCGTGCCGGGCTCGGCGCTGCTCGCGGAGGGCTCCGCCGACGCCTACGCCGAGTCCGTGCGGCTCGGCCGGCTCGGCCTGGTGCGCCCTCGCCTGCGGCACGACGAAGGCCGTCCTCGACCACCTGATCCCCTACGTCAACGAGCGCACCGCCTTCGGCGAGCCGATCAGCAACCGGCAGGCGGTCGCCTTCACGATCTCGAACATCGCGATCGAGGTCGAGGGCATGCGGCTGGCGACGCTGCGCGCCGCCGGGCTCGCCGACCGCGGCAAGGACTTCAGCCGCGAGGTTGCGATCGCCCGCAAGCTCTGCACGACCAAGGGCATGCAGATCGGCTCCGACGGAGTCCAGATGCTCGGCGGCCACGGCTACACCAAGGAATACCCGGAGGAGCGCTGGTACCGCGACCTGCGCGCCGCCGGCCTGATGGAAGGAGCGCTCCTCGTCTAGTCCGGGCCCAGCTCCGACTCACGAAGGAAACACAGACTTATGGCTATCTCACTCGAAATCCCGAAGAAGTTCGTCCCCCTCCAGCAGCAGGCCAACCAGGTCGCGAAGGAGGTCCTGCGGCCGATCTCGCGCAAGTACGACCTCGCCGAGCATGAGTACCCGAAGGAGCTCGACATGCTGGCCGCGCTGATCGACGGCATGAACGACTCCGACGCAAGCTCCGGCGCCGGCGCGACCGGCGCCGCCAAGTCCTCGGAGAAGGCCGACAAGCCGGCCGAGCCCGAGGGCAACAAGAACGGCTCCAACATGGCCTCGGTGATCGGCATCGCCGAGATGTGCTGGGGCGACGTCGGCCTGACGCTCTCGATGCCGCGCCAGGGCCTCGGCAACGCCGCGATCGCGGCGGTCGCCGACGACGAGCAGAAGCAGCGCTTCGCCGGCAAGTGGGCCGCGATGGCGATCACCGAGCCCGAGGCGGGCTCCGACTCGGCCGCGATCCGCACGACCGCGATCGCAGACGGGGACGAGTACGTGCTCAACGGCGAGAAGATCTACGTCACCGCGGGCGACCGCGCCGACCTGATCGTCGTCTGGGCCTCGCTCGACCCGAAGCAGCGGGCGGGCGGCGATCAAGTCGTTCGTCGTCGAGCGCGACAACCCCGGGCTGAAGCTCGACCGGCTCGAGCACAAGCTCGGGATCAAGGCCTCCGACACGGCCAACTTCATCCTCACCGACTGCCGGGTGCCGAAGGAGAACCTGCTCGGCTCCCCCGAGATCGACACGAAGAAGTCGTTCTCCGGCGTGATGAAGACGTTCGACAACACGCGGCCGCTCGTCGCCGGGATGGCGGTTGGCCTGGCCAGCGCCTGCCTCGAGGAGACGCGCAGGATCCTGACGAGGCCGGCGTCGAGATCGACTACGACAAGCCCGTCAACGCCCAGTCCGGCGGCCGCCGCCGAGTTCATCGAGCTCGAGGCCGACTACGAGGCGGCGCGCCTGCTGATGCTCGAGGCCGCCTGGATGGCGGACAACCGCAAGCTCAACTCGCTCGAGGCCTCCTACTCGAAGGCCAAGGCCGGGCGGACCGGCACCGACATGGCGCTGCGCTGCGTGGCGCTCGCCGGCGCCGTCGGCTACTGCCGAGAGCTCGCTGCTCGAGAAGTGGGCCCGCGACGCGAAGATCCTCGACATCTTCGAGGGCACCCAGCAGATCCAGCTGCTGATCATCGCTCGCCAGCTGCTCAAGAAGACTTCGGCCGAGCTGCGCTAGCGGACAGCGCCTCTCCGGTCGTCCGTTTCCAGATTCCCCTCCGGAGGTAAAGAGACCCATGGCCGACACCCGCAAGGCCGCGATTCTCGGCGGCAACCGGATTCCGTTCGCCCGCTCCAACGGCGCCTACGCGAAGGCCTCCAACCAGGACCTGCTGACCGCGGCGCTCGACGGCCTCGTCGACCGCTTCGGCCTCGGCGGCGAGCGCATCGGCGAGGTCGCCGGCGGCGCCGTCGTCAAGCTCGCCCGCGACATCAACCTGACCCGCGAGTCGGTGCTCAGCACCAAGCTCGCCCCCGAGACCCCGGCCTACGACGTCGGCCAGGCCTGCGGCACCGGGCTGGAGACGACGATCCTCGTCGCCAACAAGATCCAGCTCGGTCAGATCGACTCGGGCATCGCCGGCGGCTCCGACACGACCTCGGATCCGCCGATCGCCGTCTCCGACGAGCTGCGCGCTGTCTTGACCGAGATCAACGCCGCGCGCTCCACGACAGGACCGGCTGCGAGGCGCTGACCAAGCTGCGCCCGGCGATGCCGCTCGACATCCCCAAGAACGCCGAGCCGCGCACCGGCCTCTCGATGGGCGAGCACACGGCGATCATGGCGAAGGAGTGGGGCCTGACCCGCGCCGAGCAGGACGAGCTCGCCGTCGCCAGCCACGCAGCACCTCGCAGCCGCCTACGACCGCGGCTTCCTGGACGACCTCGTGACGCCGTACCTCGGCCTCGAGCGCGACGACAACCTGCGCGCCCGACTCGACGATCGAGAAGCTGGCCAAGCTGAAGCCCGTCTTCGGCGGGCCGGAGGGGACGATGACCGCGGCGAACTCGACGCCGCTCACCGACGGCGCCTCCTCGGTCCTGCTCGCCTCCGAGGAGTGGGCCGAGGAGCACGGGCTGCAGCCGCTCGCCTACTTCGTCGACGCCGAGACCGCCGCGGTCGACTTCGTGACGAAGAAGGAGGGCCTGCTGATGGCGCCCGCCTACGCCGTGCCGCGGATGCTGGAACGCAACGGCCTCAGCCTGCAGGACTTCGACTACTACGAGATCCACGAGGCGTTCGCCGCTCAGGTGCTCGTGCACGCTGAAGGCCTGGGAGGACCCGGTCTTCTGCAAGGAGCGCCTCGGCCTCGACGCGCCGCTCGGCTCGATCGACCGCGCCAAGCTCAACGTCAACGGCGGCTCGCTCGCGGCCGGCCACCCGTTCGCCGCAACCGGCGGGCGGATCGTCGCCGCCGCGGCCAAGCAGCTCGAGGAGGCGGGCGGCGGACGCTGCCTGATCTCGATCTGCGCGGCCAGCGGCCAGGGCGTCGTCGCGATCCTCGAAGCCTGAAGCCGACTCCCCCAGGAGGTACACAGACCCATGCCCGCTGACCGCTACTCGCAGATCGTCAACAACCCCGTCGGCGGCTTCATCGCCAAGAACGTCGGCCTGCCGCAGCCGGTCGAGCTCGACCGCTACGAGCCCGGCCAGCCGCTGATCACCGGCTCCGTGCTGTTCGGCGCCGCGCCCGGCGGCCGGCTCGCCGAGCCCGCCGCGCGCGTGCTCGCGCTGGCCGAGGCCGACGTCGACACGCCGCCCGGCGAGGAGCTCCGCACCGCGGCCGCGGCCGGCGATCTCGACGCCGGCATCTGGAACCCCGAGGCGCCCTCGAGCAAGCGCTTCAAGGCGCTCGTCTTCGACGCGACCGGGATCGCCGACTCGACGCAGCTGCACGAGCTCTGGGCCTTCTTCCACCCGAGCTTCCGCTACCTGCTGCCGTCCGGCCGCGTGATCGTCCTCGGCACGCCGCCGGAGGACTGCAAGGCGCCGCGCGAGGCGACCGCGCAGCGCGCGCTCGAGGGCTTCACGCGCTCGATCGGCAAGGAGGCGCGCGGCGGCGCGACCGCGAACCTCGTCTACGTCGCCCCGGCGCCGAGGAGCTCGCTCGACTCGACGCTGCGCTTCTTCCTCTCGCCGCGCTCCGCCTACGTCTCGGGCCAGGTGGCGCGCGTCGGCAAGGGCGTCGCGCGCCGCCCGCCGCCGGCGAGCTCGACTGGGACAAGCCGCTCGGCCGGCAAGGTCGCGCTCGTCACCGGCGCCTCGCGCGGGATCGGCGCGGCGATCGCCCGCACGCTCGCCCGCGACGGCGCCCACGTCGTCGGCCTCGACATCCCGCCGCTGGCCGACGACCTGCGGGCGCTGACGGGCGAGATCGGCGGCTCGGAGATCGTCGTCGACATCACCGCCGAGGACGCGCCCGAGCTGATCGCCAAGCAGCTCGAGGCCGAGCACGGCGGCGTCGACATCGTCGTCCACAACGCCGGCGTCACCAAGCGACAAGACGATCGTCGGCATGGACGCCGAGCGCTGGGATCCTGCTCGTCGACATCAACCTCTCCAGCGAGGAGCGGATCAACGACGCGCTGCTCGCCGGCAAGGTGCTGAACACGAACGGCCGCGTGATCTGCGTCTCCTCGATCAGCGGGATCGCCGGCAACGCCGGGCAGACCAACTACGGCACCTCGAAGGCCGGCGTGATCGGCATGGTCCAGTCGATGGCGCCCGTCTTCGCCAAGGCGAAGCGCGACGATCAACGCCGTCGCGCCCGGGCTTCATCGAGACGCAGATGACCGCCGCGATGCCGATCGGCACGCGCGAGGTCGGCCGCCGGCTCAACTCGATGAGCCAGGGCGGCCTGCCGGTCGACGTCGCCGAGACGATCGCCTGGTACGCGAGCCCCGCCTCGACCGGCCTGAACGGCAACCTGGTCCGCGTCTGCGGCCAGAGCCTGCTGGGGGCCTGACGATGGCGGCCGAGCGCACGCTTCGAGACGCCGCCGAACCTGCTCGGCCTCTACGGCAAGGCCGCGCTCGGCGCGCGTCCCGTTCAGCGGACAGGGTGCCGTTCCTCGGCATCGGCGGCCGCTCGCAAGGACGTGCCCGAGACGACGCTCGTCGTGCCCGAGGTCAAGGTCGACACCGACCGGCTCGCCGACTACTGCCGCGTCTGCGGCTTCACGCTGCGCGACACGCTGCCGCTCACCTACCCGCACATGCTCGCCTTCCCGCTGCACATGTCGCTGATGACCGAGGAGGACTTTCCCTTCGGCGGCATCGGCCTCGTCCACATCAGCCAACGAGATCACCCGCCACCGCCAGATCAAGCTCTCCGAGACGCTCGAGATTCGCGTCAGCGCGCACGCCGCTGGAGCCGCATCCGAAGGGCCGGCAGTTCGCCTTCATCAGCGAGGCCCGCTCGGGCGACGAGCTCGTCTGGGAGTCGCGCTCCGACGACGCTGCATCGCGGCGAGCGGGGCGGAGGAGGGCGCCGCCTCGAAGTCCGGCGCCTTCGAGACGACCGACTTCGACGCGCTGCCCGCCGCCGCCGAGTGGAAGCTCGACGCCGGCCTCGGCCGCCGCTACGGCGCCGTCTCCGGCGATCGCAACCCGATCCACATGTCGGAGTGGACGGCGAAGCCGCTCGGCTTCCCGAAGGCGATCGCGCACGGCATGTGGACGAAGGCCCGGGCGCTGGCCGCGCTCGAGGGCGACACGCCCGACGCCGCCCGCGCCGAGGTCCGCTTCAAGCGCCCGATCCTGCTCCCCGGCCGCGTCTCCTTCGCCTCGGCCCCACTGCCGGCCGAGGGCGCCGGGACGATCGCCTTCGCCGTGCGCGACGCCCGCAAGGGCACCCCGCACCTCGAGGGCCTGCTGAGCGCGGCCTGACCGAGCTGAGGAGCCGATTGGCTCTCGCGCAGAGCACCGCCACTCACCGACGCCGGAGCACGCTCCGAACATGGAGGCGAGCCCTGCCGCCGGTGACTCGCGCAGACAGGCCGTCGATGGGTGGTTCGTCGATCACCCGCAGCGAGTAGGTCAGGCTGCTCCTGGTCGACGACCTGGTTCGCCGTTCATTGGCTCGTCCGTGTCCTGGCTGCCGATCTACCGAGGCGACGCGCACGCGGCGATGCGACCGCTTCATCGTCTACGCCGGCAATCGCGTGCGCTCGGTGCTGAGCAGCGGTCGAGCGAGCGTGCGACCGACGCGCGCCGACGCCGTGCATCTCGGGCGCTACCGAACCTTGCTTTCGGCGACTGCCCCGGCTGAGCCGTTCTGTTGCGTCTTGGCCCCCTGAGAGGGGGCGAAAGCGGACAACTGTGAGACCAGCATGGTGCACGCAGTCAGCCCCCGAGGCAGGAGCGCCGCTCGGCGCAGCGGCAGACGGCCGCGGAGCGCTCGCCGAGCGGCCTACGGGACAGCGGCCGACTGACGCCGGATCGGCGGCCGTTGCGGAGCGTTCGCGCCTCGGAGCGCCGTGCCGTCCGCCCAGGAGAGTGTGGCGGCTCGCAGCGTCTACCCCGCCATCTGCTCGTAGCGCAGCGAGCCGGGGGTCGTCAGATCGTCGCCCGTCTCGAGCAGGGTCTTGAGGCCGGAGAGGATCATCGGCCAGCCGCCGTAGAGCTCCGGGTTCGCGTCGGCGGGGAGCGGTCGTGGATCACCGTCAGCTGGCAGGAGTCGGCGACCGGGCGGATCTCCCAGGTGACGCGCGAGGCGCCGGCCGCCTCGACCTCGGCGCTCCACTTCGCCTCGAAGGTCTGCACGAGCCGGCGTGGTGGGTCGACCTCGGTGTTGACGCCCTCGGAGATCACGAAGTCGCCGGCCTGGCCGACGTGCGGCGAGCCGGGCGCTCCAGTCGGACTCGATGCGGGCGCCGAACGTGTAGCGGGCGCGCAGCTCCGGGTCGGTGATCGCCTCCCAGAGGCGCTCGGGCGTCGTCTTGATGTAGATCTCGAACACCGCGATGCCGCCTTCGCCGTCCGGGTCCGGGGGCCAGCGGCACCTGGTAGCGGAACGTCGAACTCTTCAGCCATCGGATCTTCCTCCTCGAGGGTTGTGTTTGAGGCCCGTGAGCGTCGACGCCCACGGGCTCCGAGTACTTGCTGACCCAGCGCTCGTAGACGAGCCGGATCGGGACCGGGTTGAGGTAGTGGAGCTTCTCCCGTCCGCGCCTGCGGGTGACGACGAGGTTCGCCTCCTCGAGCACCTTGAGGTGCTTCATCACACCGAAGCGGGTCATCGGCAGCTCTTGCTCGAGCGACGTCAGCGTCTGCCCGTCGCTCTCGAAGAGGCTGTCGAGGATCGCCCGCCGCGTCGGGTCGGCCATCGCCTTGAAGACCAGGTCCATGCCGCGAGTATAGGTGACTAAAAAGTCACATGTATTCCGGAGAGGCTGAATTTGGCTCCAGCAGCCGCGAAGGGGGCTTGCAGGGCGTCGCGGCGACCCGCAAAGCTCCTGCAAATGAAATGGATCTTGCAGAATTGTTAGGAGTCGCTCACGGAACGCTCCCAACGTGTAGATTGCCCCGCCTCACCCCTCCGTCTTTCCGTCGCGGGGGTTGACCCGACACCCATGCCGGCGCCCACCCCTGCATCCATTCCCTCACGCCGCCCTCGCCGGGCGGCCGTGCTCGTCGTCTTCGCGGCGCTGCTCGCCCTCGTCGTGGGGCTGCAGCTCAGCGCCTCCGCCATGGGCGAGACGAAGAGCCAGCAGTTGCAGTCGGTCCAGAACCACAAGGACCAGCTGGCGGCACAGCTGGAGGCCCACAACGGTGAGGTCAACAAGCTGATCGGCCAGGTCTCGGACCTGCGCCAGCAGGAGGCGAGCGCCACCGAGCAGCTCGCGCAGAAGCAGCAGGAGCTGGAGCAGGCGACGGCCGAGCTCGCCGCCGGCCGCGACAAGCTCAAGAAGCTCCGCAAGGAGTTCGCCGCCGCGAGCGCCGAGCTCAAGGACATGCTCGTCCGCATCTACAAGGCGCCGACCCCGGATCTCGGCTCGGTGCTCCTCAACTCCTCGGACATCCAGGACTTCGAGAGCAACAGCCAGTACTACGATCGCATCTGCAGGACTACCAGTCGAGCGTCATCAACCGCGCCCGGGATCTCAAGGTGCAGATGTCGGACACCGTCGCCGGCCTCGCCGACGACAAGCAGCGGATCAGCGACGCCCGCGATCAGATCGCCGCGCGCCGCGACGCGCTCGCCAACCAGCGCGCCAACCTCGAGGCGCAGGAGGCGCAGCTCCGCGCCGCCCGCCAGTCGCGCCGGGCGATGCTCGACCGCCTCGACAAGAAGCAGATCAACCTCGAGGACGCGATCCAGCGGCAGGCCGCCCGCCAGGCGGCGCAGCAGGCCGCCGAGCAGGCCGCGACAACGGGCGACAGCTCCAGCACGACCACGACGGCTCCGCCCGCCGCGGCGCCGGTTCCCGGCCAGACGGCCGTCCTCAACTCCGACGGCACCGCGAGCCCGCCCTCCGGCGCACCGCCGCAGGTCGTCGCCGCGATCAACGCCGCCAACCAGATCGTCAACACCTCCTACGTGTGGGGCGGCGGCCATGGCTCCTTCGACTCCTCCGGTTACGACTGCTCCGGCGCCGTCAGCTTCATGTTGCACGGCGGCGGCCTGCTCTCGACGCCGCTCGATTCGACCGGCTTGGAGAGCTGGGGCGAGGCCGGGCGCAGGCCAGTGGATCACGGTCTACGCCAACTCCGGCCACGCCTGGGCGATGGTCGCCGGCCTGCGCTGGGACACCTCCGGTGGCCCGGGCCCGCGCTGGCACACGGATCAGACCGAGGACGTCGGGTCCTTCGTCGCCCGCCATCCCGCGGGTCTGTAGAGCCTCCTCCGGGCCGCTCGCAATCGCCGCCCCGCCGGGGTAGGCTGAAGCCGATGAGCGAGTTGATCCACACCTGCTACCGGGTCCTCGATCTCGAGCGCTCGGTCGCGTTCTACGAGAAGCTCGGCTTCGAGGAGATCGGGCGGATGCCGATCCGCGACGAGGCGACGAACTGCTTCATGGGGCTGCCCGGTGACGGCGCCCGGCTCGAGCTGACCTACAACCACGACGTCACCGAGCCGTATGAGATCGGCACCGGCTACGGCCACATCGCCGTCACCGTCGGTGACATGGACGGCACGCTCGCCCGTCTCGCCGAGCTCGGCATCGAGCCCGAGAAGCCGCCGTACACGGTGCGCGAGGGCGGCTCGCGGCTGTGCTTCGTGCGCGATCCGGACGACTACCGGATCGAGCTGATCGAGCGCGAAGACATCCTCGACGGCTGAGTGATGCCCGGCGCCCGTCGCATCGAGCTGCCGCCGGGACCGAGGCTCCCGGTCGCCCTGCAGACGATCGGCTGGTGGGCGCGCCCGACCGCCTACCTCGAGCGTTGCCGACGCCGCTTCGGCAAGCGCTTCACCGTGCGGCTCGCGGCGCAGCGGCCGTTCGTGATGATCTCGGACCCGGCGGAGCTCAAGCAGGTCTTCACCGCGCCGCCCGAGGTCCTGCATCCGGGCGAGGGCGGCAGGATCCTCGAGCCGATCGTCGGTCCGAACTCGATCCTGCTGCTCGACGAGGGCGCGCATCTGGCCCAGCGGCGCCTCGTCCTGCCCGCCTTTGCCGGCGAGCGCATGGCGCGCCTCGAGGACGTCGTCCGGGAGGTTGCCGAGCGCCAGATCGCATCGTGGCCGACCGGGGAGCCGTTCGCGGTCCACCCCTACGCCCAGCAGTTGACGATGGACGTGATCCTGCGGGCGGTCTTCGGGCTCGGTCCCGGTCGCCGGCTCGATGATCTGCGCGAGGCGCTCAGCGGCATGCTCGACTTCGGCTTCAGCCCGATCAGCCTGCTGCCGCCGCTGCAGCGGGACTTCCGCGGCCGCGGCACCTGGGCGACGTTCACCCGCGCCCGCGCCCGCGCCGACGAGCTGATCTACGCGGAGATCGACGCGCGCCGCGGCGAGCCGGGCGGCGACGATGTGCTGACGACGCTGCTCGCCGCCACCCACGAGGACGGCTCACCGATGACCGACGAGGAGATCCACGACGAGCTGCTGACGCTGCTCGTCGCCGGCCACGAGACGACGGCGACCTCGCTCGCCTGGGCTCTCGAGCGACTCGCACACCATCGGGCCCAAGCGGAGCGGCTGACCGACGAGGTCCGCACGCAGGCGGGCGACGAGTACATGACCGCCGTCATCCGCGAGACCCTCCGCCGGCGCCCGGTGCTGCCGACCGCGCAGCCGCGAACGGTCAAGGAGCCGATCACCGTCGGTGGCTGGACCTATCCGGTCGGCGTCCACCTGATGCCCTGCACCTGGCTCACCCACCACGACGCCGAGATCTACCCGGACCCGTTCGCCTTCCGTCCCGAGCGGTTCCTCGGCGTCGAGCCGGGCACCTACACCTGGCTGCCCTTCGGTGGCGGCCGGCGCCGCTGCGCCGGAGCGAACTTCGCCCTGCTCGAGATGAAGGTCGTGCTCGCGGAGATCTCTGCGAACCGCCTCGATCGAGCCGACGACCGGTGCCGCCGAGCCCGTCCGGCGTCGGGCGATCACGATCAGCCCCGCTGGAGGCGGGACGATCACTCTCCGCCCGCGCGAGGCGAGCCGCCCACCGCGCCCCGCGCTGGCCGGCGCCGCCTGAGGGCGGCCGTTCCTTCCCCCTGAGAGGGGAGTCCGGCGGGCCGGGAGTCTCCGGCGGCGCATTCCGCGACCGCAACCTTTAGCGTTCCGCCAGGTTATTACCGGGCAGACGCTCACATATCTGGGCCTGACGCCCGCGTGAGCGATCACCGGCACACCCCCCCGAACCCGACATCCACATCCCGAAGGGAGTTGATCGAGCTGTTCAGGCAGGCACACCGACGTACGTACGAGCGCATCGCCTTCACCGTCGCCGCGCTGGCGATCGTTGTCGTTGCGATCAGCGCAGGCACTGACGATGCGCAGGCGAGCGGAGGCGCCACGGCCAAACAGGGCAAGGGAGGATCGGACTCCGGGCGGCTCCGGCTCAAGGTCTCGCGCTCAGCCCCGGACGAGGCGATCATCGACTCCCACCGCGGGGCGAAGTACAAGTTCGAGCTCGGTGGCACCGGGAGCCATGACGTCGTCGTGCGCGCGATCCGCGTCAAGGGCAGCAAGGTCGTTCGCCACTGGAAGTTCGACAACCTGAAGACGAAGCGCAAGACGAAGCTCAACTGGAACGGCAAGCTCAACCGCAAGGGCTGGGCCACCGAGGGCAAGTACACCTTCAAGGTCTTTCCGCAGGGGAACCACCACAGGCCGGCCGACGACCGCAAGGCGAAGGGCAAGAGCCGGCTCAACCTCCACCGCGGCCAGTTCCCGATCGCCGCCCACCACACCTACGGTGACGGCTTCGGTGCCGGTCGCCATCACGAAGGCCAGGACATCATGACCAAGTGCGGGAAGAAGATCCGCGCGGCGCGCGGCGGCAAGGTGCAGACGCGCAGTAAGGGTCCTGCCGCCGGCAACTACGTGGTCGTCGACGGCAGGGGCACCGGCAAGGACTTCGTCTACATGCACATGCTCAAGCGCGGCATCGCCCACACCGGCGATCGCGTCAAGACGGGTCAGGTCCTCGGTTACGTCGGCCGGACGGGTGATGCGACCGCCTGCCACCTGCACTTCGAGATGTGGTCGCGACCGGGTTGGTACGAGGGCGGTTCGCCGCAGCCGCCGACCCGCGCACTGAAGAGGTGGGATCGCTACAGCTGAATCGTCGCGCCCGCGAGCCGCTCGCGTAGCGAGCCCATCTGCGAGAGCAGGGCGATCCGCTTGGCGACCGATACCGGGCCCGTCTCACCGTCGCGCTCGCGGGCGATCATCGCAACGTTGACCAGCGTCCGCTCCGGGGCCAGCCACTCGCCCCACGGGGAGGTCCGGTACTCGACGCCGCAGACGAGCGCCTCGGTGAGCTCGACGACCGCGTCGCCGGCGCCCTCGGGCACGCAGCGGATCAGATAGGTCCAGTAGTCGATCAGCTCCGAGAGCAGCTCAGG
Organism: uncultured Solirubrobacterales bacterium; assembly: GCA_963850625.1. GTDB lineage: Bacteria > Actinomycetota > Thermoleophilia > Solirubrobacterales > 70-9 > CAXMST01. Next base: position 749,771 of record CAWKLZ010000005.1, read on the forward strand.
CCCGCACACGGGTCCGTGCCCGGGGACGACGACGAGCGGCCCCAGCGCGGCGATCCGCTCGAGCGCCGCGATCCAGTTCGAGGCCGGCCCCGCCCACATGATCGGCGTCACGCCGTTGAAGACGATGTCGCCGCTGAACACGACGCGCGCGTCCGGCAGCCAGGCGATCGCGTCGCCCGGCGTGTGCGCTGGGCCGACCTCGTAGAGCTCGACGCGGCGGCCGCCGACGTCGAGCACGTGCTCGCCGGTGAACGTCTCGTCAGGCAGCCGCGGCTCGAGGCCGTCGAAGTCGAAGTGGGAGAGCTGCTCCGCGAAGCCGGCAATGCCGCGCAGTCGTCCCTTGCCCGGCAGGAAGGGAACCGACGTGAGCGCGCCGGTCACCGTACCGAGCGGTGCGAGCCGGGTCAGCATCGCCGGCGGCTCAGCGCGCATCTGCGTCGCGGCTGCTTCGGTGGCGACGATCCGGGAGCCGCCCAGCAGCCCGTTGCCGTACCAGTGGTCGCCGTCGCCGTGGGTATTGAAGAGCGTCGCGATCGGCGCTCCGGCGCGGGCCGGGGCGAGCTGCTCGAGCATCGCGCGCGTCAAACGCTCGTCCCAGAGCGTGTCGATCAGGAGGCTCGATCCGTCGCCGGCGACGAGGCCGGCGTTCGACTCGCCGAGCTCGCCGTTGGGCTGAATCCAGGCCCACGTCCCGGCCGCCACCTGCTGCGGTCCGCCGGCGAAAATGGGCACGCTGCCGAGCGGCGTCGGCGCGCCTTCCCCCATGGCGCTTTCGGCAGAGACCGCGCTCACTGCCGCTGACCGTATCAACGGCGCCCGTGTACCGTGCCCGTCTCCGATGGACGACCGGCAGTGGCAAGAGTGGATCGCGGCGGCGACTGAGGCGATCGATGAGCACGCCGAACGCGACGTCGCCGCCCTCGTCGACATCTCCTCACCCTCCGGCGACAACTCCGCGGCCGAGTCGGTGCTCGCCGTCGCCGCGGCGCTGCTCCCCGATGGGGTCTCGCTGGAGCGATTGCCATGCTCGTCACCCGAGCACGCGGAGGACCTGCTCGCCCATCTGCCGGGGACGGGGGAGGGGAGGCTGCTGCTGCTCGGCCACGTCGACACCGTGATCCCGCACGCCGACCACGCCCCGCTGCACCGGGAGGGCGGGCAGCTCTACGGCTCGGGGACGATCGACATGAAGGCCGGCGTGGCGCTCTCGATCGGCGTGCTCCGCGCCCTTGCCCAGAATCGCGAGCTGTTCGCCGAGGCTGCGCTGCTGCTCGTCGTCGACGAGGAGTGGCGGACCGTGCCCTTCATCCACGCCGAGCGCTTCGGCGACTTCGACGCCTGCCTCTGCTTCGAGGGTGGCGAGCTCACCGAGAACGGAGAGGAGGCGGTGATCGTCGACCGCAAGGCCGCCGGGACGCTCCACGTCGACGCCTTCGGCCGCGCCTCGCACTCCGGCTCCGAGCCCGATCAGGGCCGCAACGCTCTCCTCGCCCTCGCCGCGGTAGCGCCCCGGCTCGCCGCCTTCCACGATCCGCAGGGACCCGAGCGCCTCACCGTGGTGCCGACGATCATGCGGTCGGGAGAGGCCTTCAACATCGTGCCCCCGCTTGGCGAGCTTTCTTTCGACGTGCGTTCGGCGAGCCTGGATTCGATCGAGGCGTTGGTCGACCAGATCCCCGCGGAGCTCGATGGCGTGCGGCTCGAGGCGAAGCTGACGAGGCGCTGGCCGGCGATGCAGATGGCTGAGCGCGCGGCGCCGCACCTCGAGCGGGCCTCGCGGCTGCTCGGCCGGCGGATCGTCGGCACCGCGCGTGGCGGCGCCAGCGACGCGAGCCATCTCGCCGCCGGGGCGCCGCTGCTCGCGATCGACGGGCTCGGGCCGCTCGGCGGCGGCTCGCACGCCCCCGAGGAGCACATCCTCGCCGCCTCGCTGCGGACCCGGGCCGAAGTCGCGCTGGCGCTCGTCGCGGCCCTGCTCGCGGACGCGTAGGGACCACGGAGCGCGCCCGTGGCAGGTTCGCAATGATGTCTCCGAACTTTGGCTGTTCAGCCAGTCGACGAGAGGAGAGGAACGGATGGCGCGCAAGCAGGTCAAGTCGGTAGCGGGGAAGGTCGTCGCGATAACCGGCGGCGCCCAGGGCATCGGTCGCAAGACCGCGGAGGCGCTGATCCGGCGCGGTTCCCGGGTGGCGATCGGCGATCTCAATACCGAGCTCGCGGAGCAGACGGCGACGGAGCTTGGCGGCAACTGCGTCGCCTTCGAGCTCGACGTTACGAGCCGCCCCAGCTTCGAGGCGTTCTACGCGAACGCCGCCAAGGAGCTCGGCCCGATCGACGTGCTGGTCAACAACGCCGGGATCATGCCGCTCAACCTGCTCACCGACGAGAGCGACGAGATCGCGAAGCTGCAGATCGACATCAACCTGCACGGTGTCATCTTCGGCACGAAGATCGCGATGGCCGACATGATCTCCCGCAACACGGGCCACATCGTCAACGTCGCCAGCCAGGCCGGCAAGGCGGGCTTCCCCGGCGGCGCGACCTACTGCGCCACCAAGCACGCGGTGGTCGGCCTCTCCGAGGCAGCGCGCGGCGAGCTCCGCGAGACGAACGTCGAGGTCTCCTGCGTGATGCCCGCGATCGTCAACACCGAGCTCGGCTCCGGCTTGCATGAGGCGCGCGGCGTCAAGACGCTCGAGCCCGAGGAGGTCGCCGAGGCGATCGTCGAGGCGATCGAGACGAACCGCTTCGATGTCTGGGTGCCGAAGGAGACCGTCTACATCGCCGGCGCGATGAACCTGCTGCCGCGCCGCGGTCGTGAGGCCATCGCCCGCTTCCTGAAGGCCGACGACGTGCTCTCAGCCCCCGACCGCAGCGCTCGCGCCGGTTACGAGGATCGGGCGGCGCAGAGCCGGTCGGAAGAGGCTGCCGCCGAGGAGGCAGAAGCCGCCGCGGCGAAGGCCGCCGAGGTCAAGAAGTAGGACGCGAACCGGGCCGGCGCTAAACCTAGGCGCCGGTCTGCTTCAGCTTCATCCGCCGGAGGCGGGCAGGCTGAGCGGGTTCGTCGGGACCTTCGGCGCGACCTTGCCGATCGTCCGCATCAGGTTCCAGAAGACCGGTAGCTCGGGGTAGAGCACCGGCTTGCCGGAGGTGATGACGGCCGCCGAGAGGGCGCGCTCAGGGTCGGCCCAGCCGATGATGTTGGTGAAGCCGAGGTGCCCGAAGGCGTGCTCGGTGTCGGGGCCGTAGATCGACAGGCGCTGGGCGCCGAGCATCATGCCGAGGCTGAACCGCGTCGGGAAGCCGAGCGTGAAGTCGATCTCCAGGTAGGACTGCTCGCTGAGCAGGCGCCGGATCGTGCGCGGTTCGAACACGCGGACGCCGTCGAGCTCGCCACCGCGGCGGAGCAGCTCGAAGAGGCGCGAGAGCTCGTTCGCCGTCGTCACCACGTTGCCGGCCGGGATCACGCCGGTCAGGAACTCAGGCTCGTTCGCGAGCCGCGCCGCGTCGCCGACGCTCACGCCGAGCGCCCGCTTGAGCAGGTTCGAGAGCGGTGGCAGCACGGGCGCGCCCGTGTAGTGACTGGTCGCGACCGCGTCGACATCGGCTGCCGCGACGCCGTAGTTCGTCCAGCGGAAGCCGAGCGGGTCGAGGATCTCGCTTGCGAGCACCTCGCGGATCGGCTTGCCGGTGACCCGGTGCACGATCTCGCCGATGATGTAGCCGCCGGAGATCGCGTGGTAGGCCAGGGACTGGCCCGGCCGCGACTGCGGCTTCGCGTCGCAGAGGATCTCGACGATCCTCTCCCGGTCGTCGACGTTCTCGACCGCGAAGGCCTCCGCGGGCAGGTTCGGGACGCCGCCCCTGTGCGAGAGCACGTGCGCGATCGTGATGGCCTCCTTGCCGTGGCTCGCGTACTCAGGGATGTACTCGGCGACGCGGTCGCCGATGTGAATCTGCCCCTGCTGGTCGAGCAGGTGAGCGACGCAGGCGGTGAGCGCCTTCGAGGCGCTGTAGATCACGTGCGGCGTGGCGGGCGTGTTCGGCACCCGCTCGGCGTCGTCCGGCACCTCGGGTCCGACGCCCTTCGCCCAGCCGATCCCGCGGTCGAGGACGACCTCACCCTCGCGCCTGACGCAGAGGCTGATCGCCGGGTGCACGCCGCTGCGGTAGAGGCTCTCGACCGCCGACCAGATCCGCTCGACGTCGGCCGCGCGCAGGCCGCCGGCGGCCGCGGGTGCCTCCTCGCCGATCGTCGTGATCTCGGCGAGCTCCGACGGGACCTTGATCCGCCGGAACGGGTCCGGCCCGACGGGAAGCCGCGGGATGCCGACCTGGGGTGCCACGCGCAAACCGTATCCGGCTGCGGGCGGGCGGGCGCTCAGCCGCTCTTGCCCTTGAGGGCCCGCTCGAGCACCTCGGCGGCCGCGTCGGGCACGTAGCGGTTCGTCTCCCGCGCCGGTCGCACGTAGCCCTCGTCGCTCTGCCGCTTCGGCAGTTCGATGTCGAGCGGGTGGCCGCGCTCGTAGGGGATCGTCGCCAGCAGGTGCGAGATGCAGTTGATCCGCGAGTTTCGCTTCTGGTCCGACTCGACCACGTTCCATGGCGAGCCCGGCAGGTCGGTGTAGACGAACATCTCGTCCTTGGCCCGCGAGTAGTCGACCCAGCGCGCCTGCGACTCGAGGTCCATCGGCGAGAGCTTCCACTGCCGCAGTGGATCCTCGAGCCGCGAGCGGAAGCGCTTCTCCTGCTCCTCGTCGGAGACGCTGAACCAGTACTTGACGAGGATGATCCCGTCCTCGATCAGCATCTGCTCGAAGACCGGCGCCTGGCGCAGGAAGAGGCGATGCTCCTCGGGCGTGCAGAAGCCCATCACCTTCTCGACGCCGGCGCGGTTGTACCAGGAGCGGTCGAAGAGGACGATCTCTGCCGCCGCCGGCAGGTGGGCGACGTAGCGCTGGAAGTACCACTCGGTGCGCTCGCGCTCGGTCGGCGCGGGCAGCGCGGCGACGCGCGCGATCGCGTGGCGGCAGGTACTCGGTGATCCGCTTGATCACGCCGCCCTTGCCCGCGGCGTCACGACCCTCGAAGACGATCACGATCCGCTTGCCCTCGCGGCGGACCCAGTCGGCGAGCACGACGAGCTCCTCCTGCAGCCGCAGGAGCTCGGCCTCGTAGACCTTCCGCGGGAGCTTCGGAGTCGGCTCGAGCCACGCCGGCGGACGTCAGTCCGCTTCCTCGGGCTCGCTGAACGGCGAGATCTCGAACGCCTTGCCCGGGCAGCCGCCGATCGCGAGCAGCTTGATCGGCGAGTCCTTGGTGATGACCTGGCGCTTCGTCTCCGGCGGAACCGCGACCCAGACGCCGGGCTCGAGCGTCACCGTCTCGCCGTCAACGGTCATCTCGGCGCTCCCCTCGAGCGCCGTGTAGAGCTCCTCCTGCCCGTCGGCGCTGTGGTCGTGGCTCGGGTAGCCGTCGACGTTCGCCGGCAGGTCGATCACGGCGACCCCGAACGACGTGATCCCGAGGCTGTGGCGGACGAGCTTGAAGGCCCCTCCGTACCGGGCGTCGAGCTCGGACTCCCGTTTGACGACGAAATCGGCCATCTCTCCTCCTCGGATCGGGCGTGGCGGCGCCACGGCGTGGCGCTGAATCTAGTGGACCCGTACGCGGGTCAGTCGCCGGAGTCGCCCTCGTCCGCCTTGGCGGGCGCCGGAGCGGGCGCGGGCGGCGTGCCGAGCAGCTTGCGCCCGTACTTTGTCCGGTACGGCTGCAGCAGCTGGCGGCGCACCTCGGCGATGCCCTCGGCGAGATCAGCCGCTTCGCTCTTGCGCCAGCGCTCCGTGTCGACGGTCGACGCATTGGGTCCGGGCGGCGGCGGCGCGGAGCCCTGGCCGTGGACCGAGTGCCAGAGGATCCGGTCGAGCACCTCCTGCGGGACGCGGTCGGTGAGCGTCAAGGGCAGATCCGAGGAGAACTGCGCGTCGGGCGCGCCGGCCGGATTGCGGGCGTTGCGGTCGACGGTCGGGTCGATCGCGTCGTAGGGCGCCTCGTTGCCGGAGGTAGTGGAGTTGAAGGCGTCGTAGAGGGGGACCGCGGTTGCGTCGAAGAGGTTGAGCGGCTTCATCCCGGTGACGAGCTCGAGCGTGCGGATGAAGCTGAGGAAGTCGTAGCGGTTGTGGATCACCGCGCCGCGCTTCGTGTACGGGCTGATCGCCAGCGCCGGGATCCGGTGGGCGTCGACGTGATCAGCTCCGTCCTGGCTGTCGTCCTCGACGACGAGGATCAGCGAGCTGTCCCAGACCTTCGAGTGGCTGATCTCGTCGACGATCTGGCCGAGCGCGTAGTCGTTGTCGGCGATCATCGCCTGCGGCGTGCGCCGGCCGGGCGACGTGCCCTCGGTGTGGTCGCTGGGCAGGACGAGGTAGTTGAAGGCAGGGACCTTGTTCTGCGCGAGTTGCTGCTCGAAGCGCTGGCGGAAGCACTTGAAACGGCTCTCGTTGTTGGCCGCGCTGACGCCCGGGGGCAGGCTCGCGTCGAACGTGTCCTGACCCGTGATCACGTTGCTGCCGATCGAGGCGTCGTTCGAGTAGCACGGCGCCGGCGGCGGCAGCTGTGGGCCAGGGTTGAGCGGGCCGATGTCGGAATGTGTGAACTTGGCGGTGACCTCCGCCGTCTCCTGCACGTTGCGATCGAGATCGTTGAGCGGCAGCGTGCCGGCGATTGCCTCGCCGTAGTTGTAGTAGCTGATCCCCTGCTTCTGGGCCTGGTCGAAGAGGAATCCGCGCGAGGGCCAGGTCACCGAGTAGACGCCGAAGTCGTAGGGGCGACCGCGGTTCGCGTAGTTCGCATGCCAGTTCTTGACCACGTAGTCGGAGACGGCGCCGGCGGAGGTCCAGAAGTGGCCGTCGATCGAGGCTTCGGAGTTGGCGTAGACGTGGTCGAGCAGCGGGAAGCGGCGGACCAACGCATGCGCGTTCGGCGTGATCTTGCGCCCGAACAGGGTCAGCTTCGCGTCACCGTCGCCACGTCCCACGTCGCCGAGGATCTGGTCGTAGCTGCGGTTCTCGCGAACGACGTAGAAGACGTGCTTGATGGGGCCGTCGGGGCGCAGCGGCGTGTGCTTCGGCGGCTTCTCGGAGTTGACCGGCTTGATCTGCCGGGCCGCCTTCGGCGTCAGCTTCTCGATCTTCTTGGCGGCTGGATAACGAAGCACGCCGGACATGCCCGTCACTGCCGAGGGCAGGTAGTCGAAGCGGAACCGCGCCGGCGCGCCGGAGGTAGCCGAGCCCGGGTCCTCGGGCAGGACGCGGCCGCGCGCGTCGTTGCGGCCGACGCCGAGGCCCTTGGCCGCTACCCAGACGAGCCTGCGCTGCTGCGGGCGCTGCGGGGTCGTGAACGCCGCTGCCGGATAGGAGCCAACCGGAATCCGGCCGATCATCTGCCAGCGCTTGCTCTTGCGCTGCACGGGCTGGGCCGCGAGCTTCGACTCGGCCTGCTTTTCGGCGGTGTCGCCGTAGACCTCCGCCGCGCCGGCTTGCAGCGAGTCCGCGTGCCCGGCGCGAGCCCGGCCCTCGTGCTGGAGGATCCGGTCGGCGCGTGCGGCGAGGCGCCCTTGGCCCTTGCCGTGGCCGTGGCCCCGCGGGCTCGGGTCGCACTTGCGGCTCGTCCGCAGCGCGAAGACGGCGATCGCATCCTCGCCGGCGTCGGAGGAGAGCAATCGGCAGCCGTCGGCGGTGACGCTGACATGGACCGGGCTCGTGCCGATTCCCTGCGGGCGCTCGACCGAGAGCGTGCGGACGACCTTGAGGTCGTCCGTGTTGACGACGGCGATGATGTCCTGGTTGGCGACGGCGACGTAGGCGAGGGGCCGCCGCGGATCGACAGCGATGCTCTCGGGGTGGGAGAGGTGGGGGCCGACGGTTACCTTGCCGCGGACGGTCCCGCTCCCCATGTCGATCGCCGTGACCGTGCCGTCGGTCTCGTTCGAGATCAGCCCGGTCTTGCCGTCGGTGGTGATCGCCGCGCCGTACGGGTACCGGCCGACCGGCAGGTACGAGACCTTGCCGGAGCCGAGGTTGACGAGCGCCGCCGAGTTGGCGAGGTTGAGCGCAGCGAGCAGCTGCGACCCGTCGGGGCTGACGGCGATGTCGCGCGGCCAGGAGTAGACGCCGGAGTTCGTCGGTGGGAAGTTTTGTGGCGGCAGCGTTCCGGCCGGCGGCGGGACACCGATCAGGTCGCCGCGCTTCGCCTTGCCCGAGCGCTTGTTGTAGGTGAAGGTGTGGATCACGTCGCCCTGCTTGCCGGGCACGCTGTCCGGCACCGCGCCGTCCTCGTGGTCGGTGGCTGGGATGCCGGATACGTAGGCGACGTTCCGGGTCGGGTCCATCGCCATCCCGCCGCTCAAGCCCGGCATCTTGATCTTCTGCACGACTTTGCCGACCTTGCGCTTCTTCTTGCGTCGGCAGTGCGCGCCGCGCTTGCCCTGCTTGCAGTGCTTGAGGTCCGGGCGAACGCGCACGATCCTGATGTCGTTGGCGCCGCGGCCCGCGGAGAGCGTCCACAGGAAACGGCCGTCGCGAGTCAGCGCGCCGCCCGTCGGCAGGTTGCCGAGTTTCGTTGTGTTGCCGGCCGGCTCGAGCTTGCGGCCCGACGGCTGGATGTGGCTGCGAGGGCCGATCCGCCCCTGTTTCTTGCCGTGCCCGCCGGTCGATGCGATCACCGCGCTGGCCCCGAGCCCGAGGACGACGAGTACCGCCAGGAACGTCCGCACCTTCATCGCCGGCGCGACGCTACTCCCTTGCCCGCGATGGCGCGCAGGATGGGGTCGCCGGCTTCACCGGTCGTTCACGCGTGGCCGCCGCCTGGCCCGGCGGCTCAGACTTCGAAGAAGGCGCCAGAGGGCCCGAGGTTTGCGATCTCCGTCGTGCCGATCCGCGAGCGCTCGCCCCAGCTCTCGTGGATGTGGCCGCAGACCGCAAGCGCCGGTTGGGTCCGCTCGATCGCGGCGGCGATCGCCTCGCTGCCGAGGTGGTCCCCGGCCGAGCTCTGGTCGCAGTGACCCTTGGGCGGCGAATGGACGACGAGCACGGCGCCCGGCGGGAAGAGGGCGAGCCGTTCGGCCGCCTGCGCCTCATCCAGATCGAAGCTCCAGTCCCACGGCGTGATCGGGATCCCAGCGCCCAGCCCGAAGAAGGAGACGCCGCCGACCTCCGCGGCCTCTCCGTGCAGGACCGTCGCCGAGCTCCAGTTCGCGGCCGCCTCGCGCAGCGCAGCTTCGGTCTCGTTGTTGCCGGGCACGAGCACCGTCGGCGTCTCGATCCCCGCGAGCGCCGCGATCGTCTCCTCGAGGCCGGCGTGCTGGTTGGCGAAGTCGCCGGCGCCGATCACGACGTCGGCGTCGGCGGCGAGCGAGCAGAGCTCCGCCGCCTGGCCCAGGTCGCGGTGCAGGTCGCTGAAGGCGAGGAGCCTCATTCGCCGGTGACGGTATCCCAGTAGGTGGGGCGATGGAGGAGCTCGAGCTTGATCCCATCCGGATCGGCGAGAAAGGCTGCGTAGTAACCAGGTGTGTAGTCGTAAGAGGCGGGAGGGGAGAGGACCTCGCCGCGGCCGTCGTCCCGCACCCACCGGGCGCGTTCGTCGACCGCCTCGCGGGAGGGGACGTCGATGCAGATGTGATGGACGCCGAGCGCGTAGCGGTCGTAGGGGGCCGGGTGCGCGTCCGACTGTGCCGCGCGCAGGCCGAGCGCGGCGACGCCGGAGCCCGCCACTGAGATGTAGTGGATCGGCTCGCCGCGCTCGCCCTCCATCACGTCGTAGTCACCCCAGCCGAGCGGATCGAGGAGGTCGCGGTAGAAGGGCAGGCTGCGGTCGAGCGAAGAGACGACGAGGTCGACGTGGCTGAACTTCGAGGAGCCGGCGGCGAGCCGCTCCGGGCCGGTGCGCTCGATCGTCGGAGCTGAGATGCCGTCGCGCGCGCTCGCGTTCGATTGTCAGCGAGCCGACCTCGAGCTCGTCAATCCGCAGCCGCCCGATCCGCCCATCCTCGATCGCCAGCTTGCGGATCGCCAGGCGGCCAATCGCGACGGCGCCAATCGCAACCGAGCCGACGGCGAGGGCGCCGATCGCGATGGCGCCGTTCGAGGCGGCGAAGGTACTCCGGTATCCGATCGCCTCCGCAGCCGCGCGGTGCGAGGGGTGCAGGCCGAGGCGCTCGGAGACGTTCACGAGCTCCCATCTTTCCACTCCGAGATCTGACTAACCTGCGCCGGAATGGAGGCAGCCATTGAGAAGACGCCGGCCGAGGGCGCGACGGCCGCAATCGTCTCGTGTCGCGAGCTCGCCCGCCGCTTCGGCGAGGGCCAGGCGGCGGTCGACGCCCTGCGCGGCGTCGACCTCGACTTCCCGCGCGGCGAGCTGACGGCGATCGTCGGCCCATCGGGCTCCGGCAAGTCGACGCTGATGCACCTGCTCGCCGGGCTCGACAAGCCGACGGCGGGCAACGTGTGGATCGACGGCACCGAGATCACCGGCCTCTCCGACAAGGGCATGACCGAGCTGCGACGCGAGAAGCTCGGCTTCATCTTCCAGTTCTTCAACCTCGTTCCGGTCCTCGACGCGGCCGAGAACGTTGCGCTTCCGATCCGGATCGCCGGGCTCAGCGTCGACGAGGCGTGGCTCGCGGAGCTGCTCGACATGGTCGGCCTGGCCGACCGGGCGACGCACAGGCCGTCGGAGCTCTCCGGCGGTCAACAGCAGCGCGTCGCGATCGCGCGGGCGCTGGTCGCGCGGCCGGCCGTCGTCTTCGCCGACGAGCCGACGGGGAACCTCGACTCGACCTCGAGCGCGGGCGTGCTCGAGCTTCTGCGCCGAGCGGTCGACGACTACGGGCAGACGGTCGTGATCGTCACGCACGATCCGCGCGTCGCCTCGTACGCCGATCGCGTCGTCGTCCTCGCCGACGGCAAGGTCGCCGCCGATCGCGTCGTCTCCGGAGAGGACGAAGTGATCGAGCTCATGCGAGGGGTCTAGTGGGCCGGCTCGCGCTTCGCGGGCTGACCGCCCACAAGCTGCGGTCGACTCTGACCGCCGTCGCGGTGCTGTTCGGGGTCGCGATGATCGCCGGCACGCTGATGCTGAGCGACTCGGTCAACCGGTCGTTCGACGACATCTTCGCGACCGCCTCCGAGGGCGTCGACGTCAGCGTCCGCGCCAGGCAGGAGACCGACTCGAGCTTCAACCTGCCGCAGTCGGAGGCGGCGCTGGCGCGCTCGCTGCTGCCGAAGGTCGAGCAGGTCGACGGCGTCGAGTCGGCGTCCGGGAAGATCTCCGACTCAGCCTCGATCGCGATCCTCGACTCCAACGGGGACCGGATCGGGCCCTCCAACGGCGGGCCGCCGCACATCCTCAACAGCGTCCAGCCGGAGCCGTTCACGCCGAGCACCTACGTGCAGGGGCAGCCGCCCTCGAATGGCCACGAGGTGGCGATCGACGAGTTCACCGCCGACGAGCAGGGCTACGAGCTCGGCGACGAGATCCCGATCACCGGAGCCGCCGGCCTGCGCCGCTACAAGCTCGTCGGCATCACCCGGTTCGGTTCCGGCGTCCCTCTCGGCGGCGCCAGCCTCGCCGAGATGACGTTGCCGGAAGCACAGCGGGTCACGGACAAGCCTGGGGAGTTCGACGAGATCGACGTGCAGGCAGCCGACGGGGTCACGCCCGAGGAGCTCCGCGATCGGATCAACGCTGTCCTGCCGAAGACGGCGGAGGCGAAGACCGGGGCGCAGACCGCGGCCGACGACTCGCAGGACATCAAGGACGGCTTCCAGTTCTTGACGACGGCGCTGCTGATCTTCGCCGGGATCACGATCTTCGTCGGCGCCTTCCTGATCTTCAACATCTTCAGCATCACCGTCGCCCAGCGGACGCGCGAGTTCGGGATGCTGCGCACCCTCGGCGCCTCCTCGCGCCAGGTGCTCGGCAGCGTCATCTCCGAGGCCCTCGCGATCGGTCTGGCGGCCTCCATCGTGGGCATCGTGGCCGGCGCCGGCTTCGTCAAGCTGCTCGTCGCGGTCTTCAAGGGGCTCGGCTTCGAGCTACCCCAGTCGGGACTGCCGATCGAGCCGCGGACGGTCATCATCGGCATCGTCGTCGGCGTCCTCTCAACGCTCGCCTCGGCGCTGATTCCGGCGTTCCGCGCGACCCGGGTGAGCCCGCTCGAGGCGCTCCGCGAGGACGGTGGGGTCGAGCAGGGCGGTACCAGCCGCAAGCGCACCGTGATCGCCTCGATCCTCGCGGTGGCGGGATTCGTGATCATCTGCCTCGGGCTGTTCAGCAGCGGCGGCATCGGACCGGCGCTCAGCCTGATGGGCTTCGGCCTGATCCTCCTGTTCATCGCGATCGCGATGCTCGGCGGCCGTCTCGTTGCTCCGCTCGCCTCGCTCGTCGGTAGGCCAATCGAGCGAGTGCGTGGCGTCACCGGCCGGCTCGCTCGCGAGAACACGCTGCGGAACCCGAGCCGCACCGCGACGACTTCGTCCGCGCTGATGATCGGCGTCGCGCTCGTCGTCTTCGTGCTGATGCTCGGCTCGGCGATCACCAAGTCGGTTGCCGATGCGCTCGACAAGACCTTCACCGGTGACGTCGCCGTTTACAACAGCGACGGCTTCTCGCCGATCTCGGCTGACATCGCGCCTGCGATCGCGCGCATCCCCGGCGTCGAGGCGGCGTCGGCCATCAACGACACGGCGGGCAAGATCCAGGGGATCGACGGCGATCAGTTCATCACCGGGCTCGAGCCGGCGACGCTGACGAAGGCCGCCGACCTCGACTGGGTGGACGGTGACAACCAGACGCTGGCCGACCTCGGCTCGAATGGCGCGATCGTCGAGTCCGACTTCGCCGACAAGAACGGCATCGAGGTCGGCGACAAGCTGACGGTGGTGACGCCGACGGGCCGCAAGGTCGACGTCACGGTGGCGGGCAGCATCCGCGACCGGGTCTCACTGCTCGTCGCCAGCATCGCCCTCCCGGCCTCGCTGCTGCGCAGCGACTTCGACGTCCGCCAGGACTTCCTCGTGTTGACCAAGTTCGACCCGGGTGCCAACTTCGACGCGACTCGGGCGAAGATCGACGCGCTGCTGACGAAGCGCTTCCCGAACGCCGAGTCGCGCTCCCAGCAGCAGGTCAAGGACGAGCAGAAGGACCAGGTCAACCAACTCGTCTCGCTGATCTACGTGCTGCTCACGCTGGCCGTGATCCTGAGCCTGGTCGGGGTCGTGATCACGCTCGTCCTCTCGGTGCTCGAGCGCAAGCGCGAGCTCGGCATGCTGCGCGCGATCGGCGCCTCCCGCAGCCAGGTCCGGCGCATGGTCCGCTACGAGTCGCTGATCACCGCGATGATCGGGGCAATCGTCGGCGCCGTGATCGGTGTTGCGATCGGCGATCGCCGCCGTCAAGGCCCTCGCCGACCAGGGTCTCGTCCTCTCGATCCCGATCGGCGGCATCGTCGCCGTCCTCATCCTCGCCGGCATCGCCGGCGTGATCGCGGGCATCTGGCCGGCTCGCCGGGCCTCGAAGATCGAGGTCATGGAAGCGTTGCAGTACGAGTAATCGAGCCCGCTGGTCACGCGGACCACACACGCGGGACCAAGGTGACCACTCGCCGGCGAGAGCAGCGAGGGAGCGGTGAACGGCAGCCCAACGCGGAGACGACTGGTCACGTTCCACCGCAACTTGCGGTGCTTCGTGACCACCGGCCGGCGAAGAGCAGCGAGGGAGCCGTCAACGGCAGCCCACGACGGACGACTGGTCACATTCCACCGCAACTTGCGGTGCTTCGTAACCACTCACCCCAGCCGAGCCTCTCCGTAGGCCCACCTCCCTCACTGCCCAAAGGCGTCAACCGCCCACCCCTCGTCCCAGCTAACCCAGGCCAGCCCCTCCCGCCGGCGACCGCCCGCCCAGCGCTCCCTCCCGCGGGTGGCCGGCGGGTGGGCGCCCGTGCCCCCGCAGACCAAGTGAACCAAGCGGATCTGCGGGGGCACGGGCTCCCGCCGGACAGGACCCGCGGGCCGAGGACCCTCGGCGGGAACGCCGGCCGAGGACCGGCCGAGGGCCAGCGCCTACCGCGGCTTTGGCGTGTGGAAGCTCCGCAGCTCCTCGGCCATGCGCATGGTCTGCTCGTCGACCTCGGCGCTCGTCACCGCGTAGCGCTCGGTGAGCTCCGCCCGGAAGGCGTCTGTGACCGCGCGCATGAGCGGGTCGGGTCCCTCGGCGGGCGGGGGCGGGGCGCCGAGCGCGTCGGCGACGCTGCCGGCCGTCGCCGGGTCCCACTCGAAGGCCCAGCGCCTCGTAGACGGGAACGAGTACCTCGCGGATCTGCTCGGCCCCGCGGACGACGAGGACGCCACCGGTGTGGGCACCGCCGGCGATCACGCGCTGGCCGATGCCGGCGACCTTCGTGCGCCCGCCCTCGTTGACGCTCCACTCGCCCGGGCAGTACTCGCCTTCGATCTCGCCGATGCGGGCGTCGAGGCCGACGCGACGCAGGGTGCCGGCGACGATCTCGGCCATCTCGGCGAAGCGCTCGCTCATGCCCGCGCGTAGGGCCGGTTCGCGCGTCGCCTTGGAGAAGGCGAGCGTGCCCTCGTGGAAGACCGCGGCTCGGCCGCCGGCCATCCGCTCGACCGGCTCGTACCCGTGCTCGCGGGCGATCGCCAGCGCTTGCGGGTAGCCGGGGGAGAGGCGGTCGACGCGGCCGAAGGCGAGCGACGCGGCCGGTCCGGTGGATCCGCGCGGTCTCGGGCAGATCGCCGCGGGCGACGCGCCGCATGATCGCCGCCGAAACTCCGGTTCCGAGCGCCGAGGAACGGCCCTCGAGCGGCTCTTCGATCAGCTGCAGGCGCGGCGCTTCATGCTCATCAGGCGTTGGATCTGGCTTGTCCATGCGGGTTCGCGTGCGTGTGAGCGAATTGTTGCGAGTGTGAGCAGTCGCACACATAAAGGCTGGGGAGTCCCGTCACGCTTTGCGACGTCAAATCGACCCCCCGGGCCCGCGTGCCGGACAGAAGGTACGCGACCGCAACCGCCGCCCGGGGAAGCACCCGCCGCACCGCGCCGAGGCCGAGGCAAACGCCCAGCTGAAGCGCGCGAACCGCTGCGCGACCGGCCGCCCGGCCGGCGCCCGCCGCGGGGGACCGGCGACCCCATGGAGGTGTTCCCACGGTGCCCAAGCCCACGAAGACCCGCAACTTGCTGATCGCCACCACCGCTGCCGCAGCGCTGCTCGCCGGCTCCTTCACGGGCGCCGCATCCGGCGCCGCCCAGCGAGGCGGCATTGCCGTGGTCGGCTTCAAGATCGAGCGCAAGCCGCTCGCCCGCTCGCTCGAGGCGGCGCACCAGCGTCGTGAATACCGAAAGGCCTACGCGCAGGCGAAGAAGCTCGACGTCGAGCCGAAGCAGGCCGCGCTCAGCCATCAGCTCGGCCCACAGGCGGCCCGGGAGAAGACGGCCGCGCTCGAGACGAAGGTCCGCAAGGCCCGCAAGCCGGAGTTCCCGCGGCCGGAGTCGGTCGGCATCTCCAGCGCGACCCTGAATTCGATCGCATCGTGCGAGTCGGGCGGCGATCCGGCGGCCGTCGACTCCTCCGGGACCTACCGCGGCAAGTACCAGTTCGATCTCGGCACCTGGGCCTCCGTCGGCGGCTCACGGCGATCCCGCCGCCGCCCCGGAGGCAGAGCAGGACTACCGGGCCGCGCTGCTGTACTCGCGCTCCGGCTCCAACCCCTGGCCGATCTGCGGCTCCTGAGCGGCGATCGCCGCCGGATCAGCCGCAAGCCCGGCCGTCCGGCGGGGTGGACGCGCCTCAGCGCCGGCCGGCGGCCTGCCGATGGACGGGGGTGATCACCGGTGAGCAAGAGGTACGCGCCGAGCCGCGGCGGGACTTCGTCCTCCTCCAGGGCCTGCGCGAGACCCGCGGCGCCTTCGAGCGCTGGGCGGCAGCGCCGGCGCCCGTCCTCGGTGGCTGGTTCGCCGGCGCGCTGACCGTCGCCCTGACGCTGCTCGCCGCTACCTGGTTCGCGGCGTCGCTGCTCACGCCGGACTCCGGCACCGTTTACCTGCCGGGCGTCACGTGGCCAGTCGAGGCCTCGGACCTCGCCCACATCCTGAGCTCGAACCTGCTCGTCCTCGCTCTGCACGCGACCGCCTGCGTAGCCGGCTTCATTGCGGGCAACTCGATGCCGGTCGCCGCCTCGGGCATGAGTGGCTTCAAGCGGACGCTGCACGAGAAGGCTGCGACCGTGGCGATCGCCTGGGTCGTCGCGGTGACGGCCTTCTCGCTGATCGCCCAGGCCTACGCGCTCGGCTTCCAGGCGTCGACGCTCGCCGCCGCCTTCCAGCTCAGTCCCCTCGCGTTGATCCTGACCGTGCTCCCGCACGCGCTGATCGAGCTCACGGCGATCTTCCTGCCGCTCGCGGCCTGGCTGATCGCGAGCCGGCGCGGCGAGTGGGGGGATCTACTCGCGGCGACCTTCGTCACGGTCGCTTTCGCGATTCCGATGCTGCTCATCGCGGCGCTGATCGAGCTCTTCGTCTGGCCCGAGATCCTGCGCGCAGTCTCGCCCGTCGTCTAGATGGAGGGCCGGGTCAGGCGCCGAGCGCCGCCCGGAACATCCGCTCCTCGTCCTCGAACAGGAACCCGTACAGCCGCTTGCGTTCGAGCAGGATCCGACGCTTCGTCTCGAGCACCGCGCGTCGCGGGCGCCCCGCGATCGAGCGGGCAAGCTTCGTCGCCGCGGCAACCGACTCGCCCTCGCCGACGAGCTCGGAGAGGATCCCCTCGCTCAAGGCCCGCTCGCCGCCGACGATCCGACCGCTGATGCAGAGCTCGCGCGCGAGGGCCGCCGGCAGCGTCGCGCGGGCCCACGAGAAGGACGGCGGGATCCCGCGCGGCAGCTCGGGGAAGCCGAAGCGGGCTGTGGGCTCGCCGATCCGCACGTCGGAGGCGAGCGCCAGCAGGAAGCCGCCGGCCAGCGCGGGACCGTTGATCGCGGCGATCACCGGCACCGGGCACTCACCGACGGCGCGCATGCAGGCGAGGCTGCTGTCGACGAGGGCTTTGCGGTTGTCCGCGTCGCCGCCGAACTGCGTCACGTCCATGCCCGAGCAGAAGGCGGGAGGGGAGCCGGTCAAAACGACGGCGCCAGATTGCCTCGGAGTCGAGGTCGGTGAGCGCCTCGGCGAGCGCCAGGCGGAGCTCGATCGAGAGCGCGTTCCGCTTCTCCGGCCGATTCAGAGTCAGGCTCAGGACTCCGTCGGCGCCGGCAGCGAGCAGCTGCCCATCCCCGCCAGCCTCGCTCGCATGCACCTCCGACATCGGCGCCATCTTCGCGCAGCCGAGCCCGATCCGCCCCGTGCGCCACACTGCGGGCGATGGAAGCGACCCGTCCGAGCCTCGCCGAGCGCGTCGCCAGCGCCGGCGTGAGCGTTCCGACCCGGGGCAATCGCCGGCTCGAGCGGCTGCTCGACGCTGCCAACGCCGACGGCGAGCTCGCCGCCCGTTGGTACATGCAGCAGGTCACCTCGGAGCGGCTCGGCATGTCCGACCACAGCCGCGTCCACATCCAGATCGTCGCCAACATCGGGCTCCGGATCCTGCGCCTGGCCGTGCGAGGCGGGATCGAGCCCGCCGCGGTCACCGACCACGGGCTCGGCGAGCGCGACGCGGAGGTGGTCGTCGCCGCCGGGGCGCTGCTGCACGACACCGGGATGGGCATCCACCGGGTCGACCACGAGGCCTACAGCCTGTTCATCGCCGACCGCAAGCTGCGCGAGCTGCTGGCCGGCATCTACGAGGAGCCGGAGCTCACCGTCGTCGCCTCCGAGGTCCTGCATTGCATCATCGGCCACCGCCGGAGGGGCGAGCCGTACACGCTCGAGGCCGGCGTCGTCCGGGTCGCCGACGCGCTCGACATGGCCGAGGGGCGCTCGCGGCTGCCCGTCGAGCGGGGCGAGATGGGCATCCACGCGATCTCCGCGGCGGCGATCGACAAGGTCACGATCGAGAAGGGCATTGATCGCCCGGTCCGGATCGAGATCAAGATGAACAACTCGGCCGGCATCTTCCAGGTCGACGACCTGCTCGCAACCAAGATCCGCGGCACGCCGCTCGAGGGGCACATCGAGGTCGTCGCGGCGGTCGAGGGCGAGACCGAGAAGCGACTCCTGCGCGAGTTCAGGATCTAGTGGAATAGGCCGATGAAGGTCCACGCGCTCACCACCGGCACCGTGCGGCTAACCGACGCGTTCCTGTATCCGCGGCCCGGGATCCGGCGCCAGCTCAGCCTCTTCGTCCCCGGCCCGCTGTCGGAGCCGATGCCGATCCACGCCTGGGTGATCGAGCACGGCGGCCGCCGGATCCTCGTCGACACCGGCGAGACGGCGGCCGTCCGCAACATTCCCTTCGCCCGCTTCGATGTCTCCGGGGGCGACGAGCTGCCGGCGGCACTTGCCTCGATCGGTCTTTCGATCGCTGATCTCGACACCGCCGTGCTCACGCACATGCACGGCGATCACATGGACGGCGCCGTCCATCTCGGTGGGATGCCCGTCCTTGTGCAAGGCCGCGAGATCGAGCACGCCCACGCAGCGATGACGCGGCTGATGGCCCGCATCCTGCGGCAGCCGATCCCCGCGGGCGTGCGCTTTCAGCCCTACGAGCTCGACGACGGGCCCTTCGGGGCCTTCGAGGCAAGCAAGGATCTCAGCGGTGACGGCAGGGTGGTCGCGGTTGCGACGCCGGGTCACACCCCGGGCCACGTCTCGGTGATCTGCATCGACGACGACGGCCGCCACCTGATGATCGCCGGCGACACGACGGACAGCCTCGAGCAGCTACGCGCGCGCCGCGCCGACGCGGTCAGCCCCGACCCGACGATCACGGTCGCGACGATCGACCGCATCCTCTCTCACGCCAGGGCGAACCCCGTCGTCTACCTGCCGGCGCACGACCCCGAGTCCGTGAGCCGCCTGGCGGCCGGCACGACGCTCTGAGGCTCTGGCGCCCGTCCGCCATCGAGCTCCGCTCAGGCGCCGCGCGCCTTTGCCGCCGCGGCCTTCACCGCCGGCGAAGCGGCTTGCGCCACCGATCGCGACCTCGAGCGTCCGGCGGCCGGACTCGGCCTCGAGCGCGAGCGCGTCGTCGAGCTCCATGCCAAGACCCTCGATCGCCGCGCGGCGATCGGCGAGCATCGTCTCCTGCGGGAAAGGAGGCGAGGCCCTCGGCGAGCTCGAGCGCACGCTCCAGGTGCTTGCCCTCGGCGACGATCTCGTTGACCAGCCCCCACTCGTGCGCCTCCGTTGCCTCCATGATCCGGCCGGTGAGAATCAGGTCGAGGGCGCGGCCGAGGCCGACGATCCGCGGTAGGCGCTGCGTGCCGCCATCGATCAACGGCACGCCCCAGCGCCGCTCCGGGTAGCCGAGCTTCGAGCCCTCGGTCGCGATCCGCAGATCGCACCACAGCGCGATCTCGAGGCCGCCCGCCAGGCACCAGCCGCTGATTGCGGCGATCGTCGGCTTCGAGGGCGTCAGCCGGGTGAAGCCCATCGGGCCCTCGGGGCGGTCGATGTAGCCGCTGACCATCTCCTCGGGCGGGTTCGGACCAACCTCCGAGAGCGCCTTCAGGTCGGCGCCCGCGCAGAAGGCGACGCCGCCGCCCCCGGTGACGACGAGCACGCGGGCCTCGTCGTCGGCCTCGAAAGCACGGTAGCCCTCGAGCAGCTCCTCGGCGGTCTGCTTGTCGACCGCGTTGCGGCGCTCGGGACGCTCGATCGTCAGGACGGCGGCGGAGCCGACGCGCTCGTAGCTGGTCCGATCGCCCATCGAGCCGGCCTGCGGGCTAGATGGCCATCTACGGCTTGCGGACCCGCTCCAGCTGCTCGCGCGCCCGCTCCTTGCGGGTGTCGAGGCGATGCTGGATCAGGGTGAGCACGACCGGGAGCAGGACGAAGAGGGCGATCACGGCGAAGCCCCACATCGTCACGTCAAAGTCGGTGGTCTTGCCCCAGACGCCCTCCCCATCGGCGGCGAAGGCGCCGGGCGCCAGGGCCAGCATCGCTACGCCGAGGGTGCTCAGCGCGATGAGCAGGCGGGCGATTCGCTTGCGTGCTCCGTTCATCGGGCCGGGAGCTTACCCGACCGAAACGGGGGCGTCCGCTCATGCCTGCGGAGGCGCCGGGAGGGCGCGCGCCCATTCACTGCTGTTTCACCGCCCGTTCACACGAGGTTCACAGGTGTCGGACCGGCGGCCGCGACAGTGCCGAGGCTGCGTCCGGCAAGGGGGATCTCTCCGCGCGCCCAACGCAGTCGCTCTAGGTACGCAATCCGAACAGGAGACAGAACAACGTGAAGAGCTCACGCTTCATATACGCCGTGGCTTTGGTAGCTGCGCTCGCCATTGGCGTTGCGGCCTGCGGCAGCAGCAGCAGCTCGACTTCGTCGAGCACGGACAGCGGCAACAGCAGCAGTGGCGGCATCGCCACCGGCCTCTCCGGCAACCTAGCCGGGGCCGGTTCGAGCGCCCAGCAGGCGGCCCAGGAAGCCTGGATCGCCGGCCTTCAGAACGCCAACTCAGGCCTGACGATCTCTTACGACCCCGTCGGTTCCGGCGGCGGCAAGGAGCAGTTCGGCGCCGGCGCCGTCGCCTACGCGGGATCCGACTCGATCCTCGACGAGAAGGACCTGACCAACGCGGTCAAGGTCTGCGGTGGCAACGACCAGTTGGTCGAGGTCCCGATCTACATCTCGCCGATCGCGATCATCTACAACCTCAGCGGCGTCGACAAGCTGCAGCTGAGCGCAGACGTGATCGCACAGATCTTCAACCAGAAGATCACCACGTGGAACGATCAGGCCATCGCCGACGAGAACCCCGGCGTTGACCTGCCGGATACCCGGATCACCCCGGTCAACCGCTCGGATGACTCCGGCACGACGCACAACTTCACCGACTACCTGGCCCAGGCCGCGCCAAACGATTGGCCGTACGAGGCTTCGGACACGTTCCCGGTGAAGGGCGGCGAAGCCGCCGAGGGCACCTCGGGCGTCGTCGATGCGGTCAAGAACGGTGACGGCGCGATCGGCTACGCCGACCTGAGCCAGGCCGGCAGCCTCGGCATCGCCTCGATCAAGATCGGTGACAAGTACGTCCAGCCGACGGCGGACGGCGCCGCGGCCGACCTCGACGCCTCGAAGCAGGACAGCTCGGGCGGCCAGTACGAGTTGGTCTACTCGGTCAACCGCACCTCGACGGATCCGGCGAACTACCCGATCACGCTCGCGTCCTACGGGATCGCGTGCACGAGCGCCGGGTACTCGAGCGCGGACGATGCCGCCAACGTCCACGGACTGCTCGCCTACGCGATCAGCCCGGAGGGCCAGGACGCGGCCGCGAAGAACGCCGGCTCGGCCCCGATCGGAGACAAGCTCCGCTAGCGAGATCCAGCCCGCGATCGACGCGATCGGCGGCTGATCAGCCCGAACGCATACTGACCCGAAGGGGCCCCGCCGATACGCGGCGGGGCCCCTTTCCGGGTTTTTCCCGGTATCTCCGGAAGACGATTCACAGCAACGTCACACCCTCCGCCTAGAGTCAGACAACCTTCCCCACGCGATGGCTTCCTTCGACACGACGACCAACGCCGGCCAGATCCTCGCCGCGGCGAGCGGCGGTAAGCGCCGCCCCGGCGACCGCGTCTTCTCCAACCTCTCCGTCCTCGCCGGCATCACGATCCTCGTCCTCCTCGCCGGCGTCGCGATCTTCCTCGCGATCGAGGCGCATCCCGGCGATCACCGCCGAGCGCCGCCGAGCTGCCCGACGGCAAGAGCCTCGATCGCCTACATCTGGCCGCTGCTGTTCGGCACGCTGCTGGCGGCGATGCTCGCGGTCATCGTCGCGGTGCCCCTGGCCGTGGCGGTCGCACTCTTCATCAGCCACATCGCGCCGAAGTCGGTCGCGCAGCCGCTCGGCTACCTGGTCGACCTGCTTGCCGCGATTCCCAGCATCGTCTACGGCCTCTGGGGCGTTGCGGTGCTCGGCCCCGCGTCGGTCCCCGCGACCCAGTGGCTCGCCGACCACGTCGGCTGGATCCCGCTCTTCGCCGGCCCGGCGTCGGCCACCGGCCGGACGATGTTCGTCGCCTCGCTCGTCCTCGCGGTGATGATCATGCCGATCGTCTCCGCCGTCGCTCGCGAGGTCTTCACGCAGACGCCGAAGAAGCTGCAGGAGGGCGCGATGGCGCTCGGGGCGACGCGCTGGGAGATGATCCGCATGTCGGTCCTGCCCTTCGGCCGCTCGGCCGTGATCAGCGGCACGATGCTCGGCCTCGGCCGCGCGCTCGGCGAGACGATGGCCGTCGCGATCATCCTCTCCGTCTCCGGCGGCGTCACCTTCAACCTGATCAGCTCCGGCAACCCGTCGACGGTCGCCGCGAACATCGCGCTCAACTTCCCCGAGTCTTCGGGCGTCGACGTCAACGCGCTGATCGCCTCGGGCCTCGTGCTCTTCGCGGTCACGCTGTTCGTCAACATGGGCGCCCGGGCCATCATCGCCCGACAGCAGGGGGCGGAGTAGCCCGATGAGCGCGATTCCCGGACGTCTCGTCGCCGGGAGCACGGGCAAGCTGCCGAGCTGGGCCGAACTGGGCCGTCGCCGGCTTCGGCGGCGGCTGCTGTCGTTCTAGCGGGCAACCTCGCAACGGACGTCGGCATCGGCCTGCTCGTCGCCGCCGCCGCGATCGTCGCCGGCGTCTTCCTCTACGCATGGTCGCGGGCCGTCGAGGGCCGCCGCAAGGCGCTCGACCGGGCCGTCACGTTCGCGATCATCTGCGCTTTCGTGCTCGCGCTGCTGCCGCTGATCTCGTTGCTCTACACCGTCGTCGACAAGGGCATCGAGAGCCTCAACATCGATTTCTTCACCAAGGACGCGCGTGGCGTGATCGGCGCCGGCGGCGGCGCCAAGCACGCGATCCTCGGCACGCTGATCATCACCGGGCTCGCGACCGTGATCTCGGTGCCCGATCGGGCTGATGGCGGCGATCTACCTGAACGAGTACGGCGAGTCCACCGGCCGGCTGCGGCAGGGCACTGACCTTCTTCGTCGACGTGATGACCGGCATCCCTCGATCGTCGCCGGCCTGTTCGCCGTCGCGCTCTTCGAGATCATCCTCGGTCCCGGCACGCGGCTCGGCATCATGGGCTCGATCGCGCTCTCGGTGCTGATGATCCCGATCGTGATCCGCTCGGCCGAGGAGATCCTCAAGATCGTCCCCAACCACCTGCGCGAGGCCGCCTACGCGCTCGGCACCCCGAAGTGGAAGGTGATCACCAAGGTGGTCCTGCCGACCGCGCTCGCCGGCCTCGTCACCGGAATCATGCTCGCCGTCGCCCGGATCATCGGCGAGACGGCGCCGCTGCTGGTGACGACCGGCGTCGTCGACTCGGTCAACACGAACCCGTTCTCGGGCCGGATGCAGAACCTCGCCGTCTACGCCTTCAACGAATACAAGACGCCGGGCGTACCGCCTGAGGCCGGTATCGCGCACGCCTGGACGGCCGCTCTTGTACTGATCCTGATCGTGATGATCCTCAACCTGTTCGCGCGTTTCGTCTACCGGCGTTACGGAACCGAGATCCGCTAGTACCCTCGGGGTAGTGGAAGAAGGAGATCAAGAGATGACCGAGAGCATGGCACCGACTTCCGAGACCTCGGCAGAGGCCGTCGGCGCCGAGCGCTCGCCGCTCGAGGGCCACGAGGCTCCCGCTCCGCAACAGGGCTCCAAGGGCTGGGGTAGCCACAAGGCCGACAGCACCGCGAAGAGCGTCGTCGTCCAGGACGTCGACCTCTACTACGGCGACTTCAAGGCCGTCGAGGGCGTGACGATGACGATCCCCGCGAACCGGGTGACCGCATTGATCGGCTCGTCCGGCTGCGGCAAGACGACGTTCCTGCGTTCGATCAACCGCATGCACGAGCTGACGCCGGGCGCTCGCGTCGAGGGCAGCATCACTCTCGACGAGGTGGACGTCTACGACTCGCGCGTCGACCCGGTTGAGGTCCGCCGGCTGATCGGCATGGTCTTCCAGAGCCCGAACCCGTTTCCCACGATGTCGATCTACGAGAACGTCGCCGCCGGCCTCAACCTGAACAGCCGGAAGGTCAAAAAGGACGTGAAGGACGAGACGGTCGAGCGCTCGCTGCGCGGCGCCCACCTATGGGACGAGGTCAAGGATCGCCTCGACAAGCCCGGCTCCGGTCTCTCCGGCGGCCAGCAGCAGCGCCTCTGCATCGCTCGCGCAATCGCCATCGAGCCCGAAGTGCTGCTCATGGACGAGCCCTGCTCGGCACTCGACCCGGTTGCGACGCTCGCCGTCGAGGACCTGATCCAGGAGCTCAAGCAGCACTTCACGATCGCGATCGTCACCCACAACATGCAGCAGGCATCGCGCGCCAGCGACTACACCGCCTTCTTCAACCTCGAGCAGTCCGGCGACCCGGGCCGCCTGGTGGAGTTCGACGAGACGACCACGATCTTCTCCAACCCCGCCAAGAAGGCGACCGAGGATTACGTAAGCGGCCGCTTCGGCTGAGGCGCCGGCGCTCTCTGACGCGGCGCCTCGCCGCACCGACTCGGGGCTTATGTGGCTCCGCCACACCGCGCCCCTCGCCGGCACGCCGAGGCTTGGTCAGAGAGCGCCTCTGGTTGACGTTGGCGGATCTTTGGGGGCCGGCTGACCGTTCCTTATCGACTTTCACAGCACACAGCTGGGCAAGTCGGTACAGAACGCCCTACCCGACCTGACGCTCCCGGCCCGCCGCTGTCCTCGCTGGGCGCGAGGCTTTGTGCCACTAGCGTCGGTGCTCTATCACGCGGCGCCTGAGCGCACCCGCGCGGTGCTTATGTAGCTCCGCTACACCGCACACCGCGCGTGCACGCTCATGCTCGGTCAGGGAACGCCTTGAGGTTGACTCCGGCGGTTGTTGGCAAGTCCGCATGCGGGTCTTGGAACCCGTTGGACGGTGGGCGCCCGCTCGCGAGTGAGCGGCTCGGTTGGGCGCTCCTCGCCGGCGTGACGGTCCCTCCCGCGGGTGGCGCGGAGGGAGCGGGTGCCGGAACCAAGTGAACCAAGCGGATTCCGGCGCCCGCTCCCTTCGTGACAGGACCCGCGGGCCAGGCTCCGCCGCCCATCCGGCCAAAGAAAAGCGCGCGGTCCGGGGCAGGGAGGAGACCGCGCGCTGCACGAGAGAGGATCTCGCGGTAGGGAGCACTTTGCTGGTCGTGAGCCGCCCGCCGGTGAATATCCCGCTACGAGCATGTGAACAACCTGTGAAACCGGGTGCCGGCGGCCGGTGCGGGCGTCCGAACCACCCCTACAATGCAGCTGCCGCTCGCCAGAGAGCGCCCTCTTATGAGCTCCCCGCGCGGAACACTCAGAGTCGCAGTCGTCGACCGCGACCAGGCACTGCTGAAGGTGCTCGGCAAGCGCTTTGACGCCGCCGGCTGGGAGCACCGCGTGCTGCCTGGCGGCGCCCCCGTCGATGAGCTCGTCGCGATGAAGCTCAATGCGCTGATCCTCGATCCGACCGTGCTCGGCTCGGAAGCCGGCTGGGAGTTCCTCGAGCGGGTCGCCGGCACGCTTCCTGGGCTCGCGATCATCGTCTGCACGTCGAACTCCACCGTCGCCCAGCGCGTCCGCGGCCTGCGGATGGGCGCCGACGACTGGATCGGCAAGCCCTGCCACCCGGAGGAGGTGCTGGCGCGGATCGAGGCGGTCGTCCGCCGCCGCCGTCGGGCCCGGCCTGAGGGCGAGGCCGGCCCGGTGATCGTGGGCGAGCTCGAGATCCGCCAGGACCAGTTCCAGGCCTTCGTCGCCGGCGGCGCGCTCGACCTGACCCGCCGCGAGTTCGAGCTGCTCAACACGCTCGCCGACGCTGCCGGCAAGGTGCTCGAGCGCGAAGAGATCTACCGGCGCGTGTGGGGCTACGAGATGGCCCACGGCGACCGCTCCGTCGACGTCTTCGTCCGCAAGCTGCGCTCGAAGATCGCCAAGCGCTCGCCGGACTGGAGCTACATCCACACGCACTTCGGCATCGGTTACCGCTTCGAGGCTCTTCAGGAGGGCGTCGAGCCGTCTCGAGGGCGCGCCCGCCCCTCAGCCTGCGCCCGAGGTCGTCGAGGCGGATTGGACCGAGGCCGCCGCGGTCTAGGCACGCCGGCCAGCCTCGTTGGCACCATCTTCACAACCTGCGGTTTGACCGCCCACTACGATCGCGTGAGACTGTGATCGGAGCAAGGGGGAGTTCCAAGCGGGGGAAGAGGAGACCGAGCTGATGCCAAACGCGGCCAGAGCCCAATATCAAGAGGAGCTCGAGGAGCTCGAGCGGCGCGCGCTCGGCGGTCTCGACCTCGTCGTCGCCTCGCTCGAGCGCGCCGTCGAAGCGACCGAGCACTCCGACGTGGAGCTCGCCCAGATCGTCGTTCTCGACGACGACAAGATCGACGGTCGCTACCTCGAGGTGCACCAGTCAATCCTCACGCTGCTTGCGACGCAGGCGCCGGTCGCTACCGACCTGCGCCTGATTTCTGCGCTGCTGCACCTGATGAAGGGTGTCGAGCGAATGGGCGATCAGTGCGTGAACATCGCCAAGGTGATCCCGATCACCGGACACGAGCCGCCCCGAGACGAGGAGATCCTCCGGGACATCCTCACGATGGGCGGCCACGCGCGCTCGCTCGTCACGCAGGCGAAGCACGCCTTCGAGTCCCGCGACGTCGAGCTCGCCCGCGACCTCGTCCGCCAGGACGACGTCATCGACAACCTCAACAAGGCCGTCTTCCGTCGGGCGATCGTGGTCGGCGACGACCACGACCTGCGCGAGTGGGCGACGACGATGCTCCTCGTCGCCCGCGCGATCGAGCGGGTCGGCGACAACGCCGTCGACATCGGCGAGCAGGTCGTCTTCCTCGTCACGGGCCTGTTCCGTGAGTTCGAGGACGCCTCGCATCCCGAGCCGCAAGAAAGCCGCCCCTGAGGTAGCGGCCTTGCGACGCCGGGCGGGACGACGGCTGGGGCTGATCGGAACAGCGGCGCTTGCCGTCGCGCTGCTCGCCGGCGGCGCCGTCGCGACGGCGGCCCTGCTCAAGGGAACCGCAGGCCCGGACACGATCCACGGCACATCGCGTGGCGACCGGATCGCCGGCCGCGGCGGCAATGACAACCTCACCGGTCGCGGCGGCCACGACCGGATCAACGGCGGCAGCGGTCGTGATCGCATACTTGGCGGCGCTCAGCAGGACACCCTGCACGGTGGCGCCGGCGGCGACCGGCTGCGCGGCGGGCCCGGCGGCGACGCGCTCTTCGGCGGCCGCGGCCGCGATCACTTCAACACCCGCAACGGGGTCGTGCTCGGCAGTCCCGGTAACGACGTGATCCACGCCCGTGACTTCAACGCCGACGAGATCGATTGTGGCGATGGCTTCGACAAGGTCTACGTCGATGGCGTCGAGGACGGCGTCTACGACTGCGAGAAGGTGATCTCGCCCGACGGTGAGATCGGCCATGCCGCGCCGCCGGCCGGCGATTCCGGGAGCGGCGGATGAGCACCGCGAAAGGGCCGTGGGACGAGGCCGGAGGCGAGGAGGAGAAGCTGCCGATCCCACGGCTCAACAGAGATCGCACCGAGTTGCGCGGCGAGCTCGCCGACCCAGCCGCCACCGAGCGCTTCGAAGCGGATCATCGGGAGTCGTTCCTTCGCCGCCGGGACTTCCTCGCGCGCACCGCAGCGCTCGCCGGCGGGGTTGGACTCGCATCGATGCTGCCGGCGAACGAGCTCGTTTCGCAAGCGGCGAAGCGGCAGAACCACAAGCCCTACCCAGGCCCCCGCAACATGCCGATCGACACCTTCGTCGTGCTGATGATGGAGAACCGCTCCTTCGACCATTACTTCGGCTGGTACGACGGCGCGGATGCCCGCAACGCCGGTCTCTCCTACCCGGATCCGGACGGCAACATGGTCGCCACCCACCACCTGACCTCGGACTTCCAGGGTTGTGACTTCCGCGATCCCTCACACAGCTGGGACGGCGGTCGCTGGCAGTACGACCGCGGCAAGCTCGACGGCTTCGTTCAGGGGACCGAGGACGGGACCGGATCCGACTCCTATGCGGCGGGCTACTACCTGCGCGATGACATCCCCTTCATTCCGCACGCGGCCGACGCCTTCCAGCTCTACGACCACTACCACTGCTCGATCATGGCCTCGACCTACCCAAACCGCCACTTCCAGCTCGCTGCCCAGAATGGCGGTCAGAAGGGCAACGAGCTGCCGCCGGAGACGAAGCAGACCACCGGCTTCGCCTGGGAGACGATCTTCGACCGCGCCCGCGAGCGCGGCATCTCCTTCGCCTACTACGTCTCCGATTTACCGGTCGCCGCGCTCTATGGAGCGCGCGGCCTGGCCACGGTCCGGCCCGTTGCCGAGTTCTACGCGGACGCTGCCGCCGGAACGCTGCCGCAGATCTGCTTCGTCGACCCGCCCTTCCGCGACGGGGGCGGCGGCAACGGGCTCTCCGCGGACGAGCACCCACATGGCGACATCCGCCTGGGCCAGGCCTTCATGTCGGACGTCGTCCACTCCTTCATGGAGTCGCCGCAGTACCGGCGCGGCGCGATGTTCGTCAACTACGACGAGTGGGGCGGCTTCTTCGACCACGTGGCACCGCCGCACGTGCCCGACGACCGCGCCAACCGAAAGGACCTCGACGAGGACTGGAGCCTGTGCGGGTTTCGCGTTCCCGGCGTCGCGATCTCGCCCTTCACCAAGGGCGGCGGCGTCAACCACATGACGGTCACGCACGAGTCGATCCTCAAGCTGATCGCCTACCGGTTCGGGATGGGTTACCTGAACACGCGCCACCGCTACGCCTCCGACATCGGCCGCAGCTTCGACTTCGACCACCCCGACTTCGAGCCGCCCTCGCTGCCCGACCCGACGGCGATCGTCTCCACGCCCTGTGCGATCGGCGGTGCCTCGGCGGTCAACGGGGACGCGGCCCGGCGGCCGGAGCCGCATCATCTCTCGAAGCTCGAGACCAGCGGGCTGCTCGATCGGCTTGGCTATGACGTCAAGCCGGCGACCGTTGATCGCATCTTCCGCAGCCCGGATTCGATCGTCGGTGGCCTGCGGGGCTCGGCTGGCTCGTCCGCCGCTCCTTAGACGCTGTCGCAGAGCCCGGATGCGCCCGGGGGCCCCATGCCCTCAGAGCACCACGGCCGGTTCGTGCTCGCCGCGCAGCGCCGTCGCGGCGAGCCGCACGAGCTCTGCTGGGCTCGGACGGTGCGGTGGGTGGACTTCGAGCATCAGCGGTGCCTCATGGGTGAGGAGTTGCGGCGCGATCGCCTCCCACTCCAGCGACCCGCGGCCGGGAGGGAGGTGCAGGTCGAGCCGCAGCGGGTCGATCGTGGCACCGCCCTCGTTCGGGGCGCGCCGGGCGCCGAAGTTGTCGTGGAGGTGGAAGAGGGCGACCGAGTCGAGCACCGGGTCGACGAGCTTGCGCAGGTCGGTCCGCCGCAGGCCCGCAGTCACGTTCGCGTGGCCGAGGTCGAGGCAGATGCGGACGGCGGGCGAGCGTAGCTGCGCGACGAGCGAGCGCAGGCTCGCCGGAATCGCCGAGAGCTTCTCCGGGCCGGGGAAGACCGGGGCCAGGTTCTCGATCGCGATCGTTATGTCGAGCCGCTCGGCCAGCGCCGCGAGGCGCTCGAGCGAGGCCGCCTCGTCGGCGAGCGCGCGTGGCCGCCCCGGCACCCTCGGTCAGCGCCATCGCGTGGTAGACGATCAGTTCGCAGCCGGATTCGGCCGCGTAGGAGATCGTCGCCTCGAGCAGGCGATCCGAGCCCGGCGTCGCCGACCAGCAGCGTTCCCGGGAGCGTGCAGCACGGCCCGCAGGCCGGTCGTCCCCAGGGAGCGCCCTGCGGCGCCCGCGTGGGCGATGCAGTGGCGGGTGTCGGCGAGGACCGAGACCGGTGGCGACGGGATCTGCACCCAGCCGAAACCGGAGGCCTCGATCTCCTTGAGCAGCGGCGAGCTCGGCCACCACTCGTAGGGGACGTTGAGCCCGAGCCGTTCGGCGGCGACTGGAGCGGGTGATGCTTGTCCGTCCATGGTCTGAGCGTTGCGCGATCGCCCGCACCGCGGGTTACGAGTCGGTGAAGTTCACGCACTTCCATCCTGCAAATCCGGCGAATCTGCCGCGATCTTCACGAGCAGGTAACGGCTTCCGCCGTCGCGGAGGCAAGACTCAGCAGCAATGGCATCGCGGGACAGCTCGTCGCGTGCGAAGAGGTCGGCCCCGGAGAAGATCGAGGGTCGCTCCGCGCTTGCCGCGCGCAGGATCCTCCGGCGGGCGGCCGCGCGGCGTTCTGAGAAGATGGCCCCCGGGGACATGCTCTGCGCAGCGATCGACATCGGCTCCAACACCACGCGGGTCCTCGTCGCCGAACCCGACGAAGGCCAGCTCCGCAAGGTCATGGAGCAGCGCGCCTATACGCAGATCGGCCGCGACGCCAAGACCGACGGCAAGATCTCGGCCGAGAAGATCGCCGAGGTCGCCGACGTCGTCTCGACCCAGGTCCGGCTCGCCGACGAGCTCGGCGCCGAGGCGATCCGGATCGTCGCCACCGCCGCGATCCGCGAGGCGAAGAACGGCGAGAAAGCGGCCGAGGAGATCGGCCGCAGCGCCGGGCTGCCCGTCGAGATCCTCAGCGACCACGAGGAGGGCCGGCTGGCCTTCATCGGCGCGACGAAGACCCTCGGCCATCCGGTCGACGGTGAGATCGGCGTGGTCGACGTCGGCGGCGGCTCCTCCGAGGTGATCCTCGGCAGCATCGCCGAGGGCGTCCACGAGGTCCACTCCTACAAGATCGGCTCGGGCATGCTCGCCGAGGAGTTCCTGCGCTCCGATCCACCGGGGCCGGCGGAGATCCGCGCGCATGCGCGACCGGATTGCCGACGTCTTCGAGGGGATCGAGATCCGTCAGCCCGAGCAGGCCGTCGCGGTCGGCGGCAGCGCCACGTCGCTGCGCCGGCTCGTCGGCGCGGTGCTCGAGTACGAGACCCTGGAGCGCGGCGTCCGGGTCCTGACCGGCGATCCAGCGAACGAGGTCGCGAAGCGCTTCGAGCTCGACCCGCGCCGGGTCGAGATCCTCGCCTCCGGCGTCCTCATCCTCGAGCAGATCAGCCAGCTCCTCGGCCAGCCCCTGCAGATCGGCAAGGGCGGCCTGCGCGAGGGCGTGATCCTCGACCAGCTGCACGAGGATCTGCGCGACGACGGCAAGTCGGTCGCCGCCTGAGCCTGCGCCCGTCGCCGAGCGCTCGCCGGTCATAGACTCGGGCGCCGATGGCGAAGGATTGGGAGATCGAGGGGATCTCCGCGCGAACGGCTTTCGCGGAGGCCGGGGCGACGGTTGTCGAGACGCGCGCCGCCGAGCTCATCGCCCACTCCGACGGGGTTCTCGACACCGTCGAGATCGAGCGGCGTGCACGACATGCGCGTCGCCACGCGGCGTCTGCGCGCCGCGCTCGAGGTCTTCGCCCCCTGCTTCCCGCGGGATCACCAGCGGCGTGCCCTCAAGGAGGTGAAGGCGATTGCCGACGCGCTCGGCGAGCGCCGCGATCGCGACGTCGCGATCGCCTCGCTCTCCGGCGTTCGCCGCGGAGCATGCCCGCCCCGGACCGGCCCGGGATCGTCTCCCTCGTCGAGCGCTTCCGGGCGGAGCAGCTCGAGGCGAACGCGGCGCTGGCGCCGTTCGTCGAGCCGCAGCGGCTCGAGCGCCTGCATGCGGTGCTGGTCGAGCTCGTTGCCGCGGCGCGCGCCGCGGTGCCCGGCTCCGAGCCGGCGCAGGCGGCTCTCCTCCAACGGCTCGAGCGCCCGATCCGGCCGGGGAGGAGCGGCCGTGAGAGCGAAGCGGGTCAAGGGCCTCGATCCGGCCGCGCCGCTGGCCGAGGGCGCGGCGCTGATGGTCAAGGTCCGGCTCGGCGAGCTGCTCTCGCTTCCTGCCCGAGGCGCTGGACGAGGATGCCGCCGTCGGCGCAGCACGACATGCGGATCGCCGCGAAGCGGCTGCGCTACGTGCTCGAGGCGACCGGCTTCTGCTTCGGCAAGCCGGCCGCGGGCGCGCGCAGGGCTGCGCGTGACCTGCAGGACCTGCTCGGCGAGATCCACGACGTCGACGTGATGCTGCCCCGCCTCGCCGAGCACCGGCGCTCGATGCGGGACGAGGACGCCGCACGCCGTGCGCGAGGCCGCGGGTGCCGCCGGCGACCTCGACCCGGGCCTGGCGGGACGGGCGCCGCACCGGACCGCTTACCGCGGTCTCGAGGTCTACGAGGTCTACCTGCTCGCCCGCCGCGGTCTGCTGCACGAGCGCTTCCGCGAGCTCTGCCACAGCCACGAGCAGCGTGCTGTCTGGGGCAAGCTCGGCCGGGCCGCCGATGCCGAGCTCGAGTCGGCGCGGGCGCGGCGCGAGGCGGCCGAGCGGGCCGCAACGCCTGCGGGCCGAGCTGGAGGAGGCCGAGCGCGCCCGGCGCGACGCCGAGGAAGAGCGCCGCCGGCTGCAGCGAGGCGCTGGCCGAAGCCGAGCGCCAGCGGCACGACTGAGCCCGCTCGAGGTCGCGCGGCATTCCGTTCGCCGCGGCTGCCTAGGATGCCGCGGCAGTGAGCGGGCGCAGCAGGCTGGTACTCGCGGCGATGATCTTCGCCGTCTCGATGATGTTCATCGATCAGACGATCGTTGCGATCGCCGCGCCCGATCTGCAGAAGGACCTCGGGCTGAGCGAGACCGGGGTGCAGTGGATCATCAACGGCTACCTGCTCTCGCTCGCGGCGCTCTTCGCCTTCGGCGGCCGCCTCGCCGACATCGCCGGCCATCGCACGATGGTGATCCTCGGCGTGATCATCTTCGCCACCGCCTCGGCGCTCTGCGGGGCGACGCCGACGGGCTCAGCTGCCGAGACGTGGCTGATCGTCTTCCGCGTGATCCAGGGCGCCGGTGCCGCGATCATGTTCCCGGCGGCGCTGGCGATCGTCATCGACGCCTTCCCGATCGAGACGCGGGGCAAGGCGCTCGCCGCCTTCTTCGGGATCACCGGCGGGCTGACCGCGGTCGGGCCGCTCGCCGGCGGCTATCTGACGGAGATCACCTGGCGGGCGATCTTCTGGGTCAACATCCCGGTCGCGCTGATCGCCCTCTTCCTGACCTGGCGGGCGCAGCCGAGCAACGAGAAGCGCCCGGCGCCGATGGACTACCGCGGCCTGGTGCTGACCGCCGGCGGCATGGGGCTCTCCGTGCTCGCCCTGCAGCAGTCGACGAACTGGGGCTGGGACAGCGCCGCGACGATCCTCTGCCTCGCCGCCGGGCTGATCCTGATCGGCCTCTTCATCCGGCACTCGCTCAACGACGAGAACCCG
The DNA here is from genome assembly GCA_963850625.1 of uncultured Solirubrobacterales bacterium. Classification (GTDB taxonomy): domain Bacteria; phylum Actinomycetota; class Thermoleophilia; order Solirubrobacterales; family 70-9; genus CAXMST01. The sequence goes on from CAWKLZ010000005.1 coordinate 783,293, forward strand.
CTGCTCCGCGTCCGCTTCTTCGTCAGCCGCGCGCTTCGCGGTGGACAACGTCGTCCTCTTCCTGCTGATGATGGTCTTCGTCCCGGTCTCGCTTCTTCGCGAGCACCTACGCGCAGATCTCGCTCGACTACAGCGCCTCCGAGGCGGGCCTGTTCCTGCTCGTCTTCTTCGGCGGCTTCGCCTTCGCCTCCCAGTGGGGCGGTCGCATCCTCGACTCCAAGGGTGCGCGCCCGACGATGATCGCCGGTGGCATCGTCGGCGCCGATCGGCATGTATCTGTGGGCGCGGCAGCTTCCCGACCTGAACTTCAACAACCAGTGGTACTGGCTGGCGATGGCCGGAGCCGGCTGCGGCCTGGTCCTGAGCCCGGCGGCGACCGACATGATGAACCGCGTCCCCGACTCGGTCTACGGCGAGGTGACGGGGATCCAGCAGACGCTCCGCAACTTCGGCTCGAGCCTCGGCCTCGCGATCCTCGGCTCGATCCTGATCACGCAGACGCGACTCAACATCGAGGGCTCGCTGACCGGCTTCGGCCTGCCCAAGGACACAGGCAGACTCGATCGCCGCCTCGCTGAGCCAGTCGTCGGGATCGAGCTCCGCCTTGCTCGCAGCTCGGCTCCAAGAGCCAGGAGATCTTCGCCGCGGTCCAGACCGACTACGGCCATGCGACGGCATCGGTGGCCTACGTGATGGCCGGTGTCATGGCGGCCGTCGCGATCGTCAGCGTGCTGCGGATGCCCGCGGGCAAGGTCGATCCGGACGCGCCGCCCGAGGTCGACGGCTCCGGCAAGCCGCCGTCCGCCGCCCGCCGGCCGCCACCGCCGGCTACTCCCGCACCCTGACCGAGACCTCGCGCTCGGGAGAGCCGGTCGGCCGGCAGACGGTCCAGCGACCGCGCCGGTAGGAGATCGCGGTTCCGTCGGCAAGCCGGACCTTCGCGCGGCCGAGCCTCGGCCGGCCCCATAGCGTCGCCTCGAGCGGCCGCGTCGAACGGCCGTCCTCGCCGAGGCCGTCGGCGACCGACGCGAGTCGGGTGGGTGGTGACGATCGAACCCTCCCGGACCCAGACCGGGATGCGCTCGAGCGGCGCCGGGACGACGACGTCGCGGCCGCCCGTCACCCGGGCGCCGGTCCAGAAGTCGATCCACTGCCCGCGGGGCAGGTAGGTGCGACGGCGCTCGGCGCCCTCCTCGAGCACCGGCGCCACCCACAGGGCCGGACCGAACATGTAGGCGTCGTTGATCGTCCAGGCCCGCTCGTCGCCGGGGTCGACCAGCGCCAGCGGGCGCATGATCGGGACGCCCGTGCGAGCGGCGGTCCGCGCGGCGGCCATCACGTAGGGGACGAGGCGCTCGTGCAGGACGACGAGCTCGCGGAAGCATGTCGAGCACGTCCCGGCCGTAGCGCCAGGCCTCCTGCTCGAAGCGCCCGTGCGCCTGCATCAGCGGCGTGAAGGCGCCGAACTGCGCCCAGCGCACGAACAGCTCCGGGGCGCAGGGCTCGACGAGCTTGTGGCCGAGGTAGCCGCCGACGTCGTGCGAGAAGTTCGAGATCCCGCTCGCCGCCGCCGTCAGCGCCGCGCAGACCAGCGTCTGCAGGCTCCAGAAGTCGGAGACCTGATCGCCGCCCCAGACGATGCCCGGCGACTGCGCGCCGCTGTGCCCGCTGCGCGCGAAGAGCACGCCGCTCTCGGGGTGCTCGGCGTCGAGCGCCTCCTGCATCGCCGCCCGGTAGGTCGCCGGGAAGGCCCAGGCCGCCTCGGCGCCGCGTCCGTCCGTCGGCGAAGCGGACCTCGGGCGGGAAGTAGTAGCCCTCGCCGTCGTCGGCCTTGATCCCCTCGACGCCGAGCCGCAGATACCGAGCGCGCCTGCTCGATCCACCAGCGCCGGGCCGCGGGTGAGGTCAGGTCGACGGGCGAGCCCGTCCCCATCCACCAGCGGGCGACGTAGGCCTTGCCGTCCGCGCCGCGGACGTAGTGACCGGAGCGCTCGCCCTCAGCGTAGTTGGAGGCCGGCCGGCGGTGGCTGCGCTCCGACGCCGCATCGGGCGGGCGCTGGCCGTCGGTCGAGTCGAGGTTGGTCCACGGCGTCGTCCAGACGACGGTGCGGACGCCGGTCGAGCGCATCCTGCCGATCAGACCCTCCGGGTCCGGGAACTGCCAGGGGTTGAACTCCCACGTGTTGTATTGCGTCTCCCAGGGCGAGTCGAGGACGATCGCGTCGAGCGGCAGCCGATGGCGCGCGGTAGCCCTCGTAGTCCTCGAGCACGTCGCGCTCGTGCGCGTAGACGTCGCGGCTCTTCCAGTGCCCGTAGCCCCATTCCGGCAGGACGTCGGGAAAGCCGGTCAGCTCGCAGTAGCGGCGCAGGAGCATCCCCGGCCGCGGGCCGCGCAGCAGGTGCAGGCGAAGCGGTCCCGAGGCGGCGCGGACCGAGAGCGACACGTCGGCCTGCAGGTCGAGCTGGATGCCGGGCCCGTCGCACTCGATCCAGGCGCCCCAGCCCGCCGAGGAGAGCAGCCACGGGACCGGCACGTAGTCGCCCATCGGCACGCCGCCGGCCTCGAGCATGTCCGGCGGGCAGTCGGGCCCGGTGTAGCGGCGGTCGGCGCCGAGGTCGATCAGCCGGCCGCGTCTGATCGAAGCGCAGCCCGTGTCGGCAGCCGGCCCCGGTCACGTATTCGGAGGCGGCGAGCGGCCAGCTTGCGCCGATCCTCAGGACGTCGTCGAGCGGCTCGACGACGATCCGCAGGTGCCAGGGTGCAAGCAGCTCGGCGCTCACGCTTGGTCCGCCGTCCGTCGCGCTCGGCGACGCCCGGCAGCGCCGGGGGCAGCACCTCGGTGCGCCCGCCGAGCTTCTCGGTGACGATCACGCCCTCCGTGATCTGGATCAGCTGATCGGCGGCCGTCCCGTCCTGGACCCACAGTCGGATCTCGTCGATCACGGGCACGCCGCGGTGCGTCCAGCGCAGTCCCTCGTCGCCGAGGCGGACCGCGCCGGAGCTCGCCGCCGGCGCTCCTCCTCGATGCCGACGGGGTCGCGAGAGGCTCCATCAGCGGGGACCGTTCCAGAGCGACGCCCGAAGGTCGTGTCTTTCCTGTAAATGGCCGCCTTTGCAGGCACTTTCGCGCGCCGATTCCGTTCACGACGCTTTCACGGGAAGTTTTCGGCCTCTTCACGTGACGGCCTCGCCGGTGCCTCGATGCTGAAGCCGTCAAGAAACGAGAACGGAAGGAAGGAACACCGATGGTTCCCAACGCAAGCGCCGACCGGCATCGCCCACGACGCAGCCCCCCGGATCGACGCACTCAACCCGGCGGATCAGGCCCGCGCCGACCTGCACTGCCACAGCACCGCGTCGCAGCTCTCCAAGCTCGGGGTCCAGCGCAGCGCCGGCCTGCCCGAGTGCGCGACGCCGCCTGAGGAGGTCTACGAGCTTGCGAAGCGGCGCGGCATGGACTTCGTCACGATCACCGACCACGACACGATCGACGGCGTACTGCAGATCGCGCGACCTGCCCGACGTCTTCATCTCCGAGGAGCTGACCGCTCACTTCCGCGGCGAGGACCAGGCGGTCCACGTCCTCTGCCTACGGGATCAGCCCCGAGGATCACGAGTGGTTGCAGCGCAACCGGGGCTGCGTCGAGTCCTGCGCCGAGTACCTGCGGGCGAACAACATCGCCTGCGCCCTGGCGCATCCCTTCTACGCGGTCGAGGCCCCGCTCACCGCGCGGCCACCGTCGCCGGCTCACCCGGCTGTTCGAGGTCTGGGAGATCCGCAACGGCTCCCGGGCGCCGGAGCTCAACATGCCGGCGGCCGTCTACATCGAGACGCACGGCGGTACCGGAGTCGCGGGATCCGACGACCATGCCGGTGTGGACATCGGGCGGACGTTCACGCGCACGCCCGCCGCGTCCACGCCGGAAGAGTTTCTGGCCCACATCCGCGCCGGTCGCACGCGAGGCGTGTGGCGAGCAGGGCAGCGCCGCGAAGTGGACCCACTCGGCGCTCGCCCTCGCTGCCCGCAGCCTCGCGCCCGACGATCGGCGAGGACGCTTCGAGCCGGCGGTGCGCCGACCGTCGACCCGGCCGCGGTGCTGCGCCTCTCCGAGCGGGTCGTCAGCCAGGGCAGCGCCCGGACCGGGTGCCGAGGGCGGCGAGTTCGGCTCCGACGAGGCGCGGGCGCTGCTCGAGACCTGGATGGCGGCGCTCGGCTTCAACTCGGCGGACGAGCTGATCCAGACGATGCAGGCCGACGGCTTCACTCACTCGGAGCTGCAGCGGCGCGCCCGCGCCGTCCACGACAGCGGCCTCGCCGAGGCGACGAACGCCGCGATCTCGGCGCTCGCGGACGGGGAGCCGGAGCTGGCCGAGGTCCTCGGCAAGCTCTTCGGCGCGCTCGTGCCGGTCGTCCCCTACGCGCCGGCGATGACCTTCCTCGCCGGCGAGAAGCTGAAGCTGGCCGAGCGCGGACGCTCCACGTCCGGCCGCGTCGCCCTCGTCGTCGACTCGATCGACTCGATGCACGGCGTCTCGCACACGATCGAGCGGATCCGCGAGCTCGGCGTCCCCGGCTACGAGGTCGAGGTCGTCGGCACCGACCGCGGCGTCGACCGGCGGCTGCCGGCCGTCGCCGAGGTCGAGGTTCCCTACTACGAGGGGATGAAGGTCGGCGTGCCGAGCCTGCCGGCCCTCGTCGAGACCCTCGCCGACGGCCGCTACGAACTGATCCACGTCGCCTCGCCCGGGCCGGCGGGCGCCGCGGCGACGCTGCTCGCGCGGATCGCCGAGATCCCGGTCCTCGCCAGCCATCACACCGACCTCGTCGCCTACGCGCAACTGCGCTCCGGCGACGAGCGGATCGCGAGCTTCACCGCGGCCGCGATGAGCCTGCTCTACTGGCCAGGCGCGGCGCGTGCTCTCGCCGAGCGCCTCCGCAGACGAGGCGCTCGCCGCGCTCGGCGTGCCGCCGGAGCGGATCGGGCGCTGGGTCCGCGGCGTCGATACGAGCCGCTTCGACCCGGACCTGCGCGACGCGGCCGCCTACCCGGGTGAGGTCAAGGTGCTCTACGCCGGCCGCCTGAGCCGCGAGAAGGGGGTCGAGCTGCTCGCTGACTCGTTCCTGGCGGCGCGCGAGCAGGATCCACGGCTGCACCTGTTGCTCGCCGGCGGTGGCCCCGAGCAGGAGTGGCTCGCCGGGCGCCTCGGCGACGCGGCGACGTTCCTCGGCTGGCTGGCCGGCACCGACCTGCCCCGCGCCTACGCCAGCGCCGACATGTTCCTCTTCGCCTCCGAGACCGACACCTACGGCCAGGTGGTCGTCGAGGCGCAGGCCAGCGGCCTGCCGGTGATCGCGGTCGACGCGGGCGGCCCGCGCGATCTGATCGAGGACGGCAAGGGCGGCCTGCTGCGCCCGGCGCAGCCGGCGGCGCTCGCCGAGGCGCTCGTCGCGCTCGCCTCCTCGCCGCTGCTGCGCCGCCGCCTTACGGTCGGCGGCCTCGCCGCGGCCCGCGAGCGCAGCTGGGCCGCGGCGCTCGAGCAGCTCGCCTGCCGGCTACGACGAGGTGCTCGGCCGCGTCCGCGTCGCGCCGGCGCCGGCGCCTGCCCCGATCGAGCCGACGCCGCTGATCCGCGCCGCCTGAGCGGCGCCGGGACCGCAGCGCGGGCCTCGCGGCCGGGCGCTGGCAGCGCTCGCCCGGTCACAGGCGCGGAACATGTCCGCGGCGATCGGCGCTCTAACATCGACCGTCGTGGAGATTGGAGAGCCTGATCTGGGAGTCGCCGGCGGCAGCGAGGCCCCGGTCGAGCGCCCGGATCAACTCCCGGCCAGGCCGCAGGGCGATGCCGTGCCGCCCGCTGGCGCCCCTGCGACCGTCGGCGGCAGCCCGGTCGACGCCGCCTCGATCGAGGCACCGGACCTGCATCTCGAGGACCCGTCGCTGTACTTCAACCGGCAGGTCTCCTGGATGGACTTCAACGACCGCGTCCTGCAGCTGGTCGAGAACGACGACGCTGCCGCTGCTCGAGCGGCTCAAGTTCTGCGCGATCTGGGAGTCGAACCTGGACGAGTTCTTCATGGTCCGGGTCGCCGGCCTGCACGAGAAGGTCGATGCGGGGATCGAGGGGCGTGGCGCCGACGGGATGAGCGCCGCCGAGCAGATCGCCGCGGTCCGCGAGAAGGTCGTCGGCCAGCGCATCCGGCTCGAGGACTGCCTCGAGCGCGAGCTCCGTCCGGCGATGGCCGAGCACGGGATCCGGATCATCTCCTACGAGGAGACCTCGCCCGACGACCGGCGCGAGCTCGACGCACTCTTCGGCAGCCAGGTGTTTCCGGCGCTGACGCCGCTGGTGCTCGGGATGGGCCGGCCCTTTCCCTACATCTCGAACCTCTCGCTGAGCCTGCTCGTCGTCCTTCGCGACCCCGAGCAGGACGGGCGACATCCTCGCCCGCGTCAAGGTCCCGAAGGAGCTGCTTGCGGCGCTTCGTCCCGCTGCCGGACGGGATCAGCTTCGTCGCCATGGAGGAGGTCATCGCCCGCAACCTCGGAGGCCCTCTTCCCGGGCATGGAGATCGTCGGCCACGCGCTCTTCCGCGTCACCCGCGACACCGACTACGACGTCTCCGACGAGGCCGATGACGTGCGCCGCGCCGTCGAGGAGGAGATCCGCCGCCGCCGCTTTGGCGAGGTGATCCGCCTCGAGCTCTCGGGCGGGCTCGATCCCCGTCTGCGCGAGCGCTTCGTCTCCGCCCTGCGCATCGACGCCGAGCAGGTCTACGAGTTCGAGGGCATGCTCGGCCTCGACGACCTCTGGGACGTCGTCGGCGTTCCCGGCTTCGAGGAGCTCCGCGACAAGCCCTTCACCGGCGTCACCCAGCCGGCGCTGCAGGGTGAGGACGGCGAGCCCGCCGACATCCTCGCGGCGATGCGCGAGGGCGACATCGTCGTCCACCATCCCTACGACGCGTTCGCGACCTCGGTCGAGGCCTTCGTCAAGCAGGCGACGAACGACCCCGACGTGGTTGCGATCAAGCAGACCGTGTACCGGACCAGCGTCGACTCGCCGCTCGTCCGCTCGCTGATCGACGCCGCCGAGCGCGGCAAGCAGGCGGTCTGCATGGTGGAGCTCAAGGCGCGCTTCGACGAGCAGGCGAACATCGTCTGGGCCAAGCGCCTCGAGCAGTCGGGCGTGCACGTCGTCTACGGCATCCCGGCGCTGAAGACGCACGCCAAGTGCGCGCTCGTCGCCCGCCGCGAAGGGGCCGGCGTCCGCCACTACGCGCACATCGGGACGGGCAACTACAACGCGAAGACCGCGCGCCTGTACACCGACTTCGGGATCTTCACGACCGACCCCGACATCTGCGCCGACATCGCCGAGATGTTCAACTACCTGACCGGCTACGCGCGGCCGCAGAACTACCGCAAGGCGCTGATCGCGCCGCACAACCTCGCCGAGGGCATGCTCGACGAGATCGAGCGGACGATCGAGTCGCACTCCCCGGAGAACCCGGCGCGGATCCGGATGAAGATGAACTCGCTGCTCGACCCGCCGATGATCCGGGCGCTGTACCGGGCCTCGCAGGCGGGCGTCCGGATCGAGCTCAACGTGCGCGGGATCTGCGCGTTGCGCCCGGGTGTGCCCGGAATCTCCGACAACATCACGGTCGTCTCGGTGCTCGGCCGCTTCCTCGAGCACTCCCGCGTCTACGCGTTCTTCCGGCCCGACGAGGAGCCCGCCGTCTACATCGGCTCGGCCGACCTGATGCAGCGCAACCTCTACAACCGCGTCGAGCTCGTGATCCCAGTCGAGGACGCCTCGATCCGCACGGAGCTGCTCGAGGTCGTCGATCTCGAGCCTCGCCGACGAGGTGCGGCGCCTGGGAGCTGGGTGCCGGCGGTGAGTGGAAGCCGCGGCCCTTGCCCGAGGATCCCGATGCCCGGATCGACGTTCAGGGCACGCTGATCGAGCGTTACTCGCAGCGGGCTGCCGAAGCCGTCGCGCCCTAGCGCGGGCTCCGGGGGGCTGGTCCCGCCGGCGCGCAATACTGACGCCCCTATGCGCCACGACGCCCACGGTCACTGGCTTGCGTCGGCCGGTGAGATCGCGCCACGTGCCTCGCTCGAGGGCGAGCGCTCATGCGAGTACGCGATCGTCGGCGGCGGCTACACGGGCATGTGGACGGCCTGGTGGCTGAAGCAGATCGACCCTGACGCGGACGTCGTCCTGCTCGAGGCCTACGAGTGCGGCCACGGGCCGAGCGGCCGCAACGGCGGCTTCTGCAACTCGCTGTGGTTCAGCCTGGCGACGCTCGCCTCACGGTTCGGCGACGAGGCCGGCCTCGAGGTCGCCCGGCTCGGCCGATGAGTCGGTGCACTACATCGGCGAGTGGTGCGAGGCGAACGACGTTGACGCCCGCTACCGCAGGGGCGGCTACATGCAGGTCTCGACCTGTGAGGCGCAGGACGGCACCTGGGAGCCGGTGCTGGCCGAGATGCGGCGGCTCGGCGTGCCCGAGGCCGGGCGGGAGCTCAGCCCCGAGGAGGTGCAGCGGCGCTGTTCCTCGCCGCGCTTCCGCGCCGCGGCGCTGTACCCGACCGGCGCCACCGTCGACCCGGCCCGGCTCGCGCGCGGGCTGCGCGCGAAGCTGCTCGAGATCGGCGTCGACATCTACGAGCACACGCCGATCGTCCGCCGTAAGGCGGGCGAGGGGGAGTCGGGGTTGCTCACCCCTTCCGGGTCGGTCCGCGCCAAGAACGCCGTCTACGCGATGGGCGGCTCGCTGCTCGGCCTGCCCCGCCTGCACCGGGCGCTGACTGCTACGTCCTCGCACATGGTGGTGACCGAGCCGGTGCCCGACCTGATCGAGGAGATCGGCTGGACCGGGGGCGAGTGCATCACCGACTCGCGGGCGATGGTCCACTACTTCCGTACGACCGCGGACGGCCGCATCGCCTTCGGCTGGGGTGGTGGCCGCATCGTCCGCGGCGCCCGCGTCTGGGGCGGCCACGCCGAGGTCGACCCAGCGCTTGCCGACCAGGTGCAGGCTCACATGCGCAGCTTCTTCCCGGGGCTCGAGGGGCGGCGGATCGAGCACGCCTGGGGCGGCCCGATCGACGTCTCACCGACGCACCTGCCGATCATCCGCTCGCTCGGCGACCACGCCTTCGCCGGCTTCGGCTACACCGGCAACGGCGTCGGTCCCTCGCAGCTGGTCGGCCGCTCGCTCGCTTCGCTGGCCACCGAGCAGGGCGATCGCTACGCCGAGATGGCGCTCGTCGACCCGCCGTCGACGCGCGTTCCGCCCGAGCCCTTCCGCTACATCGGCGGGGCGATGATCCGCAACGCGATCCTGCGCAAGGAGCGGCTCGAGGAGGAGGGGCGCCGGCCCGGCCCCTTGACCCGCGTCGTCTCCGGCATCCCCGAGCGCGTCGGCATCCACGTCGGCCGCTGAGTCACTTCGCGATGGCGACGGCAGCTGACCTCGACTTCACCTACTCGCTGATCGACCGGATCTTCCGGCTCAGCCTCGGCGAGCTGGCGGACTTCAGCGGCGCCAAGTTCGACGGCGACTTCTCGCTGACGCTCGAGCAGGCGCAGGCTCGCAAGCACTCCTACATCGCCGAGCAGATCGGCATCGAACAGGGCCGGCGGGTGCTCGATCTCGGGTGTGGCTGGGGCCCACTGCTCAACTTCGTCCGCGAGCGCGGCGCCGAGGGGGTCGGGGTGACGCTCTCGCGCGGCCAGTACGAATCCTGCCGGCGCCACGGGCTCAACGTCCACATGCAGAACGCGCTCGACGTCGACCGCGAGACCTACGGGCCCTTCGACGCCGTCGCCAGCCTCGGCGCCTTCGAGCACTTCTGCTCGCCCGAAGACCACGAGCAGGGCCGCCAGGAGGACATCTACCGCGGGCTCTTCGAGAACGTCGCCGAGCTGCTGCCACCGGGCGGGCGCTTCTTCCTGCAGACGATGGTCTTCGGCCCCAACGCCGGCGACCCGACGCGGGCCAGCCTCGACGCCGATCCCGACTCCGACGAGTACATGCTGGCGCTGATGTCGCACCAGTTCCCCGGCTCGTTCCTGCCCTTCGGCCACGAGCAGATCGAGCGTGCGGCGGCGCCGTCCTTCCGCCTCGTCGAGCGGGTCAGCGGCCGCCTCGACTACATCGAGACGATCTCGCGCTGGCGGGCGCGCTTCGCCGAGCCGAGCCTGCGCAAGACACTGCTCAAGGCGCGGTTGGTGCCGAAGTACCTGACCAGCAAGGAGTTCCGCCTGGCCTTCACCTCGGGGGTGAGCTCCAACACTGAGTGCTTCGAGCGCGAGCTGCTCGAGCACTACCGCCTCACCTTCGAGAAGCCGGCGTAGACGGCGGAGTGCGCTGAGCCCGAACTGCCTGTGCGGGGCGTAGGATCGAGCCGTCGGGTCACTCGCAACGGGAGGTGTCGAGATGGAAGTTTCCGGGGGCCGCAGCCCCGACGCGCAGATCGCCGGGGCAGTCGAGGGCATTGCCCGCTTCTGGTGGCTGTGGCTGGTCTTCGGCGTCGTCTGGACGTTGATCGCGATCACGATCCTGCAGTTCGACCAGGCCTCGGTGACGACCGTCGGCGTGCTCGTCGGGATCATGTTCCTGATCACCGGCATGCAGAGCTTCATCGCGGCGACGCTCGTCGAGCGCCACGGCTGGATCTACGCGGTCTTCGGCGTGCTCTTCATCGCCGCCGCGATACTCGCCTTCATCAGCCCGGAGAACACGTTTGCCGCGATCGCCGACATCCTCGGGTTCCTCTTCCTGATCGTCGGCATCTCCTGGCTGATCCAGGCGTTCCTGTGGCGGGAGGAGAACGAGCTCTGGTGGGTCGGCCTGATCGCCGCGATCCTGATGATCATCCTCGCCTTCTGGACCGGCGGCCAGTTCTTCATCGACAAGGCCTACACGCTGCTCGTCTTCGCCGGAATCTGGGCCCTGATGGCTGGCGTAACCGACATCGTCCGCGCGTTCCAGATCAGGCGGCTGGGCAAGCTGCTGTAGGGCGCAGCGGGAGGGGCCCCTGGGTCAGAGGAAGGGCAGCGTCACCAGGCGCCCGAGGCCGCCGAGGAAGACGATCGTGCCGAAGGCGAGCGCGGCCATGACGAGGCGGTCGGAGCGGAACTTCGTCGCGATGCCGGCGAAGAAGAGCACCGCCGCGAAGAAGATCGTCGCCAGCACGTAGTTGTCGGACGTCTGGTTGGCATCGCGGCCGTCGTCGAACTTCGCCGTCGCCTCGTCGGCCAGCTGGTTGGACTCGGTCAGGCGCTCGGGCTTGTAGGAGGGGAGCTGGAAGGGGTTCTCGGCAGCGTCCGGGTTCTTCAGCGGCTTCGACGCGACCCATTCCTTGAACGCGGGGCGGAACTCGTCGCGGAAGAAGTGCTCGGCGACCTTCTCGCCGGTCTTGTCGTGCTTCGCGTAGGCCTGCGCCCACTGGCCGAAGAGGTTGGCGTCGATCGTCAGCAGCGCGTCGGCGTCGGAGCGCGCCTTGCCGGACTCCGTCCGCGTGGCGCCGGCGGAGGTGAAGTCGATCGACTGCTGGCCGCTCCAGCGGCTTGCCTCATAGGCGCTATAGGCGGTCGCCACCGTCGCCGCTGCGAGGAGCAGCGCCGACCACAGCTCGAGCCGCTCCCGCGGTCCCCTATGCGCATGTTCGCTCACCCGGCCCGCAGCCTATCGGCGGGACCCGCGGGCCGAGGACCCACGCCGGCGACGCCAGCCGAGGATGAGCGCTATGCGTTGTATTCCGAGTACGGATACCACCAGTCCTTGCGGGCGATCTCCGTCTCGATGTGCACGTGCTTGGTCTCCTGGAAGGCCTCGAGGCCCTCGCGGCCGAGCTCGCGGCCGAGCCCGGACTGCTTGAAACCGCCGAACGGCCCGGCGTCGTTGTCGGTCAGTGGATCGTTGATCCAGATGGTGCCGGCGCGGAGCTCGCGCATGCAGCGCACGGTGGTCTTCAGATCGCGCGTGTAGACGTTGGCGCCGAGTCCGAAGCGGGTGCCGTTGGCGAGCTCGATCGCCTGATCGAGGCTCTTCACCGGGACGATCGGCGCGACCGGGCCGAAGGTCTCCTCGCGCAGCAGGTCGGTCTCCGCGGGCGCACCGGTGATCACCACCGGGGCGTAGAAGTGGCCATGCGGCTGCCCGCCGGTGTCGCCGCCGGTGAGCAGCTCGGCGCCCGACGCCACCGCGGCCTCGACCTGGGCGACGACCTTGTCGCGCTGCGGCGCTGAGACCATCGGGCCGAGATCGGTCGCCGGCTCCATCGGGTCGCCGAGGACGAGGCCCTTCGTGTGCTCGGCGAAGGCGTTGACGTAGTCGTCGTAGATCGCCTCGATCGACGTAGAAGCGCTCCGCCGAGGTGCAGACCTGGCCCGCGTTCAGATAGGCGGCCCAGGCGCCGCCGCGGGCGGCGATCTCGATCTGCTCGGCGGAGTCGATGTCAGCGCAGACGATGAACGGGTCCTTGCCGCCCATCTCTAGGTTGACGCGGGCGTTGCGCTCGGCGCAGGCGACGCCGACGCGCCGGCCGGTCGCAACGGAGCCGGTGAAAGCGATGCACTCGATGCGTTCGTCGGCGCAGATCGCCGCGCCGGTCTCGCCGGCTCCGGCGAGCAGGTTGATGACGCCGGCGGGCAGGTGGTCGAAGAGCGGCCCGAGCGCGAGCGTCGAGAGCGGCGTCAGCTCCGACGGCTTGGCGACGATCGTGTTGCCGGCGGCAAGCGCTGGGGCGAGCTTCCAGACCAACAACAGCAGCGGGTAGTTCCAGGGCACGATGCAGCCGACGACGCCGAGCGGGTCCTTGACGACGAGCGCCAGCTGGCTCGACTCGATCGGTGGGATCACGCGGCCGGCCGAATCGCGGCCGATCTCCGCGTAGTAGTCGAAGGCCGCCGCGCACCAGTCGATCTCGTCGCGGTTCTCGACGAAGGGCTTGCCGCCCTCGCTCGTCATCAGCGCCGCGAGCCCGTCCTGGCGATCGCGGAGCCGGCGCGCCACCTCGTGCAGCAGCTCGCAGCGCTCGCCGGCCGGTGTCGACGCCCAGGCGGGCCAGGCCGCAGCCGCGGCCGTCACCGCCGCATCGAGCTGCTCGGCGGAGGCGGAGCCGACCGTCGCCAACGTCGCTTCGGTGAAGGGGTTCTCGACGTCAAGAACCGGGCCGCTGCCGGCGATCGACTCGCCACCGATCCACAGCCGGGTGTCGGCCGGCCCCTCGCGGCCCATCAGGCCGGCGCCCCGGCGCTCGGGATCTGCGCCGTGCACAACGGGCAGCGGCGCGCGGCGAGCGGGATCTCGCTCGTGCACTCGGGGCACTTGCGCGTCGTGGCCTCGGCCGGCCGCTTGAGCTTGTTGATCGGTACGACGACGAAGAAGTAGATCGTCGCGGCGACGGTCAGGAAGGCGAACACGGCATTGAGAAAGTTGCCGTAGTTGAAGGTGCTGCCGTTGATCGTGAAGCTGAGCGCGGAAAAGTCCGGCTCGCCGAAGATCGCGGCGACGATCGGCGTCAGCAGGTCAGCGACCATCGAATTGACGACGGCCGTGAAGGCGGCGCCGATGACCACGGCAACGGCAAGGTCGACGACGTTGCCGCGCATGATGAATTCCTTGAAGCCCTTGAGCATGGGCGGAACGTATACGACCGCCGTGGGGCGGACCGGTCAGCCGCCGAGGGCGGTGCCGACCGGGGTGAATTCGGTGATCTCGTCGTCCTTGCGGATCGAGGCCAGCGCCTCGGCACGCTTCTGCTGCCAGGTGACGAAGACCATCGCCAGCACGGTGACGGCGAAGAGCATCGTCGCGAGCGTGTAGATGTTGACCGGGATGCCGCGCTGGGCGGCGCCGAAGATGAACAGCGGGAAGGTGACGGTCTGACCCGAGTTGAAGTTGGAGATCACGAAGTCGTCGATCGAGAGCGCGAACGCGAGCAGGCCGGCGCCGAGAATCCCCGGCGCGATCAAGGGGAGCGTCACGGTCCTGAACGTCGTCCACGAGGCCGCGCCGAGGTCGCGCGCCGCCTCCTCGAGCCGTCGATCGAAGCCGATCAGGCGCGAGCGCACGACGATCACGACGAAGCTGATCGAGAACATCACGTGGGCGATCAGCAGGGTCCCGAAGCCGAGCCCGACGCCGTAGGTGACGAACATCGAGAGCAGCGCCGCTCCGAGCACCACCTCAGGCGTCGCCATCGGCACGACGATCAGCAGGTTCGCGGCGCGGCGGCCGACGAACTTGTGCCGGACCAGCGCCAGCGCGATCATCGTGCCGAGGATCGTCGAGATGATCGTCGCGAGCGCCGCGAGCCGCAGGCTGGTGAGCAGCGCGTCGTTGAGCTCGGGGATGTTGAAGGCGTGCGTCCAGTAGTAGGTCGTGAAGCCCTGCCACGTGTAGTTGAACTTGCCCGCCGGGTCGTTGAAGGAGAAGACCGCGATCACCGCGATCGGCAGCAGCAGGTAGAGGATCGCGAGCGCGCCGAAGATCGAGATCGCGTTGCGGCGCAGCCAGCCGATCGGCCCGCTCATCGGACCTCCTCCTCATCGCCCATCAGCGCCTCGGATCCGGCGAACTTGATGTAGATCATGACGACCACGAGGATCACGATCATCAGCAGGAACGAGAGCGCTGCAGCCGTCGGGTAGTCGCGGAGGTTCAGGTACAGCGACTGGATCGCGTTGCCGACCATCGACTGGTTGGAAGAGCCGAGGAACAGGACGTTGACGTAGTCGCCCGCCGCCGGGATGAAGGTGAGCAATACGCCGGCCACGATCCCCGGTGCGGAGATCGGGAAGGTGACGCGCCAGAAGGCCTGCGAGGCGGACGAGTAGAGGTCCTTCGCGGCCTCGATCAGACGCGTGTCGATCCGCTCCAGGCTGGCGTAGATCGGCAGCACCATGAAGGGCAGGAAGTTGTACGTGATGCCGGCGATGACGGCCGCCGGCGTCGCGAGCAGCCGCCCGTTCTCGCCGAGGATCCCCAACGTCTTCAGCGTGTTGACGACGAAGCTGTCGTCGCTGAGGATCGTCGTCCAGGCGATCGTCCTGATCAGGTAGGTGGTGAAGAACGGGGCGACGACTGCGAACAGCAGGACGTTCTTCCAGCGACCGCCGCGGAAGGCGATCGCGTAGGCGAGCGGGTAGCCGATGCAGAGCGCGATCAGCGTCGCCGTGCCCGCGTAGACGAACGAGCGCACGAACTGCTGGTCGTAGCGCGAGATCGCGTCGCTGAAGTTCGAGAACTGCCAGGTGAACGTGAAGCCGGTCTCGAGCGTGCCGGACCGGAGCGCAACGATCCCCATGAAGAACATGGGGACGAGGAAGAAGATGATCAGCCAGAGGACCCCGGGGCCCAGGAGTCCGTAGGGAACCAGGCGGCGGCGGACCGAGCTCGAGCCTTCCTCAGTCATCGAGCTCGGTACCGCACGCTGCCCTACAGCTCCTCGGCGGGCCCGGTCCTCAGCCGGTGACTACCGACTGGAACTCCTTCTCGACGTCGGACACGTCCTGCGCCGAGCCGGGCGGGTCGACCTGGGTCGAGCAGTTCTTCGTGAAGTCACTGCTCGGGAAGACCAGGTCGCTCTTGGCGGCGCCCGACCCCTCCTTCTGGAGGATCGGCTGGACACCGTCGACCGGGGTCACGTAGTAGTTGTAGTTCGCGATCTGCGCCTGGTTCTCGGGCTTGTACACGTAGTTCATCCACGCGTAGGCGGCCGTCGGGTTCGGGGCCCCGACCGGGATCACCATGTTGTCCGACCACAGCATGCAGCCCTGCTCCGGCATCACGAACTGGATGTCCGGGTTGTCGGCCTGCAGCTGCACGGCGTCGCCGGACCAGCCGATCACGGCGACGGCGTCGCCGCTGGCAAGGTCCTTGGTGTAGTCGTTGCCGGTGAACTTGCGGATCTGACCGGACTGCGAGGCCTGGCGGATCTTGTCGATCGCGTCGAGCCAGTCCTGCTTTGTCGCGTTAGCGGGGTCGATGCCATCGGCCTTCATGACGAGCGGGACGGTGTCGCGCATCTCGGTCAGCATCTCGACCTTGCCCTTGTACTGCGGGTCGAAGAGGTCGTTGATCGACTTCACGTTCGGCGCCTCCGCCGTATTGACGACGAGGCCGGTCATGCCGGTCTGCCAGGGCAATGAGAAGTCGCGATTCGGATCGATCGCGGGATGGGCGAGGTCCGCTCGCAGGTTCGCCTTCGCCGGCGCTATGGCCTTCTGGTCGAGGTTCTGCAGGTAGCCGAGGTCGTACATCTTCTTGGCCATCCAGTCGGTGACGACCATGATGTCGCGGCCACCCGACTGGCCCTGGTTGAGGAGCGGCTGCACCTTGCCGAAGAACTCCGCGTTGTCGTTGACGTCCTCGGTGTAGTTGACCTTGATCCCGGTGGCCTTCTCGAAGTCGGGCACGGTCTTCTTGTCGATGTAGAAGGGCCAGTTCGAGATGTCGAGCGTGCCGCTCGCCTGTCCCTCGGCCTTCGCGGTGGTCACGTTCGCGTCGCTCGCGCCGCTACCGATGCCGCTGCCGCCTCCGCAGGCCGCCAGGACCAGCGCTGCGAACAGAACGGCGATCCCAACCGGGATCAGCCGCGCAGCCCTTCTCTTCTCGTCGATCACTTGATCGCGCTCCTCTCTCTCGGCCGTCAGCCGACGGCCGCTGTTTGCTCCACATCAGTCGCCGCAGCCCGGGACTCGCGCACGAGGTGCACGTGTTCGGGCGCCCAGCTCAAGCGCACCTCGGCGCCCCCTCCAGGGAGGCGTTGACGCTCGGCCTCGTCCGCGTTCGGGACGAGCACCGTCATCGGCACGTCGTCGCCGAGCCGGACCACGATCTGCGTGGCCGTACCCAGATAGACGGAGCTCTCGACCGTGCCGTCGACCGTCGCGTGGCCCTCGGGCGTGCGATCCTCGCGCCTGTGCACGAGCAGCTTCTCGGGCCGCACGACGGCAAAGCAGCTGTCGCCGGTGCCGAGCCCGTTCGCGCCGGAGGCAGCGGTACCACCGGCCTCGAGCGCGACGGTCGCGATCACCGTTCTGCGTGCTCTCCACGACTCCGGGCATCAGGTTGGAGACGCCGATGAAGCCGGCGACGAAGGTGGTGGAGGGGCGCTCGTAGACCTCTTCAGGCTCGGCGACCTGCTCGATCACGCCGGCGTTCATGACCGCGATCCGGTCGGACATCGTCAACGCCTCCTCCTGATCGTGGGTGACGTAGACGAACGTGATGCCGACATCCTGCTGGATCCGCTTGAGCTCGATCTGCAGCCCCTTGCGGAGCTTCAGGTCGAGTGCGCCGAGCGGCTCGTCGAGCAGGAGGACCTTCGGCAGGTTGACGATTGCGCGGGCGAGCGCCACTCGCTGCTGCTGGCCGCCGGAGAGCTGATTGGGCTTGCGGTTCCCCTCGCCCCCGAGGCCGACCCGCTCGAGCTCCGCGTCGACCCGTCGCGCGATCTCAGCCTTGTCGACGCCCTTGCGCTTGAGCCCGTAGGCGACGTTGTCGCGGACGCTGAGATGGGGGAACAGGGCGTAGCTCTGGAAGACGGTGTTGGTCGGGCGCTTGTGCGCGGGGAGCCCGGCGACGTCGCTCCCGTCAATCTGGATCGCACCCTCGGTCGGCTGCTCGAAGCCGGCGATCATCCGCAGGGTCGTCGTCTTGCCGCAGCCGCTCGGGCCGAGCATCGTGAAGAACTCGCCCTGCGGCGATGTCGAGGTCGATGTCGTTGACGGCGGTGAAGTCCCCGAACCGCTTGACGACGGACCGGAGGGAGACGCTCGGCGTTCCGTTCGGGGCTGGCTGCCCCTCGGCCGTCGCGGGTGTGGAAGTCGTCTCGCTCACCTTTGCAAGGTCGGACGCCTTGGCACCCGACTGAGCCGAACTATGTCCGATTGGGAGGACATTGCAATCCCCGGATGCCCCAAAGTCAGGCGCCTCGTTTATACATCTGGTACAAGTGGATATCGCCGGCTTGAACGAATCTCCGGTTGTGGAAGGTACAGGGGCTCTCTACCGTTGTGCAAACCGTCGAGTCAGAGGTTTAGGAGGAGAGTGTCCAGATGGCAGTCAGCTTCAAGTCCGAGGACGCGCCACACCCGCTCAGCACCGGCCCGCAGAGCCCGCTGCAGGAGAAGGCGCGCCGCCACCTTTGGATGCACTTCTCCCGCATGGGGGGCTACGACCACGAGCACGAGATCCCCATCGTCAGCCGTGGCGAGGGCGCCTACGTCTTCGACGAGCACGGCAATCGCTACCTGGACGGACTGAGCGCGCTCTTCTGTTGCAACGCCGGCCACGGCCGCGCCGACTACGGCGAGGCGGCGGCCGCCCAGATCCGCGAGCTCGACTTCTATACGAACTGGAGCTACGCGCATCCGCGCTCGATCGAGCTCGCCGAGAAGGTCGCCGAGCTCGCCCCCGGCGATCTCAACCGGGTCTTCTTCGTCAACTCCGGCTCGGAGGCCGTCGAGTCGGCGATCAAGGTCGCCCGCAACTGGCACCGCGCCCACGGCCGCGGTCAGCGGACGAAGATCATCACCCGCGAGGTCGCCTACCACGGGACGACGATGGGCGCCCTGACGGCGACCGGGTCTGACCGACCTCAAGGTCCCGTTCGAGCCGACGATGCCCGGCGGCAACCACGTGCCGAACACGAACTCCTACCACTGGCCGGAGGGGCGCGACCCGCTCTGGGCCGCGGACAGGCTCGCCGAGCGGATCGAGTTCGAGGGCCCGGACACGGTCGCCGCTGTGATTCTCGAGCCGCTGCAGAACGCCGGCGGCTGCATTCCGCCGCAGGAGGGCTACTTCCAGCGCGTTCGCGAGATCTGCGACACCTACGGAATCCTGCTCGTCAGCGACGAGGTGATCTGCTCCTGGGGCCGGCTCGGTTACTACTTCGGCTGCGAGCGCTACGGCTTTCAGCCGGACATCATCACGACGGCGAAGGCGCTGACCGGCGCCGTGATCCCGATGGGCGCGATGATCACCTCCGAGGAGGTCTTCGAACCGTTCGCATCCGGCAAGGCCTCGTTCGCTCACGGCTCGACCTTCGGCGGTCACCCGGTCGCCGCCGCCGTCGCCCTCCGCAACCTCGAGGTCTACGAGGAGGAGGACCTGTGCGGCCACGTGCGCGGCGAAGGAGGGCGAGTTCCGCGGCATGCTCGAGGAGCTGCGCGAGATCCCGATCGTCGGCGACGTTCGCGGCGCCGGGTTCTTCCACGCGATCGAGCTCGTCAAGGACCGCGAGACCAAGGAGCCTTTCGACGACTCCGAGGCGGAGTGGCTGCTGCGCGGCTTCCTCTCCGGCGAGCTCTACAGCCGCGGCCTGATCTGCCGCGCCGACGACCGCGGCGACCCCGTGATCCAGCTGGCGCCGCCGCTGGTCTGCGACACCGAGCAGTTCGAGCAGATCACGAGCGTGCTGCGCTCGGTCCTCGAGGAGGCCAACGAGAAGGTCGAGTCCCGGAGCTGACGCTCCGGGGGCCCGGAGCCGCCAGACGATGCTGACCCTGCAAGGCCTGCTCGACGACCTCGGGCTGCAGCCGGCCTTCGACCTCGGGCCGGATCCGCGCCCGATCCGCTGGGTCCACATCTCCGAGCTCGAGGATCCGACTCCCTTCCTGTCGGGCGGCGAGCTGCTGCTCACGACCGGGATCAACCTCTCCGGCGCGACGCGCCAGCGGCGCTTCGTCAAGCTACTCGCCGATCGGGGCGCCGCGGGCATCGGGCTCGGTACGGGCTTCGACCACGACGGCCTGCCGGAGGCGCTGCGCGACGAGGCCGAGTCGCGCGGACTGGGTCTTTTCGAGGTGCCGTACGAGGTGCCGTTCATCGCGCTCACGGAGCGCGCCTTCACGAAGCTCGTCAACGAACAGTTCGACGTGCTCGAGCGCGGCATCGAGGTGCACGCAAAGCTCGAGCGGCTGGTGCTCGCCGAGCGCGGCCTCTCGGAGGTGATGCGCGGTGTCGCGGAGAGCGTCGGCGGCGCGGCGCTGCTGCTCGACGAGCGCGGCGCCGAGCTCGCCCGCCACCCGGCCGAGCGCGGGCTCTCGGCCGACAGCGTCGCCTCGATGCGCGAGCTTGCTCGGGGCTCGATCGAGCGGCCGCCAGTCACTCTTCGTGCCCGACGACGGCCCGCTCGCCGGACGCGCCGTCGCGGTTCCCGGTGCCGCTCGGCGGCGACGGCCCGCGCGGCCACTGGCTCGTCGTCGCACGGCGCCGTGGCGAGGCCGGCGATCTCGAGCGCCTGCTTGCCCGTCAGGCGGCGATGGTCGTCGCGCTCGAGCTGATGCGGGAGCGGGCCGTTCGCGACACCGAGCGCCGCCTCGCCGGCGACGTGCTCGCCGAGGCGCTCGGCGGCAACCTCGGCGCCCAGGAGTTGCGCAGCCGGCTCGAGCCGTTCGGGATCAGCGGCGCCGTCTCCGTCGCCCTCTACGAAGTCGAGCCCCGAGCCGAAGATGCGGACGTCCTGACGGAGTCGCTGGGCGAAGCGGGCGCCGCCGCCCTGGCGGCCGTCAACACCGCAGCCGGTCGGCCGCTGCTCTGCGCGATCTTCGCCACGGGAGAGCGCGATCCGATCGAGCTCGCGCGGCTCGGTCGCGAGGCGCTCGGGAGTGACGGCCGGATCGTTCGCGCGGCGGTCAGCCGGCCGGCGCCGACCGCGGCCTTACGGCAGAGCTTTCACGAGGCACGCTGCGCGCTGGAGGCGACGCGGACGCACAACGGTCACGCTCCCGACGTCGCCTCGCACCGCGATCTCGGCGCCTTCACCCTGCTGCTTTCGCTCCAGGACGACGACGCGCTGCGCACCTACGCCGACAACCTGCTGCGCCCCATCGAGGACGGCGAGGGCGACTACGGCCCCGAGCTGCTGCGCTCCCTCGAGGCGTTCATCGAGCGCAACGGGCAGTGGGAGCGAGCCGCGCGCGACCTCTACTGCCACCGGCATACGCTGCGTTACCGGATCCGGCGGGTCGAGGAGCTGACCGGCCGGGACCTCGCCCAGGCGCAGGACCGGATAGAGCTATGGCTGGCGCTGCGGGCCCGGGAGCTCGTGCGATGAACTCGGAAAGCGATATGGAGGTACGCGCATGAAGGTCGGAGTGCCGACGGAGATCAAGTCGGACGAGTATCGGGTCGCGCTCACGGCCGTCGGCGCCCGCGAGCTCGCCGAGCACGGCCATGAGGTCTTGATCCAGAAGGGCGCGGGGGAGGGCAGCTCGATCAGCGATGCCGACTACGAGGCGCAGGGAGCGAAGATCCTGCCTGACGGCGGCCGACGTCTTCACCGAGGCCGAGCTCGTGCTCGGCGTCAAGGAGCCGCAGTCGGTCGAGGTCGAGATGCTGAGCGCCGACACGACGCTGTTCACCTATCTGCACCTCGCGCCGGACCCCGAGCTGACCAAGGGCCTGCAGGAGAGCGGCGCGACCTGCATCGCCTACGAGACCGTCACCGACTCGCAGCGGGCGCCTGCCGCTGCTCGCGCCGATGAGCGAGGTCGCGGGCAAGATCGCGACGCAGGCCGGGGCCTTCTTCCTCGAGAAGCCGCTCGGCGGCCGCGGCATCCTGCTCGGCGGCGTCCCGGGCGTCGCCGCCGCGAACGTGATGGTGATCGGCGGCGGCGTCGTCGGCTTCAACGCGGCCGTGATCGCGATCGGCATGCAGGCCGACGTCTTCGTCTACGAGAAGTCGATCGACCGACTGCGGGAGCTCGACGTCGCCTTCGCCGGCCGCTGCTCGACCGTCTACAGCTCGACGCTGGCGATCGAGGAGATGCTTCCCCAGGCCGACCTCGTGATCGGCGCGGTGCTGCTGCCCGGCGCCGCGGCCCCGAACGTGATTCGCCGCGAGCAGCTCGCGCTGATGAAGCCGAACGCGGTCCTCGTCGACGTTGCGATCGACCAGGGTGGCTGCTTCGAGACTTCACGGCCGACGACGCACGCCGAGCCGACCTTCGAGGTCGACGGGATCACCCACTACTGCGTCGCCAACATGCCCGGCGCGACGCCGATCACCTCGACTTTCGCGCTCACCAACGCGACCCTCCCTTACGTCCTCGCGCTCGCCGACCACGGCGTCGCCGCCGCGATCAGCAAGGATCGCGGGCCTGCGTCCGGGGATCAACGTGGCGGCCGGCAAGGTGACGCATCCCGCCGTCGCCGAGGCCGTCGGCGCCTCCTACGTCTCCCCCGAGGACGCGCTCGGGATCGGGCCGGTTGCCGCCTGAGCAACCGTGCGCAAACCGTCAAAACACCGAAGCACAGGAGAGAGCAGATGAGCAGCTACGCAGTCGTCAACCCGGCCACGGGCGAGAAGATCAAGGAGTACGCGGAGATGTCGGACCCCGAGCTCGCCGGGGCGATCGACCAGGCCTGGGACGCTTACCAGAGCTGGTCGTCTTCGACGACGGTGGCGGAGCGCGCGGCGATGATCCGCCGCGTCGGCGAGCTGCACGTCGAGCGCCAGGAGCAGCTCGGCGAGATCGCGGTGCGCGAGATGGGCAAGCCGATGGAGCAGGCGATCGGCGAGGTCGAGTTCTGCGGCGACATCTACGGCTACTACGCCGACCGTGCCGAGGACTTCCTCAAGGACGAGCCGATCGAGCTGCTCGCCGGCGAGGGCACGGCCGTGATCCGGCGGACCGCGATGGGTCCGCTGCTCGGGATCATGCCCTGGAACTTCCCCTACTACCAGGTGGCCCGCTTCGCGGGTCCGAACCTGATCGTCGGCAACCCGATCCTGCTCAAGCCGGCGCCGCAGTGCCCCGAGTCGGCGGAGGCGATCCACGCGATCTATGCAGGAGGTGGGCTTCCCCGCCGGCGCCTTCCAGGCGATCCTCGCGACCAACGACCAGATCGCCGAGTCGGTGATCCCCGATCCGCGCGTCCGCGGCGTCTCGGTGACGGGCTCGGAGCGGGCCGGCTCCGCCGTCGCGTCGCTCGCGGGCAAGCACCTGAAGAAGGTCGTGCTCGAGCTCGGTGGCTCCGACCCGTTCATCCTGCTCGCCACGCAGAACCTCGATGAGGTCGTCGAAGCTGCGGCCGACGCGCGCCTCGACAACACTGGGCAGAGCTGCAACGCGGCAAAGCGGTTCATCGTCGCCGAGGATCTCTATGACGACTTCCTCACGAAGCTGACGGAGAAGATGAAGGCGGCCGAGGCCGGTGACCCGACCGCTGAGGGCACGGCGATGGGGCCGCTCTCCTCCGCCACCGCGGCGGATCGCCTCCAGGACCAGCTCGACCGCGCGAAGGCGCAGGGGGTTGAGGTCGTGCTCGACGGAGGCCGCAAGGACAACTACTTCGGGACGACCGTGCTCGCCGGCATCAAGCCCGAGCACGACGCCTACAGCGAAGAGTTCTTCGGCCCGGTGGCGAGCGTCTACAAAGTCGGCTCGGAGGAGGAGGCCGTCAAGGTCGCCAACGACACCCCGTTCGGGCTCGGCTCCTACGTCTTCAGTGACGACTCCGAGCAGGCGATGCGGGTCGCGGACAGCCTCGACACGGGCATGGTCTTCGTCAACGGTGTCCTGCTCGACGGCGCCGAGCTCCCGTTCGGCGGCGTCAAGCGCTCCGGCTTCGGCCGCGAGCTTGGCCCCTACGGCATGGACGAGTTCGTCAACAAGAAGCTGATCCGCGTCCTCAAGTGATCGGCCGCGCCGCGGCGATCGTCGCCGCGGCGCTGTTCGCGGGCTGGCCGCTCGCCGGCTGCGGCGAGAAGGGGGAGTCGCCGCCCGGCGGCTCAGGCGACACGAGCACCCGCGAGCTGCCGGCGGCGCCAGAGCCGGCCGCCTACGCGGCCCATGCCAACGCTCTCTGCCGGGACTCGGACGCCCGCCAAGAGTTGATCCGGCGCGTCGACGGGGGTCGCCAGCAGACGCTCCGCGATCGCGCCCGCCTGCTCGTCGAGCTCGCGCCGGCACGGGTCAAGCTGGCAGACGGACTCGCCCAGCTCGAGCCACCGGCGGCGCAGGCGCATACTGCCCGGCGGCTCGTCGCGGCGGCGCGGGCCCGAGGGACGGCGAGCAGCGAGGCCGGCAGGCTCTACCAGCGGGGCGGCTCGCGCAGGGCGATCGCGAGCGCCGCGGCGGCCGAGCATGAGGCGCGCGTGCGCATCGTCGCGATCAGCCGACGCCTCGGACTCGCACAATGCGGTGAGGTCCTGCCGGCCGGCGCCAAGCCGCGGGTGCGTGCCGCCGTCGAGCGCGGGCTCGGCTCGCCCGACGCCCAGCGCCGTTGCGAGGCGTTCGGCAGCCGGTACCTCCACGAGACCTACGACGGCGGGGTGGCGGCGTGTGTCGCGGGTAGCGGCCCCGGTTCCGGGGCCGCGCACGTCGACCGCGTCTACGACGTCACCGGGGTGGCCGGCATCTTCGCCGAGGCCCGGGCTGACGTCACCGACGAGGGCGGCACGCGCAGCTACCGCGTCCGCCTTACCTACGAGGACGGCGCCTACCGAATCGACAAGCTCGACTGAGCAGCCACGCCCGGGACGGGAGGCTGCCTCTTCTGAGGCTGCCTCTTAGAGGTGGCGGTAGTGCTTCTTGCGGAAGCCGCGGTTGGAGCGCAGGTGCTTGCTCCAGCGTGGGCCGTTGCCGCCGGTCATCGAGGTGTCCCAGCGCAGGCCTGCGATCACCGCGTAGGCGTGGCCGCCGTTCGCGTAGACCGTGATCCAGCGGCCCTTGCCGCGCTTGCCCCAGGCCTTGGCGAGGGTGCCGGAGTCCATCGGCGTCTTCAGCATGTGGCCGCCGTGCAGCGCGTAGCTGACGGCGCCCGAGCAGTCGTAGCCCTTGTCGTTCCAGCGGCCGTGGCCGCCGCCCCAGATGTAGGGCTTCCTGCGGATCTTGTTCGCGGCGTTGATTGCCTTGACGACGCGCCGCGGCGCGTTCTTCGGCGGGATCGCCTTGCCGCTCTTGAGCAGCCGCGCCTTGTGTGGCTTTGCCTTGGCGCGATGACCGCCCGTGCCGCTACCTGTACCGATGCCGCCACCGGATGCGCCGGCAGGCGACGTCAGGAGGGTCAGGCAGAGCGCCGCGAGCGCGGCGAGGACGAGGAGGACCGTCAGGCCCAAGATCGGGTCGAAGTGTTGCAGTCGCTTTCGGAGCATCATCTCGCTTCCGTTTCGTTGCGGTGCCTTCGGGGTTAGCTGACGGGCTGGCGCGCTTCGGTGGCTCGAGTCGTAACCCGGCCTCTCGGTGCGCGCTCCCGCGCCGGCAGTGGCGCGGATTCGCCCCGTCCTCGTCGCTCGTATTTCGACGACGAGGGATTGGGTCCCCCGATCCAGGACTCCTCAGAACCCCGGATTCGGCGTTTGCAGGGGGGCACCCTAACGCATTGCTAATGCTTTTGCAAGCAGACACTCACACAACGGCGCACTGCGGCACCTGCATGCAAATTGCGGAACCTGATCTCGCCCGCGGCGATAGGGTCCCTCCGATGCAGATCCAGGGCAAGCGAGCGCTCGTCACCGGCGCCACGGGCGGACTTGGCACCGCGATCGCGCGAGCGCTCGCGGAGCGGGGGGCGAGCGTCGTCCTGAGCTCGCGCAAGGGCGAGGAGCTCGAGCAGCTCGCCGCCTCGTTGGCCGGCGCCGGCCACCGCACGATCGTCGCCGACCTCGCCGAGGAGGGCTCGGGCGAGAAGCTCGTCGAGGCGGCCGAGGCGAGCGGGCACATCGACATCCTCGTCGCCAACGCGGGCCTGCCGGGCTCGGGCAGGCTGGAAGAGCTGACGCCCGAGCAGGTGACGCGCGTATTGCGCGTCAACCTCGAGTCCCCGGTGCGGGCGACGCGGGCGCTACTGCCGGGCATGCTCGAGCGGGGCAGCGGCCACTTCGTCTACGTCTCCTCGCTGTCCGGCAAGGTGCCGTCGCCGCGGGCAGCGATGTACAACGCTTCGAAGTTCGGGCTGCGCGGCTTCTGTTTGGCGCTCCGTCAGGACCTCCGGGGCAGCGGCGTTGGTGCCTCGCTCGTCTTGCCCGGCTTCATCCGTGACGCCGGCATGTTCGCCGACTCGGGGATGAAGCCGCCCGCCGGGATGGGCACGGGCTCACCCGAGCAGGTCGGCGAGGCGGTCGCCAAGGCGATCGAGACCGGCCGGGCCGAATTCGTCGTCGCCCCGCTGCAGGCGCGCGCCGCGTCTGGCTTCGGCTCGGCTTTCCCCGGTCTTGCCGCCGTCTTCCAGCGCGGCAAGGGCGAGCGCGTTGCCGAGCAGCTCGCCGCCAAGCAGGCGGACAAGCGCTGAGCGCGCTCGGCGCGATTCCGTTCTCCGGCCGACGGGTAATCCCGACTCGAGCCCCACCCAAATCCAGAAGGAGGACTGAGAATGGAAA
Organism: uncultured Solirubrobacterales bacterium; assembly: GCA_963850625.1. Taxonomy (GTDB): domain Bacteria; phylum Actinomycetota; class Thermoleophilia; order Solirubrobacterales; family 70-9; genus CAXMST01. Next base: position 809,649 of record CAWKLZ010000005.1, read on the forward strand.
GCAGCGAGGACCCCGGGTTCCTGACCGAGCATGACCGCGAGCGGCGAGCAGGCGAGCAGGTTCCCGTCGAGGAGTCTGGCGAGGGCGAGTCGGAGGGCTTCGAGCTGGCCGAGGAGGAGCTGATCGAGCACGCCGAAGGCGAGGCCGGCGGCAATCCGCTCGGTGACCGCTTTCCCGCTGAGGAGACCGATCCCGCCGAGCACACCGCCTACGGCGATGCCGACGAGGTGCAGAGCGACGTCGACGAGGACACGGGGGAGCGGACCTAGCGACCCCGGCCGTGCGCGCCACATAAAGTGAGTGCCGAAGCGAAAGTCGAGTGAAAGGAGCGGCGATGCCATCGGACAGCTACGGATCGAAGTCCACCCTCGAGGTCGGCGGCCGCTCCTACGAGATCCATCGTCTCGACGCGCTGCAGGATCAATACGACGTCGCCCGGCTGCCGTACTCGCTCAAGGTTCTGCTCGAGAACGTGCTCCGGCTCGAGGACGGCGAGTCGGTCTCGAAGGAGGACGTCGAGACGATCGCCACCTGGGACGCGAAGGCCGAGCCCTCGAAGGAGATCCCGTTCCAGCCGGCACGGGTGCTCATGCAGGACTTCACCGGCGTCCCCGCCGTCGTCGATCTGGCCGCGATGCGCGACGCGATGGACGAGCTCGGCGCCGACGCGACGAAGATCAACCCACTGGTCCCCGTCGACCTCGTCATCGACCACTCGGTCCAGGTCGACGCCTTCGGCAACGCCCGCGCCTTCGCCATCAACGCGGAGAAGGAGTTCGAGCGCAACCAGGAGCGCTACGAGTTCCTGCGCTGGGGCCAGACCGCCTTTGACAACTTCAGCGTCGTCCCACCGGCGACCGGAATCTGCCACCAGGTGAACCTCGAGTACCTCGGCCGCGTCGTCTACAGCGGCGGCTCCGAGGACGAGGGCAACCTGAGCGCCTACCCCGACACGCTCGTCGGCACCGACTCGCACACGACGATGATCAACGGCCTCAGCGTGCTCGGCTGGGGCGTCGGCGGGATCGAGGCCGAGGCGGCAATGCTCGGACAGCCGATCTCGATGCTGCTGCCGCAGGTGATCGGATTCCGGCTCGACGGTGAATTCCGCGAGGGCGCGACCGCCACCGACCTCGTGCTCCGGGTGACCGAGATGCTGCGGGAGAAGGGCGTTGTCGGCAAGTTCGTCGAGTTCTTCGGTCCCGGCATGCCAAGCCTCGGGCTCGCCGACCGGGCAACGCTCGGCAACATGTCGCCGGAGTTCGGCTCGACCTGCGCGATCTTCCCGCCCGACCAGGAGACGCTCCGCTACCTCGAGTTCACCGGCCGGTCGACCGAGGTGATCGAGCTCGTCGACGCCTACACGCGCGAGCAGGGCCTGTTCCACACGCCGGACTCCGAGGAGCCGACCTTCTCGGACACGTTGGAGCTCGACCTCGGCGACGTCGAGCCGGCGATCGCGGGCCCGAAGCGCCCGCAGGACCGGATCGCGCTGAGCAACTCGAAGGCCGCCTTCTTCGAGACCCTGAAGGGCTTCAGCGAGGGCGCCGCCGAGGCGCTCGGCAACGGTGTCGACGAGGCCAACGACGAGAGCTTTCCGGCCTCCGATCCGCCCAGCCCCGACAACGAGTCCAACGACGGTGGCAAGCCCGCCGGCCAACCGTCGGAGTCGCCGTCGGTCGCGGCCGTCGAGGAGCGCACCTCCGAGGATGCCGTCGAGGTGACGATGGACGGCGAGACCTTCGACCTCGACCACGGCCGCGTCGTGATCGCAGCGATCACCAGCTGCACGAACACCTCGAACCCCTCGGTGATGATCGGCGCCGGGCTGGTCGCCCGCAATGCGCTCGAGCGCGGCCTGCAGAGCAAGCCCTGGGTGAAGACCTCGCTGGCGCCGGGCTCGACCGTCGTCACCGACTACCTCGAGCAGTCCGGCCTCGACTACTCGCTCGATGGGCTCGGCTTCAACCTCGTCGGCTACGGCTGCACGACCTGCATCGGCAACTCGGGTCCGCTGCCGGAGGAGATCTCAGCCGCGGTCAACGAAAAGGACCTCGTCGTCTGCTCGGTGCTCTCCGGCAATCGCAACTTCGAGGGCCGGATCAACCAGGACGTCAAGGCCAACTACCTGGCTTCGCCGCCGCTCTGCGTCGCCTACGCGCTCGCCGGCCGCATGGACTTCGACTTCGAAACCGAGCCGCTCGGGACGGGCGGCGACGGTGAGGACGTGTTCCTCAGCGATCTGTGGCCGAGCTCGCAGGAGGTCAAGGAGACCGTTGCCGACGCGGTGAAGGCCGACATGTTCAAGAAGAACTACGCCAACGTCTTCGACGGCGACGAGACCTGGCAGGCGATCAAGGTGCCCGAGGGCGACCGCTACAACTGGCCCGACTCCACCTACGTGCGCCGGCCGCCGTTCTTCGAGGGGATGGACGCCGAGCCGCAGCCGGCGGACCCGATCGAGGGCGCCCGGGTGCTCGCCAAGCTCGGCGAGTCGATCACGACCGACCACATCTCCCCCGCCGGTGCGATCAAGAAGGACAGCCCGGCCGGGCGTTGGCTGATGGAGCAGGGCGTCGAACCCGGCGACTTCAACTCCTACGGCTCCCGCCGCGGCAACCACGAGGTGATGATGCGCGGGACCTTCGCCAACGTTCGCCTCCGCAACCAGCTCGTCGACAGGGAGGGCGGCTGGACCCGCCACATCCCCAGCGGCGAGGAGATGTTCATCTACGACGCGGCGATGAAGTACGCCGACGAGGGCACGCCGCTCGTCGTCCTCGCCGGCCCCGAGTACGGCTCCGGCTCGTCACGCGACTGGGCCGCGAAGGGCACGCTGCTGCTCGGCGTGCGCGCCGTGATTGCGGTCTCCTTCGAGCGCATCCACCGCTCGAACCTGATCGGCATGGGAGTCCTGCCGCTGCAGTTCCCGGACGGCGAGGACACAGGGAGCCTCGGTCTCACCGGGGAGGAGACGTTCTCCGTCGCCGAGCTCGACGTCGACTCCGCAACCGAGGTCGAGGTGACGGCCCAGCCCGACGACGGCGAGCCGATCACCTTCACGGCGAGGGTCCGCCTCGACACCCCGAACGAGCGCCAGTACTTCCACCACGGCGGCATCCTGCACCGGGTGCTCCGCGACCTGCGCTAGCAGCCGCCACCCGGATTCCAACCGGCAAGGCGAGCACGGCCCCCAGGGGCCGTGCGAAGCGCAGCCTTGCTCGAGGCTCGGAGGGCCGTGATCAAGGAAGAGGGAGCGCCGGTATAGCGGAGCTATCCGGCGCGACCGATGACGCCGAGCACGGCCCTCCGAGTCCGAGCAAGGTGGAGCGGGGCCGCGGGAGGCAGGGGGTCCACGCGGCCCGCGCTCTCACCAGCGCGTCGGTAGCCAGGGAGGGATGCCGACGCGATACGCCCCCGGAGGCGGGACTGACCGGGGACGAGGCTTGAACTCTAGTAGGAAAGATGGTGCCTCACAATCCTCTCTGAGTCAACTCCGTCGGATCGGGTACATCGGTCAATCCCCGCTCGGTGGTTAGCTCGGATTCGTAGCTCCCGGGGTGGCGTCGGCGGCGCTTGCGACGCCTGGTGCGGCCGTCTGCTCCTGCTCTTGGCCCTCTCGCCGCTCGATCCAGGCCACGCCGATCGAACTGCCGACCGGCCCCACCGGAGTGAGGGCCGAGGCGAGCAGCCAGAAGGGGGCCTCGCGGCGCAGGACCGCGATCCAGATCAGGATGCAGAGGGCGACGAAGCCGATCCCGTGTGCAGTCCCGAACAGGAAGGTTGCCTCGTCGAGGCCCGGGATCGCCCAGACGATCAGCAGCCCGGTGAAGATCGCCAGCTCGATCAGGGAGGCGCGCTTGACCCAGGGAAACAGCGTGCCCGTCGTACGCGGCCGGAACTCGCGCTCGCCCGCTGCCGATGCGGATTTGGTGCTCACCAACAGGGAGGCTAGATGGTTGATTCCACGAGCTCGCACCCACGGATGGCGCCTGGACACGCTTCGCCGGATCGCGACCGTGCGCGATGGATCGGTATTCCGCCCGCGCGGCGTTCAGGTCTCCGACACCCTGTACAAACGCTCCCCGGAAGGTTTCGACCGCGGTCCAGAGATCGGCGCGACGATCGCCGCCAGACTGCTGAGCAGTGAAAAGGTCTTCCTCCACAACACAAACAACGAAGAGGATCGGTGAGCGGGCTATCGCCCGCGTCCGGGAAGCTCGTCGCACTGTTGGGCGCGAGCGCCACTATCACTGCTCGGACTGTGGCTTCGAGCGTCGATCCCGATCCGTCTTGCGGAGTTGCCCGAGTTGCGGTTCGGGCGTCGCGCGGACGGCCATGAAGGGACCGGCACTCGCCTGACCCGGTACCCGATCCCTCTCCCCGTGGGTGCCGCGTTGGCCCCGGTTGTTCAATAGAACCGGGGCCTTCGCATTGATGGCGGCGTGGACGCCGCAGCTCGGCGTCCTCAGTCGCTTACGTAGCTCCGCTACGCCGCGCTCCCTGCGTCCTTGTCTGCGACGTCCCGCTCGCCGTGGCGTCACGCCGGCGGGGCCGTGGACGCCGATGCCGGCGTCCTCCGCGGCTTACGTAGCTCCGCTACGCCGCGCCTTGTGCGTCCTTGGCCTCGACGCCCACGGCCTCGCCGTGGGAGGTCAAGCCCCAGAGGCCCCAGCCTCAGACGCCCGCGAGCGTCGCCTCCATCGAGATCTCCGGGCCGGCCAAGGCCTTCGACAGGGGGCACTCCCGTTTGGCCGTTTCGGCCAGCTTCTGGAACTCGGAGTCCTCGAGGCCGGGTGCCGCTGCCTCTGTGACGAGGTGGATCGTCGGGATCTCGAAGCCGCCGCCCGACTGCTTGATCGTCACCTGTGCCGTCGTATCGACGTAGGCGGGATCGTGGCCGGCGCCCTGGATGATGTTCGTCAGCGCCATCGAGAAGCAGGCGGCGTGCGAGGCGCCGAGCAGTTCCTCCGGATTCGACCCGGCGCCGTCCTCGAAGCGCGAGGAAGCGGAGTAGGTCAGCCCGTCGACCGCACCGCTGCCCGTGTCGATCGTCCCCGATCCCTCCTGCAGCGATCCTTCCCAGCGTGCGTGTCCGTCTCGTGTGGGCATGCGAAGTCCTTTCGGTGGAGTGAAGTGGGCCTTGAGAAGAACCTACCCACGTCCCCTCACGTCCGAACCTGACGAGGCTGAGGGCGTCGAGACCAAGGAAGAGGGAGCGCCGGTATAGCAGCGCTATCCGGCGCGACTGATGACGCCGGTATCGGCGCCGTCAGCCCGTCAGGTCAGCCCGTTAGTGCGGTCAAAACGATCCGCTCCTGCTCAGAGCGGTGCGCCGCGGGGTAGCCCTCGGAGGGGCTGGCGCGCTCGGGGCGGCCGATGTAGCGGAAGTCGACGTCCTCTGGGACCAGCTCCGGCATGCGTCGGTACATCACCGACCAGCAGCCCATGTTCTTCGGCTCCTCCTGGACCCAGACGATCTCGCTCAGGTTCGGGTAGCTGGCGATCAGCTCGCGGAGCTGCGCCTTCGCGAACGGGTAGATCAATTCGACGCGGCCGATTGCGACGTTGTCTGCGCTCTCGCGGCGATCGTGGTTGGCGAGGTCGTAGTAGACCTTGCCCGAGCAGAGCACGAGCCGCGTGACCTTCTCCTTGTCGCTGATCTGCGGGTCGTCGAGGACGAACTCGAAGCGGCCCTCGGTGAGGTCGGTGAGCTTCGAGGCTGCATCGGGGAGCCGCAGCAGGCCCTTTGGCGTGAAGACGACGAGCGGCCGCGGCTTCGCGATCCGCGCCTGGCGGCGCAGCAGGTGGAAGTACTGACCGGCGGTCGTCGGGTTCGCGAGCCGCATGTTGCCCTCGGCGGCGAGCTGCAGGAAGCGCTCGATCCGGGCGCTCGAGTGCTCTGGGCCGGAGCCCTCGTAGCCGTGCGGGAGCAGCATCGTCAGTCGCGTCTGCTGACCCCACTTCGACTCGGCCGAGGCGATGAAGCTGTCGATGATCACCTGGGCCGAGTTGGCGAAGTCGCCGAACTGGGCCTCCCAGAGGATCAGGCTCTCCGGGGAAGCCGCCGAATAGCCGAACTCGAAGCCGAGGCAGGCGTTCTCCGAGAGCGGGCTGTTGTGGATCTCGAACGGCGCCAGCGCCCCGCTCAGGTTCTGGATCGGCGCGTACCGCAGGCCGGTCTTCTCGTCGTGCAGGACGAGGTGGCGGTGCGAGAAGGTGCCGCGCTCGGAGTCCTGGCCGGTGAGGCGAATGTGGGTGCCCTCGGTGAGCAGCGAGGCGAAGGCGAGGCTCTCGGCGTGGCCGTACTCGATCGGGCCTTCGTCGAGGATCTCGATCCGGCGCAGGAGCGGCTTGCGCAGCTTCTTGTGCAGGGTGAAGCTGTCGGGGAACTTCATCAGCTCCTCGTTCAGCGTCCGCAGGCGCTTCTCGGAGACCTTCGTTTCGACGTCAGGGCTCTTGCTCCGGTCGAGTTCGCCGGTGCCGGTGCCGGCCACCGTCGGATCCTCGAACTCGCCGCGCTCGATCTTGCCGCGCAGGTCCTTGTGGATCGAGCTGAGCTCGTCGCGGCGACCGCCGGCCCGTTCGTCGACCTCGCTCTCGCTGATCACGCCCTCGGCGACGAGCTCGCCGGCGTAGAGCTCGCTGACCGGCGGGTGCTTCTTGATCTCCGCCGCCATCTCGGGCTGCGTGTAGGCGGGCTCGTCCGTCTCGTTGTGGCCGTAGCGGCGGTAGCCGATCAGGTCGATGACAACGTCGCGACCGAACTCCTTGCGGTAGGCCATCGCCAGTCGGATCGCGGCGATGCAGTTCTCGGCGTCGTCGGCGTTGACGTGGATGATCGGCACGTTGAAGCCCTTCGCCATGTCGGCGGCGTAAGGGGTGGAGCGACCCTCGTAGGGGTCGGTCGTGAAGCCCACCTGGTTGTCGGTGATGATGTGGATCGTGCCGCCGGTCGAGTAGCCGTTCAGCGACTGCAGGTTGAGCGTCTCGGCGACGACGCCCTGACCCGGGAAGGCCGCGTCGCCGTGCAGCAGGACCGGGACGGCGAGGTGCGCGTCGTGGTGCAGTCGCGGCCCCGAGTGGCCGGTCTGCGCGGCGCGGGCGCCGCCGGTGACGACGGGGTCGACGTATTCGAGGTGCGAGGGGTTCGGGTACATGCGCATCTTGATGTCGCCCTCGCGCGTCTCGAGGATCCCCTCGGCGCCGTGGTGGTACTTGACGTCGCCGGTGCCGCCGTGGCGGAGCGCGTCGGTGCGCTTGACCGCGTCGAGCGCCTTGGCGCCCTCGAACTCGGCCATGATCGACTGCAGCGAGCGGCCCAGGTTGTGGGCGAGGACCGAGAGGCGGCCGCGGTGGGCCATGCCGATCACGACCTCCTCGGCGCCCTCGCGCTTCGCGAGGGTGGCGATCGAATCGATCATCGGCACCGTGATGTCGAGGCCCTCGATCGAGAACATCTTCTGGCCCAGGTAGGCCTTCTGGATGAAGCGCTCGAACTGGAAGACCTCGACGAGGCGCTCGAGCAGGTCGCGCTTGTCGTCCTCGGGCAGCGGCTGGCGGTGGGTGCCCGTCTCGATCATCCGCCGCAGCCACATGCGCTGCTGGTGGCTCGAGATGTGCTCGAACTGGTACGCGATCCGGCCGCAGTAGGCCTGGCGCATACGCGGCAGCGCGTCGAGCAGCGTCTCGCCGTCGACGCCGATCCGCAGGATCGACGCCGGGATCTTGCCCATCAGCTCCGGCGTCAGGTTGAGGTTCTCGGGCTCGAGCGCCGGATCGCCCTTGCCGTCGCCGCCGAGCGGGTTCAGGTTGGCGGCGAGGTGGCCGTGGGTCCGGTACGCCTTGAGCAGCGATGTCGCCGCCTGCACGCCCTGCAGCAGCGCCTCGTCGATCTGCCCGGGGGTGACGGCGCCCGGAGCGGCGTCTCTCGGCGCCGCGGCTGCGGCCGTGCCGAGCGGCGGGGCGGAGGCGGACTCGGGGTGGGCGTTGGTGACGGCCGCGGCGTCGATGCCGAGGTCGGCGGCGACGCGCTCGTAGAAGTCGTGCTCGCCCTGCAGCAGCTCGTCGATCGTCTTCAGGAAGTTGCCCGATTCGGCGCCTTGGATGATCCGGTGGTCGTAGGTCGAGGTCATCGTCATCACACGCGAGACGCCGAGCGCGCGGATCCGGTCCGGCGAGGCCTGCGACCACTCGGGCGGGTAGGCGATCGAGCCGGTCGCGACGATCGTGCCCTGGCCACCCATCAGCCTCGGCACGGACGCGACGGTGCCGATCCCGCCCGGGTTGGTGAGCGTGATGTTCGTGCCCTGGAAGTCGTCCGCGGTGAGCGAGTTCTCGCGCGTCTTGCGGATCAGGTCCTCGTAGTAGCTGTGGAATCCGCTGAAGTCGAGGCCGTCGGCGCCCTTGATGGCTGGCACCATCAGCGAGCGTGAGCCGTCCTTGCGCTCGACGTCGACGGCGATGCCGAGGTTGACGGACTCGTTCTCGACGCACGTGCGGCTTGCCGTCCTGCTCGAGGAACGAGCGTGACATCACGCGCCACTGCTTCGCGCCCTCGACGATCGCCCAGGCGATCAGGTGCGTGAAGGAGACCTTCATCCCGCGCTCGGCGAGCGCCCCGTTGATCGCCTTGCGCTTCGCCCAGATCGTGTCGACGGGAAGCGTCCGGAAGGAGGTCGCCGTCGGGATCGAGCGGCTCTCGTTCATCGCGTTGGCGAGCGCCGCGGCGGGGCCTTTGAGCCGCTTCGCTTCGGCCGCGCCGGCGGCTGCCGGAGCGGCGCCGTTGCCGCCGCCGCTCAGGACGTCCTCCTTGGTCACCTTGCCGGCCTCGCCGCTGCCCTTCAGGGAAGCCGAGGTCGATGCCCTTGTCGGCGGCGATCCGGCGGGCGAGCGGCGTCGCGCGGCCGCTCGTGTCGATTCCGCCGGCGGTCCCGGCGGGTGGCGCCTCGGTGGCGGTCGCGCCGGCGCCGTTGCCGGCGGGTGCGCCCTCGGCCGAGCCGGACGTCATCTTCGCCAGTGCTTCGCCGACCTTGACGACGTCGTCCTCGGACTTGAGGACCTCGGTGATCGTGCCGCTCGCGGGGGCGGGCACTTCGGCGTCGACCTTGTCGGTCGAGACCTCGACGATCGTGTCGCCCTCGGCGACCTCGTCGCCGACGGCGACGTGGTACTCGAGCACCGTGCCCTCGGTCACCGATTCGCCCATCTCGGGCATTTCGACGGTCACCTCGGCGCCCTCGGCGTCCCCGGTATCCCCATCGACCTCGCCGCGCTCGGCCGCCGGCGCGTCGGCGCCGCCGCCGAGATCGGCATCGCCCTCGCCGGTCTCGGCGACCATCGTGCTGCCGCCGCCGTTGGAGCTCGAGCCGCCCTCCTCGGCGGTCGCGCTGCCGGAAGCGCTCGAGGCGGCGGCGCCGTCGCCGTCGCCCGGCTCGAGTTCGGCCAGGGCCTCGCCGACCTTGACGTCCTCGTCCTCGCCGACGAGGATCTTGGTGATCGTGCCGCTCTGCGGCGCCGGGACCTCGGCGTCGACCTTGTCGGTCGAGACCTCGACGATCGTGTCCCCCTCCGAAACTGTGTCCCCCTCAGCCACGTGCCATTCGAGCACGGTTCCCTCGGTGACCGATTCGCCCATCGCGGGCATCTCGATCGAAACGCTGCCGTTGCTGCTCATCGGCTTTTTTCGGGCTCCTCGGGGTCGCTCATGGCGTACTCACTGACTATATGCAAGAGACTTATCCGGCGCGCGCATATCAGTGCGGTGAAACACGGTTCTCGCCGGCCCCCGGAGCCGCTCAGCCGTCGCGGTGCGCCTGGAAGCGCTCGATCGCCTCGGCTCGCGAGTCGGAGAGGTCGACGAGCGGCGCCGGATAGTCGCGGCCGATCACGCATCCGGCCTGCGCCTGGACGTCTTCGGGCGCTGCCCACGGCTCCGCCAGCCAGCGGTCGGGCAGCGCCCGCAGCTCCGGCACCCAGCGCCGCACGTAGACGCCGTCGGGGTCGAACTTCCCTTGCTGGCGGACGGGGTTGAAGACGCGGAAGTAGGGCTGCGGATCGGCGCCGACGGACGCTGCCCACTGCCAGTTGCCGTTGTTCTGGCTCTCGTCGCCGTCGAGCAGGTGCTGCATGAAGTGCGCTTCGCCTTCGCGCCAGTCGATCCACAGGTTCTTCGTCAGATAGGAGGCGACCGCCATCCGCACCCGGTTGTGCATCCAGCCCTCCGCGGCGAGCTGGCGCATGCCGGCATCGATCCATGGGACGCCGGTGCGGCCCTGCTTCCAGGCCGCGAGGTCCTCGGTCGCGGACTTGCCGCGCCGCCAGCGCAGGCCGCGCATGCGCTCGTCGTACTCCTTCTCCCGGTTCTCGGGGAAGTTGCGGATCACGTTCAGCCAGAAATCGCGCCAGGCGATCTGCCGGCGCAGCTCGCCGGAGCCCTTCGTGCCCCGGTCGAGCAGGCCGAGCTCGAGCTCGCGGGCGGAGACGGTGCCGAAGTGCAGGTCGGGGGAGAGACGGGTCGTCGCGTCTTCGCCCGGCAGGATCGCGGACCCGGTGGTAGTCGTCGCTGGCAGCGATCGCCGCCCGCATTCGCTCGCGGCCGGCCTGCTCGCCCGCGCCGAAGGCCTCGGCGATCCGCTTCGCTCGCGCGTCGACGCCCAAGTCCTTCTCGCTCGCCGGCCGGCCGGCCGGGAGGCCCCTCGGCGATTTGATCTTCCGCGGCCGTTTCGCCTTCGCCCGTCGCTCCGCCCCCGACCAGGCGCGGTAGAACGGCGTGAAGACCCGGAACGGTCCCCCGGCGCCGGTCTCGATCGTGGCGATCTCCGCGCAGCTGATGCCGGTGTGGCCCACGAGCTCGATCCCGTGCTCGGCGAGGGCGCTCGCGATTGCCCCGTCGCGGGACCGTGCGTGCACCGTGTGGTCGCGATTCACGTGCACGTGAGAGGCGCCACAGCGTCTCGCCAAGCTCGGGATCTGCACTCGCCGGCGAGCCCGAGAGCCAGTGCATGCGGCTGCCGGCGGCGCGGAGCTGCTGCGTCGAGCTCGCGCAGGGAGGCGAGCAGGAAGGCGTTCCGGCCCGGGCTCGCGTGCCGGCCGGAGTGCAGGCCGCGCTCGAAGCAGAAGACGGGCACGACGAGATCCGCCTCGCAGGCGGCGGCGAGCGCCGGATTGTCGTTGATCCGCAGATCGCGCCGGAACCACGCGATCGCGACGGCTGGACTCATCCCCTGGCTCAGCCCCTCCAACGGGGTCGGTCATCGACCCCGTTTCTACCCGATCCGCGCGATCAGCAGTACCTCGTTGGCCGGCGTGTCGTAGACGTCGCGGACGAGGAAGTCACGCGCGGGACCGCGCGCTGCGCACCAGTCGCACTCGAGCGGCTCAGAAACGGCGAGCGGCCGCCCGATCGGGACCGGCTTGGCGCATCCGGGGCAGACCATGGCGCCGTGCGCGAGCTGCTCGACCCCGTCTGCGATCAGGCGGTGATCGGAGCCGAGGTCGGTGACCTTGACGCCACCTCCGCCACGGACCGGCTCGCTGCCGTCGAAGGTGTGCTCAAGTGCCACTCCCAGAGTGTAGGGTCCGGCCCTCGGGCCCCTTACCGCCGGAGGAGGACATGGGTTACTTCGTCACCGGAGCCACCGGCTTCATCGGTCGTCACCTCGTCGAGCTGCTGCTCGAGCGGGAGGGCACCATCTACGTGCTCGTGCGCGAGGGGTCACGCGGCCGCCTCGAGGAGCTGATCTCGCGCTGGGGCGCGCCCGAGGGGCGGATCGTTCCCGTGATCGGCGATCTCTCGCAGCGGCGCCTCGGGGTCTCCGACGAGGCCGCCGAGCCGCTCGTCGGCGAGATCGACCACTTCTTCCACCTCGCCGCGATCTACGACCTGAAGGCCGACGCCGAGTCGCAGCGGGTCGCCAACGTCGAGGGCACGCGCCACGCGGTGCAGCTCGCCGAGCGCCTCGAGGCGGGCTGCTTCCACATGGTCAGCTCGATCGCTGCCGCCGGCCTCTACAAGGGGACGTGGCGCGAGGACATGTTCGACGAGGCGACCGACGTCGACAACAACCCCTACTACGCGACCAAGCACGAGTCCGAGCGCGTCGTCCGGCGCGAGTGCGAGCGGCCGTGGCGCGTCTACAGGCCGGGGGTCGTCGTCGGCCACTCCGAGACCGGCGAGATGGACAAGATCGACGGTCCCTACTACTTCTTCAAGCTGATCCGGCGGATCCGGCAGACGTTCCCGACCTGGGCGCCGATGCCCGGCGTCCGCGGTGGCGAGATCAACATCGTCCCGGTCGACTTCGTCACCAGGGCGATGGACCACATCGCCCACCTCGAGGGTCTCGACGGTCGTGCCTTCAGCCTCACCGACCCGGATCCGCCGACGGCGGGCGAGGTGATCGACGTCTTCTCGAGGGCCGCGCACGCGCCGGAGGCGACCGTGCATGCGCCGCGGGCGGTGACCGAGTCGCTCGAGCCGTTCGTCGGTCTGGCGCTGACGGCGACGCCCTTTGCGAACACGGTCACCGACGCCGTTCTCGCCGACTTCGGGATCCCGCGCGAGGTCTTCACCTACCTGCACTACCCGACCCACTTCGACTCCCGCAACACCCAGGCGGCGCTCGAGGGGACCGACATCCGGGTGCCGCCGCTCGCCTCCTACGCCGACAAGCTCTGGGACTACTGGGCCCGTCACCTCGACCCCGACCTGTACCGGGACCGGACGCTGATGGGCGCCGTCCGCGGCCGGGCCGGCTTCATCGGCGGCCTCACCCAGATCATCGGCCAGCAGGTGCCGGACGAGCTCGTCCGGGCGGGCAAGTCGCTGCTCGGCACGGCCTCGCTCGCGCAGGCAGTCGACGGGCGCGTCGTGATGGTCACCGGCGCCTCGTCGGGGATCGGCAAGGCGACCGCGATGAAGATCGCCGAGGCCGGGGGGCATCGTGCTGCTCGTCGCGCGGACGCCGGAGAAGCTCGAGGAGACGCGGGACGCGATCGTCAAGGGCGGGGGAGAGGCCTACGTGCACCCCTGCGATCTCTCCGACATGGAGGACATCGACCGGATGTGCGAGGGGGCCCTCGCCCAGCACGGCCACGTGGACATCCTGATCAACAACGCGGGTCGCTCGATCCGGCGTTCGATCGCGCTCAGCTACGACCGCTTCCACGACTTCGAGCGGACGATGCAGCTCAACTACTTCGGGCCCGTTCGGGCGATCCTGCGGCTGCTGCCGCGGATGCGCGAGCGGCGCTCGGGGCAGATCATCAACGTCAGCTCGATCGGCGTGCAGACGAACATGCCTCGCTTCTCGGCCTACGTCGCCTCGAAGTCGGCGCTCGACGCGTTCAGCCGCTGCATCGCCTCGGAGATCTTCGACGACGGCATCCGGATGACGACCGTGCACATGCCGCTCGTGCGGACGCCGATGATCGCGCCGACGAAGATGTACGACCGCTTCCCGACGATCACGCCGGATGAGGCCGCAGACATGCTCTGCGACGCGATCGTCTACAAGCCGAAGCGGATCGCGACGCCGGTCGGCACCCTCGGGCAGATCCTCTACGCGATCAACCCGAAGTCGATGGACTACATCCTCAACTCGGCGTACCACATGTTCCCCGACTCGGCCGCGGCGAAGAAGGGCAAGAAGCAGGCCACGAGCGGCGACGGCGCTGCGCCGCCGCCGATGCGCTATCCCGAGGACGAGCAGGCAACTGCGCAGCAGATCGCCTTCGCATACCTAATGCGCGGCGTCCACTGGTAGCGGCGGCGGGCCGTGGACGTCGATGCCGGCGTCCTCCGCGGCTTGCGTAGCTCCGCTACGCGGCGCCTTGTGCGTCCTTGGCCTCGACGCCCACGGCCTCGCCGTGAGACCGTCACGCAGGGCTGGCGGCGGGCTGGGACCCCGCAGCTCGGCGTCCTCGCTCGCTTACGTAGCTCCGCTACGCTGCGCTCCCTGCGTCCTTGATCTGCGATGTCCCAGCCTCGCCGAGGGAGCGTCACGCAGGGAACGGGGCGACGCGCCTCGCAGGCGGCGCCGTTCGGGACCCGGATGTTGGCTGGCTAGGCGGCTCTTCTTTGCTGGCGCTTTTGGCGGGCGTTGGCGATCCCGGCCCAGGTGTCCTCGAAGGCGAGCGCTTCGGCGAAGCGCACCGTCCGCTCGGATGCCTGTCGCGGCGTCGAGTCGCGGTTGGTCAGCTCAGGGAGCAGGACGAGGTTGTCGAGCCCTTCCCCCTGAACGGACATGATCTGTTCCCAGCGGGCGTCGTCGGACGCTGGCGTGCTCTCTTCCACAGAATCCCTCTCGAATCTCACGAGTGGTGGTCCGGACGCGGCGGAATCTACGCCCCGTGCCGGTCGGGAACGTGAACGCGCTGTGAGAAGTCGCCGCAAAGAGCGGGATCAGGCCGCCGGGTGGGCCACGAGGCCGCGTGATACGGACTCACTCACGGGTACGGGCGCGACCCTTACCATTACACCGATGAGTGCAACCGTCGCAACACCAGCCCGTCCGAAGCGCGGATCCGCGCCACTCCGCCACGCCGACGAGATCCCGGTCTCCGAGATCAAGCTGCACGGCCACAACGTCACCTACCGCGAGGTGGGGCGAGGGCCCGGTGCTGGTCCTCGTCCACGGCGTCACCGGCAACATGCACACCTGGGACGAGGTCCTGCCGGAGCTTGCCCAGCACTTCACGGTCGTCACGCCCGACCTGCTCGGCCACGGTCTCTCGGCAAAGCCGCGCGGCGACTACTCGCTTGGTGCCTTCGCCTCGGGCATCCGCGACCTGCTGGGCGCCCTCGGTCACTTCCGCGCGACCGTCGTCGGCCACTCGCTCGGCGGCGGCATCGCGATGCAGCTCGCCTACCAGTTTCCCGAGCGGGTCGAGCGACTCGTGCTCGTCGACAGCGGCGGCCTCGGCGAGGAGGTCAGCATCGCGCTGCGCGCCGCGACCCTGCCCGGCTCGGAGCTCGTCCTGCCGCTGATCGCGCACAACTCGCTGATCGAGATCGGGCGCACGATCGGCCGCTGGCTCGGCGCCGTCGGCATCGGGATCAGCCCCGATCGCGCCGAGGTCGCCCGCGGCTACGCGTCGCTCGCCGACGGCGAGGCCCGCAGCGCCTTCATCCACACGATGCGCGCCGTCCTCGATCCCGCCGGGCAGCGGGTCTCCGCCCGCGACCGGCTCTACCTGACCGAGACGATGCCGTCGCTGATCGTCTGGGGAGCCCGCGACCGCATCATCCCCGCCGCGCACGGTCGCGAGGCGCACGCCGCGATGCCCGGCAGCCAGCTCGAGATCTTCGAAGGCGCCGGCCACTTCCCGCACGTCTCGGAGCCGCGCCGGTTCGCCGCGCTGCTCGACCTCCTTCATCGAAGGAGACCGAGCCCGCCGAGGTCAGCGACGAGCAGATCCGCGAGGTCCTGCTCCGCGGCGCCCAACGCTGAGCTCCCGATTCACCCCGGCGTGGCCGGCGTCGGAGTCCGCTCGGCGTCCTCGCGCAGTCCGAAGCTGTCCCACCCGTACGTGGTCAGCATCAGGATCAGGCCGGCGATCGTGATCGGGACGAAGTCGACGAAGCGGGCAACCAGCAGGAACGAGAGCGCGAGCTCCGGCGAGGCGCCGATCGCGCCGGCGCCGAAGAGCAGGGCCGCATCGAGCGTGCCCGCGTAACCGGGGCCGCTCGGGATCAGCACGAACACTCCCGCCAGCCCGATCAGATACAGCGACTCGAGCGCCGACATGTCGAGCCCGACGGAGCGTCCGCAGAGCAGGAGCGTCAGCGCCTCGGCCGCCCAGATCGCGAGGCTGAGACCGAGCATCGCCGCGCCGTGGGCGCTCCACAGCCGCCGCGTGGTGCCGAGTAGCTCAGCGGCGAGGCGACCGAGACCGGCGAGGTGACCGCGGCGCACCGCGAGCCAGAAGCCGAGGCCGGCGAGGGCGATCGCCGCGACGATCGCGAGCTCGACGCCGAGCAGCGAGTTGCCCGGCAGGTCGATGCCCGAGAGCAGGCCCTGGGCAACGATGAAGTAGACGGTGACGAGGGTGATCACGTCGAGCAGGCGCATCGCGATGATCGAGGCGAGCGGGTAGCGGAACAGGGTCTGGGTGCGGTTCGACATCAGATAGGCGGAGAGCGCATCGCCGGCGCGCCCCGGAAGGATGTTGTTGCCCATGAAGCCGACGATGGTCAGCCCCCAGGCGTCGCGGCGGCGGGCCGCGATGCCGTCGTAGCGGAGCAGTGCCAGCCAGCGCTCGCCGCGAATTCCCGTCGCGATGCCGTACGTGCCGAGCGCGCCGGCGAACGCCAGCCAGCCGGCCGCGTCGTCGGGCAGGCTGGGCGCCGGCTGGTGCAGGGCCCAAATCAGGACGCCGCCGACGCTCAGCAGCGAGATCACGATCCCGGCGACCTTCGCGTGGCGGCTCTGCATCAGCGCGGCGGGCCCGGATCGCTTCGGCTCCTCGCTCACCGGCTCAGCGTAATCGAGCAACTGATGGAGCCGAGCAACAGCCCACTAGGCTGGGCGTGGTGATTGGGGACGAGCAGAGCGACCGCCGCCGGCGAAAGCACTGGGGCTGGGGCTACGCCGATGGACAGCCGGACCGGGCCGCGCTCGAGGCGATGATCCCTCTCGTCGGCCGGCGGCTCGGCTTCGAGGTGGACTCGATCGAGGAGCCGGTGCCCGAGAGCGCCGTCGAGCCCGCGCCGCCGCGGATCACGCTGCCCGACTCGCTCGCGGGGCTCCTCACCGCCGACCCGCACGAGCGGCTGACCCACGCCATGGGCAAGGCCTACCGCGACGTCGTGCGTGGCTTTCGCGGCCGCTTCGAACGGACCCCGGACATAGTCGCCTTCCCGCGGGATGAGGAGGACGTGCGGCGCGTGCTCGAGATGTGCGAGGAGCGGCGCCTGGCCGTGATCCCCTACGGCGGCGGCACGAGCGTCGTCGGCGGCGTCGAGCCGCGGGTCGGCCGCGGCTACCGCGGCACGGTCTCGCTCGATCTGTCGCGGCTCGATCGCGTGCTCGAGGTCGACGCCACGTCGATGGCGGCGCGGATCCAGGCGGGCACGCTCGGTCCGGCGCTGGAGGAGCAGCTCGGCGAGCACGGCTTCACGCTGCGCCACTTCCCGCAGTCGTTCGAGTTCTCGACCCTCGGCGGCTGGATCGCGACCCGCGCGGGCGGCCACTTCGCGACGCTCGAGACGCACATCGACGATCTCGTCGAGTCGGTCCGGGCGATCGCGCCGGCCGGGGCACCTGGGAGAGCCGCCGGCTGCCCGGCTCCGGCGCCGGGCCGAGCCCCGATCGCATGCTGATCGGATCCGAAGGCATCCTCGGCGTGATCACCGAGGCCTGGGTCCGCGTCCGGCCGCGGCCGACGCACAAGCTCTCGTGCGGCGATCGAGTTCGACGACTTCGCCGCCGGCGCCGAGGCCGTGCGCGTGCTCGTCGCAGTCGGGACTGCATCCGTCGAACTGCCGCCTGCTCGACCCGCTCGAGGCGCTGACCACGGAGGCCGGCGACGGCGACTCGGCGCTGCTCGTGCTGGGCTTCGAGAGCGCCTTCGGCCCGGTCGACGGGCCGATGGAGCAGGCCCTGGCGGCGGCCCGCGATCTCGGCGGCCGGGCCGGCGAGCTGACGGGCTCGGGCCGTGGCGGCGACCCCCGCGAGGGCGATGCCGTCGGCCAGTGGCGCAGCGCCTTCCTCTCGGCTCCCTACCTGCGCGACTCGCTGGTCTCCCTCGGCGTGCTCAGCGAGACCTTCGAGACCGCGATCACCTGGGATCGCTTCCGTGAGTTCCATGCCGTCGTCACCGAGACGGCCCGGCGCTCGGTCGCCGACGTCGTCGATGCCCCTGCCGCCGGCCCCGGTGCGCCGCGCATCAGCTGCCGGTTCACCCACGTCTATCCGGACGGCCCCGCTCCCTACTTCACCGTCCTGGCGCCCGCCCGCCGCGGCTCGGAGGTCGAGCAGTGGGACGAGATCAAGGCGGCCGTCTCGGAGGCGATTGCCTCGGCCGGCGGCACGATCACGCACCACCACGCCGTCGGCCGCGATCACCGCCCCTGGTACGACCTGCAGCGACCCGAGCCCTTCGCCGAGGCACTGGCGGCCGCCAAGAAGGCTGTGGACCCGAGTGGGCTGCTGAATCCCGGCGTGCTCATCGACCCCGCGTAGGGCGGTGGCGGGCGGGCGTCTCCCGCCTCGGGAGCAGTGAGGGGGGCGAGTCTGAGGTAGTCGTCCACTTTGACCCCCTATGAGGGGTGAAACTGGACGGTCATGGCTTGCGTGAGGCCGGGCGCCTCGCCAAGCGGCAGCATTGGGTGATTGCCCGGGAGCAGCTTGATTGAGCCTCGGTGCTTCGCCAAAGGCGATCGAGCGCCGCCTTGAGAACGGTCGTCTCCATCGGCTCTTCCGGGGTGTCTACTCCGTCGGCCGCCCGGATCCCGGGCGGCTCGGCTGGCTGATGGCCGCGACCCTCGCTGCCGGGCCGGACGCCTACGTCAGTCATGCCAGCGCCGCCGGGCTTCTCCGCATCGCTCGGGTCCCCTCGCTGCCCATCCACGTCTCGGTTCCGGGCAGTGGGGGAGTCCGGAGGCGTGGCGCCTTGGCCGTCCATCGCCGCGGCCCCACGCTCCTCGCTGCTCCCTTCGTCGGCCAGACGCCACCGCATCCCCGTTACCGCCCCGGGCGCCACGATCATCGATATCGCCCTCGGCCTCCCGCTCGACGAGCTCGACGCCATCGTGAGCGAGGCGGACAAGCTCGACCTGATCACACCGATGGCGCTGCGGGAGCTGGCCGTCGCCAACCCGCACCGTCGCGGCGCCGGCCGCGTTCGCCATGCCCTCGACCGGCACGCGTTCGTCCTTAGCGACTCAGCGCTCGAGCGGCTCTTCATGCCCCTGGCCCTGCGTGCCGGCGCCGGCCGGCCGCAGACGCGGAGCTACCGGAATTCCCACCGCGTCGACTTCTGGTTCGAGGAGCTCGGGTTGGTCGTCGAGACCGATGGCCTGCGCTATCACCGGACGCCGGCCCAGCAGAGCCGCGATCTGCGCCGCGATCAGGACCACGCGGCAGCCGGCCAGGAGCGCCTCCGCTTCAGCCATTGGCAGGTCAAGCACGAGCCGGACCGTGTCGTCGAGGTCCTCGCCGCCGTCGTCGTCCGGCTTTGCGACAGCCGTCCGCGCGCCGCCTGAGATAGCTTTCACCCGCGACTGGCCGACCGGCCAGTCAGGCGCCGAGCGAGTTTCGAGGAGGACGAGGTGGATCTGACCCTGACCGACACCGAGCAGGCGTTCCGGGACGAGGTCCGGACGTGGCTGGCTGAGAACCACCCGGGGCCCGAGCCCGAGGGGGACGACAGCGCCCGCTTCGCCTTCCAGCGCGCGTGGCAGAAAACGATGCATGACGCGGGCTGGGCCGGCGTCTCGTGGCCGAAGGAGTACGGGGGCCGCGGCGCCTCGCTGCTCGAGCAGACGATCTTCTACCAGGAGAGCGCGCTCGCCAAGGTGCCTCGCCCGGCGAACGTCCTCGGCCTCGTGATGGGCGGGCCCGTCGTCATGGCGCACGGCGACGAGAGTCAGAAGGAGCGCTTCCTCGAGCCGATCCTCTCCGCCGAGGAGATCTGGTGCCAGGGCTTCTCGGAGCCCGAGTCGGGCTCCGACCTCGCCTCGCTGAAGACGCGCGCCGTCAAGGAGAACGGCGGCTGGCGCGTCACCGGCCAGAAGGTCTGGACGACGCTCGGCCACGTCGCCAAGTGGTGCATGCTCGTCGCCCGCACCGACACCGATGTGCCCAAGCACAAGGGGCTGACCTACTTCATCTGCGACATGGAGCAGGCCGAGATCGAGGTCCGGCCGCTGGTCCAGATCACCGGCGAGGCCGAGTTCAACGAGGTCTTCTTCAACAACGCCTACATCCCCGACGAGAACGTGATGGGCGGCGTCGGCAACGGCTGGATGGTCGCGATCACGACGCTGATGAACGAGCGCGCGGGCCTCGGCGCCTCCGCCTCGGTCGGCCTGCAGAACGACCTCGAGGCGCTGATCGAGCTCGTCAACGAGCGCGGCCTCGGCGCCGATCCACTGCTGCGGCAGCGGATCGCGAAGCTGAAGATGGGGATCGAGGCACTGCGCCTCGGCGCGATGCGATCGCTGTCGACGCAGATCAAGACCGGCATCCCGGGGCCTGAGGGCTCGATCTCGAAGCTGCAGTGGGGCTCGATGAACCAGGAGATGACCGAGCTCGCGACCGAGCTGCTCGGGCCCGCCGGGCTCGAGAAGGAGGGCGAGTGGACATACAAGATGCTCCGCTCGCGCGCCAACTCGATCGAGGGCGGCACCTCCGAGGTGCTCAAGAACATCGTCGCCGAGCGGGTGCTCGGCCTACCGAAGCTGCGCTGAGCGAGCCAGCGACTAGGAGAGATCAGATGAACTTCGGATTCAACGACGAGCAGTCGGAGATCAAGTCGACCGCCCACAGCTTTGCCGCCTCGCGCTTCAAGCCCGACGCGGTCCGCTCCCAGATCGAGGACGCTCCCGGGAGCTTCGACGAGGGCGTCTGGAAGGAGCTCTGCGAGCTCGGCTGGGCTGGGATCGCGATCGAGGAGGAGTACGGCGGCCAGGGCCTCGGCATGGTCGAGCTCGTGATCCTCTGCGAGGAGCTCGGGTACACGGTGGCACCGACGCCGTTCCTCGCCAACGCCTGCGCCGGCATCGCCCTCCAGTGGGCGGGCTCGGACGACCAGAAGGCGGCGCGGCTGCCCGGTATCGCCGGCGGTTCCGAGCGCGGTGCCGTCGGCAGCCCCGACATCTTCATCGACGCCGAGGGCGCGACGACGCCTCGTCCTCTTCGACGCCGAGGGCGCCCGCATCCTCGATCCGGCGAGCGCCGGGCTTCGAGCGGCTCGACTCTGATCGACGACACGCGCGCCTACTCGAAGGCCGCCGCGACTGACGGCGAGCCGCTCGAGGGCGACCTCGGCGCGGCTTCGGACCGGATCTGCGTCGCGGTCGCAGCCGAGCTCACCGGCGTGGCCCAGCGCGCGATGGACATGGCCGTCTCCTACGCCAAGGAGCGGCATCAGTTCGACCGCCCGATCGGCGCCTACCAGGCCGTCTCGCATACCTGCGCGCAGATGCTCTACGACGTCGAGGAGGCGCGCTCGCTGACCTACTACGCGGCCTGGACCGCGGACGCCGAGCCCGAGTCGCTGCCGATGGCGGCAGCGATGGCGAAGGCGCGGGCGGGGGACGCGGCCTGGTCGGTGACCAAGGCCTCGATCCAGGTCCACGGCGGCATCGGCTTCACCTGGGAGCACGACCTGCATTTCCTGCTCAAGCGGGCGCGGACGGACGGCCAGCTCTTCGGCACCGCGGGCACGCACCGGGAGCGGGTGGCCTCGCTCGCCGGGGTCAGCGCCTGAGCGGCCGCTACAGCGGACAGCTAGGGCGGCCGGGTAGGCTGCCGCCCGTGTCGTACGTCGTCAAGACGGTCATCGGGGCGGCACTCTTCCTCGCCGCGGTCGTCCTCTTCAACGTCGAGCTGATCAAGCTGCTCGACACCGGTACCTGTGCCTCCGGCGGTCCCTACGTCTCCGCCAGGCCTTGCCCGGAGGGGACCGGCACGAGCATCCTGCTGCTCATGGCCTCGATCTTCGGCGGCCTGATCGGCGCCGGCATCTTCGCCTCCCGGGGTGCGCGACCCGGCGATCCGAACCAGGGCAAGGGATCCGGCTGGACGGCGGGCATGCTCTCGTGGTCGGTCTTCTTCACCGCTACGGGTGCCGTCTCCCTCCACTACGGGCTCACGGCCGACGATCCCGGGCCCGGCGCGCAGCTGGGCGCGCTGATCGTGGGCGGGACCTTCCTCGTCATGGGCCTGCCTGCCCTGCTCTGGATGATCTACACGTGGATCGACGACCGGCGCAACCCGGCGCCGGATCCGCGCTTCGCCACCTCGCCGGGAGCGTCGGTGACTGCGGCCCCGGTGCGCACCTACGTCCCGCCGGCGCCGGCACCCGTCCCGCGGCCGCAGACCGACACGGTCGGCCAGCTCGAGCGCCTGCAGCGACTGCGCGAGTCGGGCGCGCTCACCGACGCCGAGTTCGAGGCGCAGAAGCGGCGCCTGCTCGGCGGCTGATCCGGCCTCTTAGTCCTCGTCGACGACCGGCAGGTCGGTGATGTGGTGGAGCTTGCCGTCGATCGTGTAGGAGACGTCGACGGTCTCGTTCTTGCGGTAGCTGCCGAACAGGCCGAGCCACATCGAGAGCCAGCGCAGCCCGGAAACCTTTCCCTCCTTGATGATCGGGTCGCTGAAGCGCACGCCCCTTGCGTCGAGCGTGTAGTCGTCGCCCTCCGTCTGCTCGATGCCGTTGATGTAGACGCGGATCGGCGGGCGGGCGCCCTGTGGCAGGCGCACGCGGCGTCCTACCTCGACTCCCTCGAGGTCGGTGCTTGCGTGTCCTCTCGACTTGCCGGCCACGGGCCTTATTGTCGCAGCGCGGCGGCGATCGCCTGCTCGTAGTCGTCTGGCCCCGCGCCCTGCAAGGGCTTGCGGATGATGCCCCCCGCGAACGGGACGATGCTGCCGTCGCCCATCAGGTCGACTCCCGCCTCCCGCTTGCGCAGCAGTGAGCCGGTCGAGATCTCGAGCCGCGCCTTGACCAGCTGTTCAGGGCCGAAGTCGCGGAGCATCGAGACGCCGGGGAGGCCGCCCTCGGCGCGCAGCTCGTCGGTCCTCCGGCGCAGCTCCTCGACGGCGCTCGCAAGCGTCTCGTGCTTGCTCCGCTCCACGCGGGGTCCCGCGCGGACGGTGAGCATGTAAGAGGCCACGGGCGCGAGCGTAGTGGACCCGTCCGCAAACACGATCGAACTTACGGACGCGTCCACTAGCTGTAGGTTGCACGCTTCGATGTCCCGACGCAGGCACCCGATCCTCGCCCCGGCGCTCACCGCGCTCGCGATCGCCGCTCGCGGTGCCGCTCACCGCCTGTGGCGGCGGTGGAGAGGACACATTGCCGGCGCCATCCCTGGCGCAGTGGCAGGGCCGCGTCAACAGCTTCTGCAGCGACGGCGTCCAGGAGACGCTCGCGCTGGTCCCGGCGAAGGTGACGCGGGAGATCCCCAACGACGCTCAGGCCCGGGCGGAGATCCTCGCCAACGTCCGGGACGAGGCCTCCCCGCTGCCCCGCCCGGAGGGCTACAACACGCAGATCGAGACGTGGATCGCCGGCCTCGACGCCGACATCAAGCTGCTCGGCAAGGTCGCTCGCGAGGCGACCAACGGCGGCGACTACCTGACGACGATCGGGGAGCTCGACGCGTCGACGGGCGACGCGGCGGCGGCGCTCGATCTACCCGACTGCCAGCAGCTCTCGGCCGCGATCGCGAACACCTCCGGCTGAGCCGGAGGGCCGCGAAGCGGCCCGCGAGCCGCCCCGCCGTCTAGGCGCCGCGGCGGCTCTTGATCGGCCGCGTGGCGGGCGGCCCGGTGATCTTCTCCTCGCCGGTCCGGTCCTCGACCTTGACGTAGGAGAGGTCGCGGTTGCCGCTGTAGATCTGCCGGGGGCGGGCGATCTTCTGCTCGGAGTCGCCGTTCATCTCCATCCATTGCGCGACCCAGCCCGACGTCCGCGGGATCGCGAACATCACCGTGAACATCTCGCTCGGCAGACCGAGTGCCTCGTAGATCAGACCCGAGTAGTAGTCGACGTTCGGGTAGAGCTTGCGCTCGGTGAAGTACTCGTCATCGAGCGCCTGCTTCTCGAGCTCGGAGGCGATCTGCACGAGCGGGTTGTCGAGGCCGACGGCCTCGAGCACCTCGTCGACGTGCTTGCGGATGATCCGCGCCCGCGGGTCGTAGTTCTTGTAGACGCGGTGGCCGAAGCCCATCAGCCGCTCCTCGCGGTTCTTGACGCCCTCGAGGAAGCCGGGAATGTTCTCGACCTTCTCGATCCGGCGCAGCATCCGCAGCACCGCCTCGTTGGCACCGCCGTGCAGTGGGCCGTACAGCGCGGCGACGCCAGCCGCGACGGACGAGTACGGGTCGACCTGCGACGAGCCGACCGCGCGAACTGAGCTGGTCGAGCAGTTCTGCTCGTGGTCGGCGTGCAGGATGAAGAGCACGTCGAGCGCCTTCTCCAGACGTGGATCCGGCTCATACTTGAGCTCGGTCATCTTCCGCATCATCCCCAGGAAGTTGCCCGAGTAGGAGAGGTCGTTGTCCGGGTAGTTGTAGGGCAGACCGAGGCCGTGCCGGTAGGAGAAGGCAGCCAGCGTCGGCATCTTCGCGATCAGCCGGATCGCCGCCATGTAGCGCTCGAACGGGTTGTCGATCTTCTTCGCGTCCGTGTAGAAGGTCGACATCGCGCCGACGGTCGAGAGCAGCATCCCCATCGGGTGCGAGTCGTAGCGGAAGCCCTCGAGCATCGCCTTGATGTCCTCGTGGACGAAGGTGTGATGGGTGATGTCGTACTGCCAGCGCTCGAGCTGCGGAGCCGTCGGCAACTCGCCGAAGATCAGCAGGTAGGCGACCTCCAGGTAGGTCGAGTGCTCGCAGAGCTGCTCGATCGAGTAGCCGCGGTGCTGGAGGATTCCGGCCTCGCCGTCGATGTAGGTGATCTCCGAGCGGCAGGCGGCAGTGTTGGTGAAGGCCGGGTCGTAGGCCATCATCCCGAAGTCGTCGTCGTTGACCTTGATCTGGCGAAGGTCCATCGCCTTGATCGTCTCGTCGGTGATCTCGATCTCGTAGGTCTTGCCCGTCCGGTTGTCGGTGATCGAGAGGGTGTCTTTGGTCTCGCTCATGTTGGGGCGTCCTCCTGGAGGAAGGGGAAAAGTTTGCAGTCCCTGGGGGGATACCCAGTATCCCAATCCCGGGGAGTCGGGTGTCGCGCAGCGGTTATCGGTGCCCGCCCCGGGCCGGGCACAAATGGCCTAGTCGCTCAGCGGGTGGTCGCTGAAGTGGGTCAGCGACTTGAAGTCCGCGAGGCGGGCTTCGACCTCGCTCGGCTCGAGTGAGCGGACGCGCTCGGTGCCGAAGTCCTCGACGTTGAAGGAGGCCATGACCGAACCGAAGACCATCGCGCGGCGCAGCTCTGTGGCGTCCAGGGCGTCCGGCCCAACGGAGTCGATGTAGCCGAGGAAGCCACCGGCGAAGCTGTCGCCGGCGCCGGTCGGGTCGGCGACGTCCTCGATCGGGAGGCCGGGGATCGCGAACGTGTCCTCGGCGCTGAACAGGGCGGCTCCGTACTCGCCGCGCTTGGCGACGACGATTTCCGGGCCCATCTCCATCACGGTGCGGGCCGCCTTCGCCAGGTTCGGCTGGTCCGTGAGCTGCCGCAGCTCGGCGTCGTTGAGCAGCAGGCAGTCCACCTCGCCGATCGCCGCAACGAGCGAGTCCTTCGCCGTGTCGATCCACAGGTTCATCGAATCGAGCGCGGCAAAGCGGGCGCCGCTCGCCTCGGCGCGGACCGAGCGCTGGAGGTCGGGCTGGATGTTGCCGAGGAAGAGCACCTCGGAGGCACGCGAGTCGTCCGAGAGCTTCGGCTCGAACTCGGCGAAGACGTTGAGCTGCGTGTCGTCGGTGTGGGCGACGTTCAGGTCGTGCTCGTAGTGCCCCTGCCAGAAGAAGGTGCGACCGCCCGCGACGCGCTCGATGTCGGCGGTCTCGATGCCGCGCGCGGTGAGCACGTCGAGCTCCTCTTCGCCGAAGTCCTCGCCGACCGGGCCGACGACGCGGACCGTGGTGAAGAAGCTGGCCGCGAGCGCGAAGTGCACGGCCGAGCCACCGAGCATGCGCTCGCGCTCGCCGAACGGGGTGCGCACGGCGTCGTAGGCGATCGATCCGACGACGGTCAGGGCCATGAGCGCGGCATGGTGGCATAGCGCGAGCCGGCGATGCATCGGTTGCCGGTGCCACGCACGCGTTGCGGGGTCGATGCAGGCCTCCGGGGCCTCCATGACCTTCCGCGTGCGAGCCGACGCCGCGTCGACGCCCCCGGCCGGACTTTGCCGTCATTAGCCTGCACCTCGATGCGCGCTGTTCAAATCGAGGAGTTCGGCGGGCCGCAGGTGCTCGAGTTCGTCGATCTGCCCGATCCTGTGCCTGCCGAAGGGGAGGAGCTGGTCGAGATCGCTCGTGCCGGAATCAACTTCGCCGACACTCACAAGCGCCACGACGTCTACCTCGCCAAGGCGGGCGAGGACGCGCTGCCGTTTATCCCGGGCAACGAGATCAGCGGTCGCACCGCGGACGGTCGCCGTGTCGCCGCGATCCTGCCGACCGGGGTCGGTGGCTACGCCGCGCGGGTCGCGGTCGCGGCGGAGTGGCTCGTGCCGATTCCGGACGAGGTCGACGACGATGCCGCTGCGGCGATCCTGATCCAGGGGCTGACCGCGTGGGGCCTGCTGCGGCTCAGCGCCCGGCTCCAGGCGGGCGAGACGGTGGCGATCGAAGGCGCTGCGGGCGGGACGGGGACGTTGCTCGTCCAGCTTTCAAAGCGGATCGGAGCGCGCGTCATCGGGCTCGCCTCCTCGCCCGAGAAGCGTGAGCTCGCCGAGCGGCTCGGGGCCGATGCGACGGTCGACTCGCGCTCGGAGTGCATGGCCGAGGACCTGCTCGAGGCGAACGACGGACGCCAGATCGACGTCGTTCTGCAGATCTCGGGTGGCGACGCGTTCGAGCAGCAGATGGAGGTGATCGCGCCGTTTGGGCGCATGGTGGCGTTCGGAATCGCCACCCGCCAGCCGAACGAGATCCGCACGTCGAAGCTCATGCGGACGAGCAGATCCGTCGCCGGCTTTTGGATCCCACACCTGCTCGAGCGACCCGATCTGCTCACGCCGGGGATCGAGGAAGTGCTCGGGGCTGTAGCCTCCGGGGAGCTCGAGGTCGTGATCGGCGGCGTCTTTCCACTGAGCGACGCCGCCCGAGCTCACACCGAACTGGCGGAGCGCCGGACGCACGGCAAGCTCCTCCTCGACCCGAGCGCCTGACAGACGTAAAGAAGCGCGGGCCGCGCGGTCCGCTCCGAGAGAACGGACCACAATTGAGCGCATTCCGCGAAATCGGCCTCAAGGACGAGATCCTCGAGGCACTTGACGAGCTCGGATTCGAGCAACCATCCCCGATCCAGGAGCAGGCGATCCCCGTCCTGCTCGGCGGCCAGGACATGATCGGCCAAGCGCAGACGGGTACCGGTAAGACGGCCGCCTTCGGCCTGCCCTTGCTCCAACACCTCGACCCTGACGACGACTCCACGCAGGCGATCGTGCTGACGCCTACCCGCGAGCTCTGTATCCAGGTGACGCAGGCGCTGCGCTCCTACGCCGAGCACCTCGACGTCAACGTCGTCGCCGTCTTCGGCGGCACCTCGGTCCGCGACCAGGCGGCCCGCGTCCGTTATGGCGCCCACGTCGTCGTCGCCACCGTCGGCCGCATGATGGACCTGATCACGCGCGGTTCGTTGAACCTCAACGCCGCGCGCTACGTCGTCCTCGACGAGGCCGACGAGATGCTCGACCTCGGCTTCATCGAGGACGTCGAGAAGATCCTCCGCATGTGCCCGAACGGGCGCCAGACGATGCTCTTCAGCGCGACCATGCCGGCGCCCGTCAAGCGCCTCGCCGAGACGTACATGTACGACCCGGTGACCATCTCAATTACGCCGAAGAAGCTGACCCTCGACGCGATCGAGCAGGCGTACGTCGAGGTCGAGCAGGCGAAGAAGGTCGACAAGCTGATCGAGGTCTTGCGCGAGGAGGAGCCTGAGCAGGCGATCGTCTTCTGCAAGACGAAGATCGGCACCTCCCGCCTCGACAAGCGCCTCAACGACAAGGGCTTGCGCTCGAAGGCGCTGCACGGCGACCTGAGTCAGGGCCAGCGAGACGGCGTGATGATCGCCTTCAAGGAGCACAAGTCGCCGCTGCTCGTCGCCACCGATGTCGCCGCCCGCGGGCTCGACATCGAGCACGTCACGCACGTGATCAACTTCGACCTCCCCAACAACAGCGAGATCTACGTGCACCGGATCGGCCGCACCGGCCGCGTCGGCCGCACCGGTCGGGCGATCACCTTCGTGACGCCGAAGGAGCGGGGCGAGATCGCCAAGATCGAGAGCGACGTGAAGACCTCGATCGGCGAGTGGGAAGCTCCCGACGACCGGATCGAGCACGCACCGCGGCCGAAGCGACGCGATCACTCGCAGGAGAAGGAGTCGAACGGCAATCCCGAGCACACGAAGCTGTTCATCAACCGCGGCACCCGCGGCGGCCTCAGCGAGGACGACATCGAGTTCGCGCTGATCGAGGGCGCCGTGATTCCCGAGGACTCGATCCACGACATCCGCCTGCTCGAGCGTTTCGCCTTCGTGGACCTCGACACCGACAAGGCCGAGCAGGTCGTCGAGCGCCTCAACGAGACGAAGCTCAAGGGTAAGCAGATCCGCGTCGAATACGCCAAGGACTGACGGGCCGGGAGGGCGCTGCTCGGCGTCCTCCCTCGGTGACGTGGCGCTGCCACGCTCCCTCGGTCGTCCTTGATCAGCACCCTCCCGACCTCGTCAGTCCTTGGCGTCGACTCGGCGGGCTGGGAGCGCGCTGCTCGGCGTCGCCGCGAAGGGGTTTTCAACGGCCGCCGCCGCTAGTGATGGTGGTGGTGCTTGTGCTTGTGGTGCTTGCGCGGCTTCTTCTGCAGCAGCGTTGAGAGCTTGCCGCCGCCCGCATTGGGGATACCGCTCGCGAGGATGTCCGGGCGCTTGTCCTTGTTCAGGGCGGCCGTGGTGACGGCCAAGGAGTCGGCCTTGACCTTGACGAACGTCGGGCCGGTGAGCCGCGCCTTCTTGCGCCCCCGGAAGACCGCGACCTGCGGTGCGGCCTCGAAGCCGGCGACGACGTCGTCGCGTCCATCGCGATCGAAGTCGGCGGCGGCGATCGAGCGCATTATCCCCGGCGAGGAGCCAACGCTGTGTGAGTAGGAGGGCACGAACTTGCCGTTTCCCTTGCCGCGGAAGACGTCGATCCGGTCCTCGGAGATCGAGGTCCCGCGGGCGGCCAGCGTGCCGCCGACGCCGCCGGCGACGGCGAGGTCCAACTTGCCGTCGCCATCGAAGTCACCAGCCGTGACGTCGAGCGGGACGGTCGGGCGTCGAACGCGGGATGGGCGTGGCAAAGCCACCGCCCCGC
Source organism: uncultured Solirubrobacterales bacterium (assembly GCA_963850625.1). Classification (GTDB taxonomy): domain Bacteria; phylum Actinomycetota; class Thermoleophilia; order Solirubrobacterales; family 70-9; genus CAXMST01. Next base: position 838,840 of record CAWKLZ010000005.1, read on the forward strand.
TGCGCCAGGAACGTGAGGACGACGTTGTCGGAGCGGATCAGCAGGATGTCTGGGAGGCCGTCGCCGTTGACGTCAGCCGCGTGCATCGGACCCAAGTACATCGACGCAGTGACGCCGGCCGAGATCGCCTTCGGCGCCGCGAAGTGCCCGTTCGGGAGGCCGACGAGCTCGGCGAGGTCGTAAGGGCTCTGCCGCGAGACGACGATGTCGGGGATGCCGTCACCGGTGAAGTCGTCGACGACCACATCGCGCAGTGAGGCGCCCATGCCGATCGTCTCCGGAGGGCTGAACCGGCGCCGGGGCCGCCCCGGTAGATCAGGATCTCCGCCGGCGCGAAGCCGCCGACGATGAGGTCGGGATCGTCATCTCCGGCGAGCTGCGCGATCGCGATCCCGTCGGGCTGGGTGGGAGTCGGGATCGTCGTCGCGGGAGCCAGCTTGCCCTTGCGCTTGCCGCGGAGCACCGAGAGGCTCTGTGTGCCGCCGCTGGAGGCGAAGTTTGAGGTGACGACGTCGGTCTTCCCGTCCTGGTCGAGATCTCCGGTCGCGACGTGGATGGGGACGGAGCCGACCACGTAGCCGTGCGCCTTGCCGAACTTGACCGGCGGCGGCTTCTTCGCGGCGACGGCGAGTCCGCCGAGCGCCAGCGCGCGATCAGCACCGAGCCGAAGACCAACGACCGAGGCTGGACGAACTGATCGCACCCGATCACCGTACCGCGGCTAGGGAGAACGGTGGTGTTCTTTGCCCTCGCGCATTCCGGTCAGCGCCGCCACGACCAGCTCGCCGATCGTCTCGAGGCGGTAGCCGCCCTCCTGGACGATGGCGAGCGGCAGACCGGAGCCAGCGAGGCGGGCTCCGGCCCGGCGGTAGCCCTCGGCGGTCACCTCGAGCGGGCTCTCGGGGTCGCCGCCGGCCGCGTCGACGCCGAGGGCGACGATGACGGCGCGGGCGCCGCCGGCGACGGCCCAGTCGGCGAGTGTCCCGACGGCCTCGAGCCAGGGCTCGTCGCCCGAGCCCGGGGCTAGCGCCAGGTTCAGGTTGGCGCCGCGTCCGGCGCCGGCACCGCCCTCCCCGGCGAAGCCGGCGTAATGCGGGAAACCAGCCGGCGGCGGGATCGACATGGACCGAGCCGGTGAGGACGGAGCCGTCGCTCCAGAAGATCTCCTCCGTGCCGTTGCCATGGTGGGCGTCGATGTCGATCACGGCGACCGGGCCGGCGAGCCGATCCCGCAGTCGAGCGGCCCCTGCTGCTGTGTTGTTCAGATAGCAGGAGCCGCCGAATCCGCCACGCGTGGCGTGGTGGCCTGGTGGGCGGCAGAGCGCGTAGGCGAGAGGCTCGCCGGCCGCGACGAGGTCGGCGGCGGCGATCGACACGTCGAGGGCCGCCCGGGCTGCCTCCCAGGTCCCGGGCCCGATCGGCGTCATCGTGTCGTAGGCGAAGAGGCCACCGCGGGCGGCGACGGACGCGGCTGGGCGCAGGGCGTCGGGTGCGGTCGCCGCGCCGAGCATCCTTGCGTGTGGGAACAGGTACGGCACGACCTGATCCTGGCCGGGGTCGACCGCGAGCCCGGACGCCTCCCAGTCCCGCCAGGCATGCCGCAGGTAAGCGACGAGCTCCGGGTCATGCAGCGCGAGCGCCTCCTCGTCGCTGGCCGCCGGCGCCTCGACCCTCCCGCGCCGGCGGCGAGCAGCGCTGTCTCGATCCGTGCCGCCCGCGCAGGCAACTCGACGGCCGGCGTGCGGACGCCGACGTAGATCTCGGCAGCGGGCTCGTGGTCGGCCTGACGGCTGGAGGCGACGAAGCGCAGGCCCTCCAACGGGGTGGCGCTCACACCTTCACCCGCCCGGATCGTTGATTGAACGACCGATCACCTATGGGTCGCAAAGCACGCATTTGACTGAGGTAATACCTTAACGCCCGTTCATGAGCCTAGGGGCGGCGCGGCGAACTGGTGAAGGTCTCGGCATCGATCGGGTGCTCGAGCCGCTCGGCGCGCTGCCGCAGCCCGCCGAGCGCCTCGACGCTTCCGGGCCCTGTTCGGCCACGCGGAGTTCGAGCTTGCCGTCGAGCGCCTCTGCCTCGACGCGACCTCCTTCGAGAACGTGCGGGCCGGCGCCGGCCGGCGATTCGCAGCGGATGGCGGCGCGGGTGCGGGAGATCGTCGCCGCGCGCGGCAAGATGCACAACCCGGAGACGGACTCGGGCGGCGTCGCGCTCGGCACGGTGGCGGCCGTCGGGGCCGAGCTCGAGCGCGGGCCTGCGGAGGGAGATCGCGTCGTCTCGCTCGCCTCGCTGACGCTCACGCCCTCTACGGCTGGAGGAGGTCCTCTCGGTCGACGCCTCCTCGGCACAGCTCGACGTGCGCGGCACCGCGTACCTGCCCGAGAGTGCGCCCTGGGGGCTCTTGCCCGACGACATCCCGCTGGCGACGGCGCTCGAGATCTACGACGTCTACGCGGCCGCTTCGCACGTGCGCGAGCTGGTGCCGGGGCTGAGCGCGGGCGCGACCGTTTGCGTGCTCGGCGCCGGCCACGCCGGCCGGCTCTCCCTTGCCGCCGCGCGCGACGCCTGCGCGGAGCGGGGCGTCGAGCGCCGGCTCGTCGCACTCGACCGCGACCCAGAAGCGATCGCCAGCGTCGCCGAGGCGGGCCTCTGCGATGCCGGAGTCGTCGCCGACCTGCGCGATCCGATCGCCACGCTCGAGGCGCTCGACGAGGCCGGCGCCGAGTCCGCCGAGCTGACGGTCGTCGTCGTCAGCGCCCGCGGCTGCGAGCCGGCGGCGATCACGATGACCCGGCCGGGCGGCACGGTCCTCTTCTACTCGATGGCGACGCGCTTCCAGACTGCGGCGCTGACCGCGGACGGGATGAGCCGCGATCTGCGGATGCTGATCGGCCACGGCTACGCGGCCGACCGTGGCGCTTACGCGCTCGAGCTCTACCGGCGCATGCCGGAGCTGCGCGGGGCGATCGCGACCAGCGCCGGGCGAGGGAGCGGGATGAGCGCCGCGGGGGCTCACCGGGTGCCGTTGCGCTGGGGCGACTTCGACGTCCTCGGCCACGTCAACCACGTCCACGCCTTCACCTACTTCGAGGCCGGCCGCGATGCCTTCCTCGCCCATTGCGGGATCGGCCGCGACGAGTACGTCGTCGGCCGCTGCAACGTGATCTGGCGCGAGGAGATCCTGCCGGACGACGACGAGGTGTTCGTCGAGACGACCGTCGCCGAGCTCGGGACATCGAGCGTGCGGATGGCGGAGCTGATCCGTGACGCCCGCGGCCGCGTCGCCGTCGAGGGCGAGTTCGGGCTCGTGCTCTGGGATCCGGAACGGCGCCGGGCGCGACCGATCAGCGAGATGGAGCGCGAGGCGCTCAGCGCCCCGCCACCCGGCACCCCAGCGAAGGAGGAGCGCCGATGAGCTGGAACTCGGACCCCGTCGTGGTCACCGTCGCCGTCACCGGCGCCGACGTGTTCCGCGACACGAATCCGAACGTGCCCTATACGGCGATGGAGATCGCCGACTCGGCGATCGCCGCGGCTGGCGCCGGAGCGACGATCGCGCACCTGCACGTGCGGGAGGACGACGGGACGCCGAGCGGGCGCCCCGAGCTTTTCGTCGAGGTGATCGACAGGATCCGAGCGCGGCTGCCCGGTCCTGACGATGGTCTCGACCGGCGGCGCCAACGACATGACGATCGACGAGCGCACGACCGGCCTCGAGGCCAAGCCGGACATCTCCGGGGTCGAGTCGGGCTCGATGAACTTCGGCGACGAGACGTTCATCACGCCGCCCCCCGCCGGCCGCGGGATCGTCGAGAAGGCGCAGGGCGCGGGGATCGCGCTGGAGGTCGAGTGCTTCGACGTCGGCCACGTCGTCAGCGCCGTGCGCTGGCTCGAGCAGGGCGTGCTCGAGCCGCCGCTGCGGGTCAACCTGGTCTTCGGGGTCCCGGGGGGCATCGACGCGAGCCCCGAGGCGCTCGAGGCGATGCTCCGGCCGCTGCCCGCCGGGACGTTCTGGACGGTCACCTGCATCGGCCGCCACCACTTCCGGATGCAGGCGCTGGCGCTGCTGCGCGGGGCCCCCGGTGTCCGCACCGGGCTCGAGGATGTCGCCTATATCGGCAAGGGCGTGCCTCGCCGACTCGAACGAGCAGCTCGTCGGCGCGCTTGCCGATCTGGCGCGGACGCTGGGCCGCGAGGTCGCGACCCAGGAGCAGACGCCGGAGCTGTTCGGGCTCGGCTGATGGCGGCGCCGACGACAACGGATCGCGATGCCGGCCGCCCCCCGGCAAAGCGCGGCGCGGGCACGCGCGAGACGATCGACGCCGCCGCGGTCGACCTCTTCGCCCGGCTCGGCTACCACGCGGCGAGCGTCCGGGCGATCGCCGCGGAAGCGGGGATCCAGCCGGCGGCGATCTACCACTGGTACGAGAACAAGGAGGCGCTGCTCTTCCGCCTGCAGATCGACTTCATGGACCGGCTCGAGGAGCGCGTCTTCGCGGCCGTCGCGGTGCGGCCGACGCCGGCGCTGAAGCTCGCGGCCGCCGATTCGCGAGCACGTTCACTTCCACGGCCTGCACACGAAGGCGGCCTTCGTCACCGACTCCGAGATTCGCGCGCTCGGGGAGGAGCGCCGCCAGGAGCTGATCGCCCGCCGCGACTCCTACCAGGCGCTCTGGGCGCGGCTGGGTTCGCGACGGCGTGCGCGACGGCTCGCTGCGCACCTCCGACCCGCTCAGGTCGCGACGCGCGCGATCCTGCTGCAATGCACCGGCGTCGGCCTATGGTTCCGGCGCTCGGGGCCGCTGCCGATCGACGACGTCTGCGAGCTCCACGTCGAGCTCGTGCTCGCCTCGCTGCAGGCCTCGCGCGAGCTCATCGACGAGGCGATCGCCGGCCTGCGCGAGGTCCCGGCCGGGCTTCCCGGCGACGACTTCGGGGACGGCTCGTGAGCCCGGCCGCGCCTCGCCGCCGCCCACCCGCGCTGCCGCCCTCGGGCGGGCGGATCGCGGTCGCGGCACCCGCCTCGCCGCCACAGGAGCGGTCCGGCATCGAGCAGGCCACGCAGTACTTCGAGACCCGCGGGCACGAGGTCGTCTTCGGGCCAAACCACCGCCGCGTGCACGGCTATCTGGCCGGCACCGACGCCGAGCGCGCCGCCGATCTGCAGTGGGCGCTGACCGAGCCCGGGATCGACATGGTGCACGCGCTCGAGGGTGGCTACGGCACCGCGCGCTGCTACCCGCTGATCGACTGGGACGCCGTCGCTCGGGCCGAGCCGCGCATCGTCTGCGGGTTCAGCGACCTGACCGCGCTGCACCTGTTTATCGCCCGCCACACCGACTGGGTCAGCTTCTACGGGCCGAGCTTCCTGCGCTTCACGCGGACGAAGGGCGACTACGCGCTGACCGAGAAGACCGAGGAGTTCTTCCACCGCGCGGTATCCGGCGCCGACCCGGTGGGCCGCATCTTCGAGGACCCGGAGGAGCCCTACGTACTGTCGCTCGGCAGCGGGGTCGCCGAGGCGCCCGTCGTCGGCGGCTGTCTGACGCTGCTCTGCTCGAGCATCGGCACGCCCTACGAGGTCGAGACGGAGGGCTGCATCCTGCTCGTCGAGGATTTGGACACCGAGAACTACCTCGTCGATACGGCGCTCAACCACCTGCGCCTCGCCGGCAAGCTCGACGGGATCGCCGGGTTCGCGTTCGGGACGAGCGTCAACCTCGGCTACCAGACGCTGCCGGGAAGCACCGAGTCGACGCTCTCGATCGAGGAGATCCTCGACGAGCTGATCGCACCCGCTCGGCATCCCGGCGATCTCCAACGTGCCGTTCGGGCACGGCAAGCACATGGCGACGATCCCGCTCGGCGCCCGGGCGCGGCTCGACGCCGACGGCAAGTACCTCGAGCTGATCGAGCCCGGGGTGGAGGGCGCCGCCCCGGCGGCCGCCGAAACGACTTCTGACCAATCAGGCAATCGACACAAGGAAATGGGAGATCGGGATGAGACTGATTAGCAAGGCGATGTTTGCGGCGATCCTCGCCGCTGCTGTGGCCGCGTCGGTCCTGGCGCTGCCGGCGCTGGGGCAGGACGGTGGCAACGGTACGTCGACCACGACAACGGACAGTGGCGGCAAGACGGCGCTCCGGATCGGCTGGCAGCAGGACCCGCGGACGCTGAACCCCTTCGTCGGGCTCGACGAGGAGGACTGGAACATCTGGTCGATCAACTACGACCTGCTCGTCAACTTCTCCCCCGACGACCTTTCGCCGGCTCCCGGCATCGCGAAGAGCTGGGACATCTCCGACGGACAAGAAGACCGTCACCTTCCACCTCGACCCGGACAAGATCTGGTCCGACGGCAAGCCCGTCACCTCCGCGGACGTCAAGTGGTCACTCGACGTGCTCGGCAAGAACGGTCCGGGCTTCACCGGCTACACGTCGAACGTCTCCTCGATCGAGACGCCCGACGCGGAGACCGTGGTGATCAAGACCAAGCGTCCGGACGCGCGCCTCGTCGGCGGCCTCTACGTCTACATCCTCCCGAAGCACGTCTGGGACAAGGTCCCGGTCAGCCAGCTGACCGGCTCCTACCAGCCGCCGCTGCCGATGGTCGGCTCCGGGCCGTTCGTCGCGACCGAGTTCAGCCACGGGCACATCGTCACGATGTCCAAGAACGCCGTACTGGAAGGGCCCGCAGCCCAGCTTCGACGAGATCCAGTTCATCAAGTACGGCAACCAGGACGCGGTCGAGCGCGCTCTGCAGCTCGGTGAGATCGACATGATCCGCGAGGTCGAGGCGTCGGGCTACGCGCGCCTGGGGGCGGAGCCGAACATCGACGCGATCTCGTCGCCATCGCCGTCCTACACGCAGCTCGCATTCAACCTGTGCTCGAAGCAGGACTGCCCGAACGCCGAGTTCAACCCGGCAATCCAGGACCCGGCCGTGCGCCAGGCGCTCGCCTACGCGATCGACCGCGACCGGATCAACCAGATCGCCGCGCATGGGACGTCGTTCGTCGCGAACGGCGTGCTGCCGTCCTACTACCGGGACTTCTACAGCGAGCCCAGCCAGGACTATCCCTTCGACCCGGAGAAGGCGAAGCAGATCCTCGACGACGCCGGCTGGCAGGACAACGGCAGCGACCCGCGGACGAAGGGCGGCGAGACGCTCGAGTTCAACCTCCTCGCCCGTACGGAGTCTCCGTACACCCAGGCGGCGGCGAAGCTGATCGCCGAGGAGGCGGCGGCGGTCGGCATCAAGTTCAACGTCCAGGTCGTCAGTGACGACCGGCTGACCGACGTGACCGTGCGCAAGGTCGACGGCAAGCCGGCGCCGGACTTCGACACGTTCATCTGGGGCTGGGGCGGCGATCCGTACGACCCGAGCTTCATCCTCAGCGTGCTCAAGGGAAGCGAGATCGGGAACCTGTCCGACAGCTTCTGGAACAACCCGGAGTACGACCGCCTCTGGAACCAGCAGGCGGGTCAGTTCGACGTCGCGCAGCGCAAGGAGACGATCGGCAAGATGGTCGCGCTGGCGCAGCAGGACCTGCCCTACATCGTCCTCACCTACGACCCGTCGCTGCAGGCGTACCGGACCGACCGGCTCGCCGGCGTCGAGCGCGTCTGTCCGCGCGGCGCTGAGGGCGACCTGATCTGCGACCAGGTCTCCTACGAGCCGTTCCTGACGATCCACCCCGCCAGCGGCGCCAGCGACTCGAGCACGAAGAGCGGTGGCGCCGGCGTGATCATCGGGATCATCGCGGCAATCGTCGTGATCGGTGGCGGCTTCCTGTTCTGGCGCTCGCGGCGCAACAGGGGCGGCGGGGGCGACGGCGATCTGGAGTTCGAGGAGTAGGCCGGGAGCCGATCGCCCGCCTGGAAGGGGAGCCGAGTTGAACGCGAGATGGCTGGCGACGAAGACCGGGGCGGCGGTGCTGACCCTGGTCTTCGTCCTGGTCTTCAACTTCTTCCTCTTCCGGGTGATGGGCGATCCGACCTCGCAGTTCCTCAGGCTGCCGAGCTCGACGCCCGAGGAGATCGCCAAGCTGAAGGCCGACTACGGCCTCGACAAGCCGCTCACCGGGCAGCTCGCCGACTACCTCGGCGACACGGCGCGGCTGGATCTGGGGGTCAGCAACACGTCGCGCCAACCCGTCTGGGACGAGATCAAATCGGCCCTGCCCTGGACCCTGCTGCTGGTCGGGACCGGCACACTCCTGGCAACCCTGATCGGCACCTGGATGGGGGTCATCGCGGCGAAGAGGCGGGGGTCCAAGACGGACGACGGCCTGCTCGGCTTCAACCTGTTCACCTACGCCTCGCCCGAGTACTGGATCGGGATCATCCTGATCCTGATCTTCGCCGTCGCGATACCGATCCTGCCGGCGGGGCAGGAGATGACGCCCGGCGTCGAGTTCACGAGCTGGACGGCGCAGGTGACCGACGTGCTCCAGCACATGATCCTGCCGGTTGCGGCGATGACCCTGATGCTGCTCGGCCAGTACTTCCTGATCATGCGCAGCTCGATGGTCGACGTGATGACCGAGGACTTCATCACGGTCAAGCGCGCGATCGGGCTCTCCCGCGATCGCGTCATCAACCGGCACGCGGTGCCAAACGCGCTGCTGCCGCTGGTGACGCTCTCCGCGATCCAGTTCGGCGCCGTCGTCGGCGGTGCGATCACGATCGAGACGGTCTTCTCCTGGCCCGGGCTCGGCGACCTCACCTATACCGCGATCAACGACAAGGACTTCCCCGTGCTCGAGGGTGTCTTCCTCGTCTACAGCGTCGGCGTGATCTTCGCCAACCTCGCCGCGGACTTCCTCTACTTCTTCCTCGACCCGCGGGTGAAGGCGCGATGAGCGGCGCCACGGTGATCGGCGCCGTCGACGCTCCGCCCGGGGCCGTCGACACCGACATCAGCCTCCGGCAGCGGCTGTTCGGCACCTGGCGCGGCCGCTTCGCGGTCGGCGTCATCGCCTTGTTTGTCTTCGCTCGCGGTCTTCGGGCCTCTGATCGCGCCCGACGACCCCTACGCCTCGAGCCTCGACACGCTCGCGGCGCCGAGCTGGGCGCACCCGCTCGGCACCACCGAGCAGGGCTCCGACGTCCTCAGCCAGCTCATCGTCGGGGCTCGCATCTCGATCGTCGTGGGCTTCGCCGCGGCGGTCATCTCGGCCGTGCTCGGGACGCTCGTCGGCCTGCTCGGCGGCTACTTCGGCGGCTGGACCGACCGGATCCTCGACGCCTTCGAGAACTGGTTCCTCGTGATTCCGGCGCTGCCGCTCATGATCGTTCTCGCGCGGCTGCTCAACCCCTCGCTGTGGGTCCTGATCGTCGTCATCGGGATCACCTCCTGGGCCGGCACGGGCCGCATCGTCCGCGCCCAGGTGCTGACGCTGCGCGAGCGCGCCTTCGTCGACCGTGCGCGGGCGCTCGGCGCCTCGGACCGCTACATCATCCGCACCCACATCTTCCCCAACACCCTGCCGCTGATCTACGCGAACACGGTGCTCATCGTCGCCGTCGCGATCCTCGCCGAGGCGTCGCTGGCCTTCCTCGGGCTCGGCGACCCGACGAAGATCTCGTGGGGCACGATGCTCGAGAACGCCTTCAACTCGGGGGCGCCGAGCGCCGGCGCCTGGTGGTACGTGATCCCGCCCGGACTCTGCATCGCGGTGCTCGTCTTCGCGGTGTCGCTCGTCGGCTATCTGTTCGAGGACGTCGTCAATCCACGGCTGCGGGACGAGGAGGTGGTCTGATGGCCGAGGCGGTGGAGCCGCTGCTCAGCATCTCGGACCTGCGGGTGACGGCCCGCGAGCACGTGCTCGTCGACGGCGTCGACCTCGAGGTCGCGCCCGGCGAGGCGCTCGGCCTGGCGGGCGAGTCCGGCTGCGGGAAGACGACGACGGCGCTGGCGGTGATGAAGCTGCTTCCGCCCTCGCTGAAGATGGAGGGCGAGATCGTGCTGCGCCTGCCGGGCAACGAGGACGCGATCAACATCCACAAGCGCACCGAGCTCGGCATGCAGCGCGTCCGCTGGCGCCACGTCTCGCTCGTCTTCCAGGGAGCGATGAACTCGCTCGACCCGGTGAAGCGGATCGAGCACCAGATCTACGAGGCGATCGACCTGCACGCCCGCGGCGGCGGCCGCCAGCAGATCGGCGCCCGCGTCGGCGAGTTGCTCGGCATGGTCGGGTTGCCGGCGACCGTCGGGCGCCGCTACCCGCACGAGCTCTCGGGCGGCCAGCGCCAGCGCGTGATGATCGCCCTGGCGCTCGCCTGCAGGCCGTCGCTGGTGATCGCCGACGAGCCGACGACGGCGCTCGATGTCGTCATGCAGGCGCAGGTGCTGCAGCTGCTCGAGCGCCTGCGGGAGCAGCTCGGTCTGTCGCTGATCCTGATCACGCACGATCTCGCCGTTCTCGCCGAGACCTGCGATCGGATCGCGATCATGGACGCCGGCAAGCTGATCGAGCAGGGCCCCGTCAGCGAGATCTTCGAGCGGCCGGCGCACGAGCACACGCGCGAGCTGCTCGCCGCGCTGCCGGTGATCGGCGGCCCCCGTGGCTTCGAGGCAGCGGGGGGGACCGCGTGAGCCCGGCGGTCGCGGAGGGCCGGGTCGAGGCGGGCGCCGTGCCGTTGATCGAGCTGCGCGGCCTCTCGGTCCACTACCGGGCGCGGCGCACCGTGGCCCGGGCGGTCGACGGGGTCAGCCTCGGCTGGCGCAGCGGTGAGATCCTCGGCATCGTCGGTGAGTCCGGCTGTGGCAAGTCGACGCTGGCCCGCGCGATCATGGGCCTGCAGGAGCCGGCCGCCGGAGATGTGCTGCTGGGCGGCGAGCCGATCACCGGCCGGGGCGGCCTGCGGACCCTGCGCCGCCGCGTGCAGATGATCTTCCAGGACCCCTACCAGACGCTCAATCCGCGGCAGCGCGTGCGGACGATCGTCGCCGAGCCGCTCGTCGTCCAGGGCGTGCCGGCGAGCGAGCACGACGAGCGGATCGCCCGGGCGCTCAACGACGTCGGCCTCGACCCGGAGCGCTTCGGCGAGCGCTACCCGCATCAGCTCTCCGGCGGCCAGCGCCAGCGCGTCGCGATCGCAGCCGCGCTCGTGCTCGAGCCCGAGGGTCTGATCTGCGACGAGCCGGTCTCGATGCTCGACGCCTCGGTCCGGATGCAGGTGCTGCGCGTTCTCGTCGGCCTGCGCGAGCGCCGCGGGCTGGCGCTGATCTTCATCACGCACGACCTCTCGCTCGCCTGGTCGCTGTGCGACAGGATTGCCGTCATGTACCTGGGGCGGGTGATCGAGCAGGGCGAGGCGGCGGCCGTGATCGAGCGGCCCAAGCACCCCTACACGCAGGCGCTCGTCGACGCCGTCCCGGTCGCGACCCCCGGTGGCGGCGGCAACCGCGAGCTGCTCGGGGGCGAGATCCCGGACCCGACGTCGATCCCGTCCGGCTGCCGCTTCCATCCACGCTGCCCGAAGCGCTTCGACGCCTGCCCGGCGACCGACCCCGCCCTGCGCGTGCTCGCGGGGGAAGCGGAGAAGGAGCCGCGCGAGGTCGCCTGCCTGCTCTATGAGGGCGGGGCCGGCGAGGCCGGGGAGCAGGGTGGCTGAGGGCTCCCGCTGGCGCGATCTCGCCGGGCCCGTCGGCCTGCTCGAGACGGGGCCGGCGAACGCGATCACCGACGTCCCGGGGGTGCGGGTCGGGCACGCACAGGCGTCCTGCGGCGAGGCGAGCGGCGTGACGGTCGTCGCGCCGCCGCATCTCCCGGCGCCTGCCGGAACGGCAACGGTCAACGGCACCGGCGTGCTCACGGCCTCGCTCGAGATCGACGAGTGGGCGCTGATGCCGACCCCCGTCTACCTGTGCGGGACGCATGCCGTCGGGACCGTCTACCAGGCGGCGATCGAAGCCTCGGGCGCCGGACCCGACGACGTCACCATCCCGGTCGTCGGCGAGTGCGACGACGGCTATATGGCGGACTCGAGGCGGATCGTCGCCGCCGACGTCGAGGCGGCGCTCGCGGCCCTCTCCGCCACCCTCCGGCGGAGGGCACCGTCGGCGCCGGGACCGGGATGAGCTGCTTCGACTTCCCGGGCGGGATCGGCACCGCCTCGCGCCGCGCCGGCGCCTGGACGGTCGGCGTCCTGCTGCTCTGCAACTTCGGTGACCGCGAGCGCCTCGACCTGCTCGGACATCGGCTCGACGCCCGCGCCGCCGCCGAAGCCGCCGGAGGGCAGCTGCATCGCGATCTGCGCCACCGACGCGCCGCTCGACGGGCTCGCCCTGCGGCGGCTGGCGCTGCGGCCCCTGCTCGGCCTCGCCCGGGCCGGCTCCTACGCATCGAACGGATCCGGCGAGATCGGCCTCGCCTTCTCGGTCGCCGCGGCGCCCGATTGGCAGGCGTCCGCTCCCGGCCCCGAGCTGAACCTGCTGTTCGCGGCGGCATGGGAGGCCGCCCACGAGGCGGTGATGAACTGCCTCGTCGCGGGGGTGCCGGGCAGGCGCCGCGATGGGGGCGAGCAGGATGCGTTCCCGCTCGAGCTCGTTCGCGAGCTCGCCGCGGACGGGCGGCGGCTGTGATGGACGAGCGGCTCGCCGGCGAGGCGGTCGAGCTCTGTCGCGGGCTGATCCGCGTCGACACCTCGAACCCGCCGGGCCGGGAGACGCCGGCGGCGGAGCTGCTCGCCGCGTATCTTGACCGAGGCCGGGGAGGGCCGGATCGAGGTCGAGCTCGCCGGCCCCGATCCCGAGCGGCTGAACGTGATCGCGCGCGTCGCCGGCGCCGGCACCGGCCCGTCGCTGATGCTGCTCGGGCACACGGATGTGGTCCCGGCACCCGCCGACTCGGGCTGGACCGTGCCGCCCTTCGAGGCCCGGATCGAGGGCTCGCGGCTGATCGGCCGCGGCGCCGCCGACATGAAGGGCGAGCTGGCGGGGCGTGCCGCGGGGTTGGCCGCCTTCGCCCGCTCCGGCGCCGTACCCGGTGGCGACGTCGTCCTGATCGCCGAGTCGGACGAGGAGCGCGGCGTCTCCGACGTCGGCATGACGTGGCTCGTGCGCGAGCGTCCCGAGCTGCGCTGCGACTACGCCGTCAACGAGGGCGGCGGCAACCTCTTCGAGCTCGCCGACGGTCGCCGCCTGGTCACTGTCGGCATCGGCGAGAAGATCGTCACGTCGGTTCGCCTGCGCGTGCGCGGCCGCGGCGGCCATGCCTCGACGCCGCTCGACACCGAGAACCCGCTCGTCGCCGCTGCGGATGTGATCGCGCGACTGGCGGCTGCGCGGGCGCCGCGGCGGCTGGTGCCGGCGGTCGAGCGCGCCTTCGCCCAGCTCGGTATTGACGGTCTCGGCGACGACGAGCTCGTCGCTTGGGCACGCTCGCAGCATCCGTTCCTGGCGCCCGACCTCGACGCGATGATCCGCCTCACGGTCACGCCGACAGTCGTCAACAGCTTCGCGCCCGCGAACGTGATTCCGGGGTACGTCGACATCACCTGCGACTGCCGCGTCGTCCCCGGCGGCGGCGATCCCTTCGCGGAGATCGAGGCGCATGTGGCCGCGGCGCTGGCGGGCGGTCCGGACTACGAGCTCGAGCCGCTCGAGTCGGCCGAGGGCGGCACCGAATCGAGGGCTGAGGGGCCGCTGTTCGAGGCGATCGCCGCCTTCGTCGCCGAGCGGGTCCCGGGCGCGGTGCTGTTGCCCGTGCTCGGCACCGGCTTCAGCGACACGGCATACGTCCGTGAGTCCTACGGCTCCGCCGCCTTCGGATTCGCGCCGATCCTGCACACCGCTGCGGCCGACTACTTCGGTGGCATCCACTCCGCCGACGAGGCGCTCGAGATCGCGGACCTGGAGACGATCGCGGCCTTCCATCTGGAGGCGATCGAGGCGGTCGCAGCCGCGCCCGCCGCGAGCCGGTAGGGCGTCGTGGGCCTGCTCGGGGACGGGCGTGCGCGTCGGCGCCCGCGGCGCCGGTCCTGACAAGCTGCACGCGTGACCGTCGGCCGAGCCCGCATAGTCGCGCTCTCGCTGTCGGCGGCTCTGGCTCTCGTCTACCTCGCCTGGGCGCCGCAGACGCTCGACCTGTCGGCGCAGACGTATCGGGCCGATCTCTGGGATGCGCACGGCTTCGTGCTCTGGGATCCGGCCTGGTACTCCGGCCTCTCCGTCCCCGGCTACAGCCTGATCTATCCGCCGCTCGGCGCGCTGCTCGGCCCTGTGTTGGTCGGGGCGCTGTCGGCGGTTGCCGCCACTGCCCTGTTCGCCGCGATCGCGCTGCGCGCGTTCGGCGAGCGGGCCTGGCTTGGTGTGGTGCTGTTCGGGTTCGGCTCGTTGGCGGCGCCGTTCGCGGGACGAACGACCTTCGCACTCGGGCTCGCCATCGCACTGGCGGCGGTGCTCGCGGTGCAGCGCTCGCGGCCGACCTGGGCGGCGCTCGGCGCACTCGCGGCCGCCTGCACGAGCCCGGTGGCGGGGCTCTTCACGGGCCTGGCGTGCGTCGCCGTGGTCCTCGCTTCGCGCGGACGGCCGGAGGCGGGCCTGCCGGTGCGGGCCGCCGTTGCGGGCGCGGCCGGCGCCGCCGTCGGCGTCGGGGCTCTGGCGCTCGCCTTCCCAACGCCCGGCTTTCAGCCGTTCGCGTTCAGCGCCTGGATCTGGATCCCGCTCGCCTCGCTGGCGATCTTCCTGCTCGCCAGGTGGGGCTCGGAGCGCAGCCGGGCGCTTGTGCCGCTGTTCGGCTGGGCCGCATTGCTGTACGTGATCGGCGGCACCGCGGCGCTGCTGGTCGAGACCCCGCTCGGATCCAACGCCGTGCGCTTCGGAGCGACGTTCGCGGCACCCCTGGCGGCGATCCTGCTGATGCAGAGCGGGACTCCGCCACGACGCCGGTCGTTGCCGCTGCTCCTCGTGCTCGTCCTGCCCCTGCTCTGGTGGCAGTGGACCGGCACGGTTCGGGACGTCGCCGTGGCCGGCGATCCTTGGACACAGAGCCCATACTTCGCCCCGCTGCTGGCGATGCCCGCGTTTCGGGACGCCCCTCCGCAGCCGATCAGGATTTCGCCGACGCGGAGCCGCTGGGAGTCGGTGTACGTCGCCGAGCAGCGGCCGATCAGCGGCGGGCTGGCTGCGGCAGATCGAGGCCCCGGACAAGAGCTTCCTCACCGGCGGGCCCCTGCGGCGCGGGGAGTACGAGGACTGGCTCGCGGCGCAGGGCATCGGGCTCGTCGCCGTCAGCGACGCGGAACCCGACTGGTTCGGCACCGAGGAGCAGAAGCTCTTCGACCGGGGCGCCTTCGACGCGGACCTCGTCGGCGAGGCTGGTGGGTGGCGCCTCTATCGAATCGGTAAGGGCTCATTCGTCGCCTCGGGGGCGGCGCGCCTGACAGCGCTCGAGCCTGACCGCTTCGCAGCTTCGCGTCGGTCCGCGCGCGCAGGCCGATCTGCGCCTGCGCTACTCGCCCTACTTCCAGGTGACGGGCGGCGTCGGTTGCGTGCAGCGGTTCGAGGGGCCGGACGGCGAGGACATGACCCGTGTCACTTCGGGGAGCGATCGGGCGCAGGCCCTCACGGTCGAGGCCAGGTTCTCCCTCGCCGGCGCCGTGGGACGCGACCGCGACTGCAGCGGATAGAGGCTGTCTCAGCGCCGGTGCCGTTGCGTCGCCGGCGCGTAGCGGCGCACGGTGAGCCGCGCGTCGCGGAGCGGCGCCGCGTCGCCGGCCGCCGCGTGGGCGCGCTTCGGGCCGAGCAGCAGGACGAGGTTCACGTAGAGGCGCTTGGCGCCGTGCGAGACCCGCATGACACCGTTCTTGCGGGTCGTGCAGCGCCGGCGCGGTTGCGTGCAGTTGAAGCCGTTGCTTTCGTCGATCTCGCCGCCGAACAGCGCGATCCGGGCAGTGTGCCGGTCCGGCGACACGGCGTGGGGGCTGCGTGCGAGGACGAGCTGCGACGTGGTCCGAACGCTGTAGGGCAGGCCTGAGATCACGGTCGCGAGGCGCGCCTCGACCTCGAACTGCTCGCCTCGGCGCAGCCCGCGCAGCCGTTTGGAGAGCACGACGTGACGCTGCTTGTCGATCGCGGCGGCGTTGCGAAGCGGCTTTTCTGCCGAGCCGGCGCGGGGCGCAGCAGCGCCTCGGCGATGCAGCAGGGCGCTGATCCGGCCGCGGTCCTGGGGGATCGAGCCGTCCGGGCGGTTGCCGCCGAGCAGGATCCGCTGCGAGCCGTCGGCATGTGGGCTCGAGGCGGAGACGACCATCACGATCCGGCAGCGCGTGGCAGCGCTCAGCTCGGCGGATCGTCCGCGGGCGCGGATCGATGGCCAGTACGCAGTGGTGTTCCCGGTGGGGCTCCGACTGCCCGCACGTCTCGCTGCCCGCCGCCAGCCGGCGCCGGACGCCGGGCCCGCGCAGCATCAGCCTCGCCTCGACCTTCGGGCTGAACCGGTAGCTGGGGCCGACGCAGCTCGGCTCGGGATGGGCGCAGGAGTTGGTCAACTGCAGCTCGGCGCCCGTCCGCAGGACGTCGCCCGCGTGCAGGTCCGGGACGCGGCCGGGGCCGATCCGCATCGCCTTGCGCGATTTGGCCCCCGGGCGGGCCGTGATCGGCAGCTTCTTGATCAGCTCGGACTGGTTGCCGCTCGAGAAGACCCGGGTCGCGTTGCGGGCCGCGTCGGCGGGCGCGGCCGCGAGCGCCGCGCCGCGCGGCCAGGGCCGTCAGCGCCAAGGCGAGAGCGCGCAGCGGCCTCATCGCTTCAGCCGCCGGACCTCGACGAAGCCACCGCGAACCCGGGCTGCCGCGCCCGCCCCGGCCGAGGCGAGCTTCGGGAAGGCCCGCGAGACGAGGTTGACGAACAGCGGTACGTCGCGGCCGTGCTTGTTCGTGACGTCGCGTTGCACCCGGCCAAGCCCGACCTTGCGGCTCAGGCACGGCGTCTGCCAGTCGCTGCGCCCCTGGGTGCAGTTGAAGCCGTTGACGGCGTCGAGCGTGCCGTGGTAGGAGATCGCCCGGCGGGCGATCCCGTGCGGCGTCGTCGCGTGGCGCGAGGTGGCGACGATCAGCTGGTCGGCGACGAAGGCGCTGAACGGGTAGCGGCCGATGTCGGTCAGCTGCCGGGCGCGGGCGAGCAGCGCGTCGCCGCGGCGCAGGTGGTTGACCTTGAGCGAGAAGACCACCTGCTGGCCGCCCGAGCCCTCGGAGCCGAGCGGGATCGAGGAGTGCACGGGATCGTCGCTGCGCCGCGACCGGCCGCGGTCAGCGCCGCGGCCGAAGAGCGCGGCGTTGAGCCGGCCCTTGCGCTGGTCGATGCGGCCGTCGGGACGGTCGGCGCCGACGACGACGACGTTGCCGTGCCGGGCCTTCCGGTCGGATGCATCGACCACCATGTTGAGCCTGCAGCGGCTCGGCTTACACGGGAGCTTCGTCACCTTCGGGATCCGCAGCTTCGAGTGCTCGACGACGAGCGGGCAGTGGTGGTTGCGGTTCGGCCGGTGTTGCGAGCAGACGGCGTGGATCCGGCGTGAGACGGCAACGGCCCGCCGCCCGCCGGTCGCCCCCTTGCGGCCGGTGAGCACGATCCGCATGCCGACCTCCGGGCTGTAGCCGTAGGGGCGGCCGATGCAGCGCTCGGAGGAGTCGACGCAGGTCGTCGTCAGCGTCACCTCGCCGCTCGCCTCGAGCGTGCTGCCGGCGCGCGGGTCAGGGAGGCGGTGCGGGCCGATCGTGAAGACGACGCTGCGGCTGCGCTTCGCGTGGCGCTCGATCCCGATCGTCTCGACGCGCTCGCGCTGGTTGCCGCTCGTCGCCACCGAGAAGGGGCGCGGCTTGGCCGGCGCGATCGCGGGCGCAAGCAGCACCGCCAGCACCGCGGCGAGCGCGGCGAGCGCGCAGCGTTGCCCTCAGCCCCACAGGTCGAAGTCCCGCCGATCCCACGGGCGAATGGTGACTCAGAAGTCGAACAGGCGTCGGAGCTCCCCGATCGTCGTCTCGCTGTCGCGATGCAGGATGCCGCGCATGCCGGTCGCCTCGGCGCCGACGATGTTCTCGCGCAGGTCGTCGACGAAGACGCAGCCCTCGGGGCTGACGCCGATGCGCTCGGCGCCGAGCGCGTAGATCTCCGGCTGCGGCTTGTGCAGGCCGACGTCGCCGGAGATCACGGTCGCGTCGAAGATGTGCAGCGGCGCGCGGTCGTAGATGCCGGTGCCCCACGAGTTCGAGATCAGGCCGGTCGGGTGCCCCGCGGCGCGCACGGCCTCGACGGCAGCCACCATCTCGGTATTCGGGCGCAGCCCCGCGAACAGGCGCGTGATCAGCTCCTCCGGAGCGACGCCGAGCAGCTCGCCGAAGCGGCGCTCGAAGTCCTCGTCGGCGAGCTCGCCCTTCTCGAGCGAGCGCAGCAGCGCGAGCCCCTGCCCGTCGGCCCGGAAGGTGTCCTTGACGGTGGCCGGTTCGAGGCCCTCGGCCTCGCAGAAGGCCTGGAAGGAGACCCAGATGTTGGTCGTCAGGACGCCGCCGAAGTCGACGAGCAGTCCCTCGGGCTCTGCGGGGGCGGGCACGGCGGCTGATTCTTGCGCAGCATCGGGGCCGGCTGCCTCGCGCGAGCGCCCGCTCGCCGATCCGAATACGCTTGCGCCCGATGGAGGGCGGAGAGCAAGCCGGGACCGAAGCCCGCGCCGACGCGCCGGACGGGATCGCGGTCGAGGCCGTCGAGGACTGGTTCGCGGAGACGATCGACGGCGTCGTCCTGCCGCTCGTCGTTCGAGATGATCGCCGGCGGCCGCTCGAACCTGACCTATTCGGTGACCGACGCCGAGGGCACCCGCTGGGCCCTGCGGCGCCCGCCGCTCGGCAAGCGGCTCGGCTCCGCCCACGACATGGGCCGCGAGGCGCGCGTCGTCGGCGCCCTCGCCGACACGCCCGTGCCGGTGCCCGGCGTCGCCGGCTTCTGCGAGGACGAGTCGGTCAACGAGGCGCCGTTCTACGTCATGGACTTCCTGCCTGGCCCGATCCTGCGGACCGTCGCCGACGCCGACCCCTACGACGACGCGCAGCGGCGCCGGATCGGCGAGAACGTCGTCGACACCCTCGTCGCGATCCACGACGTCGATCCCGACGCCGTCGGGCTCGGTGAGCTCGGCAAGAAGGCCGACTACGTCGCCCGCACGTTGCACCGCTGGATCGGCCAGTGGGAGAAGTCGAAGACGCGGGAGCTGCCGCTCGTCACCGAGGTGCACGACCGGCTCGCAGCGCGGATTCCCGAGCAGGGACCGGCGACGATCGTCCACGGCGACTACCGGCTCGACAACATGATCCTGAGCGAGGACGCGACCGCCGTCGCCGGCGTCGTCGACTGGGAGCTGTGCACGCTCGGCGACCCGCTCGCCGACGTCGGCCTGCTGCTCGTCTACTGGGCCGAGGAGGGCGACCAGATGATCCCGCTGATGGAGCCCGCGACGATGACGTCGGGCTTCCCGACCGCGAGCAGGTCAAGGCCCGCTACGCGGAGCGCTCTGGTCGCGACCTCGCGCAGATCGACTTCTACGTGGCGCTGGGCTACTGGAAGCTCGCGATCGTCCTGGAGGGCGTCTTCGCCCGCTACATGGCCGGCGGCTACGGCAAGGCCGGGGCCGAGGACGAGGGCGCGAAGATGTTCTCGCGCACCGTCGTGCAGCTCGTCGAGGCGGCCGACGAGGCCGAGCGGCGGATTCCCTGAAGTCGCGAGCGCTCAGCTCGGGCCGAAGCCGTTCACCGTTCGCGGTCAGCGGCGCGTCGACCTGACCCGCGAGCTTCGCGGCGCGGCCGGCCCCGACGCCGGGCCCGCCGAGGATCTCGGTCGTGGTCGAGCGCATCGTGTCCGCCGGCCCGAGCGCCGGGTCGGTGTTGGGCATGTCCGCGGTCGAGCGGTAGCCGAACTGGCCGAACGCGTGGTCGTCGCCCCAGCACTGCGCATACGAGGGCGTCGCGTCGTCGAGGTAGAAGGAGCTCGCCTGCGCATCGAGCGCGTCACCGAACGACGAGCGCACGCGGTCGGTGGCCGAACAGGCTTCCCTGCGCGCCTGACCAGAGCTCCCAGGTGGCCGGCTTCGAGCTGACGTTGTCGGCGACGCCGTCGACGGGGACGCCGCCGGGGCTGGCGGAGCTGCGGAACGTCATCCCCCTATCCGGCGGCGCTCAGGTCGTGGTAGAGCAGCGGCCCGGGAACGGGATGGACGCGGAGGTCGGTGACGATCTCGTCGCGGTCGGCATAGAAGTAGTGCGTGCGCTCGGTGCGCGGCCCGCTGTTGGCGCCGACGTAGGAGCGGATCGCCCGCACGCGGCCCGTCGATGTTCGCGACGAAGGCGCCTTCGCCGTCGTTGAACGTGGCCTCGCTGCGGCCGCAGTTACCGGGTCCGAAGCCGAACTTGAAGCCGTCGAGCACGTCGACGGGCTTGGCGGTCCCATCACGAAGCACGAGCCGGTCGTAGTACCAGCGGTCGGAGAAGCCGATCTGGTAATTCGCGGTCGAGATCCTCGAGCGCTCGGGGTTGCGGACCGTCGCCACGCCTGTACGTGCTCTTGTACGGGCCGCTGTCGAGCCGGAAGTCGTAGGTGACGTAGTCGCGTTCGGCTGCGGGCTTGCGGTTGCCGGTTGAGTCGAACAGGTAGATGTAGCCCGGGTCGCCGTTGGCGAGCGGATCGGCGACGCGGATCCGCGTCGCGCCGGCAGCGCGGGTGCCACGCGGGCGGTGCCGCGTGCACGGGCGCGCGCGAGCCCGTGTCGCCGGCCATGAACGTGAGCTCGTCGTCGGCGTCGAAGCGCGGATTCGGGTCGGCACCGACGAAGGTCGCCGGGTCCGCGTACTGAAGGGCCGTGTAGCCGGACGGCGCCGTGCCGTAGACCGTGCCCGCCTGGCCGCGGCATGTGACCGAGCTCGGGCGGCTCGCCGAAGTCGGTGCGCTTGCGCTGGTCGACCTGGACCGGCACCTGGGTCCAGCGCCCTCGCCGGTGCTTGCCGGAGCGATGACGCTCGCTCTTGGCCGGTGATAGGAAGCCGACGACCCGCGAGGGGGGGAGGCCGACGAGCCGCGGCGCCGGCTGCCGGTGACCGATGCCGGCTCGCGCGGCCGCTGCAGCGCCGCGGCAGGCGCCGCGGCGAGCAGCGCGAGCGCCGCCGCGAGCGATCCGTAGCGCCGCTTCAGGGCGAACCTCCCCATGTTCGAGCTACAACCCCCGAGCTGGAACGGAGTCGCGGTGCGGCTAGCTGCCGGCGGCCGGCTGGGCGGCCGCGGCCGGCGCCGCTGGCGCGCTGCCGTTGGACGACCCTCGCCGTCGGCCTTCGCCCAGTGGTTGAGCTCGCGCCGGGCGATGACCATCTTGTGCACCTCGTCGGGGCCGTCGGCGACCTTGAGCATGCGGCTGAAGCGCCACATGCCGGCGAGCGGCGTGTCGTCGGACATCCCGAGCGCGCCGTGCACCTGGATCGCGCGGTCGAGCACGTCCATGACGACGTTGGCGGCGACGACCTTGATCATCGAGATCTCGCGTCGCGCCTCGCGCTTGCCGCGGGTGTCCATCAGCCAGGCGGCCTTCAGCGTCAGCAGCCGCGCCTGCTCGGTCTCCATCCGGCTCTTCGCGACGAAGTCCTGGACGAACTGCTTCTCGGCGAGCTTGCCGCCGAACGCCTCGCGCTCGTTTGCGCGCCGGCACATCAGCTCGATCGCCCGCTCGCAGGTGCCGATCGCGCGCATGCAGTGGTGGATGCGGCCGGGGCCGAGGCGGTCCTGGGCGATCACGAAGCCGCCCTGGCGGGGGCCGAGAAGGTTGGCCTCCGGTACGCGGCAGTCCTCATAGCGGATCTCGCAGTGGCCTGGGCCCTTGTCGTGGCCCATGACCGGGACCGGGCGGACGAGGTTGAAGCCCGGCGTGTCGACCGGGACGATGATCATCGACGCGCGCGCGTAGGGGTGGGCGTCTGGATCGGTGACGACCATCGCGATCGCGAAGTCGGCCCCGACGGCGCCCGAGGTGAACCACTTATGGCCGTTGATCACCCACTCGCCGGCGCTCTCGTCGAGCTCGGCGCGGGTTTGCAGGGTGGTCGGATCGGAGCCGGCCACCTCGGGCTCGGTCATCGAGAAGCAGGAGCGGTGGTGGCCGTTGAGCATCGGCTCGAGCCAGCGCTGCTGCTGCTCGGGCGTGCCGTGGTCGTGCGAGGATCTCCATGTTGCCCGTGTCGGGCGCGGCGCAGTTGAAGGCCATCGGCGCGACGACGGGCGAGCGCCCCATCTCCTCGCAGAGCATCCCGTACTCCCAGTTGGTCAGCCCGGCGCCGTGCTCGTCGTCAGGCAGGAACAGGTTCCAGAGACCCTGTTCGCGCGCCTTCTCGCGGATGCCGATGATGATCTCCGGATACGCGACGCCGGGCAGCAACCTCCGCGTCGAGCGCCTCCATCGCCTCGGCCTCGACCGGATAGACGTGCTCGTCCATGAAGCCGCGCACGCGGCCCAGCAACTCCTCCAGTCGGCCGCCGAGCTCGAAGTCCATTGGCTGAGCCTATCGCTCGAAGGGGACGGTCTTCCCTACCGGCTCCCCCCCTTCGCCTCCGGCGGCGCCGGGCGCGACACGATCAGGGCCCGCGGCAACGGCCGCGAACGATCAAGTGTGGTCCCGGCAGGACACCGTCTACGCCGACCGCCACGACAGCGTCGGCGCGAGCTGCGAGCACGTGATCGGCGGACGCTGAGGGACCAGACGACATCCCCGTCAGCCCAGGGGCCCCCCCCCCGCCTCAGCGCGGCGTGCCGGTCGGCTCAGCCTCCCGCGACTCATCCTCAGGATTGGGGTCGCCGCCCGTGCCCGCTTGCGGGTTGGCGACGACCTTGCCCTTGACGACGCGGTAGGGGCGGCGGCCGCGCCGCCACGGGAGCTCGATCAGGCTGATCACGCGCACGCCCTCGCCGTGCGGCAGCTTCACCTCGCGCCGCAGGATGTAGGTGAAGAGGACTCCGAAGATGACTGAGACGACGATGGCCGAGATGATCACCACCGTTGCGTCGGCCTTCGTGATCAGGGCGATCCCCGAGGCGGCGAGTACCGCAGTCAGGATCAGGCGGAGCACGCTCTCGCCGGTGCGGACGGCCATCCGGCTGCCGATCACCACGCCGGGAATCGAGCCGGCGAGGATCTGGCCGGCGAGCGCGAAGTCGACGTTGCCACCGATCCAGTGTGCGATGCCGGCGGCCCAGAGCAGGACTGCGCCGGCGACGATCGACGTGCCGACGACGCGCTCGGGCGTGAGCCGGAAGACGGCGATCAGGATGATCGCGATCAGGGTTCCGGAGCCGGCGGAGGTGAGGCCGATGACGAAGCCCGTGACGACGCCGGTTGCGACCGCCGCGATGATGTGGCGGCGGTACAGGTGCATCGCGTACCGCTCCTTGACGACGTCGGCAAGGATCAGCGTGCGAACGAGTGTCGCGATCGCGACGACCACCAGCGTCGCGCCGAGGATGCCGAAGATGATCTCCTTGAGCGCCTCCTCGCCGTAGCGGCGCTGCAGCTCCTCGATCACCAGGACGCCGGCGAGTGCCGATGGGACCGAGCCGACGGCGATCCAGAAGGCGAGGCCGAGGTGGACCGTGCGATGACGCAGGTGCTGCCAGCCGCCGACGGTCTTCGTCACCGCGGCGTAGAAGATGTCGGTGCCGATTGCGGTGACCGGCTGGACCCCGAACACGAGGATCAGCGCCGGCGTCATCAGCGAGGCGCCACCGGCTCCCGTCATCCCGACGAGGACGCCGATCCCGACCCCGAAGAGGACTAGCGCAGGATCCAACTCAGACTGGCGTCGAGGACCGGCTCGGCGGCGAGCTGGGACGCGTCTCTTCGTCGTCCACCGGCTTCGCCGCCACGACCTTGCCGTTGCGGATCACGTAAGGCCGCTCCTTGCGCGACCACGGGAAGTCGACCAGGGAGATCATCCGCACACCTTCTCCATGCGGAAGTTTTACCTCGCGGCGCAGCATGTATGTGAAGAGGGCGCCGAAGAGCATCGAGACGATGGTGCCCGCGATCATCGCCGGGATGAAGGCGCCCTTGAGGATCAGCGTCACACCCGAGGCGATCAGCACGACGGAGAGGAGGCCACGGAGCAGCAGCTTGCCGCTCTTCAGGGCGAGGCGGCCGCCAACGAGGACGCCGGGGATCGAGCCGATCAGGATGTTGCCGGCGAGGCCGAAGTCGACGTTCCCGCCGACCCAGTGGGCGATCCCCGCTGCCCAGAGCAGGACCGCGGCATGGAAGATGTCGGTGCCGACGACGCGCTGCGGCGTCAGCTGGAAAACGGCGATCAGGATGATCGCGATCAGCGTTCCGGACCCGGCCGAGGTGAGGCCGATGACGAAGCCCGTGGTCACGCCGGTCGCGATCGCGGCGATGATGTGACGACGGTAGAGGTGCATCGACGCCCGCTCCTTGAGTACGTCCGGGAGGACGAGCGTGCGGATCAGCGTCGAGATGCCGACGACGAGCAGGGTCGCACCGAGGACGCCGAAGACGATGCCGTTGAGGGTGTCCTCGCCGATCTTGCGCTGCAGCTCCTCGATCACGAAGACGCCGGCGACTGCCGAGGGCACGCTGCCGACCGCCATCCAGAACGCGATCCCTCGGTGCACCGTGCGGTTGCGCAGATGCTGCACGCCGCCGACCGTCTTCGTGATCGCGGCATAGAAGATGTCGGTACCGATCGCAGTCACCGGCTGGATGCCGAAGATCAGGATCAGCAGCGGCGTCATCAGCGAGGCGCCGCCCATGCCCGTCATGCCGACGAGCACGCCGATGGCGAAGCCGAAGACGATGATCGCGGGATCCATGCTGCCGGGACTGGAGAGGTGTGGTGCGGGGAGGGATGGGGGCGAGGCCCCGTCTCCGGTCCGGCTTGCAGCCTTTGTTGACCGGAGTGGTCAGAATTGCGTCGGCGGATTGTAGCGGAGAATGCGCCGGTCGCAGGGCCTACTCAGGAAATTCAACGGATGACATCGTGTGCGCCTGTCTCACGTCCCTCCCAGGCGCCGGGCTGATCGATCAGGTCGGCGACCTGCTGGGGAAGCTCGCCCGCGACGAGCTGCGCCAGCGTCACCTCCTCGAGCACGGCGCGGAGGTTGACGCGGACGGCGATCCAGACGTCGCGCAGGCGCCTGGCGGGCCCCGGGTACGACGTCGCCTCCGGCGACAGGTCATGGATGTTGGCGAGCGGCCCCTCGACTGCGCGGATCACGTCGGCGACCGTGATCGTCTCGGGCTCGGCGGCGAGCCAGTAGCCGCCGCTGGCCCCGCGCTTGGTGCGGACGATCGCGGCGCGCTTGAGCTCGAGCATGATCTGCTCGAGGAACTGCAGGGGAATCTGCTGTGCCTCGGCGAGCTTCGGGCCCTTGACCGGCGCCCGCTCGGGGCTCGCGGCGAGCTCGAGCGCTGCTCGCACCGCATAGTCGGCTTTCGCTGAAATTCGCATCCGGCTGGTAAGAATGGCGGCCGCATGATCGACCTGCAGTCACATTCAACCGTCTCCGACGGCCAGCTTGCCCCCGCGGACGTCGTCCGCTCCGCCCACGAGGCCGGAGTCACCGTGATGTCGCTCACCGACCACGACGGCGTTGCCGGCGTGCCGGAGGCGATGGCGACCGCCGCCGAGCTCGGCATCGAGTGCGTGCCCGCGGTCGAGATGTCCTGCGTGCACCTCTACTCCGAGGATCTGCATATCTGCGGCTACTGGGTCGACCTCGACAAGATCCAGCCGGCCTGCGATCGGGCGCAGCAGGAGCGCGTCGATCGCGCCCGCAAGATCATCGAGCGCCTCAACGAGCACGGCGTCGACGTCAGCTTCGAGGATGCCGTCGCGAAGGCCGGCGCCGCCGACGCGATCGGCCGTCCACATATCGCCAAGGCGGCCGGCGCCGGCCCTGATCTCGGTCCCTTCTTCGAGGAGTACCTGGTCCCGGGCGCGAAGGCGTTCGTCTCACGCGAGTGGCCGAGCGCCGAGGAGGCAGTCCAGCTGATCCACGATGCCGACGGCGTCGCCGTCGTCGCCCACCCCTACTGGGACGTCAAGGACCCCGCGCAGGTCCGCGACCTGGTCGAGAGCCTCGTCCGCGACGTCGGTCTCGATGGCATCGAGACCTTCTACCCGCCGCATACGGAGGAGCAGACCAGGCACTGCCTCGAGCTCTGCGAGGAGTTCGACCTGGTGCCGACCGGCTCATCCGACTTCCACGGCCCGACCCACAAGACGTTCAGCAAGTGGGCCGACTACGACACTTACGGGCTTGGCGAGCCGCAGGTGCCGAGGCATCCTTCCTGACTACAGCTTTCCGAGCAGCTTCGGCGTGAAGGGCTCCGTGCCGTCTGCGATGGCCAGCCCGGCGAACCCGTGGTTGCGGGCGTAGGCGATCTCCTTGCCGACGGCGCCGACGCCGTTCGAGGCGGGCAGCGGCGCGATCGCGACGGTGCTCAAGATGCCGAGCGCCTGGCCCTGCGAGTTCAGGAACGCGGACCCCGAGTCGCCCGGGATCCCGGGCGTCACCGTGTAGACGGTGTAGCTCCAGCCGCCGGCGCTCTTTTGGACGACGAGCCCGTTCTTGGGGCTGAGGAGGGTGATGCCCGCGCGCAACTCGGAGTTGCCGTACGAGTAGACCTGCTGGCCGGCGCTCGCTGTGCCGACCCCCGACGGCCCGCCGAAGTCCGGGATCGATGGGTTCGTCTTCGGCACGTCTGAGGGATCGAGCTTGATCAGCGCCAGGTCGTTGTAGGCGCAGGTCTCCTCATCGCTCTCGCCCGCCTGCTGCATGGCGAGCCACGAGTTGTAGACCATGGTTCCCTGCGTGCCGGCACCGTCGACGTCGACCTTGGTGCCGATCGGCAGCGAGGCCGAGTCGCAGCCGTTCGTGTCGGTGGCTGCGCCCGTGCCGGAGCAGTGCGCAGCCTGGCCCAGGTAAACGTCCGCACCGTCGGTGTAAGACGAAGTTCGAGGTGCACTGCGCGCCCTCGGTCAGCGTCTGCACGCCCGGGTGGACGGTCGCGGTGGCGGCGGGGGCCCATGCGGAGGCTGTGGCGGGGAGGAGGAGGGCGAGTGCAGCGAGTGGGATCGCGAGCAGCAGGGTGCGGGGGCGCATCTTGGGCGGACGTTCCTTTCGTATGTCTCAGGGGACTGAGAGGGGAGGGAAAGCGGGTGGATCGAGCATCGCCGGAGCCGTCGGTGGCGCGCCACGTAATCATGGCTGAAATCGGCGACCTCGCTTTGTGCGAAGGCACAAGAAGAGGTCCTGAACGACGGCTGAGTTGTAGATTCGCACTATGCCCACCTCACCGGAGTCGGAGCTGCTGGCCGCCCTGCTCGTGGACGCCGAGCCGCTCGCCCGCGGGATGGTCGACCGGATTCGGGATGAGATCCCGGGCTTCGGCTCCATCTCCTACGAGGAGCAGCTCCTCGACACGGTCGCCTCCGTCGAGTGGTTCGCGCGCTTCGCGCTCGAGCGTCCGCAGCCGAGCCCGGATCTCGGCCGCCTGCGCGAGCTCGGCCGTCGGCGGGCCGAGCAGGGTGTCTCAGTTGACGATCTGATCCGCTCGTGGCGGCTTGCGGTCAGCGTGGGCACGACCCGGGCCCGGGAGCTTGCCGCAGCGCTCGGGCTGCCGGCCGAGCTCGTCCTCGAGGTCTTCGAGGAGACGCTCCGTGCGGCTGATGAGGCGCTCGTACCGCTCGTCGACAGCCATCGCGAGGCGATGATGCGATTCGCCGGCGATGCCGGCGAGCGCTTCGTCGTCGCAGCGCTGCGGGGCGAGCTCGAGCCCGAGCAACTGCGCGCCCAGGCCGCGGTCCACGGTCTCGATCTGACCCGCGCCTACCGGGCCGTCCGGGTGCCGGTCGACACCGCGGAGCGGCGGCGTGCCATCGCTGCCGCGATCGAGCGGGCGGGCGGGCTCAGCTCAATTCGGGACGGCGACCTCATCGGGCTCCTCTCCGGCGAGCTCGAGCGCGGGCGGGCCGATCTCGTCGCGATCGGGCCGAGCGGGCCAATCGAGGAGCTCCCCGCCTCCTATGCCGCCGCCGGCCGGATCCTCGGCGCAGCCCGCAGCCACGGGCTCGCCGGCGTGCACGACATGACGAGCGCCGCGCTGTTCGTCACCGTGTTCGAGAGCGGCGACGCGGGCGATGCGCTCATCGACCGCTACGTGCGACCGCTCGACGCCGCCTCGAGCGGCGCCGACCTGCTCGCCACCGTCCGCACCTGGCTCGACTCCGGGATGCGCGTCGAGCCGGCGGCCGAGCGCCTGCACATCCACGCGAACACGCTGCGCTATCGGCTCGGCCGTTATGCGGCGCTGACGGGCGCGGATCTCTCCGACACCGAGGAGATCGTCTCCATCTGGCTAGCGCTCAGCCGGCAGCTCGCGACCGGGGCCTGAGTCCGCAGCGGCCGCCTCCTTGGACTGCGACTCGAACCGGGCTCGGATCCGGTGGCCGACGACGATCGCCAGAAGGAGGAGGAGTGCGCCCCCGATCAACACCGGGTCGGTGGGGGACAGCGTCTCGAGCTGCGAGCCGACGTAGACGAATAGCGCCGTGATCGGCAGGTAGCCGACGGCCGTCGTCCACAGCAGCCGGCGCAGTGGCACCCGCGCCGCGCCGACCACCATCGTGAAGAGGCTGAAGGGGATGATCGGGATCACACGGATTGCGAGCAGCAGCGTGATCCCGCCCCGCTCGACCATGTCCTCGTAGCGGACGAAACGCTCGTGTCCGAAGAGCCGGTAGAGAAGGGGTCGCGCGGCGCGCCTGCCGATCTCCCAGGCCGCCCAGGCGTTGAGCAGCCAGGCGACCATGATCAGGGCGAGGCCCGGACCGAAGCCCCAGACGTAACCCGCCGCCGTGTCGAGGATCTCGGCCGGGTAGAAGACGACCGTGTGCAGGAGCGCGAGGACGAAGAGCGTGAAGACGCCGGCGAAGCCGTGCAGCGCCTCGCGCAGTGCGCCCGTATCGCCGGAGATCGCATCGCCGGCGGCGTGCCGCAGGGTCGGGATCGCGAGGATCAGCAAAGCGAGGACGCCAATGAAGGCGAGTACGGCGAGTGCCTCCGAGAGCGCGGGCGCAGGCGGCTGGTGCCGATGCTCGCCGGCCTCGTCCTCCCCGATCTCCGCCCCCGGCGGCCGCTCGCGGCTCACCCAAGCAGCGTAGCCGGGTGCCTCACTCGGGCCGGGGAGCAGAACGTCGACGGGCGGGCCGCAAGGCCCGCCCGTCGGCAGAACTCGTTGGCCGGAGGCTGGGCTCAGGCGCTGATCAGGCCCTCGGCCTCGAGGTAGTCGAGGATCGTCTGCGCCGACTCCTCGGGCGTCTTGCCCGCGGTCTCGACGGTGATCTCGGGGTTCTCGGGGGCCTCGTAGGGATCGGAGACGCCGGTGAACGTCGGGATTTCGCCGGAGCGCGCCTTCGCGTAGAGGCCCTTGACGTCACGCTCCTCGCAGTCCTCGAGCGAGGTCGCGATGAACGTCTCGACGAAGCGGGCGTCGCTCTGATCGTGCATCTTGCGGACGGCGTCGCGCGTCTCCTTGTAGGGGGAGATGGCGGCGGTGACGACCGGGACGCCGTTGCGGGCGAGCAGGTCGGCGACGAAGCCGATCCGCGTGATGTTCGTGTCGCGGTCCTCCTTCGAGAAGCCGAGGCCCTTCGAGAGGTTCTCGCGGACGATGTCGCCGTCGAGGACCTCGAGCGGGATGCCGCGCTCCTCGAAGGTGTCGATGAGGATGTCGGTGATCGTCGACTTGCCGGACCCCGAGAGGCCGGTCATCCAGAGGGTGAAGCCTTGATGACTGTTGGGCTCGGACATGGGTGGGTGCGTCTCCTTGTTCTTTCTTACGTTTGGGAGGAGGTGTAGGCGGGATCAGCCGCCTTACATCTCCTTGTAGGCGTCGATCAGGATCGCGGCGACCTCGTGGCGGCTGAACTCCTCGGGCGGAGCCTCGCCGGCCTCGAGCATCTCGCGGACCTTGGTGCCGGAGAGGAAGAGCCGGTCCTCGGGCGTGTGCGGGCACGTCTTGTGGGAGCCGAGGCCCTCGCACTTGTAGCACCAGAAGGTGTGCTCGAACATGAGCGGCCGGATCCCGAGGGCGTCGATGTCGACCTCGTCGAAGATCTTCTGCGCGTCGTAGGTGCCGTAGTAGTCGCCGACGCCCGCATGGTCGCGGCCGACGATGAAGTGGGTGGCGCCGTAGTTGCGGCGCACGACCGCGTGGAAGATCGCCTCGCGCGGGCCGGCGTAACGCATTGCCGCGGGGTTGACGCCGAGGACCACCCGGTCGTTCGGGTAGTAGTTCTCCATCAGGACCTCGTAGCACTTCATCCGCACGTCGGCCGGGATGTCGCCCTTCTTCGTCTCACCGATCAGCGGGTGCAGGAAGAGCCCGTCGCAGACCTCGAGCGCTGCCTTGGTCAGGTACTCGTGCGCGCGGTGGATCGGGTTGCGGGTCTGGAAGGCGACGATGCGCTTCCAGCCGCGGTCGGCGAACTCCTTGCGCGACTGCTCCGGCGTGAAGTAGCGACGCATGAACGCTTCCTCGTGATCGGGCATGTCGTCGGCCTCGATCTCGCCGGCGATGCAGCGGTTGCCCTCGGCGTAGGTGGCGGCGACGCCCGGGTGGGCCTCGTCGGTCGTCCGGTAGACGTGCTCGGCCTCCTTCTTGGTATCGCGCTCGAAGATCTCGCTGACGCGGATCCGGCCGAGCTTCTTGCCGTTGTCGGCGCTGAGCTCGATCACGTCGCCCTCGGCCGCGTCGAGGTCAGTCGCGAGCACGACCGGGATCGGCCACACCTCCTTGCCGTCGGCGAGGGTCATGTTCTCGACGACGGAGTTCCAGTCTTCGGAGCCCTGGAAGCCGGTCAACGGCGCGAAGCCACCGTTGCCGAGCAGCTCGAAGTCGGCGGTCTGGCGGGCGGAGAGGGTGAGTGTCTTGTCGCTCATGGATTCGTTCAGGGCTCCTAGCTCAGTCGGTCGTCGTCGTGGGTGTCGTGTTCAGCTGTCGGCGCGGCGGCGAGCCGGAGCGTGTCCGGACTCAGCCGTGCAGCCCGCACTCGGTCTTGTGGGCGTCCGCCCACCGGCCCGCACGGGGATGGCTGCCGGCGCCCGGCGGGCGCGTGCAGTGCGTGCACCCAATCGAGGGATAGCCGGCGTCGTGAAGTGGGTTGTAGGGAAGCTCTCGGTCATTTATGTAGTCCCAGACCTCGGCCTCGGTCCAGTCTGCAAGCGGGTTCAGCTTCCAGAGGCCGAAGCGCCGGTCCCAGCCGAACTTGGCTGCGCCGGCCCGGGTCTCGGAATCCTCACGGCGGATGCCGGAGACCCAGCAATCGATCCCGGACAACGCCTCCCGCATGGGCTCCACCTTGCGGATCCCGCAGCAGGCGTCCGGTTGACGGTCCCACAGGCTAGCGCCGTAGAGGTCCTCTTGCTCTTGGAGCGAGATCCCCCCGTAACGCTCGAATTCGATCCCGTAGCGAGCGGCGAGCGCGTCGCGGGTCATGTAGGTCTCCTCGAACAGCAGGTCCGTGTCGAGATAGAAGAACTTCGCGCTCGGGTCGACGCGGTGCGCGATGTCGATCGTCACCGACGAGGTCTTCTGGAACGAGCAGGCGAAGCGCAGCCGCGGGTGGAAGGTGTCGAGCGCCCAGCGGATCGTCTCCTCGGTTGTCAGCCCCTCGAGCTCGGCCGCCACGTCGCGCGGATCGATGGCGCTGCCGTCGGCAGCGGTCAGCGCCGTCGCCTCCTTGAGTGGCGCCGCGCGATCGGGAACCCGCTCCACGGCGAGGTCGACGAAGCGTTCGGTGACGGGGCGGGCTACCGCCACGTTCCTCCGGCCCGGGCGATCAAATCGCGCACTCGCCCTCCCCGCGTTCGACCTTGTAGGGGTCGCGGCGATTCCAGTCGATGAACTCGAGCAGGTTGTCGAGGTTGAACTCGGCGGGCAGCGCCAGCTCGGCGATCTCCTCCTCGAAGCGCGTCGTGCCGACGCGCTCGGCGAAGGCGTTGAACTCCTCGCCCTCGTTGCGCTCGGCCTCGTACATGCGCAGCCACCTCTCGACCGCGTCCGGCACGCGCTTCGCCGGCAGCCGCACCTTCAGCCGCGAGCCGTAGACGACCTTGCCGTCGGTGACGTCGCCGCCGACGTGCGGGATGTAGGCCGGCATCTGGTGACCGCCGACCTTGAGCGAGGCTCCGTAGAAGCCGATGTTGCCGATGTGGTGCTGGCCGCATCCGTTCGGGCAGCCGCTCATCTTCAGGTGCACCTGGCGGGTCAACTCATCGGTGATCTGCATCTCCTCGACGCGCTCCTGCAGGGCGCGGTTGAGCCCCATCGATGCCGTGATGCCGAGCTTGCAGGAGTCGGTACCGGGGCAGCTCACCGTGTCGGTGATCGTGCCCGCGCCGGCGTCGGCGAGGCCGAGCTCCCGGAGGCCCGCGAAGACGTCGTACAGCGCCTCGTCGCGGACCCAGCGCAGGACGAAGTTCTGCTCGATCGTCGTCCGGGCGTTGCCGCCCGTGTAATCGCGCATCAGGCGGCCGAGCCCGCGGAACTGCTCCGGGGTCAGGTCGCCGCGGGTGACCTTGACGACGACGGTGTTGAAGCCCTGCTGACGCTGCGGGCGGACGTTGTCGGCGCAGAACGCCTCGAACTCGCGGCCATCGCCGTTCGGGCTGCCGGGGTTCTCAGGCTTGCCGGGGGCGCGGCGCTCCTCGTCGTCGATGCCGAGCAGGTGCTCGACGGTGAAGTCGCGCTCGGCGACCCAGTCGCCCTCGAGCTCGCGGTCGACCATGTCGCGGAAGGCATCCATGCCGATCTTGTCGACGAGCACCTTGATTCGGGCGCGTGCCCGGTTGACGCGGAGCCAATCCTGGCGGTCGAAGATCCGGAAGACCGCCTCGGAGACCTTGAGGAAGTCGCCGTTCGCAGCCTCGACGAACTCGTAGAGGGTCGGTGCGATCCGGGGCATGATCGAGGTGCCGCCGCCGACGCGGACCTCGAAGCCCTCGACGCCGTCGCGGATCCGCGGGATGAAGCCGATGTCGTGGATGCCGGTGATCGCCCGATCGGCGTCGGAGGCCGTGAACGCCGTCTTGATCTTGCGCGGCATCAGCTGCGTCGTCGGGTGGCGCACGAAGTAGCGCACGTAGGCGACCGCGTAGTTGGTCGGGTCGAAGATCTCGTCCTCGCACACGCCGGCATAGGGGTCGCCGGTGACGTTGCGGACGGTGTTGCCGCAGCCCTCGCGGGAGGATAGTCCGGTGGCACTGATCACCTTGATCAGATCCTTCATGTCGGCCAGTGGCACGTGGTGGATCTGGATGTTCTGGCGCGTCGTGATGTGGCCCTTCTTCAGCGGCGCCCAGCGCTCGACGACCTCGGCGAACGAGTCCATCTGATCGGGCGTCACGCCACCGAGCGGCAGCTTGACGCGGACCATCTGCACGTTGGGCTGGCGCTGGCCGTAGACGCCCTGCTTGAGGCGGAAGCCGATGAACTCGTCCTCGGGCGTTTCGCCATCGAGGAACTTGTCGGCCTCCTCGTCGAAGTCCTCGAACTCGTCGGCGAGGATCGGGATGATGTAGCCCGGGACGTTCTCGTAGACCTCGGGGTTCTCGCGCGAGCCGATCCGGCCCTTGCCCTTCTGGACCTTGCCCTGGTCCTGGTCGAGGTCGGCCTCGGTTCCCTTTGCCTTCGGGTTCAGCGCTGCGGTCGACGGCTCCATGCGGTGCGTTCCACTCCTGATCGCTTGCTCGGTCGGAGCGCAACCGTAGCAAAGTGCCTATTCCTGACCGAGATTAAGGTGTTTCCCGCCGTGGCCACGGCTCCGCGTGATCCCCGCCGGATCAGCAACCGGATCTTCAACGACGTCGGCCAGAACATCTTCAGCGAGCGCGGCGTCACTCAGCGGGCCTGGACGTGGGGACAGTTCATCGAGGGATCCGTCGTCGATACGGCGTCGACTACAGGCACGGCCTCGCGTGGATCGCCGACCACGACAGCGACGCCGGCTTCGCCACCTCGGCGGACCCGTTCGTGGGCGGCTGAGCGGCGCAAGTCGATCGCCGGGGGCGGAGGCCGCCGTCCCCGGCCTGCGAGCTCGGCCTATGCTCGCCCGATCGATCCTTCGCCCGACAGCGGCGGCTCGCCGCCCGAGCCGGAGGCTGCCGCCGCGCGGGAGCTCGGCGCGCCGTTGCTTCAGGCGCTCGAAGGCTCGATGCCCGGCGCCGAGGCCCGCGCCGAGATCACCGCGACCCTCGCCGGCGCGATCGCGGCCGAGGCGGGGGAAGGGGACGTCGAGCTGATCGCCGAAGCTGCTCGCCTGCAGGAGATCGGCAAGCTCTACGTCGAGCCGGAGCTGCGTTGGCTGCCGCGTCGGCGACGCCGATCCGGCGTCGGTGGACAGCCTCACGGCCCACTTCGAGCACGGGCACGCGCTCGCCCGTGGCGCCGGCCTGCCGAACCGCGCCTGCGCCTGGATCCTGAACGCGCGCGAGCGCTGGGACGGGGACGGGCCGACCGGGCTCGCGGGTGCCGATATACCGGCCGGCTCGAGGGTGATCGCCGTCTGCCGGGAGTACGTCGACGCGCCGCAGTCGGTCCAGGGTGGCGTCGGCGAAGATCCGCGGGCGGCCGGCATCCGCCGCCTGCATGCGCTCGCCGGCAGCGTCCTCGACCCGGGGTTGGCGACGATCGCTGCGCGGCTGGCCGCCGCGCCGACGGCGGCGAGCGTGGACATCGTGCGCGCCGAGGGCGCCCAGCGCGACGCGGTGCTGGAGCTCGCCGCCGCGGATGCGGGCAGGCGACCCCCCGGAGATCTGCCGCTGTTGCTCGCCCGCGACGCGGGCGGGGCCGCCGCGGGGGCGCTGGCCTGGGCCGATCGCGAGGATCTCGACGCGATTCTCGTCGCTGGCCTGTGGGTCCGGGAGCGGGGAGCGGGGACGGGCACCGCCCTGATCGAGGCGGTCGCCGAGATCGCCGCGGAGGCGAAACGGTCTTGGCTGGTCGCCGCCGTCGGCAACGATGAACTCGGCGCCCTTGGCTTTCTGCAGCGGCGCGGCTTCCGGCTGCAGCGGCTCTCCACCGGGGCGCTCGCCGATGTCGCGATCGCAGCGCCCTGGGCAGCCCGCTCGTCGATCCCACCCCGGGATCTGCTCGTGCTGGAGCGTGCGATCTAGTCGGCGGCCCGGTGACTCAGCCGAGCTCGGGGCCTTCGACGAGGAAGGCGACGCGCACGTGCGCTCGGTACTCGTCGAGGTTCTCGCCGCGCAGGCCGGTACTGACGATGTCGACTGCGCGGATGTTGCGGAGGGATCCCTCGGCGGTCTTCAGCGCCTGCCGCGCCGCGTCATCGGTCGAGACCTTGGAGCTGCCGACCAGCTCGATGATCTTCACGACGGCCATCTGCTCGTACCTCCGTTCGGGTTGCCGTGGGGCATTGGTGCGGGCTTCAGCCGCGGCTGCCCCAGCCGCGCGGCTCGCCCCACGGCGCGACGAACGGCGCCTTGCCGTTGACGCCCTCGAGCAGGGCGGCCCGCTGCCAGGCGTTCGTCGCCGGGGCGCTCTCCGGGGCCGGAGCCGTCTCGGCGATGAACTGCTCGACCGCGGCGATCACGGCCGCGGCTTCCTCGGGCTCGGCGGCGCTCAGCATCTCGATCCGGGGCCGGGGCGGCTTGCGGTTGCCGTTGCTGCTCACGGGGCGGAACATTAGCCCGGCTGAGCTGGTGCATGCCCGCGGCGCCCGCCGGCGGGCCTTCCTCAGCCGGCGGCGAGCTCGGCCGCGAGCTCGGCCTCGCCCTCGGTCTCGTGGAGGGTGCCCAGCTCCGACTCGTCGGAGATCTCCGTGCGGCGGACGAGCCCGAAGACGAGCACGGCGCCGGCAAGGGCGACGATGCCGCCGAGCAACAGGATCTCGTTCAGCCCGGAGAGGAACCCACCCAACGCCGCGTCGGAGACCGCAGGCCGGGCGCCCGCCGGCACGTTGGCCAGGGCTGTATCGAGGTTGCCCGTCGAGGTCGCCTCGATCAGCTGCCTTGGCCGGTCCCCGACGGCTCCGGGCGTGCCCGCGAGCGAGTCGACGATCTCCGACTTGCCGCGCGCGATGAAGATCGCGCCCCAGGCGGCGATCCCGAGCGCGACGCCCACCTGCCGGAACGTGTCGTTGATGCCGGCTGCCATGCCGCTCTGGTCATCGGCGACGACGCTGACGGCGACGTCGGCGATCACCGGGTTGAGCAGGCCGATGCCGATCCCGGAGACGAACAGGCCTGCCAGCAGCGTCGTCCAGCTGTCGCCGGCGTCGATGCCGCCCATCAGCAGCAGTCCGCCGCCGATCAGCACGAGGCCTGCCGTCAGCAGCGTCCGGGCCGAAAAGCGGTGCGCGAGCACGGCGCCGGTGAAGGCGGCGGCGAAGAAGCTCGTCACGGTGATCGGCAGGTAGCGGATGCCTGCGGCAAGGGGCGACAGGTCGAGGTAGTTCTGCAGATAGAGCGTCAGGTACAGGAAGAGCGCGAACATCGAGCTCGAGATCGCGAAGGCGGCGATCTGGACGCCCGTGAAGGAGCGGATCCGGAACAAGCCGAGTGGCAGCATCGGCTCGCGGACGCGGTTCTCGACGACGACGAAGGCCGTCATCGCGGCGACGGCACCGGCAAGCAGCGCGATGATCCCGGCGCTGCCCCAGCCTTCGTCGTTGCCGCGCAGGAGTGCGAGCACGAGCATGAACAGCGAGGCGCTGAACGTCACCTGGCCCCACCAGTCGATCCGCGTCGCGTTCGGATCGCGCGACTCGCGCACCTTGAGCGCCGTGATCGCGAGCGCCGCTGCGCCGATCGGGACGTTGAGGAAGAAGATCGACTCCCAGCCGATCGCGTCGGTGAGGGCGCCACCGACGAGCGGTCCGACGGCGACGGCGGCGCCGATCGTCGCGCCGTAGATGCCCATCGCCTGGCTGCGCGAGCGTCCCGCCTGGAACTCCTGGGCGATCAGGGCGAGCGAGACGGCGAACATGACCGCGCCGCCGATCCCCTGGACCGCGCGGGCGAGGTTGAGCGTCGTCGGGTCTCCCGCGAGCCCGGCGACGAACGAGGAGAGCGTGAAGATCGCGAGCCCGATCCCGAAGACGAGCCGCCGTCCGAGCCGGTCGGCGAGCGAGCCCGCCGTCAGCACGAAGGCCGCCAGGGTCAGCGAGTAGGCGTCGACCACCCACTGCAGCTCGGTGAAGCTCGTATGCAGATCCGACTGGATCGCCGGCAACGCCGTGTTGACCACGGTGATGTCGAGCAGCAGCATGAAGGTCGCCACGCTGACTACGGTCAGCGTCCACCACTTGCGTTCCATCCCTACCTCCTCGGGGATCGGTACCATCGATAAGGTTGCCTGATAAGGCGACCTTACCAAAATGTCAGGAAGCCTGACGAGTCGAGTAGCCGATGGGCGGAAGGTAGACGGGGGTCGATGAGCGACGTCGAGGAACTGAGCGCCGGGATCGATCCCGAGGTCGCGGCCGAGCGGCCGCTGGCGCCCCTGATGGCTGAGGTCAAGGACCAGGCGATCGACACGCTGCACGAGCGCCTGCGCGGACGCGGCTACGGGGACATTCGGCCCGGCCACGGCTGCGTCTTCCGCTTCATGACCGGGGACGGGATCCGGCTGACAGAGATTGCCGATCGCGCCCGGATGAGCAAGCAGTCCGTCGGCGAGGTCGTCGCCGACCTCGAGCAGCTCGGCTACGTCGAGCGGGTGCCCGATCCGCTCGACGGCCGCGCGAAGCTCATCCGCTTCACGGCGAAGGGCAACGCCGCGTACGCGGAGGCGCGCCGCATCTTCCTCGAGATCGAGCAGGACTGGGCCCGGCAACTGGGGGAGGAGCGCCTCGCGATGCTGCGCGTCGCCGTCACCGAGCTCGCCGGCTGAGCCGAGCCGGCTACCAGTCGGAATCGCGGGCGTAGCCGAGCGCGATCAGGGTCGCTCCCGCGACGCGCTTGAAGACATCCTTGTCGTTCGCGGTGAAGACGCGCTGCCAGTCGCCGGCGACGCCGCTGCGCAGGAAGGCGGTCGAGTCCTCGGTGCCGGGCTCGCGACCGGCGCTCCCCCGGCGGAAGTCGTTGGCCCGCAGGCAGCGCTCGGCGACGGCCACCGATGCCTCGGCCCCGAGGAAGCCAAAGAGCTGCAGCAGCGTTGGGGCGCCGTCGTCGAGCAGGCTCTCGTAGGTGACTTCGGCGTAGCGACCGGCGCCAAGCTTCCGCCCCTCGGCCCGCGCCGCCTCGGTCTGCTCGGCCCAGACGCGGGCCTGGCGCTCGGGGCCGGCTTCGCCGAAGAGGCTCCGGCCCGCGGCGAGGAACTGCTCGGGAGAGGCCCTGTAGTCGTCGCGGATCGCGAACTCCGCGGGGTTGCGGGCGATCACCTCCGGATCGGACCCGTGCTGGTTCCAGCGGTGGTGGATGGCGGAGACGGCGACGTCGCGGCCGTCGCGGACGATGTGCACGATCCGCGCGTCCGGCAGCAGCTCGGCGGTCGCGGCGACGACGCCGGCCCCATTCAGCGGCGACTTGTCGCCGACGATCTCCTTGCCGCTCGCCGCGAGCGCTTCGCCCATGACTGAGCGGGTCAGCACCGCCGAGAACGCGCGCGCGAGCTGCTCGTAGTCGGCGCGGCGCGTCCACGCCGAACGGCTTGCCCACTCGCGCAGCGTCTCGTCGGCCAGCAGCGCACCCTCGAGCGAGCTGCTCGTTCGCGGCACCCATCCGGTGCGTGGGGCCGAAGAAGCGACCCTCGCCCCGGCAGAGGATCTGGGGATGGCTGTCGAGGAGCTGCATCAGCCACGAGGTGCCCGACTTGGCGGAACCGACGATGAAGAACATCGGTGGCGCGCCGGGCGCCGGCGGCGCGCTCGCGGGCCGCTCGGCTGCGCTTTTCCCGGGCCGGGAGCGGAGCCTGCGCAACACGGCTTTCGGGCGCGGGCTCAATGGCGACCCGCTAGAGCGGGATGTTGCCGTGCTTGCGCTTGGGCTGCTCGACGCGCTTGGTCTGCAGGGTGCGCAGCGCGCGGATCAGCTTCGGGCGCGTCTCGGCCGGCTCGATCACGTCGTCGATGTATCCGCGCTCCGCCGCCGAGTATGGGTTGGCGAAGCGTGCCTTGTAGTCGTCCATCAGCTTCTGACGACGCTCGTCCGGGGTCGGCGAGGCCGCGAGGTCCTTGCGGTAGATGATGTTGACGGCGCCTTCCGGCCCCATCACCGCGACCTCCGCCGTCGGCCAGGCGAAGTTGAAGTCGGCAAGCATGTGCTTGGAGTTCATGACGTCGTAGGCGCCGCCATAGGCCTTGCGGGTGACGACGGTGAGCTTCGGCACCGTCGCCTCGGTGAAGGCGTAGAGCAGCTTTGCGCCGTGGCGGATGATCCCGTTCCACTCCTGGTTGGTGCCGGGCATGAAGCCGGGCACGTCGGTGAAGGTGATCAGCGGCACGTTGTATGCGTCGCAGGTGCGGACGAAGCGGGCCGCCTTCTCCGAGGACTCGATGTCGAGGACCCCGGCGAGGTGCTTGGGCTGGTTGCCGACGATGCCGACGGGGAACCCGTCCAGGCGGGCGAAGCCGCAGATGATGTTCTGCGCGAAGTGCTCGTGGACCTCGAAGAAGTCGCCGTCGTCGACGATCAGCGAGACGACCTCGCGCATGTCATACGGCTTCTGCGGGTCGGCGGGGACGATCTCGCCGAGCGCGGACTCGGTCCGCTCGGGGTCGTCGTAGGGCTCGACCCGGGGCGGCATCTCGAGGTTGTTCGAGGGCAGGAACCCGACCAGATAACGGACGTCCTCGAGGCAGCTCTCCTCGTCCTCGGAGGCGAAGTGGGCGACGCCCGACTTCGAGTTGTGCGTCATCGCGCCGCCGAGCTCCTCGAACTCGACCTCCTCGCCGGTGACCGTCTTGATCACGTCGGGGCCGGTGATGAACATGTGCGACGTCTCCTTGACCATGAAGATGAAGTCGGTCATCGCCGGCGAGTAGACGGCGCCACCCGCGCAGGGGCCCATGATCACGCTGATCTGCGGGATCACGCCCGAGCACTGGACGTTGCGGACGAAGACGTCGCCGTAGCCCCCGAGCGAGACGACGCCCTCCTGGATGCGGGCGCCGCCGGAGTCGTTGAGGCCGATCACGGGCGCGCCGACCCTGGCGGCCATGTCCATGACCTTGACCATCTTCTCGGCCATCACCTCGCCGAGCGAGCCGCCGAAGACGGTGAAGTCCTGGCTGAAGACGAAGACCGTGCGGCCGTCGATCTGGCCGTAGCCGGTGACGACGGCGTCGCCCCAAGGCCGGTTCTTCTGCATCTCGAAGTCGTAGGTGCGGTGGCGGACGAAGGTGTCGAGCTCCTCGAACGTACCGGGATCGAGCAGCCGTTCGAGCCGCTCGCGGGCCGTGAGCTTGCCCTTGGAGTGCTGCTTCTCGACGGCGGCTTCGGAGGCGGAGTGGATCGCGGCCTCACGCAGCTCGCGCAGGTAGGCGAGCTTCTCGTCGAATGTCTCGGGGTTCTTCTGGCGCATAAGGCGGGGGATTGTATGGGCAGGGCGCCGGCCGGGGCCGCGTCTATGCGTCGTCGGCGAGCAGCCCGGCGAAGCGTGTCCCGGCGAGCGCGTCGGCGAGCTCCTCCCAGTTCGAGATCGTCTCGGCCAGCGGCCGCGTGCGGAGGCGCTCGTACCGGGAGGTGAGCGCCTCCGGCTCGACCCCGAGCCCGCGCTGTAGCTGTGCCAGCGCCAAAGGGTCGCCGAGCTCCTCGTAGTCGATGTCGAGCACTGGATGCCCGGCTGCCAGCGCATCAAGCTCAGCGTCCTCGGCCTCGATGCGTTCGAGAGCCCGCAGGCAATCACGGGGCGCGATCTCCACCGTGGCCTCGCCGTAGCTCCCGTACAGCGACTGTGACACAAGCGTTGCCCGTACGAGGCGGCGCGAGACGAGCAGCGCCAGCGTGTTGCGGCGCCGCAGCCTGATCACGACAACGGCCGGATCGGCGGCGAGCCAGCGCTCGATCTCGGGGTGGTCGGTGAGCGAGTTCGAGGGCAGCTTGAAGCCCACTGCCGTCGGCGGGTCGAAGCCGGCGCCGGCCTCCCCGAGCAGCTGGTCGGCGTGCACGCAGGCGTCGTCGGTGCCCGAGCCGCCGATCCAACCCTCCGGCGCGGCCTTCGGGTGGGTCTCGTTGAGGATCTCGGCGAAGCACCGGACTCGCGGGTGCGAGTCGAGCAGGTCGACCAGATGGCTCGAGCCGGTCCGGCCCAGGCACAGGATCACGAACCGGTGGGCACTCATCGCCCGCAGCTTAGATCGGCCTGTGCGATCCTCGGTTCGTGTCGGCAGCAACCGGCGAGCTCAGCACCGAACCCGTGACCCCGCTGCCGGAGCGCCTTGCGACCGGCGGCGGCACGGCGCTCTTCGTCGACGGCCGCTGCTCGTTCGCGGGTGCCCCGGTGGAGGCGGTCGAGGTCGTCTTCGACGGCGCGGCCCGGCCGGCGCTGGGTTTCGGCATCGCCCCCCCGCGAATGCACGGCGAGGACTACTGGTGGGCGATCCTGCCGATCGCGCCCGCCGAGGCGCGGCACCGGGCGCAGGTCTCGCTCCGAGCGCTCGGACCCTCTGGCTGGGCCGAGGCGGGGCTCGGCGAGATCGAGCTCGTCCCGGGCGTCGAGCGCTCCGCCGGTTCGCCCGCCGTGGCCGAGGACGATCAGGGCCCGCTCGTGGCGATCTGCATGGCGACCTACGAGCCCGACCCGGCGATGCTCGACACCCAGCTCGACTCGATCCGGGGGCAGACCCACCGCAACTGGATCTGCCTGATCAGCGACGACGGCTCCGGCCCCGAGACGCGGGCCGCGATCGAGCGGGCGATCGACGGTGACCCGCGCTTCGAGCTCTCGGCGGCGCACGCCAACAGCGGCTTCTACGCCAACTTCGAGCGCGCCTTGGCGATGGTCCCGCCGGAAGCCGACCTCGTCGCCCTCTCCGACCAGGACGACCGCTGGCATCCGGACAAGCTCGAGCGCCTGATCGCCGGACTCGAGCCGGAGGCGGGTCTGGTCTTCAGCGACATGCGGATCGCGACCCCGTCCGGTCGCGTCGTCGCCGACACCTACTGGGGCTTCCGGCCCGTCAACCACACCGACTTCGCCTCGCTCGTGCTCGCCAACACCGTCACCGGCGCCGCCTGTCTGTTCCGGGCGTCACTGCTCGACGACGTGCTGCCGTTCCCGCCGCGCCACGGTGCCGCCTTCCACGACCATTGGATCGCCCAGGTGGCGATGGCGCTCGGCCCGATCAGCTACGTCGATGAGCCCCTGTACGAGTACGTGCAGCACGACGAGGCGGCGCTCGGTTACCTGCAGGCGAACGGCTCGGGCCGCTACAGCGCGCCGCTGCGCGAGCGCGTCGGCGTCTGGTACGGGCGGTGGAGCGGCCGCGGCTTCCGGCTCGGCTGGCGCGTTCCTTACTTCCGCCTCTACTGCCGCGTGCGGGTCGCGACGACGGCGATGCGCCTGCGGCTCGCCGGCCGCCTCGCGCCCGGCCGGCGCGAGGTGCTTGAGGCGATCGAGGACTCGCCCACGGGGATTGCCTGGTTGACGCGGCGCGGCAGCCGCGACCTGAGCGGTCCGACCGCGACGATCGGGCGCGAGCGCGTGATGCTCGCCGGCCTCGCCTGGCGCCGGGGCGCGGAGCTGCGCCGTCGGGCCCGGCGGCTGCGGCGCCACGCCGTCGGCCGCTGAGCGGCGGCGTCCCAGGGGCCGCCGCCATAATGGGCGGCGCCGGCGCCGGATCGCGCCCACACGAGCCGATGAACGACTCCCTCCGCGAGACACCGTCCGACGACCGCGCCGCCCTCGGGCCGCTCGACGCCGCCGCCGAGGCGACCCTCGACGCGGTCGCGCCGCACACGATGACCGGGCCCTCGCGGGTGGTCGCCCTCGTCGATGCGATCCGCTACGTCGCGGCCGCCGGCATCCCGGGCGCGCTGGTCGAGTGCGGGGTCTGGCGCGGCGGCTCCTCGCTGGCGATGGTTCGCACGCTCCTCGATCTCGGCATCGACGATCGCCGCGTGCTGCTCTACGACACCTTCGAGGGGATGACCGAGCCGACCGCGCGCGACACGTCCTCCTACTCGCCCAACGCGCTCGAGCTCTGGGAGCAGAGCGAGGGCAAGCCCGGGCCGATCTTCAACGGTCCGGCGAGCGAGGAGGCGGTCCGAGAGCTGCTGCTCGGCAGCGGCTACCCCGCCGCGATGATCGAGCTCGTGGCCGGGCCCGTCGAGCGGACACTGCCGGAGGCGGCACCCGATCGGATCGCGATCCTGCGGCTCGACACCGACTGGTACGAGTCGACCCTGCACGAGCTCCGGCACCTGTACCCGCGGCTCAGTTCCGGCGGCGTGCTGATCGTCGACGACTACGGGCACTGGGATGGGGCGCGGGCGGCCGTTGAGGAGTATTTCGGCTCCGAGGCCGAGCCCGTCCTGCTGCAGCGCGTCGACTACACGGCGCGAATCGCGATCAAGCGCTGAAGGCAGCGCTCAGGAGGCGTTCGCTCCGCCGTCTTCGACCCGCGTTGCGAGCAGCGCGAACACGAGGGCGTTGTGGCGCGGGCCGCCGTCGGGGTCGCGCCGCGCCGCCAGGCCGATCAGCGCCTGCATGAGCGTCGCGATCGCCAGTCGCAGGCGGCGGCTGCGGGTCCGGTGGTAGACGCCGTCCTGGAAGAGTTGCAGGCCCGTCGCGGTCAGCCCCATCACGTCCTCGCGGCGGTCGACGCGGAAGCCGGCCTCGCTGACGATCCGCTCCAGCCCCGACCAGGTCCAGCGCCAGAGGTCGACCGGGTCGGGGTGGTAGAGCATGATCCCGTGCGTGCTGAGCAGTAGCCGCCCGCCAGGGCGCAGCACCCGCGCGCACTCGGCCAGATAGAGCTGCGGGTCGGTCACGTGCTCGAGGACCTGGGTCGAGAGGACGACGTCGAAGCTCCCGTCTGCGGCATCCGGAACCCTGCCTTCGGCGTCGATGTGAAGGGTCGCCCTGGGGTTGTCCGCGAGGTCGGCGCCGACCAGCTCGACGCCCTCGCCGAACAGATCCGCGTAGCGCATCTCGCCGCAACCGTAGTCGAGGATGCGGGAGCCCGCCGGCGCGTCGAGGCGACGCACGAGGCGGGTGATCGCGGCCCGCAGGGCGAGGTTGATATGCCGGAACGGGTTGCTGCGCGAATCGACGCGGAGGTGCTCGGACGCGCGCGGCCGGGCGGGTGCCGCGGGTGCCTGCCGCCCGCTCATCTTCCCGGCGACGTCGACGGATCCGCCGCCCCGACCCGCTGCATGGAGATCTCGTGTTCGAGCTCGAGCAAGCTGTCGGTCTCGGAGCCGGTGACGTCGAAGGTGAGCGGCACGATCGGCGTCGCAGGCTCGCTCTCGCCGCTCGGCATGAGCTTCGAAACGCCGCCGGCGAAGATGTAGCGGCCGGCGCTCAGGGGGTTTTCGATGTGCAGGGTGATCTCGAGCTCCTCGCCGGGGAGCGCTCGCCCTCCCGGGAGCTCGAGGTCGGCTGCGCCGCCACGGCAGAGCACGCGGCCGGTCTCGTCGTCGATCCGGAACTGGAAGCCGGGCGCCTCGACCTCGCGCAGGACCTCCGCCGTGACGCGGATCTCGATCGGGGCGCCGGACGGCACCACGGTCCCGTGGGTGCCGTTCTCGTCGAGCATCCAGACGTCGACGATGCGCACGGGTGGATCGGCGATCACGTCGGCGAAGCGCTCCGCGTAGGCCGCTGTCTCGTCCCCGCGGGCCGCTGCCGCTGCCCGCATGTTGATCTCGATGTAGCGGTTCGAGATTTCCAGCGGACCCCCGATCGCCTCGATCACCCCGTCGTGGATCAGCATTGCGCGGTCGCAGAACGTGTTCACCGCCTGCATCGCGTGGGTCACGA
Source organism: uncultured Solirubrobacterales bacterium (assembly GCA_963850625.1). Lineage (GTDB taxonomy): Bacteria > Actinomycetota > Thermoleophilia > Solirubrobacterales > 70-9 > CAXMST01. The sequence goes on from CAWKLZ010000005.1 coordinate 883,839, forward strand.
GGACGACGGTCTTGCCGACCCGACGCCACTCGTCGAAGACAGCCTCGCACTTCTCCTGGAACTCGGAATCGCCGACGGCGAGGACCTCATCGAGCAGCATCACGTCGGCATCGACATGAACCATCACCGAGAAGGCGAGGCGCACCGTCATCCCCGATGAGTAGTTCTTCAGCGGTAGGTCCGTGTAGTCGCTGAGCCCGGCGAACTCGATGATCTCGTCGATGCGGGACTTTGCCTCGTCGGGGCTGAGGCCCATCATGACGCCGTTGAGCACGACGTTCTCGCGGGCGGCCATCTGCGGGTTGAAGCCGACGCCGAGCTCGAGGAAGGGAGCGAGCCTGCCGGCCATCCGGATCCGGCCGGCGTCGGCACCGTAGACGCTGGCGAGCAGCTTCATCAGCGTGCTCTTGCCGGATCCATTGCGGCCGACGACGCCGAAGAACTCGCCCTGGTGGACGTCGAAGGAGATCCCCTTGAGCACTTCGAGCCGGCGAGCCGGCAGCCGCAGGAACGGGTTGATCTGGTGCCACAGGGATCCGTTGGCCCGGTCCTGCTCGATCCGGAACGTCTTGACGACGTCGCGGACCTCGATTGCCAGTGGTGCGGTCATGTCGTAAGGATGACGGGACGCGGCCCGCTTCAACGCTCCGGGTAGCCGAGCTCGCGCAGCTTCGGGCCGAGCAGCTCGCTAATCAGCTGCTGCTCCTCAGAGGTCAGGTTCTCGCGCCAGGCGCCTGGCGTCGCGCTGCGGTGGAAGTGGGCGGGGCCTGTGTCGCGCACGTTCTCGAAGGCGAGCGCGGCGACCGTGCGCGCGATGCGCTCGGGCTCAGCGCTGAGACCGAGCGTCCGCTCGATCGCGCCCAACTGGCCCTCCGTGTCGGCGAGCAGCTCCTCGTAGCGAACGAGATGACGCCGCTCGGAATCGTGTCGCTCGTAGGCGCGTTCGACGATCTCCGTTCGCAGCAGCCAGGTGCGGGCGAGGAACTCGACGAGCTGCAGGCGTGATACCTGAACCTTCATGCCTTTGCCGAGCCAGCCCTCCGGCTCGTACGCCGCGACCTCGGAGTCGACGACGTCGCGGCCGTCCCTGAGCAGGAAGATCAGGCGCGACTCCGGCAGCAGCGAGAGGATCGTCTCCGCCGCCTGTGAGCCGTGCGGCTCCTTGACGATCGCGAGCTTGCCGGCGCCGATGCCCTCCGCCTCCATGCGGCGCAGGATCAGCTCGCGGGTCGCCGGTCCCCAGGCATCGCGCGTCCGGTCGTTGAAGAAGTAGTCGGGGCGATCACGCTGGACCTCCGGGTAGACGAGCGGCCGGCTGTCGAACAGCCCAGGTGAGAGCGGCGCCAGGTGGTAACCGATGTGCGGCTCGCCGACCAGCACGGAGTCCGGGTGCGCGGTGAGCAGCCGCGAGAGCCAGGTCGAGCCGCTCCGAGGCGAGCCGAAGATCCAGACCAGCCGGCCGGCGAGCGCCGCGTCTTCGCTCGTCGGCGTCATCCCGTTCCGGCCTCGGGCGCGCGGACCGCGGGCCGCGCCGCGCGGGCACCGAATCGATGTGCCCAGCGGCGGATCGGCTGCTCGAGAAACCGCGCCGACATGTACCCGTAGGCGATCGTCGCCGCGAGCACGAGCGGCGCGCCGACCCAGAAGCTGCCGAGCACGTTGGCTGCACCAGTGCGGGACACGACATCCGCGTAGAGCAGGATCAAGGGGAAGTGGATCAGGTAGACGCCATAGGAGATGTCGCCGAGCGAGCGCGCTGCGGGTAGCGCGAACGGCACCTGCCAGCGCCGCGGCGCGAACGCAGTGGCCAGCATGAAGGCGCCGAGCAGGGCCGGGATTGCGAGCGTCAGCAGGATCTCGGCCCTTGCCCGCCCCGGGCCAAGGGCCTGAAAGTCGATTGCGTAGCGGCCGAAGGCGTAGGAGAGGGCAAGGAAGCCGAGGCCACTGAGGACCTGGACCGGCGGAGCGAGGCGCGCGAGGTCGGCCGGGCTGTAGCGCTGTGGCAGCTTCACGAACAGCCAAGCGACCATCATTCCGATCGCGAACTGCGCGGTGAAGGCCGGGAACTCGCTGTAGGCAGCGGTCTGCGAGTACGCGAGCTGCTGTGGGGACGCCGAGATGCCGAAGAAGTCGGTGACGTCGCCGATGTTGTGCGCCGCGACCTTCCAGGCGATCGTGATCGCGACGGCGATGCCGAGCCCCCAGAACGGGTGCCTGTAGAAGGAGCCGGCGACGAACGCAAGCACGATGTAGAAGGTGATCTCGAGCGACAGGGTCCACAGGGGCTGGTCGATCCCAAGCCCGAGCAGGAAGTTCTGGTCGAACAGATGGATCGGCACGTGCAGAGCGAAGACGTGGGCGAGCACCTCGCCGATCGAAGGCATCACAGGCGCCTGGCTCGTCGGCCAGAGCGCGATCAGGGCGATGACGATCGCGATCGCAAGCCAGTAGGCCGGGAGCAGGCGGGCGCCGCGACGGATCGCGTAGGGGATGACCGGGCCGAAGTCCCCCCCGCGGGCGACGGTCGGCAAAAAAACGACGAATCCGGAGAGGATGAAGAGGACGTCGACGGCGTTCGGCAGCGGCCCGTAGGTGAAGATCCTCCCCGCGTCACCGGTCGGGTTGACGAACACGGCGAGCAGGTGCAGGAGGACGATCGCAAAGATCGCGGTTGCCCGGAAGCCGTCAAGCGCGGGGATGACGGGCAGGCCGCGTTCGGCGCGGTCCTCCTTGCCCGGGTCGAGGCCGCTCTGCGAGGCGGGGATCGCTCCTGGGCCGGCGACCGCCACCCGGGCGGGCGCGCTCACAGGGCCTCCGCGACCTTCGGGGCCTCGCGCTTGAAGAGGACGTAGCCGTAGATGCTGATCACGACGATCAGCACGACCGGGATGATCAGCCCGAAGAGCCAGCCGACCTGGTCGACGCCGTTGGGCGCGGTGGGATCGATGACCCAGATGCGGGCCTGCTCGAGGATCGGCGAAAGCGGGTTGGCGCAGATGATGCACTGGACCCAGTAGGGGAGCTTCTCGTAGGTTTCGATCGGAAAGAGGACCGGCGAGGCGTAGAAAAGGATGCGCCCGATCAGACCCCAGACCTGCGCGGTGTCCTTGAAGCGGATGAAGAGGACGGCGAGGATCATCGTCATCCCGGTCGTCAGCGCGGCCAGCGGAATCAGCAGCAGCGGGAAAAGCAGCCACTCCCAGTCCGGCCGCAGGCCAAAGATGACCATCAGCGGGAAGACCGCGGCGTAGTTGAGGACGAGGGTCATCATCGCCGAGATGCTCACCGAGAGCGGGATGATGATCCGCGGAAAGCGCATCTTGCGGACCATCCCCTCCTTCGCCGCGACGCACTTCACGCCCCGTGACGTCGATTCCTGAAAGTAGGTGAACAGGATCAGGGAGACGACCAGCATCTGCCCGTAGTTAGGGATGCTGGCGCCGAAGCGGAGGACTCCTCGAAGGACGAGGAAGATCACTCCGAAAAAGACGATCGGGCGGATGATCGTCCACAGGAAGCCGAGCGTCGTCGTCGCGTACTGCGCGCGGAACTCATTCGACGTGACCAGCCGGAGCAGGTCGAGGAAGCGGTGGCGATCGCCACCGAATGCCGAGGGGCCGGTGATCTCACGAAGGACGTGCTCGGGCTCGGAGGCTTGGCCTTCGATTCCCGCTTCCCTCGCGTCCGGCGGGAGTTCGAGGGTCTCCGCCATGGGCGGCGGATTATGAAGCATCAGGCTTCGGGTAGCCCCCCGTCGGCGCCTGCGCGCGGTACGTCGCGATCGCCTCGACGAGGCGCCGGGCGACCCCTGCCGGATCGAAGTACTCGCGCAAGCCACTCTGTGGCCCGGCGGCTTGCAACCGTCGCAAGCGGGTCCGATTCGCGTCGAGCTCGGCGAGTCGCTCAACTGCCTCGTCGAGCTCTCCAGGGGCGTAGAAGAGAGCGCAGCCTTCCAGGGCAGGCACGTCGAGGAAGGAGGGGATCGCCGGCACCACCGACGCCACCGCCGAGCATGCCGCCTCGAACGGGGGCATCCCGAGTCCCTCGGCGTGAGTCGAGGCGCCGAGATAGATGTCGCAGCTCCGGTAGACGGCGGGGGTGTCAGCCGGAAGGACGCCGACATGCACCTCGTCGAGCTGCCCGGACTCGTTGAGCGCGTCGGCGTACGGCGTCATCCGTACCAGCGTCAGCTCGAGCCCGCGCTCGCGCGCGCGCCGGATGATCTCCAACACGTCGGCAATGCCTTTGAACGGAACCGGCGCGAACGGCTCGTCGGGCTCCGGCCCGACCGTCAGCACCCGGAGCGGCCGGCCGGAGTCGTCAGCGCGCTCGCCCGCGGCGGGCGGGCTGAAGCGAGCGAGGTCGACCGGGCTGCCGACGACGACCGCCTCGAGTCCGTAGTCGCGTTCGATCGAGCGCTTGATGTGCGGAGCGATCACCGCCTTCAGCGTCGGCAGACGGTAGATGGCATCGATTCTCTCCCGGGCCATTGGCCAGAGATCCGGCTCGTATCCAGCGCAGAACTGGACCACGGTCTGGTGTCCGGCAGCGACAGCCCCTGCGACGAACTCTCCGCCGGTGACGATCGCGTCGTAGGTGCTGAGGTCCGGCAGGCTGCCGTAGTCGCCGATGAAGACCGGCAGCTCCGGAGGCCACCACTCCGGAGCGGGTTCGGAGGTCAGCGTCGCCACCTCGTGCCCTTGCCGCTGCGTCGCGGCCATCAGCAGCGACGCCATGATCGTTCCACCCGAAAGCTTCAGCGGCCCCGGTCCGCCGAACAGCAGCTTCACCCGCGCCTCCAGCCGCGGCGGGTCCGGACGGCATCCGCCTTGGGCAGTCCTTCGGCCAGTCCGGCGAGCAGTTGGGGAGGGATCCCGATCGGGCCTTGTCCGAGGCGCTTGCCCAGCCAGGAGCGGTACTCGTTGGCGTCGGCGCCGGGTACCCGCGGGAAAGCCGTACTTGCGAAGAGCGCCGAGCGCATTCCGAGCAAAAAGCGGCTGAGGCCGTCGGACTCGGCCTCCGCCGAGGGCGCCTCGCCGAGCCACTCGACGAACTGCTCGCCGCTCGCGCCAGCGAAGGGGTTCGGAGGCGACTCGGCGCCAGTCGCTTCGGCGTCGAGGAGGCCTTCCCGGTAGGCGGAGCGGAAACCTTGGTGGATCGGCAGCGCTCCGGCCCTGAAGTCGAACTTCCCAAAAGGCGCCGGTGCACCTCGGCACTCGGCTGCTCCGGCCGCCAGCAGGCGCTCCGCGTACTCGCTCGAGAGGCGTGCGGCCCCGGGCCGCTCTGCGAGCGAGAGCCACGGCAGCTCGCCCCCGGCGGGTCCCGGCCGGCGGACCACGCCGGGTCCGGCGTCGGCCTGCGAGAGCAGCCACTCGGGTTGGTGCGGGTCGAAGGGCCCGCTGAAGTGCAGGGCGCGCAGTGGCCGCCCCGAGAGCAGTGGCTGCTCGCCGCGCCACTCGACGTCGCCGGCGAGCAACTCGCGCGTCATCGCGTTGATGCCCGCGTCGCGGAGGATCACGAAGTCGAAGAAGGCAGGCGCGAGGCCGAGCCAGGTCTGCTCCCAGACGAGCCCCTCGGCCGGCCGGAAGATCGAATCCCGTCGCGTCCGTGCGCACCACCACTCGAGGAGCGGGGCGGATGGTTCGGCGACGACGATGAAGCCGGAGTTGAGCGTTCCGGCGACGAGCGTTGGCCGCTCCGCCTGCGGATGGGGGGTGATCAGGTGCGGTGTTGCGATCGTGCCCTCAGCTCGGGCCCGTGCCCCGAGGTCTTCGAGGTTGCCGAGCACGAAGATGTCGGAGTCGATCAGCGCCACGGGGCCGCCATGCAGCCGGAGCAGGTGCCGGAGGATGCGGGACTTGGCCCAGCCCGCAAGCCCCTGCGTCGAATAGGCAAGCCCGACCCGCTCGAGCTCGCCCGGCTCGTCCTCGAGCGCAGCCGGACCTAGGGCCTCGATCCCCACGCCGAGATCTTCGAGCGGCGCCGCTGCGCCCCGGCCCGCGCGGGCGAGGTCGAGGATCACGAAGCGGCTTCCGGGGTGATGGGCGACGAAGCTCTCGGCGAGCACGCGAGCGTGCCCGTGGTAGGCCGGCGAGGCGACCGTGCAGCCGATCAGGCTCTCGTTGCCGCTCACGATGCCCCCAGCTCGGCTGGCAGCAGCGAGGCCCAGCGGCCCCAGAGCTCGCGATCCTCCACCTGGGCGGCGGCCGACCAGGGCTTGTTGACGCTCCCCTCGAAGTGCCTGATCACGGGCTTCGCCAGCGCTTCATCGACCTGACCTGCCGGGAACTGCGCCCGTGCGTGCGGTAGCACGGCCAGCGCCGTCATTGCGTTCCAGCGTGGATGCAACCGCAGCCGGCGATCGGCAAGGACGGCATTCATCGCATCTTGCTCGGGCAGGATCAGGGGCACCTCGCTCGCCCGCGCGAACTCGCCGATCCGGGCGAAGCTCTGGAGCCGGCGGAGGCTGGGGAGATCGAGCAGCATGACGCCAGTATTGAAGTAGCTGCCGGGGTCGATGCCGAGCGCTTGGCAGTAGCGGGCACCGGTGGCCGGATCGGGGAAGACGTTGTCGACGGCGGCCAGGGCGGCATCGCCGAGCTCCGTCCCCCAGAGCTCAGCGAGCGGCGCAAGAACGAGCAGGTCCGCATCCAGGTAGAGGATCCGCTCCAGAGCGTCGAGCTCACCGAGCTCGGGCAGCAGCTGCCTGTACCAATGCGCGAGCGGCAAGCTGCCGGTCACGGTCAGCCCCGCGAGCGGCTCCGGCCGAATCCGCACGGGCGCGAGCTCGCCCCCGGCGGCGGCGAGCGCCTGGGCGAGTGCACTGAGCGCGTGTTCGCCGACGTCGTCGCCGACGAGCAGATGCGCTCGTACCGGCCGGCCCGCGTTGGCGACGGCGGAGGCGAGCATCGTCGCCACGTGCGGCACGTAGTCGGCGCGCGCGGCGCAGGCGATCTCGATCCGCCCCGCGTTGTTCATCGGCTCCCACGGCCGGCGAGCGTCTCGCGCCAGCCGCGGCTGAGCTCGTCGTCGACGGCGACGTCGAGCGCCCACGTATCGAGGCCGTCCGCAACGAGCTCGTAGCCGTGCCCGCGCAGCCGCGCCGCGCAGCCGGCGCGCTCGTCCGGGCTCAGGTGCGCATGCTCGTAGACGAGCATCCGCGGGCGGTGCCGCTCGAGGTCCACCGAGCCGACGATCTCGGCATCGGCTCCCTCGGTGTCGACCATGAGCAGATCCAGCGTCTCGATCCCGCACCGCTTGCAGAGCTCGTCGAACGTGATGCACGGGACCTCGGTGCTTGCGATCAGCGCATCCGGGTCGCTCACCTCACCCATGTTCCCGATCACATGCTCGCGGTCGAAGGAGGCGAGTTGCTCGGCCCACTGCGCGAGGCCGGCGCCGCCTGGATCAGTCCGCGCCCCGGGGCGGACGAAGTGCATGGTTCGGGTGCCGGTCTCGGCGGCGATTGCCACCTGCTCCAACCGCACGCCGGGGACGTTGGCGTAGGTCTGCCGCAAACGCTCGAACAGGTAGGGCACCGGCTCGACCAGCACGCCGGACCAGCCGTGGCGGAGGATGTGGGGGCGGAGTGGGTCGAAGTGGACCCCGTCGTTGGCGCCGATCTGCACGAAGCGCGCGTCGGGGACGGCGGCGACGAACCGCATCATCAGCCCCGGGGCGATCATCGCTGCGCCTGCGGCGGCGTCCACGGCGCGCTCAGGTGCTGCGGCGCCAGTAGGCGCCAACCCAGTCGATCCGCTGGATCGGGTCGCTGATCCCGTGCTCGCGGCGGTAGTCCTCGACAGCTGCCCGGCAGTTGTCCCAGCCGTAGTCGTCGATGATCATGAAGCCGCCCGGCTGCAGGCCCGGGTAGAGGTTCTCGAGGCCGTCGCGGGTCGACTCGTAGAGGTCGCCGTCGAGGCGGACGACCGCCCACTGCTTCTCGCGGACGGTCGGCAGCGTGTCCTTGAACAGGCCCTCGAGGAAGACGACCTGCTCGTCGAGCAGCCCGTAGCGGCGGAAGTTCGCCTTCACCTCCTCGACCGGGATCGCGAGTGCGTCCGAGGTGTGGTTGAGATCGCCCGCATCCGCCGGGTACCGGTCGGCGTCGGGCTCGGGGACGCCCGAGAAGGAGTCAGCCGCCCAGACCTTGCGACCGCGGGCGCCGTGCGCCTTCAGCGTCGCGCGCATCATGATCGCGGCGCCGCCGCGCCAGCAGCCTGCCTCGATCAGATCGCCGGGAACGCCGTCGAGGAGCGCCTCCTGGATGCAGCGCCGCAGGTTGCGAAGGCGCTTTGTGCCGATCATCGTCTGCGCGTAGACCGGCCAGTCGCGCCCGTGCGCACGGTTCTCGGCCGGCGTGCTCTTCAGGTTGAGCGAGCTCGCGTCGAGCTCCGACTCCTCGAGTGCGGCCGTGAACGCCTCCTGGAAGAACTCCGGTGCCGGCTGCGTATCCGGCGGGTCGTAGAGCGTGTGCAGCAGCGCCTTCTCGACCAGGTCGAGATACATGCCGCGCGCCTCGCCGGGTGTCGGATGACGGGTCAGCGAGGTGAGGCCCCGAGCCCTGCGGGCGAGACGCCGGCCGAGGCCGGGGCTGCCGCCCTGGGCCGGGTCGCGATCGGCGTTTGATGGCTGTTGCACGCGCGTGAGCATAGGCCGCCGGAGTGGCTGCGGGCCGCGAGGGCCTAATCGTCGGTCGTGGCAGCTGTGCCAGAATCCGCCGCCATGAGCCGTGAGCCGGAGACGCAGGGTATTACCGAGCCGCAGGAGAACGGGTCTGACCCCGAGGCGGACATAGCGCTCGACCGCGAGACGGTCGAGCGCGTCTCCCGCGAGTTCACCCAGGTCTTCCACGGCCTCGCGAAACAGACCTTCTCGACGACCACGTGGCTGGGCGTGCCGCTCGTCAAGACGCCCAATGACATGGTCGTCATGCAGCAGATCCTCACCGAGACCCGCCCGGAGCTGATCATCGAGACCGGCGTCTACCTGGGGGGCAGCGCGCTGATGTTCGCGACGCTGCTCGACGCGCTGGGAATCGACGGCAAGGTGATTGCCGTCGACATCGACCTCGCGGCCGTCCGCGACAAGGCACGAGAGCACCCGCGCATCGAGCTGCTCGAGGGCAGCTCCGTCGACCCGGAGATCGTCTCGAAGATTCGCGCCGAGGCCGACGGCAAGCGGACGATGGTCGACCTCGACTCCGACCACCGCGCGCATCACGTGCTCGAGGAGCTGCGTACCTACAGCCCGCTCGTCTCATCAGACTGCTACTTGATCGTCGAGGACGCCTTCCTCGGCGGCCGCCCCGTGCGGCCGGAGGCGGTCCCCGGCCCCTCGGAGGCGCTCGAGGCCTGGTTCGGGGAGGAGCCGCCGTTCGTCTCCGACCGCTGGCACGAGCGCTATCTGCTGACCCAGAACCCGCGCGGCTACCTGCGCTGCGTGCGCGAAGGCGCCGGCGAACCGCGCCCGGCCCGCCCGCCGCACTTCCTGACCGGCTCGCTCGAGCTCAGCGGCATCGGGCCTGCCTACGCGACCCCGGCGCCCGAGGACGCGCTGGAGAACCTGACCGAGAACGCCGGCGTGCCCGACCTCGAGGTCGAGGAGCTGAGGCGGTCGCTGCAGAACGCGACCAAGCGCGAGCAGCAGACGCACGTCGAGGCCGACCTCGTGCGCCGGCGCGAGGAGATGACGATCGAGAGCCTGCTCAACGAGATCAGCGCCCAGGGCGAGCTGCTCGCCGAGCGCAACCGGATGCTGAACCGCGAGCGCAACCGGCTGCGTCGCTTCACCGAGTCGAGGCCGTACCGCTTCTACAAGAAGCTCCGCGGCGTTCCGGGCCTCTCGCACTACTTCGCCTGGCGCGATCGCACCCGCAAGGCCGAGGCTCAGCGCCGGTCGCGCAACCGCCACGAGAACCGCGACGTGCAGGAGCAGCGGTTCTACGAGCACCACCGCGGTCAGTAGCGAGGCCCAGCGTGATCGGCTGGGGCGTCGCCATCGGCTCCGAGGACAAGTACCGCGAGTTTGCCCTGCCCGGGATCGAGCGCTTCCGCGATCCTGAGGCGCCGCTGGTCGAGATCCACGGCCGCAACAGCATCTTCACGGCCTACAACGAGATCCTCGACGAGCCGCCGCCGACCCCAGGGTCGACATCGCCTGCCTGATGCACGAGGACACCGAGAATCCGGGACCGTCGCTTCGAGAACAAGGTCCGGTGGGCGATCGAACGACCCGCTGGTTGCGATCGTCGGCACGATCGGCGCGGTCGGCGTGCAGGGGATCGACTGGTGGGTGCACGACTACGGCATCGGCTCACCGTCCTCGAGCCGATCGACCCCGAGGTGCTCTACGAAACCGAACTGCTCAGCGGCAGCGAGGTCTCGGGGACGGGCAGCTCGGGCGAGGTCGACATGGTCGACGGCTACCTGCTCTGCTTCTCGCGATGGGCGATGCAGGAGCTGCGCTTCGACGAAGCGACGCTTGGCCCGGGCTTTCACGGCTACGACGCCGACATCTGCTTCCAGGCGCGCGAGCGCGGCCGCAAGGTGATCGGCGGTGACGATGGACGTCGCCCACCACCGCAACAGCGTCGGCCCCTCGCATTACCGCGAGGACTGGCTGCGGGCGCAGATCGCCTTCCGCCGCAAGTGGGAGCGGCGGGGCATGCTGCGCGCCCCGGTGCTGCCCTTCCCGCCGTACCACAAGAGCGCCCAGGAGAAGGAGCTCTCCGGGTCCGAGAAGGCCGCCGAGCCGCCCGCCCGCAGGCGCTCCTCCCGCTAGTGGGCAGCCGGCGCCAGTCGGTCGAACCTGCGGATGGGTGTACTAGGCCCAGTCGGGGTCGTCGGTCTCGGGTGGGCGCAGGGGCGGTCCGGCGTTGAGCTTCGCCGGCTTGCCCCGCAGCACGCGCACGAGCCTGCGCAGCGGCCGATGCTCGAGATCCCAGAGCCGCTTGCGGAGCCGTCGCTGCGCCTCGCGGCTGGCGACGAGCTCCCAGTGCTTGGCCGAGCCGTCGGCTTCGGCGCGACGCGCACGCTGCTCCCAGGCTGCGGCCGTCGAGCGGTAAGCGCGTAGATCGCGCCCGCCGATCAGCGTCGCCGCCGGCTGCAGCGCCGGCAGCGGTTGGGCCGACGCGGCGATCAGTACCGAGCGGTCCTCGGCTGGCTCGGCGCCGAGCCAGCGCACCGACCCTGGTCCCTCGTCGCCATCCGGCGCCTCCTCGTCGATCACCGTGGCGGCGAGCGAGAGCCGGCGGCGGAAGGAGCGGACGTGTGCGAAGTGCTTGGCGAGTAGATCCCTCCAGTCGCCGGCGGAGCGCGCCTCGGCGATCACGTGACCATCGATCTCATCACGGATTGGCTCGGTCGGCACCGAGACGAGGAGGATTCCGTCTTCCTTGAGGGGCTTCGAGATCCGCTCGAGCAGCTCGCCGGGGTCGGCGTCGCGCTCGAGCAGCTCGAGGCAGACGACGACATCGAAGCTGTTTGCCGCGAACGGCAGGGCCCGGGGGTCGGCCTGCAGGAAGCGGGCCTCGGGTGCCAGTCGCTTGGTCGCAATCTCGACGCCCGCGGAGTCGGAGTCGACGCCGACGAGCGAGCGTGGCCCCGCCTCGAGCAGGATGCGCGTGGCGCTGCCGTCTCGGCAGCCGATCTCGAGCACGTCACGGCCGGCGACGGTGCCCGCTGCCCAGTGGTGCCCGGCATCGGCCTCGGCGTCGGCGAGTGTGCCCCGATGCTCCGCGGTGAGCTCGGCGATGCTGCCGTCCGGGTCCCAATCGAGTCCGGGAGGGGGAGCGGCGATCGCCGGCCCGCGGCGATCGCCCGCGGCGAACGCGGCGCTGCTCGGGCGCTCGAAGTCGACGTCGCGCTTCATTGCTCGCCGTCCGGTTCCTCTCCGTCGCCGGCGGCGCGGTCGGCGATCAGCAGCGAGAGCTCGCGTGCGATGAAGCGTCGCTCGGCGTCGACCGGAGGGCGGATGATGCCGACCTGCTCGGCGCCCGCCTCGCGCAGCGCGGCGCGCGTTTGGAGGCGGGCGGCGGAGAGCACCGCGAGGGCCGGCGCCAGCTCGAGCAGGACGCCGAACTCGAGGGAGGACGCCTCGGGACGGCCGTCGGCGACGACGAGCGCGAACGCGGTGTCACCTCGTGCCGGCAGCTCGGCCGCGAGCCGCAGTCGCCCGGCGCCGGGGGCGGAGGCCTCGGCGAGCGCGCGGACCTCGGCAAGGCGGGCGGGGTCGGGGTCGAAGACCGTCACGCGGCGCACGCCCCAGGCGAGCAGCTGGGGGGCGAGCCAGCCGATTCCGGCGCCGGCGATCAGCACCTCGATCGGGCCGTCGGCGAACGCCATTGCGTCGCGGACCTGCTCACGCAACATCACGGCCAGCGTCCAGGCGGCCTGGCGCGCGCCCGGGTCGTCTGCCGGCGGCCCAGTGACCAGGAAGGGATCGAACGTCTGGCTGCCGAGCGGCGTCGGGGCGGCCTCGGGCCGTTGGCCGGCGGGCGCGGCGCTCGCCTCGGTCCGGCCCTCTGCGACGGCCTCAGGACCCATATCCAAACCTTTCGAGCAGCGGACCGCAGATCTCCTCGACCGTCGCGATCTCCTCGGCGCTCAGGTTCTCGCGGAAGAGGCCGGGCGTGGCGGAGCGGTTTCTGGTCAGCGCGCCGCGCTGCTTCTCTGGGATGCGCTTGAACGAGCGTGCATCGAGGGCGTTGCGGATCCACTCCGAGTCGCGTTCCAGACCGAGCCATTCGTACAGGCCGGCGAGTTCACCGGCGCCGTCGGCGAGCAGGTCCTCGTAGCGGACGACGCGGGTCAGCTCGGGATCGTGAGCCTCCATCGCCTTCAGTGTCATGTCCGTGTTGCAGGCCCACAGGCGGGCGGCCCAGAGCAGTCCCTCGCGCCGTTCGTCGGCGGTCGAGAACGAGTACTGGAGCTTGTTGGCCATGAACGCATCCGGCTTGTAGGCGGCCAGCAGCGAGTCGACGACGTCGCGCCCGTCGCGGATCAGGAGCAGCAACCGGGAGCGCTGCATCGCGCCCATCACGACGTCGGCGCCGTGCGAGCCGTTCGTCTCCTTGACCACGACCCGGCATCCTGGATCGAGCGTCAGCCCCTCCGCGCGGGCCCGCTCGATGAAGCCGGTCAGCCGGGCGAGGGCGAAGTCTCGGGCCGCCGGCCGCCAGACATCGGCGTACTCGTCGGCGAAGGCGTAGGCGGGCTTCGGGCGCATCAGGTTGTTGATCGTGCCGGGGACCCAGCGGCCCTCCGAGATCCGCGGATCGGCGAGCGCCGGCGCCAGGTGGTTGGAGATGAAGCTCTCGTCGACCGGAATCGCTTCGATCGGGGCGTCAGGGGGACCGGTGGGGGGGAGGCGAAACCCGAGCGGGACCTCCGGATCGGGCTCGAGCGGGTAGGAGAGCAGCTGCAAGAGCCACGTGCTGCCCGAGCGCGGCGACCCCCAGATCCAGCAGATGCGGGACTCGAGGTCGGCGTCCGGGACCGGCGCGTGGCCGACCGCGGGCAGCGGCTCCGCCGGCGCAACATGGGTCGCTCGCCCGGTGGGTCCGGGCGGTGCAGCGCTCGGCGACCGGCTCTCCGCCGTGCCGCTGCGCAGGTTCGCGGCGAACCTCTTCGTTTTCTCGAGTGCGGCGAAGATGCCGGCGATTGTAGATGCCGGCGGTGCCGCCGAGCCCCCGGTCGGAGGCCTGCCGGCAGCGCTCAGACGACCAGCGGGATCTGCCGACCGGGGTAGGTCGAGGGTGCGAAGCACCAAGTTTCGGTCGCGTAGCGGAGCTTCTTCATCTCCGGCTCCGCGGCGGTCTGGTGCAGGCACAGGTGGTCGAACAGCAGAGCGTCCCCGGCTTCGAAGATCGGCCGAACGGGGGCACCGAACTGCTCCCGGATGAGCGCGTCGGACACCGCCCAGTCGAAGAGGGCGCCCTCGGTGCCGGTCGGCACGATGTGGTCGATGCGCTTCGGGATGATGTCCATGCCCGGTGCCTCGTCGCCGCAGCGCGTGAGCGCAACCCAGACGTTGAGCGTGCGGATCGTGTCGTCGCCGAGGAAGGCTCCGTCCTGGTGCCAGGCGGATCCCGACTCCGCCGAGACGCGGCGCAGCACGGCCTTTTTCATCGAGAACGCGGGGCGTTCGCCGAGGTACTCCTCGGTCAACTGGAGCACCCCGGCGTCCTCGAAGGCGTCGAGCATCTCGAACATGACCCGTGGCGAGTCTGCGGCCCAGACGGAGCCGCCACCCTTGACGTGGCGATTCCACTCCTTGCCGGTCGTCCGGTACTTCTCGGCCGGAACGAAGGGCTCAAACCAGGGTGCTGTCTCGGCCACCTTCTTCTTGCCGTCGATGTAGGCGTCCCGGCCGTCGAAGGCGCGGTCGATGCCGTCCTTCAGCCGGGCTGCCCGCTCGGGGTCGATCAGGCCTCGGACCATCAGGCAACCGGCCTCGAGGAAGGCGGCGCGGATCACCTCGGCGTCGACGTCGGTGGCGTCCACCGTTGGCAGGCGGTCGACGATCTCGTAGCGCTTCGCGCCCTCGGGCACCTGACCCAACATCTCGGGGGCAGAATCGGGTCGCTCGTGGCTGAGATCGTCGAAGGCGAGGTTGCGCAGCTTCACGAGCCGGCTTTCGACCTTCTTGTCGGGCGAGCGGCGGTTGCGCTCGGTCAATGTCTCGATCTGCTCGAGCGGCAAGTCGTCGGTCTCGACCTCGCCGCTGCCGCTGAACCGCCTCGAAATCGCTTCCTTGAGACTCATGTCCGTTCGACCTCCTGTTGTGACGACTGCGGCTCCAGCCGCCCATGAAGTGTGGCCCTGCCATCGCGAACGCTAGCAACGCCCGGGAGCCTTCCGTGGCGCAGATCAGGTTTCGATCGCCGGTCCTCCGCAGGGGCTGACGATGCCACCTGGTCAGGCGGCGGCGTGGCCGGCGGGTCGGGCCACGATCCAGTGCTGGATGTACTTGCCGGGAGCGTTGACGGACTCGACCTCCCAGCCAGCCGCGGCGAGCAGCTCGACCGCATAGTCCTCGTCGTAGCGGGCGATCGCGAGCGGCTGCTCGGCGACCTCGTCGACGAACCGGGCGCTGGGCGGTGAGTCGCCCGGGCCCAGCATGATGCCGCTGCCGTCGGGGCGCGTCAGGTACAGCGAGAAGAGCAGCTTCGTCTCGCGGTGGGCGTGCCGCAGCATGAGCCGCAGCATCGCCTCGAAGTCGCCAGGGTTGAGATGGGTGAAGAGCGAGAAGCCGCAGATCAGGTCGAAGGTGCGGGAGCCGACGGGCAGCGCGTCGAAATCGGTGAGTCGTACCCCTTTGGGGTTGTACATCTCGTTGTGTGCGTCGAGGAGGCTGAAGCTGAAGCGGTCGTCACCGACGGCGCGCGTGAGCCACTTGATCACCGGGCGCGATGCGTCGACGCCCGCATAGGACCCGACGGGAAGATCGTTGTCGATCAGGATCTTGACGAGCTTGGTGCCACAGCCGACGTCGAGCACCGAGAGCCCGCTGAGGTCGGGCTGGCCGGCGACCTCGGCCAGCAGGTCGACCGCGAACAGCGCCGACTTCTCCCATTCCTCTCGGGTGGGGAACATCGTCCGTTCTAGCCCGCGGGGAACCGCGAGGGGCCTGGCTTGCTTCATCGCCGCCGGATCCTAGAGGGCAGCGGAGTGGTTATTGGCCGCTGGTCGGCATCCCCACGACCGTCGCGCCACGGGGGACGTCCTTGATGACCACCGCGTTGGCGCCGATCTTCGCGCCTTGGCCGACGCGCACATCGCCCAGCACCTTCGCGCCCGATCCGACGGTCACGTTCGCCTCGAGCTGCGGACCGCGCAGCTCACCGCCCCGAAGGCCGATCGTGACGAAGGGGAAGATGGTCGTCCCGGGTTTGATGTCGACGATGCCATCAATGACGAGCTGTCCATGCGCCAGGTGGACCCCCGGGCGGACCAGGACGGGGTCGCCGATGCAAACGCCGGCGATCAGCATGGAGGCGGCGTGCAAGACCCTGGGCAGGATCGGCACCCGCGCCCGGCGGAGCCGAGACCGGGCCCGGTAGAGCACCTGCGCCAGGAAAGCGTCGCTGTGCCACGCGAGCTTCGCGGCCTCCAGAGCGACGCGGCGATCGCTGATGCCATCGAGGGGCTGGCGGCGGTTGGCCGAGATGACTCGCGTGTCCATCAGCACCGACCTCACGAACGGCGGCTGGCGGCGCAGACGCTCAGCCTGCACCTCTGCGCCGGCGGGGCCGTCTTGAGGAGCCTCAGCCAAGCTCGGTCGCCGGTGCCTCTCGCTCGAGGATCCGTGCCGGGGCGCCGACCGCGGTGGCTCCCGCGGGTACGTCGCTGAGGACCACAGAGTTGGCTCCGATCCGGGCTCGAGCTCCGATCCGGACCGGCCCCAAGATCCGTACTCCGGTGCCGATCTGAGCGCCCGGCTCGATCGTCGGCCCTTCGAACATCCCGTCGGCGGTCAGCCCAAGCGTCACCGACGGTGAGATCGTCGTCCCGGCGCCGATCTCGGTCAGTCCGCCGATCATCACCAGTCCACGGGGGATGTTCACGCCCGGCCTGATGATCACCGTGTCCGTGATCAAGACCTGGGCCCAGACGATCGCGAACTGGTGCAGGATCCGAGGGAGCACTGGGATCCCCCGCCTCCGCATCGCGGCCTGGCCGCGAAACGCGATCTGCGCCAGATACGCCTCACTCTCCCAGGCAAGCCGCAGCGTCTCGATGAAGACGCGTAACCCACTTGCGTTCTCCGGCAGGGGGCGACCGTGTCGCGGGGCGATGAAGCGCGTGTCGGCAGCGACCGCCGCGACGAACGGCGGATGCCGCCGGAACAGCTTCCGAGCGTCTTCCTTCTTCATCGGGCGATCACGGCATCGAGCGTCGCGCGGTTGGCACCGGTCAAGGATACTTTCGGCGGCTGGCTCCCGTTGCTCGGTAGCAGCGTGCTGTCACGGCTTGATGGCGGACTCACGCAGTTGGGTGCCCGGTGCCGGCCCGGGCCATTGCGTCGACCATCCTTCGCCCGCGCTCGCCGATCCCGTTCTTGATTGAGAACGTCTTTGGATCGAGCTGCGCGTTCCCGCGTCTGATCACAGCCCAGGGCCGGTCGATCTCCACGCCGGCGACGACGTCGGGTATGTGGGCGCAGGCGATCGTCGCCTCGGCGACGAGTCCCGTGAGCGGCTGCAGCGCCGGCCAGTGGACCATCGGCGCGTGCGCCCAAGCCCAGTCCTCGAGGACGTATTCGCCACCCGGGCGCAGCAGCGGGAAGAGCGCGTCGAACGTGGCGCGGCTCTGCTCGAGTAGATGCGAGGCGTCGTCGATGACCAGGTCGAGCGGCGCCGAGCCAATCTCCTTGCGGACGATCTTCCGGAGTCGCTTGCCGTCGGCCTGGTCAACCCCCCAGTGCAAGCCGATCGATCGCTCGAGTCCGACCTCGGTCGCGAAGCGGCGCATCTCCGGCACGCCGCGCTCGTCGAGGTCGATGCCGATCAGCTTCTCGGGCCGCACCAACTGCGCGATCAGCGCCGTGCTGCCGCACTGGTAGAGCCCGACCTCGAATATCCGTTGCGGCTGCAGCCGGCGCAGCAGTTCCTCGTACCGCTCGACCACCTCGCGCGGCTTGCGCAGACAGAACCGCATGTTCTTCGACGGGAAGGGGTCCGTTCGCGGTCGGCAGGCGTAGGTGACCGGGCCGATGCGGAAGTTCGCGTCGTCCGTCCACTCGATCGTGGCCGCCAGGTCCGTCATCGGCTCAACCCACCCGGACGAATCAGAAGAACGCGCCGCCGTGGTACTCGCCGAAGACCTCACGCAGCGCGCCGCAGACCTCGCCGATCGAGGCGTTCGCGTGGAGCGCCTCCTTCATCGCGGGCAGCATGTTGCCGTCACCGCGGGCGACGTCCTGCAGGGCCCGCAGTTGCGCGTCGACGGCGCCCTGATCGCGGCGCTCCTTGAATTCCTTCAGGCGCTTCACCTGCCGCACCTCGGCCTCGGGGTCGACCTTGAGGATGTCGACCTCGTCGGGCGTGTCGGTGACGAACTTGTTGACCCCGACGATCACGTCCTGGCCGGTCTTGTAGCGCTCGTGGTAGCTGGCCGCGGACTCCTCGATCTCCTTCTGCATGAAGTCGAGCGCCTCGACTGAGCCGCCCTGGTCGGCGACCTGGGCCATCAGCTCCTTCGCGCGCAGCTCGATCTCGTCGGTCAGCGACTCAACGAAGTAGGAGCCGGCGAATGGATCGACGGTGTCGGCGGCGCCGGACTCGTAGGCGAGCACCTGTTGGGTGCGCAGCGCGATCCGGGCGGAGCGCTCGGTCGGCAGCGCCAGGGCCTCGTCGAAGCCGTTCGTGTGCAGGCTCTGCGTGCCGCCGCAGACCGCCGCGAAGCCCTGCAGAGCGACCCGGATGATGTTGACCTCGGGCTGCTGGGCCTGCAGGGTGACGCCGCCGGTCTGCGTGTGGAAGCGGATCATCTGGGACTTCGGGTTGTCGGACCCGAAGCGGTCGCGGACGATCTCCGCCCACATGCGGCGCACCGCGCGGAACTTGGCGATCTCCTGGAAGACGTTGTTGTGGCCGTTGAAGAAGAAGGCGAGCCGCGGCGCGAACTGGTCGATCGTCAGGCCGCGGGCGAGCGCCGCCTCGACGTAGGCGATCGCGTTGGAGAGGGTGAAGGCGACCTCCTGCACCGCCGAGCAGCCCTTCTCGCGGATGTGGTAGCCGCTGATCGAGATCGTGTTCCACTTCGGCACGTTCTCGGCGCAGTATTCGAAGATGTCGGTCGTCAGCCGCATCGTCGGCTCGGGCGGGTAGATGTAGTTGCCGCGCGCCATGTACTCCTTGAGCACGTCGTTCTGGACGGTGCCGCGCAGCGCCTTGGACGGCACGTCCTGCTCGGAGCCGACCAGTTCGTAGAGCAGCAGCAGTACTGAGGCCGGCGCGTTGATCGTCATCGACGTCGAGACGTCGGAGAGCGGGATCTGATCGAAGCAGATCCGCATATCCTCGATCGTGTCGATCGGGACGCCGGTGCGGCCAACCTCGCCCTCGCAGATCGGCTCGTCGGAGTCCCGCCCGAGCTGCGTCGGCAAATCGAAGGCCATCGACAGGCCGGTCGAGCCATGCTCGATCAGGTACCGATATCGCTCGTTCGTGTCCTCGGGGCTGGAGAAGCCTGCGTACTGGCGCATCGTCCAGTGGCGGTCCCGGTACATGCCCTCGTGGATGCCGCGCGTGAACGGGTAGGCGCCGGGCTCGCCGAGTCGCCCCTCGAGGTCGGGGGCGACGTCCTCGGCCTCGTAGAGGCGGTTGATCTCGATCCCCGAGTCGGTGATGCGCCGCTCGTCGTCGGGGCCGACGATGGGCGCGATGTAGCGGTACGTGGTGTCCTCGGTGGTGGGAGAAGTGTCGTTGTTGCTCACGGGTCACAGGATATGCGGCACGCGACGACGACGGCCGAGCCGGGTGCCGTTGCTATCCGGCGGGTGCGCCCCGGGCGCCGATCGCCGCCTCGACGACGGCGCTCATCGCCTCCGCCGCCGATGGGTATGAGTAGCGCTCGGCGAGCGACGGGTCGGGCGGGAGGAGCTCGCCGAGCGTCGCCAGTGCGCCCGCGATCGCCTCGGGATCGTCGGCCGCGACGGTCGGTGTGCCCGCCTCGCCGAGGATTCGGCCGGCCTCGGTGCCGGCGCAGAGGGCGAGGATCGGGCGGCGAGCGGCGAGGTACTCGAAAAGCTTGAAGTTGACGAGCTGGCTGCGGGTCGGCTGAGCCAGCAGCAGCAGGGCGTCGGCATGGCGTTGCAGGGCGAGCGAGCGCTCGCGCTCGACGCTGCCGAGGAGGGTGAGCTTCACGGCGCCGCCTTGGAGCGAGCCGAAGAGCTCGCGCTCGTCGTCGCGCAGGGGCCCGGCGATTGCGAGCTCGAGCCGTGCCGCCGCTTGCGGCTGCTCGGATCCAAGCCGGCGGATCGCCTCGGCGAGCGGCTTCGGATCGCGGCCGTAGGAGCCGAAGCGACCTGCATAGAGCAGGGAGTGGCGCTCGGGGTCGAGCAGGCCGGCGGTCGCAGTGAGCGCCTCGGTGTCCGGCTCCGAGTCCGGATCCCAGGCGTTGGCGATCACGGTGGGGTCGGCGATGCCACGTTCGCGCAGGTCAGCGGCCGCCGGCTCGCTTACGCAGACGACGCGGTCGGCGGCGCCGAGCACCCTGCGCTCCATGCGCTCGTCGAGTCGGCGCTGCGCCGCCAGCGGGAACTTGGGCCGCAGCGGCTCGAAGGTCCAGGCGTCGCGGACGTCGGCGACCCAGGGCACGCCGCGCCGGTGCACCGCCCGGCCGATCAGGTGGGCGGTTTCCGGCGGCGAGGTCGAGATCACCGCCTCGAAGCCGAGCCGGCGCTCGGCGCGGAGCGCGGCCTGGCGGGCGAACGGGCCCCAGGCGAGGCGCAACGGCTCCGGATGGATCGCGTAGGAGAGCGGGTGCGGCTTGCCGGAGTAGGTGTCGGAGTCGAACAACGAGTCGATCCGCTCGTGCCCGGCGCGCTTCGCCCGCCAGGCCTGCAGATCGCCGGCGCGGAGCACCTCGACCTCCTCGAGCCCCGGCCCGACGTCGCCGGCGCCAAATGCCGTCGTCGTCAGCACGGTCACCCGGTGGCCGAGTCGGGCCAGATACTTGGCCATCGCCGCGGGCCGCTGGGCGCCGGTGTCTCGGGTCGGTGGGAAGAAGTAAGAGATCAGCAGGATCGAGCGGCCGCCGGCGCCGGCGCGGGCGCTCACGCCCGGGCTCCGAGCTTCGCCTGACGTGCCGCGATCGCCTCCTCGTAGGCGGCGTCCATGCGGTCGAGCAACGCCGGCCACGCCCAGCGCTCGAGGCATCGGCGCCGGCCTTCGTCGCCCATCCGCCTGCGCCCCTCCTCACCGAGGCCGACGAGCCTGTCGAACGCCTCTGCTGCTGCGGCCGAGTCAGCGGCGGGAACGAGGAAGCCGGTCTCGCCCTCGTCGATCACCGCGCGCACGCCCGGGTAGTCGGTGGCGACCGCCGGCAGCCCGCAGGCGAGTGCCTCGATCAGCACGATGCCGAACGACTCGGGCGGCTCGGTCGTCAGCGCGAACAGATCGCTTGCGCGAAGTACGTTCGGCAGCCGTTCATGCGGAACCGAGCCGAGGAAGTGGACGCGGTTGCCGACGCCGGCCTCGCGGGCGAGCGCGCGGAAGCCGTCGAGGAGCTCGCCGCCGCCGGCGACGAGCAGGTGCAGCTCGCGGGAGCGAGCCCGAGCGAGCGCCTCGATCGCGATGTCGAGCCGCTTGAAGTGGTGGGCGCGGTCGAGCGTCGCGACGAAGGCTGCGACGACGGCGTCGCTCGGGATGCCAAGCTCCGCCCGGACGCCCTCGGTGTCGCGACCGGGGGAGAAGAGCTCGGTGTCGACGCCGTTCGGCATCTCGATGACCCGCTCCGGCGTGCGCTCGAGCGTCTTCCGCAGGTACGGCACCGAGCGCGCGTGGTCGGCGCTGAGCACGAGGATCCGGTCGGCCGCCCGGATCAGCGTGGGGGAGACGGAGTGCTCGTAGCCCTCGAACAGCGCACCGCGGGGTCCTGAGCCGAGCAAGCGATTCTTGTAGTGGACGATCAGCGCCGCTCGCCGCCGGCGCTTGCGCAGCCGCGAGAGCAGCGTCAGCTCCGAGCCGAAGATGAAGGGGTAGTGGATGTGGACGACGTCGAAGCCGTCGAGGCGGGCGAGCTCGGGCAGAAGCGGGGCATTGCCGATTGCGAAGCGCGGCTTGATCCGGTGCACGATCGCATCGCCCGGGTCGGGCGCCTCGCCCTCGGCGTCGGCGGTGAAGACCTCGACATGGTGGCCGCGCTCGGCCTGGCCCTTGGCGAACCGGAAGGCGGTGTTGCCGGCGCCTCCCGGGTAGGGCGGGAAGGTGGCCGTCAGGTGCGCGACCCGGAGCGCCTGCACGTCGACGGAAACGCTCAGTCGACCGCGCCGACGAGCCGCTCCACGCCCGAGTCGCTGATCGTCCGCCGCAGGCCCTCGGTGAGCTCGATCTCGGGCTTCCAGCCCAACAGCTCCGAGGCGCGGGAGGTATCGGGCTGGCGCACCTGCGGATCGTCGATCGGCAGTGCCTCGTGGACGATCTCAGAGCGCGACTCGGTCACCTCGATGACGGCCTCGGCGAGCTCGAGCAGGCTCTTCTCGTCGGGGTTGCCGATGTTGACGGGCAGATGCACGTCGGATTCGACGAGGCTCATGAAGCCGCGGATCAGATCGTCGACGTAGCAGAAGGATCGGGTCTGGCTGCCGTCGCCGAAGACGGTCAGCGGCTTGTCCTGCAGCGCCTGGCGCAGGAAGGTCGGGATCGCGCGGCCGTCGTGGGGGCGCATCCGCGAGCCGTAGGTGTTGAAGATGCGGACGATGCAGGTGTCGACGCCCTGCTGGCGGTGGTAGGCCATCGTCAGCGCCTCGGCGTAGCGCTTGGCCTCGTCGTAGACGCCGCGCGGGCCGATCGGGTTGACGTGGCCCCAGTAGCTCTCCGGCTGCGGGTGGATCTGCGGATCGCCGTAGACCTCCGAGGTCGAGGCCAGCATGAAGCGGGCGCGCTTGACCTTGGCGACGCCGAGCATGTGGTGGGTGCCATAGGAGCCGACCTTGAGCGTGTGCAGGGGCAGGCGCGCGTAGTCGATCGGCGAGGCGGGCGAGGCGAGGTGGTAGATGAAGTCGACCTCGCCGGCGATCTCGACCTTCTCGGTGATGTCCTGGTTGACGAACTCGAACTCCGAGCTCGTGATGTGCTCGATGTTGCGCAGCGAGCCCGTATCGAGGTTGTCGATGCAGATCACGCGGTGGCCGGCGCCGAGCAGGGCGTCGCAGAGGTGGGAGCCGAGGAAGCCGGCTCCGCCGGTGACTACACAGGTGCTCACGGGCCGCTCAGGATAGCGGCGAATCGCCCGCCGCTCGACAGGTCCCGCCAGTGGGGCGCGGCCTTGCGGGCCGGGGTTGAAGGGGCATGCGGAAGCCCCGACCGGTCCCGATCGCCGACGCGGAGGCAACATCGCGCGTCGCCCGGGCGGCGGCCTTGATGAGTGACTGCGGAGCCGAGTTCGCGCGCACTGCGCGTCGCTTCTCGACCCATCCCGAGGACGCCGACGACGCGCTCGGTCGCGCGACGGAGATCCTCCTCCGCAAGGGGCCGGACCTGGAGCCTCCGGCGCTGGCGGCCTGGATGCGCGTCGTCACGCGCCGCGAGGCGCTCGCCGTGAGCGGCTCTCGCCGGCGCGCCGGCGAGCGCCAGTTGCCGCTCGAGCCCGAACTCGTCGGCTCGGCGGCGCCCGAGCCCAGCCAGGAGCTCGAGCGGCGTGAGCGGCTGGCGGTCGTGGCCGAGCGCCTCTCCCGGCTCAAGCCCCAGGAGCGTCGTGCGATCGGCCTGCAGGCCGCGGGCTGCTCGTACGCCGAGATCCAGGCGATCACCGGCTGGACTTACACCAAGGTCAACCGCTGCCTCGCCGAGGGCCGGGAGCGCCTCAAGCGCGACGAAGCGGAGGCCGTCTCTTGAGCAGCCCTCCGCCTACGGGAGAAGGGCTATGTAAAAGCCGCCGTCCTGGTTTCCGGCAGCGTTCCCAAAGCTGTCCGCAACCTCCACGTAGACGTGCTTGCCGTCGTTGCGGGCCGCGCTCAGGCAATCGGTTTCGCCGGGGCCGGTGCCGCACGGATCCCCGGCGACGTCGAACCGGCCCGAGGTCACGAAGCCGTAGTTGGGCGTCAGGAGGATCCCCATGTTCTTGACGTTTTCGCCGAAGCCGAGGATGACCTGTCCGGTATTGAGCTTCTCAATCGTTATGCCACCGGACTGCTTGACGATGCTCTGGTCGTTCGCCGAGACCAAGGCCCAGCGAACGCGGTGCTGGTAGCCGGCGGCGGCGAGTCCGCCGAGCTTGGTCGAGTTCAGGGCGGTCATCGCCTGGGTTGCACTTGCCGCGGTACTCGCGTTAGTGGCCGACCGGGCGCTCTTGACGCTGAGCTTCGGCGCGCGCTTGCTGATCGCCTTGTTCGCCTGCTTGCGGGCGATCCGCTTGACCTGCTTGCTCTGATGCTTGCTGAAGCTGATGTGCAGCGGCCCGGCAATCGCGGTGCCGACGAGCGCCGCACCGACGGCCACGATCGCGACGGTGAGCAACTGCACTCGGCTTGACCGGTCTCCCATTTGCTTGGTCTCCCTTCGCGGGGCCGTACGCGGGGGCAGCGGTCATCGCAAACCCGAAAACGTACTCAGGGAGAGCGAAGCTATCGAATCTGCGGACGGCGGGTGAGCTCAGCGCTTTCCGCCGCGCGCGCCCTTACCGCCGTGATGCTTTTGGCCGTGGTGCTTGTGGCCGTGCCCCTTGTGCCCCTTGCCCCCCTTGTGCTTCTGCTCCTCGGGCGCGAAGCGCGGAAACTTCTTCGAGTCGAGGATCTTGCGCACCGCCTTCAGGCACTTCGGGTAGTCCGTGACCTCGAAGTCGTTGTCCTTGCCCTCGCCGAAGCCCTGGTAGTAGACGAGCATGCGCGTCCGCGAGTGCTTCTTCGCCCAGCCGAACAGGCTCCTGACGAAGGCCGGGTCGTCGCGGTTCCACGGGGACCACTCGCCGACCAGGTAAGGCAACTTGCCGAACTTGCGATAGATCGAGCTCAGACCAGCGAGGCTCGGGAACTTGCCGTAGACGTCGCCGCCGGCCCAGTCCACGTAGCGCTTGCCGGGGAAATAGTTCTGAGGCGCGTTGCCGGGCACGTCCGGCGAGCCCTTCGCCTGGGGCACGAAGGCGAAGGCGACCTTGGGGTTCGGCAGCTTCGCCTTTGCCTCGGTCTGCAGCTTCGGCTGCTTGAGCTTCTTCAGCTCGTGGTTGAGTTTGTTGAGCTTGCCACCGCGCAGGATCAGCACGACCCGCTTCCAGGCTGCCTTGAAGGTCGCGGTTGAGTTGAGCTTGCCACGAGGGTCGCCGTCGTGCTCGAAGGCGCTGTACGGGTTCCAGTCGGCGTTCATCTCCGGGAAGAGCCGGATGTAGGTCGGCTTGTGGCGCTTCGCCAGCGCCTGCGAGAGGGACAGCAAATAGCCGTCACCCTTGCCGTTGGCGATGCTGCCCGTGCTGATCTTCGCGTGGCAGTCCCAGCACGCCTTCGTCGAGAGGCTGAGCATGCCCCGGGTGCGGCTGTCGGACCAGCGGTTGATCGCCTCGCGCGGGACGTAGCCCCAGCTCTCGAACGACTGCATCACGGCCGGGTGTGCCCGCACGTCGTCGCGATACTGGCGGTAGTCGGAGCCCTGGCCGGTGTCGGAGACGCCGGCGAAGGTCTTGCCCTTCGGGGGCAGATAGGCGGAGCTGCCGCCCTTGTGGCCCTTGCCGCCCTTGTGCCCGTGCTTGCCGCCGTGGTGCTTGTGGCCCTGGTGGCCGTGGTGGTGCTTGCCCCTGGCGTCCGCGTCAGGCGCAGCAATCACGGCTACGGTCGCGATCAGCAGCGCGATCGCGATCGCGACGAGGCGGCGGGATCTGGGGAGGAAGGTGTCCATCGTGCTCCCGGAACTCATCGGAAGCACGGCTGAACGGTTGAGCGAAATCATCCGATCGGATGATCGACGCAAATCGCGTCTTGCTTTAGGAGGTCAGGTGATTTCCCGCAAGGAGCCGTCGGCGACGTCGAAGATGAAGCCGCGCACCTCGCCCCGGTTGAGCAGGAAAGGGCTGTCGTTGAGCGCCTTCAGCGAGCCGCGGACGTTGGCCTCGAGGTCGCTGATCGAGCGCAGACCCCAGGTCGGCCGGTGCCCGGCGTGCTCACGCATGAGCTCGTCGAAGTCGGCGTCCGTCGACTTCGTCAGGCCGCAGTCGGTGTGCTGGATGACCATCACGTCCAGCGTGTCGAGCAGGTGCTGGGAGACCGAGACCGAGCGGATCACGTCGTCGCTGA
The DNA here is from genome assembly GCA_963850625.1 of uncultured Solirubrobacterales bacterium. Lineage (GTDB taxonomy): Bacteria > Actinomycetota > Thermoleophilia > Solirubrobacterales > 70-9 > CAXMST01. Next base: position 909,786 of record CAWKLZ010000005.1, read on the forward strand.
CGATGCCGCCCGCGTTGCGGATGATGTGGGCGTCGCCCTCGTCGAGGCCGAGCAGCGAGAAGAGGTGCAGCCGGGCGTCCATGCAGGCGACGACCACCAGCCGGCGGCCCGGCTTCGCGGTCTTCTCGGTCGCGTGGTAGCCGCTCGGCGTCGCGCCGCGTAGCGGCGCGCATTCTCGACCAGCTCATCGATGACGCTCATCGACACGAGAACTTATTCGGCCGGCCGCGCGTTTTGCCCGGCGGGCGTCCTTGACGCGCTCGGTTGCATTGAGCTCGAGCTTGCGCAGGCGAACGACGTCCGGGGCGATCTCCACGCACTCGTCCGCGCGCAGGAACTCGATCGCCTGCTCGAGCGAGAGCAGCTTCGGCGGGATCAGGCGAACGAGGATGTCGGCGGACGCGGCGCGCACGTTCGTCTGCTGCTTCTCCTTCGTCGGGTTGACGTCGAGGTCGTCCGGGCGCGAGTTCTCGCCGACGATCATGCCCTCGTAGACGTCCTCGCCGGGGCCGATGAACATCGTGCCGCGCTCCTGCAGGTTGTGGAGGGCGTGACTGGCGCTCTTGCCCTGCCGGTCGGCGACCAGCGAGCCGGTCGGCCGCGTGCGCAGATCGCCGGCCCACGGCTCCCAGCGGTCGAAGACGTGGTGCATCAGGCCGGTGCCGCGGGTCTCGGTCAGGAACTCGGTCCGGAAGCCGATCAGCCCGCGGGCGGGGACGAGGAACTCGAGCCGTGACCCAGCCGGTCGAGTGGTTGACCATCTGCTCCATCCGGCCCTTGCGGACGGCGAGCGCCTGGGTGACGACGCCGACGTACTCCTCGGGCACGTCGATCGCGAGCCGCTCGACCGGCTCGCAGGTGCGGCCGTCGACCTCGCGCGTGACGACCTGCGGCTGGCCGGCGGTGAGCTCGTAGCCCTCGCGGCGCATGAGCTCGAGCAGGACGACGAGCTGCAGCTCGCCGCGGCCCTGGACCTCCCAGGCGTCCGGCCGCTCGGTCGTCGCCGACGCGGATCGAGACGTTGCCGACGAGCTCGCGGTCGAGCCGGTCCTTGATCTGGCGGGCGGTCAGCTTGTCGCCGCCGCCGCGGCCGGCGAGCGGCGAGGTGTTGATGCCGACGACCATCGACAGCGACGGCTCGTCGACGGTGATCACCGGCAGCGGCCGCGGGTCCTCGGGGTCGGCGATCGTCTCGCCGATCGTCACCTCGTCGAGCCCGGCGATCGCGATGATCTCGCCCGGCCCGGCCTCGTCGGCCTCGACCCGCGCGAGCGCCTCGGTCACGTACAGCTTCGAGATCCGCGCCCGCTCGACCGAGCCGTCGGCGCGGCACCAGGCGATCGGCGCGCCGGCGCGGACGGTGCCGTTGTAGACGCGGCAGATCGCCAGTCGGCCGACGTAGTCGTCGGCGTCGAGGTTGGTGACGTGGGCCTGCAGCGGCGCGTCGGGGTCATAGGCGGGGCCGGGGATGCGGGAGACGATCAGATCGAGCAGCGGCCGCAGGTCGGAGCCCTCCTCGCCCTCCGCCAGGGCGGCCCAGCCGGCGCGCGCGTTCGTGTAGACGATCGGGAACTCGATCTGCGACTCGTCCGCATCGAGGTCGAGGAAGAGCTCGTAGACCTCGTCGACGACCTCGGCGATCCGAGCGTCAGGGCGGTCGACCTTGTTGACGACGAGGATCACCGGCAGCCGCGCCTCGAGTGCCTTGCGCAGGACGAAGCGCGTCTGCGGCAGCGGCCCCTCGGAAGCATCGACGAGCAGCAGCACGCCGTCGACCATCGTCAGCCCGCGCTCGACCTCGCCGCCGAAGTCAGCGTGCCCGGGCGTGTCGACGATGTTGAGCTTGACGCCCTCGTAGTCGAGCGCCGTGTTCTTGGCGAGGATCGTGATCCCCTTCTCGCGCTCGAGGTCCATCGAGTCCATCACCCGGTCGGCGATCTGCTGGTTGTCCCGAAAGGCGCCGGACTGGTGCAGCATCGCGTCGACGAGCGTCGTCTTGCCGTGGTCGACATGGGCGACGATCGCGAGGTTGCGCAGCTCCGCGCGGGTGGCGGAGCCGGTCGCGGCGTGCAGCGCATGGCTGCCGGTGTCATGGGGGCGGGCGGTGCTCACGGGGGCGGCGGATGGTAAGGGCATGGCGCCGCCTGCCGGCCCCCCGTCCGGCCGCTTCCCTACCCTCGCCCCCCGGCTTCGGCGCCCAACGTGCGGCATCCGCCCCTATAGGGCGGATCGGGGCACGTTCGGCGGTGAGATCGCCAAAAGGGACCCGGGGGAGTCATAGATTCGGTCGGCATCGATTCGGCGAACGAGCCATCCGGCGGCCTCCCACCGCGCCTGCTTGCGGGCGTCCTCACCGCGATCCAGGTGGAACGGGGCGCCGTCGATCTCGATGATCAGGCGATGGGCCGGCCAGCTCAGGTCGGCTTCCTCGCCGGCTCTGCAGACGTTCAATGCGGGCATTGGGCGACCAGCGTCGCGAAGGATCATGAGCGCGCGCACCTCGGCGCCGCTCCTCGCCCGCTCCAGCGGCAGGCCGCTGTGGGCGGCGATCGTCGCCCCGAGGCGCGCGGCGCCTCGCCGTCCGCGATTCGTTCGAGGAAGTCGGCGAGGCGCCCGAGGTCGACTTCGCCGAGCCTGACCGATTCGCGGACGCACCAGGCGAGCGCGCGAGGGCTCACCATGCCCGCTAGGTCGAGAAGCGTCCGTGCCGCCGAGGTGATGGGGATGCCACGAAGTTCCTCTACGCACCCGTCGAGACTCGCGCTGTGGTGGATGCAGAGGTTTCCGTGCCTCCTTTGGCCGCCGTTTCCGGGCCTGGTGACCTCCTCGAATGGCCGCGAGAGCGTCCAGAAGCCGCGGGCAGCGGCGGAGCTTCGATGGGAGAGGACGCTCGCGGGATGCCCCAGGGTGGCCGCGCTCCACTTGCCCCAGTCGTCTGCTGGGTCCACTGGCGCCACGGCGAAGACGCCATGCGCGACGCGCACGAGGCGACCTTGTTCGAGCCGGTGCCGCAACGCCCGCTCGCTGACCCCGAGCCCCTGTAACTGGGCGAGCGAGATGCGGTTGAACTGACGGCCGGCCAAACTTGCGATGCGAACGTCCCGCATACCTACCTAAAGGGGCGGACGCCGCATGTTCGCCCCCCTTGGGGTTGCGGGCGGCCGTTCGGTGGACCGATCGGTGAGCGCTCACGGGCCCGGCCCTGAACCGTGGGTGGGCCCCCCGGCCGCCGGGTCAGGGCTCGATTACGTGATCCGGGTTCGGTCGCAGCTCCGGCGGCGCCTGGCTGTAGTCGCCGAAGGGGGCGTCACGCTCGGAGATCGCGGCGCGGGCGCCGTCGTCCTGGACCTTGTCGAGCCACTCGTGCGCCTCGGCCGTGTGGCGCATGAGCCCGTCGAGGATGCCGCCCAGCGTCCTGGTGCTGGCGAGGCCCATGTTGTCGAAGGCCTGGTTGACGACGAGCTTCATCGCGCCGGTCTGCGAGGGGGGCAGCGCCGCGATCTCGCGGGCCCGGCTGGCGACGGTCTCCTCGAGCTCGGCAAACGGCACGGCCTGGTTGATCAGACCCCACTCGACCGCCTTCGGGGCCTGCAGCGGCCGGCCGCTGAGCGCCAGCTCCTTGACCTTCGTCAGCCCGAGCCGGTAGATCCACATGCCGGTCAGATACGTGCCCCACATGCGCGCATAGGGCGTGCCGATCACGGCGTCGTCGCTGGCGATGATCAGGTCGGCGCACAGGGCCATGTCACTGCCGCCGCCGACGCACCAGCCGTGCACCTGGGCGATCACCGGCTTCAGCGTCGTCCAGATGCTCATCTGCTTCGGCGTCGGCCCGGTCTGCGGCTGGGTGACCATGCGGAAGTCGTCGCCGGGCTCCCACTCGCGCGGGTCGGAGCCGGGCTCGTCCCAACCCGTGCCGCCGCCCGAGAAGTCGTAGCCGGCGCAGAAGGCACGGCCGGCGCCGCGCAGGACGATCACCCGCACCTCCGGATCGTTCGTCGCCGCTGAGATCGCCGCCTCGATCTCGTCGGGCATCGGCGGCACGATCGTGTTGAGCTGCTCGGGGCGGTTCAGCGTGATCGTCGCGACCGCATCGTCGACCGTGTAGAGGATCGTCTCGTAAGCCATCGCCCCGAGCCTATTGGACCCTGGCTGCAGGGGCGGGGACAAAGAATGGCGATCCTCGCATGGGACCTGCAAGATCGGTCCACGGCTCCCGGAAGGGGATGTGGACGGATTCGTGACGATCGTTGAGAGGGGCGGGACATCGACACATAGGAGGCATCCCAGATGCACGCTCGAGTTGTCCGCTTCGATGGCGTAAGCCAGGAGACGATCGACGGGCTCGTCGCCCGGATCGAGGAGGAGGGTGGGCCCCCGCCCGGCGTCCCCGCCAAGGCGATGAAGATGTTCTACGACGCCGACCAGCAGACGTCCGTGTTCGTCGCCTTCTTCGACTCCGCCGAGGACATGGCGGCAGGCGATGCGGTCCTCGACGCGATGGACACCGGCGACACGCCGGGCAATCGGCTTTCGGTCGACCGCTGCGAAGTGGTCATCGAGCGGGAGATGTGAGCATGAGCGTTCTGATCACAGTCAAGATTCCCGAGCGACACCGACGCGTTCCAGCGCTACGTCGCCGAGCACGGCGAGACAGCTGGTCGCGATCGGCGACGAGGGCAAGTCGCGCGGCGCGATCCACCATCGCTTCGCGCTCGGCGACGGCTTCATGCTCGTCGTCGACGAGTGGCTGACGCCGAGTCGTTCATGGCCTTCTTCGACGGCAACGACGCGATCGGCGAGGTGATGGCCGCGTCGGGTGCCGAGCGGCGAGCCCGACGTCACCGTGGCCGAGGATCGATACTCGAGACGCTCGAGCTCAGTCTCTCGAGCGGGGCGCCCTCGGCCGCGGGGAGCGTCCGCAGGCGCCGCCAGCTCAGCTCGCGCAGGCCTCGAGGCGCCAGCGAGGCGTCGTACTGGCGGACGCCGAGGTAGCCGCCGTCGCGGATCTTGACCTCGTCCTTCGGGCTGGCGAAGGCCGACGCGCGCGATGAGAAGGCGACCAGGTTGAGGTAGTCGTTGCCGGCGTCGAGGTCGGCCTGAGTCAGGCACGGGAGCAGGCCGAGCTCGATGTAGTGGCACTCGCCCTGGCAGTTCTCGCCGTTCTGCGGCTCGACCGTCTTCCCCGTCGTCGCCTTCGGCGAGTCGGCGAGGATCAACTCCTTGTTGACGAGCGGCGGCGTCGGGTAGTCGAGCCCGAACTCGGCGAGCAGGGACGCCCTGATCAGCACGGGCCCGACCTTGTCGAGCTTGAGTGAGTAGACGACCTTGCGATCGCTCTGCTTCTGCGACTTCGTCTTCGCGAGCGGCAGGCTGTGGACGAGCGTGTCGCCAGTCGCGCTCACCGGCGGCTCGAGCCCGGGCCGGCGCTCGCGGGCGACCCCGAGACGGCCCTGTCCGTGCGTGAGCTGCAGGACGTTGCACTTCGCTTCGGCACCGCCGGCTTGCACGGCTTCGCCTTCGGGTCCGTCGCGCGGACGAACAGGCTGACGGTCCGGTCGCCGGTCTCCGACTTCGGCACCTCGGCCTTGCCGAACTGCGCCGCGACGCAGTGGTGGAGCTTGACCGTGCAGACTGAGCTCGTCGCCCGGTCCGAGGTCCTCGCCGTCGATCGACGGGCGTCCGTCCTTACCATTGCCGGAGAGCACGAGCCGCGTCTCGATCTTCGGGTTGAGGTTGTAGGGCGCGGTGCCCTTGCAGGAGGAGGTCGAGCCGGCGGCGAGATCGGAGGGCCGGCAGTTCGTCATCTGGATGTCGGCGCCGGCGAGGATCTCCTCGCCCTGCGCGAGGTCCTTGAGTGCGACCGAGTAGACCGGCGTCCACAGGCCCTGCGGGGTGATCCGGATCCGATCGGGGCCGAGCTGCGGATCGCCCTTCTCGTCGTTGTCCGAGTAGAGGCTCAGCTCCGGCGCGCTGCCACCGGTCGAGCCCGTTATCGCGGCGGTTGTCAGGGCGGAGGTCGTGCTCGTGCTTGAGTCGCCCGACCCGCAGCCCACCACGAGGGCCAGGACGAGTGCGAGAAGCCAGGCTGTGCAGAGGCGGGCGGTCATCGAGGCGGGCTGATCGTAGCCCGCCGCGAGCCCTGCGTCGGGCCGAGGCCCGAGCGGAGAGGGTGGCGTTCTAGGAACCGCATTCCGGCTTGCCGACGGCGACTCGCTCTCCTGCTGCGACCGGTTTCTCCGGCGTCTCGCTGAAAGCCATCGCGATCCGCTCGCGGGCTCGGTCCTCGGAGGGGTGTCCGTAGAGCTGCCGAACGAAGCTGCCGTCGTCGGTGTGGCCCAGCTGGATTGCGACGTCCTCGGGCGTCAGGCCGCGCTCGAGCAGGAGCGTCGCGTACGCGTGCCGCAGGACGTAGAACTACAGCCCGGCCTGGCCGAACGCCGCGCGCACCGGCGCAAAGTAGCGATGGATCGCACCCTTGCCGAAGCGGCGGTTCCGTGGCGTCAGGAACACCGCGGGCTCGTCGACGTGGCGGTCAAGGGAAGCGATGGCCTCGCGACCCGATGGTGCGAGCACCCGCCTAAATTCGCTGTAGAGTCCCTTGCGGTGTGCGTCGGCTGACGGTCTACACCGACTTTGCCCGCGAAAGGAATCCTCGTGAGGCGGTGCCTGGTCCTAGTCTTCTTGTTGTGCCTCGCGGCGCTGGCTGCGACGCCCGGGCTCGCCTCTGCCCATATCTACTGGAGCAACGGTCTGGGGACGGGATCCGAGGCCATCGGCCGCGCGGACGACGATGGCGTCAGCGGCCTCAACCAGGACTTCATCCCCGATGCGAGCCCTGACGACAGCACCCCATCTGGCGTGGCCGTCGACGGGTCGCACATCTACTGGACCAACTACGCGGCCGGGACGATTGGGCGCGCCAACCTCGACGGCAGCTCGCCGAACCCGAGCTTCATCAGCGGCCTGACGCATCCAGACGCGATCGCCGTCGATGCCTTCCACATCTACTGGACGAAGGGTGAGTTCGGCAGCGTCGGCGCGGCCGCGATCGGGCGCGCGAACATCGGCGGCGGCGGGGTGAAAGAGGCGTTCATTCCAAACATCAGCTTTCCGGCTGGGCTCGCGGTTGATTCCGGGCACATCTATTGGGGCCGAATCAACCAGCGGCCCGCCCGGGGCGTGCACCGGGATCAGCAGCATCGCTCGGGCCAATATCGGTGGCGGCGGCGTGGACGAGACGTTCATCCCCGGGGTCGACTATCCGGCGGGCGTCGCGGTCGACGCCACACACATCTGGTGGACCAGCAAGAGCGACTTGCAGGCGTGCCAGAACCTCGATGCGGTCGGCAGGGCGAACCTCGACGGCAGCAGCCCCGACACACACTTCATCCCGCTGGCCAACGCGAGCGTCTACGGCGGTCCCGCGGTGGACTCCGGCCACATCTACTGGCCCACCAACAGCGGCACGGCGATCGCGCGCGCTCCGATCGCCGGCGGCACAGCCCGAGACGAGCTTCATCCCAGGGACGCGCAACTCGCGCGCCGTCGCGGTCGACCGGGCGCTCAGTCCGAACTGCCCGCTAGGACAGGCTCCGTTGCGCGGCGCAGTCCCGGCGGCCGCCGGCACGACCGTCTCCCTTAGCGGCCCCTCGAACGTGAAGGTGGACGCCGGCTCGGGAGGCGAGCTTTGCGTCACCGCCGCGGTCGACTCCTCGCAGGCGCTCCACGGTGCACCCGTCAGCGCCGATCTGTCGCCCGGTCTCGTGTTCGGGGACCACACCCAGTTCCTGTCCTGGTCACCGAAGGTGGCGACGGCACGGAAGCCCATCGACGTCGACGCGGGCGGGAGCAACTCGGTCGCCTTTCAGGGACTGAAGGTCGATCCGGTCGCCGTGAAGGACGGCTACGTCCTGAAGGGGATGAACGAGTGGATGGCCCAAGGATGGACGACCCCCAAAACGACGGTCAAGAGAGGCGGCGGCCGGTTGGTCTACAGCGACTACCCCGAGTACCTCGCGCCGACGACGGTCGTAAAGGGCGGCCACAAGGGTGGCGACGCAGTGGAGGGCGTCCTGTACAGGCAGACCGGGCACGCGATGGCCTCAGACGCCGGCCACCACGCCTTCCGCGTCTACTTCAACCACGAGAACCGCACGAAACAAGCGAAGCAGATCTGCGTAGTGGCGAGCAACCCAACGTCTTCCTCGGTGAAGCTGACGGAGGGAGCCCGCGGGATCGTGGTCGACGGGGGGGATCCGGTGCGGGCCGGGCACGACGCGCTCGTGGCGTACGAGAAGAGCCGGCGAAATCAACGTCCGAGCAGCGTCACGATCGCTAAACACGCCACCTGGGCGAAGTGCGTTCTGCCCTCCGCGCTGCCCAAGAGCGGCGCCTCGACATCCCGTGACCAACGGCATGGTCGACTTCAGCGCTTCCGGGACGCTCCGGATCGGCGTGGTCGTCATCAGCGTTCGGCAAGCCAACCGAAGGTCCGCGTCAAGCGTCAAGCGCTTCGAGCAACATCCGTTGGCGTATCGCTTCGCGGACGCCGGCCATCCGCGAGGGAATCCGAAGCGCACCTACGCGACCGACGTGCCGCTGAACAACCCCGAGGAGAAGAAGGGGCACGTGAGCGGAACGTTCCCCTACGACTCAGTGCGAATGACGATTCCCTACGACCTCAAGGCCGGCCAGCGCGGCGCTGTGACGATTGCGCCGGGCGACCGGCACGATCCCCAGTACAGCCCAGCTGTCGACACCGGGAAGTTCGACGTCGGCAACTACGGGGTGGTCTACGACATCACGGTCAACGTTCGTGGCGAGAAGGGCGAGAGGGCTCAGCTCCTCCTCGACCCGCGAGGTGCCGGTAGGCATGTCGATCCCCAGACCGGGAACACGTACGTGAACGCGTACTCGGGCGTGGTCGACGTGCCGGCCAACACCCAGGGCTCCTTCTTGAGCACGCCGGCCGAGGACAAGGTGAAGTGCAAGGACGAGGGGATCGGGATCGGAGTCGCCAAGGCCAGCTCGCCGTTCTCGGTCGGGCTGATCCCGCCGGGAGGAGCGACGCTGCCGCTCGCCTTGCTGCTCACCCCTGCCTTCGTCAAGGAAGAGGCGAGCGTGTCCCACAACGGAGTCACCTTCAAAGCGAAGCCGCGGATTGTTCCCATCGTCGCCGGTGCGACGATCCCAAATGGCGACGTCTGCTGAGCGGCCTTACGCGAGCGTCGGTTGCGCGGTCGGTGAAGCGGCCTGCCGCCGTTCGTCTGCCTGCGCGGCCTTTCGTGCCCGTGCGGGCTATCCGCATCAGCGGAGGGGGTGGGATTCGAACCCACGAACGGGGATTACCCGTTACCGGTTTTCAAGACCGGCGCATTCAACCGCTCTGCCACCCCTCCGGGGGCTCGCAGCGTAGAACGTCAGCGAGGCTGGTCAGCACGCTGACAGGCGGCTCGGCCACCGACCGGGAGGCACCTAGACTCGGCCTGCGAGCGATTCGGGAGGTCGAGATGCCCGATCAATCCATGCCGCCCGCCGGCGGCGGGATGTCCGCCGCCGGCGTCCTCAACCTGACCCTGCGGGCGCTTGTCGAGTTCGGCGTCGTCGCGGGTTTCGCCTATTGGGGCATCCGGACCGGCGACAGCACACTCGGCAAAGTCGTGCTTGGCATCGCCGTGCCGGCCGTCGGCTTCGGTGCTTGGGGCGCCGTTGACTTTCGCGGCGCCGGCCGCCACGCGGAGACCTTGCGCCTGGTCGAGGAGCTCGCGATCTCGGCGCTTGCCGCCGTGGCGCTTGCCGTTGCCGGCAGCCCGTTGTTCGGCGCCTTGCTCGCGGTTCTCTCGATCGCCCACCACGCGCTCGTCTACCTGCTCGGCGGGCGGCTGCTCGAGCCATCGGCCGGCGAGGCGTCGAAGCGTGGAGCTCCCTGAGCGCACCTAGCGCGATGCGTGGCGCGGCTGGCGCCGGGGTAGGCTCTCGCCGATGGCCGCCGAGGAGCCCGAGGAGCCGCTGATCTGGCGCAACTGGTCGCGCGAGCAGGTCTGCAGCCCGCACGCGATCGTCCGGCCGCGGACGCGGGAGGGCCTGGTCGCGGCGATCGTCGAGGCGCACGAGGCGGGCCGCAAGGTCAAGGTCGCGGGCTCCGGGCACTCGTTCAGCGAGGCGCCGCTGGTGCCCGATGGGGGCACGCTGCTGCGGATCGAGGCGCTCGACCGGATCCTCGACTTCGATCGCTCCTCGGGCCTCGTCCGGGTCGAGGCCGGTGCCCAGCTCGGCGATCTGAGCCGCCGGCTGAACGAGCTCGGCGTCGCCTTCGAGAACCTCGGCGACATCGATCGCCAGACCCTCGCCGGCTCGATCTCGACCGGTACGCACGGGACCGGGACCGGCTTCCGCAACATCTCCTCGCAGGTCGAGTCGCTCGAATTGATCGGCGCCGACGGGACGACGACCGTGATCGGGCCCGACGACGGCGGAGGCGCTGCGGGCCGCCCGGGTCGGCCTCGGCGCGCTCGGCGCGATCTACGCGGTCACGATCCGGACCGTGCCCGCCTACCGGCTCGACCGCCTCGATCATCCGCTGCCGCTGCGCGAGGTGCTCGACTCACTCGACGACCGGGTCGACGCGCAGCGACCACTTCGAGTTCTACGTCTTCCCGCACACCGAGACGGCGCTGTGCCGGGAGAGCACCCGGACGGATGCGCCGGCCGATCCGCCCTCGCCGGCGACCGAGCTACGCTCCGCGAGGTCGTCCTCGAGAACTGGGTCAGCGGCGCCTTCTCGGCGATCGCGCGCACCGTGCCCTCGCATGGGTCCGCGGCTCGCCGGCATCGCCGCCGCCTCCTTCGCGAACTCGAGCAAGCTCGACGAGAGCTACCGGGTGTTCGCCTCCGAGCGCCGGATCAAGTTCACCGAGATGGAGTACGGCCTCCCCCGGGAGCGCGCCCGGGAGGCGGTCGAGCGCGTGCTCGCGATCGCCTCGCCGGCCCGAGATGCAGTGCGTCTTCCCGGTCGAGGTCCGCTTCGTCAAGGGCGACGACGCGCTGCTCAGCCCAAGCCAGGGCCGGGACACTTGCTACATCGCCGTCCACCAGGACCGCAAGCTCGACTGGCCCGTCTACTTCCGCGAGGTCGAGTCGGTGCTCGCGCGCGATGGACGGCCGTCCGCACTGGGGCAAGCGCCACGAGCAGACCGCTGCCACGCTCGCCCCGCGCTACCCGCGGCTGGTCCGCCTTCCAGGCGGCCCGCAAGCGCCTCGACCCGGAGGGCACTTTCGCCAACGCCTACACGGAAAGGGTTTTAGGCGTCCTCTGACCAAGCATCGGCGTGCCGGCGAGGGGCGCAGTGTGGCGGAGCCACATAAGCCCCGAGTCGGTGCGGCGAGGCGCCGCGTCAGAGGACGCCTAAAGGAAGGCGAAGCCTTCGCCGCGGTACGTGGGCGCCTGGGCGACGATCTCGTCGCCCGGCACGAGGTAGAGGCTGTTGAAGCGCTCGCAGAGCTCGCCCGCCTTCGCGTGGCGCATGTAGACGCGGTCGCCGATCCGCAGTCGCAGGGCGCTCTCGCCGAGCAGCGGCGTCTGCGCCTCGCCGGCGCCCTCGCTGCGGTCGAGGTGCAGGCCCTCGGGCAGGTAGGGCTCGGGCAGCCGGTCGGGGGCGGGCGCGCCGGAGGCGACGTAGCCGCCACCGAGCGCGGTCGCCGAGCCGGGCGCCGCGCGGCGGACGACGGGCACGGTGAAGAAGGCGGCCGGGGTGAGCCGGAAGCGTGCAGTAGTGATCGAAGAGGACCGGGGCGTAGAAGCCGGAGCCGGCGGCGAGCTCGGTGACGGCCGGCTCGGCCGCGGTCAGCTCGAGGCTGCCGGTGCCGCCGCCGTTGACGAAGCGCAGCGGCGCGACCTGCTCGACGGCGGCGACGATCGCCGCCCGCCGCTCGCGCAGCTCGGCGGCCGAGCGCTTCTGCATCAGGCGGATCGCGCGGTTGCGCGCGCCGGCTCCGGGCGTCGCGTCGCCGACGCCGGCGATCTGGCCCTCGTAGGCCATCAGTCCGTCGAGCTCGAGGCCCGGTCGCGAGACGATCTCCTCGGCGAACCGCCGCGCCTGCCTCCGGCGTGCGCAGCGGCGAGCGCTTCGGGCCGATCTGCATCGAGCCCCGCAAGGCCTCGTAGCCCGCGTCGATGTCGATCGCGACCTTGATCGGGGCGCCGGCGGCACCGGGCGCCCCCTCGATCAGGTCGAGCTGGGCGACGTCGTCGACCATCAGGGTCGGCACGGCGCCCGGATCCGAGCTGCCCCGCTCTGCCGCAAGCTTCGCGAGCCGCGAGACGGCGTGCCTGTCGACGGTCGGGTAGGCGACGACGAGGTCGCGGAAGCCCTCCTCGGAGAGGTGCAGGGCCTCGGGCAGCGTCAGGCAGAGGAGGCCGCGGAAGCGCTCGTCGAGCGCTTCGATCCGGCGCAGGACCTCGCAGCAACGGACCGACTTGCTCGCGACCCGGATCGGCTTGTCGCCGGCCCGGCCGAGCATCTCGTTGGCGTTCGCCACGAGCGCGTCGAGGTCGACGAAGGCGAAGGGCGCCTCGATTCCCTCGAAGAGGGCCTCATAGCGGGCGTAGAGCGACGCGGCGTCCAAAGCGGGGCGAGCGTACCCCACCTCTCGGCCCGCTCCCCTGATCGGCTGCCTCGCGGGGCCGCCTCTACAATCCGCCACTTCCAGCGGCCCCGGGACTCCCGCGGGCCGCCCCTACCCGGAGAGGTGGCCGAGCGGCTGAAGGCACTCGCCTGCTAAGCGAGTAGGGGGCGCAAGCTCTCTCGAGGGTTCGAATCCCTCCCTCTCCGTCTCACTGCCGACGCTCCTGCTGGTCGCGCTCGGCGCGCTCCATCGCCTCCAGCGCCGCCTGGCCGCTGAGGCCCTCGAGGTCGGCGTCGGGCGCCGGGCTCGGGGGGTCATGGCCCTGCAGTCGCGCCTCGAACCGCGCCTCGTCGGCAGCTCTCTGCGCCTTTCCTTTCTCACGATCGCGGCGCTGCCAGTCGAGGCGCTCGTCCTTGAGGTCGAAGGCGGCCTTCGTCCGCTTGCGGTTGACGAGGATCGGGACCGTGTCACCGATCGCGGGCGGTGGGTGGCCGAGCTGGAAGCTCTTCTCCTCGATCGTCAGCCTCTTGCCGCCGTCGTCGGGCGCCAGCTCGATCATGTACTCCCACAGCTGCCATGTGGCCCGGGCGCCGCTGTCGGATTGGTACGGGATCGCCTTGAGGAAGCGCGCATCGATCAGCTTTGCGTCGAGGCGATCCCAGCCGACGTGGAGCATCGAGCCGACCCCCACCCGCTCAGCTGGAGTGTCTCTTGCGCTTCAGCTTCACCGTGAGCGACTGACTCTGCGTCGAGCCGCCCGTGGGCGTGAAGGCAACGACCGGGTTCACCGTGAGCTTTCCCTTCTTCTTCAGCTTGCGCTTGGCCAAGCCCTTCGCCTTCACGTTCAGCGTCAGCCTGCCGGCTGCCGTTGCCGTCGCGTGCTGGGGGGCGAGGCCCTTCCCGGAGAGGCCAAGCTCACCACCGGCGGGAACCCGGACCGGAATCGCGGCGGTGCCCTTGCGCTTGTTCTTCTTCGGAGTACCGATCGTGATCCCGGCCACGACGAGTTGCCGCGTGACGGTCGCGGCCGCCGCGCCCGCGCAGTAGGGCGTCTGACCGGTGTACCGCGGCGAGGCCGAGCAACCCACGTTGTCCGTCGCTGTGACCCTGACGCTGTAGCTGCCGGGCGCGAATGCGTGGCTGCGCTGCGGTCCACCGTTGGCGGCGGCGGTGCCGTCGCCGAAGCTCCAGTCGAACCTCTTGATGGCTCCGTCGGCGTCGGTCGAGCCGCCTGCGCTGAACTGCACGGGCACGCCGGCGACCGCGGTGGCGGGGCCCGTCAGGCGGGCGACCGGCGAGTCGTCGGGTACGGCCACCATCGAGCTGGGCCCGACGCCGACGTCGACCGCGGAGCCGATCGGGTCGCCGGTCGCTGCCGAGAGCGGCACGACCTTGGCCGGATCGGGCGGCAGGCCTCCCGCGACGTACACGCGCTTGCCGTCCGGGGTGTAGGCGGCGGCAGTCATGCGGTTCGGCCCGCTCGGCAGGAACTTCTGAGGGAGGATCAGCGCGTTGGTCTGCAGGTTCAGCCGGAAGATGTCGGCGTTGTTGTCGTAGGCGGGAACGAAGGCTCGGGTGCCGTCCGGCGAGATCGCGATCGACTGCGCAGCCTCAGCCCCCGTGGCGATCGCCGTCGATGCGGCTCCCGTGGCGACGCTGATCGGGAAGGCGCCGGCACCGGTCTCCGAGACCACGTAGGCGCGGCTGCCGTCTGGGGTGAACGCGATCGCCCGCGGCCCCGAGCCCGAGCCCAGGTTGGTGATCGGCGCGTTGCTGCCCGGCAGCGAACCGTCCGTCGGATGCCGCAGGACGAAGTTGTTCGGGTCGGTGTGGGCCACCCAGAGCTGCCGCCCGTTCGGAGTCAGAGCGATGCCGGTCGCCGCGGAGGGGAAGGCCAGCTCGTGAATGCCGCCCGGCTCGAGCGCGCTCGTCGCCGTGTCGATCGTCTTGACGAAGGAGCCGGACATCGCGAAGACCCGCTTCCCATCGGGGCTGGCGGCGAGTGTGCCGAGCTCGGGGAGGTGGATCGGCGCGCCCACGGTGCTCTGGGTTGCGATGTTGATGACGGTGACCGTGTCCGAGCCCTGGTTGGCCACATACGCGCGCCGCCCACCGGCGGCGATCACGATCGATGAGGGCTCGTCTCCCACCGGGATGGGAGCGCCAACCACCGCGTCCGTGACCGTGTCGAACACGGTGACGGTGTCGGAGCCCGAGTTCGCGATCAGCAGCGTGTCCGCCGGAGCCTGGGCGGCGGCCGCGAGCGCGACGGCTGCGGCCGCGCACAGGGCCGCGAGAAGCCTCCTGGCAAAGGGCGCGGAGCGGGATGAGCGGTGAGCTGGCAGATGACTCCCTTCGGACCCGGCCCACGATAACTCCAGAAAGCGTTTGCGCAAGTCGGTTGGCCGCTCAGGCCGCGTACTGCTCGGCGATCGCCTCGTCGAGGAAGTCCGACATCCGGTCGAGATCGGGCAGGCGGTCGCGGTCGCCGACGAGCCCGAACATCATGTTGCCGTCGTAGGAGAGGACGCCGATCGACAGCGCTCGCTTCTGCGGCGAGAGGGCGACGAAGGGGTGGATCGCCTGTAGCCGGCGCCCGAGCAGGTAGACGGGCATCGGCGGGCCAGGAACGTTGGAGATGACGAGGTTCCATGGCAGGCGCTCGCCGACGACGCGGTTGACCGGAGCGAGGGCCGCGTTCATCTGTCCGAGCAGCCGGTTGACCGTCGGCGGCACCCAGCCCGACGCCTCGATGATCAGGGAGGCGGCGCGCGCCCCCTCCGACGCCTTCAGTCGGCTCGTCGTCTCGCTGATGGTTTCGAGCCGGAGACGTGCGTTGCGCTCGGCGAGGGGCAACGGGACGAGCAGCGTCGTCATCCGGTTGCCGAGCTCGCCCTCCTCCTCGGGCCGGCGGATGCTCATCGGGACGAGCGCTGTGAACTCGCTGGGCAGGCGCTCGCCGCGAAGCTCGAAGTAGCGGCGAAGGGCGCCGGTCGAGACCGAGAGGATCACGTCGTTGACGGTCGCGTCGTAGCGGCGGCCGGCCTCCTTGACCTCCTCGAGCGGCGTCATGCCGAACGCGACGTGGCGGTCGCGGCCGATCTCCTCGTTGAGGAACGTGGGCTTGACCGGCTCGGTGTTGCGGGCGAGCTCGACGAAGCCGCGCGCGGTGCGCCCGGCCTCCACCGTCGTCGAAGCGGCGCCGAGCGGCGTCAGCCGCGACGCGGTCTCGCGCGAGAGGCCGAGGAAGCGCTCGCGGGCGCGGACCACGCGCCTGAGGATCATCTGGTCGGCCCGCGAGGTGTTCGGCGTCCATGGCTCGCTCGGCAAGCCGAGGTCGGTGCCCTTCGGGTCCGGGTCGAGGATCACAGCGCCGACGTCGATCGCGGCGATCCCGTCGACCAGCGCGTGGTGGGTCTTCGAGACAGCGGCGAAGCGCTTGCCGGCAAGGCCCTCGATCAGGTAGATCTGCCACAGCGGCCGCTCGAGGTCGAGCGGCTCGGACATGATCCGGCCGACGAGCTCCTTGAGCTGCTCGTCGGAGCCGGGGGAGGGGAGGGCCGAGCGGCGCACGTGCCGGCGCAGGTCGAAGATGGGGTCGTCCTCCCAGACCGGGCGCGTGACCCGGCCCGGCAGGTGGCGAACCCGCTGACGGAAGCGCGGGATCAGGTTGAGCCGCTGCTCGACGTGAGCGAGCAGGGTCTCGAAGTCCGGCGGCTTGCCTTCGAAGATCGCGGTGCCGCCGACGTGCACGTGGATCGCACCCTGCTCGGCGTGCAGCGAGGCGATGTCGGCGCCCGAGAGGGGCTCGGAGTTGCTCACCGCGGCGCACCCTACCTCTCCGCAGCGAGCCTGCCGACCGTGCGAGGATCAGCGCCGATGGCCACCGCACCCGACCTCTCGGGCCCGATCAGAGCCGACCAGGTCGCCGAGACCGGGACGGAGCTCGAGGCGCTCGCGCGGCTGCGCGCCCTCACTGGCGAAAGCGACGGGCCGATGGAGCGACATGGCCTGCGCTGCTACTTGATCGGCCTGCGGCTCGCCTCGCTGCGCGGCGCCGAAGTCGACCGCGAGCTGCTCCTCGTCGCGGCGCTGCTGCATGACATCGGCCTCTACGACGGGGCCTCGGAGGGCGGCGTCTACGTCAGCGACGGCGCCGTTTACGCCGAGGGGTTGCTCTCGGGCCGCGAGGGTTGGCCTGCGGAGCGCTCACGTCGCTGCCTCGACGCGATCGAACGACACCACGAGCTGCGCTCGCAGTGGGCGGCCGGACTCGAGGTCGAGCTGCTGCGCCGCGCCGACCTCGTCGACGTCTCCGCCGGGCTGATCAGCCACGGCGCCGGGCGTGCCTGGCTGCGCGAGCTTGGTCGCAGTGTTCGCCGGGAAGGCACCTACCGCGAGATCGGCGGCCTCGTCTTCAAAGCCCTGCGCGAGCGCCCGGCGTCAATGCCGCGGATCTTCCTGCGCGGAGGGTGATCGCGGGCGAGCCACCCGCCGCAGCTCCGCTCAGTCGAGATCGAGGTTGGAGAGGAACTCTTCCGCGTCGCTCCAGGAGCCGGGCGGCACCTGCAGGTAGATGTCGCCGCGGCCGAAGCGATCCAGCGGCTGGTCGGCGGTGATCACGGCCTCGATCCCAGCCTCCTCCAGGTGCCGACGCCAGGCTTGGGCGGCGTCGATCTCTTCGAAATCGCGGACGACCTCCCAGTCGTCGAAGCGCGGATCGCCGACGCGCAGCCCGCCGGCGCCGCCCGCTCCGCGGAAGCGATCGAGGAAGCCCATCCGGTCAAGATAGGCGTCACGGCAGCGGCCCGTTGCCGTGCGGCGCGTCTCCCCTACAGCAGCAAGTTCACAAATCTGGCGCTGGGCTGGGTACCTTTGCGACGGTGAATGAAGCTGCACAGACGCCGAGCCGCCCGCGGCTCTTGGTTGCGGTAGCCGTCGCTCTCTGCGCGTTGGCGGCGCTCGCCGGCCTGCTTGGCGCCGCGCCCGGCAGCGCAGCCGCGAAGGGCGCGAAGAAGCTGCCGCACATCAAGCACGTCTTCATCGTCGTGCTCGAGAACGAGAACGCCGACGACACCTTCGGCCCCGACGCGCCGAAGTACCTGGCGAAGAAGCTGCCCTCGAAGGGGCTGCTCATGCCGAACTACTACGGGATCGGCCACTTCAGCAACGACAACTATCTCGCGATGGTGAGCGGCCAGGCCCCGAACCCGGACACGCAGGCCGATTGCGAGATCTATTCGGACTTCATACCGGGCATTCGCGCCGCCGACGGCCAGGTGATCGGCGTCGGCTGCGTGTACCCGGCGAGCGTCAAGACGATCGGCAATCAGCTCCATGCCAAGGGCAGGCGGTGGCGCGGCTACATGGAGGACATGGCCGCGAAGGCGCCCGCCGAGCCCGCCGCCTGCCGGCATCCAGACATCGGCGTCGACGACACGCAGGCGGCTGAGGCCGGCGACCAGTACGCGACCCGCCACAACCCGTTCATGTACTTCCACTCGATCATCGACAACGTGCGGGACTGCAAGACGCACGTCGTCGACTACAAGAAGTTGACCAAGGACCTGCGGAGCCGCAAGCGGACGCCCGCCTACAGCTTCATCACCCCGAATCTCTGCCACGACGGGCACGACGCTCCCTGCGTCGACGGCGCGCCGGGCGGGCTCGTCTCCGCCAACCAGTTCCTCCGACAGGCGATCCCGCCGATCATGCACTCAGCCGCCTACAAGGACCACGGACTGATCGTGATCACCTTCGATGAGGCGGAGAACGACTCGAGCGCCTGCTGCAACGAGCAGAGTGGGCCTAACACGGTCAGCCCCGGCGGCATTCTCAACCCTGGACCCGGTGGCGGCCGTGTGGGCGCCGTGGTGCTTTCGCCATGCATCCGCCCAGGTACGAAGACCGACGAGGCCTATAACCACTACAGCCTGCTGCGCTCGGTCGAGGACAACTTCGGCCTCGCCCACCTGGGTTACGCAGGCCAGGACGGCCTGCGCCCCTTCGGCTCGGACGTCCTCAACAAGCCGCGCTGCGGCAAGAAGAAACACCGGCACAAGCACGTCCACAAGCACAGGCGAAAGCACGGGCACAGGGGCAAGGGCAGGCACGGCCGCTGACGAGCGCTGCCGTTGAGGCGGCCCTCCCGGTTTTCGTGGACCGTGGGATGGCGGCCGGGGCAATCAGCGAATCGCCTCGACCAAGGCCGGGCCGCCGGTCAGATGGACCTCGCCGGCCCGCAGGCCGGCAGCGGAGGCGAGCGCCTGCAGCTCCGCCGCGGAGCGCTGCTTGCCGCCGTCGCAGATGGCGTGCATCTGCAGGTCGACCGAGGTTGCGATCGGATCGGTGTCGTCGGCGTCGATCAGCGTCTCGATCATCAGCAGCTTCGCGCCTGGCGGCATCGCGGCTGCGACGGTCTGGAGGATCCGGACCGAGCGCTCGTCGTCCCAGTCGTGGACGATGTCCTTGAGCAGGTAGAGATCGCCGCCGGCATCGATGCCCTCGAAGATGTTGCCCTCTGCCAGCTCGACCCTGTCGCCGACGCCGGCCGCCGCTAGGTAGCGCTCGGCCTCGGGCAGCACCCCGGCCGCTTCGACGAGCTTGCCGCGCAGGCCCGGCCGGGCCGCGAGGACCGCGGCGAGAACCGGTCCGGAACCGCCGGCAATGTCGCAGACGGTGCCCTCCTCGGGCCATGGGTAGCCGGCGACGATCCACGGGGTCACCAGTCGGCTCATCTCCCGCATCGAGTTCGCGAACAGGCGCTCCTCGTCCGGGTGCTCGGCGAAATAGGCCCAGACCGACTTCCCCATCGTCGCCGGGAAGAGGGGCTCACCCGTGCGGATGCTCCCACTGAGCCGGGCCCAGGGTTCCTGGACCGCGGCCGTATTGATGTGCTTGGCCCAGTGAGCGAGCGTGGGATCGGCCTTGGAGGTCAGCCCGCGACCGGCGCGGGCGAGGGAGAAGCGTCCGCCGCTGAGCTTGAGGAGGCTGTGGGCGGCAGCGAAGCGCATCACGCGGTGCAGGGTCTCCTCGTCGAGCTCGAGCTCGGCGGCGAGCTCGGAGCTGCTCGCCGGCCCGGCGTCGAGCCGTTCGATGACGCCGAGCTCGACCAGAGCTCCAGCCACCCGGGTGCGGAAGAAGGCAGTCGTCTCCTCGTAGGCGAGGATCTGCGACGGCAAGAGCGCATCGGCGGCCGCGCGCAGCCTGCGATGCAAGGCGAGCCCGGCCCGCACGACCGCCCGCGGCGGTGCCGCGTCGAGGTCGATCGGCTTACCGAGACGTTCCAGCGTGCCCATGCGATACCCGCTCGGCGCTCAGCCGTCGAGGCGTACGGGCAACGTCTTGAACTGGTTGAGGAACTGCGTCACGGCCGGCTTCGGCTCACCGTCACGGACCATGTTCGGGTGGCGCGCCAGCGTTTCCTCGAAGAGGACCTTGAGCTCGAGCCGGGCGAGTGCCGTGCCGAGGCAGAAGTGGCGGCCGCCGGCCCCGAACGCCTGGTGCTCGGGCTTGCGGTGGATGTCGAAGACGTCGGCGTCCTCGAAGGCGTCCTCGTCGCGGTTCGAGCTCACGTACCAGAGCAGCACCTTTTCGCCCTCGGCGATCTTCTGCCCGTGGATCTCGGTGTCCTCAGTCGCCGTTCGCCGAAAGTTCGAGAAGGCCGGGAACATGCGCAGGCACTCCTCGATTGCGTCCGGGATCAACGCCGGATCCTCGACCAGCTCCTGCATTTGATCGGGGTGCTCGAGGAGCGCGTTCATGCCGCTCGTGAAGGTCGCCTTCGTCGAGTCGTTGCCGGCGGCGACGAGCAGGAAGAAGCCCATCACGATCTCGTGGTCGGAGAGCTTCTCGCCGTCGATCTCAGCGTGGACGAGAACGCTCGTCAGATCGTCGGTGGGGTTCTGCCGCCGCGCCTCCACCATCTCGTGACAGCGGCGGAAGACCTCGGGCAGGTCCTCGGCGAGGACCTTCTCGAGGCCGCCGGGGGCGAGGTCCTCGTCGCCGATGCCCAGCGTCGTGTTCATCAGCGTCGCCCAGACCTCGTCGTCGTCCTCGTCGATGCCCATGAAGCTGCCGATCACGCGGGAGACCACCGGCTGGGCGATGTCGGTGACGACGTCGCAGGTCTCGCGCCCGTCGAGGCGGCCGAGCACGCGGCGGGCGATCTCGCGGATCTCCTCCTCGTGCATCGCGATCCGCTTCGGCGTGAAGCCCCGCTGGAACAGCGCCTTGATCCGGTCGTGCTTGGGCGGGTCCATGGCGATGAACATCGAGGTCATCAGCTCGAGCGGGATCGCGTGCGTGAGCGCCATGCAGCCGCCGCGCTCGGAGGAGAACGTGCGCCAATCGCGGCTCACCGAATGCACGTCCTCGGCCTTCGTGACCGACCAGAAGCCGGCCTCGTTCGGGTATTCGTTGATCTCCGAGAAATGCACGGGGCACTGCTCGGCGCGCATTGCGCGGAAGAGCTCGTGCGGCGGTCCGTGCTCCCAGTGCTCGCGATCGGCGATGTCGATCTCGCTCAGGCTCTGGCCGGTCTCAGCTGCCATCGTGCTCCGTCCTCTCCAGTCCGCGTGCGGTTCGCTGCGGAGCCTAGCGGCTCGACTGGCTGCTTGGCCAGTTTTTGCCACAGCGCCGCATTGCGGGATACTCCGCGGTGGCCAGCAGTCCTGAGCATCCCAGGGAGGACCCGGAATGAAGATCCACAGATCCGCACTTGCGATCGGCCTCGCGCTCGCCTGCCTGGCGATGCCGGTCGTCGCGCTCGCCGGTGGCAAGAGCTACCCGACCGTCTACACGAAGTTCAAGTACGAGCTGAAGAACGGCAAGTCGTACTTCAAGGGCACGATCGATTCGACGAAGGGCAACTGCGTCAAGGATCGCAAGGTCGTCCTCTACCGGAAGAAGAACGGCAACAAGAAGAAGCTCGGCGGCGATCACACGAACAACAAGGGCAAGTTCTCGATCAACCTGGGCGGCAAGCCGCCGAAGAACGGCAAGTACTTCTCCGAGGTCAACCAGACGAAGATCGGCAACTCCCCCAACAAGAACACCTGCCTTTCGGTCAAGTCCGGATCGGTGAAGCTGAGCTGATCGCGTCCCGGCGGGGCGCGAGGGTCGAGGCAGGTGGACGGATCGAGCCGCGCGAGCAGCTGATCGCCGATCTCGAGGTGTACTCGGGCGAGGTCTTCGCCGGCGAGTCGCCGTTCTACGTCGAGCTGCTCGCCCGGATGGCGGACGACGTGCGCGCCGCCGGCCCGGTCTGGGAGCTGCTCGAGCCCTTCGCGCGCGAGCCGCGGACGGAGTTCTTCGCCCTGCGGGCGCTCGCCGGTGTGCACAAGATGGTGCTTGACGGAAGCGCTCCCGATCTGGCCGCCTACTACCCCTCGGCGGGTGGCAACGGCGATGCCGCCGCGGCCTGGCCCGGCGTGCTCGCCGCGCTTGCCGCCCACAGCCCCGACGTGATCGGCGATCTGCGCCACCCGCTGCAGACGAACGAGACTTCACGCTGCGGCCCCCTCGCCTCCGGCTTCCACGTGATCGCCGATCGCTGCCGGACGCCGATCCGCGCGCTCGAGCTCGGCTCGAGCGCGGGTCTCAACCAGAACCTCGATCGCTACCGCTACGAGGCGGGCGGGATGAGCTCCGGACCGGAAGATTCGCCGGTTCGCTTCGCCGACTACTGGCTCGGCGGGGTGCCGCCGCTCGGTTCGCCGCTGGAGATCGCTGAGCGTCGCGGCTGCGATATCGATCCGATCGATCCCGGAGCCGACGAGGGTCGGCTCGACCTGCTCGCCTACGTGATGCCGGACGAGCTCGCCCGGGTCGAGATGATGCGCGGCGCCCTCGCCGTCGCTGCCGAGCATCCGCCCGTGGTCGATCGGGCGAGTGCCGACGAATGGATCGCTGAGCGGCTCGCGGAGCCGGTGCCCGGCCGAGCGACCGTCGTCTTCCACTCGGTCTTCTGGATCTACCCGCCGCCCGAGGTTACGGGCCGGATCGCGGCGACGATCGAGTCGGCGGGGGAGAGGGCGAGCACCGAGGCGCCGTTGTTCTGGCTCAGCTACGAAGAGAGCGCCGAGCGGATCGGCGTCGTCGAGCTGCGCCTGCGGAGCTGGCCCGGCGGCACCGAGGAGCTGCTTGCCACGGGTGAGCACCACTACGCGCCGATCAGCTGGCTTGGCCCATCGGCCGCCGCCGCGCCGGCCATCTAGGCTTCGCGCCGTGAGCTCCGAGTTGGTCTACCACGTAAACGTCCACGCGCGCCGCGGTATGCGGCGCGTTTGGGTTTTCAACATGTCTCGCGAGCGTCTGCAGGCAGAGGTCGTTGGCCCATGGCTCGCGCAGGCGCCCTTCGAGCTCGCCGACGAGGACTGGGAGCCGCGCCTCGCCGAGCTGCGGGTCCTCGAGGGCCGCCGGCTCGTCGGCAACGAGCTCGGCCTTGGCGAGGGCCCGAACTCAGCCAAGCGCACGGCCGAGGACGTGACCCGCCGGATCCTCGAGGAGGCGCAGGCTGCGGCGACGCCCACACCCGCCGCGGTCCCCGACGCGCCGGTGCCGACAGCGCCCGGCGCGTCAGCAACCGGAGACGGCGATCCACGGACTGAGCGCATCGCCGCCCGCCTGCTCGCGGACCTTGCGGCCCTGGACGGAGTCTCGATCGACAACGAAGAGGCGCTCGGCCTTGTGACCGAGCGCCTCCGGATACTTGGACTTGACTGATCCGCCTGCTCCGGTTGCGGCCGGAGCGACGGGGGTGCCGCGTCAGCCCTGGGCGGCGACTGCGGCGGTGGCGCCGAAGCCGACGACCTTGCCGCGCGGGACGGCGAGCACGGCCGAGGAAGCCGTCTCGATCGCGTAGTCGGCGGTCGCGCTGAGGCGGACCTTGCCGTCCGGCGTACCCTCGCGGGAGCCGACGACGAGCAGGTCGACCGGACCATGACCGGGCTCGGTCACGGTCGCGCCGAGCGCACCGGCGAGGGCGCGAGCCGTCTCGGCCGGTGCCTGGTCGCCCGCCTCGGCGAGGACGCCGATCGTGCGGATCGAGTAGTCGCCGCGCGAGCGCAGGTTGGCCGGGGCGACGGCAACCGCGAGCTGCGAGCCGTCGAGCAGCCGGCGGGCCGAGGTGCCCGGGTTGACCGAGCCGTCGGCGGTCCGGTAGTCGGAGCCGAAGACGACGAGCGTCGGCGCCCTCGCGCTGGGCGAGGTGACGGAGGCCGTCGGGAGTGCTGGCGCTGAGCTCGACGTGCTGGTCGACCTCGCTCTGGCCGAGCGCGTCGGCGCCCTTGCGGAGCAGCTCTGCGGCGTGCGCCTCCTCGCGGGCGTTGCCGCCGGTGTGCGAGACGTAGGCGAGCGCCAGGTGGCTGACCTTCTCCAGCGCCTTGCCGAGGGCAAGTGCGTCGCGGTCGTTGTCCGTGCCGTCGTAGGAAATGATCGTCTTGGTCATTGCTCTACCTCCTTCAAGTGATTCGGGTTGGTGTTGAAGTTCGAGAGCATCATCGGCGAATCCTGCCATCAGCACAAGCAATGTTGCTAACGTTATGTATTAGCTGTGCTTAGTGTTCCCAGGCTCAAGATCCTCCGCGAGGTAGCCGAGGCCGGCTCCTTCTCGGCGGCCGCTGAGTCGCTCTCCTACACGCAGTCGGCCGTTTCGCAGGCGATCGCCGCTCTGGAGGCCGAGGCGGGAACGGTCCTGCTCGAGCGCGATCGCCGCGGCACCCGCCCGACGCCGGCCGGCGCGGCGCTGATCGAGCACGCCGGCGCGATCCTCGCCCGCCTCGATGCGGCGGAGGACGAGGTGCATGCGATCGCCGGCGGGCGCCAGGGCAAGCTGCGGCTCGCGTCGTTTCCGACCGCGGGGGCGACGTTGATCCCGCTCGCGGTGGCGACGTTCTCGGACGCCAACCCCGGGGTCGAGCTCAGCCTCGCCGAGGGCGAGCCCGAGGAGATCGCGCCGCGCCTGCGCGCGCACGAGTTCGACCTTGCCCTCCTCTTCGAGTTCCACGGCGTCGGCCGCCGCTACGTCTCGGGGGCACAGCGGGTCGAGCTGCTCGAGGACCCGATGCGCCTCGCCCTGCCCGAGAGCCACCCGCTCGCGGCGAAGCGCGGGCTGAAGCTCGAGGATCTCCGCGAGCGAGTCATGGGTGCAGAGCTCGGAGGCGAGCGCCTGCGCCCGCCACGTGGTTCGCTCCTGCATCGCGGCCGGCTTCGAGCCACAGGTCTCCTTCGAGAGCGACGACTACCAGACGGTCCAGGGGCTGGTCGCCGCCGGCGTCGGCGTCGCCCTGATCCCGCAACTCGCGCTGACCACGGTGCGCTCCGACATCGTCGTTCGCTCGCTCGGCCGGAAGAGCCCGCTGCGGACGGTCATTGCCGGCACGCCGCCGGGCCGGCTCGAGCCGCCGGTCGCGGCGATGGTCGATGCCCTGCGGACCGTCTCGCGCGCCTATCGCTACTCGGGCCGCACGCCAGACCCGAACGCCGCCCCGGAGACGACGACCTCAGAAACGACGACGGGCTGAGCCCGAAGGCCCAGCCCGCGTCGCTTACAGCGGTTGTCGGTGTCGGTCTACTGGACGGCGCCCAGAGACGGCACGTCCGAGGGGTAGACCTCGTGGCCGTGGACCGCGAGATCGCCCTCTTCCATCTCCTCCTCGCTCATCGCGAGAGGGATGACCAGACCGATGATCTTGAGGATGATGAACGTCATCACCGCGCAGAACACGATCACCCAGAGCCCAGCCAGGAACTGCCACTTGAGCAGTTCGAAACCGCCTCCGAACACCAGCCCCTTCGCGTGCAACGCGAAGGCGGTGACCATTCGGGGATCGGCGAACACGCCGACCAGCAGGCCACCGGTGAGCCCGGCGAATCCGTGCGTGTAGACGACGCCGAGGGTGTCGTCCACGTTCCGGAACGGAGCCATGCGGCTCAGGTAGTGGTACGCCAGGTAGACGACCACCGTGGCGATCACGGCGATCGCCAGCGCGCCCCAGCCGTTGACGAAACCGGCTCCGGGCGTGATCGCGACGAGGCCGACGATGATGCCGTTCACCGACCCGATCAGGCTCGGCTTGCGCCCCGTCATGTAGTCGAGGGCGATCCAGCTGATCAGGGCCGTCGCCGCAGCGAGGTTGGTCAGCAGCAGTGCCGCCGACGCGTCCTTGCTGGCCGCGTACGGGTCGCCGCCGTTGAACCCGTTCCAGCCCATCCACAGCAGGCCGGCACCGACCGCGACCATGGCGAGGTTGTTCGGGGCATCGATCTCGCGGTCACGCTGCAGACGCGGGCCGATGACGGCCGCCGCAACGAAGCCGGACGCGCCGGCCGCGAGGTGGATGACGTAACCACCCGAGAAGTCGAGCACGCCCTGCTGGGCGAAGTAACCGCCGCCCCAGATCATGAACGCGTTGACGACGTAGGTGGTCGAGATCCAGATGATCACGAACGGGATCCACGCCTTGAAGTTGAACCGGCCGAGGACCGAGCCCAACATCAGGATCGGCGTGATCGCCGCGAAGACCAACTGGAAGTAGATCAACGTCGGCTGCGGGAACGTGCCCTTGGATCCGAGCCGTAGGCAATGACGCCTGGTGCAAGAGCGAGGAACTCGCCATCGACCGATCCTGGCTTGCCGATGAAGTTTCCGAAGAAGCTTCCACCGTCGGCGCCGAAGATGTGGACGGGCGAGCCGAACCCCAACTTGTAGCCCCACAGCATCCAGATCACGACGACCAGGGCGAACGCGATGAAGGTCATCATCATCGAGTTGACCGACCATCGCTTCTGCATCACGCCGCCATACAAGACAGCGAGACCGGGCAGGCTCATCAATCCGACGAGCGTCGCCGCGGTCATCTGCCAGGCGTTGTCGCCTGAGCTCAACCAATCCATCGTTTTATGGGTTCCTTTCCCTTTCGGTCGACGGGACCGCTCCTCGAGTGAGACACGGAACTCGAGCACGCCCGTAGATGTGCCCCGTCGCTTGGCGCACTCATAATCGGTTGCGCCGGATCGGCCGTGTCCCTCCGTATGTCTAAAGATTTGGTCCCGAGCTTCTCCGCGGTGTCGATATCCAGCCTGCAGATCGACGCACTAAGGTGCTGCCCTATGCCAATGGAAGGTCAATGGGAGCGCGTCAACACGCCGATTCGGTCGCTGACGCCCCGGGAGCGCAATGTCGGCCTCGTGATGGGTCTACTGACGACCCTCGTGATCGCCGGCGTGCTGCTGCTTCACGTCGGAGACAAGGTGGCCCCGCCGCCCCCCGGATGCATCTCAGCAACGGTGCCCTGGGTGATGGGTGGGGAGACCTTCAATCGCTGTGGCGAGCAGGCGAAGTACCTGTGCGCGAACAAGGCGACCGAGGAGACGGCCTACGGCCGCGGTGTCCTCAACGCCTGTCGCGAGGCGGGTCTGCCGGTCGGCGCGGCGGCCTCCTGACGTTCACCGCAGCCCTCGGGTAATTCAGCTCGCTCGCGGCTGCCGGCGCGCGGCGACCACCGCTGCCAGCGCGATCAGCACGCCGGCGGCGAAGATCAGGGTGCCCATCGCGAACACCTGCGGCGGGATCCCGACCTTGACCGAGCTGTAGACCCAGATCGGGAAGGTCAGCGTCTGGCCGAAGACGAAGCTGGTGATGATGAAGTCGTCGATCGACAGGGCGACGGCGAGCAGCGAGGCGGAGAGGATCGCGGGCCAGATCACCGGCAGGGTGATCTGCCAGAACGCCTGCCACGAGTTGGCACCGAGATCGCGCGCCGCCTCGCCCAGCGACGGATCGAGGTCGCGCAGCCGCGATTGCAGGACGACGATGACGAAGGCGACGTTGAAGGCGACGTGGGCGATCAGGATCGTGCCGAAGCCACGCGAGATGCCGAGGTAGACGAAGAAGCCGAGCAGCGAGGCGCCGACGACGACCGAGGGCGCAGCGATGTCGGCGAGGATCACGAGATCGCCGGCGCCGCGGCCGCGGAAGCGGTAGCGCGAGAGGGCGATCGCCGCCGGCGTGCCGATCGCGACCGCGATCACCGTGCTCAGCGCGGCGATCTCGAGCGAGTGCACGAGCGCTGTGGTCAGGTCCGGGATCTCGAACAGCCGGCGGTACCACTCCGTCGTGAAGCCGTTCCAGGCGAACGTCAGCCGCTCGTTCGGCGACTGGTTGAAGCTGTAGGCGATGATCACGCCGATCGGCACCATCGTCACGAAGAGGACGATGAACACGTAGAAGGGCAGCACGGCCCGCCGCCACAGCGGCGGCCGTCAGCTCGCCCGCCTTGCGGGACGCCTTCCTCGGCAGCGCTCCGGCGGCGCCGCTCACGTCGCGTACTCCTGCAGGGTGCGGGTGCCGAAGACCTTCGCGTAGACGCGCCATCGCGACGAGCAGCGTCGCCATCAGGATCAGCGCCAGGGCCGAGGCGATCGGGTAGTTCTGGTTCTGCACGTACTGGGTCTGGATGATGTTGCCGATCATCGTCGTCGACGGGCCGCCAAGGATGGCGGCGCTGACGTAGTCGCCGATGTTGGTGATCGCGACGAGCACGATGCCGGCGTAGATGCCCGGCGCGGAGAGCGGCAGGATCACCGTGCGGAAGCGCTCGGCCTTGCTCGCGTACAGGTCGGCCGCGGCCTCGACGTGGGAGAGGTCGATCCGCTGCAGCGCCACGTAGATCGGCAGCATCATGAACGGCAGCGCGTCGTAGGTGAGGCCGGCGACGACCGCGAACGGGGTCGAGAGCACGTGCGTGGAGTCCGGCAGCAGGCCGATGTCCTTGAGCGTGCCGAGGACGATCCCGTTGTCGGCGAGGATGAACTGCCAGGCGATGATCCGGATCACGAAGCTGACGAAGAAGGGCAGCAGCAGCAGGAAGAGGAACACCGACTTGAAGCGCCCGCCGTGGAAGGCGATCCAGTAGGCGACCGGGTACATGACGACGAGCGCGACCGCCGTCGAGAGGCCGCCGTACAGGAACGAGCGCCCGAACTGGGTCGAGTAGGTGCTGATCGCGTCGCCGAAGATCGAGAAGTTCCAGGTCAGCGTGTAGCCGTCGATCGAGTTGCCGGTCATCAGCGAGACCGAGAGGATCGCGAGCAGCGGGATGACGAAGAAGATGCCGAGCCAGACGGCCGTCGGCACGCTCAGCAGGTAGGGGACGAGTGATTGCCGCAGGCGCGCGCTCATGACTGGATGATCGGATCGAAGATCGAGGTCCACTCCTCGTGGTCGTCGACGCCCTTGAAGTCGTAGTAGGCGACGAACTGGTCCTCGATCGCCTTGCCCGGGAAGATCAGCGGGCTGTTGGCGACGGTCGGGTCGTCGAGCTGGCCGGCGACGATCGGTTTCGCATCAGGGACGGGCGAGGTGTAGTTGACCCAGTCGGCGATCTGCGCCTGGACCTCGGGCCGGTAGCTGTTGTCCATCCACTCGATCGCGTTGACCGGATTCGAGGCGTGGTAGGGGATCATGCAGTTGTCGTGCCAGAACATGCCGCCCTCCTTCGGCACGACGAACTTCAGGTTCGAGTTGCCTGAGACCTGCGCCTGGTAGACGTCGCCGGACCAGGCCATCGAGATGATCGTGTCGCCCTGCTGCAGCGCCTTGATGTAGCTCTGGTCGTAGTACTGGCGGACGATGCCGTCGTCGCGCTGCTTGGCGAGCAGCTTCGCCGCCGCCCGCCAGTCGGCCGGGGTGGAGGTGCTCGGTTCGATGCCGAGCGCCAGCATGCCGTTGCTGGCGAGCTCCGTGTCGTCGGCCATCATCCCGACTCGCCCCGCGAAGGCCGGGTCGTAGAGGTCCTTGACCGAGGTGATCTCGCGGCCGGTCTTCTCGGGGTCGTAGCCGATCCCCGTGATCCCCGACTGCCAGACGACCGTGTACTTGTTGCCCGGATCGAACGCCGGATTCTTGACCGACGGGGAGGCGTAGC
Organism: uncultured Solirubrobacterales bacterium; assembly: GCA_963850625.1. Lineage (GTDB taxonomy): Bacteria > Actinomycetota > Thermoleophilia > Solirubrobacterales > 70-9 > CAXMST01. The sequence continues at coordinate 939,341 of CAWKLZ010000005.1, forward strand.
GCTTGAAGTTCGGCAGCCGCGTGTGATCGAGCGGGATCAGCCAGTGGTTCTCGATCATCTGCGTCAGCTCCCAGCCGTCGCTGATCACGACCAGGTCGTAGCCGGTCGCCTGACCGGCCGAGAGCACCGGGCTGATCTGCGAGAAGAAGGACGCGTTGTCCTGGATCACCGGCCGGTAGTTGACCTTGATTCCCTTGCGCTTCGCGAACGCGTTCAGCGTCGGCGAGCCATCCTTGGTCCGGTCTATATACAGGGGCCAGTTGGCGAAGTTGAAGACGGATTCGCCGCTCTGCTGCTTCCACCAGGACGCCCAGTCGAAGTTGTCCGCCCAGCCGGTGTCGCGCGTGCCGGCGATCCCGCATGCCTCGAGCGCCCCGATCAATGGTGCGGCCACGAGTAGCCCGGCGGACCCGCGCACGAACCGGCGTCGCGAGAAGCGCTGCTGTGTCAGCCCCCGAAGCAGGTCGGCTGAGGCGCCATCGTTCGATGCCTCGTTATCCGCCAAGCGTTACGCCTCTCACTCTGCTCACCCTCCATCGATGGTACCTGCCGTCGGGTGTCGGCGGGGACCGCTGTCCGCTCGCTTACAAAGCCGATTGGCGTCGTTGCCCGCCTCGGTCGCCCCGGGTGGCGTTCGGCCGCGCCGCCTGATCCCGCCTGCAAGACTGATCGCTCTGACGGCGATGGCGCACCGACGCAAGGGGGACGTGATGAGAAGGTCGAGGCTGGGCACCACGCTCGCAATTGCATCCCTGTTCCTGCTGGTGGTTCTGCCGGCGGCGAGCCGGGCAGCGAAGCCGATCGACGCGAGCGCCGTCAAGCATGGGCTGAAGGGGCTCGTGGCAGCGAAGCTCGGCCCGCCCGGGGCGATCGCCACGCTGCACCGGCCCGGCGAGACGAGGGTCGTTCGCGCCGGCCTGTCCGACGTCGAGGGCGACCGCGCGCCGCGCGGCCGCGATCACATGCGGATCGCGAGCATCGCCAAGGCCTTCAGCGGCGCGGTCGCGTTGCAGCTCGTCCAGCGCGGGCAGCTCGGGCTCGACGACACGATCGCCCAGTGGCGGCCCGACCTGCCGTCCGCGTGGGGCGCCGTCACGGTGGGGCAGCTGCTCAACCACACCAGTGGCCTGCCCGACTACACGAAGTCGAGTGGCTTCGAGGAGCACGCAGGCACGGACCCCCAGGGCTTTGTCACGCCGACGCAAGTCATCGACTGGGTCCGAGCGAAGGGACTCGTCTTCACGCCCGGCAGCGAGTACGAGTACTCGAATACCGACAACATCGTCGTCGGCCTCATTGCCGAGACGGCGGCCGGCGCGTCGTACCCCTCGCTGCTGCGGAGCCTGGTCTTCGATCCTGCCGGGCTCGAGCAGACCACCTTCCCGACGCATCGGATCCCGCTTCCCCGGCCCTTCATCCACGGATACGGGGTCAGCCGCAACGCCGACCCGGTCGACCTGACTGAGTTCCTGAGCCCGAGCGGCGCCTGGGCTTCGGGTGCGATCGTCTCGACGCCGCTGGAGCTCGGCAGGTTCATCCGCGCCGATCTCGGCCGCACCTTCTTCGACGCCGCCATGCAGAAGCGGCAGCTGCGCTTCGTGCCCGGCTCCTCGAGCCCGCCCGGCCCGGGGAAGAACTCGGCTGGGCTCGCGATCTTCCGCTACAAGTCGCGCTGCGGCACCGTCTACGGCCACACCGGCAACTTCCCCGGCTACGTGCAGTGGGCAGCGGCGACCCGGAACGGCAAGCGATCGGTGACGACCTCGCTCAACATCGCCGCACCGAAGGGGGCGCTGCTGAAGCGGCTGCGCTCGGTCCAGGCGAAGGCCGTCTGCGCCCTCCTCGGCCGCTAAGGCCAGATCACGGCCGTCGGCGACGGCGCCCCCGGCCAAGGTGGCTGCCTCTACAATCGCCCGCCGCGGAATGTCTTGACTTCCGCGCTTGCGCCCGTAGCTCAGCTGGATAGAGCGTCGGTCTACGAAACCGAAGGTCACAGGTTCGAATCCTGTCGGGCGCGCTTCGAAGATGGCTTGGTCAAGGCGATTGCTTCGGGTCAGGGGCTCCGCTGGGCGGCACCTGCTGATAACTGCCAGCGGTCATTCCTCGCCGTCTCGGTGCGATGCGCGAGGTGTGAGTCGCGCGGTGAACATTCCCGTGGACGTGGTCGGCGCCGATCAAAGGCGACCAGCTCGGCGGCATGCTCGCTCGGCCGGAAGAGCCCGCTGCGGACGGTCATTGCCGGCACGCCGCCGGGCCGGTTGAGATGTGCCGGGAGGTGCAGGAAAGCGCGTAGATGATCCCGCCGCCGACTGCCGCGTAGAGGCCGTTCTGAAGTGGGACATGAGCGATGTCCGCGTAGCCGAGGTTCTTCGGCACCACGAGTGCTGCGACCGCGATCCCCGCCAACAGGTCGCCACGCAGCAGACGCCGATCGTAGTTCGGGATCCGGTGACGCGCCGGGATGAACCTGGTCAGGCGCCCACGCTTTCCCTCGTCGTCGGCCACCGCGATCAGACGGCCTTGCGGACCATAGTTAGATCAGCGCCGTGGTCTTGTTCGCGCTGAGCTCGGCCTGGTTGAAGGCACCGACGCGAGCAGCTGTCCGCGGTGAACCACGACTGGCAGAGCCTATTCCCTGTGGGGCGGACGAGAATTCAAGTCGGTGGCTCGTGTCCACGCTAGTAATAACCGGAATTATGCTTCCGCTATAATCCCGCTCGTTCCGCCGCTAGGCGGCCATCCGACTCAGGAGCCGCCATGAAGCGAATGCGCACGGCCACGCTGTCCCTCGCAGTACTGATCGGCGTGGCAGCACTGGCGCCCGCCGCGGCCTCGGCGACTCTGCCCGCGCCGAAGACGGCGGTGATCAAGCCGTTCAAGGGGATCGGCGCCGTGAGATTGGGGATCAATAAGGCGGCGGCGGTCGGAAAGTGGGGCGCCGGAAACCTGTGTGCCTCCCAGTCCAGCGGCGCCCAGACCTGCTCATGGTTCGCCTCGTCGTCGACCGATTACCCGATCGAGAGCGGATCTCTGCAGATTTCGCCCGGCGGCGATGTTTGCGGGATCTTGATCCGGGCCGGAACGAACTCGAGCAGCGGCAACCTCTCGATCACGGGCCTCAAGAAGTGGAAGACGAAGCGCGGTAAGCACAAGCCCGCCGTCGGTCTCGGCTCGAAGATCAGCGTGGCGAAGAAGATTCTCGGGAAGCTCGTCGTCAAGAAGCGCGGCGTAACGACGGCTTTCGTGGCCGGCACCAAAGGTGCCAGCAGAAAGCAGGTCGAAGAGATCACGATCTACGAGAAGGGCTGCTCGGTCACCTGACCGCCGCTGGCCCGCTTCGGCTCCGAGCACAGAGGGGTTCCTCGGTCAGCTCCGATCCGCTGGGGCTCGCCTGAGATCGTCTGACCTCAGGTTCGAATCCTGTCGCGCGCTCTTCAACCGCCTTGAGGAAGGCGATTACTGGATGTCGGCGGCTTGTCTAGACGGTCGGCGCCGGCGCCCGCTCGTGTGCTCCCGGCTCAGCGGTGCTTCTGGACCCGGGTCTTGATCAGGCCGAAGTCCGTGTCCCCGAGGAACTCGAAGCTGGGGCCGCCGTCGCCGCCGGCGGACTGCTGCGCGGTGCCGCCGGGGAACACGTCGCCGTCGCCGTCGCCGCAGTCGGAGCGAATCCCGAGGGCCAGGCGCTTCAGCTCCTCCCGCCCGCCTTTCTTCGTCTTGGGCAGCTCCGCGGTGATCTTGGAGAGCGGGAAGCTGACGCTGAACTCACGCAGGTTCTTGCTGATCTCCGCCTTGACCGCGCCGAGGTCCTTGCTCTGCCAACCCTGCCCGGTCTTCGTGCTGGCGACGAGGAAGGAGCCATACCGGAAGGAGCCCCCCGAACCCTTGGAGCCGGAGAGGCCGAAGTACGTGTTCAGGCGCTGGTGGCCTCCCCAGCTCGGTGTCTTCTTGCCCGGGTTCGCATACATCGTCAACCAGAGCTGCCTGCTCAGCACTTGGCTCTCGAGTGGCTGGGTGGTGGCGTAGCCCTGCTGCTTCTGGGCCTTCTCCGAGGTCAGCGACTTGGTCTTTCCGGCCACGCTGGACTCGGGGTCAATCACCCAGGGGCCGTAGAACGCGACCGTGATCGTCACCTTGTTCCTCTTCAGCTTGAAGGATCCGGACTTGAAGTCGTATGCCTTCAGGTAGGTGGACGCGTCCTCGCTCCCGTAAAGGGCGCAGCTGTTCTGGGCCGCGTCAACGACCTTTGCGTCCTTCTGGAGATCCTTGCCGTCCTTCCAAGTCTTCTTCACCGACTGGTACTTGGTCGACTTCCGGGCGGCGTTCGCCTTGCCCGCCGACCCCGACGAGGAGGCGCCAACCGGGCCGGCGGCCGCCACGAGACCGAGCGCACCGAGCACTCCTGCGCCGACGATCGCCGCCGCGAGCCGGCGCGCGCCGGCGCGTCGCTCGTCACGACGGCCCGTCCCGCCGCGGCGACTGCCCCTCGGTGCTCCAGTGAATCCGTCCTCGTTCATCCGCTGCTCCCGTTCGTCGGGTCTCGTTGAAGTAATCGCCCAGCCCAAGTGCCCGGGGCCAGCCCTGCTCGGAGTGTGTCTCGAGGGCGGGAGCTCGTCAATGGGCCAAACGGCCCAAGACCGAGTGGTCTTCGAGAAGAAGAGTGCGTCTTTCCGTGAAACCGAAGGTCAGGTTCGAATCCTGTCGGACTCGCCGGCGTCGCCACGCTGGCCCTTATTGCGCTTGGGCCCCTGGCGCAGCTAGCGAGCGTCGGGGTGGCACTCGGCCTGATCGCGGCGCTCGGCGCAACCGGGACGGCCGTGGCGCTGACCATCCCGGCCTCCTGAAGGGGGCGCAGGCTCGGAGGTGGACCGAGGTCGGCGCCAAACCGCCCCAAATCGCCAAGCCGCACGCGCGGAGCTGTAGCCGTCAGTGCTTGCGCTTGACCTTCAGGGTCTTCCGTTTGCTGGTGCGTTCGCCTCCGGTCGGCGTGAAGTCGACCTGGAGCTTGAGCTTCAGCTTGTGTTTCTTGACGAGCCTCTTGCGGGCCTCCTTGGTCAGCTTCAGGGTCGCGTTGACGGCGCCGGCCTGCTTGACCGTGACGGTCTTCGTCTTGACCAGCGCCTTCTTGCCGGCGCGAGCGTCGACTTCACTCGCTCGCCGATCCGGCCCGCTCGGACCCTTGCCGTTGAGCACGCAGGGCGCAGTAGCTGCAGGCCGGGGCGCTGGCGAACGTGACCTTTAACGGATCGTCGACGGTGACCTTGATCTTCGTCTTCTTGCAGGCTCCCTTACAGGTCAGGCCCTTCTTCTTGAAGGCGACTTTGCCGGGCGGAACCTCGATCGCAATCGCCTCGCGGTCGAAGCGCGAGACTGCCGAATCGCCGACGCCGGTTGCGTAGACGGAGGTGTAGTCGGGGCTGAAGGCGATTTCGAGGCCCGTGTTCAGCCCGTCGCTGACCGTGCCCAGGGTCCAGCCGATCGGGAATTCCTCGATGCACCCCCTCGCCGCGAGCGCTCCGCTCAAGGTGATGCGATCGAACATGCACCAACGCGTCGTCCTCGGGCCCCCCGCCGTAGAGCGAGGCGTTGTCGGGGTTAACCGCGATGCCCCAGGTTGCCGACAGGCCCTGCGTAGAGGCCGTGCAGCCGATTGCCAGGCCTGTGTCGCTGATGCATCCAAGTGCGGTCAGGGTGCCGGTCGAGACGTCGCGATCGAAACGGACCAGCGCGCCGTCGCTACCGCCGGCGTAGACGGACTTGCCGTCGGGGCTGACTGCGATCGAGCGTGCCGCGCCGAGAACTTGGGTCGAGGTCGTGCAGCCGGCGACCGGGGCGTCGATGTCGGCGATGCAGCCGCGCGGATTGAGCGAGGGGGCGGCGACGCTGACGATGGCGCCGTCCTGACGGGAGGCGACGTTTAGCGAAGAACCATCGGCGCTGCACGCGATACGAGGAAGCGTCGGCGAGCCCAGCTCGGACTGCGCCTCAGCCCGGGGTGTCTCCGGTCGCCGCCACGCACCCGTCGGGGGCGTTCTCGCCCGTATCGGGATCGCGCGTGAGCCTGACGATGGCGCTGGAGCCGATCGCGTAGACGTATTCCCCGGCCGGATCGACGACGACTCCGTTGGCGTCCTTGAGGCCGGTCTGCGTCGGCCCGCCACAGCCGGCCACGTCGCCGCTGTCGGCGAGACAGCCGGCGTCGGTCGAGCGCGCCTGTGGCGGGATTGCGTTCGAGGTTGGCGGATGGCCTCGTCCCCGGCCGCGGCGACGAGCACCGAAAGGCCATCGGGGCTGACCGTGATTCCGTACGGATCCTCGAGGCCTTCCGCGCTCGTCGAGCAGGTGGCGAGTCCATCGTCGGCGATGCAGCCGGCCGGGGTCAGCGCGCCCGTCGTAGTGTTGCGGGAGAAGATGGAGACGGCGTCATCGTTGACGCCGGTCGCGTAGACCGACCTGGCGTCGGGGCTGACCGCGACCGCGAATGCCCCGTTGAGCCCCTGGGCGGAGTGGCCGGCGCAGCGATAGGGGGCAAAGCCGACGTCCTGGAAGCAGCCTGCGGGGGCGATGTCTCCGGTCGCGGCCGGGGCAGACGTCGCTGTCGCCCCAAGCGCCGCACTTGCCGCAAGCAGCAAGCCCACCGGGCGGCTGCATCAGACAGATGCATAACCGTTCCCCCATCCTTCCGGTCGCTGTGCTGAACAGGCAAATCGAAAGACTAGTAATGGGGTGGGTGGATTGTCAACCGGCAGCGCCTGAGCTCCGGCCTTCGTAGGGCTGAGATCGCCCCGCTTCACGGTCCGTGTTTGCGCTGACGGGGCTGGGGTGGGCGTCGATCACGGCACGCGGTGGTGCGCGGCATCGCATTCGGGTGCCGAACGCTGGGCGGGGCGCGAGGCCGCTCGTCGCGCGCCGGCTCCCAGCGGTTCGCCGAAGTGGGGAGCGAACGGCTGGCGGTTGGATTGGCAGACCGTCTGTGTACCTGAGCTTGTGGACGAGGGAGCCGGGACGTTCCTGCACCGGGTTGGCTGGGAAGATCCCCGTTGATGGACGATCGCACGATCTCCGCGCGCGGATTGGCTCTCGTCGTCGCCTGTGGTCTCGGGATCATGTTGACCGCGCTCGACGCGACCGCGATCAACGTTGCGCTGGCCGACATCCAGCGCGATCTGGACACGAACGTCTCGTCGCTGCAGTTGATCGTCAACGCCTTCACGCTGGCGCTGGTCGTGGTTGTGGTCACGATGGGTCGGCTCTCCGACCTGCTCGGTCGGCGCCGGGTCTACCTCTGGGGGTTCGTCGGATACATGCTCGCGTCGGTGGTCTGCGCGCTCGCGCCGGGGGACGTGGTCCTGATCGTCGGGCGGCTGCTGCTCGGCAGCGCCGGCGCGATCCTGTTCTCGGTCAGCCTGGCGCTGCTGCGTGCGGGCTTCCCCGGCGAACGGCTGCAGTGGGCGATCGGTGTCTACGCGACCCTCGCCGCGCTCGGGCTGGCGCTCGGGCCGCTTCTCGGTGGCGTCCTCGTCGACCTGTTCTCCTGGCGCGCGATCTTCTGGGCCAACCTGCCGCTGACGGTGCTCGGGATCGCGCTCACTCGCGCCTACGTGCAGGAGTCGCGCGACCCGGACGCGGGGCGGCTGGACGTGCCCGGCGTTCTCCTGCTCGGAGCGGGCCTCGCCGCGGTCGTGCTGGCCGTGGTCCAGTCGAGCGAGTGGGGCTGGGGTTCGAGCCTGACGATCGGCCTGCTTTGCGCGGGCGTCGTCACGCTCGCCGCCTTCGGGCTGTTCGAGCGTCGCGTCGAGGAGCCGATCGTCGACTTCGCGATGTTCCGGAACCCCACCTTCACGGCCGCGGGGATCGGCTGTCTGGTCGTGTTCTGGGTCGTCTTCGCCTTCCTCTTCCTGTTCGGCCTCTACTTTCAGACCGTCGAGGGAGATTCGCCCCTCGTGGCCGGGCTGCGGCTCTCGCCCTACGCCCTCGCCTTCATGGTGGTCGCGCCGCGGGTGGGCGCCCTCGTTGCGCGCGTCGGAACGCGCGCGGTCGTGGTCGGGGCGATGGCGCTCATGGTGGTCGCCGTCGCCGGTCTTTCGGAGGTCGGCACGGGAACGCCGGACTGGCTTGTGATCGTGCTGGCCGCCGCGATCGGGGTCGCGAACGCGTTCGCGATCATCCCGTTGAGCACCGTCGGCGTCACCTCCGCCCCGGCCGAGAAGGCTGGGCTCGCCGCGGGGATCCTCGTGATGACGCGCTACCTCGGCGCCGTGGTCGGCGTGGCCGTCGTCGGTGAGCTTCTCGACGCCTCCCCGAGCTTCGTCGATGGGCTCTCGGTGGGGATGAAAGTCACCGCGGCCGTCGGCGTCCTCGGCGCGGGCGTCGCGGCGTTGATGCTCCCGGGCCGCCCGCAGGCTGAGGCGGAGGCGGAGCACGATCGGCGCCATCTCGGGCACCTGCACCGCGCTCACTCCCCCCACGGCTGATCGACGATCCGATGGTCAGGCCCATGGGCGATCCCCAGATGCGCGTTCTCATCCCCCTGCCCGACCGGGACTTCGACACGACCGAGGTCGCCGTTCCCTGGCGTGCCATGCGGGCCCGAGGGTACGACGTGGAGTTCGCGACCCAGTCCGGCGGGCGTGCTCCGGAATGCGACCCGCGCCTGCTCACCGGGGTGATCTTCGGGCGCCTCGGCGCCGACGCGGACGCGATCGAGGCGTATCGCGCCATGGCGGATGACGGCCGCTTCAACGAGCCGATCGCATGGGGCGCCGCGAAGCCCTCCGACTACGACGGCCTGCTGCTGGCGGGCGGCCACGCCCCCGGCATGCGCCAGTTCCTCGGCGATGAGGCGCTCCAGCGCGAGGTCGCCGAATTCTGGGCGCTGGATCGGCCCGTTGCGGCGATCTGCCACGGCGTCCTCGTCCTCGCGCGGTCGGTCGACCCCGGCACCGGACGGAGCGTGCTCGCCGGGCGCCGGACCACCTGCCTGCCCAAGCGGATGGAGCGCGCCGCCTACTTCGCGACGGCGTGGCGGCTCGGCCGTTACTACCGGACCTACCCGGCCTACGTCGAGGATGAGGTGACCGCCGCCCTCGACAGTCCCGCCGACTTCGACGCTGGCCCACCCGCACGGCGGCGTGGAACAGCCGACGACGACTCGCCCGCGTTCGTGGTCACGGACGGGCGCTACGTGTCCGGGCGCTGGCCCGGCGACGCCCACCTGCTTGCCAGGCGGTTCATCGAGATCCTCGAGCGGGACCGGGGCGGCGCTCAGGGCTGAGTGTCCTTCGGCCGGACGGTCCCCGGCAGGTCTGGTCTCGGTCCACGATCGCGCCTGCGTCCACAGCAGCAACCGGCAGCGGACAGCAAGCGCGCTCGGCGCCCTTCCGACCCTTGCCCTTGAGGCAGCTACTTCCAGCCCGGCACCCGCGCGGCCTGCTCGATCCACGCGGTCATCTCTGCCGTTTGCGCCTCCTCGAGTGTCCGACCTTGACGTAGCGGCTCCGGTCGGTGTCCCCAGCAGTCGGGCCTGTGGACGCTCGCTACAGGCGGCGCGCCCGCGAGCCCCGCGGGCAAGCTGGCGCGAGCGGCTAGCCGCCACGCCCTCGCGCGAGTCGTCGCCGGAGCGCTCTCCGGCACCTCCCGCCCTGCTCCCGGGTCAATACCGTAACCCCGTGGGCGATCCGATCGAACTGCTCGAGTCCCGGCTGCCGGGTCGCGTGGGTCGGCCCGGCTCCAGCGCGTCCGCCGAGGCCAGGCGGGTCTTCTGCCCGGTTGCCCGGCAGCGGCGACCGGCGGCGGTGATCGTCCCCCGCGGCAGCGCGGACGTCGCCGAGGCGATGCGCTGGGCCGGTGAGGTCGGGGAGCGGGTCTCGATCCGCTCCGGCGGCCACAGCTTCGACGGGTTCTCGATCCCCGACGGGGGCGTACTGGTAGACCTGCAGGGCCTGACCGCGGTCGAGGTCCGTGACGGCAACCGGGTCGCGCTCGGGCCCGGTGCCCGGGTGAAGGCGGTCGCCCTCGAGCTGGCCGACCGCGGGCTCGCCGTGCCGATCGGCAATTGCCCGAGCGTCGGCATCGGCGGCCTGGCCAGCGGCGGCGGCTTCGGCTTCCTCACCCGGGGCCTCGGACTGACCTGCGACTCGCTGGTCGAGGCGACCGTCGTCACCGCCGCGGGCGAGGTGGTCCACTGCAGCGCGGAGTCGAATCCGGAGCTGTTCTGGGCGACGCGGGGAGGGGGCGGAAGCGCCGGCGTGGTGACCGAGTTCTTGGTCGAGGCGGCGGCGGTCAAAACGGTTGCGGGGGCGACGCTCAGATTCGAGTGGGAGGCGGCGACCGACGTGATCGTGCGCTTCTGCGAGGTGCTTGCGGCGGCCCCCGACACGCTCGACCTGAAGCTCGCCCTGCGGACGACCGGTCCCGGCCGCTACATCGACACCATGCTCGACGGCCCGCCCGGGTCGATCCCCGGTACCCCCTTCGTCGAGATCGAGGGCCAGCTCCTCGGGCCGCTCGACGAGGCGCTCGAGATGCTCGCGCCGCTGCTCGATCCGGAGATCGTGCGCACTCGCGAGGTCGAGGAGGTCTCCTACCACGACGCGGTGCTCCAGGAGATCCCCGTGGTGGTCGATGACGACCCGGCGCCGCCCACCCTCCGGCCGGTCCGGGTGCAGAGCGACTTCGCCCGCGACTACCCCGATCGCGAGCGGGCCGAGGCGATCGTCGCCTTCGTCGACCGGCTCCAGACCGACCCGGAGCTCAACGGCGGGGGCCTGGTGATCGAGCCCTCCGACGGGGCGGTCCGCAAGCAGCCGGTGGACGCCACCGCGTTCGTTCACCGTGACACCCGCTTGCTCTACGAGTGGGAGCTCTTCGGGCACTCCGACCCCGGCCGGGACGATCCCGAGCCCCGCCGGCGCGCGCTGGCGGAGCTGCGCGGCGCCCTTGGCGATCACCTGACCGGCGGCCGCTACATCAACTACTGCGAGCGCGGCGACGGCCCCGAGTCCCTCTGGGGGGCGAACGTGGCGCGACTCGCCGGCATCGTCGACCACCTCGACCCCGAGCGCCTGATCGTCTCCCGCCTGCATCCGCGCTGAGGCCAGAGGCTCAGGCGGGATCCGGCACGCCGGCCTCCCGGGCTGGGCTGGGCCGGCTGCCGCGCAGCATGGTGAGCGCCAGGATCACGACCACCCCCGCGATCGCGGCGAGCGAGTACATCGCCCCGGAGGCGCCCTCGGCGATCTTCGTCGCGTTGCCGCCGGTCGGGTCGGCGCCGCCGCTGAAGGCGTCGAAAAGGGCCGAGGCCGCCGTCACCCCGAACGTGCCGCCGAGGATCGCCGCCGCGGAGAAGACGCCGCCCGCGGAGCCGGCGGTGGCACGCGACACGTTCGCCAGGGCGACATTGAGGGCGACCGAGCCGATCAGCCCGATGCCGAAGCCGGCGACGATCCAGCCGGGGACGAGGTCGCGGTAGGTCGTGTCGGCTTCGATCGGCGCCGCGAGCAGCAATCCGATCACGAGCAGGACCGCCGAGCCGCCGAGCAGGGTGCGGGCCGAGACCACCCCGACCAATCGCCCGCCGGCGACGGAGGCGATCACGAGGGTGCCGGTCAGCGCCAGCAGCGAGACGCCGGCCGAGCCGGGGCTGTCGCCGAGCGCGTCCTCAAGGAAGAGCGGCGCCAAGAAGAGCACGCCCGAAAGGCAGACGTTGGCGACCGAGTTGATCGTGATGCCGCCGACGAAGCCGCGGTCCCGGAATGCCTCCAACGGGAGGATCGGCTCGCTCGCCCTCCGCATCGCCCGCGCTGCGAACATCGCGGCGAGCGCCGCTCCGGCGATCACGCCGAGGGTCGAGGGCGCGAGCCAGCCCCAGTCAGGCCCCTGCATGCCCGCGATCACGAGCATGACTACGGTCGCACCGACCCCCACTGCGCCTGCCACGTCGAGCGGGGCCGTCGTCGCCTCCCGCGACTCCTGGACCCGGCGGATGCCCACCCAGGCGGCGAACAGCCCGAACGGGATGGAGAGGTAGAAGATCGAGCGCCAGCCGAGCGCCGAGTCCTCGAGCAGGCCACCGAGCGGAACTCCGAGCGCCTGGCCGAGCCCGCTCGCCGCCGCCCACAGAGCGATCGTCAAGGTCAGCGCCCGGCCGGTGAAGCGAGCCTTCAGGATCGCCAGCGAGGAGGTGAACATGAATGCCCCAGCGACGCCTGCGATGGCGACCGCGACCAGCAGGAACACGAACCCGGGCGAAATCGCGGCGAGGGCCATCGCAGCCGAGAAGCCCAGCGTGCCGACGATGAAGAAACGCCGATGCCCGAGCCGGTCACTGATTCGTCCCGCGGCGATGATCGTCGCTGCGACCGCCAGCGTGTAGGCGTTCGGAACCCAGCCCAGTTCGGTGACCGAGGTTCCGAACCGGGTCTGCACGTCGGGCAGCGCGATGACCAGCGCGGTCGTCGGAAACCAGCCAAGCGCCGAGACGCTGATCGCGGCGGCGGCGGCGAGCCGGCCCCGATCGCGCCGGTCCCGCTCGGTGGATCCGGATCCCGTCACGCTGGGGCAACGTATCGCGTGGCTGTGTGCGCCGGCCGCCTCGGCGGAAGAAGTTGACAAGGGCCTCGTCCGCGTTTGGCTTTCGGCGACCGTGGCGGCTAGAGTCGTGCAGGGCCGATCATGCGAGCGAACAACGCGCAGAGGTGCTTGGCGGCGGCCGTCGCGGCCGTGGGTACGCTCGTCTGCTGCTCGTCGGCGCCGGCCGCGGTCCGTTACGCGGCGCCCGGGGGCGGCGGGCCGGAGCCCTGCGTAGAGGCTGCCCCCTGCAGCCTGCCGGCAGCGGTCAACGGACATTCGCCGACCGACGTGGGCGACGGTGACGTTGTCGTCGTCGGGCCCGGGACCTACCACCCCGGCACCGCCCCGGATATCGAGCACGCGATAGTGGTCGGTGGCCAGCGGGACCAGCCCCTGCCCACGATCACGAGCTCGGCCGTTCCGATGTACGTGAACGACGCAGGAGCGACGATCCACGACCTCCGGCTCGCCGGGACCGGCGGCGGCGAAGGTCTCTACATGTACGCGGGAGGCACTGCGCTGCGCGTCTACGCGTCATCAACCGTCCCGAACGGCTTTGCGTGCCTGCTGCGTGGCAATCCGACACTCACCGACAGCGTCTGCGCCGGCGCCGGCACAGGGACCCTCATCTCGGCCGGCGGCAGCGTCCAATCGTGGATGGTCACGCTCCGGAACGTCACCACCGTCGGCGGCGGCGAGTACGGAATCGAGGCGGTGGCGCAGGCATCGGGGCAGGTGTCGGTCGACGCGGTCAACGTCATCGCGCAGGGGCCTACCAGCGACCTCTGGGCCTATACCAATGCGGGCTCGACGGCCGCGCTCGACCTCTCGCATTCGAACTTCACCACGACCACCTCCGTCGGCGCCGGCACGTCGATCAGCTCGCCCACCGTCAACGGCAACGTCGGCGCCTTGCCGCGGTTCGCGGACGCGGCGGGCGGCGACTTCCACGAGCTGGCCGGCTCACCGACCGTCGATGCCGGCCTCGACCAGCCCGACATCGGCCTCTACGACCTCGACGGCAGGTCGCGCCGGCTTGCCGGCGTTCCCGCCTGCACCGAGCCCCAGCCCGGCGCCCCCGACATCGGCGCCTACGAGTACGCCCCGAGCCCGCTGCCGAGCTCCAGCTGCTCGAAGCCTCCGCCTCCGCCCAGCAACGCCTTCACCTATCGGCTCAAGGGCACAAAGAAGCTGCTCGTCGACGTCGAGGCCGCGGGGACTGTCGCGTTAGCGCCTGCGGCCTCGAAGCACGGCAAGAGCCGGCGGCGGCTGCTCAGGCGCTCGAGCGCCACGGGCGGGCCTGGGCGGGTCGTCGTCCCTCTCAAGCTCACCCGACATGGCCGGGCGGTCGTTCACCGGAAGGGGAAGGTGAAGGTGCGGGTGAGCATCACCTTCACCCCCGACGGGGGCACGGCAAAGACGGAGAGCGGGAAGCTGAAGATCAAGCGCAGGCGTCGCCACTAGCCGGCGCGGGCCGCGCCCTCAACGAGGCGGTCGACCCTCGCGGGCCTCGCGCTCGAGGATCAGCGCGAGCGTCGGACAGGCTTCGACTGCACGCCGGGCATGGTCGGCCGCGCTCGCGGGGACCGGGCGCTCATCGATGATCGGGTAGCCCCATTCGTCGAGGGCGATTCGCTCGGGGAGCAGCTCGGCGCAGAGCCCGTGGGCCTCGCACGCGATCGGGTTGACACGGATCTTGCTCATCGGGGTTCCGCTCTGACGCTCGCGGCCCGGCCCCGTCCGCCGGCGCTCATGGCAATACATTCCCCGCCCTGCTCGTGCTGATGGACGTCTTCGGCGAACACGTCCAGCGCGCTCGCCACCATGCGCACCGCCCCGTCGGGGTGATGGCAGGCACCACGCCCGGCGATCCGAGCGGACCAGTGCCGCACCGAGCTGCTCGCGGCGCCTCGGTAGCCGTCCGCAAGATCTTCGAGCGACTCCGCCAGCGCCGGCATCCCGAAGGTGCACGGTCCGCACTGCTCGGCCGAGTGCTCCGCGAGGTAGCGGGCGATCCGCGCGGTCTCGGCGACTCCACACGCATCAGCGGGGAACGCGGTGACGATGCCGGGGCCAAATACTCCGCCCAGGGCCCGCATCGCTGCGTAGCCAAGTGCCACCTCGCCGCCGCGGTCGGCCGAGAACCAGGTACCGCTGTAGCCCCCGACGAGGAAGGCCTGAGGCGGGGACGTGATACCGCCGACGTGGTCGACGAGCGCCCTGAGCGGCAGCCCACACGGGATCTCGTAAAGGCCCGGGGAACCCACCCCTCCGTTGATCGTCACCAGGGTTGAGCCCGGGTCCCGGGCCGTGCCGAGCGCCCTGAACCAGTCGGGGCCGTGGCGACCGATCAGCGCGAGGTGAGCGAGCGTCTCGACGTTCTGGACCAGGGTCGGGCGGCCCCCGACGCCGCGTTCGAAAGGTCGGGGCGGCACGAAGGTCGGCTGCGCCGATCCCGAATTGAGGAAGTTCACGAGCGCGCTCTCCTCGCCGACGAGGTAGCCGTTGGGGACCGCGACCAAAGTCGGGGTGATTCGGTCGAGATCGGCGCGCTCAGCGATAGCGCCCGCGAGTGCGGCGAGCGCCTCGGCGTCGCCGGACTTGACGCAGATGATCGACTCATCCGCGTTCACGGCGGCGGCGGCCAGGGCGACGCCGTCGAGGACGAGATGGGGCGAGAGGCTCAACAGCGAGGAATCCTTCTCGCTCGTCGGCTCACCCTCGACTCCATTGGCGAGCACGACCTTGCGGCGGCGCCGCGGCGCCGCGTTGACCGCAGCGATCTTGGCCGCCGCCGGAAAACCCGAGCCCCCTCTCCCGCGCAGGCCGCTTTGCTCGACGCTCTCGATCAGCCCGGCGACCTCGCGGCGTTCCGGAAGTGCGAGCCGTCCGTGCAGTTCGAGGTGGTGCTCCAGCGACGTCGGAGCGCGACCATCCGCGCCGGCCAGTAGTCGCGGTAGGGCGGAGGGGCCGATCATCAGCTCTCCCCTGAAGGCTTCGCGTGGAGGGTTCCGCTGAGCTGCTGGGTCGCCTGGTCGACCGCCACCACCACGTCGAGGTCAGCCGATTGGTTCCCCGCCGAAACCGTTGCCAGCAGCCGATTGCCTTGCAGAGACGTGAGTCGGCCGCGATAGAGCAGTGGGTCACCGGGCGGTCCGATCGAGACCTCACTCTTGCTCATCGCCACCCCGCCGCCGCTCACCGGTTGGCCTTGGATCTGAATCTCCATCGTCCCCGGAACGGAGCCGTGCAATATCGCCCTGATGTCGAGCAGCACCAAACCCGGCTCAGCCTGCGGGCGCTGCTTTACCGAACCGCTCAGTTGGGCGGTGAACGGCAGCGACAGGCGCGCCGCCGGCGCCGCGGGCGCCGAGTGCGCCGACTTCGTCGTATCGACCACCGCGCCGCCGCCGAGCAGCGCTGGGGGCGTGCCGGCGCGGGCGGCCCAGTCGGAGCCGAGCGGGCCGGCGGCCAGCCAGAACGTCCCCGCCAGTAGCGAGGCTCCAAGCGCGCTGATCGCCAGCGCCCGCCTGCCGTCTCCCGCCGGCCAGGCGTCGGTGATCCTCCACGCGAGCGCGGCGAGGACTGCGAGCACGCATCCGGCGCTGAGCGCGAGCATCAGGATCGAAGCCGAGTCGGTCCCCGATCCGAGCCCGTGGATCAGCGCCACCGGCCAGCAGGCGTAGGAGGCCCAGTGGACCGCCCGCCAGGTCCGGTGACCGAGCCGTTGCCGGAAGATGCTGGTCAGCGCGACGGCGAGCAGCAGATCGAAGGCGAGCGCGCCGAGCCCGAGCCAGATCGGGCGGTAGCTCGAGAGGAAGGGGACGAAGGCGTCGCGGAGGCTGATCTGGGTGTAGCCGTCAAGCAGCGTGGTGAGCAGATGGATCGAGACCACCGACAGCGCGAGCAGCGAGACGGTGCGGTGAGCGCCGTCGAGCACGAACCTCGGCCAGCGCGGGGAGCTCCAGCGCGACACGTCGAGGATTCCGAGGACCACCGCGGCGCTGAGCAGAAGCAGGGCCGCGATTCCCGCTCCTCGGGTCGTGTACCAGAAGGCGCTGGGCCCGCTCGCGATCAGGATGTCCACGCGAGCTCCTCAGCGGGCCAGCCGGCAAGAACGACCACCTCGCCCGAGCGACGGATCAGACGGCTCGGCAGTCGCTGATTACGGAGCCAAGAGAGGGCTGCCTCGCCGCCGACGATCGTGGCGGTGCTGGCGACGTTGGCGTCCACGCACGACGCCGCCGCGACGCTCACCGTTCGCCAGACCTCCTCGGCAGGCTCGCCGGTCTGCGGATTGACGATGTGGTGGACCGTCCCGGACGGCCCATCCCAGCGGCGAACGGTGGTGCTCGACGTGGCGAGTCCGCCCTCCCGCAGGCAGATCGACTGGCCCGGCGCCGCCGAGCTTGCGGCGTGATCATCGGTCACGCGCACGGTCCAGCCCCCTTCGGGGGGCTCGCCGGCGATCGCCAGGTCGCCGCCGAGGTTGACCAGCACGCCGCAGCCGATCTCGGTACCGATCCGCTTTGCGGCCCGGTCGGCCGCCAACGCCTTGGCGGTCGCGCCGAGGTCGAGCTCGACCCCGGAGGGGACCCGTACCCGGGCGTTCGCGCGGTCGACGTCGACCGCGCGCCAGCCCACGGTGCAGCTTGCTCGTACGGCCTCGAGCTCGCGTGAGCTGCGAGGCGATCTGGTCGAAGTCCCGGTCGTAGCCGATCGCCCGCATCGCCCGCCCGACGGTCGGATCGACCGCGCCGCCCGTCACCTCAGCCGCCCGTAAGGCGACCTCGACGGCCTGCAGGAGGAGCTCGGAGACCCCGACCGAGTGGCCTCGGGCACGGTTGATCGCGGCGAGCTCGGAGTCTTCGCGGAAGCGGCTGCATGCGGCGTCGATGGCTTCCAGCTCATCCGTCAGGAGCGCCTTTCCCCGCGGCAGCAGGGTCGGTTCGGTGACGAGGACCGAGGCACGCGTCCCAAGCGCCCGAAAGGACGCGGACGCGGGCAGGCTCATGATCCTCCGGATACGACCGTCGGTTGCGGGGCGGGGGCCGGCGGAGCAGGGGTCGGTGCCTGGGGTGGGGCCGCCAGAGAAGGCGCGGTCGACGAGCTCGGTGCGGACGTCAGTGGCGTCTGGGCGAATCGGGGTTGCGACTTCGCTGGAGCAGTCGCACTCGGGCGCTGCGCTCGTCGACTTGCCGGGCTTGGCATGCGCCACGAAAGCCGCCAAGCCGCTGACCAGCGCGACCGAGCAGACGGCGACTGCGCGACGAAGCCGCGAGAGGGTGCGGAGCCGCGCGTCGCGAACCGCCTGAGCGGACCGTGTCTCAACTCGGTGTTCCACGTCTCCCAGTATGAGTCGGCAACTGTAAGAGGCGGTTATCGGAACCGTTAGAAGCGGCTTATGAGGATTTCTTCGCTTTCGCCCGCGAGCCGCAGTCCGGGTGGTCCTTGCGCCGACCGTCTACGGCGGCGGCTTCTGACCTCTGACCACAATGCCGGTTTCATAGGCAAGCACGACCGCTTGGATCCTGTCGCGGAGCCCGAGCTTCGACAGTACCCGGGCGACGTGCGTCTTGACGGTTGTGGTCGAGACGACCAGCTGCTCGGCGATCTCGGCGTTCGACATGCCGCGCGCAACGAGTCCGAAGATCTCGCGCTCACGCGTAGTCAGCTCGTCGAGTTGGGCGGGCTGGGGGGCATGGTCGTGGTCGCGGACGAAGGAAGCGATCAGCCGCCTGGTCACCGACGGCGAGAGCAGCGAGTCACCGTTGGCTACGACCCGAATCCCGGCGACGAGCTGCTCCGGCGGCACGTCCTTCAGTAGGAAGCCGCTCGCGCCGGCCTGCAGCGCATCGAAGACGTACTCATCGAGGTCGAACGTGGTGAGCATCACGATTCGCACCGGGTTCTTGGCACCGGCGATGATCCGCCGCGTTGCCTCGAGGCCGTCGAGGACGGGCATGCGGATGTCCATGAGGATCAGGTCGGGTCGGGTTCGCGCCGCTGCCTGCACGGCGTCGGCTCCGTCTTTGGCTTCGGCGACGACGCGCAGGTCCTCCTCTGCCTCGAGGATCATCCGAAACCCGGCGCGGACCAGGGCTTGATCGTCGGCGATGAGGACGCCGATGCTCACGCCGCTGCTGCCGAGATGAGGGGGAGATGCGCCCGGACCTCGAACTCGCCGGGCCCCTCGACGGCCTCCAGGGTGCCGTCGTAGAGGGCGACGCGCTCGGCTATGCCCCCCAGCTCGTCCGCGAGCGCGGGCGCGCTGCCGTCGCCGCTGACCTCGATCACCAGCCACGACGGCCGGTAGCGGAGGGTCACGCTTGCGCGGACGCTGCCGTTGTCGGCCGCGCCGGTGAGCGCAGCCTCGGCAACCCGGTACCCGACGAGGTTGATCCCGGGGGTGAGATCAACGGGCGTGCCCTCGGTGTGGAGCTTGCAGGCGAGCCCGGTCTCGTGCAGGCGGTCCGCCAGAGCGCCCAGTTGCCCGAGCCCCGGCTGGGGCGCGAGCGTGCGTGCGTCGGCGTCGCTTCGCAAGACCCCGAGGAGGCGCCGCAGATCGCCGAGCGTCTCGCGGCCGGACTCCTCGATGCTGAGGATCGAGTCCCGGGCACGCCGGGGTTCGCTGCGCAGGAGCCGCCGAGCTCCGGCCGCCTGGATCACCATCGCGCTGACACTGTGGGCGATGATGTCGTGGAGCTCGCTGCTGATTCGCAGGCGCTCGCCCTCGGCCGCGACACGCTCGCGCTCCGCTCGCATCTCGGCGGCCCTCGCGGCCAGCTCCCGGAAGGCGGCGGCTCGGCGGCTCCTCGCTCTCGCGATCCGGCCGATGAGCCACGGCGCGCCCAGGGCGACGACGCAAACGAACAGGTAGGAGCCGATGCCGCCCTGCGGCCCCGGCCCCGGGCTGAAGTTGAAGACGCCGAAGAGTGCAGCCGCGGCGGCCAGCGAGGCGACGCTCGCCCGCGTCTGCTGCCACGCCCCAGCTCCATAGGCGAGCGCTCCAAGGGTGAGCATGACGCTGACGCCGTCCGACGTGCGCATGGAGCCGCCGAGAAGCTGCTGGGCAGCGAGGACGGCTGCGGCGAAGATCAACGCTCCGGCGGGCCATCGACGCCGCACTGCGAGCGGTGCGGCGAGGAGCGCCGACGCTGCGACGGTGATCCCTGTCCGGTAGGGCCCTCCGGCGGCGGACAACGCCTCGAATTCCAACTGGGCTCCCAGCGCAACCGCGAGGAGCAGATCGAGGCGAGCGAGCTCGGACGCGGTGAGGTGGCGCCGCGCGACGGTCACGGAGCCCCCGCCGGGTCCAAGGGGAGGTGGGCCCGTACGGCGAAGCCGCCGTCACCACATGCCCCTGTCTCGATCGTCCCGCCATGAAGCCCCGCGCGCTCGCGCATGCCGGCGATCCCGTGGCCACCTCCGGAGCCGTTGGCGCCCGTCGGTCCACGGCCATCGTCGACGACCTCGAGGTCGAGCGCCTCCGGAGCCCAGCGCAGGTGGACCCCGGCGTGCGCGGGTCCGGCATGTTTGATCGCATTGGTGAGGGCCTCCTGGACGATGCGATACGCGCACAGGTCCAGCGCCGGCGAGATCGGCTCATCGGCGCCCTCGATCGTCAGGTCAGCAGCGAGCCCCGCCTTGCGCGTGCGGGCGATCAGGTCCCCGAGGTCGGCCAGCCCGGGCTGCGGTGCGAGGGCTCGCGGATCGGAACCGGCGTCGAGGATGCCGAGCAGGCGGCGCATCTCGGCCAGCGCCTCGCGACCGGCGCCCTGAACGAAGTCCAACGCAGCCTCCGCGCGCTCGGGCGAGGACTCCATCACGGTTCGGGCGCCGCCGGCTTGGATGACCATCACCGAGATGCTGTGCGCGATCACGTCGTGCAGCTCGCGCGCGATCCGGATCCGCTCGTCGTAGACGGCCGTGGTCGCGTGCTGTTCGCGCTCCGCATCCAGCTGCTCGGCGCGCTCGCGGTCGGCGCTCTCGCGGGCCGCCTGGCTGCGAAGCATTCGCCCGAGCAGCCACGGCATCCCCACCAGGAAGGCGGCCCCGAAGAAGACCGCCGAGGAGCCGGCGCCGGTGATCAGATCGTCTGCACCGACTCCCGCCAGGCCGACCGCAAGCGCCACCCAGGCCTTCGGACCGCCCAGGAACGCGCCCGCGCCGTAGAAAACGAGGACGGTCGCGGCAACCGCGCCCGCGCCGTTCTGCGTGAGGCGTCCTCCAACCGCTTCCTGCACGAGGACTGCCGCGAAGCCCGCGACGACGGCACCGAGGGGCCAGCGGCGCCGGACAGCGACGGCTGCGGCGAGCGCAACTCCGGCGACGGCAGCGGCCCCTCGTTGACCCGTCTCGGCGCCGAGCCACACTTGGAGCTCGATCGCGATCAGCAGCACGAGCGCGACAAGAGCGTCGACGCGCAACGGATCGATGCCGAGCAATGAACCGGGGGTCTTGCGCGCGCCCGCAGGCATGTGAGCAAACGTAGCGCCACGAGGCGCGACCGGCATCCTCACGGACAACGATTGCTCCTCGTCCTCGGGGATGAGGGGAGCCAAGTCACCGTCGTCTACGGAGGAAGCCCGATTCACCCGCACGGCCGACGACAGGACGCCGTGCCGCGTCTAGGTTCGGCGTCATGGCACCCCTCAAATCGAAGGAGCACTCATGAACGTCAGACACTCCGCGCCGTTTGCAGGCGTCGGCTTCGTGATCCTGGCACTCGCGATGATCGTGGCCGGATGCGGGAGCAGCGATGGCACCAGCACGACCACCGCATTGACCAAGGCCGACTTCGTCACCCAGGCCAACGCCATATGCGACACGGGCAACAAGGCCGCTGGCAGCGCCCTCCACAGGGGCATGAGTGGGGCGCAGGTCGAGGCCGCCGTGACGAATTCGTTCGCGCCCGCAGTCCAGACCCAGATCGACGGGATCAAGGCACTCGCCGCCCCCGCCGGCGATGAATCCACGGTGACGAACATGCTGAGCTTGGCTCAAGCCGATCTCGACAAGGTCAAGGCCGATCCGGGCCTGGTCGCCGATCCCAACCTGTTCTCCGACTTCGCGAAGGTCGCCCATCCCTACGGGCTGACCTCCTGCGCGCCCGACAGCTGAGCACGGTCGCCGAGACAGGCGGGGCGGGAAGGGCGCCCGCCGCCCTTCCCGCTCACCCTCGGGCGCCCTCACGCAGCTGCTCGTTCGGCTGCGGCTTTACGAAGGCCTTGCCTGCGCCTTGCCGGTTGATGGGCAACGGCGTCCTACCGTCGGTCTCCATCGGTTCCAAACAGAAGGAGACAGCAATGAAGCGGCTTTTCTCGCTGGCGCTCGTCGCCGGCCTGCTCGTACCTCTTGCGCCGTTCGCGGGCGGGGTCGCGAGCGCCGCCCCCAAGTTCGGCACCAAGCTCTCGATTGCCTACGCGCGCTCTGCAGGCGGCCGGTTCTCGGGCACGGTCAAATCGCGTGAGCAGGCCTGCCTCGCGGGCCGCAAGATCACCGTCTATCTGAAGCAGGGGGGACAGGACAAAGCGGTCGGCAACAGCACGAGCAGCAAGAACGGGGGCTGGTCGGTCGCACCTCGCGGCACCGTAGCGCCCGGGTACTACTACGCCCAGACGCGGGCCCAAGGCCTTGGCCCGGGTGCCGGAATCTGCGGCGCTGCGAAGTCGGCGACAACCCGCGCATCCTGACCAGGGCGAGCCCGGCGGCGTCACGCCGCCGGGTTTCCCGCGGCGGCTGCGGCGCGCGACCCGGGGGCGGCGCGAGGAGGCGATGGCGGAGCGGGTAGGATCCGCTCCCTATGGGGGCGATGACGAAGACACGATTCGGCCTTCTTGTAAGCATTGCGATCGGTTTGGCGCTGTTGTTCGGCCCCGGTCAGGCAAGTGCCGCCGACTGCCAGCTCAGCGGCCCCGGCCTCGAGGGCCCGACGACAACGACCTTCCATCAGATCCCCGGCCCGACGCTGAAGGCCTCGATGATCTTCGTCGACTTCTCGGACCATCCGGCGGCGCCGGCCGAGACGCCGCCGCAGTCGACGATCGGGCCGCAGATCACCGACCCGGCGATCAACTACTACCTCGCCGCCTCCTACGACCACCTCGAGCTCGACGTGAAGATGGACGACGCCTGGGTGCGGATGCCGCATCCGTCGACCTCCTATACGGCGACCACGTTTGCGGGCCAGCGCAGCTATATGGCCGACGCCATCGCTGCCGCCAACGCCGCCGGCTTCGACTTCTCGGGCCGCCAGACGGTGTACGTCGTTGCCGCTCCGACCGCCGGCACGCTGCCCAACTCGCCGGCGTTCACGGCGCAGAACTCGGACGCGATCGTGGTCGACGGCACCCGGGTCCGCTGGGGAGCAACGCTCGGCGACGACGCCCACGTCAGCGCCGGCGAGTACGGGTCCCACGTGCTCGCCCACGAGACTGGCCACACGCTCGGGCTCCCTGACCTGTACCGCTACGGGGCTCCCACCTTCGACACGACCCACCTGGGCGTCGGCAGCTGGGATCTGATGGGCTGGATCGGGCCGGGCATGGACATGATGGAGTGGCACAAGCTCAAGCTGGGCTGGCTCGAGCCCTCGGAATGGACCTGTGTGCACGGATCGGTCACGGCCACCCTGACCCCGGCCGACGACGCCGGCCACGGCAGAAAGATGCTGGTCGCTCAGACCTCGCCGGCGACGGCCTACGTAGTCGAGGTCCGTGGTCCGTCCGGTCTCGACTCCGGCATGTGCGACAACGGCGGCGTCCTCATCTACAGGGTCAACGACAACGCGCTCAGCGGCTGGGCCAGCGGTCCGGCGCCGATCCAGGTCAAGCTCGCCCACCCCGAAGATCCGGGCGATCCGAACGGCCCCTGCGCGGCGCTCGCGAACGCACCCTTCGGGGTCGGGCCGGGCGAGGTCTCCGACTTCTCCGAGGGCGGCGTCACGGTCCACGTCGCCAGCGGTAATCCCTCGGTGGGCTACCGGGTGGCGATGACCGGGCCGGCCGAGCCGCCACCTCCGCCTCCGCCGCCGGCGCCCGTCAACGGCATCGTCGCTCCGAAGCTGCAGCTCAGCGGCCTGCGCAAAGCGACGGCCGAGCTCGATTGCCCCACCGATGTCGCCGGCTGTCGGGGCAGGCTGACGCTGACACTGAGGAGCGGCCGGACGCTGGCGAGCAAGCGCTACTCCACCGCCGTCGGCGCCGCGTCAAAGGTCACGTTGAAGATCCGCAAGTCGTCGCGACGGGCGCTGCGCAAAGCGCTCGGTCACAAGCAGCGCCTCCGCGCCAAGGCGACGCTCGTCGGCCCCTCCGGCACGGACACGACCAACGTCAAGCTGATCCGCTGATCAGGTGCCGGGCGCCGGCTCTTCGATGGCGCCAGGGTGAAGCAGAGCAGGGCCCCGCCGTATGCGCTCAGGCATCGCGGGGCGTGGGCTAGTGGACCCGTCCGCAAATACGATCAGCCCCGACGGCGTCCGGACCCGCCTGAGCGCACCCGCCGACCGCCCACATGCCAACCGGCATGCGGGCGGCCGCCGTGCGCCCTCAGCCGTGCCCGGCCACTCGCCGGCATCTGACCGAACTTACGGACGCGTCCACTAGTCGATCTCGGCGGCGAGGGTCTCCGCGAGCGCCGTGTGGAGAAGATCGGCGTGGCGTGAGTCGAAGGGCAGCGGCGGGCGGATCTTGAGCACGTTGTCGTGCGCGCCCCGTGGTGCTGATCAGAACGCCGCGCTCGCGCATCCCGTTCTTGACCCGGTCGGCCAGGGCGGGATCGGGCGAGCCGTCCTCGCCGGCCAGCTCGACGCCGGTCAGCTGTCCCCAGCCGCGCACCGCGGCGATCCCTGCATGGGCGCCGGCGAGCTCCTCGATGCCGGTCCGCAGCTCCGCCCCGACCCGCTTTGCGCGCGCGACGAGTTGTTCGTCCTCGATCACGTCGAGGACGGTCAGCGCCGTCACGCGTTCCGGGCGGATTGCCGCCGAAGGTGCTGAAGAACTCGCGCAGCTGGGCGAAGCGGTCGACGATCTCGCGGCGGGTGACGAGCGCCGCGATCGGGTAGCCGTTGCCCATCGGCTTGCCCATCGTGACCATGTCCGGCTTGATCCCGGAGGCGGCGAACGACCACAGGTCTTCGCCCGTCCGGCCGTGCCCGACCTGGACCTCGTCGGCGACGTAGAGGCCGCCGGCTTCGTGGGTGAGGGAGAGGATCTCCTCCAGGTAGGACGGATCGGGCGGGAAGACGCCGTCGCTCGTGAAAGCCCCGTCAACGAAGACGGCCGCGGGTGCGAACCCGCGCTCGGCGAGGCGCTCGAGGGCGGCCCGGTAGCCGCCGCCCGGGCCCGAGCCGTCAGCGCCGGGCGGGGGGAAGCGCTCGATGTTGGCGGCCATCGGAGCGCTCGAGCCCTCCGGCGAGAGGTCGGCGATCACGGCGCTGATCCCGTGGTAGGCGTACTCGGAGGAGAGCCCGCCGCCGGCACCGGTGAAGGCGGTGGCGATGCGCCACGCAAGGTCGTTGGCCTCGCTGCCCGAGTTGACGAACATCACGGTGTCGAGACCGCAGTCGGCGGGCATCGAGGCGAGCAGGCGCTCGGCGAGTTCGATTGCGGCCTCGTGGACGTAGCGCATGTTCGTGTTCAGCGTCCGGGCCTGGCGGGCCAGCGCCTCGACGACGCGCGGGTGCGAGTGGCCGACGACGGGCACGTTGTTGTAGGCGTCCAGGTAGCGGCGGCCGTCGGCATCGATCATCCACACGCCCGTCGGCCTCGACGATCTGCAGCGGCCGCGCGTAGGTGGGCGGCATCAGCGCCGAGCCGAGTGCTGCGCTGCGCCGGCGCGAGCAGCTCGTCCATCGGCCTGGCCCGGGTGAACGAGCGGAAGCCGAAGCGGCGCGCCGTCTCCTCGGGCCCGAGCTCGTCGCAGAGCTCGAGCAGCGGCCAGGCGTCGACGTCGAAGCCGGCGATGTACTCGTTGCCGGGGTTCTCGGCGACGCGGACGGCGGAGATCGAGGCGCAGGCGGTCGCCCGGGCCGCGAACAGGTCCGGCAGCAGCTCGAGCTCGATCTCCTCGAGCGGGGTGACGCTGCGATAGCCGTCGAGCAGCGCGGCCGCGGCCCGGTAGAGATCCTCCCCTCGGCGGCTCCAGACGACCGAGGCCCAGGCGGCGGTGACGTCGGCCATCAGCGCCGTGTGGCTCATGTCGCCGAAGTCGATGATTCCCGTGATCCGTGGTTGCCATCGAGGGTCACGTTGTTGATGCTGAGGTCGCCGTGGATCACCTGCGAGCGCAGCAGCGGCCAGCGCGGCAGCACCCGCTGCTCGAAGCGGTCGATCGAGCGGTTGAGCAACTCGCGGCGGTCGCGGTCGGCGACGCGCGCCGCCAGCGGCCGCAGCTCGGGGACGTGCTGGATGTCCCACAGCAGCGGCCGGCCGGCCGCCGGATGGAAGAAGCCGCGCAGCGCACGGCCGAGCCGCGCGAGGACGCGCCCGAAGTCCCAGAGCTGCGTCGTCGTCGAGCGTGCGCGGGTCGACGTCGGCGTCGCCGGGCATGAAGTCGTAGAGGCGGACCAGATGGCTCCGCACCCGCCGTCATCCCTCCGCCATGCCGAGTGTAGGCGGCCGGCCCCTCGCCGCCGCGTCCGGGCGCCCGCCTGGGCAGCGCGATCGGCAGTTCGCCGTCGACGCGCTTGGCATGGAGGGCGGCGGCGATCTCCATCTCGCCACCGCCGGCTGCTCGGAGGCGTTGGAGATCTTGAGCACCCCCGGCCGCCCGCGCCGTCATCGATGAGGAAGTTCTGGTCGCGCTCGCTGTCGAGAGGCGTCGCCGTGCCGCTGATGCCGAAGAGGTCGGCTGCGAGCGTCGCCGCGTCGGCTTCGCCGAAGCTCGGCGGCGTCGAGCTGAGCACGTCGGCGGTCACGCCCTGGTCCGGAGTCACTGTCATCGTCGCGCGATGGTATTCGGCCGGCTGGCAAGCGCCGATCTCGGCGAAGGCGGCCGAGGACGGCTAGACTGCGCGGCAGTGCGGCGCTCACTTGGGGTACTCGTCCTGCTCAGCTTCCTGCTCCTCGCGGTGCCGGTTGCCCGTGCGAGCGACGAGGAGCGCGGCGACCCGTTTCGGCCCCGGTCGAGCCTCTCCGGGACCCGAGCAGGCCTCCCCGCAAAGCGGGGGCTTCGGCGAAGTGCCCGTCGAGCCTGACCTGTGACTTCGTCCCGGCGGCGTACGCCGAGAACTCAGGTCCGACGTCGTGGGGCAACTACGACCTGGCGAAGCGGCCCGGTGACGGGATGGACATCGACCGGATCGTCATCCATGACACCGAGGCGAGCTACGCCGACACGCTGAGCATCTTCCAGACGTCGAGTCTTTCAGCTGCCCACGCTCGGCACCCAGGACATCCGCCTCAGCGCCCAGGCCCTCGCCTCCTTCGTCGCCGGGGTCCGGGCCCAGACCGGGGCGGCCAAGGTCGACCTGGTGGGCCACTCGCAGGGAGGGCTCGTGGCCCGGGCCTACGTGAAGTGGTACGGCGGGTCCTCCAAGGTCGACAGCCTCATCACGCTGGGGGCGCCGAACAAGGGCACCTACGTGGCCAACCTGGCCAACGTGCTCGGGTTCGGGAACTGCCTGGCGGTGGTGGCCTGCGAGCAGATGCGCATCGGCTCGTCGTTCCTGAACGACCTCAACGCCGGCGACGACACCATCGGATCGGTCCGCTACACCACCATCCGGACCCTCCAGGACGAGCTCGTCCGCCCGGTCGACAACGCCACCCTGAACGACGGGGCCCAGAACGTGCTGGTGCAGTGGCCCTGCGTCCTGCGGGTCGTGGGCCACGTCGGCCTGATCCTCGATGGGACGGTCTACTCCGGCGTCCGCACCGCGCTGGACTCCGGGCGGGCCCGCCTTAGCTGCTTCGCCCTCTGACCCGTCACGCCGGGGTCCAGGAGAGGGTGAAGCGGAAGCGGGCCCGGCCCTCGGACCACATGGGGAAGTTGGTGCCCCACACGTTGTCGTGGAGGCAGACCTCACGCCCCGGTGAGCTCGGGATCGTCCCGCGTCGGGGTCGAGCAGGCGGGGGCGGCCCGGGGCGACGAGCGGGGCGTCAGGGTGCGCAGGGCGACGGTGCCGTCGGGTGCGGGCCAGCGCACGCCCTCCCCCACCGCGTGGAGGTGCCGGCCGCCGCCGGGCCACCACGTCGAGGGGCGAGACACTCCTGGCCCAGCTTGTCGAGGACCATGGCGCGGGGATCCTCCACGGACGGCCGGACGCGCCAACCAGGTCGCCTCGGGCAGGCGGTTGGCCGGCTTGTCCTCCCACCGCAGCTCCAGCCCCAGGGTCGAGGGCCCCTCGGGCGGGCTGGCGTCGGTGAGGGTGAGCACCACCGTGGCCGGCGCCCACCGAGCGTCCCGCGCGGCCACCAGCAGGGTCCGCGGCGATCACCGGCGCCGTCGACGTCGAGGGGGAGCCGCCCGGGTCGACGCAACCCGAGCGGGCGGCGGTCCGTCGGCCCCCCGCCGGGCCGACCACCGCTCGCCGAGGTGGACGGCGGCGCTCTCGGCTCCCACCAGGCGGAGGTGGCGCCGGCGGCATCGATGCCCGGGCTTGAGGTTGTCCTCCCGGGCCCACCACTCCTCCTCGGGCGGTGCTGTGCACGTAGCCGTCCCACCAGCGGGCGTAGTCCGCCTCCGAGAACGCCTGGTGGGCCAGCCGGCCGAGCGGGTGCTCGGCGTCGGCCAGGCACCGGCCCGACACCCGGTCGACGAGGTGGGTGACGCCCCCGGTGACGGGTCGACGCCGCAGGTCCCAACACCCGAGGCGGAGCAGGCGGCGGCCGGGACCTCGGGCGCGCTCGCTCCACGCCGGGACGGGTGAGCGCAGCACCGAGAGGGCCGAGGTCGCCGCCTCGCCGGAGGCCCTCGCTGTCGATCGCGGCCGACCGCCGCGTCGACGTAGGCCCGCTGCTCGGCCCACGACGCCTCGTAGCCCGGGTGGCGGGCTCGGCCCGCAGCCCGGGCAGGTCGGCCCGCGACCAGCGCTCCCGGTCGGGCAGGTGGGTCTTCTCGTCGAGGCCCCAGGTGTGCTCGGCGACCAGCAGGAGTGCTCGTGGAACCCCCGCAGCCGGGAGTCGTCGGGGGCGACCATGGCCGACCTCGAGCCACGACCGGCGGGCCCGCAGCAGCTCGCGGAAGGCGGCGACCTTCTGCGGGTCCGAGCCGGCGCCGTGGATCCACGTGTCGCCGATCTCGGCGGTGACCACCGGCAGGGCGTCGCGGCACCGGCGCGCAGGGCCGCGGCGAAGGCGTCGAGGGTCGAGGCCCGCACCTCGGCGCCGGGCACCCGCGCCCGCAGCGCGGCGAAGGCGGCCACCACCTCGTCGGCGGACGGCGGGCCCGAGGTTGTCGCCGGTGTGGGCGAAGGCCAGCGCGGTCGGGGCAGCCGGGCACCTCGGTGAGGTCGCCGTAGCCGCCGGCCTGGTAGGCGACCACGACCTCGGCGCCGTCGGGCTGACGCCAGCGGAAGCACGCCGGCACGTCGGGCACGGTCGCCACCGGGTTGACGCCGATGTGGAGCAGCTCGACCCCGGCCGCGGCCAGCAGGGGGACCAGGCCCCGGGTGTGGCCGGGCACGTCGGTCATCTTGGCCGCGATGGTCCGCCGGCCGAAGCGGTGGTCGAGGCGGGCCGCGATCTCCAGGCCGGCCTCGACCAGGGCGACGTCGCAGAGCTCGGTGTGGGTGGTGAACGGAAGGGCGTGCCAGGCCAGGTCGCCGGCCTCGATGGCCGCCTCGGCCGCGGCCCGCCCGGCGGCGTCGGCCCGCTCGAGGTAGGTGTGGACGAGCCACGACCCGGTGGTCCACACGTAGCGCTCCGGGCCCGCCCCGCGGCCCGCAGCTCGGCCGCCAGGGCCAGCGCGCGCGGGGATGAGTGGACTCGACGTAGCTGGTCCACCACCTCGGCGGCCGGGCGGTGAAGCCCACGTCGAGGTGGGTCTTGGCCACCAGGTGGACCACCGGTTGCTCGGTCTCGGCGGCAGTCTCGCGTGACCGGCCCGCCGACGCCGTCGAGCGCCGCCCCGCGCCGGACTCTAGCGGAGTGGGCCCGCACACCCCGTCGGGACCGGCGCCGCCGGGCGGGCCGGTAGCGTCGCCCCGATGATCGCAGAGGCACGGGACGGGACCATCGACCTCGGTGGGGAGGTGGCGTCGGTCCGGGCCAGCCTGCCCCGGGTCACCTACCGGGTGTCGGGGCGTCCCGCGACCCTGGCCCCGACGCGGCTGGAGGGCCCGACGGAGGGCCCCTGGACCGCGGAGGACGACCACCTCCGCCTCACCCTGGCCGCCCGTCCGGCCGACGGCGCCCGACGTGCGACGGGGTGGTGCTGCGCCTCACCGTGACCGTGATCGGGATCCCGGGCCATCCGGCTCGACGACGCCACCCTCCTGTCGACCGGCGGGC
Organism: uncultured Solirubrobacterales bacterium; assembly: GCA_963850625.1. Classification (GTDB taxonomy): domain Bacteria; phylum Actinomycetota; class Thermoleophilia; order Solirubrobacterales; family 70-9; genus CAXMST01. The sequence goes on from CAWKLZ010000005.1 coordinate 969,361, forward strand.
CCGGCGGCCTCCGCCTGGGCGCCGGCCCGCAGCGCCTGGTCGCTCTTCCGCAACGGCTGGAACAGCTGGTCGAACGCCCGGGCCTTCACCATGGACGAGACCGACGGCGACCCGTGGCTGTTCGCCATCGCCGACACCACCCTCGACCCGGCCACACCACGCTCCGGCGAGCCCGGGCGGTTCCGCAGCGAGCTGGTCGCCGCCCTGGCCGATCGGACCGGCCCCGGAGGCCTCGTGCTCGGGTTCGTGGGCGGAGCCCGCTGCCTGTCGGTCATCGACGTGGCCGCCGACGTCCCCGGGGGGACCCTGCCCGCCGACGCACCCGGACCGGGCCGGCTGGTGGAGCTCTCGGCGACCTGCCGCTTCGACGGGATCACGGTCGAGCCGGGGACGACCCTGGCGTCCGAGGACCTGCTGGTGGCCGACGGGCCCGACCCGGTGACGCTGCTCGAGGGGTGGGCCGCCGCCCTCGGTGCCGCCCAGGGCGCCCGGGTGCCGACCCGCCCACCCGCACGGCTGGTGCTCCTGGTACTACCACTACACCAAGGTCACCGAGGAGGACGTGCGCCGGGCCCTGCGGTCCGCCGACACGGTCGCGGCCGGGGTGCCCATGAGCTACGTGATGGTCGACGACGGCCACCAGCGGGCCATCGGCGACTGGTTGGCCACCAACGAGAAGTTCCCGTCCGGCATGGCCGCCCTGGCGGCCGAGATCCGGGCCACCGGGCGCGACGCCGGGATCTGGATCGCCCCGTTCATCGTCGACCCGACAGCGACGTGGCCAGGCCCACCCGGAGTGGCTGCTCCGCGACGAGGCGGGCGCGCCCGGTCACCGCTCTCTGGAACCAGCTCTGGAACCTCACCCGCCGCCAGCAGGTCCTCGACTGCACCCGGCCCGACGTCCTGGCCCACCTGGCCGAGGTGGCCCGCACCCTCCGCCGCGACTGGGGCTACCGGGTCCTGAAGCTCGACTTCTGCTACGCCGCGGCCCTCCCCGGGGTGCGCGGACGACCCGCACCCGCACCCGGGCCCAGACCCTGCGGGCCGGGCTCGACGCCATCCGCCGGGGGCGCCGGGGACGATGCCGTCCTGATCGGGTGCGGGCTGCCCCTCGGCCCGGCGGTGGGAGCGGTCGACGGCATGCGGATCGGCACCGACGTGGCGCCCGCCTGGGGCGGCAAGGCTCAGCCGCTGGGCCTTCAGCGACCAGGGCGGGGTGTCGAGCACGCGGATCGCCATGCGCAACACCCTCACCCGGGCCTTCCTCCACGGGCACCTGTGGTCCAACGACCCCGATTGCGTGATGGTGCGCACCGACCGCACCCGGCTGACCGAGGCCGAGGTCCGCATCCTCGTGGCCGCGGTGGCCCTCACCGACGGGATGATCGTCTCCTCCGACCAGCTCGACCGGGTGCCGCCCGAGCGCCTCGACCTGCTGCGCCTGTGCCACGAGCTGGCCGGTGGGCGGGGCCGGGTGGCCGACCTCTTCTCCGGGCCGGAGCCGAGCACGGTGATCTCGGCCAAGGCCGACGAGGTGCTGTGGGGCCGCTTCCACTGGGGCGATCGCCGCCGCTGCGATCAGCATCGACCTGGGCGGGCCGGAGTGGGACCGGCTCGGTCTCGAGCGGCCCGATGAGGTGGTCGAGGCCTTCACCGGCGCCCGCCTCCCGGTGCGCGGGGCAGCGTCGACCTCGGCGTGCTCGACCCCCACGACGTCCGGGTCCTGCGCCTCCCCCGTCGCTGACGGCCGCGCCCGCCTGCCGAACCCACGCAGACTGCCACCCGAGGTGTCTGGCGACGCTCCGGGTGGCAGCTTCGAGGACGGTGGGTCGCCGCCGGCGGGAGGGTCAGAGCAGGAGCGCAGGACGGCGGCGACGAGGGCGGCCTGGGCGCGGGGTCGCCGTCGTCGGGCGTGAGCACGCAGCTCGGGCGTCGACGGGCGCCTCGTACGGGTCGTCGATGCCGGTGAAGCCCGTGATCTCGCCGGCCCGGGCCTTGGCGTAGAGGCCCTTCGGGTCGCGCTGCTCGCACACCTCGAGCGGCGTGTCGACGAACACCTCGACGAACGGCAGCCCGGCGGCCTCGTGCGCGGCGCGGGCCCGGTCGCGGTCGGCCCGGTACGGGCTGATCAGCGGCACGAGGGCGACGACGCCGGCGTCGGCGAACAGCCGGGCCACCTCGCCGACGCGGCGGACGTTCTCGTCGCGGTCCTCGGCGGAGAAGCCGAGGTCGGCGTTGAGGCCGTGCCGCAGGTTGTCGCCGTCGAGCAGGTAGGCCGGCCGGCCCGCGCGACGAGCAGGCGCTCGAGCGCGACGGCGACGGTCGACTTGCCCGAGCCCGACAGGCCGGTGAGCCAGACCGTCGCGCCGCGCGAGCGGCGCGGTCGCGCGCGCGTCGACCTCGCCCGTCGTGCCAGGTGACGTTGGTGCTCACGCGGTCACTGGCGTCGGGCCGAGGATCATGCCGGCGGCGACGGTGTTGTTGGTGGCCTCGTCGATGAGGATGAAGCTGCCGGTGGTCGCGGTTGCGGCGGTACTCGTCGAAGAACAGCGGCTGCGTGGTGCGCAGGCGTGACCCGGCCGATCTCGTTGAGCGCGAGCGAGTCGGCGCGTCTCGTCGCGGTGCAGCGTGTTGACGTCGAGCCGGTAGTGGAGGTCCTTCACCAGCGCCCGGGCCGAGCGGGTGGTGTGCTTGATGCGCGAGCTTGTGCCCGGGCGTCAGCGTCGACTGCCTCGGTCATCCAGCAGACCATCGCGTCGATGTCCTGGCCGACGTGCGGCTGGTTGTGCGGGCCGGCAGATCATGTCGCCGCGGGAGATGTCGATGTCGTCGGTCGAGGCGGACGGTGACCGACATCGGCGCGAACGCCTCGTCGACCGGGCCGTCGAGCGTGTCGATCGACGTCGATCGTCGACGGTGAAGCCCGACGGCAGCACCATGACCTCGTCGCCCGGCTTGAAGCACGCCGCCGGCGACCGTGCCGGCGTAGCCGCGGTAGTCGTGGTACTCGTCGTCGTGCGGGCGGAGCACGTACTGCACCGGGAAGCGGGCGTCGATGAGGTTGCGGTCGCGACGCGATGTGCACCTCCTCGAGGTGGTGCAGCAGCGACGAGCCCTCGTACCACGGCATGTTCGCGCGAGCGGTCGACGACGTTGTCGCCGTGCAGCGCCGAGATCGGGATGAAGGTCAGGTCGGCGACGTCGAGCTTGGTCGCGAACGTCGCGGAACTCGGCCTTGATCTCCTCGAACGCGCTCCTCGGACGTAGTCGACGAGGTCCATCTTGTTGACGCACAGCACGAGGTGCGGGATGCGCAGCAGCGAGGCGAGGAACGCGTGGCGCCGGGACTGCTCGAGCACGCCCTTGCGGGCGTCGATCAGGACGAGCGCCAGGTCGGCGGTGGACGCGCCGGTGACCATGTTGCGCGTGTACTGGATGTGGCCCGGGCGTGTCGGCGATGATGAACTTGCGCTGGGGCGTGGCGAAGTAGCGGTAGGCGACGTCGATGGTGATGCCCTGCTCGCGCTCGGCCCGCAGGCCGTCGGTGAGCAGCGCGAGGTTGGTGTACTCGGCGCCCATCGCGCTCGCTGGTGCGCTCGACCGCCTCGAGCTGGTCCTCGAAGATCGCCTTGGAGTCGTAGAGCAGCCGCCCGATGAGCGTGGACTTGCCGTCGTCGACGCGAGCCGGCGGTGGCGAAGCCGCAGCAGCTCGCCATCAGAAGTAGCCCTCCCGCTTGCGGTCTTCCATGGCGGCCTCGGTGATGCGGTCGTCGGCGCGGGTGGCGCCCCGCTCGGTGATGCGGGTGGCGGCGACCTCGGCGATCACCTCGTCGACGGTCGGCCGCGGTCGACTCGACCGCGCCGGTGCACGTGGCGTCGCCGACGGTGCGGAACCGGACCGGTCGCGCTCGAACGGCTCCTCGCCGTCGAGCAGCGTCGACGAACGGCGTGACGGCCGAGCAGCATGCCGTCGCGCTCGGAAGACCTCGCGCTCGTGGGCGTAGTAGATGCGACGGGATGCTCGATGTCCTCGTCGGCGATGTACTGCCAGATGTCGAGCTCGGTCCAGTTCGACAGCGGGAAGACCCGGATGTGCTCGCCCTTGCGGTGCCGGCCGTTGTAGAGGCTCCACAGCTCGGGGCGCTGGTTCTTCGGGTCCCACTGGCCGAACTCGTCGCGGAAGCTGAACGACCCGCTCCTTGGCCCGGGCCTTCTCCTCGTCGCGGCGGGCGCCGCCGAAGACGGCGTCGAAGCGCGTGCTCCTCGATGGCGTCGAGCAGCGTGCGTGGTCTGCAGCCGGTTGCGGCTGGCCCGCGGCCCGGTCTCCTCGACGACCCGGCCGGCGTCGATGTCGTCCTGCACCGAGGCGACCACGAGCCGGACGCCGAGCTCGGCCGACCCGCCGGTCGCGGAACTCGATGACCTCGTCGAAGTTGTGGCCGGTGTCGACGTGCATCACCGGGAACGGCAGCGGGCCGGCCAGAACGCCTTCTCGGCCAGGTGCAGCATCACGATCGAGTCCTTGCCGCCGCGAGAACAGCAGGACCGGCCGCTCGAACTCGGCGGCGACCTCGCGGATGATGTGGATCGACTCGGCCTCGAGGGCCGCGCAGGTGGGAGAGCTCGTAGGCCGTCGATCATGGGTCGCGTCAGGGTCGAGCGTCCGCCGGCAAGGGCATCCAGAGTCGCCTCGGACCGAGCCGCTAGACGCCGGGCGATCGGCCACCGACCGCCAGACTGGACCGACCGCACTCGCCTGCTCCGACCGCCCCGCCGTCACCGCCGACGACCACCGCCTCGCCGCCGGCTCGCCACGAGGCCGGTGAGCTGCTGCTCGAGCTGCGGCCGAGCTGGCCGGCCGACGGCGACGCCGCCGACGCTCAAGGCGAGGGCGACCGGCGCGCGCACGAGCTCCTCATGGCGCCGCCTCGGCCGAGCGAGTGCCCTGCCGACGCCGTGCTGTCCGAGGAGGGCAAGGACGACCGGGCCGCGCGGACCGCCGGCTGACGCCGAGCGGGCTGGATCGTCGACCCGCTCGACGGCACCCGCGAGTTCGGCGAGCCGCCCCGCGCCGACTGGGCGGTGCACGTGGCGCTGGTCGATCGGCCGGCGAGCCCGGTCGCCGGCGCGGTGGCGCTCCCGGCCCAGGGCTCACGCTGCACCACCGCACCCGCCGCCGCCGCTGCCGCCCGGCCCCGCCCGAGCGCCGCGGGTCATCGTCAGCCGGAGCCGGCCTCCGGCCGTGGCCGCGCGCCCTGGCCGAGGCGCTCGGCGGCGAGCTGGTCGACGATGGGTCGGCCGGGGCCAAGGCGTCGGCGGTGGTGCTCGGCGAGGCCGACATGTACGCCCACGCGCGGCGGCCAGTACGAGTGGGACTCGCGCGCGCCGGTGGCCGTCGCCGCTGCGCCGCCGGGCCTGCACGCGACCCGGCTCGACGGAGCGCCGCTCGTCTACAACCATCCCGACCCGTACCTGCCGGATCTGCTGATCTGCCACCCCGTCCTCGCCGAGCCGGCCGCGTCACCGCGGTCCCTGCGGGGTTCGCCACCGTGAACCGACTGCAGTCCGGGTTGACCGCACTGCGACCATGACCGCCATGTCGTCGCTGGCGCCGTCCTGGAACGCGTCGACTGCTCGCGAGGTCGATCCGTAGGCGGCCAGCGCGTCGGCCGCACCCAGGTAGGGCGGCCCGCGTGAGAGCTCCATGCAGGCGCCCTTCGCCGAACTGCTCGCCGCCGCGGCGGGCCTCGGTGACGCCGTCGGTGTAGAGCACGAGCGAATCGCCCGGGCCGAGGCGAGGCGCGGCGTCGAGCAGCGGCGGGTTCGGCAGGACCCCGAGCAGGGTGCCGGCGCGCGTCGCACCCGCTCGACCGCACCGTCGGCCCGGAGCACGATCGGCCGGGGATGGCCGCCGCACGCCACCGTGAGGTCGGCGCCGGCCCCGACGCGGGGTCGCACGGCGCGACGAGCGCCGCGGTGCAGAACCGGGTGTCGTCGATCTGGTCGAGGATGGCGTCGTTGGTCGCCCGAGGACATGGCCGGCCGGCTCCTCGCCGCGGACGCGCCGACGGCCCGCACCGAGTGGCGGAACAGCCCGGTGACCGCGGCGGCCTCGGGGCCCTTACCGCAGACGTCGCCGAGACGATGACCCACGTCCGCCTGCGACCTCGAAGACGTCGTAGAAGTCGCCGCCGATCTCGATGTCGCCCTCGGCCACCCGGTAGCGGGCGGCGAGATCGATGCCCGGGATCTCCGGTAGCGCGGGGGGAAGCAGCGTCTGCTGTAGCGCCCGGGCGACCTTGCTGCGCGATTCGAACAGCAGGGCGTTGTCGACCGCCATGGCGGCCCGGGTGGCGAGGTTCTCCAGCAGGGTCAGGTCGTCGCTCTCGTAGGGCGGCGGTCCCGGTGGCGACGAGGGTGATGCCGCCGATCACCCGGCCTCGGGCGATGAGCGGGACCACCATGGCCGAGCGGGGTGCGAGCGAGCGCAGCACCTCAAGGTGTCGGCGTCGTCCCCGGCCGCCCGACCAGTTCTTCGTCGGTGATGTCGTCGACCAACTCGGATCGGCCGGTGCGGATGGCCCGGCGGACGCTCCAGATGCCGTCGCCGCCGCGTCGCGCGCCGTCGGCGCGACCCGCCGGACCAGGTCGGCCCGCGGTGGGGTCGATGTGCGACCAGGCGCACCTCGCTGAGCCTCGCCGTCCTCGTCGAGCGCGTCGAGCACGCACCAAGTCGGCGACCCGCGGGACGAGGAGCGTCGGCCAGGCTGTCGAAGACCGTCTGGGGATCGAGGGTGGCGGCGAGGGTGGCGCTGACCTCGGCCAGCAGGGCCAGCCGCTCCCGGGACCGCCTCGGCGGCCAGCCGGGCCTGGTGCTCGCGCTCGAGCAGCCGGGGCTTGACGTCCTCCATGAGGTGGCGCTCGGTCACGTCGGAGGCCACGCCGATCATCCGCAGCGGGTCCCGTCCGGCGTGTCGACGACCCGGCCCCGGATCTCGATCCACCGCTCCTCGCCGTCGGGGCGCGCAGGATCCGCAGCTCGTCGTGGTGGTCGACGCCGGCTCGGGCCGACTCGTCCAGCCGCTCGCACCACGGCCCCTCGCGGTCCTCCTCGGGCACCAGGGCCAGGAAGTCGTCGCCCGTGTCGCCGAAGGTCCCGGGCTGCAGCCCGACGATGGCCTCCATCCCGCTCGACCACTCGACCCGCCCGGTGACCAGGTCCCAGTCCCACGTCCCCAGCCCGCCGGCGGTGAGGGACAGGTCGAGTCGGGCCAGGCTCTCGCTCTGGCGGCGGGCGGCCAGCATCTCGTCGGTGTTCTCGAGCAGGAACAGCCCGGTGCCGAGCAGGCCGCCATCGGCCCGACGGATCGGGAAGGCGGTCGACCTGCCAGTAGGCCCCGGCTCCCTCGCCCAGCGCACCTCCACCGGCCCTCGGCCTCCCCGGTGGAGCGGACCCGCTCGATGAGCGGGGCCACCGGGGCCGCCACCTCCGGCGCCAGCTTCGAGGGTGAAGGCGGGTGCGACCCCGGCCGACGCGGCGCGGCGTGGACGGCGTCGGCCGGCGCGGGCCGGCACCATCGACCGCAGGGCCGCGTTGTGGTGAGGACCCGCCCGTCGACGTCGATGCACTGCGGTGGCCACCGGGGCGTGGGCCAGGAGGGTGTCGAGGACGGCCCGGACCCGCCGGCGCTCGCCGGGGCGGCCTCGGCCTCGCGGGCCAGCCGGGCCGTCTCGACGAGCAGGGCGCACTCCGCGCGCCAGGCTCTCGAGCGCCGTCACCTCGGCAGGGGAGAAGCGGTCGGTGCGCTCCGACATGAGGGCCATGACCCCGACGGGCCCGGTCCCGGCGACCAGCGGGAGCAGGAGCCCGCTGGCGAAGCCCAGACCGGAGCCAGAGGTCGTGGACCTCGGGGTGGGGGCCAGGGCCGCCAGGTCCTCGGGGTGGCGGTGGCGCACCACGGCCCGCCGGGACTCGAGGGGCTCGGCCAGGTCTCGCGGGCGGCGGCCGGGTCGACCTCCCCGGGGCCCCCGCAGGTCCTCGATCAGCGGGGCCAGCGCCGGGTCGCGGTGGTGGGCGGCGACCCTCGCCAGGCTGCCGTCGGGCTGCACGAGGTGGATCGTGCCCCCACTCGGAGAAGGACTCGACGACCAGCTCGAGCAGGCGTTGGGTGGAGTCGTCGGACCCGGCGCCGGCGGCGAAGGCGGCGGCCACCCGGGCGGCGCGGGCCGCCGGGTCGGTGGTCAGGAGCGGGGCCGTCGCTCCCCAGCAATACATC
>CAWKLZ010000006.1:0-448443 GCA_963850625.1 uncultured Solirubrobacterales bacterium
TGTTGTGTAGCCTCGTTCAGGTTGGTCTGCTGAGAACCAGTAGCCCGCATTGAGCTTCTTGATCTGCTTGAGCGTGTAATCGGGCCAGGGCCCGGTGCCGTTCGTCGTCCAGGTGAGACGGAGCCGTGGTGCGTGATCACGAGCTCTATCGACCTGGTCACGTTGACGTCGACCTCGAGCATGTCCGAGCCGAGCTTCATCGACCACTTCAACGCGTCGGGCTTCGACGAAACCTGGTCCTCCCCGCCCTGGTGGGTGATGTTGAGCGCGCGGTGCTTGGTCCAGTAGTTGGCCGACGCAGCGGCTGGAGGCGAGAGGCGCGAGCGCGCCAAGCAGCGCAACGAATGCCCCGACGACCGCAGCCGTCCCCGTCCCGTCCGCCCATGAGCTCCCATGGCCGGGAGTCTACGTGTAGGCCTCTGGAACCGAGGGCCAGCGCGAACGGGTTGCCCTCCGAGTCGCCGCCTATCCGTCCATTGCTCACCCCGGATGGATGATCTCGCCGCCGAAACGCTTTGACCCGCCCAACGGCCGCGTCCATCGCTTCGACCTCGATGTGGAGGGCGGGGGTGCTCGCCGGGGCCGCGACCGCGCTCGTGCACGCCGACTGCAGCCCCCTCCCCGCCCTGGTCACCCAGCCGCCGCGGCCCTCACCATCGGTGCGCGGCTCGGGCTCGCGGTCGAGGACGCCGGCCCAGAAGCGCCGGGCGCGATCGGTGTCATCGGCGGGGAACTCGACGGGGGCTACGCGGGGATCGGGCATGCCCCCGAACCTCGGGGTCCGCCGCGGTCGTGTCCCGGCGCCGCAGCCGGGCGATGCCGCGGCGGCAAATTCAGTGGCGGCCGTGAGCCCGATCAGGCATCCTTTTTCGAGCAAGCGAGGAAGGGTGGCTTCAATGGGATCGAGTGGATCGGAAGCGGCGGTAAGGGCAGCCTCGGCAGGGTGGCGGCGCTTGCCGCGCTCGGCTGCGCGGTGGTCGCGATGAGCATCGCCGGCGCTTCGTTCGCCGCACACGATGGCGGCGGCGGAGTCGTGCTGGGCGCGAAGAAGTTCGCGCTGAATGGCAGGGCTTCGGCCACCCGCACCCGAAGACGATCTTCAACGGGGGCGATCCAACGGGCTCGTCAGCAAGATATGGAAGAACTGGGGTCGAGCGCGGCCCGCGGGCACGGCAAGGGCAACGGCTTCAAGCCCGGCGGCGGCTACTACCCGAAGCCGGTCAAGGTCCATCTGCGCGCCTACAAGGTCGGCACCTGCGGACACAGCGAGCGCAGCGCCTACACGAAGATGCAGGCGCAGTTCGAAAAGAAGCCGGGTAGCGGCAAGTTCGGCAAGTGGCTCGCCTGGGGCGGCCGAAGTCGATCTGCAAGTTCGAGCTCCCGGGCTGAGCGGCGGCTCGCGGACGTGACAGCCGGCCGCAGCCTTTGATTTGATGGGCGCGTGGAAGCGAGCAGCGAACAGGAGCTCCGCGATCGGGCGCTGAAGAACCTGAGGCGCAAGCGCGACTTCCGGATGCAGATCTTCTGGTACGTCGCCGTCAACGCGCTGCTCGTCGTGATCTGGGCGGTCACGACTCCGGGTTCTTCTGGCCGATCTTCCCGATTGCCGGCTGGGGCATCGGCATCGTCTCGCAGGCCTACGGCATCTACGGGCAGAAGTCGATCGGCCAGGACGAGATCGACCGCGAGGTCGAGAACTCCGTTAGTCACAGGGCGCGGTTCGCGCCCGTGGATCTGCCCCTCGGATGGGGCGGGGGGAACTACGGAGGCCCGGGGTTGCCCGCCTGGGAGGGTGCCCTGCATGGAACTTCGGAGCCAAGGCATGACAGGATTCGCACATGGGCGTCGGCCTCGTGGTGGCGCAAGGGCCTGCTCGGCGCGATCGTCCTGTTCGTCGTCATCCAGCTCGTGCCCTACGGGCACAACCACACGAACCCGCCCGTGACGAAGGCGATGAAGTTCGACTCCCAGCAGACGCAGGACCTGTTCACGAGCGCCTGCGCGGACTGCCACTCGAACCTGACCACCTGGCCACTCGACAGCAACATCGCTCCCTTCTCGTGGCTGGTCGTCAACGACGTCAACGGCGGCCGCGAACACCTCAACGTCTCCGAATGGGACCACCCCAGCAGACCGATCTCGGCGAGGTCGCCAACGCGGTCACGGTGGCGAGATGCCGCCGCTGCAGTACAAGATCCTGCACTCGAGCGCACGCCTCTCCGACACCGAGAAGCAGCAGCTCGCCACCGGGTTGACGAAGTCGATCCAGCAGGCCCGCCGGGGCCGTGAGGCCACTGCGGCCCCAGCTGGGCTCTCTCAATCCAAGTTCGGGAACTGCGTCGTCCGCTCGACGTCGGTGGATCTCGACCGTCGGCGGGCCGCGATCACCGCGCCGAGCGTCGCGCTGAACCGTGCAAGCGCCTCTTGCTCGAAGTGGGTGGCGAGCGCCTCGCGGTCGGCCCGAGCTCGACGGCGATGAACTCGTCCGCGTCCTCGAGCGAGGCGTAGAAGCCGTAGTCGATCCAGCCGGGCTCGGTCCGGGAGGCCTCCTGCATCGTCTTCATCGCCGCGACGAAGTCCTCACGCTGCCCGCGGCACAGGCCACCTTCCCGATCACGATCAGCATCGGCACTCCTCCCGGTCGAATTCGAGCCTGGACGAACCTACGGAATCGGAGCGGCCGACGCCGTCGGATAGTTAGGCTGCGACACACTGGCGCCGGTCTCGGCGCCGGACGCAAGATGATGCATCGGGTCAAATGGATCGTGGCCGCGGCCCTGCTTACAGGCGCTGCCGTGCTTTCGCTGCCGCCGGCAGCCGAGGCGAGCAGCCACCTCTACGAAGTCGGCTCGAGCCCGGACCTGCTCGCCGCCTTCGGCCTCGCCGCCGGCGGCGCCCCCGCGCAGATCGCGGGCAGCCCTTTCGCTGCGCAGCCGGCGGCGACCGGGCTCGCGATCACGCCTGACGGCAAGCACCTCTACTACGAGAGCGACATGCCCACCGGCATCGTCTCGCAGTCGCTTGCCGCGAGTGGCGCTCCGGGAGTACCGGCGGGCGCCGCCAACTATCCGACGCCCCACCCCAATTACGGCACAGCGATCTCCAACGACGGCAAGCGCCTGTTCGCCGCCGGCGAGGACGGCTGGATCAGCACGTTCGCGATCGCCGCAGACGGCCGCCTGACCGAGGTCGGTTCGGGCACCCAGGTCAACGGTAGCCCGAGGGGCATCGTCGTCTCGCGGGATCGCAAGCGGCTGTACGTCTGGGACCTGGGCCTCAGTCGCGAGCTCCGGATCTTCTCGATCGGTGCCGGCGGCTCAGTCGCCGAAGCTCGAGCTCTCCGGTTGACCTCGGGGCGACGGTCGACGATGTCGTCCTCGCCCCCGACGGCAGCCACCTGTACGCGACCACCAGGGAAACGCGCGCTTGCCTACGGTGGCCTCCGACGGCTCGCTGGCGGCCGACGGGCCGGGCGGCCGACCGGTGCTGTCCGGACTCGCTCGGGTCGCTCCCAACGGACGCCGCCTGTACGTGGGCAACCTCGCCGACGACACGATCTCAACCTTCCAGATCCGCGCTGACGGATCGCTTGGGCCCCCAGCGTCGCCGACTACGACGACGGCGCCGGTAGTGGGGCTGGCCATCGACCCCTCATCCCGCTTCCTCTACGCGTCGACAAATTCGACCGCGCTGCTCGGCTTCTCGATCGCGACCAACGGCAAGCTCACGCCGCTTGCCGACTCCCCCTTCGACGGCATCGCCACGGGCTCCGAGCAGCAGTCCGCGTTCCAGCCCGATCAGGGCCCGCGGGCGGCGCTCGCCGGACTGCTCCCGGTCTCAGGCCCCCAGATCAGCGCCAGCGCCGCCGGCTCGAAGGACGCCGATGGCTCGATCGCGCGCTACGACTGGAGCTTCGGGGACGGCACCTCGGCAGCGAACGGCGGCCCGGCCCGAGCCACACCTACGCCGCGAGTGGCACGTACAGGGTCGCGGTTACCGTGACCGACAACGACGGCTGCTCTACCCGCACCAGGGGCGACGGCAAGACGCTGTTCTGCAACGGCGGCCCGGCGGCGACCGCAAGCCGCAGCGTGCGGATCGATGCGGACGTGACGGGCGCCCGCGTCAAAGCCCGCCACAAGCAGCGTCAACGCTCGCGCAGGCACCTCGCGGTCAAGCTCAAGGCCGGCGCAGCCGAGGCGGTGACGCTGAAGGCGAGGGGCAAGGTGATCTCCGGCAAGGCCCACACGCGCCTCCGCAAGGTCGGGGCCGAGGCCGCGGCGGGCGGGCTCGTCCGGCTCAAGCTCAAGGCCGGCAAGCGTGGCTCGCATAAGCTCCTCAAGCGGCTCGCGCACGGCCACAAGGCGAAGGCGAAGATCCGGGTTCGCTTTGAGGACGCGTATGGGAACAAGCTCGGACAGCGGGTAAAGGTGAAGCTGAAGTGATCCGCCAACGGCACCGATCCAACCGACGACGAGACTCGGCACTACCGGCCGGGCTTCTGATCGCCGCGTCGCTCGCGCTGGCCGTTCCGGCCGCCGCGGATGCCGGCTCGGTCTGCAACCCCGCCGGCGGTGGAGCCAGCGCCTTCTGCGCCTCCGCCTCCTACTCAGCGAATCCGGCTCGGGCCGCTGCGCCCTTCGGCTTCAACGCGCAGCTGACCAACACCTCGCCGGGCTCGCCGCCGACCAGGACCGCTGGCTCGGGTCGGCGCGCCTCGAGCTCGACAGCGCCGGAACCGACGCACCGACGCTGACCGGCTCCGCCCAGATGCCGGACGGCCTGATCGTCGCCGGCGGCGGCTCGTGCACCGCGCCCACCTACGTCGACTGCACCGCCGGCCACGGGACGCTGATCGTCACGCTGCACCCCGGAGGGACGACGACCGGCAACTTCGGCATCGCCCGGATCGACAACGTCAACCCGCCCGCCAGCGGTCAGCACGCGAGTTTCACGGCGTTCCTCGACTTCTGCGTCAACTTCGGCAGCAGTTGCATCGAGGGACCTGAGACCGAGGAAGACTTCTCGGTGCCCGCGTCCTCGGGTGGCTCGAGCGGACCCCTGACGATCGACTTCCCGCTGCACGGCTCAACGTCCGTGTCGTCGAGTTCCGCCGACTATTCGCTCGTCACCCTCGGGCTGCACCTAAACGGTCAGGCGGGCGCCATCGACGGTGGCTCACCACTGGACGCGCCGGTGACCGTGTTGGCGATGCCGCGCCGCTGCGGCACCGACACCGGGTCGGCGAGGATCACCTCGATCGACGCGCGCACGGTGGCGCTGCCGCAGTCGCTGACGGTGGGCGGCTGTCCGAGGGCAGCGGTGACGGGTGCAGTTGACGGACTGCATGCGAGCCTCGACGCGTCGGGCTCGGCGACGCCGCTCGCAGGACGCCACCTGACCGCCTATCACTGGCTCTTCGGCGACGGCAACACCGAGATCACGAGCTCGCCGGAGGTCACCCACGACTACGCGACCGGCGGCGCCCGCACGGTCTCGGTCGTCGCCGAGGACAACCTCGGCGCCCTGAGCAAGGCCGCCAGCGTGGCGCTGCTGCCGCTCGCGCCGAGCTCGCTCAGCGTCGAGGCAAAGGCGCGCGGCAAGCACATCAAGGTGCACGGCACGCTGACGCCCGTGACGGGAAAGCGAAAGGTGAAGCTCGTCCTGGCGAAGAAGACGCGGCACGGGTTCCACACCGTCGCGCATGCCAAGGTCGCGGCCGACGCGATGGGCGCCTTCACGAAGAAGCTCGATGCGCCCAACGGCCGCACCTGCCGGATCACGGCCACTTCGCCGGCAGCCAGACCGCGAGTCGCCGCGCAGGCGCAGCAGTCCTTCCGCTGCCGGCCCAAGAAGAAGCACAAGCCGGCTCAGCGCTGACCGTCCGGGCTGAACGCCGCTCGCCGCTGCGGCGCGATACGTTCGTCGCCGATGGAGATCGCGATCTGGCACAACCCGAAGTGCACGACCTCGCGCAAGGTGCTCGCTCGGATCGAGGCCGCGGGCTTCGGCCGACCGTCCACCGCTACCTCGACGATCCGCCGAGCCCGGCCGAGATCGCCGAGACGCTCGAGATCCTCGGCATCGGCCCGTGGGATCTGCTGCGCAAGCGGGAGGCGGAGCTGATCGGCGAGCTCGGCCTCGACGAGCTCCCCCGCGATGACGCCAATCGTGAGGAGTGGATCCGGCTGATGAGCGCCAACCCGCGCCTGATCGAGCGCCCGGTCGTGCTCACCGGCGACGGCCGCGGCGTCCTCGCCCGCCCACCCGAGCGGGTCGACGAGCTGATCGGCCGCCGCCGCGGCCGCAACTGGATCCTCGTCTCGTTCGTGATCGACGCGATCCACGCGCTGACCGCCTTCGCCTTCGCCGGAGTCGACCGCCGCCACAGGCGCCTCGCGCTCACCAACGGGGTCACGGCGACGGCGTTCGCCGCAGCCGATCTGCACGAGGCCCGGGACGCAAGCTGACCCGGACGCGAGCGCGTCACCTCGTCGGCGGCTCCCCCTTGAGCAGCCACGAGCGATCCTGCCGGCGGGTGATCAGACCCTGGTCGACGAGCGAGGAGAGCGCCGCAGTCACCGACGGGCGGCGCGAGCCGATCAGCACGGCGAAGAGCTCGTGGGTAAGGCGGAGCGGCATCTCGACGCCGTCGCTGGTCACGGTGCCGTAGTGCTCGGCGAGGTGCCACATCGCCATCAGCAGCCGGTTCTCGACGCCGACGATGCTCTCGATCGCGGCGCTGACCGTGAGCGTGTGCGCGCGGCGGACGCCGCTGCGCATGATCTCGGCGAGCATCTCCGGCTGGCGGCCGAGGCCGGCCGCGGTCTGCTCGTCGAGCTTCAGCACCCTGCTCGGCTCGAGCGCTGCCCAGGAGGTAGTCGCGAAGGACGGCGGCTCGACCGTGCCCGGCTGGATCAGATCTCCAGGTGAGATCAGCTCGAGGCTGGACGCCGTCGGGATCCGGACGGTGCGGGCGATGAGCCCGGCCGTGACGAGGTAGCCGACCGCACCGTCGTTGAGGTCGTGCGGATCGATCGGGCCGCGCGGCACCTCGACCGGCACGCCCGTGACGTCGGCCGCGCCGAGCCATCCACGGGCCTGCGCAATCCGTGCGAGCGCCCGATCCGCGTCGATTATCGGTTGTCTGTTCCCCTGTATTTGATTACCCCCACGAAATAGCTTGCTCCTGCTTCGGGGGCTTCCCCACTTTCGCGGATTTCAAACGTGGGGATCTCGCGGCGGGTGATCAACGGTTCTGCGCGCTGCCTCCACCCGACTTGGGCAGGGCGTAGCCACGGCGGGAGACCCGGGCAACCTCGCCGGAGACAACGGCCTCGCGCAGCGCTCGCCCGAAGACCCCCGGACCCCAGAAGCGGGCGCCGACGAGCTCGGCGAGCCGGTCGCGCGGTACCGGGCCCTGGTCCTCGAGCGCGCGCTCGATGATCTCGATCTCGCGGTCGAGCTGCTGGGCCGGGACCGGCACCGAAGTCGCCATGCCCGGCGAGCCCCAGGTCAGCCCTGGGCCGGGGCGGTAGCGGCGCCAGCCGGTGCTCTCGCGGCGGGCGTGCTCGGCGATCCGCTCGCGCCGGCGGGCGGCGGCGATCGCCGGCTCGGGCGGCCCCGCGCTGCGGGCTTCTCCGCCGAGGGCTCCTCCTCCTTCGAGGGCTCCTCGCCCTCGCCCTCCTCCGCCTCCTCGGCGGTGAGTGGCTTGGCCACGGCCTCGAGCGCCGCCTTTTCGGCCTTGACCCCGAAGGCGAGCTCGGCGATGCCGCCAATCGCCATCGTCGCGGCGCCGATGTAGAAGCCGATCGCCACCTGGGAGGCCTCGCCGGAGCCGATCAGATGGCCGAAGAGCAGCGGCCCGCTGATCCCGCCGGCGGCGGTGCCAACCGCGTAGAAGAAGGCGATCGCGAGCGCCCGCGTCTCCATCGGGAAGATCTCGCTGACGGTCAGATAGGCCGCGCTGGCGCCCGAGGAGGCGAGGAAGAAGGTGATCCCGATCAGCGCCATGAAGCCCCAGATCCCGAGCACGTCGTTCTTGAAGAGGATCGCGGTGAGCAGCATCATCGCCGCCGCGCCCAGGTAGGAGAAGGCGATCATCGGCTTGCGGCCGACGGTGTCGAAGAGCCGACCGAGCAGCATCGGGCCGGCGAAGTTGCCGACGGCGAAGAGCGCGAAGTAGAGCGGCACCTTGGCCGAGCCGATGTTGAAGAACTCGCTGATCAGCGTGCCCAGATCGAAGGTGATCGCGTTGTAGATGAAGGCCTGGCCGAGGAACAGGGCGAGGCCGAGCACGCTGCGCTTCGGATACGTCTTGAAGGCCGTGCGGGCGATCGTCCGGAACGGGATCCGCTCCCGCTGGCGCACCTCGATCGTCTCGTCCGTCTCCTCGAGCTCCTGATCGGTCTCCTCGCGCGACCTCCTCCTCGATCCCGTCGACGACCTTCTCGGCCTCCTCCTGGCGGCCGTGGATGAAGAGCCAGCGCGGGCTCTCGGGGACGTTGCGGCGGACGAGGAGGATGAAGAAGCCGAGGACGACGCCCGTGCCGAAGGCGAGGCGCCAACCGAGATCGGCGGCGAAGATGCTCTTGTCGAGGAAGAGCAGCGCAAGAACCGAACCGGCCGCGGCGCCGACCCAGTAGCTGCCGTTGATGATCAGATCGACCCGTCCCCGGACGCGGGCGGGAATCAGCTCGTCGATCGCGGAGTTGATCGCCGCGTACTCGCCACCGATCCCGGCGCCGGTGAGGAAGCGGGCGGCGAAGAAGTACCAGGGAGCAAAGGCGAAGGCCGTCGCCGTGGTCGCCACGAGGTAGAGGCCAAGGCTGATCATGAAGAGCTTCTTGCGGCCGAAGCGGTCGGTGAGCTGACCGAAGAAAAGCGCGCCCAGGCAGGCGCCGGCAACGTAGAACGCCGCAGCGGTGCCGATCTGCCCGGCGTTGATGACGATGCCGCTGCCCTTCTCGGTGAGCCGGCCGGCGACGCTGCCGACGAGCGTCACCTCGAGGCCGTCAAGGATCCAGACGGTGCCGAGTCCGATCACCACGAGCCAGTGGAACTTCGACCACGGCAGGCGGTCGAGGCGTGCCGGTACGTCGGTCTCGATTGTGTCCTCGACGACGCTGCTCTCCATCAGCTCTACACCTCCTGCCGCTCGTTTCCGCCCGGCAGGTACCCGCTGATCCGGCTCGCAAATCGCGGCCCCGTCACGAATCGGACATACGTATGAGTTCGCGCGGCCCCAGGTCCGGGTAGACGACTGACGTGCTCAGCTGTCGGCTGATCGGCCATCGGATGCGCTTCTCGAGCGAGGGCGCGACGATGCGCTGGCGCTGCGAGCGTGGCTGCGGCGCCGGCGGCGAGAAGACCTACGCGAGCGCCGCGGACGCAGCCCGCTACGCCCGCGCCTTCGATCGCGAGGACAGCGACGACATCGGCCGCCGCGCGCCGCTGTTCGGGATGTTCCCGCTGCGGCTGGCGCGGTCGATGCGGAGCGGGAGCGGCGCGAGCGTGACTCGTAGGCGGGTGTAGCGATGGAGAGAGAGACCGCCAGCAAACACCGGTGGCAGGCGAAGCGGCCGACCGTGTGCGGATCGTCCTGCGGCCGATCGGGGTGCCGCTGCCGCTGGCGCTCACCGCGCTCGCGACCGGCAGCTTCCTCGTCGCCGCGCAGGAGCTCGGCTGGCTCGGCACGGCTCCGCCGACTCGCTCCAGCTTGGCCTCATCCTGCTCGGCCTCGTCTTCCCCTTCCAGCTGATCGCCGCGATCCTCGGCTTCCTCGCCCGCGATCCCGTGGCCGGCACGGGCTCGGCGCTGACCAGCGGCGCCTGGCTTGCGACCGGCGTCGACAACGTGCTGCCCAACCCGAGCGACCAGGTCCTCGGCGTCGCGCTCATCGCGGTCTCGATCTCGCTCGTCGTGCCGCTTGCGAACGCGTGGCTGTCGAACCGGGCGATGTTCGCGGTGCTCGCCGCAACCGGCGTGCGCTTCGCGGTCGCCGCCGTCTACGCCCTCACCGGGACGCTCTGGGTCGAGCGCGTCGCGGGCGGGCTCGGGATCTTCGTCATGCTGCTCAGCCTCTACACCGCGCTCGCCTTCGAGCTCGAGTCGATGCGGCACCGGACCGTGCTACCGCTGCTGCGTCACGGCAGCGGCCGGCTCGCGATGCACGGTGACTTCGACGAGCAGATCCGCGGCATCGAGCACGAGGCCGGCGTCAGGCGCCAGATCTGAGCAGCTCCTCCCGATCTCCTCCCGCGGCGGCTCGTCCTCCTCGAAGAACGTGCCGATCTCCTGGCCCACGAGCGCATAGGCGGCGTTGATCAGGGCCAGGTGGCTGAGCCCCTGTGGCAGGTTGCCGAGGAACTCACCGCTCTCCGGATCGATCTCCTCCGAGAGCAGGCCGAGATCGCTGCAGTGGGCAACGAGCTCGCGTCCATCACCTGCGCCGCTCTGTCGCCCTCGCCGACGGCCACGAGCGCCTCGACGAGCCAGAACGAACAGGCGACGAAGGCGCCCTCGGCGTCGCGCTGGCCGCTGTAGCGGTAGAGGAGCCCCTCCCCCGCGCCGAGCTCGGTCTCGATCGCGTCGATCGTGCTTCGCAGCCGATGCTCCCGCCCCTCGCGGAAGCCGCAGCGGGCCAGCAGCAGGACGGAGGCATCGAGCTCGCTCTCGTCGTCGGCGCACCGCGTGTAGGTCTGCCGCTTCTCCGACCAGCAGCGCTCATCGATGTAAGCGGCGATCTCGATCACGCGCCCTCCGCCAGCGCTCGAGGCGCTCATCGCCGGGTTCGAGCTCACCCTTCTCGGCGAGCCAGATGCCGCGGTCGAAGGCGATCCACGAGGCAAGCTTGCCCTGCGTGTAGAGACGTCGCGTCGGGCAGCTCCCAGATGCTCGAATCCTCGTGCGGCCAGACCTCGACGAGGAACTCGAGCGCCCGCACGAGTCGATCGGCAGCGATCGGGCCGAGCGAGTGGCCGCCGGCGACGAACATCCCGCAGCCTGCAGCAGGTCGCCGAAGTTGCCGAGCTGCAGCTGATCCTCGGCGTCGTTGCCGGAGCGGACCGGGGCGGAGCCGCGATAGCCGGCGAGCGGCAGCTCGTGCTGGTCGTTGTGCGGGAGCCGTCGATCCCGTAGAACGGCTGCAGGTTCGGGTTCGTGGACGCGATCGCCCGCAACATCCAGGTGAGCGTCGCGTGGACCTGGTCGACCCGGCCGAACTGCTGGATCGCCTCCAGCGAGAAGGCAGTGTCGCGGAGCCAGCAGTAGCGGTAGTCGAAGTTACGCTTGCCGCCGAGCGCCTCCGGCAGCGAAGTGGTCACCGCGGCCATCATCGCGCCGCTCGGCGCGTGCACGAGCATCGCGAGAGCCAGCGCGCTGCGCTCGACCAGGCCCTGCCAGGGGCCGTCGTAGTTACCGTCCTGCAGCCAGCGGCGCCAGTACTCGCAGGTCTCCTGCAGGCGGTTCTCGACCGACTCCTGTCGGAGAGGAGCCAGGGCTGGTCCTCGTGGGCGGCGAGGACGAGCAGCGGATCGGTGCCCTCCTCGACGACGAACTCGGCGGCGAGCGCGCCGCCGTCGGGCGCCGGCTCACCCGCGTGCCAGCTGCGGACCATCAGCTCGAGATCTCCATCGCGGATCGCGTGGGCCCCGGCGCGGCGATCGATCGTGCCGCGCCGCTGCCCCCAGCCGAAGCGTGGATCGACGCGCCAGCGCATCGGGACCTTGCCGTCGACCCATTCGACCTTGCGGATCAGCTCCTCCCATTCGGCGGGCCAGTGAGCGGGATCGAGAGAGCGTCGATAAGCCGGACCTCGCCCTGTGCCGTCTCGAACGTCGTCTCGAGCACGTTCGTGCCCGGGCGGTAGCGGTGCCAGGACTCGTAGGGAACGTGGGCTCGAGGCTGAAGGAGCCGCCGCGGTCCGGATCGAGCGCCGCCGCGAAGACCCCCTCGGAGTCGAAGCGCGGCAGGCAGAGGAAGTCGATCGAACCGTCGAGCCCGACGAGCGCGGCAGTGCGCTCGTTGCCGATCACGCCGTAGTCGGCGATCGGCGCGAAGCCGTCGACTCTCGTGGGCGCGGACATCTACGCAGGGATTACCCGCCGTCGTGCTGCGCGAAGCCACCGGAGCGTCGTTTCGTCAGATCGCGGACGGACGGCGTTATCGGCCGCATCCAAGGGGGTAATCGGACTTCATGGCAAACAACGGTTCCACTCCTGAAGTCGTCGTCATCACCGGACCCGGATCGGGCATCGGCCGCGCAATCGCGCGGCGCTTCGCCGGCCCGGGCGCGAAGGTCGGCCTGGTCGGCCGCAACGAGGACTCGCTCGAGGCCGCCAAGGCCGAGATCGAGGAGGCCGGCGGCGAGGCGCTGTGCTGCCCACCGACGTCGCCGACGCCGAAGCGGTCGACGCTGCCGCGGACGCGGTCGAGAAGGCCTACGGGCCGATCGACATCTGGGTGAACAACTCGATGACCACGGTCTTCTCCTGGTTCGACGAGATCGAGCCCGAGGAGTTCAAGCGGGCGAACGACGTCACCTACCTCGGCACCGTCTGGGGCACGAAGGCCGCCTTCAAGCGGATGCAGCCGCGCGACCGCGGCACGATCGTGCAGGTCGGCTCGGCAATGGCCTACCGCGGCATTCCGCTGCAGTCGCCGTATTGCGGCGCCAAGCACGCGATCAAGGGCTTCGTCGAGTCGCTGCGCACGGAGATCCGCGCGAAGGGCTCGAAGGTCCACGTATCGATGGTCCAGCTGCCCGGCGTCAACACGCCGCAGTTCGACCACTGCCGCTCGAAGATGCCGCAGCACCCGATGCCGGTGCCGCCGATCTACGAGCCCGAGGTCGCCGCCGACGCCGTCCACTGGGCCGCCCACCACCGCCGCCGCGAGGTCTGGGTCGGGATCCCGACCGCCTACACGATCATCGGCAACCGGCTCGCCCCCTGGCTCGCCGAGTTCTACCTGGCGAAGACCGCCGTCAAGGGCCAGCAGACCGACGCGCCACCGACGCCGAAGAACTCCGACGGCAACCTCTTCTCCCCGCACGGCGGCGACCCCGGCGCCCGCGGCCGCTTCAGCGACGACGCGCACTCGCACTCGCTGATGTGGTGGGCCTCGCGCCACCGGCGGGCGCTGGCCACCGGCGCTCGCCGCAACGGCGGCGGGCGTCGCCGGCGCAACGGTCGCCGCCAGCCGCAGCTGAACGCGCCGAACGTCCACCATCCGTTGCTATGGGCCGGGTTGCGGGACGTTCGCCCGGCCGGGGCCGGCCGGGCGACGGCGGACGGCCGGCGCCTGCAAGCGGCTGTGAACTGTGATTCACTGTTCACATGGCGGTCCCGAGCGATGCGGCGCCGACCGCTCCCGCCCGGCCCACCGGCACGCGCCAGACGCTGCTCGCGACGACCCGCGAGCTTGTCGCCGCCGACGGCTACGCCGCGGCCAGCGTCGCCGAGATCGCCCGCCGCGCCGGGCTCTCGACGGGCGCGCTGTACCGCCACTTCGACTCGCACGCGGAGCTGCTCACCGAGGTCTTCCGCGAGGCTGCGGACGGCGAGCGCGAGCTGATCGCCGCGATCGCCGCCGACCGCGACCGGCCACCTGAGGAGCGGCTCGCCGCCTGCGTCGAGGCCTTCTCGCGGCGGGCGCTGGCGGCCCCGCAACTCGCCTGGTCGCTGATGGGCGAGCCGGTCGGGCCCGAGATCGACGAGGCGCGCCTGCAGAGCAAGCGCGCTTACCGCGACCTGTTCGCGGGGCTGCTCGACGAGGGCGCCGAGGCCGGCGCCTGGCCCGCCGCCGACTCGCCGCTGCTCGCTGCGGCGATCGTCGGCGCCCTGCAGGAGGCGCTGCTCGGCCCGCTGCGCCACGAGGGGCCCGCCGACGCGCTCGTCGCCTCGCTCACCGACTTCGTCACCGGCGCCGTCCACACGCGATCCCCAGAGGAGCAGCCATGAGCACGATCGAGCGTCCCCGCTCCACGCACGAGGTCAGCAACGTCCTCACCCCCTTCCTCGGCTACAACGCCTGGCAGGCGGACCCGGCCCTGCGCGAGGCCGTCGCCCGCGAGGGCGGCTCCTGGGGCGAGGACAGGCTGCGCGACTTCGGCGCCGTCGTCGCCTCCGAGGAGGCGGACTCCCATCGCCGCCGGGCGCAGCGCAACAAGCCGATCCTGCACCAGCACGACCGCTTCGGCCGGCGCATCGACGAGGTGGAGTACGACCCCTCGATGCTGTGGATGCTGCGGCTCGGCGTCGAGCGCGAGGTCAACTCGCTGCCGTGGCGCGATCCCCAGCCCGGCGCCCACGTCGTCCGCGCCGGGCTCTTCTACCTGATGAACGAGCTCGACACCGGGCCCTGCTGCCCGATGTCGATCAACTACGCCGCGACGCCGACGCTGCGCGCCGGCGAGGGCGGCGGCGGGCCGCTGACGGAGGCCTGGGAGCGACGCCTCACGCTGCCCGACTTCGACCGCTTCGCGCAGGCGGGGATGGTGATGACCGAGAAGCAGGGCGGTAGCGACCTGCGCGCGAACTCGACCGTCGCCGAGCCGATCGGCGGTGACGCCTACGAGCTCACCGGGCACAAGTGGTTCTGCACGCACCCCGTCTTCGACATGTTCCTCACGCTCGCGCAAGCGCCCGGCGGGATCACCTGCTTCGTCGCCGAGCGGCCGCACGAGGGCTTCCGGATCGAGCGCCTCAAGGACAAGCTCGGTGGCCGCTGCCTTGCCTCGAGCGAGGTCGAGTACGACCACCTGCCGGCCCGGATCCTCGGCGAGGAGGGGCGCGGCACCGCGGTCATGGTCGAGCAGATCACGTGGACGCGGCTCGACACGATGCTCGGCGAGGCGGGGATGATGCGGCGCCTGCTCGGCGAGGCGATCTGGCACTGCCGTGGCCGCAGCGCCTTCGGCCGCCCGCTCGCCTCCCAGCCGGCGATGGTCAACGTGCTCGCCGACCTGGCGATCGAGAGCGAGGCGGCGATGTCGCTGGCGCTGCGCGTGACCCGCGCCTACGACGAGGGCGACCGCACCTTCGGCCGACTGGCCCTGGCCCTGTCGAAGATGTGGATCTGTAAGCGCGGCGCCCCGTTCGCGGCGGAGGCGCTCGAGTGCCTCGGCGGCAACGGCTACATCGAGACCGCCGAGTCGCCCGTCGCCCAGTTCTACCGCGACATCCAGATCGGCACAGTTTGGGAGGGATCCGGCAACGTGATGGCGCTCGACGTCTTGCGCGCTCTCGCCCGCGAGCCCGAGGGGGCGGAGGCCCTCGTCGTCGAGCTCGAGCTGGCGCGCGGCGCCGATGCCCGACTGGACGCCCACCTCGACCGGGCGCTCGGGACCCTCGACGAGGCCCGCTCCTGCACGGACCCCGAGCTCGCGCAGTGGCAGGCCCGGGCGCTCTGCGAGGAGCTCGCCCTGGCCCTGCAGGCGGGCCAGCTGGTCCGCCACTCACCGCCCGCAGTCGCCGACGCCTTCTGCGCCGGCCGGCTCGATCCCGAGCGCCCGCACAAGGCCTTCGGGACGCTGCCAGCGGGGGTCGATGGCGCGGCGATCGTCGAGCGGGCGCTGGCGCTCTAGCGCCGCCGCCCGTCGCCGCCGGCCTGGCCGAGCGCTCGATTTCGCGTCGTCGCGTTGCGTTTTTCAGCGCTCGGCGGTCGGCGAGTGCCCGCCGGGCGGGCGAGGTCATCAGGGTCCTGACGGTTTGCGGGCCCCGCCTCGGGGTACGCTCCGTAGGCCTTGAGCCCGAAGCTCGACCCGACCTCGCTCCCACTCCTGCGCCAGCTGCGCGATGGGGATCCGACGGGGCGCGGGATCGCCGCCCGGTCCGCCCGGTCCGCCTCGCTGCGGCCCCGCACGGCCGAGGCCGACGACGTCGTCAAGTCGATCTGCCCGTTCTGCGCGGTCGGCTGCGGGCAGCGCGTCTACGTCAAGGACGGCGAGGTCACCCAGATCGAGGGCGATCCCGACAGCCCGATCTCGCGCGGGCGCCTGTGCCCGAAGGGCGCGGCCTCGCGCTCGCTCGTGCAGAGCCCCTCGCGCGAGTACAAGGTCAAGTACCGGCCGCCGCACGCGACCGAGTGGCAGGAGCTCGACCTCGAGGAGGCGATGGACATGATCGCCGACCGGGTGATCGCCAGTCGCGAGTCCGGCTGGCAGGACGAGACCGATGAGGGCGGCACGCTGCACCGGACGATGGGGATCGGCAGCCTCGGCGGCGCAACGCTGGACAACGAGGAGAACTACCTGATCAAGAAGCTGTTCAGCGCCCTCGGCATCGTCCAGATCGAAAACCAGGCGCGAATATGACACTCCTCCACCGTCCCCAGTCTGGGGACGTCGCTCGGTAGGGGTGGCGCCACCACCTTCCAGCAGGACCTGCAGAACTCCGACTGCATAGTCATCCAGGGCTCGAACATGGCCGAGTGCCACCCGGTCGGTTTCCAGTGGGTGATGGAGGCGAAGGAGCGCGGCGCGAAGATCATCCACGTCGACCCGCGCTTCACCCGCACGTCGGCGGTCGCCGACACGCACGTGCCGCTGCGCGCCGGCAGCGACATCGCCTTCCTCGGCGGGATCGTCAACTACATCCTCGAGGGCGGTCACGAGTTCCGCGACTACGTCAAGCACTACACGAACGCGGCGACGATCGTCAGCGACGAGTTCGTCGACACCGAGGATCTCGCCGGCATGTTCAGCGGCTGGGATCCGGAGTCGGGCTCCTACGACATCGAGACCTGGCAGTACAAGGACATGGAGGTCTTCGCCTCCGGCGGCAAGCGCGAGGAGGGGGCGGTCTTCGGCGAGGGCGCCCACTACGCGCAGGGCGGCAAGATGGAGCACGGCAACCCGCCGCACTTCGACATGGAGCTCGAGGATCCGCGCTGCGTCTTCCAGCTGCTGAAGCGGCACTTCAGCCGCTACACGCCGGCGAAGGTCGCCGAGATCTGCGGCGTCCCGGAGGAGACCTTCCTCGAGGTCGCCGAGGCGCTCGTGCAGAACTCGGGCCGCGAGCGGACGAGCGCCTTCTGTTACGCGGTCGGCTGGACCCAGCACACGGTCGGCGTCCAGTACATCCGCACGGCGGCGATCATCCAGCTCCTGCTCGGCAACATCGGCCGCCCCGGCGGCGGCATCCTGGCGCTGCGCGGGCACGCCTCGATCCAGGGCTCGACCGACATCCCGACGCTCTACAACATCCTCCCCGGCTACATCCCGATGCCGCACCCGCACGCGCATCAGCACCTCGACGACTACCTCGAGATGAACTCTGCGGAGACCGGCTACTGGGGCCACATGGACGCCTACATGGTCAGCCTGCTGAAGGCCTGGTGGGGCGATGCGGCGACCGCGGAGAACGAGTACTGCTTCGACTACGTGCCCCGCATCGACGGCAGCCACTCCGCCTACCAGTCGGCGCTCGACATGCTCGACGGCAAGCTCGAGGGCTACTTCCTGTTCGGCGAGAACCCGGCCGTCGGCAACGCGAACTCGCGCCTGCATCGGCTCGCGCTCGCCAACCTGAAGTGGCTCGTCGTCCGCGACTTCCAGGAGATCGAGAGCGCGGCCTTCTGGCACGACGGTCCCGAGATCGAGTCGGGTGAGCTCGTCACCGAGGAGATCGGCACCGAGATCTTCATGCTGCCCGCCGCGGCGCACGTCGAGAAGGACGGCAGCTTCACCAACACCCAGCGGCTGCTGCAGTGGCATCACAAGGCGGTCGAGCCGCAGGGCGACTGCCGCTCGGATCTGTGGTTCACCTACCACCTCGGCCGCAAGATCCGCGAGAAGCTCGCCGGCTCGCGCAAGAAGCGGGACCGCCCGATCCTGAAGCTGACCTGGGAGTACCCGACCGAGGGTCCCTACGACGACCCGAGCGCCGAGGCGGTGCTGCGCGAGGTCGGCGGCGTCGACCTCGAAAAGGACGAGGCGCTGCCCGGCTACACCGAGCTCAAGGCCGACGGCTCGACCGCCTGCGGCTGCTGGATCTACAGCGGCTGCTACGCGGACGAGACGAACCAGACGGCCCGCCGCAAGCCCGGCTCCGAGCAGAGCTGGGTCGCTCCCGAATGGGCCTGGGCGTGGCCGGCGAACCGCCGGATCCTCTACAACCGCGCCTCCGCCGATCCCGACGGCAAGCCCTGGTCGGAGCGCAAGAAGTACGTCTGGTGGGACGCCGACGAAGAGCAGTGGACGGGCGAGGACGTGCCCGACTTCAAGGCGACGAAGGCACCCGACTACGTCCCCGACGAGGACGCCAAGGCCGAGGACGCGCTGCGCGGCGACGAGCCGTTCATCATGCAGTCGGACGGCCGCGGCTGGCTCTTCGTCCCCTCGGGGCTCACCGACGGGCCCTTCCCGACCCACTACGAGCCGCACGAGTCGCCGTTCGCCAACGCGCTTTATGAGCAGCAGTCGAACCCCGGCCGCGAGCAGTTCCCGCGGCCCGAGAACGCGTACAACCCGACCGCCGACGAGGCCGGCGCCGACGTCTTCCCGTTCGTCGTCACCAGCTACCGGCTGACCGAGCATCACACCGCCGGCGCCATGACCCGCACCGTCGGCCGGCTCAACGAGCTGCAACCGGAGATGTTCTGCGAGGTCAGCCCCGAGCTCGCCGGCGAGCGCTCGCTCGAGCACGGCGGCTGGGCGACGATCGTCACCTCGCGGGCGGCGATCGAGGCGCGCGTGATCGTCACCGAGCGACTGCGGCCCCTGCGCGTGCAGGGCCGCGTCGTCCACCAGGTCGGCCTCCCCTACCACTGGGGCTTCCGCGGCGCCAACAAGGGCGACTCGGCCAACGACCTGTTCTCGATCGCGCTCGACCCCAACGTCCACATCCAGGAGGCCAAGGCGGCGACCTGCGACATCGTCCCCGGCCGGCGCCCGCGCGGCCCGGAGTTGCCCGAGTTCGTCGCCCGCTACCGCGAGCGGGCCGGGTCGCAGGAGAGCTGATGGCCGAGACGACGAAGGCGGAAGCCGCTGAGCCGCGCGTCGGCTTCTTCACCGACACGAGCGTCTGCATCGGCTGCAAGGCCTGCGAGGTCGCCTGCAAGGAGTGGAACGACGTGCCGGTCGAAAACGAGGGCCTGACCGGCACCTCCTACGACAACAGCGTCGGCCTCGGCGCCAACCGCTGGCGCCACGTCGCCTTCATCGAGCAGCGCGTCGAGGTCGGTGGCGTCGCCGACGCGGCGCCCGGACTCGTGGGTCGAGGAGGCCTCGCGCCAGCAGCTCGTCGAGGAAGGGCTGCCGACGCACAGCGACGACGACGGCTTCCGCTGGCTGATGAGCTCCGACGTCTGCAAGCACTGCACCGAGGCGGGCTGCCTGGACGGCTGCCCGACGGGATCGATCTTCCGCACCGAGCACGGCACCGTCGTCGTCCAGGAGGACATCTGCAACGGCTGCGGCTACTGCATCGTCGCCTGCCCGTTCGGCGTCCTCGACCAGCGTCCCGACGACGGGCGCGTGTGGAAGTGCACGCTCTGTTACGACCGCCTGCAGGACGACATGACCCCCGCCTGCGCACAGGCCTGCCCGACCGAGTCGATCCAGTTCGGCGAGCTCGAGGTGCTGCGCCGCCGAGCGGGCGAGCGGGTCGAGGCCCTGCAGGAGCGCGGCGTCGAGGGCGCCCGGCTGTACGGGGCCGACTCCGGCGATGGCGTTGGCGGCGCGGGCGCCTTCTTCCTGCTCCTCGACGAGCCCGAGACCTACGGCCTGCCGCCGGACCCGGTCGTGCCGACGCGGCACCTGGCCGAGTGCTGGCGCGCCGCCGCGCTGGCCGGTGCGGCGCTCGTCGCCGGCGCCGCCGCCAGCTTCATCGGAGGCCGGCGATGAAGGGCGAGCGCTCGATGGTCCCGCGCGAGAAGCCGCGCAGCTACTACGGCCGGCCCGTCGTCAAGGAACCCGTCTGGACCTGGGAGATCCCGACGTACTTCTTCACCGGCGGCATGGCGGGCGCCGCAACGGTGCTCGCCTACGGCGCCCAGCTGGCCGGTAACGAGCGGCTCGCTCGACGCTCCTGGTTGCTGGCGCTGGCCGGCGTCACGGCGAGCCCGGCGCTGCTGATCTCCGACCTCGGCCGGCCCGAACGCTTCCTCAACATGCTGCGCGTCTTCAAGATCACCTCGCCGATGAGCGTCGGCTCGTGGATCCTGGCGACGAACG
Source organism: uncultured Solirubrobacterales bacterium (assembly GCA_963850625.1). Lineage (GTDB taxonomy): Bacteria > Actinomycetota > Thermoleophilia > Solirubrobacterales > 70-9 > CAXMST01. The sequence goes on from CAWKLZ010000006.1 coordinate 20,177, forward strand.
GTGGCGTCGTCACCGGCGCCGCGCTTGCCGCCTTCCTGCGGCGGCCCGCCGTTCGTGCTGCGGGCGAGCGCGCCCGCTGCCGCCGTCGCCGGCCCGGCGCTGACCACCTACACGGCGGTGCTCGTCGCCAACAGCGCGATCCCGGCCTGGAGCGAGGCCCGCCGGCACCTGCCGTTCGTCTTCGCCGGCAGCGGCGCCGCCAGCGCCGGCGCGGCGGCCTGGCTACTCAGCGGCGGCGTCGACGCCGGCCCCGCCCGGCGGATGGCGATCGGCGGCGCGATCGCCGAGCTCGCCGCCGGCGAGGCGATGGAGCGCTCCCTCGGCGCCGTCGGCGAGCCCTACTCGAGCGGCGCTTCGGGCAAGGCGATCAAGGCGGCGAAGGCGCTGACCGCCGGGGGCGCGGCGCTGATGGCGCTCGGCCGGAAGCGGCGGGCGGTCGCGGCCGCGGGAGCCGGCATGCTGATCGCCGGCGCATTCTGCGAGCGCTGGGGCGTGTACAAGGCCGGCTTCGCCTCGGCCGCCGACCCCGAGTACACGGTCGGCCCACAGCGCGAGCGACTCAGCTCGCGAGCCTGAGCTCGCCGGAGCCGCTCGCGGGGCGATGCGGCGATCGTGGGATCGTTGCCCGTTGGGCGGCTCACCGGACCTCGATCCTGCCCGGGTGCTCGGCGACGAGCCGGCCGATGACCGGCGCTTCGATCGCCGCCGCCGCCTCGGGCGCGACCGCGATCAGCAGCCCGCCCGAAGTCATCGCATCGGTGAGCAATACCCGGCGCTCCTCGGCAACGTCGTCGGCGAACCCGGCGAAGGCCTGGGCCTGCTCGCGGTTGCGCCGGCTGCCGCCCGCGATCGCACGCTCGTTTGCGGCGAGCTCGAGCACGCCGCCGATCGCCGGCACGGCCGCCGCCTCGAGCTCGGCGCCGACGCCGCTCGCCAGGCAGAGCTCGTTCAGGTGGCCGAGCAGGCCGAAGCCGGTCACGTCGGTGGCCGCGTGGGCGCCGGCCTGCGACGGCGGCTTGCGCGGCGGCGGCGTTGAGCTCGCACATGACCGCGACGGCCTCCTCGAGGACAGCGGCCGGGGCGAGATCGCGCTTCGCCGCGGTCGTCGCCAGGCCCGAGCCGAGCGGCTTGCTGAGCACGAGCGCATCGCCGGGCCGGCCGCCGGCGTTGGTCAGCATCCGCTCGGGATCCACGATGCCGCTGACGGCGAGCCCGTACTTGGGCTCGGGATCGTCGATGGAATGGCCACCGCCGACGACGGCGCCCGCGGCGGCGACCGACTCGAGGCCGCCCGCGAGGATCTCGCCAAGCAGCTCCGCCGGCAACTCGTCGAGCGGGAAGGCGACGAGGTTGATCGCGACGAGCGGCGTGCCGCCCATCGCGTAGACGTCGGAGAGCGCGTTGGCGGCGGCGATCCGGCCGAAGTCACGCGGATCGTCGACGATCGGGGTGAAGAAGTCCGCGGTATGGACGAGCGCCTGCCGCTCGTTGATCCGGAAGACCGCCGCGTCGTCGGCCGCGTCGGAGCCGACGAGCAGGTCGGGATGGCCCGGAAGTTGCAGGTCGGCGAGCACCGCGGCGAGCCGGTCGCGAGGGATCTTGCACGCGCAGCCGGCGCCGTGGGCGAGCGAGGTGAGGCGCGGGTGGGCGAGCGGCTCCACCGGCCGAAGATACCCTGCGGGCATGGCCGCTACACCGCAGCGCGCGAGCAACCCGGAGCTGCGCGAGCTGCCCTCGGTCGAGCAGCTCGCGAGCGAGCTCGACGGGACGCACGAGCAGCGCGTCGCCGCCGCGCGGGCGGTGATCGGCGCTGCCCGCGAGCGGCTGCTCGCCGGACTCGAGGCCACGACCGACATGGCAGCGCTGCGCGCCACGGCCGCAGCCGAGCTGGAGCTGCTCGCCGCCGCCTCGCTGCGACCGGTGATCAACGCGACCGGCGTCGTCCTGCACACGAACCTCGGCCGGGCCCCCCTCGCGCCCGAGGCCGCCGATGCCGCCGCGGCAATCGGCGCCTCCTACTCGAACCTCGAGCTCGACCTCGAGGCGGGCGAGCGTGGCAGCCGCTCCGACCATGTCGAGCCGCTGCTCCGCGAGCTGACCGGCGCCGAGGCGGCGGTCGCGGTCAACAACAACGCCGCCGCCGTGATGCTGGCGCTGGCGGCGACCGCCGCCGGGCGCGAGGTGATCGTCGGCCGCGACCAGCTCGTCGAGATCGGCGGCTCCTTCCGGATCCCCGAGATCCTCGCGCTGTCGGGGTGCGAGCTGGTCGAGGTCGGGACGACGAACCGCACCCGCGTCGCCGACTACGCGGCAGCAATCGGCGAGCGCACGGCGGCGCTGCTGCGCGTGCATCAGTCGAACTTCCGCACCGTCGGCTTCACCGAGAGCCCGCCGGTCGCCGAGCTCTGCGAGCTCGGCGCCGCGCATGGCCTGCCCGTCGTCGACGATCTCGGCTCGGGAGCGCTCGAGCCGATCGGCGACGAGCCGATCGTCGCCGCCTCGCTCGCCGCCGGGGCGGCGATCACCTGCTTCTCCGCCGACAAGCTGCTCGGTGGCCCCCAGGCCGGGATCCTCGCCGGCACCGAGGCGGCGATCGCCGCTTGCCGCAGCCACCCGCTGGCGCGCGCGCTGCGCATCGACAAGCTGCAACTGGCGGCGCTCGAGGCGACCCTGCGCCTGCGTCGCGACCGCGGCCCCGAGGCGCTGCCCGGGGCAGCGATGCTGACCGCCGGCGAGGCCGAACTGCGACGCCTGGCCGAGCTCATCGCGGAGCTGATCGGCCCGGCGGCCCAAGTCACAGAAGGCAGCGGCCGGGCCGGAGGCGGCACGCTGCCGACGCTCGAGCTGACCGGCCCGGTTTGCTCGGTGGATCCCGGCAGCGCCGGCGCCGACGAGCTCGCCGCCCGGCTGCGGGCGGCGACGCCGGCCGTCGTCGCGCGGATCGCCGACGGTCGCCTGATCCTCGACCCGCGAACGCTGCTCGGCGAGGGGCAGGCGCGGGCAGTCGCCGACGCGGTCCGAGCCGCTCTTGCCTGAGGCGGACGCCGCCGCGCCCGGGCTGACGCTCGGCACTGCGGGGCACATCGATCACGGGAAGACGCGGCTCGTCGCCGCGCTGACCGGCACCGAGACCGACCGCCTGGAGGAGGAGCGCCGGCGCGGGATCTCGATCGAGCTCGGCTTCGCCGAGCTCGAGCTGCCAGGCGGCGCGCGGCTTGGCCTCGTCGACGTCCCCGGCCATGAGCGCCTCGTACGGACGATGGTCGCCGGCGCCACCGGCATCGACCTCTTCCTGCTCGTCGTCGCCGCGGACGATGGCGTCATGCCCCAGACGCGTGAGCACCTGGAGGCGCTGCGAGCGCTCGGCGTCGAGCGGGGCGTCGTCGCCCTCAACAAGGTGGATCTCGTCGATGCGGAGCTGCAGGCGCTGCTCACCGAGGAGCTACGCGAGCTGCTGCCCGGGCGGCCGATCGTCGAGACGAGCGCCCGGACCGGCGAGGGCATCGAGCGGCTGCGGGCAGCGATCGCGGCGGAGGCGGAGGCCGTCATCACCGAGCGGGCGGGCGGCGGCGAGCGAGCCATGGCCTCCCGCCGACGGCGTCCTGCACGTCGACCGCTCGTTCACGATCGCGGGTGCCGGCACCGTCGTCACCGGCACCGTCGCCGCCGGGGCCTTCGAGGCCGGCGCCCGAGTCGCGGTCCTCCCCGCCCGCGCCGCAGCCCGGATCCGCTCGATCGAGGTCCACGGCCGGCGCGTCGAAGCGGCCGCCCGCGGTCATCGGGCGGCGCTCAACCTGACCGGCATCGACCGGGCAGAGGTGCCGAGAGGCTCGGTGATCAGCGTCGATCCCGAGAGCCCGGCGCCGAGCTACCGGCTCGACGTGCGGCTGCTCGGCGCCGCCGCCCGCGGCTGCCCGCGGCGGCTACAGGTCCACCACGGCACCCGCGATGCGGCGGCCCGGGTCGTCGAGCTCGGCGAGGGGCTCGCGCAGCTGCGGCTCGAGGCGCCGCTCATCGCCCGCGCCGGCGACCGCGTCGTGCTGCGTTCGATCTCGCCGCCGGGCACGCTCGGCGGGGGCATCGTCATCGATCCCGATCCCCGCCGCCATGGACCCGGACACGAGGCCGAGCGGCTACAACTGCTCGAAGCCGGCGCGGCGGGGGAGATCCTGCTCGCAGCGCTTGCGGAGCTGCCCGGCGGCCTGCCGGAGGAGCCCGCCGAGTGGCGCCGCGAGCCGCGCCTCGCCTACGCGCTCGCCCGTCTTCCCGAGGCCGCCTGGAGGGAGGCGAGCCAAGCGCTCGTCGCCGAAGGCACGGCGCAGCTCGCCGCCGGCCGGATCACGCTCGCGGCAGCCGACGCTGCCGGCGCCCGCCGCCCCCGAGCCGCTCACCGCCGGCCTGCAGGCGAGGGCCGTCCGGTCGCTCGCCGCACTGCGCGCCGACGGGGCCGAGCCGCGTTCGGTTCAGGCCCTTGCCGACGATCTCGGCATCGGGCGCGAGGAGACGACCGCCGCGCTCGCCGCGCTCGAGCGCGAGGGACACCTGCGGCGGATCGCCCCCGACGTCTACCTCGAGCCCGAGACCCTGGCCGAGCTCGAGCGCCGGGGGCTCGCGCTCGCCGCCGAGCGCGGCTCGATCTCGCTTGCCGAGCTGCGCGACGAGCTGCGGACGAGCCGCAAGTACGCGCAGGCGCTCATCGAGCACCTCGACCGCGAGGGCCTCACCGTGCGCCGCGGCGACCGCCACCTCCCACGCCGCGCGCCGTCCGCCGGGGCATAGCCTTCGCCGACTGCCGCATGGGGCGGCAGGGGTCTGGTGGCCCATCTGGCCTTCAAAGCCAGCAGGGCGGTGCAGCCCACCGCTTGGAAGGTTCGATTCCTTCGCCGCCTCGTAGGAGCTCCGCCGCCGGGCGGGCCGGCGGGCGCCGCTCAGCCCTTGAGCGTGACCTTGACCTTGCCGGTGGCGGCGTTGCCGGCGCCGTCGGTGAACGTCGCCGTCACCTTGGCCTTCGCCTTGTGGCCCTTGCGCAGGGCCTTCTTGAGCTTCTTCCGCGCCTTCTTCTTCTTCGGCTTGAGCTTCAGCTTCGTCGTGCTTCCGGCAGCGACGGTCTTCGTCTTCGGCGCGAGCTTGTAGCTGTGCTTGCCGCGCTTGATCGTGCCCTTGAGCGCAGCCGTCAGCTGCTCGCCGGCGACGACCTTGACGGCGACGAGGATCTTGTGGCCCTTCTGCTTCTGCGTCGACTTCGCCTTCAGCTTGCCGTCGGCGACGGAGTCGATCGTCACCTGGTGGCTGACCGTCGCCTGGGGCAGTCCGTTGCAGTAGACGGCGTTGCCAACCGAGGCGACCGAACCAGTGAAGACGGCGCTCGGGTCACAGTCGTTGGTGACGGTGAGCTTGACCGTGTAGGTGCCGTCGACTGCATATGTGTGGGTGCGGCTCGCGCCCGCGGCTACGGGCGCGGTGCCATCACCGAAGTCCCAGACGAACGACGTTGGCGAACCGCCGGGCACAGTCGTCGCGCTCGCGTCGAAGCTGGTCGGCGTCCCGGCCTTGCCAGCGGAGCTGCTGAAGGCGGGCACCGGCGTCTGGGTCGGCGTCACGGCGGCGCTGAAGAAGCTGGGGAAGGTGCCTCCAGTCGGGAACGGGCTCCCGGTGACGCTCGTCAGCCCGCCCATCGAGCCGATCGCGAGGCCGGCGACGAGGCCGGGGTCGTTCAACAGCGCCGCGTACAGGTCCTTGCCGTCCGGGGTGATCGCGACTCCGTGCGTCTGCCCCGTGAGCACGAGCGGCGTGCCGGGGATCTGGGTGAGTGCCCCGGTCGCCGGGTTGATCGTGAACCCCTCGACCGCCTTGCCGAACGTTTCTGTGACGTAGAGCGCCGTACCGTCGGGAGTCACCGAGAGCTCGGTCGGGGCCGACGCGCCCCCAGCGAACGGGGAGCCCGCGACCGGACTGGGTGCACCGGTGATCGGGTCGAGGTCGAGGACATCGATCTTGTTCGTGGTGGCCTCGGCGACGAACAGACGTGAACCGTCCGGTGCGATCGAGGCCCCGAACGCGTTCACCTGGAGAGGTATGTCGAAGGGCGAGCCGGCGGTCGGCGTCAGGGACCCATCGGCGCCGATCGAGAGCACAGCGATCATCGAGTCGGCGTTCGAGGGCGGCGGGCCAAGCGGGCCGCGGCGGGCGGTGACATAGAGGAAGCGGCCGTCCGGGGAGACGACGGGCGCGCGCGGATCGTGGACGCCGATGTCGACCGGCAGCCCGTTGACGAGCGTCAGCGCGCCCGTCGAGGCGTTGACCGAGAAGGCCGAGACCGACGGAGCCGCCTCAGTCGAGTCGCGGTTCGTCGCGAACAGGAACTTGCCGTCGGGCGTGAAGCCGAGGCCGGTCGGCTGATTGCCGCCCGTCGAGGTGTCGCCAAGTGCGGCCGGCTTGCCGCCGGCATCGATCGAGTAGCGGCTGATCGAGTCGTCGCCCGTGTTCGCGACGTAGACGTGGCGCGCGTCGGGGCTGACCATGACGCCGTCGGGATCGTTGCCGGTCGCCAGCGGCGTGCCCGCAACCGCGGTCAGCGGACCGTCCGGACCCGTGAAGGCGGCCAGCCCCGTCGAAGCCGTGCCGCTGTTGGTCACGTAGACGGAGCGAGTCGCGTGCGCAACCGCCGGGGCCCCGAGCCCGGCGACGAGGACGAGCGACGCAGCTAAGCGCCTGAGCATCCGCATGGATGATTTTGGATACCCGATTGATGCAGCGTAGGTGAGCGCGCCGGGAAGTCAAGCGCAGCCGGGCCGCGTGCGGACGTCACGCCGGCCGACGCTCATGATTTGCAAACCTGATCCGAATGAGCAGGAAGCAGTGGACCCTCGTCCTGGTGTGCGTGGCGACGTTCATGTTGCTGCTGGACATCACGATCGTCAACGTCGCGCTGCCGTCGATCCAGAAGAACCTCGACGCCAGCCTCTCCTCGCTGCAATGGGTCGTCGACGCCTACGCGCTGACGCTCGCCTCGTTCCTGCTCGTCTTCGGCTCGCTCGGCGACCGGCTCGGCCGGCGGCGGATCTTCGCCGCCGGGCTGGCGATCTTCGCCTTCGCCTCGCTGCTCTGCGGACTCGCGCAGAGCGCCACCGTGCTCAACGTCTTCCGCGGCCTGCAGGGCGTCGGCGGCGCGGCGATGTTCGCGACCGCGCTGGCGCTGATCGCGCAGGAGTTCGAGGGCAAGGAGCGCGGCAAGGCGATCGGCATCTGGGGCGCGACCGTCGGCGGCGCCGTCGCGATCGGCCCGCTCGTCGGCGGCCTGATCACCGACGGACTCGGCTGGGAGTGGATCTTCTTCGTCAACATCCCGATCGGCATCGCGGCGGTGGTGCTCACGCAGACGAAGCTCGCCAACGTCGCCGCGACCGACGCCGTCCCGATCGACTGGGCCGGTGTCGCGACCTTCTCGCTCGCCCTCTTCGCGCTCATCTTCGGCCTGATCCGTGGCAACGCCGAGGGCTGGGGCTCGGCCGTGATCGTCGGCTCGCTGCTCGCCGCGCTCGTCCTGATGATCGCCTTCTTCGTGATCGAGTCGCGGCGCAAGAACGCGATGCTCGACCTCTCGCTGTTCAAGATCCGCTCGTTCGGCGGCGCCTCGATCGTCGCCTGGGGACTGTCGGCGACGATGTTCGCGCTCTTCCTCTACATCACGCTCTACATGCAGGACGTGATCGGCCTCGACCCGCTCCAGGCCGGCCTCCGCTTCCTGCCACTCAGCGTCCTCTCGTTCGTCGTCGCGCCGATCTCGGCCAACCTCGCGCAGCGCGCCCCGATCCAGGGGCTGATGGGCCTCGGCATGATCCTCGTCGGCGTCGGCCTGCTGCTGATGCGCGGCGTCGCGCCCGGCGATCAGTGGACGACGCTGTTGCCCGGCTTCATCGTCGCCGGCATCGGGGTCGGCATGACCAACCCGCTGATCGCCGACGTCGCGCTCGGCGTCGTCGAACCCGCCCGGGCCGGAATGGCCTCGGGGATCAACTCGACCTTCCGCCAGATCGGCATCTCGACCGGCGTGGCCGGCCTCGGGGCGATCTTCCAGTCGCAGATCCTCAGCAACCTGGGCGCGATCCCCGCCCAGTTCCGCGACACCTTCTCCGACGCGGTCTCGGCCGGCGCAATCCAGCAGGCCGCCGCGCAACTGCCGCCGAACATCCGCGAGCAGGCGGTGAGCTCCGGTCAGAGCGCCTTCTGCTCCGCCTTCAACGACATCCTGCTGATCGGCGGCATCGTCGTGATGATCTGCGGCGTGCTCGGCTTCGCACTGACCAAGCGCAGCGACTTCGTCGCGATCGGCGGGCAGCCGGCCCCGGCCCCACGGGACGCGCCGAGCCCGAGCCCGCGCCGACCGGCTGAACCCGTCCGCGGTTCGCAGCCGGGTGCTCACAAGGCATTCACCGTCCCTGGCCGTCGGCGGCGATAGGCTCGCGCTTCTTGGGGGCCGGGTTCGAGACAACGGGCGAGACGCGAGGCGGTGAGTAGCCGTGCTGATCCCCGCCCTCATCCTGATCGGTGCCGTCGCCGGCGCGATCGTCCTCATCCTGCTCATGCGCCGCTTCGCGCCCGGCGGCGAGAAGTGGTTCCGCGACGGCTCGGTCGCTGGCGGCGCGCTCGGCGCCGTGCGCAGCCCGTTCGCGGTGCTGATGGCGTTCGTCGTCTTCCTCGCCTTCCAGGGCTACCTGCGTGCCCGCGAGGCCTCGCACGAGGAGGCCGCGGCCGTCGAGACGATGATGCGGAGCTCGGCGCTGCTGCCCGCAGGACGAGCGATCGACGGCGATCTGATCTGTTACGGCCGCGCCGTGGTCGCCCAGGAGTGGCCGCTGATGCGTCAGGGCGACGGCGACGGCAGCCTCATCGTCTCCCACTGGGAGTACCAGATCGAGAAGGGCATCGCGGGGCTGAAGGTGAACACGCCGGTTCAGCAGCAAGCGCTCGGCGACATCTTCGACGAGACCAACAATCGCGAGCGGGCCCGCGCCGACCGGCTCTCTGAGGCGGAGGGCACGGTGCCGCTGCCCGTCTGGATCGTGCTGATTGCCAGCGGCTTGATGATCATCGTCTACGTCTCCTTCCTCGCCGACCCGGCCGAGCGTCTGTCGAGCCAGGTGATGATGGCCGGCGCCGTGGCGCTGATCGTCGTCTCAGGGCTGCTCCTCGTCGCCTTCTTCGCAACGCCTTTCGCCGACCGCCCGGGCAGCCTCGATCCGACGGCGATGGAGGCGACGCTCGACAACGCCAACGTCGCTCACACGCCGGCCCAGCTGCCCTGCGACGAGTCCGGCCTCCCGCCCAGCTGAGGCCACCGGCGATAGATTCCCGCGCGATGGGGCAGCGCACGTTCGTCTTCTTCCCGGAGAGCGCCTACGGGCCGACGAACAACTGCGTCGGGATCGGCAACGTCCTGCGCAGCCGCGGCCACCGCGTCGTCTTCATCGCCGAGGAGTCCTTCAAGGGCACGCTCGAGGAGAAGGGCTTCGAAGAGCAGCTCATGCGGCTGACGCCGCCGGAGGAACCGGCCGAGGGCGAGGAGGCGGCGGCCGAGGACCCGGGCCAGTTCTGGAAGGACTTCATCCGCGAGACGGCCCCGGTCTTCCGCAAGCCGACGATCGAACAGCTCGAGGGCTTCATCGGCCCGACCTTCCAAGCGCTCTGCGACGGCGCCCGCTACGTCGACGACCGGCTGCTCGAGATCATCGAGGAGGTCAAGCCCGACGTCCTCGTCGAGGACAACGTCGTCAGCTTCCCGGCGCTGCCCGCCTCGGGGATCCCGTGGGTGCGGATCGTCTCCTGCAACCCCGCCGAGGTCAAGGATCCCGACGTCCCTCCTCCCTTCTCCGGCTACCCGGTCGCCGATCGCTCCGGCTGGGCGGAGTACTGGGCGGAGTACGACCGGGCGCTCGGACCGATGCAGAAGGCGTTCAGCGAGTTCTGCGTCGAGCGCGGCGCCGGGCCGCTGCCCGACCGCGAGCTCGAGCACACCTCCCCCTATCTGAACCTGACGCTGTATCCGGCCGAGGTCGACTACGGGCGCGCAACGCCGCTCGGCGCCTCGGGTACCTGGGCGAACCTCGAGGCGGCCGTGCGGACGACCGACGAGGCCTGGCAGCTGCCGGCCGAGCTCGACGGCGAGGCGCCGCTCGTCTACCTGAGCCTCGGCTCGCTCGGCTCCGCCGACGTCGGGCTGATGAAGAACCTGATCGCGACGCTCGCCGAATCGCCCTACCGGGTGATCGTCTCGATGGGGCCGCAGCACGACGAGCTCCAGGCCGACGTCGACGGCGCCGCGAACATGGCCGGCGCCGAGTTCCTGCCGCAGACCTCACTGCTGCCGCAAGTCGACCTCGTGATCACCCACGGCGGCAACAACACCGTCACCGAGAGCCTCTACTTCGGCAAGCCGATGGTCCTGCTGCCGCTCTTCTGGGACCAGTACGACAACGCCCAGCGCATCGACGAGACCGGCTTCGGCAAGCGCCTGTCGACCTACGGGCACGCGCCGGAGGAGCTCCGCGGGCGCGATCGACGGCCTGCTCGCCGACGGGGCGCTGGCCGACCGGCTGGCGAAGCTCTCGGCCCGTTGAAGGCCGCGCCCGGAACCGAGAAGGCGGCCGACCTGCTCGAGCGCGTCGCCGGGGGCTGAGCGCCAGGATCAATCGATAGATGGCACATCGACCCCCGGAAACCGGGGAAAATGTGCCACCTATCCGCTTGGCCCAGGCCTCTAGAGGCCCTCGTCCCAGACGCGAGCGAGGACCAGCGCCAGCATCGCCAGACCGGCGGCGCGGCGCAGCAGGTTGACGCCGCGGGTGAGCTCGAGCGCCGCCCACCAGGCGAAGGCGGCGAAGTGCACCGCGCGGGCGATCCGCCGCGCCCCTTGATCGGCGAGGCGCTGCTGGGCAGCCGCCGCGCCGATCGCGACGAGCAGCGGCCCGTTCGGCGTCTGGCCGACGACGTGGCCGCGAATCGTCAGATCACGGGTGGGGATCACGCTCGCACTCTATGCCCGCCCGCCGGCCATCCCGAGCGGAGGCCGGGCTCGCTCAGCTCTCCGACAGCGCCGGCTCGGGCTGGCCCGGCTCGGGGCGAGGATGGCCCTCCCCCTCGCCGGCCTCCGCCATTGCCGGCATCTGCTCGGCGCCTCGAGCACGAAGGCGGCGACCGTCAGGGCGACGACGACGAGCGCCGCGCCGATCAGGAAGGCGAGGTGATAGCCGCCGGTCAACGCGCTCGCGGTCGACTCGCCGGCCGCCTGCAGATCGCCCGTCCGCGTCGCCGAGAGCGTCGCCAGCACGGCGAGGCCGAGCGCGCCGCCGACCTGGGCCGAGGTGTTGACCAGGCCCGAGGCGAGCCCCGCCTCCTGCGGGCGTGACGCCGGACATCGCCAGCGACATCAGCGACGGGAAGCAGCCGCCGATGCCAAAGCCCATGATCAGCAGCGGCGGCAGCAGGTCGACCCAGTAGTCGCCGTTGACCGGCACGCGGGCCCACAGGGCCAGGCCGATCGCAGTCAGCGCCATGCCGGTCATCAGCACCCGCTTGGGGCCGAAGCGCATCATCAGCGGCTCGGCGAAGCGCAGCGACATCGTGCCCATGACCAGCGTCGTCGGCAGGAAGGCGAGGCCGACCTTGAGCGCGTCGAAGCCGAGCACCTTCTGCAGGTACAGGGCGCCCATGAAGAAGAGCGCGAACATGCCGGCGACGAGCAGGGCCTGCACCGTGTTGGCGCCCGAGACGTTGCGCGAGCGGAAGATCGAGAGCGGCACGAGCGGGTTGGCCACGCGCCCCTCGCGGACGACGAAGGCGACGAGCAGCGCCGTCGAGACGGCGCCGAGGCCGAGCGTCTGCGGATCGCTCCAGCCGAGCTCGGCCGCGGGCTTGACGATCGTGTAGACGCCGATCATCAGCGCGGTGACCAGCAGCACGGCGCCGGGGATGTCGGCGCCCTTGTCGAAGCCGAGGCCGGGCCGGTCGTCGATCAGCCGCCGGGCGAGGATCGCGGTCGCGATCCCGATCGGGACGTTGATGAAGAAGATCCAGTGCCAGCTGATCGCCTGGGTGAGCAGACCGCCGAGCAGCAGCCCGATCGTGCCGCCGGCGGAGGCGACGAAGCCGTAGACGCCGATCGCCTTCGCCTGCTCGGAGGGGTGCTGGAACATCGTCACGATCATTCCCAGCGTCACCGCCGAGGCCATGGCGCCGCCGATGCCCTGGATGAAGCGGGCGCCGACGAGCATCTCCTGCGTCTGCGAGAAGCCGCAGGCGAGCGAGGCGAGGGTGAAGATCACGAGCCCGCCGAGGAAGATGCGCCGGTGGCCGAGCAGGTCGCCGAGCCGGCCGGCGAGCAGCAGCAGACCGCCGAAGGTGATCAGGTAGCCGTTGACGACCCAGGCGAGGCCGGCCTGGGTGAAGCCGAGGTCCTCCTGGATCGTCGGCAGCGCCACGTTCGTGACGGTGACGTCGAGGACGATCATCAGCATGCCCGCGCAGAGCACGTAGAGCGCGACCCAGTGATGGCGCTCGGCGCGGGGCGGCTCGCCGCCGCCGGCCATCTCGGTTGTCATCGAATCAGTCTGCATGGGAGAGCTCCAGGGGGTGGATAGGACATTTCCCCTTGGGACCGCTGCCGCCACCGAAACTAATCGGTGATCGAAGCTGCACAGGTTGCCGGTCGTGATCGCTCGCGCAATCACCGCCTGGGAAAACTTCGACAGGCCGCTTGCGCCGGCTGGTCCAACTTCGACGCCGCCAGGCCGAGCCGCCCCAACGACCGACGACCGGTTCCATGTCGCTGAGACCGGCCGCGGCCTCCCGACTAATCGGCGGCGCGGCGCGGAGCTCAGTCGCGCTCGATCCGCTCGGGCATGCCGAAGCGGCCGAAGAAGCGCTCGTAGGCGTCGGGGTCGACCGGCTCCTCCGGGAAGCGCAGGTAGGCCTCCGGGTCCGGGTTCGCGGTCGAGCGGCAGATGAAGCAGGTGACGTCGGCGACCTTGCGGTCGCTCGATCGAGAGCACGTTGAGCGCGAACGGGAGGTAGGCCCCCTCGGCCTCGCTCCAGGCGTAGAAGGCGAGCGTCGGCTGGCCGTTGGCGGTGGTCTGGACGTGGCGCCAGTCCCACGCTCCCGAGAGCGGGCCGACCTCGAGGAAGCGCGCGCATCTCCGGCTGGCCCGCCGTCGCCGCCGTACCAGGTGGCGAGCGGCGGCATCGAGAAGCAGGCGTCCTCGGTGAGCATGCCGATCGACGCCGTCGATGTCCTGGCTGTCCCAGGCGTCGACGTAGGCGTCGATCACCTCGCTGGACCTCGTCGTCGCCGAGCTCGCGGGCGGTCGCCTGCTGGGTCTGCGTCGGGAAGGCGCTGGTCGATCGTCGCGCGGGCCCGCTGCAGGGCGCTGTTGACCGAGGCGACGGAGGTCTCGAGCGTCGCCGCCGTCTCCTTGGCCGAGTAGCCGAGCACCTCGCGCAGGATCAGGACGGCGCGCTGGTTCGGCGGCAGCAGCTGCAGGGCCGCGACGAAGGCGAGCTCGATCGACTCGCGCTGCTCGTACACGCGCTTCGGGGCCGAGCGAGCCGTCCTCGAGCCCGATCATCTCGTCCGGGTAGGGCTCGATCCAGACCTCTCGACGACCGGCCGGCCGGGGGGCACCGTCGCCGTCGGCCTGCGAGCGCGGGCCCGTAGTCGATCGGGTGCGACAGCGCTTCGGGCGCCTCTCGATCGCATTCAGGGAGGTGTTGGTGGCGATCGTGTACAGCCACGAGCGCAGCGAGCTGCGGCCCTCGAATCGGGCAGCGCCTTCCAGGCGCGCAGCATCGTCTCCTGCAGCACGTCCTCGGCGTCCTGCAGCGAGCCGAGCATCCGATAGCAGTGGGCGTTGAGCTCGCCCCGGTAGGGCTCGACAAGCCGCGCGAACGCGTTCTCGTCGCCGCCTTGCGCCGGCTTGAGCAGCGCGTGCTCTGATCCAATCCCGACGCTCATCGCCTGCCGCCAGACTAGACGAGGCGCCGGCTCTGGGGCGAATCACTGCCGCCGCAACTCTTACTCTCGATACGTGAGCATCGACGGAGCCACCGAGACCCTCCTCCCCCACCCCGTCGCCGGCGACCCCTTCGAGGGCGAGGTGCGGGTCGAAAACGTGCGCTGGAGCTCCGATGACGGTGGCTTCGCGGTCGTCGAGGTCTCGCTCACGACGGCTCGCCGATCTCGGTCGTCGGGCCGCTCGGCCATCTCGACGAGGGCTCGCGGGCGCGGATCGCCGGCCGCTACGAGGAGCACGCGACCCATGGTCTGCAACTGCGGGCGCTCGAGGCCGAGCCGATCGATCCCGCCGGCGCCGAGGGCGCCCGCTACTACCTGCGGACGATCCCCGGGATCGGCGCCTCGCGCGCGGCGCGACTCGTCGAGCTGCACGGCGACGCGGTCTTCGAGGCGATCGACGCCGACCCTGAGGCGACCTTCCGCGAGCTGCCGGGACTCGGCGAGGTGAAGGCCGCCAAGGCGGCGCGAGGCGTGGGTCGAGCGGCGCAGCCAACGCCGGCTCTACTCGCTGCTCGCCCCGCACGGGCTCGCCCGCTACACGGCCGAGATCATCGGCACGCACGGCGAGCGCGCCGTCGAAGTCGTCACCGAGGACCCCTACTCCCTGACCTCGCTGCACGGCGTCGGCTTCGCCAGCGCGGACCGCTTTGCGCTCGGGCTTGGCATCGATCCATCGGCACCCGAGCGCCAGCAGGCCGCGGCTGTGCACGCGCTCTCCGAGGCCGAGCAGAACGGCCACACCCACCTGCCGATCGGTGAGCTGATCGCGGCGATGCGCACGCTGCTGGGTCCCGCGACCGAGCCCTCGATCGGCCGCATCACCTCGACCCCCGGACTGACCGCCGACGGGACACTGATCTATCGCGACTGGACTTACGAGTCCGAGCGCTGGCTCGCCTCAACGCTGGCGGCGATGGCGCGCTCGAAGCCGGCCTGGAGCAAGCCGCCTGCAGCCGCCGAGCTCGACGGGCTGACGCCGGAGCAGAGCGACGGCGTCGCCGGCGCCTTCACCAGCCGCCTGTCGATCATCACCGGCGGTCCGGGCACCGGCAAGACCCACCTCACCCGCAAGGTCGCCGAGCTCGCCGACGCGCGCAAGCTGAAGCTGGCACTGCTGGCGCCGACCGGCCGCGCGGCGCGCAGGCTGACCCAGGCGACGGGCGGCGTCGAGGCGCAGACGATCCACCGGGCGCTCGAGTGGATCCCCGGCGACTTCCCCGGACGGGATGAGTCGAATCCGATCGAGGTCGATCTGATCGTCGTCGACGAGGCCTCGATGCTCTCGCTCGAGATCTGCCGCAACCTGATCGCGGCGATCGACGAGGACACCCACCTCGTGCTGATCGGCGACGCGGACCAGCTGCCGCCGGTCGGGCCGGGGAAACCGTTCTGCGAGTTGATCGAGTCGGGTGTCGCCCCGACCGTCCGCCTGGGCCACGTCTTCCGCCAGGCCCGGCGCTCGATGATCGTCGGCGCGGCGCACTCGATCCGCCGCGGCTCCGAGCCCCGGGCGCAGCCCACCCCCGAGGAGGACCGCGACTTCTTCATCCATCGCAAGTCGAGCGCCGCCGCGCTTGCCGATGACGTCGTCCGGATCGCGACCGAGCGCATCCCGGCGCAGTACGGCTTCGACCCCGTTCGCGAGGTCCAGGTGCTTGCGCCGCAGTACCGCGGCCCGGTTGGCATCGACAACCTGCACGCGCGGATCCGCGACGAGCTCTGCGGCTCGAACGAGCGCGTCCTCGACGGCCGCTTCTCGATCGGCGAAAAGGTCCTGATCACCCGCTCGCTGCCGGAGCTCGAGATCGCCAACGGGACGATGTTCGTGATCGACTCCGCCGACGAGGACGACCGGCTGCTGTACCTGGAGACCGAGCTCGGCCAGCTGCTCACCCTCCCCTACGACGAGGCGCGCTTCTTGCGCGGCGGCTTCTGCGCATCCGTGCACAAGGCGCAGGGCTTCGAGATCCCCGCCGTGATCGTCTGCCTGCACTCGACCCACGCCCCGCAGTTGCTCTCCCGAAACCTCCTCTACACGGCCGTCACCCGCGCGCAGAAGCTCTGCATCCTCGCCGGCGACAGCCGCGCCACCGCCCGCGCCCTCGCCAACACCGACGCGATGAGCCGCCACTCCCGCCTGGCTCAACGGCTGGCGGAATAGGGCGCCGGGCCCTCAATCCTCAGGGAAGCGCGTGGCGAGAGCGTCGGTCAGGTATGTGATCCAGGCCTCATCGAGCGATCCGTCGGCGTTCAGCTTGCGGGCCATCTGCCTGCGCCAGACGAGCGGATAGCCGGAGACCTTGAGCATCCCGAACGCGGCCCGCAGGAGCGGTAGGTCGGTGTCGAGGAAGCACAGCGCCCCCATGATGGGGACTCCGGGCGCAAACTCCTCGACGATCGTGCGCACGATCCCGACCTGCCGGTCGAGTCCGTCGATCAGCGCGGTCCTGTTCCGGTCCGCGATCCATAGCTCGCCGCCCTTCCGCCGTCGAATCTCGACCTTGCCCGCGTAGTTCTTCGCGTCGACGACCCAGATACCCGTGGGCGCGACGGCGATCAGGTCGATGTTTGCGGGACTCGCAGGCACAGCCCGGTCCCAGAGGAAGCGGACCTCCTCGCGCACCCGACGTTCGAGCGACTCGGCGATGCGCTCTTCGCCATCAGCTCCCTTCTCCCAAGGAGTCCGATTGCGCCGCCGCCGAGCCTGCCGGCGCGCAGACGCACCCGCCACGCCCTGCGAGCGCGGCACCCACCGCCGGCTCCTTCCGTAAGTCGTCCAGCTCGGCCTCCCCGGCGGCCTGATCGACTGTCCCGCCACGGTCGCCTCCCTCTCCGCCTCAGCAGGCCGGGAACGCCCGTGCGAGCTCTTCGTTGAGCAGCTCGGCCCAGGGCTCGTCGACGACGCCGGCGACGTTGAGGCGCTTCGCAATCGCGTCGACACCGCAGAGAGGGAATCCGCGGACGGTCAAGGTCCGGAAGGGCGGCAGGTCGGCGTCGACCAGGCAGATGGCGCCGAACACGCGCACGTCGGGCGCGAACTCCTCGACCACACGACGGACGAGCGCGACCTTGCGCTCGAGGCCGTCGAGCAAATCGGTGCGGTTGTCGCGGCCGACCCAGAGCTCCTGCTCGGCACCGCGCCCGACGACATGCGCCTCGCCCGTATGCCGGCGCGCGTCGATCACCCAGACGCCGCCGGGAGCGACGGCGAGGTGGTCGATCTCGGGGCCGCCGCCGGGGATCGCGCGGGCGTGGAGGAAGCGGACTTCGGGGCAACTACGGGCGGCGAGCGCGGCCCCGAGCGACTGCTGGGCGACATCGGCCTCGCCGAGCAACGTGGGAAGCGGTGGCTCGGTCGTCTGTTTCATCACCCTCGGCTCGATCGAAAGTGCAGGCCCCATGTGCCCCGGATCGGACGGCGCGGGCGCGGGCTTTAGGAACGCCCACCACGAGCGGACGAAACGACCGCCAATTTGGGATAAACCCGCCTGTGACGGAGACCGTCTTCCACCGATACGTCGCCATCGGCGACTCGACGACCGAGGGTCTGATGGACCCAGGTCCCAACGGCAGCTACCGCGGGTGGGCCGACCGGCTGGCCGAGCGGCTGGCGCTGACCAACCCCGAGCTGCGGTACGCGAACCTGGCGATCCGCGGGCGCAAGCTGCCGCAGATCAGGGCCGAGCAGCTAAAGCCGGCCCTGGAGCTGGAGCCGGATCTCGCAAGCGTCCTCGGCGGCGTCAACGACATCCTCCGCCGCGAGGTCGATCTCGATGCGCGCGCCGAGCGATCTCGACGCGATCGTCGCCCGCCTGCGGGCCTCCGGGGCCACGGTGCTGCTCGTCAACTATCCCGACCTCGGCGCCTCGATCACGATCGGCAGCTCGCGCTTCCGCCCGCGGGTCGCCGCCTTCAACGCCACGATCCGCGAGATCGCCGAACGCAACGGCGCGATCCTCGTCGACCTCGAGCGGGACGGGATCGTCCACCCCGCGCTGTGGTCGTCCGATCGTCTGCACGCGAGCTCAACGGGTCATGAGCGAATGGCCGACTTGGCTGCCGCCGAGCTCGGCCTCGAGGAGCTCGACCCCGACTGGGAGGCGGCGCTGCCTCCGCACCGCCCCAGGCCCCGGCCGGTGCGCGTCGCCGGCGATTTCGTTTGGATGGGTCGGTACCTCGCGCCGTGGATCCTGCGTCGGCTGCGCGGCATCTCCTCCGGCGACGGGATCGAGCCGAAGCGACCAACCCTGGCCCCGGTCGAACGCGAGTAGCGGCGGCCGGCGGCTCAGCCGTAGGCGCCCGGCGTCGCCGGGGTGCGGTGCTCGGCGTACATGCGCATCGCGTAGGCGCCGGCGGGGTGTTCGCGGAAGGCGCGGATCCGGTCGGCGTGGACCTGCGGGAAGTCCTCGGGCTGGAAGTGTGGAGCCGGGTATCCCGTCGGTCGGGCAGATCGCGGGCGAGGCCATCGCCGCGAAGGCGATGTCGTGGATGCCGAAGTGCTCACCGGCCAGGAACGGGCGGCCGTCGGCGAGCCGCTCGGCAATCCGATCGAAGACCTCCGCCACCTTCGCGGGCGCCGCGGCGAACTGCTCTGGCGTCGAGGCCGAGAGCGCGCTTGACGAGCGGCTTGCCCGCCCTCGACATCGGACCGATCATCCGCGCCTGCCAGCTCGGCACCCCGGCGGACCAGATCCGCGTCAGCGTCGGGATGTCGTCGGGCAGGAATTCCCAGGCCATGCGGCGGGTCGGCCTCGCCGAACTCGCCTGTGAGCCCGGCGACGAATTCGCGCGCCTCGCCGTATCCCTCGACGTCGCGCGGGTAGAGGTGGTGGCCCTTGGGCGCCCGGGCGTCGGCCCACTCGGCGATCGCGGTCGAGTCGGCGAGCTTGCGGCCGGCGCCGAGCAGCATCGGCGTCGTGCCCGCGCCGCCGTGCACGCGAGAGCTGATCACGTGCACCATCAGCGCCTGGCGGCGCTCCTCGTAGGCGACGCCGCTGGAGTCGAGCGCCCAGCGCGCGAAGTCGTTGTAGAGACTTACGGGCAGGCTGAGCAGCCGTAGCGGTTTCGGGGGAGTCGTGCTCATATGGGCGACCGCGGAAAGGGTGCAAGGAACCGCGAGCGCGCCTGGAGCCTACTCCTGAAATCGTCTTCGGGTTGCAGTACGGCCGGGTACGCTGAGCCATCGCCTCGCCGCTGCATCACCTGGCCGAGCTCGTCCGCAACGTGCCGAGCCGCACCGAATCGAACCGGGCCTCGGCCGATGCGGCGCCGCGAGCTCGAGGCGCGATCGGCGTTGCTTGACGAGGCGCTGCCGGCCGGCCTGCAGATCGAGTGGCTCGGCGTCTCCGGCTACCGGCTCACCTTCGAGCGCTCAGGAGCTGTTCATCGACCCCTACCTGTCGCGGGTGCCGCTGAGCTCGTTGCTGCTGCGCCGGACCGCGCTCCCCGATCCGAACGCTCGATCGACCGCTACTGCCCGCCGCGCGAGGGGCACACGGCGGTCGGCGTGCTCGTCGGCCACACGCACTTCGACCACGCCGTCGACGCGCCCGCGATCGCCCGCCGCTTCGGCTGCCTCGCGTACGGCTCCGATTCGCTCGCCCGCCTCATGCGCCTGCACGGCCTCGGCGAGCAGGCCGTGGTCGTGACCCCTTACGAGGACTACGAGCTCGGCCCCTTCCGGGTCTCGTTCACGCCGTCCCGGCACTCGAAGCTGCTGCTCGGCGCCAAGGTCCCCTTCGACGGTGAGCTCACCTGCGATCACCTGGACTCGCTCGCGCCGGGCGCCTACCGCTGCGGGCAGGTCTGGGGGATCCTGATCGAGGTCGGCGGCGTCCGCCTCTACCACCAGGGCAGCGCCGACCTGCTGGACGAGGCGCTGCGCCCGCCGCCCGGTGGCATCGACGTGTTCCTCGCGGGAGTCGCGGGGCGCAACTTCACCGACGACTATTGGCAGCGGATCCTGCCGAAGCTCGATCCCGCGCTGATCGTGCCGACGCACTACGACGACTTCTTCGTGCCGCTCGGCGAAAGCCAGGAGCCGATCGCGAACGTGAAGCTGGCCGAGCTGCCCGAGGAGATCGGCGCCGTCAGCCGCGATGCGCAGGTCGCGGCCCTGCCGCGGCTCGACCGCTGAGCACCGCTCTGCTACAAAGCTCGCCATGGGCCACGGGGCAGCAGGCTCGCGGACAGGTGGGCAGCTCGGGATTTGGGGCATCGCAACGGCGATCGCCGTCGTCGCGCTGGGCGCGCTCGCCCTCGCCGCGCCGGCCGGCGCGAAGATCATCGTCCACAAGCTCAGCTCCGGGGCGGGCTCGCGCGTGAGCAGCGCCGCGATCGAGCGGGCGAAGCCGCTGCCGCTGCGCATCCAGCCGCGATCCGCCGCCCCCGCCTCGAGCTCCGCCGCCGAAGCCGGCGGCGCGCAGGGCAAGCCCGGCTACATCGCGGGTCACGCTCCCGCCGGCGGCGCCGTCGCCGCGGCGGTCGCCCGGGCGGGCGCCGGGGCATCCGGGTTCGGCAAGTTCAGCTCGCACGCGGTCAGCAATCCGACCGTCTACCCGGCGACGACGAACGGCAGGCTCGTCGGCAAGATCCCGGGCGTCGGCGCCTACTCATGCTCGGCCAGCGTCGTCCATGGCAAGAACCACAGCACGCTGTTCACCGCGGGCCACTGCGTGAAGGAGCCGGGCGGCGCCTTCGCGACCAAGCTGCAGTTCGCCCCCGCCTACGACGGCGGTCAGGCGCCGCTCGGCGTCTGGAACGCGAGCGAGGTCCTGGTCCAGAAGCGAGTGGGCCAAGCGCGGCAGCAACAACTACGACTACGCCGCGATCGTGCTCAAGAAGCTGGACGGGCAGACGGTTGAGGACGTCGCCGGCTCGAAGGGCTTCGCCTACAACATCAACGTCAAGAAGAAGAAGGCCTATACGGCCGTCGGCTACCCGTTCAACAAGCGGCAAGACCCTGGACATGTGGGAGTGCGACTCCCCCTACGGCGGCTCCGATCCCGGCTACCGGAAGCCCGGCCCGAAGCCGTTCGGGATCGGCTGCGACATGACCGAGGGCGCGAGCGGCGGCGGCTGGACGATCCCCGGCGGCTTCCTCACCTCGGTCACCAGCTTCGGCTACCGCCGGCCTCACCAACCACCTCTACGGGCCCCGCTTCGACAAGAAGGCGGACCGGATGCGCAAGGCGGCGGGCCGGGTCAAGTTCCGTCACCGACGGCAAGCGGCATCCAGGCAGGAATACCCGCCGCGGATCTCTGTACATTTCCCGCTCGCGCCGCCCCGGCGACGCAGCAGGGAAGTCCGACAAAGCAGGGAGAAACCTCTTGAGAACGAAGGCCATCGGCCTCGCCGTGCTGGCGAGCGCCATCATCGCTGCCGGGTGCGGCAGCAGCACCGAATCAGGCAATACCGACAGCGACCTCGTGCCGAAGACGATCGCCGCCGTTGACGTCCAGACGGGACCGTTCGACAGCGACGACGCGTTCGTCACGGCCGTATCCGACTACTGCAAGGCCGCCGACGGCGTCTTCGCGCGCTACCCGGTCTACGGCGTCTCCGTCAACGGGCTCGCCGACGAGTACACGACCCGCGTCGCCCTCGAGACCGACGACGTCGCCAACACGAAGTCGATTCAGGCGCCCGCAGACCTCACTGACAAGTGGGGCGAATTCAACGCCGCGAACCAGGCGCTGCTCGACGCCGACACCGCGATCCTCAAGGCCGCCAAGGCGGGTGACGAGGAGAAGGCGAACGCGCTCCTGTACGGGGACGCCGCGGCGAACGCAATCGACGAGCTGCACCAAGACCTCCGCCGAGCTCGGCGTCAATTGCTTCCCCGAGGACGTGCCGCTCTCCGACGCCGAGCCGGGGGCCGCGACCGATGCGGCCGCGGATGCGCCGCAGTCGTCGAACTCGATCTCCGACGCGGCCGACGAGTTCCTCGCGGCCGAGCAAGAGCGGCGAGCTGCAAGCAGATCGTCGCCGCCACCCACACGCAGAACTACCCGACGGTGGATGCGATCGCCGACCCCTCGACGGGCGACTGCTCGGCCTACGCGAGCAACTCGAAGTCGACCGAGGTTGCCGGCACCGCCCAGTTCGGGCCCGTTGGCATGGCCGCCTACAAGTACGGCCCGGGCCAGTACTCCTACGAGGAGTTCGTGCTCGACCCCGACAAGGGCGACAAGCTGGAGCACACCGCCACGATCTACGCCAACCAGCGTCGGCCTCGATCCGGCTCCCGACGGTAACGACGCCGACGCACAGATCCAGGCCTTCGTCGACGCGATCCGCGCCAACGATCCGGAAGCGCTGAACGCGACCGTAACGGTCGAGTCACCCGGCCCGGGCGAGGGCGGCTTCCCGCAGGACGGCCCCTTCAACTCGATCGGCAGCGACCCCGTCTACGGAAAGAAGATCGTCAGCGACATCCGCGCCGACGGCGGCGCCAAGCCGGTACTGATCGGCCAGAACCAGATCTGGTCGACCTACCTGCTCGAGGCCAACGGCAACGCCTACATCCTGATCGCCACCCACCAGCCGGGCAGCGACACCGAGTACGGCGTCAGTGCCTACTGGGCGCTCGACAGCGCCAAGAGCGGCGGCGGCCAGGGCGGCGGAGGTGGCGAGCCCGCCTGATCAGGCGGCGACCGGGGCCCCGGCGCGCTCGATCTCGAGCCGCAGCTCCTTCATGTAGTCGTCGTAGTCGACCTGGATCGTGTGCCGCTTCGAAGCTCACGTAGCGCTTCTGCATCTTCGCCTCCTGGTCGAGCGTGATCTCGTGCTCCATCTCGGGCTTGGCGCGGGAGCGAGTAGCCGCCGGTGATGTGCTCGGCGAACAGCTTCGACTGGCGCTCGGCGATCGGCATGATCGCGCCGAGCGGCTGGACCAGCCCGACGAAGTAGAGGTGCGGGAGCTGCGGCGGGAAGATCATCTTGTAGAGGCCGACGCGGTTGTCGGGGGCGTTGAAGAACTCCGGGTCGAAGAACGGGAAGGTGATCCTGTAGCCCGTGCAGTAGACGACGAGGTCGGCGTGCACCTCGCTGCCGTCGTCGAAGCGGACGGTGTCCTTGCCGAGGCGAGGCGATGTTCGGCTTCGGGGATGATCGCCCCGTGTGAGAGCCGGTCGAGGATCCGGCCCGAGATCGTCGGGTGCGCGTGGCCGAGCATGTGGTCGGGCTTCTTCAGCCCGTAGTCCTCCATCTTGCCCTGCGCGAGCGCGGACCATCAGGCCGAGCATCCGGAAGCGGATCGGCCCGGGGATCCACTCGGCGCCGCCGATCTGGTCGATCGGCTTGCCGAACAGGTACTTGGGGATCACATGCGCGCCGCGGCGGTGCGCCAGGTAGGTGTTCTGCGGCGTGGTAGCTGGCGTCGACGGCGATGTCCATGCCGGAGTTGCCGACGCCGAGGACGACGACGTCCTTGCCGGCGAGCTGGGTCTCCTCCTCGTAGTGATGCGAGTGGATCTGCTCGCCCTCGAAGTCCTCGGAGCCGGGGAAGGGCGGCTCGGGCATGCGCTTGTCCCAGTGGTGGCCGTTGGCAGACGAGACGTGGGTGTAGACGCGTTCATCGCCGTTGGTCAGCGGACGTCGAAGCTGCCGTCATCGCGCGGGCCGATGTGATCGACGCCGACGCCGAAGTGGATGTCGTCGCGGAAGCCGAAGTGGTCGACGTAGTCGTCGAAGTAGGCGGCGATGTGGTCGTGGCGCGGGAAGTCCGGGATAGGACTTCGGCATCGGGTAGTCCGAGTACTCCATGCGCTCGCGCGAGGTGTTGATGTGCAGCGACTTGTAGGAGCTGGAGACGCCGTTGACGTTGCGGAAGACCCAGTTGCCGCCGACCCGGTCGCCGAGCTCGAAGCAGTCGAACGGGATCCCGCGCTCGTGCAGCTCCTTGGCGGCGGCGATCCCGGAAGAGCCGGCGCCGACGACGCAGGCGCGGGTCTCGTCGGGACTCGTCTCCTCCAGCTCGGGCACTGCGCCGAAGCTTAGTCGGGGGCCTCGGGCCCGGTTTGCCCGACGCACTTCTCGCGCCCCCGCCGCGGCCGGGGCTTACCGTCGAGGAAGAGCACCCCCTATGGGCGAGGGTCGTCCGACCCAGGGCGGCCCGGCTATTCGCTCTCCGCCTTGCCCCGCGACCGTGAAATCCTCACTCCAAGCCCTGAATGCTCGGCGTCTTGATCCGCGCGGTGAAGCTCATTGAGCGCCTCCTCCACGACGCTCAGAAAGCCCTTGCACTCATTCGCTAGTCGATCATTGCTTAGCTGCTCGCTGGCCAACACCAGGCGCGCCTGAACGATGAATTGGTACGCCTCGCCAAGAGATGCCCAGCACTGCCGGTCAAGATGCATGGCAAGAACGGGACAGTACTCCTGCCACGCGGCATCCTTGAGACCCGTCTCCCGCATCAGCCTGCCCACGTAATCGTTGTCCCACTCGACGGGGGTCTGAACCCGCCAGCAAGAGCTTCCTGGCATCAACGAGTTCGTTACGCACAAGTCGTCGGGCGACCGCGTACTCGGCCCGGCCTGCGGTCCGCTCTCGGTACCAGATCACAAAGTGATTGAGGAGCCCGCCAATCAGGACACCGACTAACCCGAAGATTGCAGCAGTCACTCCTGCAATGTTGTCAGTCGGCACAGCGGTAAGGGGTCCGGCCGGCGAGACACCCGCGGGTCCTGTTCCTCGCTACCCGAGCGTCGATTACGGGGGCTCATCTCCTCCAGTTCGGGCATCGCCCACGAAAGCCTATTGGCCCGGTCCGGCTCCATAAGGGTGCAAATTGCGTAAATCCGGACGGTTCCCACTTGCTCGCGCCCGGCCCTCCGGATTACGTTCGCAGGGTTCGTCCAAGGGTGGAGTCGAGTGAAGCGTCGGGACAGGTACCACACGGATGTGGGTAAAGGGGGGCACGGATTCGTGCCCCGGGTTTGTGGGGGCACGATGTACAAGCGAGTCCTCCTGATCGCCGCCGCCGGCGCCCTCCTGCTGCTGATCGCCGCCCGCCCCGCCCGCGCCGGCACCTACACCGTCCTCGAGTGTCACCACGCGGCGCCACAGAACGAGTCGCACGAGGCTTCCCCCCTGAGCGCGCCCAGCAGCGGCGGCCCGTACGCGGTTCAGTCCGGAGGTGGCATCTGTGCGAACGCGGCGGCCGAGTACGCGATCGGCATCCACCCGTTCGAGCAGGCCTACGACGGCGAGTACGGCAGCGTCCACTTCGACGCACCCGACGGCACGAAGTTCACCGGCGTCGCGCTCGATGCCCGCCTGCGCTCCGAGCAGGGCCACCGCGCCCGCCTCAGCATGACCAACGCAGCCGGCGTCGAACAGGCCCGCTTCGCCGTCGGCTCCACGGGGCCACAGGACTTCACCCGCTACACGTGGCCGGCAAGCGGCCACCCCGCCTACCCACGGTTCACGGCGTCCCTGGCCTGCGACAACGCCCCCTACAACTGCCCAGTCTCAGGCGCCGGAGCAAACGCCGAGACGGCGATCCGGAACATCAGGTTCGAACTGGACGACTCGGTGGCTCCGGTGGTGGATCTTTCGGGATCGCTCTTGGACGGCTGGGCGCGTGGAACGAGATACCTCGACGCGCATGCGTCGGATCGCGGCTCCGGTGTGCGTCGACTTCAGGTGACCGTCAACGGAGCCACCGAGCTGGGCCAGGCTCCTCAAGCGTGTCAACTTGCACCCGGGAGAGCGAGCGGAGCCCGCCTTGCTCCGTGTCCGCCGGGGGTGACGCTTGATGGCGCACTCGACACAACGCAGGCGCCATTCGACGATGGCTCAAACCTGGTCACGGCGTGCGCGACAGACTTCGGCGCCGACGGAAACCGGACGTGCACGGTGCAGGAATTTCACGTCGACAACACCCCGCCCGCGCTCAGCTTCTCGCCACAGGACGCGAGCGACCCCGAGCGCATATCGGTGAAGGCCTCGGACGCCACCTCGGGAATCGACCCAGAAACGGCCTCGATCGAGTACCGCCAGGTCGGGTCCGGCGACTGGTTGCCGCTCCCGACGCACCTCGACGGGAATCACATGGAAGCGCGTGTGGACTCGCTCAACGCGCCGCCGGGGAACTACGAGTTCCGTGCGAGCGCCGCGGACGAAGCGGGCAACTCCTCATCGACGACGAAGCGCGACAACGGCCAGCCGATGGTCTTGGAGTTCCCGCTGCGAACCGCGTCGGCCCTCTCGGCTTCGCTCGACGACGGTGCGGATGCCGAGCTCGTCCCGTTCCGCAAGGCGGGTGCCGTGAAAGGCAGGCTGCGCGCCCCCGACGGCAGCCCCATTGGCAACGCCCCGGTCACCGTCACGGAGACATTCGCTCCGGGGTCGCTGGTCGACCGGCGAGTCCGGACCGTGCAAACCGGGCCCGACGGCTCATATCGCTCGAAGCTTCCCGGGGGGCCATCGCGAGACGTCAAGGTGAGCTACGACGGCTCGAGGCGCTACATCGGTGACTCTGAGGGCGGCCTCGACTTCGACGTGCGCGGCGCCGCCGGTTTCCGCACTCCAAGCGCCGCATCGTCGCCGGCCACGCGGTCAAGTTCCTCGGCCGCGTGAAGCGGTACTACGCGCAGATCCCGCCGGGCGGCAAGCTCGTCGAGGTGCAGGTCAAGAGCGGCAAGGACTGGACGACCGTCGGCCACGCGACCGGCACGGACAAACACGGACACGTCGTCATCAGGCATCGGTTCCGGCGCTTCTACACCGAGCGCGTCACGTTCACGTTCCGGCTCAAGGTGACGTCGGAGACGGGCTGGCCCTATCGCGGGCCGACCCGCTCGACGAAGCGAAAGGTCACCGTCGTCCCGCGGGGATCCGGCAAACATCGCGCCGGGCGGCGCTAGGCTGGGCGCGATGAGGGAGCGGCTTACGTTTGCGAACGTGGTCTCGTGCATCGCCCTGTTCGTCGCGCTGGGCGGCTCGGCGGTTGCGCTCAAGGCGAACAGCGTCGGTAGCCGCCAGATCCGCAACAACTCCGTCCGGGGGCAGGACGTGAGGAACGGAAGCCTGAAGGGCAAGGATCTTGCCGCGGGCTCGGTGGGGGAGCGCGAGCTTGCGCCTACGCCTAGCGACCCGAACTCGCTCGCGATGGGCAGTGACATCGGAGATTGCAATCCAAGTTCGGGCACGTACGTCGAATGCGCCAGCGTCGTTCTCAACCTCCAGGAGCCCAGCCGATTGATGCTCACTGCGGGCGGCGGCCAAGCAGGAGATGCCGGCGCCGAGGGGCAACTGCCGATTTTCCGTGGATAATCAGGCCCTGTTGGCCGCCGCTCCTCCCAGCTTCGGGGACGTCGACGCACGTGACATCTTCAAGGCGAATGGCTTCGCTCTAACGGCGGTCCGACCCGGCCGACTGCAGCCCGGGTCCCACACG
This sequence comes from uncultured Solirubrobacterales bacterium, assembly GCA_963850625.1. Lineage (GTDB taxonomy): Bacteria > Actinomycetota > Thermoleophilia > Solirubrobacterales > 70-9 > CAXMST01. Next base: position 47,645 of record CAWKLZ010000006.1, read on the forward strand.
GTCAGGGTCGTCTGCAACGAAGTAGATCGGCGACGTCCGATTCAGCAGCGTCACCCTCTCCGCTGTCGCCTTCGGCGACGGGCTCGGCTAGCCGGAACCCCCACTCCGGGGTGATCTGAACCACACCCGAGCGGGTCGGGGTTCGGCCCACGGGTCCCTGGCCACGGCCGGACCCGGCGCCGATGATGCATGCATCGAACGAACCCGATGCCTCCGATGCCCTCCTCCTCCCCACACCAAAGCTTCCAAGTCCCGCTGGGCAGCGCTTCGCCGCGGTACCAGCACACGCTGCCCATCGGCGGCCCCGTCATGAGCAATGCGGCCCTCGGGTCGTCCACCCCGCTCGGCGGCGCCACGGTGGCGAGCTGACCGGCCCGCTCCGGATCAGACCGCACGAACGCCCGGTTGCACGCCGGGCGTTCGTCGTTGTGGCAAGGCCCTGCTCGGGAAGTCTGATATACTGATATCAGTGTCCTATTTGGATTGCCTCCACGGTGCCCTTGCCACTCCTCCCGCTACTGGCTACCGCTCGCCCTTCCGGCGGCGACCAAGGCGACAGAACTAAGCCTCGAGCGGGTCGCGGCACTCGCCGGCCGGAGCATCTCTCCCTCAGCAAACGAGCTCAGAGAGGCGTTCGAGGTCGCCCTTCTCTCACAGCGTTCCACTCGAAGAGCCTCATAAGAAGAAGTGGACCTAAGGCCGTCCTCGCGCGCTGGCGGGTGGCCCGTGCATCCTCACGACTGGCGAAAGCCACTGCCAAGGGTCGTCAAGCCGGCATCACGTCGGGGCTGACGGTGCCCGCCTCGGAAACTCGGCTGCCCGTCGATCGGACTCGCGCGGGGGTAGTGGTCGAACTGCCCTTGACGAAGGACCTCGCCGAAGAGGTCTCGCCAGCGGACGTCGTCCGCGGGCATCAAGAGCGGGAACGAGGCATGGCGGCGGCTGATCGGACCTGCAGTGACTCGAACTCATCGGAGCGGACGCTCCACCAACGGTTGCACCCGGTGTAATTCGGCTCTGCAGCTACGAGCGGTGCGGCGGAAAAGCTCGAGTTCCTGGAGGACCGTCTGCAACTGCGACCGGGAGGCGAGGACCGAGCGAACCGTAGTCGTCGCCAACGCCGCCGGACAGCGCGGCGAATCGTAGCTCTGCCGCATCTACGGACTGTCGATGTCAGTGGCGAGTCGGCGCCTGCGCGATCGCGCTGGTCCTCGTCCTGCGCTGACGTCGCCGCAGACCGCACGAACGCCCGGTTGCACGCCGGGCGTTCGTCGTTGTGGGCCGAACGCGCTGTCACATCGGCCGGTGCTGCCTCGTCTCAGGGTCGACAAGGAAGAAACTCCGACGGAAGGAGCAAGCGATGAAGGTCCTGGTGGCCGGCGCGAGTGGCGCGATCGGCAAGCAGCTCGTCCCGATGCTGGTCGAGCGTGGATACGAGGTGACGGGCACGACGCGGGGCTCGAACACCGCCGCGATCGAGCGGATGGGAGCGAAGGCCGTGCGCATGAACGGGCTCGTCCCCGAGTCCGTGGCCGCGGCGGTCAGCGCCGCCGAGCCCGAGGTGATCGTCCACGAGCTGACCTCGATCGGCGAGGACATCAACCTGCGCAAGTTCGACAAGACGTTCGCGGAGACCAACCGGCTGCGGGTCGAGGGCACCGACCACCTGATCTCCGCCGCCCGCGCGGCCGGGACGCGCCGGTTCATCGCCCAGAGCTTCACCGGCTGGCCCTTCGAGCAGGCGGGGCGGCTGGGTCAAGACCGAGGAGGATCCGCTCGACCCTGACCCGATCCCGATCGCGCGCCCGGGGCTGGCGGCCCTGCGGCACGTGGAGCAGGCGGTGACCGGCGGCGGGCCTGCGCTCGAGGGCATCGTGCTCCGCTACGGCGGCTTCTACGGCCCGGGCACGTCGCTCAGCGTCGACCCCGACGGGATGCAGACCGCGATGGTCCGCAAGCGCCAGTTCCCGATCGTCGGGACCGGCGCCGCCTACTGGTCGCTGATCCACATCACCGACGCGGCGTCGGCGACGCTGGCGGCGGTCGAGCGCGGCGCGCCCGGCATCTACAACATCGCCGACGACGACCCGGCGCCGATCCGCGAGATCGTGCCGGTCCTCGCCGACGCGATCGGCGCGAAGCCACCGCGCCACGTCCCCCGCTGGCTCGGGCGGCTGCTCGGCGGCCCGATGGCGCCGGTGATGATGGAGCAGTCGCGCGGCGCCTCGAACGCGAAGGCGAAGCGCGAGCTCGGCTGGCAGCCGTACTTCTCGAGCTGGCGCCAGGGCTTCCGCGAGGGACTCGCCGAAGTTCCCACCGCAGCGCTACCCCAAAGGGTTACGTTGTGAGGGCCATGAGCAAGGCGGAGACGGCAGAGCTCGAGCAGCTGCGCGGCCGCGCGTTCGCGATCGCCTACCGGATGCTCGGCTCCGTCGGCGACGCCGAGGACATCGCCCAGGAGGCGTTGATCCGCTTCCACTCGGCGAAGGAGGCGGGTGAGGCGATCGACTCGCCGCCCGCCTACGTGGCGACGATCGCAACGCGGCTGGCGATCGACGAGCTGCGCTCGGCACGCGCTCGGCGGGAGACCTACGTCGGCGAGTGGCTGCCGGAGCCACTGCCGACGGCGGCCGACGAGGCCGCGCGCCCGGCGGGCGCCACGGCCTTCCCGGACCCGGAGACCCAGGCGGAGCTCGCCGACTCGCTCTCGCTCGCCTTCCTCGTCCTGCTCGAGCAGCTCACGCCCGAGCAGCGGGCGGCGCTGCTGCTGCACGACGTCTTCGACTACCCGCACGAGGAGGTCGCGGCGATCATCGGCACCACCCCCGCAGCGAGCCGGCAACTCGCCTCGCGGGCGCGGCGCCAGCTCGACGAGGAACGGCCGCGCTTCCAGAGCTCGGCCGAGCGGCAGCGCGAGCTCGCCGGACGCTTCTTCGAGGCCGTCCAATCAGGCGATCTGGGCGGGCTCGAGGCGTTGCTCGCCGACGACGTCGTCCTCAAGGGCGACGGCGGCGGCAAGGTGCCGGCGATCGCCCGCCCGCTCCAAGGCCGCGCCCGGGTGGCGAAGACGATCACGAACTGGGCGAAGGCGGGTCGCAAGATCGGCGGCGTGCGCTTCGAGCCCGTCGAGCTCAATGGCCAGCCCGGCGCGATCTCCCGCTTCGACGATGGGAGCCTGCTGAGCGCGATGATCATCGAGAGCGACGGCGAGCGGATCACGGGGATCAACTCGGTCGTCAACCCGGACAAGATCGGCCACCTCGGACCCGTCACCGACTACGGCGAGCTCCTGCGCCGCTTCACGGCTCTCGCGCGCGAGGACCGCGAGCGGCGCGCGCGTGAGGGCGAGGACTAGTGGACGCGTCCGTAAGTTCGATCAGTCCCCGGCGAGTGAGCGGGCGCGGCTGACGGTGCACGGTGGCCGCCCGCATGCCGGTTGGCATGTGGGCGGACGCCGGGTGCCGTCAGGCGGGTCCGGACGCCGCCGGGGGCGATCGTATTTGCGGACGGGTCCACTGGGCCGAGCTACGGGCGAGCCAGTCGGCGAAGCCGACGGTGCCGCGCCTGTCGGGCGTGGCACCGGTGAGCGCGCCGTCGCGCAGCGGCCGGCCCAGCTTCGGCGGCAGCGGGACCGGAACGACCACCCCATGGAGCCCCTTCGCCGCCTTGTAGGAGCGGGCGAGGGTGCTGAGATCGAGGGCCTCCGGGCCGGTGATCGTGAACGTCTCGGGCTGAGGCTCGCCCTCGGCGAGGTCGGCGACGGCGAGCGCCACCTCCTCCGGATCGACCGGCTGGACCCGGGCGCGCCCGCCCGGCAGCACCCGAAAGCGCGCGGCGGAGGCGAAGAGGCCGGCGATCAGGGTGTGGAACTGCGTCGCGCGGACGATCGTCGCCGGCAGCCCTGAGGCGCGGACGAGTTCCTCCTGCTCGACCTTGACCCGGTAGTAGGGCATCGGCACGTGCTCGATGCCGACGATCGAGATGCAGACGTGGTGGACGACGCCGGCCGCCTGCGCCGCGTCGAGCAGCCGGCGGCCGCCGTCGATCAGCACCGCGCGGGCGGCCTTCTCGGCCGGGCCGGCGTTGCTGGCGTCGACCAGCACGGCGCAGCCGTCGAGGGCCTCGGCGAGGCCGGCGCCCGTCGTCAGGTCGACCGGGAACTCGGGCGCGTGGCGGCTCAGCGCCCGGACCTCGTGGCCGCGCCGCTCGAGCTCGGCGGCCACCGGGCGGCCGATCGATCCCGTTGCTCCGGCTACCGCGATGCGCACGGAGGAGTATCGCCGAGGCCGGCCCGGCCGGGCAGCGGTGCCGATAGGTGTCACATTTCCCCCCGTATACGGGGGTCGATGTGCCATCTATCCGTCGCGAAGCCCCGCCCGGCGCCCCACACGCAAACGGGGCGCCCGCAGGCGCCCCGTTGCTCAGCTTGTCGGCCTCCCCGGGGCCGAAGCGGCGCTCGCTCTAGGCGGCGCGCTTGATCCCGAGCCGCTTGCGGGCCTTGCTCACTGCCATTACGGAGCAGCGGGCGGCGCGGGCGATGTCGCCATCGCGGCGGTCAGGGTCACGGCGGATCTCGAACTCGACCACGGCCTGGCTGCGAATCTTGGCGCGAGCGGCGGGCGCGTCGGTGCCCATCTCCTCGAGCGCCTCATCGACGGCGAGCTCGCGGCGGCAGGCGAGGCAGTAGCCCTGGCCGTTCTTGGTGATCCAGTTGGCCGGCACCTTTTCCTTCTTGGAGCGAGGGATCCAGGTGGTGGTCATCTCACAGCGGGCACAGGTCCGCTCCATGACGTCGGCATCGGTCTCGGTGGGAAGCAGCATCTCAGCGGTCGGCGGCATATCTAGGTTCGTCACTCCTTGGCAGGCGTCGTACAGGGGAACAACCGGAAGCGCGGCCTACTCATTGCGCCTCGACGGAAGGAGGGCGGTCGCCGTGTATTGGCAAACCGACACATAAAACTTACCAAGGCTGTCAAGTTTCTACCCCAAATGGGGTAGAAAGGCGCCCGGGTGGGTCTGTTCTGAGTGGTCGCTATCCCGAATCGGGGGGCGACTCATGAACGCCGGTCAGACCGGCGCCTGGCGGGCTCGGGATCCCCGGGCCCACGTCATCGAGGTAGACCTTAGTCGCCCCTTCGCGGAGGCGCAGTGCGACCATCGGCAGCACGGCGCACGAGAGCATCGCCGCGCCGACCAGCGAAGCCGCCGTGCCGCCGCTCATCTTCCCGTCCTGGACGGCGATCGTGGTGATCGCGACGACCAGTGGCAGCTCGGTCGCGCAGAAGGCGGCGAGCGCGAAGCGGTTGCGCAAATCGAGCGAGTGCGTGTACAGGAGCATCGCCGGAACGCCGCGGGAGATGATGAAGCCGATCATGAAGATCGGCACGCCGATCAGCAGGATCGGGTCGTTGAGCAGCGCGTCGAGGTTGAAGCTGATCCCGGTGTGGACGAAGAAGAACGGGATCAGGAAGCCGTAGCCGACGGCGGAGAGCTTCGACTCGAGGATCGTCACCTCGCGCCCACGCAGGGCGAGGCTCACGATGATGCCCGCGACGAAGCCGCCGAGCAGCAGGTCGAGGCCGAGCGTCGAAGCGAGCGCGACGAGGGCGAAGACGATCATCACCGTGACCCGGATCGCTAACTGGCCGCTCGTCTCCAGGGTCTGCTCGAAGAGGTTCCAGCTGCGGCCGATCGAGCGCACGGCAAAGAGGGCCGAGAGCGCCGCGAGGGCGACGAAGGCGATCAGGATCACGGCGCTGTGGACCGGCTTGCTCGAGGAGAAGACGAGGGTGACGACGAGGATCGGCCCGAACTCGCCGACCGCGCCGGCCGCCAGCAGGTACGTGCCGAAGCGGGTGTTCATCTCGCCGGCGTCGCGGAGGATCGGGATCAGCGTGCCGATCGCGGTCGTCGCCATCGCTGCCCCAAGGAAGGCGAAGCCGTTGTGAGAAGGGCTGATCAGCGCGAAGCAGGCGATCCCGTAGGCGATCGCCATCGACATCACCCAGCCCCTGATCGCGAGCTTCGACGGCTCCCCCTTGATCCGCTCGAACTCGATCTCGTAGCCGGCGAAGAAGAACAACATGCCGAGCCCGAGATTCGAGAAGAACTCGACGAACGAATCGTCGTGGGCGAGGTGCAGAACCTGTGGCCCGACGATGATTCCGAGCAGGATCTCGACGACGACGACCGGGACGCGGAACTGGCGCGGCGCCACGGCCGCAATCGCCGCAGCGAGCGCCGCGGAGGCGACGATGACCAGGAAGCTGCCTGAGTCGACCTCGACCATCGACCTGCGCCGGGCTCAGCCTGGGATCGAAGCGGGAGCGCCCGTCGGGAACAGGTTCGCGAGGTAGATCACGACCTTGCCCTTGCCCTTGTTGGCGGCGCTGTGGTGATCGGTCGGCTGCTCGACGATCCACTCACCCGGATGCAGGCGCGCCTTCTGACCGGCCTTGATCTTGCGCACCTTGGTGCCGCCGGTGTCGGCGTCGCCCTTACGGACGGTGACCTTGCCGGAGTGCACCTTGTAGGTCAGCGTCCCGTGCACGATCCGCGCGATCTGAGTGCCCGGATGGTGGTGCAGGGCGAGCTTTGCCCCCGGCCGGATGACGACCTTCTGCAGGCCCAGCGTCCGGTCCTTGGCGCCGCGGACGTGACTGGAGGCAGCGAATGCCTTGCGGACGACCGGCTCCTTCTTCTCCTTGGCGGCGAGCGCGAGCACGCCGAGCGAGAAGAAGACGAGCGAGCCAGCGAGCGCTACAAGCGCCCACCGGCTCAATCCTGGTCGATCCCGTCCGTGCCCCAGCACGCCCCGCAGGCTATCGCTCTGGCTCTACTCAGCGCGAGTTCGCAGCGCGCCCGGCCGAGCTGCGGCGCCTGCGGCCCGTGGAGCCCTGGCCCGACTTGGAGTGCTGCTGGCGCGAGTTCTGGCTGTGGCGATGCTTGCCGCCACCGCCCTTGTTGTGCCGCGCGGAGCCGTTGCGCTGCTGGCCGGAGCCATTGCGCTGGCCGGAGCCATTGCGCTTGGCGGATCCGCCGCCGCCGGCAGGACGAGCGCCAACGCCGCTGCGGAAGGCGTCCTCGAGCTCGAGTGCCCGAGCGATCGCGTGCGTCTCGTCGTGCTGGTCGGCGAGCACGAAGGTCAGGGCCCGACCCTCCGCCCCGGCCCGGCCCGTGCGGCCGACGCGGTGCGTGTAGGTCTCGGCGTCGCCGGGCAGGTCGAAGTTGATCACGTCGGTGATCTCGGCGACGTCGATGCCGCGGGCGGCAACGTCGGTCGCGACCAGCGTCAGCAGATCACCGCGCTCGAACCGCGCCAGCGCCTTCTGGCGCTGGCCCTGGGTCCGGTCGCCGTGCATCGCCAGGGCACTGATCCCGGCGGTCTTGAGCTTCTTGGTGAGCCGGTCGGCGCCGCGCTTGGTGCGGACGAAGACGAGCGTCCGGCCGCGGCCGGGGCGCTTGAGCTCGGCGAGCAGCGCATCGAGCTTGCCGCCCTGCGAGGGGACGGAGCTGAAGGCGTGGCTGATCGCCAGCGGCGCCTCGGGCGCCGGTGCGTGCACGTGGCGCTCGGGCTTGTACGTGTAGACCCGCGCGATCTCGCCGGCGGCACCCTCGAGGGTGGCCGAGAAGAACAGCGTCTGGCGCTTGCGCGGCAGCAGGGCGACGATCCGGTCGACGGGCGGGCGGAAGCCCATATCGAGCATCCGGTCGGCCTCGTCGAGGACGAGCATGCGGACCCGCGAGAGGTCGATCGCGCGGCGCGCGATCAGATCCTCGAGCCGGCCCGGGGTGGCGACGATCACGTGCGCCTTGCGGGCGCGCTTGATCTGCGGCTCGATGCCGACGCCGCCGTAGACGGCGGCGATGCCGAGCGCCTTGGCGTGGCAAAGCGGCTGCAGCTCGTCGACGATCTGCGTCGCGAGCTCGCGCGTCGGCGCCAGGACGAGGACCGCTTGGCGCGGGCCGTTGGAGTCGAGACGCTCGATCGCCGGGATCCCGAAGGCGAGCGTCTTGCCCGATCCGGTCGGCGACTGGACGAGCACGTCGCGGCCTTCGAGGACATCCTCGATGACGAGCTTCTGGACGGGAAATGGTTCGGTGATACCGCGCTTCTTCAGCGCGGACACGACAGGTTGTGAAACGCCGAGATCGGCGAATGAAACAGACATGGAAGTTTTGGCTCCTTGTGAGCTTGTTGGTGGGCGTCGTGGGGAGATTCGTAAGACCCCGATGCGCCTTGTGGAGCGGATGCGAAGAAAGAGAACCTCTCGGGTGATCGGCCTGCGGGCCTCTCTGGGCCGGCGGCGCGGGGATCACTCGACGGCCGGAACCCTAGCAGCAGTTCACCCTTGCCCCGCCGCAACGGGGCTGCTTGGATTGGTTCGTGCTGATCGACGACCTCCAGCGCCGCGCGGCCGAAGCCTTCGTCGCCGGGACCCGCAAGGCCTCCCCCAAGCTGCGCGCCCGGGCGATGGCGAGCCCAGCCCGCGGCGTGATCACCGGGCAGATCTTCCGCGGCATGGCGCGCAGCTTCGACCGCGGTCGGGGCGCCGATCTCGACGCCGTGATCCGCTGGGAGGTCGGCCCCACGGACGGCGACGGCGCTGGCGCGCCCGAGATCTGGGATCTCGTCATCCGCGACGGCCGGGCGCGAGCCGTACGTGGCTCGAGCGAGGCGCCGCGGACCACGGTTGGGCTCGACCACGCGACGCTGTTGGAGCTGGCGACGGGCCTGCTCAACGCGCCGCAGGCCTACATCGCCGGACGACTCCGGATGAGCGGCGACGTGATGCTCGCCCAGCGGTTGACGACCCTGTTCGTCGTCCCCGGCAAGCCGCGCGTGCCGGCCGGAGGCGGCTGAGCCGATGCAACTGCGGGGGGCGGCAGTCACGGCGGTCTGCGTCGGCCTGCTCGCGCTGCTGCCGGCCGTCGCGCACGCGGCGGCCACCGACTGCCTGACGGCCGACCCACCGACCCCAAGCGCGCCGCCGCACGCCGTCCGCTTCGGGATCACGCCGCTGCTCGCCGGCAGCGCCGGCGATCAGCAGGGCGGCGTCGCCCCCGAGGACGAGTCGAAGTCGCTCGCCGCCCTTCACGCCCTACGGCCGAAGCGGCGCGAGCTCGTCCTCCGCCTGAACCGCATGTTCTTCTCGGACGGCACCAGGGGCATCCACCATTACGCCCGGATCGTCGACCGCTACGCCCGCGCCGGCTTCGACACCGAGCTGCAGGTCCGCTACCACCCGACCGCCGCCGAGGAGGGCGACATGAAGGCGTGGAAGGCCTACGTGCGCGAGGCGGTTCGCATCCTCGGCCGCCGGCCGTCCGTGCGGGCGCTGTCGATCACCAACGAGCCCAACTTCCCGGTCTCGCCGAACACATCCGACGGCAGCTTCGGCGGCGTTCGCGAGGCGGTCGTCAAGGGGATCGTCGCCGCCGATCGGGAGTTGCGCCAGATCGGGCGCCGTGACATCGAGCTCGGCTTCTCGGTCGCCTGGCGCTGGCTGCCGCCCGACGACGCGAGCTTCTGGGAGACGATCGGGCGCCTGGGCGACGAAGCGGTTCCGGCGGGCGATCGACTACGTCGGGCTGCAGATCTACCCCGGCCTCGTCTACCCGCCGGCGCCGCTCCCCGGGCGCAGCGCCGGTCGCGAGGTCGCCGAGGCGCTGACGCTGCTGCGCAGCTGCTACATGCCGAAGGCGGGGCTCGGCGACGGCGTCGATCTGTGGATCAGCGAGAACGGCTACGCGACCAACCTCGGCCGCAGCGAGAGCCTCGCAACGGACCGACCTGACCTCGACCCTGAAGGCCGTCCACCACTACTCGGGCGAGCTCGGGATCAGCGACTACCGCTACTTCAACCTGCGCGACAACGACTCGAACGGGACCGACCTCTTCGACGCCGTCGGCCTGCTCGACGACCGCTACGGCCGCAAGCCCGCCTTCGGCGTCCTGCACGACGCGATCGCCGCCGACGGGACGCGGCCGGAGCGGCCCCGCTCCTGCGCCGGACAGGCGGCGACGCTGATCGGGACGCCGGGGCGCGATCTGCTGCGCGGCACGCCCGGCCGCGACGTGATCGCCGGCCGCGCCGGCCGCGACAGGATCCGCGGCCTCGGCGGCCGCGATGTGATCTGCGGCGGCGCCGGTCCCGACCGGATCGAACCCGGCCCCGGGGCGGACGTCGTCCACGGCCGCGGCGGCCGGGACCTCTGCCTGCGGGGGCCTGGCGACCGGATCGCCGGCTGCGAGACGCTGCGGCGCCGCGACGCAGGCTGAGCCCGGCCGCGGCGGGTGCCTACTGCTCGGCCCCCGTTGGTGCCGGCACCGGCTCCTCAGCCTCGATCCGCAGGCGCGGCACGAGCCGGTCGAGCCAGGACGGCAGCCACCAAGCGCGGTTGCCAAACAGCTCCATGATCGCCGGGACGAGCAGGCTGCGGATCAGGAAGGCGTCGATCGCGATCGCCGCGGCGAGCCCAACGCCGAACAACTTGACGATCAGATCCTCGCCGAGGGCGAAGCTGGCGAAGACGAAGATCATGATCGTCGCCGCCGCGGTGATCACGCGGCCGGTGCTCGCGAGACCGTGCTGGACCGCGGCGCTCGCGTCGCCGCGCTTGTCCCACTCCTCGCGCACCCGCGACATCAAAAAGACCTCGTAGTCCATCGACAGGCCGAAGACGATCGCGAAGACGAAAATCGGCAGGAACGAGGGGATCGGCGCGGTTTCCGAGACGCCGATCAGCCCATTGCCCCAGCCGTGCTGGAAGACGGCGACGACGACCCCGAACGAGGCGCCGATGCTGAGGATGTTCATCAGCACCGCCTTGACCGGGACGAGGACCGACCGGAAGGCGACGAGCAGCAGCAGCGCCGAGAGCAGGATCACGATCCCGAAGAAGAGCGGCATCTTGCCGGCGACGTAGCTCGAGAAGTCGTCGGTGATCGCCGCCTCGCCGCCGAGGTGGGTGACCGCGCCGGTCTTCGCGTCGAAGGGCGTGAGCGCTTGCTGGCGGATCCGGTCGACGAGGTCCTGCGTCGCCGCGTCCTGAGGGCCGGTGGTCGGGAAGACGCGGATCAGCTCGACGCTGCCCGACGGCGAGGGCACGGGCGCGGCCGCCGTAGCGACACCTTCGATCGATCCGAGGTCCCGTTGAAGCTCGGCCGCGGTCGCGTTCGGATCGTTGACTCCCTGCACGTCGCTGACGACGAGCAGCGGACCATTGAAGCCAGGCCCAAAGCCCTTGGCAAGCAGGTCGTAGGCCTTGCGGCTCGTCTGGTTGGGCTGGTCGGTGCCCGCGTCGGGATTGCCGATCTGGATCGAGAGGGTCGGGATCGCGAGCGCGAGGAGCAGCACGACGGTCGCGATCGCGGCGGTCCACGGCCGGCGCTGGATCGCGATGCTCCACCGCGACCACAGGCGGCCCTCCTCGCCGGTCGCTGCCTCGCATACCGGGGATGCGCAGGCGATCGATCCGCGGGCCGACCTTGCTCAGCATGGCCGGTAGGAGCGTCAACGAGGCGGCCATCGTGACGAGGACGGCGAGGGCCGAGGCAAGGGCCGGTCCGTAGAGGAAGCTGACACCGACGGCGAAGAGGCCGAGCAGGGCGATGCAGACGGTCGCGCCGGCGAGCAGGACGGCCCGGCCGGCGGTGTCCATCGCGACGATCACCGCCTCGTCGGTGTCGAGGCCTGCGCGCAAGCCCGAGCGGAAGCGGGTGAGGACGAAGAGCGCGTAGTCGATGCCGACGCCGAGGCCGATCATCGCGGCGAGCTGGGGCGCGAAGTCGGCCGTGTCGAAGACGTGCGTGAGCAGCGTCACGATGCTGAGCGCGATGCCGAGGGCGACGACCGCGGTGAGCACGGGGAGCGCCATCGCGACGACCGAGCCGAACATGATCAGCAGGACGATGATCGCGGCGAGCAGGCCGATGGCCTCGGTCGCGTTGCTGTTCGACTGCTGCGCGTCGCGAATCGCTTCGCCGCCGAGCTCGACCTCGACGCCGCCGGCGGCGTTGGCCTTGTCGCGGATCTGAAAGAGCGCGTTGGTGGTCGCATCGGAGACGTCGAAGGAGCGCGTCGTCAGCTCCGCCGTCGACAGGGCGACGGTGCCGTCCGGCGAGATCGCGCCGCCTTTCGCATAGGGGCTGTCGACTGAGGCAATGCCCTTGACGTCAGCGACCTGGCCGATCACCGACTGCACCTGCCGCTTGGCGGCGGGGTCGGTCAGCTTGCCGTCCTGGCTCGCGAAGACGACCTGGACCTCGCCGCCCGATTGCTGCGGGAACTGCTGCTCGAGCAGATCCAGCGCGCGCTGCGAATCGGAGGCGGGCAGCTCGAAGTTGGTCGAGTAGCTCGACCCGGCGGCGCCCGCGGCGAAGCCGCAGCCGACCAGCAACGCCAACCAGAGTAGGAAGACACGCCCCCGGTGGCGCGTGCAGAGGCCGGCGAGCCGGCGCATCAGGCGGCGTGCTCGGTGGCGGTCTGCGAACGGGGGGTCACGCGCGGGGATCTTGGCAAAGCGCGGCAGCCGGGTTCCGTGACTCGCTCACACGCGCGCGGGTCGGCGGGAGCCGTATGGGGGCCGGCTCAGGCCGGGTTGCGGGCGGCGACGATCCAGGTCGAGGTCGGCGCGTAGACGCCGTCGGGCGTCTCGTATTCCGCCAGCTCCTCGCGGAGCGCCCCCTCGATCGTCGGCCGCAGGCGCTCGCCCTCTGCCTCGTTGACGCGGATCAGCTCGCCTGCGGGGCCGATCGCAGTGATGAAGTCGACGAACTCGCCGACGCTGTCCCCTTGGCGCATGTCGGTGTCGTTGCGGGTCAGCGTGATCCCCTCGAAGCCGGCGCTGCGCAGGATGCCGCTCGTGGTGTCGGCGTTCGCCATCGAGAACGGGCCAGGACCGCAAGTCGGCTCGTCGCTCTGGTCGGGATGCGTGAGCCAGCGCTCGGTGATCCGCTCGGCCTCGTAGAAGAGGACGTTCTCGGCCTTCTGCCGCCAGACGACCATCGTCAGCAGCCCGCCTGGCCGCATCGCCGCCCGGACGTTGCGCAGGGCCGCCACCGGGTTCTCGAAGAACATCGTGCCCATCCGCGAGAAGACGCGGTCGTAGCCGGTGCCGGGGACCGAATGCTGAACGTCGGCAACCGCGAAGGACGCGTTCGCGACACCCTCCCGCTCGGCCTCGGCGCGCGCGGCCTCGACGAAGCGCTCGGCGGCGTCGACGCCAACGGCCTCGCCCTCGGGCCCGACGAGCCCGGCGATCCTGCGAGTCTCGTCACCGAAGCCGCAGCCGATATCGAGAGCGCGCTCGCCGCCACCGGGTGGATAGAGCTCGAGCGCGGCGGAGCCGTGGACGCCGAGGCCCGTGCAGACGATGTCGCGGAACTGGACGAAGCGATCGAAGAGGACGCCGTTCCACGCCTCGATCGCCTCGGAGTTCCCGATCAGCTCCGTGTCCATGCAGCGATCGTACGCCGAACGGAGCGGTCCGCAAGCTCTTGGAGCCGAAGCGCTCAGAGCCGCAGCAGCTCGTACGCGACGCGGCCCTCGGCGATGACGTCGCGCACGGCCAGTTCGTTGGCGTTGAGCCGGCCACGGCCGGTCTTCACCTCGACCAGCACGACCTCCCGCAGGTCGCCGGCAGCCAGGCCGTCGAAGACGACGAAGTCGATCGGCGCGCCGAGAAAGCGGGCGTCGGCGGGGTCGAAGCGCTCGGCGAACTCCGAGGCGAACGGCACCAGCTGCTCGACGGCCCGGCCACGCCGGACGGCGCGGCTACGCCCAGCGGCGTCCCGCCGGGCCGCCTCGAGGTCGTTCTCGTCATAGGGATGCAACGCCCGGTACCGGGCGTAGGCGACCGCGGTGCGGATCAGCGCAAGGAGGGCAAGGGCGGCGATCGCGAGGGCGAGAGGCTCTGTCATTGCTCCGATGGAAGCGGGCGAGGCGGCGGCACGCCCATTTTGCAATGCGTCCTTCGTCTCGACCCAGGCCCCAGACGCACCGAACGTCCCGGAGACGTCGCTATGGGGGGTCCCGAGGGACGTTCGACGTCAGGTCCGCATGCACCTAGGCGCCGGCCCGCCGCCAGGCGGATACATCCGCCTGCAACGCCCCGCCCATCCACCACGAAGGCGCCCCCTGACCAAGCCGCGCACCCACCCACCACGAAGGCGCTCTCTGACCAAGCCTGGGCGCGCACGCGAGGGGCGCGGTGTGGCGGAGCCACATAAGCCCCGAGTGGGTGCGGCCAGGCGCCGCGTCAGAGAGCGCCGCTGCCCGCCCTCAGCGGTTGCGGCCGTATATGTCGTGGGCCTCTACCCACTCCTCGGCGACGATCGCCGAGCCGAGGCTGAGCTCGCCGCAGAGCACGGTCGCCGCGACGATCTCGGCGAACTTGTAGACCTTGCCGGAGCCGTAGCAATCCATCAGCTCGAGGCACTCGCGCTGGGTCGGTAGGCCGGTGCCGCCGCCGTAGGTCGCGACGATCAGGGCCGGGATCGTGATCGAGTAGTAGTAGTCGCCCCCTTCGCGCAGCTCGGTGTAGACGTAGGCGGCGGAGGACTCGGCGACGTTGGCGACGTCCTGGCCGGTGGCGATGAACATCGCCGTGATCCCGTTCGCCGAGTGCGAGCCGTTGTTGTTGACGCCGGCCATCGAACCGCCAAGCGTCGAAACCTGACGGGCGCGGAACATGAGCTCGGTGCCGGAACGCATGTTGCGGCCGATCAGGTCATCAGGAATCACCGCCTCGGCGACGACGCGCTTGCCGCGCGTGCGCAGCATGTTCACCTGCGAGCTCTTCTTGTCGGTCGCGAAGTTGGATTCGAGGAAGAACTGCTCGATCCCGTCGTAGTTGGCGAGGATCCACTTGCAGGCGGCGGCCGTCGCCTTGCCGGTCAGGTTCTGGCCCGCCGCATCACCGGTCGTGTAGTTGAAGCGCGTGAAGATGATGCGACTCGCCGAGTACTGCTCGATGTTCTGCAGCCTGCCGCTCGAAGTCGTCGCCTCCGCCGCCTCCTTGATCGGCTCGAAGCGTGTCTCGAGCCACTCGCCGAAAGCGCGGGCCTCGCGGGCGCTCGGGAAGATGAAGGAGGGCGCACGCTGCATGCGGTCGTCGATCACGGTCGTCTTCACCCCGCCCGCCTCGCGCAGCAGCTTCATCCCCCGGTTGTAGGAGGCGACGAGCGTTCCCTCAGCCGTGGCCATCGGCACGTAGAACTCACCGTTGGCGTGCTCGCCGTCAACCAGCAGCGGGCCGGCGAGACCGATCGGCACCTGGGCAACGCCAACGAAGTTCTCGATGTTGCCGCGCGTCGTGCCGGGATCGATCGAGTACGAGCCGACGTGCTCGAGCGAGGCCCCGGTGCGCTCGGCGGCGAAGGTCCGGCGGGCGGCCGCGGCGTCGTCGGTGTAGTCGTCCTCGGGATCGCGGGGGATCCGCTTCTCCGCGCCGGACGCCTGCTCCTTCCCCTGGGCCATCGGCGCGGATCCTAATCGGCGGCGGAAGCTAGAGCGCCCGAGGCCGGCGAACCGACCCCGGGCGCAAGCGCACCTCCGTTCATTGAGGCGGGGGCGTGCTGGGAGCCAACGCGCCTCAGGTGCGCAGTTTGTTTACCCCCGCGTCAGCTGCCGGGCAGCAGCGTCTGCGCGCGGGTGGCGAGTGAGCGGACACCGTAGACGACGGCGTCGCCAACGGACTGCGCTGCCTCGCCGGCGTGCTTGATCGCCGTCTCGGCCGAGCCGCGGGCCGAGCCGAGGCTCGCGGCGGCCCGGTTTCCGTAACGGGTGGCGGTGGCCTTCTGGGCGGCTGCCTGGCGATCCGTCTTCGTCTGCGTCATGGGGACACTCCTTGCCTTGATCGCTTGCGCGGCGTCTCCTGAGCCGATCGGCCGGGGGACGCCGTCTCGGGTCTATGCCCACTTGCGGGAGGACGAATCAGGACAACCGCTGCAGGCGCGCATGCGGCGCTCAGGGCCTGCTTGAGTAGGCTCGAAGGGTGTTCTCACGCGGACCGGATGCGATCAGCCCGACGGCCCACTACACGGCGGAGGTCTGGCGCCGCAACGGGCTCTCCGACGACGCCTTGGGGACGCTCGAGGGCCGCCTGCTCTACGCGGGCCTATGGCCGCTGCTGACCACGGCGGACATCGCCGGGCTCGGCACCCTCGAGGCTTCGCTGCTCGCCCGGCACCGCCTGATCGACGGTCTGCTCGCAGCAGAGATCGAGTCGGGCCGGGTCGGACAGGTGGTCGAGATCGCCGCCGGCCTCTCGGGCCGCGGACTGCGCTTCGGGCGCCGCTTCGACGACCTCGTTTACGTCGAGGCCGACCTGCCGGCGATGGCGGAACGCAAGCGGGCGGCCCTGGCCCGCGCGGGCGCCGCACACCGAGTCGCCGAGCTCGACGCGTTCGCGGCCTCCGGGGCCGGCAGCCTCACCGAGCTGCTTGCGTCGCTCGACCCCGGGCGCGGTACGGCGATCGTCACCGAGGGGCTGCTCAACTACTTCCCGCGCGCCGCCGTCGCGGACCTCTGGGAGCGCGCTGCGGCCGGGCTCAGCAAGTTCCCGGGCGGCGTTTACCTCTCCGACCTCAACCTCCGCCACGGCAACGACGGCGTCCCAGAGCGCAGCTTCATGCTCGCGCTCGGCGCGTTCGTCCGCGGCAGCGTCCACTTCCCCTGTGACGACCCGGCGGACGCGATCGCGCTGCTCGGGGCGTCGGGCTTCGCTGACGCTCGCGTCCATTCCGGTGAGGAGGCTCCGGACGCCGCCCGCGGCGCCGGGCGCGTCTCGGTGCTCGAGGCGCGGACGACCTGATTCGGCCGGCTACCTAGCCGATTCGCTCGAGCTCGGCGCCTGGCACGAGCGCCTGCTCGAGATCGACGCGGGCCCCCCGGAAGGGCACGCCCTCGGCCTCGAGCAGAAGGCGCTGCCGGTCGCCCTGCGCGAGTGAGCCGTCGGCGCGGACGACGCGCTGCCAGGGGACGGTCGGATCCTCGCAGGACGCGAGCACGGCGCCGGTGAGTCGCGGCGCGCCAGGGCTGAGCTCGCCGTACGTGGTGACGAGACCCTCGGGGATCCGGCGGACCAGGGCGAGGATCCGCTCGTGCGCTTCTCTTTGTCGTTGCCGCGACAACTGCCGTCCCCGGTGGTAGTTTGCCTGACGATGGGGAGATCAAGGGGGATCGGGTTCACCCTTGGGGCGCTCGCCTTGGCGCTCGCGATGCCCTGCGCTTCTGCGGCGGCCCGGACGATCGAGCCTGACACCTTCGCAAACACCGACTCCGCCTCGCTCTGCTCGCTGCGCTCGGCCGTGATCGCCGCGAACACGGACGCGCCGAAGGGAGGCTGCCCGGCGGGCAGCGGCGGCGACGTAATCGAGCTCAAGGCGGGCACCTACAACGTCGGCGGTGGGGGCGCCCCCGACGACACGGCGGTTGCAGGCGACCTCGACATCCTCTCGGAGCTGACCATCGAGGGACCGACGGACGGCACCGCGACCATTGACGCCCAGTACTACGACCGCGTTTTCGATGTCCTCGGCAGCTCCGCTAAGGCAACCCTCTCGAACCTCGTCATCCAGCACGGCGAGCCCAACACAGGGGGCGACGGCGGCAACATCCGCGTCAACGGCGGGGGAACGCTCATCTTGCAGGACTCCCTGGTGCGCCGGGCCTCAGGCACCGAGGGCGGCGGCATCTGGCTCGGGGCGGACTCCACCGGGATCGTCACACGCTCGACGATCGCCGACAACGACGCCTCCGGCGACGGGGGAGGGATCGCCGTCACTGCGGCAGGCGCCAACCTGCTCCTCATCGACAGCACGCTCCTCCGCAATACCGCCGACGACAACGGGGGCGGAGTCAACGTCATGGGAACGGGTACGGCGACGATCCGCAACACGACGATCTACAACAACTTCGCCTTCCACGGTGGCGGGGTGTACACCGAGAATGCCGGCAGTGCGGTGACGCTCGACAACGTGACGGTCAGCGACAACTTCGCGTCCGACGGCGGCGGCATCTACCAGTCCACGGGTACGACGGTGACCGGGCGGGGAGCGCTCGTCGCCGACAACGTGGCCGGCGACGGGGCGCCTGACTGCACCAGCGTTCACCTCGGACGGCTACAACCTGATCGGCGACACGGACTCGTGCACGATCAGCGGGCTCGCGGGCAGCGACATCACCGACACCGACGCCCACGTGCTGTCGCTCGCCAACAACGGCGGCCCGACTTGGACCGTCGCCTTCGGCGCCGCGAGCCCGGCCCGCGACGCCGGGCCGCCGGATGCCCCGGCCGATGATCAGCGTGGCGCGCCGCGCAGCAACCCGGACATCGGGGCCTACGAGCTCCTCTACTGCGGAGGGGTGCGGGTCAACCGTGTCGGCACGGGCGCGGCGGACAATCTCATAGGCACCGCAGGCAGCGATGGCTTCATCGGCCTTGGCGGCGACGACGTGATCGACGCGGCGGGCGGCAAAGACGCCGTCTGCGCCGGCGGCGGCAACGACACCGTGACGACCGGCGCGGGCGAGGACGTCGTTTTCGGCAGTACCGGCGAGGACACCATCGACGGCGGCGCCGGCAACGACTGGGTCGACGGCGGCGCTGACAACGATTCGATCGTGGGTGGCGACGGCAACGACACGCTCACCGGCGGTGTCGGCGAGGACTCCGTCAACGGGGCAGACGGCAACGACACCATCGACGGCGGCGACGGCAACGACACCATCGACGGCGGCGACGGCAACGACACGGTCACCGGCGGTGTCGGCGAGGACTCCGTCAACGGGTCCGACGGCAACGACACCATCGACGGCGGCGCCGACAACGATTCGCTCCTCGGCGGCGGTGGCAACGACAGGATCACCGGCGGCGACAGCGAGGACACCATCGACGGCGGCGACGGCAACGACATCCTCGGCGGCGATGCGGCGAACGACACGATCGACGGCGGCAGCGGCAACGACACGATCACCGGCGGCAGTGACAACGACCAGATCGACGGCGGCAGCGGCAACGACTCAGTTGACGGACAGACCGGCGTCGACGCCCTGGGCGGCGGCGGTGGCAACGACAACGTCCGCGGCGGCAGCGGCGCCGACAAGGTGCGCGGCGAGGCCGGGGCCGACCACGTCGCGGGCAACGGCGGCAACGACGAGATCGACGGCGGCGACGGCAAGGATCGCATCTCCGGCAGTAGCGGGAAGGACCGGATCCAGGGCGGAGACGGGCCCGATCAGATGACGGGCGGCGGCGGTGACGACCTGCTCCGTGGCGGCAGCGGGGGCGATCGGATGCTCGGCGGTGCCGCGGCCGACTCACTCATCGGCGCCGGCGGCAGCGACCACCTCGCGGGTGGCCCCGGCGGGGGCGACGTCTGCAACGGCGGCAGCGGCTACGACTACGGCTCGCGTACGTGCGAGCAGGAGATCAACATCCCGACGATGTTGCAGAGCGCGCGCCGCCGCTGACGGCGGGCCCGCTCCCTGTCATCCTTCCCCGATGCGCCAGTGGTGGGACACGCGAGGCGAACCCGTGCGCGCGATCGTGCTCGTCGCGGCGCTGTCCAGCCTGCTCGCCGCCTGGGCTCTGGCGCTGCCGGCGAGTGGCTCGGCGAAGGCGCGCGGCATCGATGTCTCCCGCTTCCAGGGCGAGATCGCCTGGCAGGGCGTCGGCCTGACGAAGATCAAGTTCGCGTACGTCGCGGCGAGCCGCGGCAGCGGCCGCGACTGCAAGGTCGCGAGCACCCAGTGCGGTGCCGACCCCTACTACGACATCAACCACCGGGGCGCGCGGGCGGCGGGCATCCGCGTCGGCGCCTATCACCGGGCCTTCGCCGCGGGCAACACGCGCAAGCGCGCCAAGCGGGACGCCCTCCGCGAGGCGCGCGTGTTCAGCGCGAGCGTTGGCAAGGTGGGCAAGGCCGACCTCGTGCCGGCGCTCGACGTCGAGACGCCGTTCACCCGCCTCAACCCGGACCGGCTCCGCTACTGGATCCGCACCTGGCTCGAGCACGTCGAGCGCAAGCTCGGGGTCAAGCCGATCATCTATACGAACAGCTCGAGCTGGGCGGAAACCGGTGACACCGTGCGCTTCGCACGCCGGGGCTACCGCCTGTGGGTCGCCAACTTCGGCGTCCGCTCGCCCTCGGTGCCGGCCGGGAACTGGCGCGGCAAGGGCTGGTCGATCTGGCAGTTCGCCAACGACGGCCGCGTGCGTGGCATCCACGGCAACGTCGACAAGGACAAGCTCTCGATCCCGCTCTCGCAGCTTTACGCGCACGGCCAGAGCACCGGCGGTGGCGGTACGGGCGGCGGTGGCATCGGCGGTGGTGGCATCGCAACTCGCACGCCATAGAGTCCGGACGATGGCGCCCGAGCTCACACTGCACGTCCTCCCTCCCTCCCACCCCTGCCGCACGGTCCGCGCTGCCCTCGACCTCAAGGGCCTCGAATACGAAACTGTGAACCTGTCGCCGGGCACGCACAACGAGGAGATGGAGAAGGTCTATGGCGAGGGCAACCGCACGGTTCCCGGGCTGCTCGTCGACGGCGAGCCGGTCCACGGTTCGCGCCCGATCCTCGCCCGGCTCGAGCGGATCCAGCCGGACCCGCCGCTGTTCCCCGAGCCGATCGCCGATCGGGTCCGCGAGGCGGAGCGCTGGGGCGACGAGGAGCTTCAGGACCTTGGCCGACGGCTACCTTGGGGTGCGTTGCACTTCCGGCCCGAGGCGCTCGGCAGCTTCGGCGGCGGCGGCGCGCTCGACCCCGCCGGCACCGACTTCGCGATCCGCATGATCCGCGGCACGTGGAAGTACCACCGGATCACCTGCGAGCGTCTCGCCGAGGACCTGGCGGGCCTGCCCGAGAAGCTCGAGCGGATCGAGGC
Organism: uncultured Solirubrobacterales bacterium; assembly: GCA_963850625.1. Lineage (GTDB taxonomy): Bacteria > Actinomycetota > Thermoleophilia > Solirubrobacterales > 70-9 > CAXMST01. The sequence continues at coordinate 68,540 of CAWKLZ010000006.1, forward strand.
CTTCGCCGCAGAGGGCGTGATCGGCGGCGACGTGCCGAACGCCGCCGACTTGCAGATCGGCGGGACGATCATGGTCCTACTGCGCCTCGGTGACGTCCGTCCATTGCTTGCCGGAACAGCGGCGGAGCGGATCGCGAACGCCTTCCTCGGCGACTATCCCGGCGAGATCCCCGCAGGCGCCTTCCCGGCCGGCTGGGTGCCCGAGCCGGCCGCGGCTGCCTGACCGCGGCGACAGGCCTCGTTCAGCGCCGTCCCCACCCGCCCCCGGCCGCGGCGCGCACCTGCCAAGCTTTCCGGCCATGGAGACGAGGTCCCTGAGCGATGCACAGTCCGTGCGCGACGCGCGGATCGAACAGGTCGTCCCGCTGACGACCCCGGCGCTGCTCTTACACGACTACCCGCTCTCCGATGAGCTCGCCGACTTCGTGATGCGCTCGCGCCGCGATATCGCGGCGATCCTCGACCGCACGGATCCCCGCCTGCTCGTCGTCGTCGGCCCCTGCAGCGTGCACGACCCCGAGGCCGCGCTCGACTACGCGCGCCGGCTGAAGGAGCTCAGCGGCGAGCTCAGCGGGCTGCTCGTCACGATGCGCGTCTACTTCGAGAAGCCACGGACGACGACCGGCTGGAAGGGGCTGATCAACGACCCCCACCTGGACGGTTCCGGCGACGTCAATTCCGGCCTACGGCTCGCGCGGGAGCTGCTCCTGCACATCCTCGAGCTCGGCCTACCGATCGGCTGCGAGTGGCTCGACCCGATCACGCCGCAGTACATCGCCGACACGGTTGCCTGGGGCGCAATCGGCGCCCGGACGACCGAGAGCCAGACCCACCGCCAGCTCGCCTCCGGCCTCTCGATGCCGGTCGGCTTCAAGAACCGCACCGACGGCAACCTCGGCGTCGCCGTGGACGCCCTGCGCGCGGCGGGCGCCCAGCACTCGTTCGCCGGCGTCGACCTCTCCGGCACCTCGGCCATCCTCCACACCGCCGGCAACCCCGACTGTCACATCATTCTTCGCGGCGGGCGCGGTAAGCCCAACTACGACGCCGAATCGATCGCCGGGACGCTCGAGCAGCTGCGCGATGTCGGCCTGCCCGAGCGCGTGATCGTCGACGCCTCCCACGACAACAGCGGCAAGGACCACCAGCGCCAGCCCGCGGTCGCCGAGGCGATCGCCGGACAGGTCGCCGAGGGTAACGGCGCGATCGTCGGAGTCATGCTCGAGTCCTTCATCGAGGCCGGCCGCCAGGAGCTCGACGGCAAGCTCACCTACGGGCAGTCGATCACCGACAAGTGCATGGACTGGGAGACGACGGTCGAGGTCCTGCGCGGCCTCGACGCGGCCTCCCTCGCCCGCTCGTCGGGCTGAGCGCCCGACGCGCGACCTACTTCTTCTTGCCGCCGGTCTGGATCCCGGGCGCGTAGGCGTTGTCCGGGTAGCCATCGCCGTTGGCATCGGTGCCGGTGCTCGGCGTCGTCGTCGTGGCCGTCGGGTACGGGCTCGTCGTCGAGTCGGTGCTGTCGGTCGTATCGCCGATCGCGTAGTCGCCACTGCTGTAGGACGAGAGATTGGCGGGATCCGAGGGCGTGCGGGAAGTCGTCGCACGGCTGCGCCGCCGCAACCGTCATGTAGTCGTGCCAGATCGGCGCCGAGAGATCGGCGCCGTAGCCGGGCATCGGCGTACGATCATCCGGGCTGCCCGTCCAGACCGCGGTCGAGATGTGCGGCGTGACGCCGACGAACCACGCGTCCGCCTGTTGTTCTGTCGTACCGGTCTTGCCGCCGGCCGGGCACTGGATGCCCTGCCCGGCCGCGGTGCCGAACTCGAGCGGCCCCTTGAGCGCCTGATCGACCGTGTACGCGACGCCGTCGCTGATCACGCGGTCGCCCTCGAGGTTCGGGCTTGTCGGCCTTGCCGTCCGGGAACTTGACTGACGCGATCGCAGTCGGCTTGTGGTGGACGCCGCCGTTGGCGAGCGTCGCGTAGGCGTCGGCCATCTCGAGGACCGTGCAGCAGTATGCGGTGCCGCCGATCGCCTCGGCGGGAACCGCCTGCAGCTTCGAGGTGACACCGAGCTTGTGCGCCATCGCGTCGAAGTTCTCCGGCCCGACGTCGAGGCCGAGCTGCGCGAAGACGGTGTTGATCGAGTGCGCGAGCGCGTCGTCGAGGTTCATCGAGCCGCCGCCCTCGCCGCTGACCTGCCAGGTCTGGCCGTAGCCGATGTCGAGGGTCATCGAGGCCGGGCGCCGGGTAGGTCGTAGTCGCCGGATCGATGCCCTGGTCCACGGCCGTCGTCAGCACGTAGGGCTTGAACGACGATCCCGGCTGGCGCTCACCGTCGACGGCGAGGTTGTACTGGCTCGTGTCGTAGGAGGAGTCGGAGGCCATCGCCACGATCTGGCCGGTGTCGGCGTTGATCGAGACGAGCGCGTGCGCCGCGGCGGAGCCGCCGGCGAGCTGGTGGTTGGCGATCGCCTGCTCAGCCGCAGCCTGCAGCTTCGGGTCGAGCGTCGTGTGGACGCGCAGGCCGCCCTCGCGCACGGTCTTGAGGCCGTAGCGATCGATCAGCTCCTGCTGGACGTAGTCGAAGAAGTACTGCTGCTTGCGCGTCGTGTAGCGGTCGCCGGCGTTGAGTCCCGAGCCCCTGCTTCTTGAGCTTGTCGGCCTTCGCCTGCGGGATGTAGCTCTGGTCGGCGAGCGCGTCGAGCACCTCGTTGCGGCGCTCTCTTGCCGCGTGCGTGTCGCTGAACGGGTTGTAGTCGCTCGGCGCCTGCGGCAGGCCGGCGAGCAGCGCCGCCTCCTTGACGCTGAGATCCTTCGCGTGCTTGTTGAAGTAGACCTCGGAGGCGGCCTCGACGCCGATCGCGCTGCGGCCCGCGTTGGTTCCGTAGGGAGCGGTGTTCAGGTACTGGTCGAGGATCTGGTTCTTGGAGTGCTCGTCCTCGTACTCCTGCGCGAGCTTCGCCTCTTGGATCTTGCGCTGGATCGTCTCCTCGGGATCCTCGATATAGAGGTTGCGGACGAGCTGCTGGGTGATCGTCGAGGCGCCCTGGCGAGCCTGGCCGCCGGCCTTGAGGTCCTCGCAGGCGGCGCGGGCGATCGCCGTGTAGTCGACGCCGCCGTGGTCGTAGAAGCTCGAGTCCTCGATCGCGATCGTCGCCTTCTGCATGATCGGCGGGATCTTCTCGAGCGGGATCGGGTCGCGCAGGACGTCCGCCTGCACGTAGCCGAGGCGGTTGCCGTCCGCGTCGTAGACGATCGAGTTCTCGCCCTTCTTCTGCGGCTTGAGGCTGTCGAGCGAGGGCGCGTCGGCGGCGACGCTGTAGACCCAGATCACGCCGCCGGTGACGGCCAGCGCGACCACGCGCGAGCAGCACCGCGAAAGCGGCACCGATCTTCTTGCCGACCGAGCCGTTCGACCGGTGGCGTCTGTCTCGCGAGCGAACCGACATCCCGTACCGGGAAGGCTAACGACCGCACCCGGCGGGCTAACGAAGTCTGGGCGAAAGCGGTCACGCCCGCCCACCGGTAAGAATCGCGCCCGACATTCACAAGCGCCGAGACGAGGAGGATTTAGATGACCGGGAAAGCCGAGTTCAACGCCGAGGAGTGGTCGCTGATCCTCGAGGCAGCGCCGACCGCGGCGATGGTCGTGATCGCCTCCGGCAAGGGAGGGACGATCCGTGAGAGCCTCTCGATCGGCAAGACCTTCGCGGCAGAGAAGGAGAATGCGGAGGCGACCGAGCTGCTCGCTGCGATCGTCAACGACCGGCCCGAGCTGGACACCAAGCGCTACAGCGATCCCTCCGAGCTGGGGACCCTGGGGCTGACCCGCGTCCGCTCAGCGCTCGAGACGCTCGAGGCGAAGGGAACCTCGGTCGAGGCCGACGACTTCAAGCGATTCATCTACGCGGTCGCGCTGAACGCCGCTGAGGCCCACAAGGAGGGCGGCTTTCTCGGCATCGGCGGCACCCGCGTCAGCGAGCCCGAGGCCGAGGCGCTCGGGAAGCTCGCCGAGGCGCTGAGCTACGACGCGCCACCGCTACAGAAGACGAGGGCAGGGCCGCCGGAGCCTAGCCGAACACCGCCGGAAAGCGGCTAGGGCCGCATCATCCGTTCGGCAACCGGGATCTTGAGCGCGTTCGGGAGCATCCGCATGAGGCTGAAGCCGGCCTTGACGGGCAGGCCCGGGACGACGACCCGCGATCCGGAGGCGAGACCTTCGACCGCGGCCTTCGCGCACTCCTCGGGGGTGACCCAGACGAGGTCCGGGACCGTCGCCTCGATCGGCTGATCGCCGGCGACCTCCCAGAACTCGGTCTTGACCGGGCCCGGGCAGAGCGCGGTGACGGTGACTCCGCGACCCGCGACCTCGCCGTGCAGGGCCTCCGAGAAGGCGAGCGAGTGGGCCTTGGCGGCCGAGTAGCCGGCCGAGTACGGAAGCGGCATGAAGGCCGCGGTCGAGGCGACGTTGAGGATCGCACCCTCCTTGCGCTCGATCATTCCCGGCAGGAACGCGGAGGTGAGCGCGACGGGCGCCTCGCAGAGGACGCGTACCTGCTCGAGCTCGCGCTCGGGGTCGGACTCGTCGAAGCGGCCGCCGGTGGCGAAGCCCGCGTTGTTGGCGAGGATGTCGACCTCGAGGCCGAGCGAGGCGATGCGGCCGGGCAGGCGCGAGCGCGAGGCCGCCTTGCCGAGGTCACAGCCGAGGGTCTCGACCTGGACGCCGTGCAGCTCGGTGAGCTCGGCAGCGAGCTCGTCGAGGCGCGGCTTGCGGCGGGCGACGATGACGAGCGCGTGGCCGCGCGAAGCGAGCTCGCGGGCGAGCGCCTCGCCGATACCCGCCGATGCGCCAGTGACCAGTGCAGCTGCCCCCTTGCGGGGCTCCGGAAGTGCCATGCCGGTGTTCTATCGGATCCGGGCTCAGCAGCCGTCGGGAAGAGCCCGGAGCCCGTAGGTGAGGCCCAGGGTGCAGTAGATCGGCTTGGGCTGCGATTCCGGGTTCAGGACCCCGGCGCCGGTCTCCCAGGGACTCTCGCCCGAGATGTCCTGAAGGCGGTGGATGACCACGCCCTTGATGCCAAGCTTCGGCGCCAGCGCAACGAGCTTGTCGATCCGGGCAGCCTGCCCGGCAGCGGAAACGCCGTTATCGACATCACCGGCCGTCGACCAGCCGACCTCGGTGATCCAGGTCTTGCTGGGCGCGTGCGCCTTGTTGATGATCCGCTCGGCGTCCTCGACCTTCGTCTTTACGGCCTTGACGCCGCCGCTGCCGACGTAGGGGTGGATGGCGACGCCGTCGACGTACTTGCCGGCGTGGCGGTTGATCAGCGAGAGCTTCATGTACCGCTGCCAGTGCGGCTTCGGCGAGAGGCCGTTGTAGAGAATCGGCGCGTGGTTATCGACGGTCGCGAGCTTGCGGTGCACGGCGCCGAGCATCCTCACGTAGGGCACGGGCGAGGGCGAGGGCCCCCAGTAGCGCTCCACATTCGACTCGTTCCAGACCTCGATCGCGGCCGCCTGCGGATAGCGCTCGGCGGCGGCCCGCGCGAAGCGCGCGAAGTCCGCGACGTGGTTGCGGTCGGGGCGGACGGCGCGGTAGGTGGTGTCGCACTTGACGGACTGATGCGCCCAGCACGGCGAGGTGAAGAGGACGATGACCGGGCGCAGGCCGTCCTTCAGGGCGAGGTTGTAGGTGCCGTCCTCGACCGACCAGTCGTAGACCCCCTGTTGCCGCTCGACCCGGGCCCACGGCACGACGTAGCGGATCACGTCGGCGCCGCCCGCCCGCGCCAGCTTCATCAGCTCACCGCCGCTGGGAATGCGCGTCGGCTGGCCCGGCTTGGTGCCGCCGGTACCAATCGGGAACGGAAGCGGGAGGCCGGTCAGCGGGTTGAGCGGCTTCGGCGTGTGCAGATCGAACTGGTTGAAGTTGTCGTTGTAGCCCAGCTTCGTCGGGGGAGGTGAGTGCTTGTGCCTGTGGCCCTTCTTCGCCACGGCAGCAGGCGACGTCGCGAGGCAGACGGTCGCGAACAGCAGGAAGAGGGCCGCAACCGCGGCGGCGCCCCCTCGGCGGGCGTGAGAAGTCATAGCCACCTTCCCCTCCATCGGACGGAGGAAGGTAGCGCTTGAATTCAGTCCAGGCGCCGGTTCCCGGGATCCCCCGAAAGGACCGCGGGAAGGAGGGGATCAGCTGCTTCCGCGCGGCCTCAGCCGCAGACGGGCCAGGCGTTCCGGCCCTGCTTCTTCATCAAGCCGACGGCAACGACGGCCTGCGTCTTGTAGGCGTAGCGGATCGGGTCACCGCCGGGCGAGTGCGGCGAGTTGCGCCAGGTCGTCTTCATGAACTGGAAGGCGCCCCGGTAACGGCCGCCGCCGCCGATCGCCTTCGGGTCCTTGCCGGACTCACATTCGGCGGTGCGCGAGGCCCAGCGCTTGTTCTTGCGGGAAACCTTGTGCCAGAGGCGCACGTACTTGTGGCTGTTCGCCGCGTGCGCCTTGTGCGACTTGTGCTTGCCGCCCGACGTCGAGGTGCCGCCGGCGCCGACGCCGCCGCCGCCGGCCAGTGCCGGGCTCGCGACGGCGCTCATCAGCAGCGCTGCCGCCAGCAGGGCGAGGACGAGGATCTTCGGTTTCGAGCCCGCAAACGGGCGCGGGAAATCGGTACGCACTTACTCACGCTCTTTCAGTCGCTTACGGGGTTAGCTGACGGGCTCGCGCCAAAGAGCCGGCGCTACGCGACAAGGAGTCGTGATTCGCCCCAAACAGGTGGGTCCCCCGCTAGCCCGCGGTATGTAGGCGGGCGATTCAGCAGGTCGCGCGGCAGCGTAACAGAGTTTGTGAGCGAAGTGTGAGCATCCCCCCGTAGCGCTCATCAGGGCGCCGTCGGGCGGCGCGGCCTTGCGGCCCCGAGCGACTTCGATGCTGGGCCCGGTTCGGGAGCGGCAATGGCGGGCATAGCTCACACCGAGGGGGTCGAACTTCGAACGAGAGGAGCCCAATGAGCCCGACAAACCCAAGCGACGTTCCGAACATCACCCTCAACGACGGCAACGAGATCCCCCAGCTCGGCTTCGGCGTCTTCCAGATCCCGCCGGCGGAGACCGCCGAGGCGGTCGCCCGCGCGCTGCAGATCGGCTACCGCCACATCGACACCGCCGAGATGTACGGCAACGAGCAGGGCGTCGCCGACGGCCTCCGCGAGGCCGGCATCGACCGCAACGAGGTCTTCATCACGAGCAAGCTCAACAACGGCTTCCACGAGCCCCAGGACGCCCACCGGGCGATCGAGGAGACGCTCGAGAAGCTCGGCACGCGCCATGTCGACCTCTTCCTGATCCACTGGCCGCTGCCGACCCTCTACGACGGCGACTTCGTCCAGACGTGGAAGGCGATGGAGTCGTTCAAGGAGCAGGGGTACGCGCGCTCGATCGGCGTCTCCAACTTCCAGACCCACCACCTGGACGAGATCTCCGAGCAGTGCGACGTGACGCCGGCGGTCAACCAGATCGAGTTGCACCCGTACTTCGTCAACCACACGGTCGACCACTACGGCCGTGAGCTCGGGATCGCGACCGAGGCCTGGTCGCCGATCGCCCAAGCCGAGGTGCTCGATGACGAGACGATCGCCTCGATCGCCACGGATGTCGGCCGGACCCCGGCCCAGGTGGTCCTGCGCTGGCACGTGCAGCGGGGCAACATCGTCTTCCCGAAGTCGGTGACGCCGGCGCGGATGGAGGAGAACTTCCAGATCTACGACTTCGAGCTCGGCGACGAGCAGATGGATGCGATCACCGAGCTCGACAAGGGCGAGGGCGGCCGCACCGGCCCGCATCCCGACCGCTTCGCGATGGTCCCCGACTGATCTGTGCGGACGGGTCCGGCGGCTCGGCCGGGCCGCAGATTCTTATCCGGCTCTCAGCGCCCTCTCGGGCGCTGTTGAGCTTCGGAGGCTGCAATCGGTTCCGAGCGATCCGGCCACGAGGCCGGGAAAGGAACCGAGATGACCGAAGAGGAACAGAACCCCGAGAGCGAGACCGCCGACAGGCAGGAGGTACCGGCCGGCGAGCCGGGGGAAGCACCCACGCACGTCGATACGGCACCCGCTACCGCCCCGCGGACAGTCACCGTCCAGGTGCGCTACCTGCTCGCCACTGCGGCGGCGACCGGCGTACTCATCCTTGGCCTGCTGGTGGCCGTGATCGTCGGCGCGGCGGATGCCAACGACCACGGCCCGCCCGCTCTGGGCGGCCCGGCGGCCGGCGCCACGCTACGGTTCCGCCATGCCAGGCCCTCAGGGCCCTCAGGGCCCGCAGGGTCAGAGCCAGGGCCAGGGCGGAATGCCGTCAGGCCCGTGGGGTCAGGGCGGGTAGTCGGCCTGCGCACGATCGGCGCGGCCTGCCGCGGCCGGGTCGGGCCCTAGATGATTGATCTAGGGCCGGTACCCGCTGCGGTCAGGTCGAGCCGGGCGCGACGGCGTAGCCGCCCGACTTCGACTTGATGACCCGGAACGTCCCGCGCATGTACGGGTGGATCCGGCAGAAGTAGGTGTAGGTCCCCGGCTTCTTCAGAACTGGCGTCGTGAACTGGTTCGAGCCGGTCGTCACCTCGCTGCTCCAGCTCTGGCCGTAGCCGAGCTGGCCGGAGTCGAAGTCGAGGCCGCCGTGGGTCGGCTTGGCCAGCGGGTAGCCGATCCCCGAGCCCTTGTTACAAGGGGCCTTGCAGGTCGTGATGCTGTGCCAGACCTGGTCCTCGTTGCTGGTCCCGGGCAGCGCCTCCTCGTTGGTGAAGGTGAGGCTCTGGCCCTCCTTGACGACGACCGGCCGCATCAGCTTCTTCGGGAAGCCCTTGACCGCGGAATACCCGCCCTGCTTGAAGAAGAAGCCGTCGATGTCGACGCCGGACTTGGGAACCTTGGGCCCGTTCTTGAGCTTGCGCGGGTCGGGCAGCTTGAGGTTCGTGCGGGCTTCCGTGTCCTTGTTCTCTGCCAGACGACCGTGTGTGAGGATGCCGCCCTCCTTGTACATCGCGCTCACCTGGGCAGGGTTGTCAAACGGATCACGGGCGGCAGGATCGTGCGCCGTGCTCCACAGCAGCGGCATGATCCCCATCGACTCGTACCAGTCGCCGCGCTTGACGTTGTAGGTCACGCTGACGTCGACGACGTCGCCGGGCTTGAGGTGGACCCGCCAGTCGCGGGGCGTCGCGGTCATGCTGACGTCCCAGCTGACGGCCCCCGCGGGTTCGAAGTAGTGCGCCTTCGAGCGGAAGAGGGGCACCGTCTCCCCCGGCGAGTTACCCGGCGTCGAGCCCGGGTCGGGCCCGTCACGGGAGACCGTGAGATCGGTGTGCAGGCCGCCGGGGTGCATGTGGCCGGCCGTGAAGACGAGCGTCGCGCCGCTGTTCGGCACGACCCACTTGTGACTCCTGCTGATGTTCGCCCGCTCCGAATAGCCGGGCTTCGACGGGTCCGTCGGGACGTCGTCCGGGAAGACGTACTTGCCGTCCTTGTCGAGGTCGTAGCGCTTCGTGGCATCGAAGACCGGGTACAGGTGCGGCAGTCCGGCGACGTCCATCCAGCGCACGGTGGCCGGCTGGATCTGCTTTTGGGTCGCCGGCGTCTCCGGCACCCAGTCGATCTCCCAGGTGATGTAGACCGAGCGGCCCTCGCGGGCGTTGAGCTCGTGGATCATCTGGTTGATCACCCAGTTGGCACCGCCCGCAACCTCGTAGCCGTAGCCGCGCGGCAGCTTGGGAATCGTCTTCTCCTCGCCTGAAGCGAAGGTAGGCCCGCCGTGCGGATCGATCCAGACGACGTGGTGCAGGTGCAGGTCCCAGACAGGCGGCGTCGTCGTCGAGCCGTCGTCGTGGATCTCGAGCATGCTCGGCTTGAAACGGGTGATGAAGCCCTTCGTCTTCGACCCCTTGTTGAAGACGCTGGGGCTGACCGAGCCGCTGATCCGCTGTGCGTTCGGGCACGTCTGCGTGAGCGCGATGTCGTTGATGTTCTGGCCCGGGTGGATCGGGATCGCGTCGGTGCGGCAGCTGAACGTCGACTGGCCCGGGTAACCCTTGACGGCCTTGAGGACCTGGACCTGGCCGTCTGCGGCAGAGGCGGCCGCCGGCAGGCAGAGCATGGCGGCGATCGCGCAGACCGCGACAGATACTCCCCTTGGCAGCCCCCAGCGGCGCACGAGATGATTGTGACGCATTTGGGTGCCCCTGTGAAGGGCGGCGTCAGGATTTTCCGGAGATCCGTCCCGGGAGCGTCAGCCGGCGCGGAACCGCAACGGCAGCGACTCGAGCCCGTAGACGCCGCCGACCGACTCGAAGACCGGCTCGCCGGCGAGCTCGAAGTGGGCGACCCGCTCGGCGAGGAATCCGAACGCCTCCTGGAGTTCGGCGCGGGCGAGGTTCATGCCGAGGCAGTTGTGGATACCAGCTCCGAACGTCATCACCTTCGTCCTGCCGCGATCGGCGGCAACGTCGAAGACGTCGGGGCGCTCGACCGCTGCCGGGTCACGGTTGGCTGCCCAGGTTGAGATCATGACGACGGTCTGCGTCGGGACGACGACGTCACGCCAGATCAGCTCCTCGGTGGTCATCCGTGCAGTGAACGGCGTGATCGGCTCGAAGCGCAGGACCTCGTCGACCGCCCGTTCGAGCAACTCCGGATGCTCCCGCAGCACCGTCCACTGGTCCGGATGCTCGGCAAAGAGGCGAACGCCGTGGGCGAGCTGGGCCTGGGTCGTGTCAACGCCCCCGGCGATCACGTTCATGACCAGGTTCAGGCACTCCGACTCGCTCAGCCGGTCGCCCTCGTGGGTCGCGCTGAGCAGCAGCGAGATCAGGTCATCGCGCGGATCATGGCGGCGCTCCTCGATCAGCTCGGTGGCGTAATCGTGGAACTCGACGATTGCCGCCTCGATCTCGGCGCGCGAGCTGAGGATCGCCTCGGGGTCGAACTGGCGCTGGAAAGCGACTGCCCACTCCTGCAGGCGCGGGGCATCGTCGATCGGCGCGCCGACGAGCCCGGCGATCATTCGGGACGGATAGTGGCGGGCGACATCGGCGACGAACTCGCACTCACCACGCGCCGCGGGCCCTGCCCAGAGCCGCTCCAGATGCTCGCGCATCTCGGGACGCCGGCGGTCGGCCTCCGCCGGTTTGAAGGCAGGGTTGATCAGGTTGCGGAGGCGGCGATGGTCGGCACCCTCGACGGAGATCAAGTTCTCGGCGATGGCCTCGGCGAGCGGCCCCTCGGTGATCCCGAAGGCCGCCGCGACGACCTTCGAGGGGAACTCGACGGAGTGGCTGCGAAGGAAGAAGTCGGCGGACTCGCGATCGAGCACGAAAAGCCAGCCGATCTCCGAGGTGGCGGCCCAGCCGCCCTCGCGGAGCTCGAGCATGACCTCGTGGAAGCGCTCGCCCCGAAGCTCGGGGTCGGGATAGTTGAGCGCCGGTAGGTCGACGTTGGCGAGCGCCGTGGGTGCCATCGGTCGGGCGAGCGTATCGCCGCCGGCCCAGGGTTACCGCGGCCGCCCAGCGGTGCGGCGCGACCCGCCCCCATTTATCCGGAGAGGGTAGGGTCGGGATCCCCGGGGCCGGACGACGCATCACGTGGCCCACCCCGTACCGCCCCGGGTCGTCGTCATGTCTTCTCCGAACCAGTCCTCGAGCGCCGACACCGCCAACCCCGGCGCCGCGCGCCCAGTCGCCGTCGTGACCGACACGACGACGTACGTTCCGGCGGAACTGCTCGACTCGCTCGGCGTCCAGCGCGTCGACCTATATGTCGGCTGGGATGAGGGCAAGCGGCGCGAGAGCGAGTACGAGGACCTCGACCGCTTCTACGAGCGTCTGCGCGACAGCGAGACGTTGCCGACGACCTCGCAGCCCTCGATCGGCGACTTCAGGGCCGTCTACGAACCGCTGCTCGCCGCCGGCAACGACATCTACTCGATCCACATCGCCTCCGGCCTTTCCGGCACCTACGAGAGCGCCAGCGAGGCGGCGCGCGCGCTCGCCGCCGAGGGCGCCGGCCACGTTGAGGTCGTCGACGGTGCGACCGGCGCCGGCGGGCTCGGCTGCCTGGTGATCGCCGCCGCCGAGGCAGCACGGGCCGGAGCCGGGCTCGAGGGCGTCGAGGCTGCCGTCGCCGACGCCCGCACGCAGCTCGACATCTGGTTCTGCCTCGACACGCTCGAGTACCTTCGTCGCGGCGGCCGGATCGGCGCCGCGCGAGCGCTGCTCGGCTCGGCCCTGCGGGTCAAGCCGATCCTCACCTTCGGCACGGAGATCACCCCCGTGAGCCGGGTGCGGACCAAGGCGCGGGCGATGGAGCGCATGGAGGCCTACCTGCAGGAGCTCGCGGACCGCAGCGCAACCGACTGGATCATCCAGCACGCACAATCGGCGGAGGACGCCGAGCGGCTCGTCACCCGCGGCACCGAGATCCTCGGTTTCGGGCCGCTGTTCTGCACCCAGGTCGGTCCCGTCCTCGGCGCTCACCTCGGATCCGGGCTGCTCGTCGGCGGCATGGTCCGGGCACAGGCCTGAAGCACGGCCCGCGGTACCCTCGGTCGACCCCGACCCGCGCGGAGCCTCGGCTCCCGCCCTGGCGATGAAGCTGATCATCCAGATCCCGTGCCTCAATGAGGAGGCGACACTGCCGGAGACACTGGGCGATCTGCCGCGGCAGGTTGCCGGCTTCGAGCAGGTCGAGTGGCTGCTGGTCGACGACGGCTCGACCGACCGCACCGTGCAGGTCGGGCGCGCCTTCGGCATCGACCACGTCGTCCGGCTGACCAACAACAAGGGCCTCGCCGCCGCCTTCCAGGCCGGGCTCGACGCCGCGCTGAAGCTCGGCGCCGACGTGATCGTCAACACCGACGCCGACAACCAGTACCGGGCGTCTGAGATCCCGAAGCTCGTCGCGCCGATCCTCGAGGGCCGGGCCGACATGGTCGTCGGGGACCGACAGGTGCGGGAGATCGAGCACTTCTCCGCGACGAAGAAGCTGCTGCAGCGGCTCGGCAGCTTCGTCGTCCGGCGAGCATCGCGGACGAGCGTCCCGGACACGACCTCGGGCTTCCGCGCCTACAACCGGGACGCCGCGCTGCAGCTCGCCGTCGTCTCGAACTTCACGTACACGCTCGAGAGCCTGATTCAGGCCGGCCAGAACCTCGTCGCGGTCGACCACGTGGCGATCTCGACGAACGAGGTGAACCGGCCCTCGCGCCTGTTCGACTCGACGCCGAAGTACGTGCGGCGCAACGCGCTCGCGATCTTCCGAGCGTACGCGAGCTACGAGCCGCTGCGCGTCTTCTGGGCGGCGGGCACAGCATTTGCGGTGCTCGCCCTGCTTGCCTTCCTGCCCTTCTTCGGCGACTGGATCGTGAACGGCGACCGCAGCGGCCACCTGCAATCGATCATCGCCGGCGCCGTGCTCACCCTCATCGCGGTGCAGATGTTCGCGCTCGGCGTGATCGGTGACGCCCTCGCCGCCAACCGCGCGATGTCGCAACGTATCTACGAGCGCGTCCGCAGGCTGGAGCTCGACGCCGGCATCCCGCCCTCCCACTACGAGCCGGGCGGCTACGCGGCGGACTCCGACCTAGACCGGGCCGGGACCGGCGCCACTGTCGGACCGGCGGAAGACGACGTTCCTGTAGACGAGGAACTTTCCGAGCGCTGAGCAGATCACCGAGACGCCGGTGGCGACCAGGTAGTTGATCCCCGCCGCCTCCGAGAGGACGAGGAAGAGCCCGTACTCGAGAGCGCGGAAGGCGACCGAGGTGATTGCGGTCGCTGCGAACTGGGCACCGAGCGCGCGATCGGAGCCCGGGAAGACGAAGACGCGGAGCAGCGTGAAGTTGACGACGAGCGCGCTCAGCAGCGCGATCGCGACACCGAGCTGCTGGGCGAGCCCTGCGACCTCGACGAGCAGCGCCGAGCAGCCGAGGATGAAGAAGAACGAGAAGGCGGAGGCGAGCGCGTAGCGAACGACCTCGCCGCTCAGACGGCCGCCGAGGGGCGCGGCGTCGCCCGCGCGGGCCGGCGTGCCGGCGACCGTTGACTGCTCTTCCACGCTGCCATGATCCCCGACCTCGTGAAAGACGGCGGCAACACCTACGACAAGTACGCGAGCGCGAACCCCATCGAGCGCCGCCTCGTCGACCGCTTCCTCGAGGCCGCGGTGGAGCTCGCCGGCCGCACCGGCGCGGTCGCCGGGCACGAGGTCGGCTGCGGCGAGGGCGAGGTCTCGATGCTGCTCGCCGAGCGGCTCGGGATCGCCATGCGGGGCAGCGACGCCTCCGCCGAGGTCTGCGCCGAGGCGTCCGGCAGGGCGGCGGCGCGCGGCCTCCAGATCGACTTCACGGGCCGGCCGATCGAGGAGCTCGAGCCGGGTCGCGACGGGGCCGAGCTGATCGTCTGCTGCGAGGTGCTCGAGCATCTACCCGATCCCGGGGCCGGCGTCGCCCGGCTCGCCGAGCTGGCGCAGCCGTGGGCGCTGCTCAGCGTTCCCCGCGAGCCGCTGTGGCGGGCGCTCAACCTCGCCCGCGGCGCGTACGTGCGCGACCTGGGCAACACGCCGGGCCATCTCAACCATTTCGGACGCGGTGGCTTCCGGCGCTTGCTCTCGCCACGCTTCGATGTCGTCGAGATGCGGGCGCCGCTCCCCTGGTCGATGGCGCTGTGCAAGGCCCGCTGAGCCGGTAGCCGCGCGCCTACAATCGCGCGAGTGACCCGGTCTGACCGTCCCCTCCGGCGATCCCGCTCGAGCCTTGCGACGAGATCGGGAACCCTGGCGCTTGTGCTCCTGGCGCTTTCGTGGGCGACGCTGATGCACACACCCGGCTGGGCGCAGACGTCGCACTTCGCGCAGACCCGCGCGATCGCGGCCGGTGAGAAGACGATCGATCGCTGGCAGTGGGAGACGATGGACAAGGGCTGGATCGACGGGCACTTCTACTCCGTCAAGGCACCGGGCGTGGCGCTGCTGAGCGCGCCTCTGTACGCAGCCCTGAAGGCGGCCGGCGCCAAGGAGCTGGCCACCGACGTCGCCCACAACGCCGCGGACACCGCGTCGCCGAACTGGACCCCCCGGCAGGACCGGCCCTGGGAGAGCTACGGCTACAGCCGGGTCCGGGCGCAGCATGTTGAGCGCCACGTCGAACGCGAGACGCCGCTCATCTGGGCGCTTGCGCTGCTCACCTCGGCGATCCCCGGGCTGATCCTGCTCTTGCTCGTCCGCTGGGTCGGCGACCGGTTCGTGCCCGGGTACGGGACGGCGGCGGCGTTCACGCTGGGCGCCGGGACCATCGTGATGAGCTTCGCCTCGATCTACGCATCGCACGTGCTGTCCGCGTGCCTGCTGTTCGCGGCCTTCGCCGTGCTGCTGCGCGAGCGTGACGAGGAGCGTGCCCGGCTGCTTTGGCTGCTCGGCGCCGGCCTGCTCGCCGGCTTCGCTGTGACCACTGAATACCCGCTGGCCATTGGCGGGGCGATCCTCTTCGCCTACGCCCTCCTCGGCGCCGGCCGGCGGCTGCCCCGCGGCGCCGTCTACGCGGCGGGGGCGGTCGCCGGCGCGGCGCCGGCCCTCGCCTTCAACGACTGGACCCTCGGCTCGCCGACCGACTTCGCCTACAGCGCCGCGGTCGCGATCCAGGGGTTCAACGGTCACGCGGTGCTCGGGCTCAACTCGGGCGGGTTCTTCGGCATCGGCGTGCCCAACCTGCACGCCGGGCTCGAGCTGCTCGTCGGTGGCCGCAGCCTGCTCGCGCTGACTCCGGTGCTCGGCGCGGCCGTCGCTGGGCTCGTCGTCATGTGGCGCAGGGGCGAACGGCGAGCCGAGTGGGCCGTGCTCGTCGCAATGGCGGCTGCGTACCTGCTCTACAACGCCGGCTACTGGCTGCCGCTCGGCGGCGGCACGCCGGGACCCCGCTTTCTGACGCCGATGCTGCCCTTCCTCGCGATCGGCCTCGCCTATGCGTACCGGCGCCTGCCCGCGACGACGATCGCGCTCGCGATCCCCTCCGTGACGCTGATGACCGTCGCCGCGATCACCTTCCCGCTGCTCGGGGAACAGGGCACCGGACAGTGGGGCGAGATGCTGTTCGACGCCAACTTCGAGCACACCCTGCTGACCGCGGTCGGCGTCAGCGGGGCGCTGCCGGCGATCCTGCCCGTGCTCGCGTTGCTCGGCGTCGCCGCCTGGATAACCGTGCGCACCTCGCCCACGCTCGAGCTCGAACCCAGCGATCTGCGCTGGGCGAACGTCGCCGTGGCCGGCTGGTTCGCGCTCGGCATCCTCGGTCCGATCGCCGCCGACGACAAGACCACGCCGCTCCAGCGACCCGCGTTGCTGATCGTCGCCGGGGCGGCAGCGCTCGCAGCGTTCGGCGCCAACGCGTGGCTGCGGAGAGCGCACGCTCGCCCTCCGGCTGCAGCTGCGGCCGGCGACCCACCCAGCTCGAGCCCGCCGTCGCCGGCACCAGGGCTGGCAGCGGTTTCAGCGGCCGCTCAGCCCGGCGAGGGCCGCTTCGGGTCGAGCTCGTAGAGGATCACGCCGCTGCCGAGCGCCCGCCTCGTCAGTGGCAACCCGGCGATCGGCTTGCGCTGCGCCCCCTGCTGCGGCGTGCCGGCGCTGCGGTACGTATGCAGGACGACCGAGCGGATCCCGTCGTCACGGAGAGCGCGCACGGAAGCGCGGTCGGGGAAGTGCGTCGCCTCCGAGTAGATCCGGGCCGTAACCGTCGGATCGAGGCTCGAGCGCCCGTTGACCATGTCCGGGAAGCCGTCCGTTGACCAGAGCAGATATCGGCGGTTGTCCTCGGGCCGGGTCGCGGGCAGATGCAACTGCGGGGCCGGAATCGAGGCGAAGCTGACCGGCGCCTCCGCCGGCGCCGTCGGCTGCGCGCGGGAGTCGAAGGGATCGAACGGGATGCCGAGTCCCTCGACGGCGACGAGCAGCGCCAGGCCGCACGCGGCGAGGGCGCCGGCGCGAGCGCCGCTGCGCCGGCGCACGGCCCAGTAGGCCCGCCCGGCCCCCGCTCCCGCCAGCAACGCCAGGGCCAGCGACGTAAACGTGATCAGCCTGCCCGGCGTCCGGATCCCGTCGAAGCCGGGAGCGAAGTCGTACAGCCATCGGTACGGCCACAGCAGACCGGCGCTCATCCGGAAGCCGAGCGCGAGGATCGCGACGAGGGCGGCGCCGACGACCAGCCCGATCCGGAGCTGCCGGGGCAGCGGCCCGGCACGAGCTCCGAAGAAGGCGAGGACGAGGATCGCGAGCCCCGGGAAGAGCGTCTTCTCCGGCACGTTCTCGAGGCCGTCGCGGAGCGGTGCGGTGATCGGGCCCCAGATGAAGTTCTCGTCGGGAGCGACGGCAAGGATCGAGGGTGGGCCGGAGAAGGCCGCGACGTCCGATGCGCTGCGCTCGCCCTCGGGGTGATCAGCGGCGACGCGGAGGTAGGGCTGGGCGAGGATCGCAGCCGCTGCGAGGAAGGCGAGAGCACCGAGCGCCGTGGCAGCCACGAGCCGGCGCGGCAGTGGCGGGTGTCCGCGCCGCCACCAGAGGACGAGCGCGACGACCGCGATCGCCGCGAGCAGGTAGGCGAACGGGAGCCCGAGCGAGAAGCCGATGCTGAGCTGCCAGATCGCGACAGCCCAGGCGGCCACGATCCAGGCCGGCCGGCCGAGGCGCCAGCCGCGAACGGCGAGCGCCAATGCGAGCGGGATGCCGCCGCTCGAGATGATCTGCATGTGTCCGTCCTGCTCGAGGCGGAACGGTGCGAAGGCGAAGGCCATGCCGGCGACGGTGGCGCCGGCCGGCCCGACGCCGAGCTCCCGGGCAAGCAGGTAGGCGCCGGCGAAGGCGAGCGCGTAAGCGAAGAGGAAGAGCAGGTCGTAGCGGGCGATCGCGGCCTCCGGCCCCGACCCGATCAGCCCCGCCGGCGTGTAGCCGATCAGCGCGTCGGAGAAGGCAAGCGTGTCGGGCAGCGGCCAGAACTGGTTCGACTGGAAGAAGTGCAGCGGCTGGTGGAGGAGCGCGTGGCCGTCCCACGCCGGCTGCCACGCCTGCGCGAGCGGGTCACCGAGATCCTTCGGCACCGAGTGGCCGAGATGGAGGACGAGCGGCCACTCCATGACGACCGCGATCAGCACCGATCCGAGGGCCAGCAGGAGCAACTCGCGGCCGGTGATCTCCTTGCGAACCGTCACGGCGCGGCATGCTCGCAGGTACTGTGTCGCGCACTGACCCTTGACAGGCGAACCCCGGGCGAGGCGGCCCGAGCCGCTCGCATCCTGTCTTTGAGGCGCGGAGGGAAGCTCGGAATGAAGAAGACGCTCGTGGCCGCTGCAGCAGCGCTGGCGGCGCTGACGTTCGCTCCGGCAGCGTTCGCGGCGCCAAGCAAC
Organism: uncultured Solirubrobacterales bacterium; assembly: GCA_963850625.1. GTDB lineage: Bacteria > Actinomycetota > Thermoleophilia > Solirubrobacterales > 70-9 > CAXMST01. Next base: position 86,963 of record CAWKLZ010000006.1, read on the forward strand.
GACGACTTCGACAACGCCGCACCGCTGACCGTCGCCGGGGCCGGCGGCGACATCGCCGGCGCGAGTGCCCAAAGCGGCGAGCCCGCGCACGCCGGCGTTGCCGCCAACCACTCGGTCTGGTTCACCTGGACGGCCCCAGCCGACGAGCTCGTCTGGGTCATCGACTGCACCCCGGCTTTGCCGACCTTCTCATCCGTGATCGGCGTCTACGCCGACGGACCCTCGCCCGGCACATCGGTCTCCGACCTGACCCCGGTCGAGTCCAGCGCCACCTACGCGGGCAGCTGCACGTGGCCGAACCAGAGCCTGGTCCAGTTCCAGGCAACTGCGGGGACGACGTACTACGTCGCGCTCGACAGCGCCAACGGCGGCACCGGTACGTTCGAGCTGCAGCTCGACGAGCACGTCACCCACGCGGTCATCGACTCGGGCCCGAGCGGCGGCACCGCGGACAACACACCGAGCTTTGCGATCCACTCCGAGCCGAGCGCCGGCCAGATCTACTGCGGGCTCGCAACGCTCGACGAGGCGCAGAACGAGGGCATCGAGCTGACCGACTGCGGCGCCTCCCCAACCACGTATACGACGAGGCCGCTGAGCAAGGGAACCTGGATCCTGGGCGCGATCGCCGTCGATGCCGACGGCGCCTTCGACCTGAACGGCACCTTCCGGCAGTTCAAGGTGACGAGCTCGCCGGCGCCGCCGGACCGCAAGGCGCCACAGACGAAGATCACCAAGCACCCGCGAGGCAACACGAGGAAGAAGCAGGCGATGGTGGCCTTCAAGGCAAGCGAGCCCGGCTCGAGCTTCGAGTGCAGGCTCAACCGCCACCCCTTCGGCCCCTGCGCGTCGCCGCTCAAGGTCAAGTCCGCGAAGGGTCGCAACGTCTTCGCGGTCCGTGCCACCGACAGCGTCGGCAATACGGAGACGAAGCCGGCGAAGTCGGAGTGGACGTTCGGCAAGCCGAAGAAGCACAAGCGCCACGGCAAGCGCGGCCACCATCGCCACCGGCGCGCCGCCGTGGCCCTGACGCCGCCGACGCTAGCGCCGCCACCGGCCATCGTGCTCCGCTATCCGGGTTGAAATCGCTCCCGGCGGTGAAACCCGGACCGCCGCCGTCACCTCGGGGTTGACAGGACGCACGCAGGCAGAGAGACTCGCGTCTTACTCATCTTACGTTTCGGTGGAGGGACACTCATGAAGAAGATGATCCTGGCGGGAGTTGCCGTCGCCGCAGTCCTGCTCGCCTTCGCGCCGGCGGCACTCGCGATCCCGGGCAATGACGACGTCGAGAGCGCGTACACGGTCACCCCTCCCGGGACCACCGGCAGCACCGCGGGCGCGACCGCTCAGTCCGGCGAGCCCGCCCACGCCGGCGTCGCCGCCAATCACTCCGTCTGGTACTCCTACACCGCGACGTCGAACAAGCCCGTCTGGGTCAACACATGCGGCGCTGCGAGCTTCGACTCGGTGCTCAGTGTCTACACGGGCGGGGCCGGCCTCGTCCGTGACAGCAGTGACTTCCCGTCATGCAATACCGGCGAAGGGGCAGTCGGGGCATTCGTCCAGTTCACGCCCACCGCGGGAGCGACCTACGCCATCGCGGTCGACAGCGCCAACGGGAGCACCGGCAGCTTCCCCCTGAACGTCTTCGCGGACGTGCCGACTGCGTTCATCGACAGCGGCCCGACCGGCAACACGACGGACAGGACACCGACGTTCGGCTTCCATTCCGACCTCGACGGAGCGGAGTTCTTCTGCGATGTGGAGCCCGCCGGCGGGGCGCCGGACGTCCAGGACTGCGGCGCCTCCGGCACCTACACGGCGCCGGCGCTCGGCTACGGCACCTACAAGTTCTACGTCGTCGCCATCGACCCAGAAACGGGCGGCTACAACGTGTATAGCGCCAACCGCACCTTCAAGGTCGTCAAGCCAGTGACGCCGCCGGACAAGACGCCGCCGCAGACGACGATCACCGCCCACCCGAAGAGCAAGACGACGAAGAAGAAGGCGGGCTTCGCGTTCAGCTCGAGCGAGGCGGGCTCCTCCTTCGAGTGCAGCCTCAACGGCAAACCGTTCGCGCCCTGCGCCTCGCCGAAGACGGTGACGGCCGCGAAGGGCAACAACCTCTTCCAGGTGCGCGCCACCGACAAGGCCGGCAACACGGACGCGAGCCCGGCGACGTTCAGCTGGAAGTACAAGAAAAAGAAGAAGCACCACCACGGCGGCAAGCACCGCGGCAGCGGTCAGCAACTCGCCGCGCCGTCCCACTTCGTCCTGCCCTAGCGGGCTCAGGGGCCGGCGAGCTCGACGAACGGGTCCAGCGCCGCGGGGTTGGCAAGGGACTCGCGACTCGCCGCGCGCTCCGGCGGGGTGCCCATCAGGATCCGCTTGACGGGGACCTCGAGCACCTTGCCCGAGAGCGTGCGCGGGACCTCGGCGATCTCGCGGACCTCGCTCGGCACGTGCCGCGGTGAGCAGTCGGAGCGGATGCGGGCGGCGATCCGCTTGATCAACCCAGCGTCGAGCTCGGCGCCCTCGCGGAGGACGACGAAGAGCGGCATCCAGTTCTCCTCGCCCTCACGCGGCACGTCGACGACGAGCGCATCGGTGATCTCGTCGAGGGCGAGCACGGCGCGGTAGATCTCGCTCGTTCCCATGCGAACCCCGCCGCGGTTGATCGTCGAGTCGCTGCGGCCGTAGATGATCGCCCCGCCCCGCTCGGTGATCTCGATCCAGTCGCCGTGGCGCCAGACCCCGGGATAGTGGTCGAAGTAGGCCTCGCGGAGCTTCGTCCCCGCGGGGTCGTCCCAGAAGAAGATCGGCATCGACGGCATCGGCTCGGTGATGACGAGCTCGCCGACCTCACCGACGTGCGGGTTGCCAGCCTCGTCCCAGCTCTCGAGCGCTGCGCCGAGGGAACGTGCCTGCAGCTCGCCCTCGTAGACGGGCAGCGTCGGCACGCCGCCGACGAAGGCGGTGCAGACGTCGGTGCCGCCGCTCGTCGAGAACAGCCAGGTGTCCTCGCCGAGCTGCTCGTAGACCCAGTCGAAGCCCTCGGGACTGAGCGGCGAGCCGGTCGAGCCGACGGCGGCGAGCCGCGACAGGTCGCGGCCGACGGCGGGCTCGATCCCGGCCTTCATGCAGGAGGCGATGAAGGCGGCGCTCGTGCCGAACGTGGTGATCTGAGCCTCCTCGGCGAGCTCCCAGAGGCGGTCGAGCGTCGGATAGCCGGGGTTGCCGTCGAAGAGCACGATCGATGCCTCGGTGAGCAGCACGCCGACGAGGAAGTTCCACATCATCCAGCCCGTCGTCGTGAACCAGAAGACGCGGTCGTCGGGACCGGCATCGACGTGCAGGTGCATCTTCTTCAAGTGCTCGAGCAGGATCCCGCCCTGCGAGTGGACGATCGCCTTCGGCAGCCCCGTCGTTCCCGACGAGTAGAGGATCCACAGCGGGTGTGAGAAGGGCAGCCGCTCGAAGCTCAGCTCGGGAGCGGGTCCCTCCGGCAGGAAGTCCGCCGGCCAGCCCGTTCCGTCCAGATAACCGAGCGTGACTACGCGCTCGAGCGAGGGGATCTCGGCGGCGATCTCCGCGACGATCCCGGTCCGGTCGAAGTCCTTGCCGCCGTAGCGGTAGCCATCGATCGCGAGCAGCACCTTCGGCTCGATCTGAGCGAAGCGGTCGACGACGCTGCGGGCACCGAACTCGGGCGCCGCCGAGGACCACACGGCGCCGATCGACGCGCAGGCGAGAAAGGCCGCGATCGTCTCGGGGATGTTCGGCAGGTACGCGGCGACCCGATCTCCGGGACCGATGCCGAGGCGCTGCAGCGCGGCTCGGATCCGCGCCGTCTGCGCGCGCAGCTCACCCCATGTGAGCTCGCCCAGCTCGCGCGTCTCGGAGGCGTGGCGAATCGCGACGGCGTCGGCGGCCTTGCCGCGGAAGATGTGCTCGGCATAGGAGACGTTGGCGCCCGGGAACCACTCGGCGCCCGGCATCTCGTGCGAGCTGAGCACGAGCTCGCCACGCGAGCCCTGGACGTCGAAGTACGTCCAGATCGCCTCCCAGAAGCGCTCGACGTCGGCCACCGACCAGCGCCAGAGCTCCTCGTAGGGACCCTCGATCCCCTGCGCCCGGGCGAAGTCGGTGATGCGGGCCCGCTCGATCCGCTCGGCCGACGGCCGCCAGAGCAAACGCCCGCTCGTCTCCCGCTCCTCGCTCACGCGGGATTCCTACCACGGCGCGGCTTTCGTTCCACACCCGGCACCGATCGGCCAGCTACCGCCACCCACCCGCGCGCTGTCGGCCCGCAGAGTGGCCAAGCGATGGATGCGCGCCACATAAACGACCCCATGTGGCGGAAACGTGCGCTGCGTGCGATCGCGGAGCTCGCCACGAGCCAGCATGGGGTCGTGGCCCGAGACCAGCTCCTGCGGCTCGGCATCCCTGCCCGGACCATCGACCGCTGGCTTGCAGCCTCCCGCCTGCACCGCGTGTACTCGGGCGTCTACGCCGTCGGCCACCGTCGCCTCTCGCCGCTGGGACGATGCACGGCGGCCGGTCTCGCCGCCGGGGCTGGCGGCGGACTCAGCCATCGCGCGGCGGTCTGGCTCTGGGGCCTCCCACAGGGGCTTCCCGACGTCCTCGACGTGAGCAGCCCCCGACGCCACCGCCATCAGGGCGGCTTGCGCTGCCACCGCGTCCTACTGCCGCCGGATGAGCTCACCGAGGAGAGGGGAATCCCTGTGACCATCCCGAGCCGTTCGATCCTCGACGTGGCGCCGGTCACGGAGCCGCACCGGCTCGAGCGGATGATCGAGGTCGCGGAACGGCGCGAACTGCACGCACCCATCTCCTACACGGAGCTGTTGCGCCGATACCCACGGCGTCCCGGGACGGCGAAGCTCGCCGCGATCCTCGGCCTCCAGCGGGAGCCCGACTGGACGCGCAGCGACTGGGAGGCGCTAACTCGAAGCTTCTGCGACCGGCATGGGATTCGCGTGCCACGCCTGAACTACCGCTTCCACTACGCGGGCCGGGACTACGAGCTCGACGGCTTCTGGCCGGAGCTGATGCTGGCGCTCGAGTTCGACAGCTGGGAGTTCCACGGTGGGCGCCGTTCGTTCCGGGAGGACCGGATTCGGGACCGCCAGCTGACCAGGGCGGGAGTCCGCACGGTCAGGATCACGGCGTACGACCTCGGCGCCGGCGAAGCCGCCCTCGCCGCTGACCTCGCGGCGCTCACCGCCGAGCGCGGCCGCGGCTGACCGAGCCGGCTAGGCGAGCAGCCGCAGCAGCCGTGCCCGTGTCTGCCGCCAATGCGCGGCCAGCGCCTTGCCGCTACCGCCACTGCTGATCCCCAGCAGGGCAAGCCCCCGGATCGTCGCGAGCGCGAAGACGAGGTCCTCCGTGAAGCCGGGTCGGCGGGCGATCTCGCCGAGCGCCTGCACAGCCTCCTCGCCGATCTTGACGCCGACGTCGCGCTCGACCCGGTGCAGCGTCCGGCCAAGCTCTGCGTCCGTGCGCGATGCAACCCACAGCTCGAGGCTCGCCTTGAAGACCGGGCCCTGGTGCTCCTCCCAGAGCACATCGAGCGCCTCCTCGAGGGACACCGGTCCACGGGCGAAGCGGTCGTGAACGGCCTTGACGCGCTCCTCGGCCAGCCGCGCGACGGCGGCACCGACCATCTCGGCGCGAGTCCGGAAGTAGGGGATCTGGGCACCCCGTGAGACGCCCGCGAGTTCGGCGATTCGGCCCGTCGTCGTCTGGGCGTAGCCAAAGGTGACGAGCGACTCGATCGTTGCATCGAGCAGCGCTGCGTGGGTCTCGGCGCGGCGCTCGGCCTGCGTCTTGCGGCGGGGAGGCGAGTCCGTCGGCGGAGCCACCTGAGCGACGTTAGCGCAACAATCGGCGAACCTGCAGATATCTGCAACCCTGCTGTTACAGTGGCCGGCCGTGGAGAAGAGGCGGCTTTCGACGAGTCGGGGGCCCACGAAGCGTGGCACGGCGATGCCGTGCGCGGAGGCGACGGGCTCCGGCGGGTGAGTCAGGCGAGGACGGGCGTCGGGATGCCGAGGATCTCGCGCGCCTCATCGACCGTCGCCGGGCGGCGGCCGACGTCCTCGGTCATCTGCCGCGCCTTGGCGATCAGCTCGCCGTTCGAGCCCGCCATCTCGCCGTTCGGCAGATAGAGGTTGTCCTCGAGGCCGACCCGGATCGAGCCGCCGAGCGTCAGCGCCGCGGCGACCAGCATCCACTGCGCGCGGGAGATCCCGATCACGCCCCAGTGGGCGCCCTCGGGGACGTTGTCGGCCATCGCGGCGACGTTGCGCGCGGTCGGGGCGACGCCGCCGACGACGCCCATGACGAAGTCGACGTGCGGGCGACCCTTGAGCACGCCCATATCGATCAGGGGCGCGAGCGTCGCGACGTGGCCGGTGTCGAAGCACTCGTGCTCGGGTTTGATGCCTAGCCGGTTCATCGCCTCGAGCAGCTCGATGATCTCGTCGAACGGGTTCTCGAAGACGAACTTGAAGACGAAATCCTTGCGCGACCGGGAGTACTTCCCGTAGTTCATCGAGCCCATGTTGAGCGCCGCGACCTCGGGCCGACAGGCCTCCAGATAGGCGATCCGCTTCTCCACCGGGACGCCGATCGTGCCGGTCGAGAAGTTGACGATCGCCTCGGTGCCCACCTCGGCCCGGATCGCGTCGCTGATCGCCTGGAAGTCCTCGATCTCGTAGGAGGGCGCGCCGTCGGGCGTGCGGGCGTGGATGTGGATGTGGGTGCCGCCCTCGTCCACGATCCGCCGCGCCTCCGCGGCGTACTCCGCCGGCGTGTAGGGAATCGCCGGGCACTGATCGCGGTTGGCGATCGCGCCGGAGATCGCGCAGCAGATGATCACCGGGTCGTCGAGGCTCAACTCGACTCCTTGCTGGTCTTCGAGGCCGGCTCGGCCTGCGGAGTGGAGCTGGTCTTCTTCGCGGACTCGCTCTTGCTCGCCACCGGTGCCGGTCACGGCCTCCTTCAGCTCGCGCACGTCGCGCATGTGCTCGCCCGCCTGGCGGGCGAGCTGCTTGGTGTCGACGGTGTCGGCCTTCTCGCTCGCCTTCGAGGCGAGATCCTTGGCCTTGTCGGTGCCGGTGCGCACGGCCTTGCCCGACGAGCGCCCGATCTGCGGCAGCCATTTGTAGCCGAAGAAGAGCAGCGCCAGGAGCAGAACGACGACGACCTCGAGCGGGCCGATCATCGTGCTTGACGGGGTCGAAGCATCGGGGCGCAGGCTACCGACCGCCAGGGGATGGCTACTCCTCCTCGTCGGCGATCAGCGACGGCGCCGGCTGGATCAGGCCGAGCTGGGCCATGATCGTCGCCGAGTCGAAGTAGGCGCGCTCGCAGACGAGATCCTCGCCCTCGAAGATGAAGAAGGAGACGCAGCGGCAGCTGAACTCCTTGCCCGTTGCCGGGATCCCCCGCAGCGGTCCCTCGTGGGTGCCGAGCAGGGTGAACTCGACGATCACGGCGTCGTCGGCGTGGTGCATCGCGATCAGCTCGTTGCGCTGGTCGGGGAAGGCGGCGCGCGTGTCCTCGAAGTAGCGCATCACCTCCTCGGGTCCGTCGTAGACGTCCCCCGTAGGCACGATCTCGTACCGAGGGTGCCCGAACGTCTCCATGGTGACGTCGAAGTCGTGCGTGTTCTCGGACTCCATGTGCTCGCGCACGATCTCCTCGCGCTTGGCGCGCAGCTCGTCGCTGATGCTCATCGGCTCTCCTTCGGTCGGTCAGTGCGGGCTGCGGTGCCCGTGCCGGTGGCGCCGCTTGCGGACCTCGAAGCGGACCGCCGGCGAGCCACCGCCGCCACGGAGATTGCCGGAATCGTCGCTCGCGCGCGAGCGCGCCCGGTAGGTGCCGGGCGCGAGCGGCCCGCCGAGCTTCACCGTGAGGCGCCAGGTGGCGGCGCCCTTCGCCATCAGCCAGATGCGCCGCTTGCAGCTGCGCGCCGGCGCGAAGCGGCCGTCGGCGCGCAGGTAGCGGCAGCGACCGTGACCGGCGTTGCGGGCAAACGTCACCTGGACGCGCCGCACCCGCCCTTCGCGCGCGGCGCTCGCGGCGTCGCCGGAGCAGCCGGAGTCGGATGCCGTGCCTGCGATCCGCACGTGCCGACGACCGACCTTCGAGGCACGGGCGACGGGTCGCGAGCGCGGTGGCCGCGTGTCCTTGCAGTAGGGCAGCCCCGGACCTGCTCGCTGCGCGTCGAGCGCCGGGTAGAGGTTGAGGTAGAAGCGCCGGTCCGGAGCGGCCCGCCGGCCGCTCGCCATCCCCCGCGTGGTGATATCCGGCGCGCCCTGGGCGTGCCCGTCGAAGGCCATGAACGATCCGTGCGCGACGACCGGCTTGCCGCCGAAGACGTCGTAGCCGCGCAGGGCGACGATCTCGCCGTGACCACGTCGCAACACGGCCGCACCCGGGTCCGCGAGCCAGATGCCGACCGCGCTCTCACTCGCCGCCGCGTCCCCCTCCCCCACGCTGCGCGTCGGCAGCCGGCTCGTCGAGCCGTCCGCGTACAGATAGCGACCGCGGCGGATCCGCGCCCGCGGGTCAGGCTGGGCGGCGAGCAGCTTCGTCAAGTGCGAGGCGACCATGTTGGAGGCCGTCGGCCCCGCCCCCTCGGTCTCCAGCTTGTGCTGGTGGCCGGCCGGGTCGTGGTCGTCCAGGTCGTTGACGCAACTCGCCGGCAGACCCTTGTAGAGGAAGGCACCGGGCAGGCTGCTGAACGCCCAGGCGGGGATCTCGTAGCCGATCATGTCGTCGGCAAGGCCGACCGGGAAGCGGTTCGCAGCGCTGGCGTGCCAGATCGGCACGGGTGGGTTCGGTCGCTCCGGGCAGCCCGCGTCCTCGATCCCCCAGGGGCTGCCGTCGATCAGGGCCGGGAAGGCCTCGCCTGGGTTGGCGAGCAACTGCAGGTCGGGCCCGATGCCGATCACCGACGCATAGGTGCGGAGCTGATCGCCGAGCCGGCCGGCCGGCTGCCCGGCGAGGTATGTCTGCCGGGAGCCAAACAGCCCCGCGACGGCGGCGGCCTTGAACAGGTTGTTCTCGAGCGGCACGAAGAAGGAGTCACGCCGGATCGAGATCGCGCCGGGCCTGAGCGCCTGGCCCGAGTCGAGGTGCCCGGCAACCGTGCGCGCGAACGCCTCGCCCGTCGCCCTCGCCTGCGCGTAGCAGCCGCTGGTGCACTCCGGGTGCTGGTCGGTGGAGAGCGCGGGAACCGTGCTCGGATCCTCCTCGGAGCCGTTGTCGGCGACGAGGAACATTGCCATTCCGGAGCCGAGCCGCTGCTCGAGCGCGTCGCGGAAGTAGCCCGGCCAATCTGCGGAGATCTGGCCGGCGAGTGCCGCGGAATGGCCGATCTCCTGGTTGTGAGCCGCGAGGTTCATCACGGTGACGATCGGCTTGCCGTCGCCGTCGAGGGCCTCGAGCGTGCGGATAATCGGGTCGATCGCCGCCGGCTCGCCATCGTCGTTGGTGGTCGGGAAGTTCTTCGACAGGTTCACCTCGAGGTCGTCGGGGATCGGGAAGCGGCTGACGCGAAGCGTCGCCGGCTCGCGCGCGTCGTACGCCTCCGTAGCCGCCTTCGCCGTGCGGCGCTCGAGGAAGTCCATGTAGTAGTCGTTGATCCCCGAGTTGAGGCCAACCGCCCCGCCGAGCACGGGCACGTCGTCGGGGACCGCGGGCGCCCCATAGATGCCAAGCGGATCGGGCGAGCTCTCGTTGTGGTCGGCGCTGACGAGGACGTCGTCGATCGCCGGCCGCGCCGACTCGGCCTCGCTGCGGATCGCGTCCGTGTAGTTCTCGAACAGGCCCTGGGCGACGACCGAGGCGATGACGACGGTGTGCCCACCGGAGGTGACCGAGAAGGCGCGTGCCTCGATCGGGTCGTGGATCGAGTGAGCGCGGTCGTCCACGCCGCCGGAGACGTAGATCCCGTCCCAGCGACCGTTGCCGTTCGCATCGCAGTAGGGCTCGGGCGTGCCGGCGTCGGAGTAGTTGAAGGCGCCCGAACCGTCCGCGTCGACGTAGGGCTCCTCGAACGCCCACTCGCGGGGGCCGTCGAAGACGGCCGCCGGGCAGTTCGAGAAGGCGGCCGGAGTCGCGGCCGCGTCGGAGATCGGCGGCGGGCTGATGTCCACGCGGGCGGCGCCGACCTCGTAGCCGGCGGCCGATGCGGCGGCGGGAGGGCAGAGCGCGAGCAGCGCCAACGTCCCGACGAGAGCCCCGTACAGAGTCCCTGACCTCTCCACGCTTCCAGCGTAGTCCGGTCGCGGCGACCGCGAGCCGGTTCCACAGGTCTCTCCTCAGTAGCTGTGGTCGGCCAGTTCGAGCGCACCCCGCGAGCCGCGCGAGGCGACGGCGCGCAGTGCCGGGACCATCTCCGCGGTGACGAGCCCGTGCTCGGCAGTGAGCTCGCGGACGTCATCGAAGGCGGCGGCGATCCGGCCGGGTTCGTCGATCGCGGTGGTCACGATCGGAACACGGCGGCTCAGCGCGAGCAGCCGATCGCCGTGCGGCACCCCAGCTCCATGGAAGCCCCAGATGCCGCGCACCGAGGTTGCTCCGCCGACGCCGGCCGCGCGGAGCCGGCGGAGGACCTCGGCGTGGATCGATCGGCCCTCGTGACGGGCGGCCTCCGACGTATAGACGGTCAGCTGTTGCCAGATCGGCAAACCGGTGGCATCGCTCGGCGGCAGCATGTGGGGGCGGCCCAGCAGCTCGCCGTCGCGGACGCAGATCCGGGCGCGCTCGAGCGTGAGCAGCGGCCGCTCGAGCGTCCCTCGTAGCTCCTCGGCGGCAGCGGCGATCGCCGCACCGCGGCCCACCGCGACGACGGTCATCGGCACGCGCGCGTTCCTGGAGAGGAAGCCCGCGCGCCGTCGCTCGCCGCGTTCCGTCCCGTCGATGCCGAGCAGCACGGAGGCGCCCGAGACCCCATGACGCTGCAGCAGCTCGCAGATCGCGACGAACGCCGGCCGGCGGCCGATCCGCTCCTGCCGGCCGATCCAGGCGGTCAGCTTCGCCGCCTCCGCGAGCTCCCCTGGCAGCTCGATCGGCTCGGTGCCGTGACCGACGGAACGGAGGCGCTCCAGAGTGAGCAGTCCGCCCTCGCCGATCGCCCGCGCCTGGCCGAGCAGCGCCTGGATCCGCTCGCGGCGGTCGACGGCGATGACGACCACGGGCAGGTCCTCGGAAAGGCTGAGGACGAGGTCAGTGCGCAGCGAGTGCTCGAGCCCGAAGCCCTCGTTGCCGCGCAGAACGAGGCTCGTCTCGATCCCGGCACGCGCGTAGAGGTCGAGCAGGGCGTCGGCGCGCAGCACCCCGCCGGCGCGGTCGCGCTCGCTGAACCAGCTCGTCAGCTTCAGGTAGCCGTCACTCACAGCGCACCGCCGATCGCCCGCCCCACGAGCGCCGCGAGCAGGCCGAGCGCGGCGCTCAGGGCGAGGTTGGCCAACAACGCCCGCGGCGCCCCCTCCTCCCCCAACCGGTGCGTCTCCAGCATCCAGGTGGAGAACGTCGTATAGGAGCCGAGCGTCGCGGTCCCGGCGAGCAGGTAGGCGTCACCGGCGAGCCCGGAGCCGGAGAGCAGGCCGAGGAGGAAGGCGCCGCTGCCGTTGACAGCCAGCGTGCCGATCGGGAAGGCGACGGCTGCGCGGGCGCCGACAGCCCCGTCGACGAGGAAGCGCGCGAGTGCCCCAGCCCCGCCGAGCACCCCGACGCACATCCAGACCGCGGCGTTCACCGGACCACCCGGACCCGGCGCGTGGCGGCGGTCGCAAGGTGCATCGCGACGAAGCCCGCGAGGACGCTGCTGCCGAGGTAGAGGGCAGCCAGCCCAACGCGACCCGCGTCGAGCATTCGCAGCAACTCGACCTGCATCGTCGCGAACGTCGTCAGCGCTCCGCAGAGGCCGGTTCCGAGCAACGGCCGCCGGTAGGTCGAGAGGGGAAGCCGCTCGGCGAGGCGGGTGACGAACCAGCCGAGCAGGAAGGCGCCGGCGATGTTGACCGCGAACGTCGCCCAGGGCCAGCCCGACGCAGTCGGCGCCCAGGCCTCAGCGAGACCGGCGCGGAGCAGCGCCCCGGCGGCGCCGCCAATGAAGATCGCGGCGAGCTCGCGGCGATCGGGCGAGGGAAATCTGCTCAAGGGGCTCCTTTCGCGTCGGCGATTCAGGCGAAAGAAGCCATCAGCCGTTCGTCCTCCGGCGGTTCGAGAGGCGGTGCCTCTACCTCAGGGCCTCATCTGAGGCACGCGAAGATAGCCGATCACCGGGCCGCTACCGGTAGCGTCGTCGTCCGATGAAAGTCGACGTCCGCACGGAGATCCTGATCGCCAGGCCGCGGCCAGAGGTCGCCGCGTTCGCCGCCGACCCCGGCAATGCGACGCGCTGGTACCGCAACATCCGCTCGATCGAGTGGGAGACGACTCCGCCTGCGAGGGTCGGCTCGCGGGTCCGCTTCAACGCTCGCTTTCTCGGTCGGGGGCTCGCCTACACCTACGAGATCCACGAGCTCGACGCCGGCGCTCGCCTCGTGATGGCAACGGCGGAGGGACCGTTCCCGATGGAGACCACCTACACGTGGGCGGACGAGGGAGACGGGACGCGGATGACGCTCCGCAACGCCGGGGAGCCTGCCGGATTCGCCTCGCTCTCGGCGCCGCTGATGGCCCGGGCGATGCGGCGCGCGAACGAGGCCGATCTGCGCCTGCTCAAGGAGCTGCTCGAGGAAGGCGCGTGAGATGATCGAGCCGTGCCGGGCGGGCAAGCGACGATGAGCGACTTCGGCGAGCGGCCCGTCGAGCTGCTGCAGGAGCTCCTGCGCTTCGACACGAGCAACCCACCGGGTAACGAGCGCGAGTGCCTCGCCTGGATCGAGGAAGTGATCGCCGCGGCGCCCGGGCCTCCGTGCGAGACGAAGCTGGTCGGTGATCCCGAGCGACCAAGCCTCGTCGCCCGCCTCGCCGGCGCCGGCTCCTCGCCGCCGCTGCTCTTGCAGGGGCACGTCGACGTGATCGTCGCGGACGGCGAGTGGACGCATCCGCCGTTCGCGGGCGAGGTCCACGACGGCGTCGTCTGGGGCCGCGGCGCGCTCGATATGAAGGGGGGCGTCGCGATGATGCTCGCCGCCTTCCTGCGCGCCAAGGCAAAGGCGGCCGGCTCGCCACCACCCGGGGACGTGATCTTCTGCGCGCTCGCCGACGAGGAAGCGGGCAGCAACTACGGTGCCGCCCTCCTCGTCGACGAGAGCCCCGAGCTGTTCGAGGGGGTGCGCTACGCGATCGGCGAGTTCGGCGGCTTCACGATGGAGGCCGCAGGCAAGCGCCTGTATCCCGTGATGGTCGCCGAGAAGCAGGTCCTGTGGCTGCGGCTCACCTTCCGCGGCCCGGCCGGCCACGGCTCGATGCCGATCCGCGGCGGCGCGATCGGCAAGCTCGGCAAGTTGCTCGAGGGCCTCGACAGAAACCGGCTACCGGTCCACGTGACGCCGCCCGTGCGACTGATGATCGAGGCGATGGCGGCCGAGCTGCCGCTCCCGCAGAAGCTCGTACTGAGGGCGTTGCTCGAGCCCCGGACGACGGATCTGGCGCTGCCGCTGCTCGGCGAGCGCCGCTCCTTCTTCGAGCCGCTGCTGCGCAATACGGCGAGTGCCACGATCGTCGGCGGCGGCAGCAAGGTGAACGTGATCCCGGCCGAGGCCACAGTCGAGATCGACTGCCGGATGTTGCCTGGGTTTGCCGCGGAGCAGGTCCTGCCGGAGATCGAGAAGGCGGCGGGCGTCGAGCTCGAGAACGTGGAGATCGTCCAGCACGACCCGGTCGCTGCCGAGCCCGACCTGGCGCTGTTCGATCGGCTCGCCGGGATCCTGACCGAGCTCGATCCAGAGGCGCGGGTCGTGCCGATGGTCCTTCCCGCCGTCACCGACGGCCGGTTCTTCTCGAAGCTCGGGATCCAGACCTACGGCTTCCTGCCGATGCCGCTGCCCGCCGATCTGCCGTTCATGCAGCTGATCCACGCTCCCGACGAGCGCATCCCCGCCGCCGCCGTCGAGTTCGGTACGAACGCGATCGAGCGCCTGCTCGCGCGCTTCTGAGGCGATGGGCTACCGGTGGTGGTGGCCCTTGTTGCGCTTCTTCTTGACTTTGAACGAGTCCTTGGCCGGCGTCTTATCCCGGTTGCCGGCGGCGTCGACCGCAGCCACGCTGAACCGGTGCTTACCGGGCGTCAGGCCGGTCAGCTTCAACGGCGAGCTGCAGAGCCGAGGGGTCGCGCCGTCCAGCGAGCAGCGGAATGTCGACCCGGGCTCGCTCGAGTTGAACGCGTACGTGGCACGTGACTTGCCGATCTTGTTCTTCGGCGCCTTCGTGATCGTCGTCTGCGGCGGCTTGTTGTCGTCGGGCTTGCACCCGACTGGGTTGGCGAAGCTCGCGGCGATCGCCGCGTAGCCGGCGTCGTTGGGGTGCAGCTGCAGCGAGTCGCTTTCATCCCAGTAGGCCCGTCCGTGCTTGACGAAGTCCGCGTACGGGTTGGCAACAGGGACGCCGAGCTTGTCGGCCTCCTGCAGGATCGCGTCGTCGAGGCCGACCTCGGCTCCGGAGTCACCGCAGGCGATCTTGCCGTTGGCACCGATCAACGCCGCCTGTCTCGAGGCCTCCTCCGCGTCACCCTTCCCCTGCGAGGGGTTTGGATAGATCATCGCCGTCAAGACCTCGTCGCCGGGATCGGAGGCGAGGGCGGTCTGTAGCTGGCGCAGGATCGATGAGAAGTTCGCCCGGAAGCTGCATGCGCCGGGATCGTCCCAATGGCCTGGGCAAGACCCGCCAAGCAGCGCGTCGGCGCCGCCCGTGTCGATCGTCACGGCCCGTGTGTCCGTGGGCGCGTTGATCGCGGCGAGCGCGTCGGCCAGCTGCCCGCCGCTTCGCATCGAGTCGCTGCTCTCGCCGGGCTTGGCGGTGTCGACGAGGCTGCTCACGCCGAGGCTCGACTGGAACTGCGAGTACAGCAGTCCAACGAAACCCTTGGCCGGCGAGCTCGCGGAGAAGCCAAGCGATAAGGAGTCGCCGAGGGCCACGTAGACGGCCTGGGTTGCTGCCGCGGCCGATGTGCGGTCCCGAGCCGGCGCCGCCGGCGCATTCGCCTCGCCGGCCAGGACGAAGACTGCGACGGCAATCAAGAGCACAGTCAAGCGTCCCCATATGCCGCGTTTCCCCACAGCTCGTCGAGCCGACACAGTCGCCCCCTCGCTCACACCATTGCGGACGAAGATATCGCGAACTGCCTCGACTGACCAGTGCACGGCTCCGGGACCACGGTCACCCTCCCGCGGCAACTGGCAGGACCCGCCGGTCGCCCGTCATCGATACTGGCCGGATGCCGCGCCTGCGCCAGGCCGTGATCGCCGTCGGGGACCTCGACCCCGCCGTCGCGCTGCTTCGCGACGCGGGGCTGGGCGAGCCGTTCGCCGACCCCGCCGTCTCTTACTTCGGCCTCCGCAACGCGGTCTTCGCGATCGGCGACACCTTCCTCGAACTCGTCTCACCGATCGACGAGGGGACGGCGGCAGGCCGGCTGATCGAACGACGCGGCGGCGACTGCGGCTACATGGCGATGCTGCAGGTCGACGATGCGAGCGCCGCGCGCGAGCGTGCCCGCCGGCTCGGCATCCGCGAAGTCTTCGAGGTTGAGCTCGACGAGATCTCCGAAGCGCACCTGCATCCCGCGGACATCGGCGGCGCGATCGTCTCCGTGAGCGAGCCGCGGCCGGCGGCGAGCTGGCGCTGGGGCGGCCCGGAATGGGAGCGGCGCAGCGTCGCCGGCGCCGTCCGCGGGATCAAGGTAGCCGTGGCCGACCCCGAGGCAGTCGGCGGCCGCTGGCGCGAGATCGCCGGTGGCGAGCTGCCGATCGAGTTCGCGGCCGATCCAGCCAGCCCCGGGATCGTCGCGATCACGCTCGAGGTCCGCGGCAGCGAGGTTGTCCTTGACCCGGCGGATCTGAAGGCGACGGCCAACCGATAGATGTCACATCCACTACGCGGGCGGTAGTGGATGTGATCTGTCAGAGCGCGGCGTACGCGGTGCCACTCGGCGAGGACGTAGTCGCGCAGCGCCTCGCCCTCCGGGCGGGCGCAGACGACCTCAGTCTCGACCGGATGGCTGCCGATCCGCTGCAGGCGGAGCCCGTCGGAGCCCTCGGCGAAGCGCGGCATCCAGGCGGCAAAGCAGAAGCCGAGCCGCTCGAGCGCCTCGACGGCCGTCGGCGCGCCCGGGTCGGCGAGGGGCAAATCGAGCTGGGCGACACCGATGTCGAAGGCCTCGAGCGCGTCGAGCTCGTCCGCGACGCGGTCGTGGATATCGGCGCCGATCTCCCGCACCCGCAGGCTCGCCAGGCCATAGGCCGGCTCGACCGAGCTGGTCAGCTTGGTCCTCTTCTCCGCCGCCGGCTCGCCCCCCGGCACCGATCTCGCGCTCGAGACCAAGCCGCCCGATCAGCTCGCTCGAGGATCGCCGCGTGCCGCTCCGGCAGGTGCACCTTCTCGCGGGTCGGCGCCAGCGGCGTGTAGGCGGCCATCAGCGTTCCCCGCAGGACGGCGCTGGCCTCGTCGAAGCCGATCATCCCGGCGATCGGCGGCGAGCCCCCGATCAGCAGGCCGACCTCGGCGCCGCCCTCGGAGATCACCTCGCGCTGCGAGTAGGGATGGTTGGTGACCGCCTCCGACCAGAAGCCTGGAAGGCCGCGCTCGATCGCCATCTCGAGCCGCACCTTCGCCATCCGGCCCAGCGATCCCGTGCCCACGGAAGCGCGGGTCGACGACGAGGCGGCCCGCCTCCGGAACGGTGTCGGTGGGCTTGTCGAAGAAGATCGCCATGTGACCGACGACGCCCGCTGCCGGCGTCGTCGCGACGACTGAATGCATCTAGCCACGGCGCAGGGCTTGAACGATCTCGCGCGGCTCGTACATGAGGGCCGCCTTGTACGTGTAGCCGTAGGTCCGGTAGATGCAACGGACGAGCTCGGCGGCGTCGGACTTCACGCATCGGCCTGATCTCGAGACCGGCCGCGAGCTCCTCGTCGGCGACCTCGGCGTCCTCGGGCAGCTGCTCGTCGGCGAGCGCGGCCGACTCGTCGGAGACTCCGGTGGAGAGCGCCACCGTGCAGCGAGCGATGTTGCCCTCGCGCCCGTGCGCGGCGATGTGCAGCTCATCGGCGAGCCCGGCCGCCGCGAGGCGGCGCGAGGGCAGCCGGCGGGTCTCCCGCGCGGAGACCGGCAGCGCCTCGTCGCAGAGCTCCGCCTCCAGCCGTCCGCCCGTCCGCACGCACCGTGAGCCGCGCCTGAGGCCGGCCCGCGTGCTCGCGGTCGAGGGATTCGCGGACGAGCTCCTCGACGAGGGCTTGCAGCCCACTCACGCGCTCGCTCTCGACCCCGGCCTCGAGCGCCACCGCCGCGACGGCGGCTCCCGCCGCCCGCTCCGGCCCCGGGCCTTCCCGCAACGTGAGCTCGATCAGCGGTTCCGGCCGGTGCGCATCCCCGCTGTCGCCATCCGATGCCATCGCCGCAGACCCTACGGGGACTCCAGCCGACGCGCCGCGTCGTTCAGATCTCCTCGGGGACCATCTCGATTGCGCCACACGGGCACTCGGCGACGCAGATCCCGCAGCCCTTGCAGTAGTCGAGGTCGATCTCGTAACCGTTCTCGACTCCCTCGAGCTTGAGCACCGCGTTGTCGGGGCAGAGCCCGAAGCAGTTGTCGCAGCCGAAGCAGTTGCCGCAGGAGAGGCAGCGGCGGGCCTCGAAGAGTGCGTTGTCGGCACCCAGGCCGCTCACGACCTCGTCGAAGGTGTCGCTACGGCGCGCCGCCTCGAGCCGTGACCGGTGACTGCGCGGAGCGTCCTCGTAGTACCACGTGTTGAGCGCCTCGAAGCTCGCCGTCGGGCGCTGGGCAGGCTCCTCGTGCGGCTCGCCTCGCAGCCAGCCGTCGATCTCGGCCGCTGCCCGCCTGCCGTGGCCGACGGCAACCGTCACCGTGCGCTCGGCGGGGACCATGTCGCCGCCCGCGAAGACCCCTTCGTGGCCGGTCATCATGTTCGGCCCGACCCGGACGACGCCGTCGTCGACCTCGATTCCCTCCACCCCATCGAGCAGCGCCAGGTCCGACTCCTGACCGAGGGCGAGCACGAGCGAGTCCGCCTCGAGCTCCGTCAGCTCGCCGGTCGGCTGCGGGAAGCCCGACTCGTCGAGCTCCATGCGCTCGATCACGATCCGCCCCTCCTCAACCCGCTTGACGGTCGAGAGCCACCTCATCAGCACGCCCTCCTCGCTCGCCTCCTCGACCTCGACGTCGTGAGCGGGCATCCGGTCGCGGGTGCGGCGGTAGACGACGACGGCGTCCGTGGCCCCGAGCCGCTTCGCGGTCCGGGCAGCGTCCATGGCCGTGTCGCCGCCGCCATAGACGACGACGCGACGACCGAGCTGCGGCCGCTCCTCCCCCTCCATCCCGGCCAGCATCGTGACCGCGTCGACGATGCGTGCCGCCTCGCCCGCGGGCACGTAGGCGCGCTTGGCGAGCTGCGCGCCGACGGCGAGAAAGACGGCGTCGAAGCCGCCCTCGCGCATGCTGTCGAGGGCGTTCTCGCAGTGGCGGCCGAGCTCGAGCTCGACACCCATCTCGAGGATTCGCGCGACTTCCGCGTCGAGTACATCGCGCGGCAGCCTGTAGGAGGGGATGCCGAAGCGCATCATGCCGCCCGCCGCCGGGCCCGCCTCGTGGATCGTTACCGCGTGCCCGAGCCGGCGCAGGTGGTAGGCGGCCGAGAGCCCCGAGGGGCCGGCGCCGACGATCAGCACGCGGCGGCCCGTGTCCGGAGCCGGCGGCTCGGGCTTCCAGCCCGCGCTGATCGCCTCGTCACCGAGGAAGCGCTCAACCGAGTTGATGCCGACCGCCTCGTCGAGCTGCGCCCGGTTGCAGGCGGTCTCGCAAGGGTGGTAACAGACGCGCCCCATGATCGCGGGAAACGGGTTGCGCTCCATGATCCGCCGCCAGGCGAGCTCGTAGCCATCACCGCCCGACTCGGCCTCATAAAGCCAGCGCTGCACGTCCTCGCCGGCCGGGCAGGCACCCCCGCAGGGCGCCTCATGCTCGACGTAGACGGCCCGCTCGGTACGCCAGTTGCCGGTCTTGTTGGCGAGGCTCGAGCCGATGTCGAGCGTGATTGCAAAGGGCTTGCGCATCTCGGTCATTGCGGCCCGTGCTCCTCCGCGGCGAGCATCTCCATCAATCCGGCGGCCGGCGGGGTTTCCCCGTCCTCGTCACCGAGCAGGCCGAAGCGGCGGATGTTGCGGTCGGCGATCGCCTGCAGCCGCTCGATCACGTCGGTGCGCGGCGGATCGCCGAACAGGTGCGCGAAGCGGCGCTGCGGTCGCAGGTACTCCTCGATCGGCACCTTGCGGCGGATTGGCGAGACCGAGACGACCTCACCCTCGATCGCCTCGAAGACGGGGAAGGCGCCGCTCTCCTTCGCCAGGCGTGCGATCTCGATCGTCTTCGAGGGCTCCGAGCCCCAGCCGAGTGGACAGGGCACGAAGACGTGCAGGTAGCGGGCGCCGCGGATCTCCATCGCCCGCTCGACCTTGCGCTCGAGGTCCGCGAGCTCGGCGACCGTGGCCGTGGCCACGTACGGGATCTCATGCGCCATCGCGATCAGCGGCGCGTTCTTGCCCTGCCCGAAGACGTTGCCGGGCTCGGGGCCGACCGGCTTCGTCGTCGCCGTGCGCGCCGCCGGCGGCGTCGCGCCCGAGCGCTGCACGCCGGTGTTCATGTAGGCCTCGTTGTCGTAACAGACGTAGAGCACGTCGTCGTTGCGCTCGAACATGCCCGACAGGCAGGCGAAGCCGATGTCGAGCGTGCCGCCGTCGCCGCCCTGGCCGATCACGCGCACGTCCTCGCGGCCCTTCGCCTTGAGCGCCGCGGCGATCCCCGTCGCCACGGCGGGGGCGTTGCCGAACAGCGAGTGGATCCAGGGCAGCTGCCAGCTCGACTCCGGATAGGGCGTCGAGAAGACCTCGAGGCAGCCGGTCGCGTTGGCGGCGATCAGGCGGCCGTCGCTCGCCCGCATCGCCGCGTCGAGCACGTAGCGGGCGCCGAGCGCCTCGCCGCAGCCCTGGCAGGCGCGGTGGCCGGAAGTGAGCGAGTTCGAGCGGTCGGTGCTCGCTTGCACGGTGCGCCGCTCGTCGTCGAGCAGCCGGTTGCCCACCGCCCGGGTTCCCACCTGGTAGGTCTTCAGCTTCTGCTCCTGGTCGGCCACGGTCGTACCTCCTCAGTGCGGTCTCGCCGCGACGATGCCGACGTCGCGGAGCATGCTCTCGGCGTGCGGGCCGCTCGCCTCGCCCGCGCGCAGCCGCTCGAGCTCGCGGCCGACGAGCTCGGCGTCGAGGTCGAGGAAGGAGAGCGGGCCGAGCTCGCCCGCCTCCGCTCGGTCGAACAGGCCGCGCAGCGAGGCCCGCGTGATCGGCCGACCGCCGAGCCCGGCGATCACCGTATGGCCCTCGAGGTCGATGCCCGAGAGTGCCATCCGCACGTTCGCGGCGACGATGCCGCCGATGCCGACCGCAAGCGCCTTCTCGAGGACGATCACCCGGCGCGCGCCGGCGAGCGCCGCGCGCACCTCCTCGAGCGGGAACGGGCGGAACGACTTGATCGCGAGCGCGCCGATGCGCCTGCCCTGATCGCGGAGCTCGTCGACGACCTCCTCGATCGTGCCGAGCACCGAGCCGAGCGCGACGACGATCGTCTCGGCATCGTCCGCCCGGTAGCCGCGTACGAGTCCGCCGGAGGCCCGCCCGAAATGGCTCTCGAAGTCTTCGGCGATCGCCGGAATCCGGTCGAGAGCCTCCATCTGCTTGGCGTGGGCGAGCGCGCGAACCTCGAAGAAGGCCTCGGGTCCGACCATCGCGCCGATCGTCACCGGGTCGGCCGGATCGAGCACCTGCCTCGGCGCGTACGGCGGCAGGAAGGCGTCGACCTGCTCGCGCGCGGGCGAGTCGACGCGCTCGACGGCATGCGTGAGCACGAAGCCGTCCATGCAGACCATCACCGGAAGCGAGACCTCCTCGGCGATTCGATAGGCCTGCAGGTGCAAGTCGACGGCCTCCTGGTTCGACTCGGCGTAGAGCTGGATCCAGCCGCAGTCGCGCTGTGACATCGCATCGCTGTGGTCGTTCCAGATGTTGATCGGCGCGCCGATCGCCCGGTTGGCGACCGTCATCACGATCGGCAGCCCGAGGCCCGATGCGTTGAAGAGCGCCTCGGCCATGTAGAGCAGCCCCTGGCTCGCCGTCGCCGTGTAGGCGCGGGCGCCCGCCGCCGAGGCCCCGATTGCGGCCGACATCGCGGCGAACTCCGACTCGACCGGGATGTACTCGCAGGGCTCGAGATCGCCGGTGCGGACGAGGTCGGAGAGGTGCTCGACGATGTGGGTCTGGGGGGAGATCGGGTAAGCGCAGACCACCTCGGGCCGGCAGCAGGCGACGGCCTCGGCGACCGCACGGGAGCCCTCGATCTGCCGCAGGCCGGACTCAAGCACGGGTCGCTCCGATCTCGGCGCGGATGTACTCGTAAGCCTCACGGGCGGCGGCGACGTTGCCCTCCCCTACTTCGCCTGCGAAGCGGTCGCGCATCGCGAGCTCGACGCCCTCCAGCGTGATGAGCCGGTCGAGTGCCGCGAAGGCCCCGAGCAGCGCCGCGCCGGGCAGTGGACGGCCGAATCGGCGACGGGCGATCTCGGTGGCGGGAACCGTGAGCAGCAACGGCGGTCGCTCGCGCGAGGAGAGCTCGGCGAGGCCGAGCTCGGTCGGAGCTGCGGCTCGAGTTGAGCAGCACGACGCCTCCCGGCCGCAGGCCCGCGAAGAGGTCGACCTGATGCAGCAGCGTCGGATCCTGCACGATCAGCGCGTCCGGCTCGCGCGATCGGCTCGCGGCGGCGAATCGGCTGCTCGTCGACGCGGCAGAACGCGGTCACGGGGGCGCCACTGCGCTCGGAGCCGAAGCTTGGGAAGGCCTGCGCGTGCAGGCCCTGCGTCGAAGGCCGCCAGCGAAAGCAGCTCGGCGGTGGTGACGGCGCCCTGTCCGCCCCGCCCGTGGATCCTGATCTCGAACACCGGGAAGAAACCTAGGTTCCATGCCCGCGGTCAGCTACGGGTCGGCCTACCCGACCGAATCCGTAGACGGCACGGACTCGCGCGGGGCGCGGGAGCAGTAGAAACCACGGTGCAGGCACCGGCATTGGGCCGTCGCCGGCCGAGCGCAGGGCGAATAGCCTCGGAATCCGTTCGATCGTCGTGCGGCGACGAGCGACCACCGACGCAGGAGGAATCCTTGTCACCGACGAGCACGCCGAGGAAGCTGCCGCGGGCCGACTTCGACCTGCTGCTCGAAGCCCTCGCGGAGCGCGGCTACGAGGTGATCGGCCCGCGCGCTACGACGGCGGCGATCGAACTCGGGCCGATCACCGCTGCCGAGGAGCTGCCGATCGGGATCACCGACGAGCAGGACGGCGGCACCTACCGGCTCACCGATGCCGGCGACGGGGCGCTGTTCGGATTCTCGACCGGACCGCAATCCTGGAAGCGGTACCTGCACCCGCCGACCCTGTCGCTGTGGCGCTCGCGACGCGAGCCGAACGGCGAGCTGAGCTTCGAGTCGGAGGAGTCGGAGCCGCCGTGACTCGCCTTTCTCGGCGTCCGCTCCTGCGACCTGCATGCGATCGCGGCGCTCGACGACGCACTACTGCGGATCGAACATCCCGACGACGGATACCGCGCCCGCCGCGAGCGCAGCCTGATCATCGCCCTCAACTGCCGGCGCGCCGGGGGCACCTGCTTCTGTGCCTCGACCGGCACGGGCCCGAGGGCCGAATCAGGGTTCGACCTGGCGCTCACCGAGGTGATCAGGAGGGCGAGCACTTCTTCGTCATCGAGTCCGGCAGCGACGCCGGTGAGGAGATCCTCGCCGCGCTTCCCGCCCGCGAGGCAGGCGCGGATGCGGTCGACGCCGCCGAGCGGATCGTCGCCGCAACCACGGCTCAGATGGGCCGCGAGCTCGACACCGACGGGCTCGCCGAGCTCTTGCAGCGCAACCTCGAGCACCCGCGCTTCGACGAGGTCTCCGAGCGCTGTCTGAGCTGCGGCAACTGCACGAGCGTCTGCCCGACCTGCTTCTGCACCGAGGTCGAGGACGTCGTCGACCTCGCCGGCGAGACGGCCGAGCACCAGCGCCGCTGGGACTCGTGCTTCACGCTCGCCTTCACCCACGTGGCGGGCGGCAACGTGCGTCACTCGACCCGCTCCCGCTACCGGCAATGGATGACGCACAAGCTCTCCACCTGGACGGAGCAGTTCGACAACAGCGTCGGCTGCGTCGGCTGCGGTCGCTGCATCAGCTGGTGCCCGGTCGCGATCGACATCACCGAGGAAGCGGCCGCGATCCGCGCCACGGACGGGGAGCTCGGATGAAAGGGATCGCCGAGCTCCTCGATGAGATCGCGCTGCTCCGCGGCCTGCCTGATGCGCAGCGCGAGCTCATTGCCGGCTGCGGCCGGAACGAGACCTTCGCCGACGGCGAGCATCTGATGGCCGTCGGTGACAGCGCCGCCACCTTCTACGCGATCAGGCGCGGGATCGTGGCGATCGAGCTCGTGCCGGCCGCCGGGCCGCCGCTCGTCATCGAGACGCTCGAGGCGGGCGACGTCGTCGGCTTCTCCTGGCTGTTCGAGCCGTTCGTCACCGAGTTCGACGTTCGCGCCCGCGGCGCGGTCGGCGCGATCGCCTTCGACGGGGCCTGCCTGCGCGGCAAGTGCGACGCCGACCACGATCTCGGCTACGAGCTCATGCGGCGCTTCGCCGGGGTGATGACGAGCCGGCTGCAGGCAACGAGGCTGCGGCTGCTCGACGTCTACGGGGCGGGTGGCGCCGGGCGATGAGCACCGCGATCGCCGAGGCCCCGGCCCCCTACCGCGTCGCCGACAACCGGGCGGAGACGAGCGACACCCGGACGCTCGTGCTCGAGCCGCTCGCCGGCGAGCGGCTCGACTACGAGCCGGGACAGTTCACGATGCTCTACGCGTTCGGTGCCGGCGAGGTGCCGATCTCCGTCAGCGGCGACCCGGCCGCCAGCGGCGCGCTCGTGCAGACGGTCCGCGCGGTCGGCGCGACCACGCGCAGCATCTGCTCACTGCGCGAAGGCGATCGCGTTGGCGTCCGCGGTCCCTTCGGGCGCGGCTGGCCGCGCGCGCCGGAGTCCGACGGGGAACTGCTCATCGTCGCCGGCGGGCTCGGACTGGCGCCGCTGCGCCCCGCCGTCTACGAGGCGCTCGACCGGGGCGAGCGTGTGCGGCTGCTCTACGGAGGGCGAGAGCCGGCGCAACTGCTGTTCCGCTCCGAGCTCGAGAGCTGGCGGCGGCGCGGCGCTCGAATATGAGCTGATCGTCGACCTCGCCAAGGTCGACTGGGATGGGCGGGTCGGCGTCGTGCCGAGCCTGATCGAAAGGGCCGCGATCGATCCGCAGCGGACGACCGCGCTCGTCTGCGGCCCCGAGGTGATGATGCGCTTCAGCGCCGAGGCGCTGCTCGCCCGCGGCGTCGCCGCCGAGCGCATCCACGTCTCGATGGAGCGCAACATGCGCTGCGCGGTCGGCCGCTGCGGCCACTGCCAGTGGGGCGGCGACTTCATCTGCCGCGACGGACCCGTCTTCGCCTGGTCGGAGATCGCCGACAGGATCGGGGTGCGGGAGCTGTGAGAGCGACGAAGCCGAAGCTCGCCGTCTGGAAGTTCACCTCCTGCGACGGCTGCCAGCTGCAGATCCTCCACCTCGAGGAGGAGCTGATGGCGCTCGCCGACGCCGTCGAGATCGCCCACTTCACCGAGGCGACGCGGGCTCAGCTCGAGCCCCCGTTCGACATCTCGATCGTCGAAGGATCGATCTCGACCCCGGAAGAGGTCGAGCGGATCGAGCAGATCCGCGCCGACTCCGGGGTGCTGATCGCGATCGGCGCCTGCGCCGGCGCCGGCGGCATCCAGGCGCTGCGCAACTTCGCCCACCACGAAGAGATGCTGGCCGCCGTCTACGCGACGCCCGAATACATCTCCTCGCTGGAGACGTCGCGACCCGCCGCCGCCTACGTCGACGTCGACTTCGAGCTGGCCGGCTGTCCGCCGGATCCGGGTCAGCTGCTCGAGGTGATCGGCGCCTTCCTCGCGGGCCGCGAGCCGCGGATCAGCGGCCGCTCGGTCTGCATGGAGTGCAAGGAGCGCGGCAACGCCTGCGTGATGGTCGCCGAGGGCATCCCCTGCCTCGGACCGGTGACGCGCGCCGGCTGCGGCGCGATCTGCCCCGCCTACGACCGCGGGTGCTACGGCTGCTTCGGCCCCAAGGAGACGCCGAACACGACTGAGCTCAGCGCCTGGTGGCGGCGGCTCGGTGTCTCCGACCCCGACCTGATCGACGCCTACCGGTTCATCAATGCCGCTGCCCCGGCATTCGAGGCCGAGGCCGAGGCGATCGCGGGCCGCGAGGGGAGCAGCCGATGAGCGGCGGCGAACGGATTCGGCGGATCGACGTCGGCGAGCTCGCCCGGGTCGAGGGCGAGGGGGCGCTGCACGTCCGCGTCCGCGAGGGCTCGGTTGAGGACGTGCGCCTCGAGATCTTCGAGCCACCGCGCTTCTTCGAGGCGATGCTCCGCGGGCCGCCGGGCCGCGGAGGCGGTCGACGTCACCTCGCGCATCTGCGGCATCTGCCCGATCGCCTACCAGGTGAGCGCCGAGCGCGGCGATCGAGTCGGCGCTCGGCATCGAGGTCGACGAGCCAACGCGGCTGCTGCGCCGCCTGATCTATTGCGGGGAGTGGCTCGAAAGCCACTCGCTGCACGTCTTCATGCTGCACGCGCCCGACTTCCTCGGCTACGACGGCGCGATCGAGATGGCCCGCGACGGTCACCGCGACCTGTTCGAGGCCGGCCTGCGGATCAAGCGCGCGGGCAACGCGCTGATGCGAACGATCGGCGGCCGCGCGATTCACCCGGTCAACCTCAAGGTCGGCGGCTTTCACCGACCGCTGCGCCCGGAGGAGCTCGCCGATGTCGCCGAACTGCTCCGCGTCGCCCGCGAGGACCTGCTCGAGACGCTCGCCTGGGCGGCGACCCTGGAGTTCCCCGATCGCGAGATCGACGTCGAGCTCGTCGCCCTCGGCGGCGACGGCGAGTACCCGATCGAGCGTGGCGCCCTGCACTCGACCGCGGCCGGCCCGCTGACGGCCGAGCGGTTCGAGGACGAGTACCTGGAGACCCACGTGCGGCACTCGACGGCCCTGCACTCCCACCACCGGGAGCGCGGCGCCTACGTCGTCGGCCCGCTCGCCCGCTGGGCGCTGTTCAGCGACCTGCTGCCCGGCCCCGTCCGCGACGCGGCACGCTCTGCGGGGCTCGAGTCGGTGTGCCGCAACCCGTTCCGGAGCATCCTCGTGCGCACCGCCGAGATGCTGTTCGCCGCGGACGAGGCGCTGCGGCTGATCGACGACTACGAGCAGCCCGCCCCGGCGCCCGATCCCGACGCCTGGCCCGAAGCCGCCGGCAGCGGCTGGAGCGAGGCGCCGCGCGGGATGCTCTGGCACCGGTACGAGCTCGCCGAGGGAGGACGGATCGAGACGGCGCGGATCGTCGCGCCCACCTCCCAGAACCTGGCCGCGATCGAGCTCGACCTGCGCGGCCTCGTCGCCGCCAGTCTGGAGCTCGGCGAAGAGGAGCTGCAGCACCGCTGCGAGCAGGCCGTCCGCAACTACGACCCATGCATCTCGTGCTCGACCCACTTCCTGAAGCTGGACGTCGATCGTGCCTGAGCCGCTGTTGATCGGGATCGGCAACGAGCTCCGCGGCGACGACGGCGCCGGGCTGCGCGTCGTCGAGCTGCTCACCGAGCTCGACGTGGAGGCTTTCGGCCACGACGGCGAGCCGCTGACCTTGCTCGACAGCTTCGCCGGGCGGACGCGCGTGGTCATCGTCGACGCCATCGCCGGCGAGCGGCCAGGCCGCGTCCATCGCTTCGACGCAGCGGCCGAGCCGCTCCCGGCGCCCTTCACGACGCGGGCTTCCACGCACCTGCTCGGGCTCGCCGAGACGCTGGAGCTCGGCCGCGAGCTCGGCCGGCTGCCGGCCCAGCTCGAGGTGATCGGAATCGAGGGCACGAGCTTCGGGCTCGGCCTGTCGGTTGCGCCGGCGATCGAGGAGGCGGCGAGCCGGGTGGCGCAGGATCTCGCCGCGGACTCGGTCAGTAGTTCTCCCCCATAAGCCGCGGACCGCCACGAATCGCAGACGGTAAGGCGACCCGGAGACTGGCTCCAACGCGATACGACCAGCGGAGGAGACGCAATGGCCCAACTCAAGTACGTCCGGTTCTTCGAGGAGGTCGGCATCGACGATGTCCCGATCGTCGGCGGCAAGAACGCCTCGCTCGGGGAGATGTACCGAGAGCTGTCCGACCAGGGCGTGCGCATCCCGAACGGCTTCGCGACGACGGCCGACGCGTACCGGGACATGCTCAAGGAGTCGGGGGCGTGGGAGCGGCTTCACGACGCTCTGGACGATCTCGAGCCGGATGACGTCACCGATCTCGCGAAACGGGCCAAGCGCTGCCGCGAGATCGTCTACGGAGCGGGCCTGCCCGAGCAACTGGCGTCGGAGATCCTCGCGGGCTACCGGAGCCTGCAGGACGAGTACGGGGAGAGCCTGACGCTCGCCGTGCGGAGCTCCGCGACGGCCGAGGACCTTCCCACCGCGAGCTTCGCCGGCCAGCAGGAGACCTACCTGAACGTTCACGGTGAGGCGAGCCTCCTCGACGCCTGTCGCCGCTGCTTCGCCAGCCTGTTCACCGATCGCGCGATCCACTACCGGGTCGACCAGGGGTTCGACCATTTCAAGGTCGCGCTCTCGATCGGCGTAATGAAGATGGTGCGCTCCGACCTCTCCGCCTCCGGGGTGTTCTTCTCTCTCGATACCGAGTCGGGCTTCCGCGACGTCGTCTTCATCACCGGCGCGTACGGGCTCGGCGAGAACGTCGTCCAGGGCGCTGTCGATCCGGACGAGTTCTACGTGCACAAGCCCACGTTCGAGCAGGGACACCGCGCCGTCCTGCGGCGGATGATCGGCGACAAGGCGGTGAAGATGATCTACGTCGAGGGCTCGACCCGGGAGACGGTCCGCAACATCCCGACGCCGAAGGCCGACCGCGCACGCTTCTGCATCGAGGACCCCGACGTGCTCGAACTGGCCGACTTCGCGATCAAGATCGAGCGGCACTACGGCCGGCCGATGGACATGGAGTGGGCCAAGGACGGCATCGACGGGAAGATCTACATCGTCCAGGCCCGGCCGGAGACCGTTGCCTCCCAGCGCAAGGCGACGACGCTGGACACCTACTCACTCGACGGCGAGGGTGAGGTCGTGGTCGAGGGCCGTGCCGTCGGCGAGAAGATCGCCTCGGGACGGGCGCGGTTCATCAAGAACCTCGACCAGCTCTCGGAGTTCGAGGCCGGCGACGTGCTCGTCGCCGACATCACGACGCCCGACTGGGAGCCGGTCATGCAGATCGCCGCCGCGATCGTCACCAACCGCGGTGGGCGCACCTGCCACGCGGCCATCATCTCGCGCGAGCTGGGCCTGCCGGCGGTCGTCGGCACCCACGACGGCACCGCCCTGGTGCCGGACGGAGAGATGGTCACCGTCTCCTGCGCCGAGGGTGACACCGGCCGGATCTACCGCGGCGAGGTCCCGTTCTCGGTCGAGCACACCGAGGTCGGGGAGATCGAGCGGCCGAAGACCGAGGTGATGGTCAATCTCGGGAACCCGGATCTCGCCTTCAAGACGTCGTTCCTGCCGAACGACGGCGTCGGGCTCGCGCGGATGGAGTTCATCGTCGGCGAGTACATCCGCGCGCACCCGCTGGCGCTGCTGCACCCCGACCGCGTCGCCGACCCGGACGAGCGGGCCGAAGTCGAGACGGCTCACGTACGCGTACTCCGACGGCGCCTCGTTCTTCGTCGAGCGGCTCTCGGAGGGAATCGGGACCATCGCAGCCGCGTTCTGGCCGAAGCCGGTCGTCGTCCGGATGTCGGACTTCAAATCCAACGAGTACGCGAGCCTCCTCGGCGGAGCCGCCTTCGAGCCGGACGAGGAGAACCCGATGATCGGATTCCGCGGCGCTTCGCGCTACGCGCATCCCGCCTACGAAGAGGGCTTCGCGCTCGAATGCCAAGCGATGAAGCGCGTCCGGGACGACATGGGCCTCACCAACGTCGTCCTGATGATCCCGTTCGTGCGTCGCGTCGGGGAGGCCGAAAAGGTGCTGGCCAAGATGGCCGAGTTCGGGCTCGAGCGCGGGGCGGGCGGCCTCAAGGTCTACGCGATGTGCGAGATCCCGAACAACGTACTCCTGATCGACCGCTTCGCGGAGCTCTTCGACGGCTTCTCGATCGGGTCCAACGACCTCGCCCAGCTGACGCTCGGCGTCGACCGCGACTCCGAGATCGTCGCCTTCGACTACGACGAGCGCGACGAAGGGGTCAAGGAAATGATCAAGCTCGCGGTCGAGGGCTGCAGTCGCAACGACATCCATTCGGGCCTCTGCGGGCAGGCACCGTCGGACTATCCGGACATGGCCGAGTACCTGGTCGAGCTCGGGATCGAATCGATCAGCCTCAATCCGGACACCGTGATCAAGACGACCGAGCGGATCCTCGAGCTCGAGGCGCGGCTCGGTCGCTAGTAGACCCCGGCGCCATGACGGGGCGAAGGCGGCTCAGACCTCGGACTCGACGAGCATCCGGATTGCGTCGAGCGTCGCGGCGACATCGTGGTCGTGCTCGCCGGCGTGGGTGGTGTTCAGGAACAGCGTCAGGCGCGAACTGTCACCGTCGCCATCGACCTGTAGCCAGCCGCGGTAGCCGCTGTCCGTGCCCCACTCGATCCGCCGCGCATCGCCGTCGATGTGGAAGGAGGCGGCGCCGTGCTGATCGCGACCCTCGTAGCGGGCGTCGACCTCGACCCGCTCCTCCCCGGCCGCGCGGACGGCCGTGAGCTGCGGCACGAAGCGGCTCAGGTTCGCCGGGTCGGAGATCGCCTTGAAGACGTCATCCGGCGCGGCCGCGACATGTTCGGTGTGCTCGTGCTCCATCGGAGCTCCTTTCGCGATTGCGGAAGGCCAACCCTATATAGGCGCCGGCCGAGCGCCGCTCAGCGCACTACGTCGTAGGTGATGAACGTGGCCAGCGGCGACTGGCGCAGGCCGGTGTGCTCGAGCTGGACCGATCCCTCGGAACCATCGAAGAGAGGCTTGCCGTCGCCGAGGACGACCGGAGCGACGATCAGGGTCAGCTCGTCGACAAGGCCCGCGGCGAGCGCCTGGCGGATCACATCGGCGCCGCCCATGACGCTGACGACGCGCTCGCCGGCCGCCTCCGTCGCCCGTTCGATCGCCTTCTCGACGCCGTCGACGAAGTTGAACTCACCGCCCTCGGGCTCCTCCTCGGGCCGGTGCGTGACGATGAAGAAGGGCACGCCGAACGGGTTCTCGTCACCCCAGTGGCGCGCCGCCTCGTAGGTCCAGCGACCGCCGACGACGGCGCCGTTGCGGCCCATCATCTCCTTCAGGAAGCCAGCGTCCTCGCCGCTCGCCTCCCCGCTGAACTCGTCGCCGTAACGCCACGGTCCGCCGAAGACCCAGTAGTGGAGTCGCTCGCCGCCCTCGCCGAGACCCTTGCCCGGGCCGTCGTCGGGGCCGGTGATGTAGCCGTCGACCGAGATCGTGATGTTCGCCGCCACCAGTGTCATTTCTTACCTCTCTGGTTCGCTTTCGGAGCCTGTATCGATAGGACAGCTACCGACGCCGAAACTAATCGGCGCTGCGCTGACCGCGCCCCGTCCCGGGTAGTCTCGATGCATGAGCGCAGAAGACGAAACACTGTTTGGCGAGGAGCACGTCCGCGTCTACCGCGAGACCGACGGCGAGCGCGGCTACCGGTGGCGCAACGGCACGACGATCCTGCTGCTGACGACGATCGGTCGCAAGTCGGGCGAGGCGCGGACGACGCCCCTGATCCACCGCGTCGACAACGGCCGCTACGTGATCGTCGCCTCCAAGGGCGGCACCCCCGAGCACCCCGACTGGTTCCTGAACCTGTCCGAGAACCCACAGGTCGAGATCCAGGTCAAGGGCGAGCGCTTTGCCGTCAAGCCGTCGGTCGCCGAGGACGCCGAGCGCGAGCACCTCTGGAAGCTGATGGCCGAGGTTTGGCCCGACTACGACGAGTACGCCGCGAAGACCGACCGGGAGATCCCGGTCGTGGTCCTCGAGCGCATCTAGATCCGTCGACCCGCGGCTCGCCCGGGATCAAAAGACGACCGTCGTGTTTTCGTGCCTGATCACGCGGTCCTGGCAGTGCCACTGGACCGCCCTGGCGAGGACCGTGCGCTCGACGTCGGCGCCGAGCCGCTCGAGGGCCTCGACGTCGTCGCGATGCGAGACGCGAATCACGTCCTGCTCGATGATCGGGCCCTCGTCGAGGTCCTCGGTCACGTAGTGGGCTGTCGCCCCGATCAGCTTGACACCGCGTTCCTTCGCCCGCGAATACGGACCGGCGCCTGCGAAGGCCGGCAGGAATGAGTGGTGAATGTTGATCACCGGCACGGCGAGCCGATCGAGGAAGTCGCCCGAGAGGATCTGCATGTAGCGGGCGAGGACGACGGCGTCGCAGCGGCCCGCGAGCAGTTCCAGCTGCCGCGCTTCCGCGGCAGGCTTCGTCTCAGGCGTGACCGGCACGTGATGGAACTCAACGCCCTGCGCCTCCACGTCCGCACGACAGTCGGGATGGTTGGAGATCACGGCGACGATCTCGGCGTCGAGGGTGCCGCGCCGCCAGCGCCACAGCAACTCCTGCAGGCAGTGGTCCTCCCGGGAGACCATCACCGCCAGGCGCTTGCGCTGCTCGGCCCCCCACAGGCGCCAGCTCATCCCGAACTCCGCTGCGATCCCCGCGTCGAGCTCGCGGCCGACGACATCCCGGCGCCCCGGAGGCAGGGTGCACTCGATCCGCAGGAAGAACTCGCCGCCCTCGGCGTCGGAGCTGTACTGGTCGGAGCGCACGATGTTCGCCCCCTGCTCGAAGAGGAACTGCGCTACAGCGGCGACGATCCCGGGGCGGTCGCTACAGGAGACGAGCAGACGTGTGAGCGGCTCGCGTTCGGAGAGGGATGACGATCGGGTCACGTCTGCAGAGCTCATTCCTTCGTGCACGGGAATCTAGGCCCGATGGGCGAGCGCCGGGGGGCGGGTCGCTGAGACGGCGAGGCCCGGTTGTGGCTTCATATCCAGACGGATATACTGCCCCCATGGACGTGGGCAGCACGATCCGCGCAGCCCGCGAAGCAGCGGGGCTCACCCAGGCGCAGCTCGCCGAGCGCAGCGGCACCTCCCAGGCGACGCTTTCGGCCTACGAGCACGGCCGCAAGATGCCTTCCGCGGAGACACTCGGGCGAGTCCTCGCCGCGACCGGGTCGCGGCTCGTGGTCGAGCCGGCGAGCAGGCCTGTAGTCAGCCCCGGGCCGGGCCGCCTGCAGCAGCTCGGCGAGACGCTCGGCCAGGTGATCGAGCTGGCGGCGGCGCTGCCCAGCCGGCACGCTCGCACCCTCCGCTATCCGCGACTGCCCACGCCTCCGGCCGGCGGCGCCTGATGCCAACCTTGCCCGAGCGCCTGCTCGCCGTCCACGAGGGCCTCGAGCGGGCGGCGGTCGGCCACGCGTTCGGCGGCGCGATCGCCCTCGCCTTCTGGACCTCTGATCCGCGCGGGACGAGCGACATCGACGTCAACGTTTTCGTCCCTGCCAGCGAGGCCGAACCGGCGCTCGCCGCGCTTCCTGAAGGCGCTGCCTGGGATCGGCGGACGCTCGAGCTCATCGCCCGTGACGGGCAGGCGCGGATCTTCTGGGGCGAGACGCCTCTCGATCTTTTCTTCGACTACTCCCCGATCCACGCCGACGCGGCCCGCCACCGGCGCCTCGTGCCGTTCGCCGGGGCCGAGATCCCGGTCCTCGGGCCGGTCGAGCTCGCGGTCTTCAAGGCGATGTTCGATCGCACGCGCGACTGGGCCGACATCGAAGCAATGTTGGTTGCACGGACGCTCGATGTCGATGCGGTGCGCGAGCAGCTCGGCAAGCTCGTCGCCGCCGACGACGCGCGCTTCGAGCGCCTCGACGAGGCCGTTCGCCGGGCGGAGGCGGCGCCCGACGGCTGCAGTCAATCGACGGCAGACCCCTAGACCCACGGCTCTGAGACGTTGCCGGCCACCCGGCGTTCACCCCCAGGCGAAGCGCGTCTTGAAGGCGCTCGAGGGGGCTTACCGATTACGCGGTGAGGCGGGACGGAGAGCAGTAGCCGCTGTGGGCAGTGAGGCCATAGGCTGAAGCGAACCGAGGAGGTAACCCATGGCAAAAGTCCGGCTGCACCGCTGCCCGTTCACGTTCGTGCACAACAACATGGACCACTGCTGGAAGGTCCAGAAGGCACTCGACGACCAGGGGATCGACTACGAGATCGTCAAGGAGCCCATCTACCCGCGCGGCCGCCGCAAGGACGTGATCCGGCTCAGCGGCCAGCAGATGCTGCCGATGATCGAGTTCGACGACGGTTCCGCCTATCGGGCGGAGTCCAAGGAGATGGCCGAGACGATCGCCGCCGGCAAGCTGTTCGAGCAGCAGGGTTAGATGGTTGAGCCGCCCCGGAGCGGGGCGGCTGACAGCGATCAGTCTTCGTAGCGGGCCGGCGCGTTGTCGCGCTCGAAGGTGTGCCCGTGAGCGCTGCCCGCGGCACCGCCGCTCGTATGCGTGACCGCTCGCTTCGCCGCGGGGACCGGCTGCGTGGCAGCCGCGGATTGCGTGTTGGCCACTGGGACGGTCGTGGCGGTCGCGCCGCTCGTGCCGGTGACGACGGGATGCGAGGTCGCGGGCGCCGAGCCGGTCTGGGCGGCGGCGACCGAGCCGGTCTGGGCGGCGGCGACCTGCCCGGCGGCGCCGGCCGGCGCGTCGCGGGCCGGGTTCGAGGCCATCGCAAAGCCGCCGAGGCCGGCGAGACCGACGACGGTTGCCGCGGTCGCGATCTTCGCTCGGATGCTGGTCATGTTCTTGCCTTTAGGTCGATGGAAGCTCGGCCACGATTGTCCGGGGGCCACGGCCAGCGGCGGGCAAGGCGCCGGTAAAGACCCGGACAAGCCCGCCTGGGATCGCCCACCGGGATCGCGCATACGAGAGAAGCCCGCTCGGTGAGCGGGCTTCTCCCCACAGCTGCTGTCAGCCGCAATTCACTTCAGCGGCCTCACCGGCAGGACCGTGCGCCCGAAGGTCGAGTTGGTCACCGCGGCGAACGAGGCGTACCAGGCGGCCGCCGCCGTCGCGATCCCGACCCAACCGCCGGCCTTGACGATGTTCTCGTGCGCGCCGGCTTCGCCGATGCCGAGAACCACGAAGGTGATCGCAAGCAGCAGGAAGACCGTTGCGATCGCGGCCGTCGTACGAAGCGAGGCAACGAACATGTAGGTGGTGAAGATGCCCCACGCGATCAGGTAGAGGCCGACCGCATGTCCGGCATCGGCAGCCGGTATCGAACCGGCGTAGAAGGCCACGTACGCCCAGAACGAGAGCCAGAAGGCCCCGTACGAGCTGAACGCCACCGCGCCGAACGTGTTGCCGGTGCGGAACTCCCACATGCCGGCGAGCAACTGTGCGAGCCCGCCGTAGGCGAGCGCCAGGCCCAACACGACCGGCTCGCCGCTCGAGCTGACCAAGTCGGCGTTGAACATGCTCAACACGAACGTGGTCAGCGCGAATGCCGCCAGGCCCAAGGGGCCTGGATCGGCTGGTGACCAGCCCTCATGGGCCGTCTCCGGGGCGCCGCCGGGCTCGCGCGCAGGCGGCGCGCCGACCGGGCTCCCAGGAAGATTTGCAGACTCCATCCCGTCTCCTTCCGTTCTCGCCCTGCCCCCCACGCCCGTTGTCCTGGCCGAGGCGAATTTGTGTGCCAATTCCCACCTACCCGGGCGGCGGCGGTCCATGCAGGTGCGCGAGCCGATTCACCGCACGGCTCCTGCCCAGGCGTACACTCGCCTTCGATGGGGGAGCTTGCGCCGGGACGGCAGAGGCGAATGGTTTGGCGCGCTGCAATCCTGCTGGCCGTCTCCGCCGCCCTCCTGCTGCCGGCGGAAGCGCACTCGGCCACCACGTACCCCGAAGCGGTCCTGCTCGTCTCGGGCTTTCAGACCGAGGCGCCCTTCACGACGCCCGACGCTGCCTGCAACGGCAAGGAGGGACCCGACTGGGGCCTGCCCAACGGCATCGCTGCGGCGCTCAAGGACCCGGCCGCACCCCACGCCGTCTTCACGGCTCCGGTCTCCCGCACCGGCGTTCCGGTACCGGATCCGTGCCCCGCGACGGGCACACCCTTGCCGACGGCGAACATGGTCGTCAACTCGAACGGGGAGACGGATGACAACGGCGCCGCTTTGGCGAGGCTGATCGCCTTCCTGCACGACAGCTACGGCGTCACTGACCTGCACATCGTCGCCCACTCCGACGGCGGCCTCTGGTCAAGGGCCGCGATCACCCAGAGCGGCGCCTACCCCGGGGTCACGGTCCAGAGCCTGACGACGCTGGGCACGCCGCACACCGGATCGTTCCTGGCCGACTTGGCGGTGGAGGTGGACGGCGGCAAGTGCGACTTCAGCAACCCCGTAGAGCAGCGGACCTGCCACGTGCTGCTCGGCCTCGCCGATCTCGTGATGATCAAGCTCGGGCCGACGGCCACGCGCGAACTCGGCAACGACTTCCTTGCGACGTGGAACCCGCAGCAGTCGATCGGCAACTGCCCGGTCAGCACGATTGCCGGCAACCACCTCGACCTCGGACTCCCCAAACTCGGCTACTACACGCCCTCCGACGGACTCGTTGGGCTCGCCAGCGCCCAGGCAACGCGCGCGGCCGACCTCGGCGGCCACCCGATCCCGGCCCCTGAGATTCCGGGCCTGCGCGAGGCGGGGGTCTACGACGTGGTCCATGGTGCCGCGGTCGCCTTCCTGAGCAAGAAGACGCTGATCAACCAAGCCGAGATCAGCGCCCAGGTCGCGCAGCACACGCTGCTCGAGGGACCCGAGCCCTGCAACCTGCCGCCGGCGGCGAGCCCCAGCGGGGCTCAGGCCGGCGCCCCGAACGTGCAGCACCTGCGAGCGCCGCTCTACAGGATGGTCGCGGCCGACACGCACGGACGCCTGCCGGTCCCGGGGCCCGAGGACTTTGCCGTGAGCCGGCGTGGTGTAGTCATCAAGTGCGGCTCCAAGGCGCTGAAGCCGAGCCCGATTCTCGGCGAGCGGCGGCTGCGGATCCACGGTACGAGTGGCTGTCGCCAACGTCCGCGGGCCCGCAAGCGCGGCGGGGATGGGCCGGCGCGGGCGCTGCTGCTGCGCTCACATCCACGCCGGGACGTGCTCATGCGAATCAGAGGAGACGACGCCCGCATCCGCGTTCGCGGCCGGGCGCCGAAGACGCTGAGAGCCGAAGCGCGGGTCGGCGGATCGTGGAAGAAGCTGCGCCTCGATCGCCGGGGCCGCACGGCTCTGCCGGCCGTGAAAGGGGGCTCGCTGCAGGTTCGGGTCCGGGCACGCGGCCGCGCCCGCGGCGTTCCCGCGGACACGGCCAATCTGACGCTGGCGCGCTGAGCCTGGTGAGACGGGCAGGGTGAGACACCGGCACGAGCATCTGCCCAGGGCCGCGATCGTGACGGCTCTCGGTACGGCCGCCGTCGGATCCGATACGGCTACGTTGTAGGCTGCCATCAAGGTCGATCGCACGACCCTGACTGGCGGCAATATGGGGAGCCCACAGGGGCAGGAGGAGAGATCGTGATCCGCGAGCAGTTCACGAGGCCACGCTTCGGCCGTATGCACGCGCCCCGCCGTGCCGTGGCACGGACCATCCTGATCTGTGGCACCGCCGCCGGCCTGATCGCCGCCGCGCCGGCGAGCGCCGATCAGCAGGCGACCCTCTCCCCCCTCCCCGGTACGCCGGACGCCTCGCCGCAGACCCAGATCAGCGTCCTCGGCGTCGAGCGCAAGCAGATCAAGTCGGTCGCCGTGACGGGTTCGGTGACCGGCGACCACGCCGGCTCACTCGAGTCCTACAAGGCGCGCACCGGCGCCAGCTTCATTCCGGACGAGCCGTTCGCCGAGGGCGAAACGGTCTCGGCGAAGGTCGCCTACAAGGGCGGCAGCGCGAAGACCAAGTTCACGGTGATGACCGCGCCGCCGTTCGTGGCCCCATTCCTGGACGCCTCCCAACGGCAGCCCGACCAACTGCAGCACTTCGACTCCGAGCCCGCTCTGGTGCCGCCGAAGATCACCGTCAAGAAAGCGGACCCGAACAGCAGCGACGGCTCCGTGTTCCTGACCCCACTGCCGTCACCGACGGTGCAGCCGGGCGGCGGCTCGGTGATCGGCATCAATCCGGTCGGCCCCGGCGGGCCGATGATCATCGACGGCAGCGGCCAGCTCGTCTGGTTCAAGCAGCTGCCGGCGAGCGTCGAGGCCGCCAACCTGCGCGTACAGCGGTATCAGGGCAAGAAGGTCCTGACGTGGTGGGAGGGCCGGGTGCGGGGCTGGGCCTATGGGGAGGGCGACGACGTGATCGCCAACCACAACTACAAGGAGCTCGAGCGCTTCTCGGCCGGCAACGGCTACTCGGCCGATCTGCACGAGTTCACGCTGGCCCCGAAGGGGGACGCGTTGATCTCCGTCTACTCACCCGTCTGCGTGACCGAGGTCTGCAACCCGCTCGATGCCGACGAGAACAACTGGCCAGTGATCGATGCCGTGATCCAGCTGGTCGACCCGAGCACAGGGCTCGTCGAATGGGAGTGGCACGCGCTCGGGCACATCGACATCGGCGACACGACCGTGGTGCCGGCCAGCCACGTCTTCGACGCCTTCCACGTCAACTCGATCCAGAGCCTCAAGCACGGCAAGATTCTCGCCTCGCTCCGCGACACCTCCGCGATCTACAAGATCGACCGCTCCAGCGGCAAGATCAACTGGACCCTCGGCGGCAGCTCCAGCGACTTCAAGCTGAATCACGACGCGAAGTTCAACTTCCAGCACGACGCCCAGCTGCTGTCGAAGAACCGCGTCAGCCTCTTCGACGACGCGTCCGGCCCACCGATCTACGACCCGGGCTACTCACGCGGGCTCGTCCTTCACCTGAACAAGAAGAAGGGCAGGGCGACGATCAAGCACGAGTACGTTCGCAACAAGAAGACCCTCGCCGACAGCGAGGGCAACGTCCAGAAGCTCAAGGGTGGTGACCGCTTCATCGGCTTCGGCTCGACGCCCTTCTTCAGCCAGTTCACGAAGAGCGGCAAGAAGGTCTTCGACGCCGCCCAGCCCGCCGACAACGGCAGCTACCGGGTCTACAGATTCCCATGGACGGCGACGCCGAAGACCGACCCCGCAATTGCCGTGACGCCCGGCCCACATGGGCACGCGATCGTCTACGCGAGCTGGAACGGCGCCACCAAGGTGGCGAAGTGGAGCGTGCGCGCCGGCGCGAGCGCGGACTCTCTGAAGAAGATCCGCTCGCACAAGTCGACCGGGTTCGAGACCGGGATGACCGTCCCGGGCACGTACGACCTCTACGCCGTCCGCGCGCTGAACAAGCGCGGTAAGGCGCTCGGCCAGTCGGCGACGAGCCCGATTACGCCCTGACGCCGGACGAACTCGGCTAACGTCGCCCCTGCACCGCAACGGGGCGTCGACGAGGAGTGAACATGGAGGAACCGACGGGGATCGACCCGGTTGACTTCCGCGCGGCGCAGCGTAGGAACTGGGGCTCCGCTGCGGTCGGATGGAAGGCGTGGAGCGACTTCAATGACAGCGCCGACGCGCACATCAGCGCGCGGCTGGTTGAGCTCGCCGGCGTGCGGCCGGGGAGTCGGGTCCTGGACGTCGCCGCCGGCTACGGCGAGCCGGCACTCACCGCCGCCCGCAAGGCCGGCCCTGAGGGCGGCGTCGTGGCAACAGACATCTCCGCCGAGATGCTCGCCTTCGGGCGCGACCGCGCGGCGGCGGCCGGCTTGGACAACGTTGAGTTCATCGAGTCGGACGCCTCCGGGCTCGATTTTCCGCAGGCGAGCTTCGACGCTGCCGTCTCGCGCTGGGGAATCATCTTCGAGCCTGACGCAGAGGCGGCCGCGGGGCGCATCCGGGGCTTCCTTCGGCCTGGTGCGCGGATCGCGATCAGCTCGTGGGGCGAGCCGGACCAGGTTCCCTTTCTCTCGATTCCGATGAGGACGGCCAGAGAGCGCCTGAACGTGCCTCCGCCGCCAGCCGGGACGCCCGGGCCGCTGTCGCGACCGACCGCCGCTGCGATCGGCGGGTTACTGGAAGGTGGTGGATTCTCGAACCTGGCGGTTGAGCAGGCCGAGGTCACCTTCCAGTTCGATTCCCCCGAGCGCTTCACCGCCTACGTCAGGGCGATCTCCGCCCCGATCCGGGCGATGATCGAGCAGCACGCGGGCGACGCTCAGGAAGAGGTCTGGGACGCCATCACCCAGGCGGCAGCGGACGCGGCCGGCGGCTCGAGGCCGCTGAGCTTCTCGAATGTGGTCCTGCTCGCCTCCGCAGTTGCGTAGCTGCCCTGCTTCTCGCGAGTTCGAGCATGAACCGCGGGCGGCCCGCGCCGTACATCGCCTACCTTCTACTCATGGTCGGCTTGATCGAGTCGCGCTCGGGGTGGCCTCGCGGGGGGCGATCATTCCCGGTCTGATCGGTCCAGTTGCCCTCGTCGTCCCGCCGCTGGGTGCCGTCGAGTTTGCGGCCGCCGCAGACGGCGTCGCGCTCCTCGTGCTCGGCGTCGCGCTGATCGTCGCCGAGGCCCACCTGCCGACCGGCGGGCTACTCGGCCTCGGCGGAATCGCGGCGATGGTCGGCGGCGGGATGCTGTTGTTCGACGGCGGCCCGACCGTGAACCCGGCCGTGGCCGTCGGCGTAGCGCTGGCGGTCGTCGCCGGCACCATCTTCGTCTCCCGGCGCGTGCTCGCCGCTCGCCGCAGCCCGGTCCGGACCGGTGCGGAGCAACTGCTCGGTGCGACCGCCGTCGTGCGGACGGCGATCGATCCGGTCGGCCAGGTGCTGATCGAGGGAGCGCTCTGGCGCGCCCGCTCCGCGGACGCCAGCCCAATCGAGGCCGGCACCGAGGCTTCGGTCGATGCGATCGACGGGCTGACGCTGATCGTCAACGGAGGCACCGCCGCCGCACCACGCTCGGCCGCGGCCGGAGTCGGGAGAAAGGGCCTGCGGACCTGGCGGCTCCCGGTCCTGACCGGGCAGGAGCAGTTACTGGGCTCGATCGCCACGACCCGGACGGCGCTCGAACCGACTGGCCTCGTGTTCGTGGAGGGCGCACTCTGGGAGGCGCAGAGTCGACCCCGCCCTCGCCCCGATCGAGGCCGGGTATAGAGTCAGAGTCGAGGGCATCGACGGGCTCGCGCTCGCGGTCGTCCCTCTCGAGGACAGGTCGGCGTCAGCGAGCGCCGGCGACGTGGCAAGCGACCCGGAGGGAGCGGCTTAGATGGTGGCGTTGGCGGTTCTCGCGGCGGTCGTGCTCATCGCGCTGCTGATCGCGGGTATGTCGATCCGGATCCTGCGCGAGTACGAGCGCGGCGTCGTCTTCCGGCTCGGTCGCCTGATCGCGCTGCGGGGGCCGGGCCTGCGCTTTCTGATCCCGATCGTCGACCAGATGGTGCGGGTCGACCTGCGGACCGTGACCCTGAACGTGCCGCCGCAGGAGGTCATCACCAAGGACAACGTCACGGTCCGGGTCAACGCGGTCGCCTACTTCCGCGTCCTCGATCCCGACCGCGCGATAACCGAGGTCGAGGATTACCTTGTCGCCACCTCGCAGATCGCGCAGACGACCCTGCGCTCGGTGCTCGGCAAGGCCGAGCTCGACTCGCTGCTCGGCGAGCGTGAGCGCCTCAACCAGGAGCTGCAGACGATCATCGACGAGCAGACCGAGCCGTGGGGCATCAAGGTCTCGACGGTCGAGGTCAAAGACGTCGAGCTGCCCCAGGACATGCAGCGGGCGATCGCCCTGCAGGCCCAGGCCGAGCGCGAACGGCGGGCGAAGATCATCGGCTCCGAGGGCGAGTACCAGGCGGCCCAGAAGCTCTCCGACGCGGCCGACATCATGAGCCAGAACCCGGCGACGATGCAGCTCCGCTACCTGCAGACACTGCTGCAGATCGGCGTCAACAACACGACGATCGTCTTCCCGCTGCCGATCGACGTACTGGATGCGCTCAAGGGGATCGGCGAGGGGCGAGCATTTACGACCGACGTGCCCGAGGGGCCGCGCCCAACCGTCACCCCTGAGCCGGGTGATCCCGAGCCTCCGGTGCCGCCGCCACCACCGGAACCGATCTGAGCGCTTGCCGGCTGCCGGTCTTGCGCTCGGCCGGGATGCCGATCGATCGTTTGCGCCGCTGACCTAGGCCGGAGCGGGATCCGACCCCGCTGCCCCGCTCCGGGGCTCGGGGGCTGTGCCAGGCCGCTCTGGCTCGACGGCGGCCCGCGCCTGAAGATCGAAGTAGAGGAGCGTCCGGCCGACCGCGACGTAAGGGATCAGGGCGGCGTAGACGACCGCTCCGATCAGATCGACCCACGTGAGCGCCAGCGGTGTGAAGATCAGCGCGAAGGTGAGCATCGGACCCGTGACGACGGTGATCAGCCACAGGAAGATCATCGTCCTCGCCGCACCCCACCAGCGCCCGCGAACCAGCTGGGAGCTACCGCGGAACGACTCGCGGATCGACTTGTCGGTGAACAGGACCTCCTGCTGGACGAACGCCCAGCCGACCAGCTTCCAGATCGCCCATGGCAGTCCGATCACGCTGAGCGCCAGCAGCGCGATCCCAATCGTCGCCAGCAACTGCGCGGAGACCACCCGCCAGAAGCGCGCGCGGACCCCGCCGAGAGCATCCCCGAGACCGGCGGCGCGGGCCTGTGACAGCTCTCTGACGAAGACGATCACGATTGCGGCGACGAGCGCCGAGGCGACCGGGCGGGCAAAGGTCTGGAGGAGGTCGGAGAGCGCCAGGTCGACCCCGGAGTGGCCGACCGCATCGCTCAACCCCTTGTTCCCCTCGAGCAGCTGGGCGAGGAGGTTGGTGCCGCCGACGATCGGTATCGCCAGCGCGCCCGCCGGGAGCAGCACCTTCCAGTGGCGGCCGTAGAACCGCCTCGCAGTGCGGACGAGCTGCCCGAATGAGCGCCGTGCCTGCAGCCGCCCGAGGTCGATCGGGCTCCAGCTGGTCAGTGCCACGACCAGCCCAATCGCGATCACGATCAGGATGGCGACGATGATCAGGGGCAGCACCGAGCTGTCGCCGATGTTGAGCAGGTCGGTCACCGTTGAGACGGCGCCGCAGAAGGCGCCGGTGACCTGCGGGCCGGCGATCGAACCGCCCGGCAGGCGCGGGCTCGTGGTCCGCTGCTCGGCCATCCAGCTGAAAGGCGTCTTCCAGACCTGCTTCGTCGCCGGACCCGTCGGGCCATTGTTGAAGCCCTTCAGCAGCTGGCCCCAGCGTCCCGCGTAGCTGAGCCACTTGTAGGGGCCGCGCCGGGACGCTTCGCTGGGGAGCAGCTCGGCCGCGGGCTCAAGCCGCTGCAGCGGCTCGGTCGTGTTGTCGCAGCCGACGCCCGAGCCGTGCTGTCCGTTCTCGACGTAGACGGTCGAGTCGTAGAAGGTCGCGTGCGAGCCGGCCGCGGCGTAGACGATCGGGTGCGTGCCGTCCTTCTGCACCTTCGTATCGCCCCACCGTGCCCGCTCCCCGCCCGCGTGCTGGAAGAGGATGACCTCGTCCGGATCCTGGCGGAGGGCCTGCGCGGGCGTCGCCGCGTCGAAGCTGATCTGCATGCCCTCCCAGTCGCTCTCGTGCAGATCGTTGAACTGGTTGAAGTACCAGTAGAACCAGAACTGAAGGGTGAAGCCGGCGTGCCCCTTCTCGCGGGCGATGTGCGCGTAGACCAGCGAGGGGGCCTTCCCCGCCGCCAGCATCTGGGCGAAATCCTTCGCGTAGACGCAGGTGTCCCCGAGCGGGTCCCCGGGCAGGTCGAGATAGTGATCGCCGTCGAGGCCGGCGATGTCACGAGCTGTCGGTGCCTTGGTTACGGCGCTCGGCGGTTGGCCCGCGGGCGCCCGGAACAGGGTCACCTCCGGGTTCCCGAGCACGGTGTCGACGCTGGTCGGCCGGTACTGCTCCTCGCTGGTATCGCAGGGAGGATCCTGCTGCTTGCGAATCATCATCACCGGCACGTAGCGCTCGGCGAGCTGCTGGGCGGCCGACTGCTTGGCGGTCGCGGGGGGCGCAGTCAACAGCGCCGAGACGACCACGCCGGCCGCGACAGCAAGGTGCGCCAGTCTGAGGGGGCGGGCGACCATAGGACGAACCGCGAATCTATCGCGTGCTCCGACGATCGACCGAGCCGGTCGCCGGGCTATCGCGCGTTGAGAAAGACGTCGAGGCCGCTCTCGTTGCCGACCACGACATCGGGTGCCCTCTCGCCGTTGAGGCGGCCCGCTAGCCGATTAGTGCGCGCCGGCTTCGCGTGGATCCGGCTCTAGACTCACGACGTGACCCCCACGCCAACAGGTCCGCCCGAGGTCGAGATCATCGAAGCTGGAACGGAGCGGCTCGATGACATCGAGTCGCTGTGGCGGGACATGCACGACTACCACGCCGAGGTCGCAGAGGGAGCTCGTAACGCAGCAGCGTTTCGCCCTTCTGAGCATTCCTGGCAGCGTCGCCGAGGTGAGTTCGCGGACTG
Organism: uncultured Solirubrobacterales bacterium; assembly: GCA_963850625.1. Classification (GTDB taxonomy): domain Bacteria; phylum Actinomycetota; class Thermoleophilia; order Solirubrobacterales; family 70-9; genus CAXMST01. The sequence continues at coordinate 130,969 of CAWKLZ010000006.1, forward strand.
GATGCGAGCCGGGCAGGGCCGGCTGCTGATCGCCGAGCGCGATGGGTCCCCCGTCGGCTTTGCCTTCTTCAGGGTCTGCAAAGGGGATCTGAGTTTCGAGACCGGCGAGCGGATGGGCGAGCTCGAGGCGCTCTCCGTCAAGCCGGAGTTGCGCCGCTGGGGTGTCGGCTCGCTGCTGATGGAAGGCGTCGAGCAGCGCCTCACCGCAGCCGGGATCGAGTTCATCGGGCTCGCTGTCGTCTCCGGCAACAACGATGCTCTTCGCTTCTACGAACGCTGGGGCATCGTGCCCTCCGAGGTTCGCTGCCTGGGGCGGCTCCTGCCGCGAGCCGGCGATCAGGCTTGACGGAACGCTTGCGGCTGACCAGCTCCCCGGCCGGGTCTAGCCCTACGGGATCGCGACGCCGAGAGCCTCGAGCTCGCTCTCAAGGGTGGCGATGATCGAGCCGGGGTCGGGGACCAGGCCCGCGTCGACCATGAGGCCGACGAGGAGGCTGCCGTCGTAGCTGAAGATCGAGACGCTCATCGCGACGCTGCCCGAGCGCGGGGCCCACGCGAGCACGCCGCGGACGGGCGAGCCGGCGAAGTAGACCGTCCGCTCGGGACCGGGGACGTTGGTGACGACGGCCGTGCCGCGGCCGGTGAACAGCTCGACGATCCGATGCTCGAGGGCCGAGGGGGTGCGGCCGATCACCTCCAGTAGCCCGTAGGACATCGGCCCCTCGGGAGAGTCCTTGATCTTCGCCATCCGCTCATGCACCTCCGCGAGCCGCTCGTCACGGTCCTCGATCCCGAGCGGCAGGCGCAGGAAGACGAGGCCGAAGCGGTTGCCGAGCTCGGCCGGAAGCGGCTGATCGGGCGGGCGCAGGTTGAAGGGGACGAAGGCGGTCACCTCGTGGATCTCGGCCGCCCTGCTCGGAGAGATGGGCGCGAAGCGCGCCGCTCAGGGCCGCGACGACAACGTCGTTGACGGTCGCCCCGGCCGCGTGGCCAACCTCCTTGACCGGGCCGAGCGGGATCGGCCGCGACCAGGTCGCCCGCTGGGCGACGCCGAGCTCGCCCTTGAGCGGCGACTGCGGGTCGGGGAGGCCGACCAGCTGCTTGGCGAGCACCTGGGCGTCGTCGCGCGACGTCGCCGCGAGGTCGACCAGCTCATGCGGGTGGCGGGTGACCTCGATCGCCTCATGGGCGAGCGCGGAGGCGGCGCCACGCGCCGCCGAGACACCCTTGGCGACCGGCGACAGAAGCGAGCCGAGGACCCCGCCGCTCTCGTGATCCGCGACCGCGGGGGCGAGGGCGGTGTCGTCGGGGAGCTCGTCGGTGAGGGAAAGCAAGCACCCGCGCCAGGGCGATCCCGTCGGCGATGCAGTGGTGCATGCGGGTGACGACCGCCGAGCCGGCGCCAAAGCCCTCGACGAAGTGAAACTGCCACAGGGGCTTGGCGGGATCGAGCGGCTCGGCCATCAGCTCCGCGACCAGCGCCTCGAGCGCGGCCTGCCCACCGGGGGCCGGTAGCGCCAGACGGTGGATGTGGAGGTCGAGATCGAAGTTCTCGTCGTCCTCCCAGTGCGGACCCGAGAGCCCGGTCACCGAGCCCTCGACTACGCGCTGGCGAAACCTCGGAAAGCGCTCGACCAGCCGTTCTCGCAGGACCTCGCGAGCCCGCTCCCAGTCGACCGGCTCGTCGAACCACAGCGCCCCGGTGATCACCATCAGGTTCGTCGGCTGGTCCATGTGAAGCCAAGCGGCGTCGGCATGTGACATCGAGTGTGTCGCGGCCACGTGAACGAGCTTAGGCACCCGGCCGGGGAGCCGATATCCGCAGTTTTCACGGCCCCGGGCGCCTCAGAGTCGAGCGTGACGGGTGCCCGATCCGGCAGTGGTGGAGGACTGCCGACGACCGCGGGTAACGTGGCCACGTGACCGGGACCGTCTACGGCGCCTGCGACCCGCGCTTCGCGGTGGTGCGCGACGCTTTCGCCGCCAACCTCGAGGACGAGATCGGCGCCGCGGTGGTCGTCAAGGTCGGTGGCGCGACGGTCGTCGATCTCTGGGGTGGATGGGCCGACGCGGCACGCACGCGCCCCTGGCGGTCCGGAACGGTCGTGGACGTGTTCAGTACCGGCAAGGCCTGCGTCGCGCTCACGGTTCTCTCGCTTGGGCTCGACCTCGATGCCCGCGCTTGGCAGGAAGCCACGCTGCGCCAGGTCCTCGCCCACCAGGCGGGACACCCCGCGATCCGCGCCGACGTCCCCGAAGAGGCGATCTACGACTGGGGGCGGATGGTGCGGTTCCTGGAGTCGCAGGAGCCGTGGTGGGTGCCGGGAACCGTCCACGGCTACCACGTCAACACCTTCGGCTTCCTCTGCGGGGAGATCGTCCGGCGCGCGACCGGCGAGCCTCTGGGCACCCACTTCGCCCGGATCGCCGGCGACGCGGCCGGCGTCACGTTCGGCGCCAGGCCCGACGCCGACGTCGCACAGTTCGTCTTCGACGTGGCGGACGTCGACCAAGCGGACGTGGTCCCTGCCGCGATGAGCGAGGAGGCCAGGCACCTGTTCACCCGCGCCTACTTCAACCCGCCCGGCTTGTCGGGCATCGGCACGGTCAACACCGCGGCCTGGCGCGGCGCCGAGATCCCGAGCTGCAACCTGCACGCGAGCGCTCGCGGCCTCGCCGACGTCTTCGCCCGCATCCCCGATCTGCTCGAGCCCGATCTGCTCGCCGAGGCAATCCGGCCCTGCTCTGACGGCCGCGACTTCGTCCTTGGTCGGCACACGCGCTTCGGCCTCGGCTTTCAGCTCACCCAGCCCGACCGCCGAATGGGTAGCGGCACGTCCGCCTACGGCCACTTCGGGGCCGGCGGCTCGCTCGGCTTTCACGATCCCGAAAGGGATGTGGTCTTCGCCTATGTCTGCAATCGCTGCGAGGGGCGCCGCTGGCAGACCACCCGCAACCGACGGCTGCTCGACGCGCTCGATGATGCGCTCTGAGCGAGCGGGCACCCGCTGCCGGTCGAAGTCTCAGCGACCGCGAGACCGGCGCACGGCACGGTGGGCCTCGAGCGTCTGCTCGAAGTCGTCGAGAGCCATCGCCATGATCTCGGCCTGCAGATACAGCCCCCGGGGCCGCTCGCGGCCGGCTGCTTGCTCGATCAACTCACGTAGGAACCGGTGCAGGTCCTCGCGGGCCTCCTGATCCTCCGCCGACTGGAAGTAGTTCGTGATCGGCAGGTGGATCAGGTCGCGGCGCACAGCGATCGTCTGCTCCCCGAGCGAGGCCAGCATCCGTTCTGCCAGCTCAGGCTCGGCCGTCGCCAGCGGCTCGCCGAGCCGGCGCTCCGCCTCGCGCAGCAGAGCGACCTCGTGGAAGAGCGCCTCCCTGCGCCGCAACGCGCCGTAGATCGAGACGAGCCAGGAGATGCTGGCCGTCAGCAGGCCGAGCCCGAACAGGGTCTCGACCGGACCGAGGATCCGCAGCAGTCCCGCCTCCGGCGAGATGTCGCCGTAGCCGAGGCTCGTGATGTTGACCAGGGAGACGTAGATGGCATCGGGGAGCGCGTGGTGCACCGCCGGATCGAGACCGCCGCTGAAGTGGAAGCCGTCCGGCATGTGCGGCAAGAAGATCAGCGCCCAGCCGAGCACCAGCATCACGGTCCAGCCGGCGAGCACGCAGACGTAACCGAGCGGGCCGGCGTAAAGAGGTGCACCGCGTCCCCGGTGCAGCCGGTGTGCCGCCGTCCAGATCCCGTGCGCGATCAACCCTGCGAGCACGCCGCGTCCGCTCGGGTTGAACAACGTCTCGAAGATGTCGCGCAGGGCCGCCGCGATCAGCGCGACGCCGATGACCGTGATGAGGACGTCCACACGGCGAGGCTACGGCCTCGCCGAGCGGCCCGGCATCACGCACCCTAGGATCACACGCGATGAATGGGCCAACGTTCGAGGAGATCGAGGTCGCGATCACCGGAACGCGGGGCGAGCTACATCTCAACCGCCCCGAGAAGCTCAATCCGCTCAGCACACGGGCGCTGCGTGAGCTGGTCGAGGCAGCGAGCTGGTTCGACGCCCACCCCGATCTCAAGGTAGTCGTCGTGGCCGGCAGGGGACGCTCGTTCTCCTCTGGAGCCGATGTGGCCGCCTTCGCCGAATCGTCGGCCAGGGGCGCTTGGGAGGAACGGCTGGATGCCGATGCGGGCCGGCAGATGGCCGACGCGCTCGAGCGGATGACCGCTGTCACCGTTGCCAAGATCCGTGGTCACTGCGTGGGCGGTGGCGTGGTGCTCGCCGGGGTCTGTGACCTCCGCATCGCCGCTGAGGACGCTCGCTTCTCGATCCCCGAAGTCGACCTCGGGATCCCGCTCGCCTGGGGCGGCATCCCACGGCTCGTGAGGGAGATCGGTCCGGCGCTGACCAAGGAGCTGGTCATGACCTGCCGCCCCTTCGACGCGGCGGAGGCGCTCAATGCGGGGTTCCTCAATCGGGTCGTGCCAGAAGCTGAGCTCGATGAGTCGGTTGAAGCGCTGGCGGCGTGCCCTGGCGGAGAAGCCAAAGCTGGCGCTCCTTGCGACGAAGCGCCACGCCAACGCGGCCGCCGATGAGGTGGCTGGCATGGGCCACAGCTGGTCCGACGCCGACGGCCTGCTCGCCGCGCTCCGCGACCCCGAGAGCCGCGCATCCGCGGACCGCTACCTGGCCCGGATGAAGAGCGGCGACGCGAAAGCCAGATGACGGTCAGCACATCTCCCCCAAGCTCGGCCCCGCGCACCTTCAGCTCAGCGAGCGAGGCCCTCGGGGATCTGGCCGGCGTCCTACGGCGTACCGGGCCGCTTGCCGGCATCTACCTGCGGGGCGATCTCGACCCAGAGATCAGGGAGCGCATCATGGTTGCGGTCAGCCGCGTGAATGCCTGTCGCGGCTGCACTCTCGTTCACCAGCGCTGGGCGCTCCGCGCCGGAGTAGGTGCCGACGAGCTCGAGGCGATTGGCCTCGGCGACCTCGCACCGCTCGATGAGCGGAGCCGCGCCGCGATTCTCTACGCGACCGCAGCGGCGGAGACGCGCTTTCGGCACCCCGTCCCGGCCGACGTCGCCGCCTACGCGGCGGACCGCTTGACAGGTTCCGAGCTCACCGCCGTCGATGCGATCGCCCGGATGATGGCTCTCGCCAATCTGTCGGTCAGCACGACCGAGGCGATTCTCGGCCGGCACTGATCAACCCGCCGAGCCGGTCGCGGCGCCCCGGGAGGCCCTCCTACGCGCAGGCCGAGGCGACCTCAGTCTCGGCAACCTTGACCGCCCGCTTGGCGCTCTTGACCTTCTTCTTCGCCAGCTTCAGCTTCTTCTTCGCCTTCTTCAGCGTCGAGGCGTTGCCCGCCTTCTTCGCCTTCTTGACCGCCGCTTGGGCTTTCCTCTGCTTCCTGTTGGCACTGGTCGACGCGGACTGGGCATTGTCCAGGGCCCGTTCAGCAGCCCGACAGGCAGCACTCGGGCCGAGTTCGACGGCGAAGCTTCGGGTGGCGGGAGTCGTGTCGGTGTTGCCGGCCGCGTCGGTCGCTCGAACCCTGAACGTGTGCTGTCCGTCGAGGACGTTGGAATAGGACCTCGGGGAGGAACATGCAGACCAGGTGCTCGAGTCGAGGCGACACTGGAATGTGGAGCCCGCCTCGCTGGAGGAGAAGCCGAAGCTCGGGGAGGAGTTGCTGATCGTGCCGCCAGGCCCCGACGTGATCGTGGTGTTAGGTGGCGTGGTGTCGGCGTTGGAGCGGAACGCCCGCCACGCCGACATGTTCTTCGCCCGATCACGAAAACGGACCATCGTCGGCGGATTGATGAGCTGGACTGTGGGCGTGGTCTCGTAGGGGCGCCAGCCGGTCGTCGCGCCGGAGTCCGTGCAGTTGCCGCTGCACTTGAGCTCGAAAGAGGACACCCCGCTCGGGATCCTGCCCTCGCCGTGATCGACTGCCGAGAGGACGAGCGGGTATGAGCCCGAGCCCCGACGCGCGTTCGCACCTGTCCGGAGGGTCTGGACATCAGTCAAGAGCGCGCCCCCTTCTGGAGCCACCGCATCGGGGAGGATCTCAACCTCACGGATCATGCTGTGGTTCCAGTTGATGAGGTCGCATGTACCGAGGCAGTACTGACGGTCGGCCACGTAGAGCTTGCCGCCGTGGTCGGCGATGGCGCCCGGGTGCCAGCGCACGTCGATGCCAGTACCCAACTTCGGGCTCGAGTCGTTGTCGCCGGCGGCCGTGCAGGTGCTGTTCGCCGTAACGCTCGGATCGATTGGGCCGGCCAGCGTCGCCGTCTGTCCCGTAACGCGGTCCACGGCGAGCAGCCCGCAGGTCCCGGCGCTCGGGCTCAGATAGATGACCCCGCTGGTCACCGCGAGGCCGGCCGGATAGTCGAGACCTGACTGCGGTGCCGAGCCGATGAGAGCCTCGTAGTCACCCGTCTGCTCGTCAATTGCGTAGAGGTGGGTCCTGTCGGTCACGTAGAGGCTCCCCCCGTGCTCCGCCAGGTTCCCGAGCGGCACGCATTCGCCGCCCTCGTGCGGCGTCACAGGGAGGTTGGCGACGGTCTCGGTGGCACCACCCGAAAGCGGGATCCGGAGAATGCGTGAGATGGGATCGGCGGGCTCACCCGGCCCGCCATAGCAATTCGACTCCGCCACGAAGAGCGACGTACCGTTAGTGGCAATCCCGCCGAACGAGTCGTGTGAGCTCACCGCGACGCCGGGGTCAACGACGTCGAGCCGGTCCGCCGCAATGTCGTAGCGGAAGAGGCGCGGCGAAAAGGCCCACGGACTCGTCTGGTACTGATAGCCGGTCGCGTAGATTGCGCCGTCCTCGTAGGCGATCCTGCCTATCGATGGCTGGCGGGTATCACTCCACCCGGCCGCGCTGGCTGCCATCTCAGCCGGGGAAAGCAGAGTCTCGACGGTGCCGGTGCTGAGATCGATGCGCCTCAGCCAAGTCTCGCCTGTGACGTCCTGGTCCGTGACATAGAGGCTGTCCCCATCTGCGGCCATTGAGAAGACGTTCCCGAACGACGCCTGATCAGCTGGGCCGTCGGCGTGCCCGAGGACATCCGCCTTGCCGGTCAGGGCGGTGACGATTCCCGCGATCCGGTTGTACGCGTCGGGATCGCAAGCGGTCCCGATCCCGTCGCCGTCGGAGTCGACCTGATCGGCGTTGCCATTGCGGGGGCAATTATCGGACTCGTCCGGGACTCCGTCGTTGTCGTCGTCGGGGTCGCACACGTCGCCGATGCCGTCGCCTTCGTTGTCTGCCTGCGCCGGGTTGGCGACGTCCGCGCAGTTGTCCTCGACGTTCGGAACGCCGTCCTCGTCGTCGTCAGCGAGAGGTGCGTCGAGCGTTGAGGTGAAGTCAGTTCGGTTCGCCCCCGGGGTCGCTTCGAGGATGGGTTCTTCGCCCGCTGCTCGGCTGATGGACCATTCAGCGACCGCTGCACCCCGATCCACGAACGAGCCCGGCAGAGCGAGCCGAGCCGAAAAGGGCGCCGAAATCTGGACGCTCGTGGAACTCGCGGCGCCGTCGAGTTCCTCGCATGTGGCCTGCTCGTCTGGCCCACCGGAGCCGCTGAGATCCATGTGGACGTGACCTTCGGTGGAATCGATCTCGACCGTCGAGTTGATCCGGTAGTCGCCGGTCCCATCCTGCTCGAAGTCGACATCCTGTTCGAAGGTGCCGGCATAGGGACCCGTCGCTGTTCCCGAGACGCTGAATGAGATCAGCGCGGGATCTGCTGAGCAGTCGACCGCGAACGCCGAGATCGCGTCGGCCGACAGGGCTTCTCCCTCGACGGTTGCCTCACCATCAGCCCTGGCGAGAGAGGCGGGCAGCAGTGTTGCTGCGGCCAGACCGGCGGCGACCAGCATGAAGACCGTCCGGCGACGGAGGACACCGCGGACGAAACGCATGACAATCCTCCCGGTTGTGCTGCACGACTCCCACCGTGCGTACAGACGACAACCTACTCGGTTATCACGTTTCGTGTCACATGGCACAACGCGCCCAGGTTTGGGAGGGCCTACCCACGCGGGCACCTCCAGCCACGGGTCTCAAGGCGGTCGCCGAGGCCCTCGAGAACGCGAAACCCTCCATGCGGAGGGCTCGAGCGGCTGCTGAGAATTATCGCGGCGGCAGGATCTGAACCTGCGAGCTCCAGGTTATGAGCCCGGCGAGGGCGCTCGGTGCAGCCCCTCCAAGAAACGAGCCGGCGAGAAGATGGGAAGCTCCTCGGAGAGGGCAAGCAGATCCGCATCGCCGGAGACGAGCGCTGATCCGGAAGCGGCGGCCAGCGCGATCAGGTAATCGTCGTCGGGATCGCGAGAGCGCTGCGGTGGCGGCTCCCGGGGCTGCTCATAGACACGCGCCTCCGCGCGCAGGGCGGCGATCATCGCTGCCGCTTCATCCGCATCGATGAGGGATCGCAACTTTCGATATCGGAGCACACGGGTGAGCTCCTCGAGCAGCGCTTCAGAGACCACGAGCTCGAAGTGCCCCGCACGCCAACGGCGGATCAGCTCGGCGGGAGTCCCGCCCGGTGAGAGCGCTGCGGATACGAGGACGTTCGGATCGAGGACAGCCTTCACCGGTTGGCGCGAGCCGCGGACTTGCGCCTCGAGCGCCAGCTCCATGCCCTCATCCTCGGAGAGATCGTTCTTCTCCCAGAGGCGCTCGAACACATCGAGCCCCAGCCCCCGTTTGACGGCTTCCTCGATCACCTCGCTGTCGCCTTTGCCGGTGCGCGCGGCCCGCACCTTCACGGACCGCAGGACGTCCTCATCGATCGTCAACGTGGTGCGAACCTTTGGCATGTCGGCATCTTAGCATCATGATGCTAGATCAATCCCACCCTTCCTCAGCCACCACGTCCGGGTCGACGAAGAAGAGGTTCTGCCCGATGGCGACCGTGGCCTCGACGAGCAACTGCGTCGCCCGATCGATCTCCGCCAGGTCAACGTCGGCCTCGGGGTCGGTGAGGATGCCTTCGATCAGCTCGGAGAGCACTGCGACGGTCGGCCTCGTTCGAGGGCCGGCCCGCCGGGCGAAGCGTTCCATCTGGTCGATGATTGCGCTGAGCTGCGCAGCGCTTTGGATCAGGGCTGCGACGTAGTCGGCGATGGGCTGAGGTGCTCGTTCGGGTCTCATGTACCCACCAACCCCGAAGTCACGGGAGGCGCCCCGGCCGCGCGGACGCGTATCTTCTGGGCTGTGGACAGGAAGACTGGAGCAAGCCAAGACCGAAGCGAGTCGGAGTTGGCGGCGGCGGCTCGGATACGCCGCAGGCGCGATCTCGAGTTGACGATGGACCAGCGACTCGAGCGGCTCAACTCCCTCTGCAGGCAGGTCGCCGAGCTCGGGATGTCGGCGTCACCCGCAAGGTCTCGTCGAAGTTGAGATGTTCGACCTCGGAGCGCTATTCGCGGCGCTCGACAGCCACGACGTCGAGTACGTAGTGATTGGTGGAGTGGCGGTTGGCGCCCACGGATACCTGCGCGCAACCGAAGACCTCGACATCGTCCCCGAGCCGTCGGGCGAAAACCACGGCCGGCTCGCAGGCCTGCTGACCGAGCTCGAGGCGACCTTGCCGACCGCGGGGGATCGGCCGTTTGATCCCGCAGCCGACCTGGCAGCACTTCGACGGGGCAGAAACCTGACCCTGAGCACCAAGCTTGGCGGGCTCGACGTGATCCAGATGGCCGCCGGGGTACCGCCCTACTCGGAGCTGGCTGCCGCAGCGGACGACGCCCATCTGCAGGGGACGCCGGTCAGCGTCTGCTCGCTCGCGCACCTACGCAGGATGAAGCGGCGAGCCGCTCGCGCACAGGACCGCGCGGACCTGGAAAACCTGCCCGAAACGTGAACTCGAGCGGCTTCCCCGGAAACGGAATAGCGGGGGCAGGATTTGAACCTGCGACCTCCGGGTTATGAGCCCGGCGAGCTACCTGACTGCTCCACCCCGCGGCGGAACGAAGCAGCTTAGCAACGCAGCGGCGGACACCTCTCGCCCAGCGATCGCGCGACGAGCCGGCGATCTCCCATTAAAGAGCCGAAACCCGCGGCCCAAAGGGCGCGGGTCCGACTCCCTGCCGGGGCATCGGGTATCCCTGGCAAGCCTTGTGAAATTGAGTTCCCCCCAGCCCGCTCTTGGTCATTTCCGCGGCTCGCTAATGAAATACCCCTAGCGAGGATTACTAAACGCACACATTTCTCCCGGCCTGTCGGCTGCGAGGTGGCGCCCGGCACCGGACCGGCCGCCGCTCTAGGATCGCCGCGCCGTGCCAGTCGCCGTCATCGACATGGGAACCAACTCGACCCGCCTGCTCGTGGTCGAGCTCGGCAACGGCAAACCCCCACGCCAGATCGAGCGGCGCTCAACCGTGACCCGCCTCGGGCGCGGGGTCGAGAGCTCCGGACGGCTCGGCGCGGACGGCATCGAGGCAGTCTGCGGCGTCGTCGGCGAGTACCTGGAGGTCGCGAGCGGCCTGGGCGTCGAGCAGGTTGTCGCGGTCGCGACGTCGGCGGTACGCGATGCGGAGAACGGCGACGCCTTTCTGGCGGAGCTGCGCGAGCGCTTTGCGCTCGACGCTCGCGCGATCGACGGTGAGACCGAGGCCTGCCTGACGTATCGGGGAGCGACCGCCGGCCGCGATCTACGCGGGCCGACGCTCGTCTTCGACATCGGCGGTGGCTCCACGGAGTTGATCGTCGGCGAAGGGGCCGGCGAGATCCGCTTCCACACGTCGCTGCAGGTTGGGGTCGTCCGCCACAGCGAACGCTTCCTGAGCACCGATCCGCCTGGTGCCGGCGAGCTGGAGGCACTGGCCGACTCGATCGCCGGTAGAACTAGCCGCCGCGCGCGGTGCCTACGGCGGACCGACGCCCGAGCACGCGATCGCCGTCGCCGGCACCCCGACGTCGATGGCCGCGATCGAGCTCGACCTCGAGCCCTACGACGCCGATGCCGTCGAGGGGCACGAGCTCGGCATCGCCTTCCTCCAGCAGCAGCTCGGCAGACTCGCATCGCTGCCGCTCGCCGAGCGCCGCCACGTGAGGGGCCTGCATCCCGACCGGGCGCCGACGATCGTCGCCGGCGTCGTCATCCTGATCGCGACGATGCGCGCCTTCGCCCTCGAGCGGGTCGAGGTCTCCGAGAGCGACATCCTGCTCGGCGCCGCGCTCGACGCGGCCGGCTGAGCCGGACGCCGTCCTAAGAGCCTCTAAGGCGCCAGGCGCTCGAGCGTCCAGCCGGAGCCCTCGCGCCGGTAGCGGAAGCGGTCGTGCAGGCGCCCGACCTGCCCCTGCCAGAACTCGATCGCGTCGGGCCGGACCAGGTACCCACCCCAGTGCGCGGGCCGCGGCACCTCTCCCCCGCCCTCGGTGCCGAACCGCGCCTCGATCTCGCCGAGGCGGGCGTCGAGCTCCGCCCGGTCGGCCAGCGGCCTGCTCTGCGGGCTCGCCCAGGCGCCGAGCTGCGACTCGCGCGGCCGGCTCGCGAAGTACTCGTCCGATTCCTGCTCGCCGAGCAGCTCGACCGGGCCGCGCACGCGCACCTGGCGGTCGAGCTCACGCCAGTAGAAGACCAGCGCCGCACGCCCGCCTGCCTCGAGCTGCTCGCCCTTGGCCGACTCGCGGTTGGTGAAGAAGCGGAAGCCGTGCTCGTCGTAGCCCTTGAGCAGGACCATGCGGGCGTCGGGGCCGCCGTCAGCATCGACGGTCGCCAGAAGTCATCGCCTCGGCGAGCTGCACCTCCGAGCGCGCCAGCTCGAACCACTCCCCGAACTGGGCGATCGGGTCCGGGCCGAGGTCGGCGCTGCGCAGCGGTGGCATGTCGGGGCGGCGGGGCACGTTGGCGCGATCCTCCCATAGGGTGCGCTCGATGGGCCTTCTGCAGGCATCGCACACGGTCGAGATCGAGGCGCCGATCGAGCGCGTCTACGAGGTCGCCGCGAACGTCCCCGGCGCCGTCGAGTGGCAGCCCTCGGTGCAGGCGGTCGAGGTGCTGGAGACGAACGCCGACGGCTCCGCGGCGCGCGTCGAGCTCGAGGTCGACGCCGTCGTCAAGAAGTCGAAGACGGTGCTCAGCTACGAGTACACGCCGCCGACCGGACTCTCCTGGGCACAGGAGAAGGGCGACGCGAAGTCGCTCGTCGGCGACTGGCGGCTCGAGGACCTCGGTGATGGCCGCACCCGCGCCACCTACTCGCTCGAGGCCGACCCCGGGCGGATGCTCGGCCTGCTGCTCCGCGGCCCGGTCGAGGGCAAGGTCAAGGAGTTCCTGACGAAGGGCGCCGCCGAGGGCTTGAAGGAGTTCTGCGAGTAGCTTCCGCCGCCGCCACCGATCGGGAGCCGGTGATCGTCGGCTGGGCCCAGCTCAGCGAGCACTCGCGACGGCGACGCCGCGCACCAGCCTCAGCCCGACGAGATGCTGGCGGCCGTGGCGCGGGGCGCGCTCGAGCGCAGCGGCGCCGCCGCGGAGCTGCTCGGCGAGCTCGGCTGCATCTCCGTCGTCGACTCGGTCTCCTGGCCAGTCCCGGACCCCGGGCGGATGCTCGGCAGGGCAATCGGCGTCTCCGAGGTCGAGCGTGTGCGCTCGCGGATCGGCGGCTGCGCGCCGATCGACCTGCTCGCCGACGCCTGCGAGCGGATCGTGGCCGGCGAGCACGAAGCGGTGTTGATCGGCGGCGTCGAATGCGTCGACGCGCTCATGCGCGCCGGCAAGGAAGGTCGCGACCCCGGCTTCGTCACACAGGAGCCCGCGAGCGAGCCCGACCGCTTCGTCGGCACGCAGTTCGAGCCCAGCCACCCCGTCGAACTCGCTGCCGGGTTGGTCGCGCCCGTCGCCTACTACCCGCTGTTCGAGTCCGCCGTCCGTCGCCGTGAGGGCACGCCTCCCGCGGCCCACAGCGAGCACATCGGCCACCTGTGGGCGCGCTTCGCGGAGATCGCGACCACCAACCCGCACGCCTGGAACCGGGATGGGGCCTCCGCGGAGCGGATCGCACGGGCAAGCCCGGAGAACCGCCAGGTCTCGATCCCGTACACGAAGCTGATGAACTCGAACATCCAGACGAACCAGGCGGCCGCGCTCGTCGTCTGCTCGGCCGCTGCGGCCGACCGGGCCGGCGTCCCTGCGGCGGCCCGGATCCCGGTGCTGGCGACGGCGGCAGGAGCAGATCACCGGTTCGTCGCCGAGCGGCCCGACCTGGACCGCTCCCCTGCACTCCGCGCCTGCGTCGGCGGCGCGCTCGAGCACGCCGGGCTCGGGCTCGGCGCGGTCCGCCACCTCGACCTCTACTCGTGCTTCCCCTCGGCCGTGCAGGTCGCCGCGCACGAGCTCGGCATCGATCCGCTGGATCCGGGCCGGCCGCCGACGCTCACCGGCGGTCTCAGCTTCGCCGGCGGTCCGGGCAGCAACTACGTCACCCACTCACTCGCCGCCCTCTGCGAGCGGATCGCGGCCGAGGGCGGGGTCGGCATGGCGACGTCGGTGAGTTGGTACCTGACCAAGCACGGCGTCGCCCTGCTCGGCGAACCCTCCGGCGATGCCGCGGGCGGCTGGGCGCACGTCGACCCACAGGCCGAGATCGACGCCGGCCCACGCTTCGACGTCATCGAGGTTGCCGATGCGAGCAACGTGATGGTCGAGGCCTACACGGCGATCTGCGACCGCTCCGGGGCGCCCGAGCTCGGTATCGCGACCTTCGTCGTCGATCACAGGCGCACGGTCGCCAAGGCCGACGACCCCGAGACGCTCGCGATCCTCGGCGAGCGCGACTGCATCGGCGCGCGGGCCCAGCTCTCCGCCGACGGTCGCTTCCGCCTCGTCTGAAGGCCCACATGGACGCCGCGGCTCAGGCGTCGGGAGTGGCGCCGGCCCGGGCCTCGAGCGCGAGTAGCTCCATGAGCGCGCCGAGCTGCGCCCGATACTCGGACTCGTGGAGCTCGCCGTCATCGCCGAAGGCGGACTCGGCGGCGCCGATCGCGAGTCCGGCGGGAAGCACCCGTGCTCCCGCGACCTCGAGGACCTTGCGCGCGTCCGCGACCGCCCAATCGCAACCGAAACGACCGCGGTCGGCGCCGATCACGACCGCCGGCTTGCCGACGAGCGGTGAACCGGCCCCGTCGCCGGCGGCGGCCGCGGCCCAGTCGAGCGCGTTCTTCAGACCACCCGGGAGCGAGCCGTTGTATTCGGGCGTTGCGAGGACGAGAGCGTCGGCGCCGGTGATCGCCTCGCGGAGGCGCGCGACCTCGTCACTCGGCTCGGCCCGCGGCTCGAACGGCGGCATCCTCCAGAAGCCGGGCTCCAAGTAGATCGTCATGACGACGTCGGCGGGGGCCTCGCGGGCCGCGTTACCGAGCAGGTCGACGTTCAGCGAGCGGGGACTGACGCTTCCGGAGATACCCAGGACGTCGACGATCCGCTCCCGTTCCTCGTCAATCGTCGCCACGACGATCGGCTACCCCGAGGTGTACGGATCAAACGCGATCAACCAGCGCCGGCGAGCGCACCGGATCGCGCGGGCTTACGGAGTCTCGCGAAGCGCCTCGAGGGCGGTGCTGAGAATGCGCGAGATCTGCATCTGCGAGACGCCGATCCGCTCGCCGATCTCGCGCTGGGTCAGGTCCTCGGCGTAGCGCAGATAGAGCACCTCGCGATCGCGGTCGTCGAGCTGGTCGAGGCGCTCCTCGAGCAGAACGTTCCACTCCGCGTGGTCGATGTTCCCGTCCTCGGAGCCGACGAGATCGCCGATCGTTGCAGCATCCGGCTCACCGGTCGCGACGGGCGCGTCGAGCGACGCAGGCCGCGAGGCCTCCGCGGCGTCGAGCGCGTCGATCACGATGTCCTCCTCGATCCCGGCCTCCTCGGCGACCTCGGCGGTCCCCGGCTCGCGGCCGAGGTCCTTGGAGAGCTCGTCAACCGCTGCGCGGATCTTCGGCAGCGCCTCCTTGAGATCGCGCGGCACGCGCATCGCCCAGCGCTTGTCGCGGAAGTGGCGGCGGATCTCGCCGAGGATCGTCGGCTCTGCATAGGCCCGGAACGAAGTCCCGCGGATGTCGTCGAAGCCGTCGAGCGCCTTGAGCATGCCCAGATAGGCGACCTGCTGCAGATCCTCGAGCCGCTCCCCGCGGTTCGCGTAGCGGCGCGCGAGCGACTCGGCCAGCGGCGAGTAGCGGACCGCGAGCTCCTCGCGCAGGTCAGGGTCGCGGGTGCGGACGAAGCGCGAGAGCAACTCGTCGTCCTCCTCGAGGCCGACCTCGGGCTCGGGTGCGTGCGGTGTCTCGTGGCCGTTCAGCTCTGTCCGCTCCCTGCCTGTTCGGCGGCGAGGACAGCCGAGGAGACGGCCGTGTCCCGTCGCATCACCTCGTCGAGCCGCGGCGCGATCAGCCCACGTGACCGGAACAACAGGTTCCAGCGTCGGGGCCGGATCGTCCGCGCGGCGCGTGCCTCGATCCCGCGGACCAGCGCCTCGCCCGCCTCGCCGGGGGTGATCCGCTTGCGGAGGAATTGGGGTGCCCGGTTCTCGACCAGGCTCGTGACCGGGTCCCGCTCGGCGTTGCGGACCATCTCCGTGTCGACGAACCCGAAGTAGCCGACGCCGGCGCTGACGCCGTGTGGCGCGAGCTCGACACGAAGCGCGCGGCCGAACTGCTCGACTGCGGCCTTGCTCATCGCGTAGCTCGACTGCAGCGCCCCGTTGGCGAAGGCGTAGACGGAGGCGATGACGAGGACGTGACCACGGCGCTCGATCACGTGCGGGAGCGCCTGCCGGACCGTGTGAACGACGCCGTGCAGGTTGACCGCGAGGACGCGGTCGAAGTCCTTGGTGTCGACGACGCTGATCGGGCGGATCGTCTGCGCGATGCCCGCGTTGGCGACGACGACGTCGATGCCCCCGAGCTCAGTCGTCACCGCATCGACGGCGAGCGCGACGGCGTCCTCATCGGTGACGTCAGCGGCGAGCGGCTTCGCCCGTGGGCCAACCGCGGCGGCTGCCGCCTCGCACTGCTTCGGATCGAGATCGACGATCGCAACGCTGGCGCCGCGGGCGTGCAACGCCCGGGCGGTCTCGAGCCCGATGCCCCGCGCCGCGCCCGTGACGAGAGCAACGCGACCGTTCAAGTCCAGTTCCGGCATGAAGGCAGCAATCTAGATCATCCCCGCGCCCGGCCCGCCACCAGGCAAACGGCTCAACGGTTGGCGCGGAGCGCCGCCTCGAGCCCGGCCGCGCGCTCGCGCTCGCCGGTCGGCAGGCTGATCCAAACGGCGCCATCGCGCTCCCAGCGCGCGCGGGGCTCGAGCACCCTGACACCGACCAGCCGGCCGATGTCATCGAACAGCCACACATCCTCCTCGGGCGTCGGCTCGCGGCGCGCGGGGTCGGCGCCCGGCAGCGTCGCGTAGAGAACGTCGGAGGAGTCGTCGTAGACGACGCGGGTGAAGTTGTGACGTCCGAGGCGCAGGCCCATGCGCCGCCGAGCGTAGCCGGAGCAGGACGCCGGCGAGCGCCTCAGGGGCGACTCAGGCCAGCACGGCTTTGCGCGGGTAGACCACGTCCGGGTCGGTGAGGACGTTGACGAGGGCCGGGCCCCCGCAGGCAAACGCGCGCTCCAGCGCGGGACGCAGCTCGGCGGGCTCGCGGACGAGCTCACCGTGGCAGCCGAGCGCCTCGGCCACCTTCTCGTAGGGCGTGCCGGCGCGCAGCTCGGCCGCCAGCGAGTAGCCGTAGAGGAACTCCATCGGGTGCTTCTCGAGCGCCCAGATCCCGTTGTTGCCGATCACCCCGACGACCGGCAGCCCGTGCCGCGCCAGCGTGTCGAACTCCATGCCGCTGAAGCCGAAGGCGCCGTCGCCGAGCAACAGGCAGATCTGCCGGCCCGGCTTCGCGCAGGCCGCCCCGATCGCCTGCCCTGGCCCGGCGCCAAGGCAGCCGTAGGGGCCTGGGTCCATCCAGCAGCCCGGCTCGTAGGTGTCAATCACGCGGCCCGCGTAGGAGACGAAGTCGCCGCCGTCGCCGATCACGATGGCGTCGCGGTCGAGCACCTCGGCGAGCCCGGCGTAGAGGCGCATCGGGTGCAGCGGCGCGCGCTCGTCACCGAAGTCGGCTTGCTCGGCATCGCGCTTCTCAAGCTCCTGCGCGCTCAGCCCATCGACCCAGGGGCGAGTCCGCTCAGCGCTGCCGCCGGCGTCGAGGGTGGCCTGCACGAGCGCGGCGAGCGTCGCCTCGACGTCGCCGACGAGGTCGATGTCGGCGGCGCGGTTGCGCTCGAGGCGGTTCGGCTCGACGTCGATGCGAATCAGCTTCGCATCGGCGGAGATCGAGCCGCCGAAGCCGAGCCGGAAGTCGAGCGGCACGCCGATCACGAGGGCGACGTCGCAGCCGCCGAGCCCGGCGCCGCGTGTACGGCTGAAGGCGAGTGGGTGATCGGCGGGCAAGCAACCGCGGCCCATGCCATTCAGGTAGACCGGAACGCCGAGCTGCTCGGCGAGCTCGCGCAGCCGCTCCTCCGCCCCGGCCCAGTACAGGCCGGTGCCCGCCATCACCGCCGGACGCTCGGCGGCGGCGAGCAGAGCGGCGGCCTCCTCGACACCCGCGGCGGGCTCCGAGGGCCTGAGCTCGGGCGCAGCCGGAGATTGATACTCGCCCTCGGTGAAAGCCACGTCGAGCGGGTAGTCGAGGAACGTGGGGCCGCTCGGTGCGGCACTCGCAACATCGACCGCGCGGGCGGTGGCCGCGGCGATCGCGCCGGCATCCTTGACCGTCTCGGCGTGCTTCGTGATCGAGGAGACGATCGGCAGGTGGTCGATCTCCTGCAGCCGGCCCGTGCCCCAGGTCATCTCCGGCGCGCGGCCGCCGAGGACGACGAGGGGCGATCCGTTGAAGCTGGCGCCGGCGATCGCGCTGGTGCCGTTGGTGACGCCAGGCCCGGCCGTGAGCGCGCAGACGCCCGGCGTCCGCGTCGCCTTGGCCCAACCCTCGGCGGCGAAGGCTGCGGCCTGCTCGTGGCGCACGTCGACGAGGGCGATGCCCTCCTCGCGGCAGCCGTCATAGAGGCTGAACAGGTGACCGCCGGAGAGCGTGAACAGGTGGCTGACCCCGCGCTCGGCGAGGGCGCGCGCCGCCAGGCGACCGCCATGCCAGGCGCCGGCATTGCCGACGCCGCCGGCCTGCTTCTCCTCCGTGGCCATGCCACCGAGCCTATGCGATCGGGCGGGGCAAAGCACGGCTGCACGCGAGGCCGCCCGCCGGCGGCTCACGCCCTGAGCGAGCCCTCCGCCTCGACCGGCGGTCGGGCGGCTGAGCGCCGCGGCGCGAACAGCTCGATCGGGCGGTCGAGGCCCTTGAGCTCCGGGGCGCCGCGCGCCTCGCTCTCGAAGTCCGGACCGAGCGCCGCGCGCGTTGCCGCCGTCATCAGTACCGGGTCGCCGGTCAGCCGGGTGGCGGCCTGGACTCTGGAGGCAACGTTGACCGCATCGCCGATCACGCTGTAGTTGAGGCGGCCGCCGCCGCCGACCGAACCGGCGATCACCCGCCCGGTGTTGAGCCCGACGCCCAGCTCGAAGTCATCGCGCTCGCCGCCGCCGTTGATCCGCGCGTCGATCTCGAGCGCGGCACGGACGGCGCGCTCGGCATGGTCGGCGTAGCGCTCGGGCGCGCCGAAGACCGCCATCAGGCCGTCGCCCTCGAACTTGTCCACGTGGCCTCCCTCGGCGGCGATCAGCGGGACGACGATCTCGAACAGCGCGTTGAGCCGGGCGACGACGGCGCGGGCTCCGGCCTCGGCGGCGAACGCGGTGAACCCGCGCACGTCGCAGAACATGATCGTCACCTCGGCCTCGACCCCCCGCTCGTCAAAGCCCTCCGAGAGGATGTACTCGGCGACTTCCCGGTCGAGATAGGTGCCGAACGCCTCACGGAGCCGCTCCCGCTCGCTGAGCCCGGCGACCATCTCGTTGAACGAGGTCGCGAGCTCGCCGATCTCGTCGGCCGTCGTGATCGGCACGCGGACCGAGAAGTCGCCCTCGGCGACGCGCTCCGTCGCCTGCTGGAGGTCGCGGAGCGGGACGAGGATCGAGCGCGAGAGCAGCAGCGTGAGCTCGAGCGAGACCGTCGTCGCGACACCGATCGCAATCAGCACGGTGGCGCCGAGGTCGGGACTGCCCTGCCCCTCCCCTGCGACGGCGGCCACCACAAGGCCGGTGATGATGTTGATCATCGGCAGCGCGGCCAGCAGCCGCATGCGGAGCGACAGCGCGCCGACGTCGAGGTCGAAGGCGCCGTCGGCGGAGCGGTTGAGGTCGATCAGCACGGGCCTCATCCCCGCCTCGATCGTCAGGTGGTGGAGGATCGCGCCGTAGCCGACCGCGACGAGCGCAAACGTCGTCAGTGGTATGGCGGCAGTCCAGGCGAGGCCGAGGATGAGGATCGAGGCGACGACGCCGGGCACGATCACGACGCCGATCGGCAGCAGCATCTCGGCGCGGACGACATCGAGCGGCAACGAGATCGCGGCGGCCCAGGCGCGCGCCGTCGCGGCCTCGTCACGCCGGCCGGCCATCCAGGACCTGATCGGGGCGATCCGGCCGCGCAGCCGCACGTATCCGTAGAGCAGCGTGACGGCCGTCAGCGACAGCGTGATCGCGAGGATCTCGGCGAGCTCAGTGGCGGTGCCGTGGTAGTAGAAGCTGAGCAGCAGCACGGTGCCGCCGGTGACCAGGAAGCCGGCTTGCAGCTCGACGGCGACGAAGGCAAGCGGGTAGTGCCGGCCGAGACGGCGGTATGCCCAGTCGAGGAAGACGCCGCGCATCGCAGACATTCTCCCTGGAGGACGGCGCCGCTGCAAAGGGATCGGCGGCACGGACAACTTTCAAGTAATCGCGGCCAGACTCCGATTCAATCCCTGCAATGCAGCTTCCGACGACACGGACAGAAGCCGTGCCTCGGCGGAGCGGCAACGGCGGGTTGCCTGAGCCACCACCGGGCGCCCCCGTTCGCGAGCTCCGCTGCGAGCACCCTCAATGCGGCGCGGTGACCCGCCTCCGGATTCCGGCAGCCCTTCCGGAGGCGGCGATCCACCGGGTCGTCTGCGACGGCTGCCACGAGGTCTACACGCCGCCGGTGCCGACGCCGGCCGGGCCGCTTGCCGCCGCCGGCACGGCGCTCGAGGCCGCCTGGCATCGGGTGCTCGACGCGGGCGACGCCGTCGCCGAGCGAGCGGAGGGCCTCGACCGGGCCAAAATCTGGACGTGGGCGTCGGTGCCGATCGCCGCCCTCGCGGTCGTCGCTGCCCTCGCCTTGATCCAGGGAGGATCATCAAGCCGCCCGACACCGCCGCCCCCGGTCGCGCGGCAGGCGGCCGGACCCGACGCCAAGTACGTACGTGGCTCGGGCTACTCGCTCGCCCTTCCCGGCGGCTGGAAGCAGACCGACCCGCCTGACGGGGCCGCCTTCTCGGCTCGCTCGAAGGACGGGCTCGCGACTGCAACTCTCTGGATCGAGCGCGCCCCCGACCTGAGCTTCCACCAGTTCGAGCAGCAGTCGCTCACCCAGCTCGGCAAGGTTGCCGACAACCCGCGCGTCGTCGACCGTGTCGAAGGCCCGACGATCGAGGGCACGATCACAGAGCTGCGCGCGGAGGCGCCGGTCGCCGACGGCGTCAGCGCGCCCGTACACGTGACGCTGCGCGGCGCGGGCGATTACCGCTTCTACTTCACGACGGTCGAGCAGCCCGGGGCCGAGCCGCAGCTCGGTGCCGACATCGAGACGATGCATGCCTCGCTGCGCCCCGATGTCACAGCCAAAGGCGTCAAGCAGACGACGCAGACCCCGAGCCCATGACGCTCCGCCCCTGGCATTGGCTGCTCGCCGTCGTCGCGCTGGTCGTACCGATCCAGGCGATCGCCCTCGGCGGCGGGGACGCCGGCGGCGGCACGCTCACAGCCTCGGCGTCGCTCGGCGGCTGCGGCGTCTCCCAGTCGGGGATCACCTGTGAGATCGACGTCAGCTGGAGCGGGCTCGAGGGGGCCGATCACTACACGGCGACGGCGACCCTGGCGGACGGCAGCGTCCAGGATCTCGGCACGGTCGGCGGTGGCCCGGGCGGCGGCTCGACGGCCGTCTGGGTCCCGTACGTCGGCGACGGCGATTACGGGATCTCAATCACGGCCTGGGGCGCCGACGAAGCCAAGAAGCTCAGCAAGGCCAAGGCGGAGATCGACCCGGCCCCGGTTAAGCCGGACGCCACTCACGACAAGCCGAAGGACGGCGCAGCGGAGGCCGGCGGGCAGGACTCCGGCGCGGGCAGCGGCAGCTCGGATACGAGCGGCGGTGAGACCACAACCACCACGACCGAGCCCTCGCCCGACCCCTCCGGCCCACCCGCCGACCCGGCCCCCGGCGGGACGACCACGACGCCCAGCGACAACTCGACGACCACCGGCGCGGAGCCGTCGCCCGATCCGGCCCCGTCGACGACGACCGCGGACGGCTCCGGCTCGGCTCCGTCGACGACGACCGACGTCCCGGTGCCGATCGTCCCGGCAACGGGTGGCTGAGCAGCCGTCCGCCGTAGACGGTGCGCCCACGCGGTTGATCTAGGCTGCCCCGCGATGGCGGGCGAGCGTGCAATAGCAGCCGAGGGCCTGCGCAAATCGTTCGGCGACGTCGAGGCGCTCTGTGGAGTCGACCTCGAGGTCGAGGCCGGCACGGTGCTCGGGCTGCTCGGGCCGAACGGCGCCGGCAAGACGACCGCGGTCCGGATCCTGACCACGCTGCTGCCGCCGGACGGTGGGCGTGCCACAGTCGCCGGCCACGACGTCGATCCGCGAGGCGCCCGCGCTGCGCGCGAAGATCGGCCTCGCCGGTCAGTACGCGGCGATCGACGAGAACCTCACCGGCTTCGAGAACCTCGACATGGTCGGTCGGCTCTACCACCTGCCCCGTACCCGGGCCGCCGAGCGGGCGCGGGAGCTGCTCGACCAGTTCGATCTGACCGATGCCGCGGACCGCCTCGCCCACACCTATTCAGGCGGCATGGCTCGGCGGCTCGACCTCGCCGCGGCGCTCGTCGCCGCGCCGCCGGTCATCTTCCTCGACGAGCCGACCACCGGCCTCGATCCGCGCAGCCGGCAGAGCCTGTGGGCGGCGATCGAGCAGCAGGTCGCCGCGGGCACCACGGTGCTGCTCACGACCCAGTACCTGGACGAAGCCGACCGGCTCGCCGATGCGATCGCCGTGATCGACCACGGCCGGGTGATCGCCGAGGGAACATCGGACGAGCTCAAGGACCGCGTCGGCGGCGAGCGCATCGAGGTCACGCTCGCCGATCGCGATGCAGGCGGACGAGCGATCCGCGCGCTGGACGAGCTCGCCAGCGAGCCGCCCCGGCTCGACGAGAACGGAATCGTCCATGTCCCCATCGGCTCGCGCACCGGAGCGATCGCGGATGCGGTCCGCCTGCTCCACGGCGAGAACATCGGCATCGACGACATCGGCGTGCACCGGCCGACGCTGGATGACGTCTTCATCGCCCTGACCGGACGCGCGGCGGAGGCGGAGACAGGGGCAGCGGCAGAGGCGGCGGAGCAGGGCTGATGTACGAGCAGGTCCGCGACACGCTGCTGCTCGGCAAGCGCAACCTCCTGCGCTTCCGGCGCTCGCCCGAGCTCATCGTCGGATTCCTCGTCCAGCCGATCATGTTCATCCTGCTGTTCGTCTACGTGCTCGGGGGCGCGATCCAGACGCCCGGCTACGACTACGTCGACTACCTCATGCCGGGGATCATCGTCCAGACGATCGCCTTCGGCGGCTTCGTCACGGCGATCGCCCTCGCCGAGGACCTGAAGAAGGGCCTGATCGACCGCTTCCGCTCGCTGCCGATCGCACGCTCCGCCGTGCTCGCGGGCCGCACGATCTCCGACGTCGTCACGAACGCCGTCTCGCTCGCCGTGATGATCGTGGTCGGCCTGATCGTGGGCTTCAGCTTCAACGCGAACGCGCTCGAGATCGTCGCCGGCGTCCTGCTCGTGTTGCTCATGGGCTACGCCTTCTCGTGGATCTACGCGCTCATGGGCCTCTCCTCCTCGACCCCGGAAGCTGCCCAGCAGATCGGCTTCATCATCGTCTTCCCGCTCACCTTCGCCTCCTCGGCCTTCGTCCCGGTGGACTCGATGCCGAGCTGGCTCCAACCCTTCGCCGAGGTCAACCCGTTCACCGTGATCGTCGACGCGATGCGCGCGCTGTGGCTCGGGGCCCCCGCGGGCAACAGCATCTGGGGAGCCGTCGCCTGGTCGGTCGGCCTGATCGTCGTCTTCGCCCCCCTGGCGACCTGGCGCTACAAGCGCACCGTGTCGAGCTAGCGGTCCACTAAACGGTTGAGATCGCGCGCTCGTCCCGGATCACGTGGGTCACCGCGTTGATCAGCGCGAGGTGGGTGAAGGCCTGGGGGTAGTTACCCATGTGGCGGCCCGAGGCGGGATCGAGCTCCTCGGCATAGAGGCCGAGCGGACTCGCATCCTTGAGCAGGCGCTCGCAGAGCTCGCGACCGCGCGTCCGCTCGCCGATCTCGAGCAGCGCCGAGACGAGCCAGAAGGAGCAGATCAGGAACGTGCCCTCCTCGCCGCTCAGGCCGTCGTCGGTCTCATGGGTCCGGTAGCGAAGCACGAGCCCGTTGTCGGTGAGCTCGTCGGCGATCGCGAGCACCGTCGCCCGCGCGCGCTCGTCGCCCTGTGGCAGGAAGCGGACGAGCGGAATCAGCAGGTTGGATGCGTCGAGTGCGTCCGTGTCGTAGTGCTGGGTGAAGACCCCCCGCGAGTCGAGCCCGTTGGCGAGCACGTCGGCGTGGATCTCGTTCGCGACGACACGCCACTCGTCGGCGAGGTCGTCATAGCCGCGCCGCGCCGCAAGGCGCGCGGCGCGGTCGAGGGCGACCCAGCACATGACCTTCGAGGAGATGTAGTGGCGGGGCTCGCCGCGCGTCTCCCACAGCCCCTGATCGGGCTGCCGCCAGACGGCGGCGGCACACCGAGCCTGATCCTCGATCACCGGCCATAGCCGTGGCGAGTTGTGCCCGTACTCCTTCTGGTGCAGGTAGATCGAGTCGAGGACGGCGCCGTAGACGTCGTTCTGCCGCTGGCCGAACGCCCCGTTTCCGGTCCGCACGGGCCGGGCGCTCTCGTAGCCGGTCAGGTGGTGCAGCTCCTGCTCGGGCAGCTCCTTCTCGCCGCCGATCCCGTACATGATCTGCAGCCCACCGTCGGACTTGCGGTCGACGTCGCCCACGAACTGGATGAAGTCGTCCGCCTCCCACTCGAGCCCGAGCGAGTGCAGCGCCTGCAGGGTGAAGGTCGCGTCGCGCATCCACGTGTAGCGATAGTCCCAGTTGCGCTCGCCGTGCGGCGTCTCCGGCAGCGAGGTGGTCAGCGCCGCGACCATCGCCCCCGTGGGACCGTAGGTGAGGCCCTTCAGCACGAGCGCCGAGCGCTGGAGGTGCTCGCGCCAGCGGTGGTCGGGAAAGTCGCCCGAGGCGAGCCACAGGCGCCAGTACTCGGAGGTCGTGTCGAGCGCCTGCTCGGCCTCTTCGTAGCTCGTCGGGCCGTCCAGCCGCGACGACCAGGAGAGCGCGAAGAAGCAACCCTCACCCGCCGTCAGGCGGCGACGGGCACGGGCCAGACCGCCCTCGATGCCCATGTTGACGTCGGAGTGCAGGCGCATGAACGTCTCGCCGTCGGAGGCGTCGGCGACGCCGTGCGTCGCCTGTGGCCGCGACCACCGCGCCGGGCGGCGCCCGTAGTCGAAGACGGGCTCGCAGAGCATCTCGAGCTGGACGGAGCCATGGACGCAGCGGGCCGTCCGGATCAGCAGGTGGTGGGAGTCGTGGTCGGAGGGCGGCCGGGTATGCGCCGTCGCCTTCGTCGCGTCGCGGGCCCGCCAGTGGCCGACGATGAGCGCGTCGCGGACGATCATCCAGCCGGTCGGCGTCATCCACGTCGTCTCGACGATGTTCGTGCCCGGCTCGTAGCGACGGCCGACGGGCTCGGCCATGTTCGAGGGCCCGATCCGCCAGCCACCGGCGGAGCGGTCGAGGACGGCGGCGAAGACGCTGGCCGAGTCGAAGCGCGGCGGGCAGAGCCACTCCACCGTCCCGTCCGGGGCGACGAGCGCACCCGTATGACAGTCGCTGAGGAACGCGTAGTCGGCGATCGAGGGGAAGGGCGAGCGTGGTTGGCGGCGCTCGAGGAAGGGCGTCGTCGTCGGCTTGTGGATCGGGTCCATGCCGCCTGCGCGGCGCGGTCCTTCGTGCTCGGTGTACGAGCGGGAGCCCGCCTCGGACTCCACGCGGCCGCTGCCCCTGACCCCGTCCTGCTGGCGCGCGCCCGGCTCCATCCGCTGGAAACCTAGCGCCGCAGGCCTCCTCGGGTGCCGTGCCCTCCACCGCCGCAAGGCGATGCCCGGGGTGGGACTCGAACCCACAACGCCCCCGAAGGGACAGCGGCTTTTAAGGCCGCGGGCTTTACCGGTTTGCCTACCCGGGCTCGGGCATCGTAGGCGCGGCGCCGCCGGGGGGCGATTCGGCGCGGGTGCGGCCGGATCTTTATTGACTTTTCAGGTCGGGTTTAGTTGCGCGCAACTAGGGGAGGAGTACCGTGTTCTGTGAGGGGAACCTCGTCCCGATGGAAGCATCCGCACTCTCACACGCGTCCCGCCGCGGCCTTCTGGCCCGCCGCTCGCCCGTCCTCAAGCTCGAGGGCGACGAGCGCCTGGTCGCACTGATCCGCGCCGGCAACGACCGCGCCTTCGAGGTGCTCTTCGACCGCTACCAGTCGCGCCTGCTCGCCTTCTGCAGCTCGATGCTGAAGAGCCGCCAGGACGCCGAGGACGTTCTCCAGGAGGTCTTCGTCAACGCGCACACGGCAATGCTGGCCGACGAGCGCAAGATCAACGTGCGGCCCTGGCTGTACCGGATCGCGCGCAACCGCTGCCTCAACCACCTGCGCCGCCCCGTACACGAGGGCCAGGACTCGATGGACATCCATCCGCACATGAACGGCGCGACGACCGCCGAGCGCGTCCAGGACCGCGAGGAGCTCCGCCAGGTGCTGGCCGACGTCGGCACGCTGCCGGAGACGCAACGCACGGCGCTGCTGCTGCGCGAGATCGACCAGATGTCCTACGACGAGATCGCGGTCGCGATGGACACGACGATCCCGGCGGTCAAGTCGCTGCTCGTCCGCGCCCGGATCACGCTCGCCGAGTCGAGCGAGGCGCGCACCCTGAGTTGCGAGGAGGTCCGCGTCACCCTGGCCGAGGCCGCCGAGGGCCTGACCAAGGCGACCGGCCCCGTCCGCATGCACGTCCGCAGCTGCGAGAGCTGCACCAACTTCCGCAAGCAGCTGCGCAGCGACCACAAGGCGCTGGCGGCGATCCTCCCGATCGGGCCGCTCGCCCTGCTCAAGGGCTCGTTCCTCGGCAAGCTGTTCGGGGGCGGCGCCGCGAGCAGCACCTCCGTCGGTGGCGCTGCAGGCACCGCGGCCGTCAGCGGCTCCGCCGCAACGACCACGGCGTCGAGCATCGGCCTGATCGGCGGCGCGATCGGCACCAAGGCTGTCGCCGGCATGGCCACAGCCGCGCTGCTCACCGCGGGCGCGGTCGAGGTCAACCACATCAACGGATCGCCGAACGCGTCGCCCCAGCCGCGCATCACCGAGGCCGCCGCAAGCACCCCGCCCGCCGTAACCGAGGCCGCCGTCGAGCACGATTCGAACAGCTTCGGCCATACCCTCGCAGTCGCCGCCAGCCGCACCGGGGCCACTGTGGCCAACCGGCACGCCAACGGACATCAGCCGCGCCGACCACAAACGACCGGCCCACCGATCCGGCAACGACAGGCGACACGACCGACGCACAGCCCACTGATACGGCGCCGCCGACTCCCGACACCAATCCGGCCGTCGGCTCAGGGGACACCACTACTCCCGCCGGTGACGGCTCCGTCGACGCCACCGACACCACCGATGGTGGTGGCGTCGTAGTCGACCCGACGGGTGGCGATACGACCACCGGTGGCGACGGGACCACGACCAGCGGCAGCGGCTCGGACACGGGAGGCGACGGCGGTACGACCACGCCCGGCTCACCGCCCGACTCCCCCCCGCCGCCACCTCCGCCGGCGACGCCGCCCCCCGAGACCGACCCATTCCCCCCGAGCCCCCCAAGCGGCTCCAGCCCGGCCGGCCCCACCGGCCCCGCGGTCCCGAGCCCCGGGCCGATCAGCCCGACCGCGGGCTGACCGCGGAGCGCGTCCCCGGTCTGGACCCCGGCAATGCCGGCGGCGGGCCTACGACGTTCGTTTAGCCCCCTGCTAGAAGTTTCGTTGAGCGGGGCTCCGTCCCACCTCAGCATCGCATCCGCCGCAGCCGATGGGTGGGCCGTCATCGGAACCGCCCTCGAGCCGGCCACGGCCGGTACGGACAGCGGAGGGGACCATGGAGGACACTGCGAAGGAGATCGACGCGTTGGCGGACGCGGCCGGCCGCTCGGTCCGGCACTGGGCCGGCGGGCTCGTCGAGTACGACCCAACAAGACGCCGGCTGTGGATCGGCGGCCAGCGAATGCACCACGGCCTGACGGGCGCCCTCTTCGCCGGCGCCGGCATCGGCGCCTGCGTCGTGCACCGGATGTCACCACGCGGGGGGCTCGAGTGGGCCTTGCTCGGCTCGGTGCTGATGGCGCACGACTGGCACGACCGCGGCCAATGGTTCGAGGTTGGACACCAGTCCGACGACTGACGCCGGGCGGGTGACCCGACGTCAGCGCCGTCGGCGTTCGGGAAGCGGCGGGGGCAGGCCCTCAGGCCGCGTGCGTCTCGCCGGGCTCCAGCAGGACCGCGGTCGCGTCGGTCTCGCGCTCGAGCTCCTCCTTGAAGGCCCCGAGGTCGGTCTCGATCGGCGGGAAGGTCGAGTGGTGCATCGGGATCACCGTCGGGGCTCCGATCAGTTGCGCGGCGACGACCGCATCGTGGCGATCCATCGTGTAGTGGCCGCCGACGGGGATCAGCGCGACGTCGACGGGCGTGCGCTTGGCGATCAGCTCGAGGTCGCCGAACAGAGCCGTGTCGCCGAGGTGATAGACGGTCGTACCGCCGATGTTGACGACCCAGCCCGCGGCCGTACCGATCACGGTGCCGTACGTCGGCGAGAACGGCGCCTCGTCGGAGCCCGGCGTCGTGCTCGTGTGCCAGGCCTGGACGAGCTTCGCCCAGCCCCAGTCGAAGTCGACGGTGCCGCCGAGGTTCGGGTCGAGCACGTCCTCGACCCCCTGCTCGCCGAGCCAGTTGGCGAGCTCGACGATCGCCGCGCACGTCGCGCCGGTCCGCTGCGCGAGGCCGACGGCATCGGCGAGGTGGTCGACGTGGCCGTGGGTGACGAGGATCGTGTCCGGCTCGAGCTCGTCGGCGGTCACGTTGGCAACCGGATTGTTCGGCTTCAGGAAGGGATCGATCACAACGGTGGCGTTGCCGTCGCTGAGCTCGAAGCAGGAATGGCCAAGAAAGCGGATGTCTGTCATCTGTCGTCTCGCTCCTTCGATTCTGTGTCGTGGGTTGGGGGATCGGCAAGCTCCTCTGCGAGGGCCCAGCCGACGGCGACTCCGATCATCATCGCGAGCCGGCTCTCCTCGGCGAACAGAGTCCGCACCTGGGCGGCCCTCTCGTCCTCGTCTTCCCGGGCGATCGCATCGGCAATCGCCTGCTCGTGTGAGCCTTCGAACCAGCCGCCGCTCGCCAGCGCCTCGGCTAGGACCCGCTGCAGGCCCGGGGCCGCGCTCGCGACGAGCCGCTCGGCCTCGTGAAAGCGCTCGGCATCGGCAAGCGCCTCGACGGCGGCCTGCAGTTGCTCCTCGGAGTAGGGCGCGCTCACACCGCCAACATATCCGGCCCACCGATCTAGACGGGGCGGCGGCGCTCCTGGAGCGTGACCGCGCCGACGTCGGCGTAGCCGAGCCGCTCGTAGACCGGGGCGCCGCCGCGGCTCGCCTGCAGGGTCGAGGTGCGGCAACCCCGCGCACGCGCGTCGAGGAGCGCCGCGTGGATGAGCGCGCCGGCGAGCCCGCGGCCGCGCGCTTCGGGCAGGGTGGCGACGGCATACACGCCGCAGTCCGCCCCGACGTCGAGCGTCACGGTCGTCGAGGCGGCGGTCCCGTCGGCGGCGGCACCGTAGGCGCGCATCCCCTCTCCGGGCGCCACGCCGAATCCGGAGGAGTAGGTGCCGCGCGCGTAGCCGTACGCGAGGTCGTTGATCTCGGTCGTCAGCTTCCAGTCGAAGTCCCGTTCGACCTCGAGCTCGGGCGCCGGCCCGAGCGTCGCCAGATCCTCGAGTGCCATCATCCGCGGCGCGCCGTCGAAGGCGTGGCCGCGCGATTCGAGCAGCGCGAGGCCGTCACGGTCGCTCTCCGGCGCCCAGACGGTCCACGCGCGCACGCCGGCCTCCTCGTAGGCCGCGACGAGATCGAGGTACGCGGCCTCGAGCACGACCGTGCTCTCGTAGAGCACCGAGTTGAAGATCGAGCGATCCGCGGCCGCCGGGGCGATCGCCGCGGTGAGGCCGTCGGTGGCGATCAGCCGACCGCCCGGAACGTGGGCCGAGGCAAGCCGCAGGAAGGCGCTGAAGCCGCGAAAGCCGGCGAGATCCCAGCCGGACGCCGTCCGCGCCCGCCCTTCATCCGCGGTATCCACGCTACGTCTAGCCTTGCTCCGAGGCGCCGCGGGCGGCGGCAAGCCAGCCAAGCAGCAACCCGACGAGGCCGCCGACCAGCCCACCGACCGGATCGGCGGTCGTCTCGACGAGCGGCAGGAGCAGGAGCACGGCCGCTACGACCGAGACGGCGGCCACGTCGAGCGGCTCGGCGAAGGCCGTCCGCGACTCGCCGCGCCACAGCATCAGCCAGGCGCCGAGCAGGCCGAGGGCGACGCCGTTGCCGCCGGCGGCGACGAGGAACTCGCCGAGCCCGGCCCCATGGGCCGCGTTGGCGGCGAGCATCCCGAGCGTCCCGCAGGCAATGATCAGGGTCGCCGTCATGAGCGTGCCGATCCGACGCTCGACGGCGCTGCCGAAAATCGCAATCGCTGCCCCGGTGACGAGCAACGCTCCCATGTCGGCGTAGACGAAGGGCGCCGTCACGTAGCGCCAGACCTCGTCGCCGACCGGGCCGACGATCGCCCCGACCTGTTCGATGTCGAGCGGCACTGCGCGCTCGGCGACGAACACGACGGCGGCGATCAGCAGCGCCAAGACTCGTCGCAACTGGGCGCTCACCGACAGCCGGCATCGCCGGCGCGCGCAGTCGTCGCTCGCCGCCCTCCCGGCGCCGCCGCTCGCGCGCCTGACGGCGCTTCTGGCGACGGGTCTGGCGAACCTTGATCTCGTCACCCTCGCGCTCGAGCTCGGGCGCCCGCTTGCGCAGACGGTTGCCGCAGTACGGGCACTCGGTCACGTACGGGCTCACCTCAGACCCGCAGCTCTTGCAGACCACGCTCAACTCGGGTGCGCTCATGCCCCCGCGAGCATAGCCCGGAAGCCCCGCCGTCCCGAGCTAGATGGTTGATCATCTATGGGTCTAGGGCCGGATCACGACCGCATCGCGGACGAGCGCGTGCAGGTCCGGATCCTGCTCATCGACGAGGGCGAGCTGGCGAACCGAGCCCGTCCCCTCGGTGAGAATCGCGCGGATCCGGCCCAGCTCGGCGCTGCAGCCGAGCTCCGCGGCGCTCGGCGCGAGCTCGTCGAGCAGGCGGTCGGCGAGATCGGTCGCGGGTACATGAGTGCCGGCGCTGACGTCCAGCAGCCGGCCCTCCATGCCGCGCAACGCCGCGCGGATCTTGTTGTCGTCGACGAGCTCCCAGGGCACCTCGAAGAGCGGCTCGCCGTCTCGGTAGCCAGCCACGAAGCGATGCGCGAGCGACTGCGTCAGCGCCGCGAAGGCAACCGTGTCCTCTAGCTCGTTGGCCTGGTCGAAGATCCGCGTCTCGACCGTGCCGATCCGCGGGTGGGGGCGTACGTCCCACCACAGGTACGGTGTAGTCGGAGATCGCACCGGAGCGGATCATCTGGTCGACGCGCGCAGCTGAAGATCTCCCAGGATCCGTAGTGGGGCGGAATCCCGGAGCGCGGGAAGGCCCGGAAGACGGGCGTGCGGGCGGACTGCATCCCGGTCTTGCGGCCCTCCCAGAACGGCGAGTTGACGGAGAGTGCGAGCAGGAGGGGCAGGTACCGGCGGATCCCGTCGGCGACGTAGATCGCCTCCTCGGGGGAGCTCATGCCGACGTGCACGTGCGTGCCGAAGATCAGCTCACGATCGGCGATGAAGGTGAGCTCACGGGCGAGCTCGATGTAGCGCTCGCGCTGCACGATCCGCTGCTCGTCGCAGCGTGCGAACGGATGGGTACCGGCGGCGCCCAGCCGCATCCCCTCCCGCTCGACCACCTCGCCCACGATGCGGCGCAGGTCGGCGAGCTCCGCAGCGGCCTCGGGGACCCCGGCGCAGGGACGGGTCGCGATCTCGAGCACGCTCTGGAAGAGCTCGGGCTTGACGCAGTCCGCGTACCTCTCGGGCACCGCAGGCAGCACGCGGTCGATGCCGCTGGCCAGGTCGAGCGTCTCGGCATCGAGCAGCATGAGCTCCTCCTCGATACCGACCGTGAAGGTCTCTCCGGTGAAGTTGTGTTCGAGCACGAGTCTCAGTCCACGGGGCTCTTCGGGGCCGCCGGCGGCCCCGATCGTAGCCCGCGTACCCGCTATACACTGGGCGCGCGGCGCCGAAACGGTCGCCGCGGCCGTCCTCGCGCGGCCGGGCGGGATGTCTCGCCGCCGGAGCACCAACCGATTGCCGTTAGGAGGCACACCTCAATGGAGGTCAAGAGCATCACCGAGCAGAAGTCCCTTCTCGACGTCCTCGCGCCGGGCAAGAAGGCACGTCTGCACCGCCTGCTGTTCGAGTTCGGGCCCGGCAACGGCACGCTGATGCTGCTGCCGATCGACCAGGGCATCGAACACGGCCCACGTGACTTCTTTCCGAACCCCGCCTCCAAGGACCCCGAGTACCAGTTCAAGCTCGCCAAGGAGGCGGGCTACTCGGCGATCGCCTGCCAGATCGGCTTTGCCGAGAAGTACTACCCCGACTACGCCGGCGAGGTGCCGATGATCCTCAAGGTCAACGGCAAGACCGAGGTGCCACCGGACGACCGGGCGCTGTCGACGACGAACTCCTCCGTCGAGGACGCCGTCCGGCTCGGCGCCGACGCGATCGGCTACACGATGTACCTGGGCTCGCCGCGCCAGGACGAGGACCTGCACCAGCTCAAGGGCGTGCGCGAGGACTGCGACCGATACGGGATGCCGCTCTTCATCTGGGCCTATCCGCGCGGCGAGTTCATCGAGAAGGTCGGCGGCAAGGGCTCCTTCTACGCGATCGACTACGCCGCCCGGATGGCGATGGAGATGGGCGCCGACGTCGTCAAGCTCAACATGCCGAAGATCGACCCCGAGCGCGACAAGGACTCCCCCGCCCCCTACAACAGCGGCGAGTTCACCCAGGAGGACGCGATCGCGCACTGCGTCGAGTCGGCCGGGCGCTGCCTGGTCGTCCTCTCGGGCGGCTCGCGGATCGACGACGAGGAGCTCTTGCAGCACACCCGCTACGTCATGCAGGCCGGCGGTTCCGGCGTGATCTTCGGCCGCAACGTCTGGCAGCGCGAGTGGAACGAGGCGATCGAGGTCGTCGAGCAGATCAAGGAGATCATGCTCTCCAGCGTCTCCCGCATCCCGTAGGGGCGAGCGGGTCGCCGGGCGCCGGGCGGCGTTTCGTGAGTTGTGTGTAACCGAGTGATGAGCGCGAGGTAAACTCCTTCGCCATGCCCGAGGTCCACGAAGCTCTCGATCGCCGCCACCTGAGCTACGAGCAGTTCGAGGAGGCCTTCGAACGCGAGGCGGCGGTCGAAGAGAGGCGCCGCGAGGAGCTGCGCCGTCGCGCCGCGAACCGCTCGCGGGCGCGTCGCATGGATCGCGCCGAGCGCAGCGGCAAGCTGCGCTTCGGCGTGCTCGCACTCGCGCTCACGGCGACGACCGTCGTCGTCGTGATCGTGATGTTTGAGATGCTCGCCTGGATAGTCGGCGGCTGATCTCGCGGGTCGAGGACGCGCTGCTCGGCGTCATCGGTCGGCGCGGATAGCGCTGCTATACCGCGCCTCCCTCTTCCTTGATCAGCACGCCCTCGACCTCGCGAGATCCACGCTTGGTTCCCCCCTCGACCTCGCGAGAGCCACGCGACGGCAGGGGCCGATGTGGGCTGCCTCGGCAGCCCCTTGTGGGTACGCATCCGGCCCGCAGGCCTAGGCGTCGTCCTTGGCCCTGGGGGGCCTGGCGCCGATGCCGTCCTGGGACGCGATCACTTCCTTGCGGAAGACGCTCACGTCACGGGGGGCGTCGATGCCAATCCGGACCTTGTCGCCGGAGACGGACAGGATCGAAACCTCGATCTCGTCGCCGATCATGATGCTCTGATTGGTCTTGCGGGTGAGTACCAGCACGGTTGGTCGCCTCTGCCTGCTGAACGGTTGCAGTCCCCTCCGGGAACGGACGGAGGGAGGTCTCGGGATCCCAGCGGCCGAGACGCGGACCCGACTCTACTGCACCGCGCGTGGACAGAACGGCAGTTACCTTTTTCCCTAGTTCTGGTTCTTGTTTCGGCCGTCGGTCGGCCGGCGCTGCCGTGCCTGTGACGGGCGCGCTGCTAGTCTGCCGCCGCGATGGCAGGTAGATCCCTCCGAGCACAGTTGAACCAGATTCGCGCCTGGGTCCGCGAGGGCCGCACCGATGCGTGGATCGCCCACCAACTCGAGGTTCCGGCCTCCGAGCTTCGTGACTTCCGCCGCCGGCACGGTCTCTCGCCCGACTCCGGCGCCCGAGGACGAGGCCGACCTCCGCGACGAGATCGAGGCCGAGGTCGAGGCTGCGACCCTCGCCGCCGACGACGAAGACGAGCAGACGAGGACGAGCGACGAGGACGAGCGAGACGAGCCGAGAGCGAGCGACGACGATGACGACGAGGACGGCGAGGAGGATCGCCCGCGCCGCCGTCGCCGCCGCGGTGGCCGTGGCCGCCGGCGCGGCAAGCGCATCGAAGCGACCTTCGACCACGGTGACGACGACGGCTACGGCCTCTGGCTCGACGCCTCCGTCAAGGACAACCCGGTCTACGCCGAGCACTGGGCGGGCCACCGCCAAGTGGAAGTGACGATCGATCCCGACCAGATCGTCATCCGCCGCTCCGACAGCGGCAACGGCAAGCAGGACTGACGGACCCGCCCGCGGGCGGGCTCAGGTCGTGCTGCCGCCCCGCCAGGCCGGGCCCGGCAGCGCCTCGAGCGTCGTCGATCACGGTCTCGAGCGCGTGCAGGTCGAACGCGTCGGCGCTGACCCTCGGTGATCAGCCGCTTGCCGAGCTGATCGCGCTCGGCGATCGTGCCCCGCGCGAAGAGGAACTCGACCGATCTTGCGGTCGCGCCTCGGTCGCGTCTGGTTGCCGTAGCCGGACGGCAGGCCGCGGCACCCCGCCACTCTCCGCGGCGCGGCGCAGCAGGTGGACGAGGATCGCCTCCGGGCTGCCGTTGGGCTCGTTGATCGGCTCGGCTGCCGAGCACCTTCGTCGCCTTCTTCGGCTTCATCTCCGCGCTTGATCGCCCGCCGCAGCGCTCGCCGCTCGCGCGGGCTCAGGGCCTCGATTCCGGCGCCGCCGTCGAAGCCGCGGCCCTTGCGTCCGCAGCCCCTTGAACATCATCCACAGCGGCGCCCGGTGCTCGCGCGGGATGCCGCCGAAGGCGACAACCAGCAGCGACCCAGAGCGGCCACCGCGGTGACGCCGAGAATCGGCTGCTGCATGAACGTGCCGAAGGTGAACAGGCCGTGGAGGTAGGCGACGACGCAGGCCGCGGCGGTCGAGACGACGATCATCCGCCACGGGAACTGGATCGCGCTGCGACCGCGACTGCGAGCGGAGGAAGATCGAAGATCGCGGGCGGCGATGAAGGCGCCGATCATCGCCAGCGGCGTGCCGATCACGCCGATCCGCGGGACGAGCACGAGCGAGAGCCCGATGAAGAGGAACATCGCGCAGACCGCGCCGATGATGAACGGCACGCGCTTGTCGGCGTACTTGACCGACTTGTTGATCATCCGGTAGACGGTCGGCGCGACGAGGCCGGCGGCGATGACCGGGATCAGCGGCGCCGAGTCGGCGTACGACTCGGGCGCGATCCGCAGCAACGCGTGGGCGCCCATCGTCGTGATCATCAGCGTGCCGATCAGCATCAGCCAGAAGTAGCCGAACTGGACCCCACGAGCCGTGCCGACGCCGTACTCGTCCTCGACTGCGCGGAACATCGGCGTCTTCTGCAGCGGCCGCAGAGCCTTGCGGTAGCCGCCGGGCAGCACGGCGACGAGGAACGCCGCCTTCGAGGCCAGGTGATAGGTGCCGAGCTCGGCGTGGGAGACGAACCGGGAGAGGATGAAGATGTCGGAGTAGCCGACGATCCACATCGAGAGCACGAGCGGCACGCGGATCGCGCCCACGCCGGTAGATCTGCTTGCTCTCCTCGAAGGTCGAAGTGCGGCCTCGATGCTCGAGCGCAGGAAGACGAGCGAGAGCAGCATCGCCAGCACGGTGCCGATCGCATGGCCGAGGATCGCCCCCTCGACGCCGAGGCCGCCGACGAGCAGGGCGACGACGGCCGCGAGCGTGAAGACCGGCTTCGCGGTCTCGACCAGGACGTAGGCGTAGGGGCGGCGCTCGATCCAGATCGCGATCGAGGTGAGCCGGTAGAGCGCGCCGGCGCCGCCGGCGATCGCGGCCCAGACGAGCAGGTTCGGATCGGCCTTGCCGCCGAGCAGCACGTCGGTGATCGGCACGCGGAAGATGAGCGCCAGCGCCGTGCCAACGATCGAGACGATCGTGATCGTCGATCACGCCGGTGCCGAAGCTGCGCTTCGGGTTGACCGAGAGGCCCGTCTCGTCCTCGTCGTCGTCCTCGTCGTCGTCGTCATCGTCGTCATCGCCGCCGCCGAAGGTCCGCTTGAGCGTCCCCTGCTTGACGGCGAGCGTGAAGAGCAGCGTCATCAGGCCGGCGAAGAACTGCAGGAGGCCGAGCTGGCCGAAGCCGGACGGCGGCGCGAAGTTCGCGATCACGATCGCCGCGACGAACGTGAGCACGTTCGAGACGATCATCCCGAGGCCGTGGATCCCCGAGAGGCGGATCACCTGGGTGCCGAACGCCGTCCCCGTCCCCGGGCCTCACCGTCCGACCCGCTGCCGTTGCCCCCGCTGCCGTCGGCGCTCAAACCGACCAACCGGCCAGCTTGCGGCCGGTGAACTCTCGCAAGCGGTCGGCGTCCTCGTGCAGGACCTCGAGCACCTCGTCCCCGAGCGCCGCCTCGAGCTCCTCGCGGGGAGGCTTGGAGATCGGCTTCGAGAGCGGCAGCGCGACGTCGAGCGCGAGCCAGGCCCGGCGCGGCAGCCGCCGGCCGAGCCGGGTGCGGCTCATCTTCTGGACCCTCATGCCCATCCGGGTCGCGCGCTTCTTGCGCGAGGTCGAGTGGCGCAGCTGCTCGAACTTGGGGTGCTCGAAGCCCGGGTCGACTCCGGCGAACGCGAAGACCTTGCGCAGCGTCTCGGCGCGATCCTCCCGCAGGTCGCTGTTCTCGATCACGAGGATGTGTTCGCGGTCGTAGTGCTCGAGAAAGCGCTGCAGCTGGCTGAAGTAGCGGCTGCGGGCCACGTACGAGGTGTTCGGGTGCAGCAGCGTCGCCCGCAGATCTCCCTTCTCACGACGCTTGGCGAAGTTGTGCACGTAGTGCGCGGCGATCCGGTCGAGCGGGTCGCGGACGATGTAGATCAGCTTCGCCTCGGGGACGACGCTCGCCATCCTCTCGGGGACGCCCATGTGCTGCGGAAAGGCGGTGTAGTTGGGCGAGGACTCACCGCGGACCCGAGCGGCCGGGTCGAAGTGGCGCCCGTACCACTCAGGGCCACGCCCCCAGTTCCGTTCGGCGATGAAGTAGTTGAGCTCCTTCGGCGTCGACATCGACACCTCCGGATGTAGGCCCAGGTAGTAGTGCAGGCCGCTCGTCCCGCACTTCTGGGCGCCGATGATGATCAGGTTCGGCAAGGTCGACGGGCCCGAGGACGCTCCTCGGGCACGGTTGATCTCGGTCTCGCCGGCGGCCCCCTGCACGCCGGCAGACGACTCGGTCCGGACCGGCGCCTCCATAGGTGTCCCGGAGGATAGAGGAGCCTCGGGCGAGCTCACCCCTCTCCCCCGTCCCCTGGATCCTCGCCTGAGACATCCTCAGAGGCCGCCTCGCGGGCCGCCTCCTGCCGCAGGACCTCATTCCCGGCGCCGATCCTCCGCATCGGCCAGCGGCCGTGCCAGGGCGACATCGCGGCGTCGAAGCGCTCGTCGAGCAGGCGCCTGTAGGCGCGGTCGTCGAACGTGAGGCCGAGCTCCCCGGGCGTTGGGATCCGCTGGAAGGCGACGCCGAGCCGGCGCATCGCCGCCATCTGCAGCGAGTCCGTCAGGACCATGACGCGGCCAGGCGGCACCTCGAGACCGGCAACGGCCTCGCGGAGCTCGACTTCGAAGTCGTCGTCGCCGACGCCGAGCGCGTAGACGAGCGCCTTCGGGCGCCGGCGCTCCGGGTGGCGTCCAAGGTCGCGGCCGGTCAACGCCAGCGCCAGCGGCAGGCTCGGCCCGACCGGGTTGCTCGAGTAGCGCCACCAGCGGTTCAGGGCGCCGCGCCGCCGAACCCGCTTCGGCCGGCCGCTCGCCGCGCGCCAGCCCGGCGAGTACCTCGGCCGCCCCGAGCGCGCCGTTGCCCCGCCAGGCGCGCTTGCAGCCCGCGGCGAGGCGCTTGCGACGACGCCCGTCGAGCAGCTCCTCGAGGCGCTCGCCGAGCCCGCCGTCCTCGGGCCCCGAGGTTGCGAGGGCGACGTCCTCGTCCGCCGCCCAGCGTGCCCGGGCTGCCTGATCGTCGGTGTTGCGAGGCATCGGCACGAAGAGGCTGGGCACGCCGAAGGCAATCAGCTCGTGGAAGGCGTTGTAGCCCGCCGCGGAGACGGCGAGGTCGAAGGTCCGGAAGTAGCGGCTCATCGGAAACGTCGCGTCCAACAGCACGACCTCGGCCGGGACCTCGAGTCCCGGCCCGATCCCCGATTGCAGCGCCGCGACCTGCAGGTCCGGCTCGGCGCCGAGCCGCTCCAGAACCGCTGCGGTCGCGATGTCGACGGCACCCCCCTGACCGAGGTTGACGAGCGCCGTCGTCCGGTCCGGATCGAGCCCGAGAGCCCTTGCGGCGCGCCGGCGGGAGAGCAGCTCGGCGCGATCGAGATAGACCATCGGATCGACCTGGATCGCCTCGGCGCGGCGGGCAACCGTCGGGCCTTTGTCAGCGTCAGCGGCGAGCTCACCGGGCTCGAGCACGGCGTCGAAGGCACCGCTGCGAGCGAGCGCCGCCGACGGCGACCCGGGCCTCCACAGCGGTCGGCGGCACCAGACCGAACGCGGTGCCCCGGCGGCCGAGAGGACGTGCGTGAGCGCCCGGTAGGGATGGACGCCGTCGAAGACGACGAGGTCCGGCCGCTCGTCGGCGAGCAGCTGCTCGAGGCGGTGACGCAGGCGCATGTTCCACTGCCAGTCGGAGCCCGAGGCCGGGCGCCTGTAGGAGGGGAAGTACTCAGCGCGAAAGCCGGCCTCGATGACGACGCCGACGGCCTGCGAGAGCGTGAAGAAGACCGGCTCGACGCCCTCCGGCAGGCGCCTGGCGATCGCCATCGCCCGGTTCAGATGGCCGAGCCCCGTCCCGTTGCTCGTCGCGAAGAGGACCTTCGCCTCGCCCTCCCCGGTAGCTCGGGCGCGCCGCGGGCTCACGCGCCCGGCTCCCGTGCGAGCGCGGCGGCGAGCGTCGGCGCAACATGGTTGCCCTCGCGCTCGAGCTCGGCCACGGCGCGCCGGTAGCGGCCCGCGACCCGGCGGCGGGCGAGCGGGCCGAGCTCACGACGCCAGCGGCCCGCGTGTGCGGCCTCCGCGGTCACCTCGGTCTCGAAGTATTCGTGCATGGCGGGCTCGTCGGCGACGCCGCAGAAGTCGAGCAGCTCGGCGTAGACGCGCTCACGCTCCGGCCCCACGAGGTCGTCGAGCAGGACGATGCGGAAGCGCCCGGACGGGATCTCATAGCGGGCACCGTCCTCCTCGCCGCG
Organism: uncultured Solirubrobacterales bacterium; assembly: GCA_963850625.1. Lineage (GTDB taxonomy): Bacteria > Actinomycetota > Thermoleophilia > Solirubrobacterales > 70-9 > CAXMST01. The sequence goes on from CAWKLZ010000006.1 coordinate 170,295, forward strand.
AACGCCGCGCTCGATCTCGCGGAGCCGCGCCTGCCACCAGTCGATCCCGTGGCTGACGCTGTCGGGGCCCCAGGTCTTGCCCGTCACCGAGGCGGCCGAGTCGCGGCCGTCGCGGAGCGCATGGATGATGCGCGCGTCCGGGAAGAGGCGGAGCAAGGTCTGCGCCTCCTTGACGTTGTGCGAGGACATCTCGACGAGCCGCGGCTTGCCGGCGCGCTCGGCGACCGGACCGAGCAGGTCACCGACGAGGCCGCGGGCAGCCGCGATCGGATCGCCGGCGTAGGCGGCCTCGAAGCGCTCGCAGGCGGCCTCGAAGTCGCCGCGGCGGTGCAGGTTGTAGAGGCCGCGGGGGCGACCGTCGACGCGCACCCGATGCCACCAGAAGCCGCGCAGCTTCGCCAGGTAACCGGCGAGCGTGATCCGCCCCTCGAGCAGGTCGGGGAGGCCGCGCTTGTTGCAGTGGAAACGCGCCTCGATCGGGACGTCGGCGAGCTCCGAGTTGGAGCCGAGCAGGCGGGCGAGGGCGTGGGTGCCGGAGCGGCCGGTGCCGCCGATGAAGACCGGCTCGGCCGCGCCGCTCACGCCGGCTGGCGCTCGTAGGCAGCGCGGAGCACGGACGCGCAATGGAAGTTCTCGCGCTCGAGCCGGTCGAGGGTCTTCTCGTACTCGCGGACGAGATCGGCCTGTCGCTCCGGACTGAGGCCCTCGCGCCAGCGTTGGGTGTGGGCGGCGCCGGCGTTCACCTCCGTCTCGAAGAAGCTCCGCATCTGCGGCTCGTCCTCGAGGCCCCCGAATTCGAGGATCCGCCGGTAGACGCCCTCACGGTCGCCGGTGACGAGGTCGTCGAGCGAGATGACGAGCAGCTTCGAAGGGTCCTCGAGCGCACCGACGCCGCGTTCGATGTTGCGTAGGCGGCCCTCCCACCAGCGCAGACCCTCGAAGCCGTCGCGCGGGTGTGACCGCTTCTGCCGCTTGGAGACCTTCGAGGAGCCTGCGTCGCGACCGTCGCGGACGGTGTGGATCAGCTTGGCCTCCGGGAAGAGCCGCTGCAGCGTCGGGCTCTCGGCGATCGTGAAGCAGCTCATCTCGATCAGCCCCGGCTTGCCCTGCTCGGCGGTCAGCGGCCAGAGCAGGTCGAGGAACAGGTTGCGGCAGGCGAGCTCGAGGTCGGAGGGATAAGCGCGCTCGAATTCGGCGACAGCCGCGTCGAAGCGCTCGCGCGGGACGATCTTGTGCAGCCCTCTGACCTTGCGGCCGAAGGCGAGGCGCCGGGCGACGACTGGCGCGACCTCGCCGGCCCGGATGCGCCGCCACCAGAACTTCTTCAGCTTGCGGAGGAAGGTGTCGGCGTCGACCGAGCCCGCGAGCAGATCCGGGAAGCCCTGCGGATTGCAGTGGAAGCGGCACTCGATCGGCACCCGCGCGTAGCGCGAGTGGCTGCCGAGCAGGTGCGAGACGACGTGAGTCCCGGAGCGGCCGGTTCCGCCGACGAAGATCAGGTCTGGATCGTCGGGGCGCGGCCCGAGCTTGCCTTCGGCGCTCGCCGCCATCAGAGCATCCCCTCCTTACGCTCGTCGTAGACCCGGATCAACAGCTCAGCGCAATGCACCTGATCCTCCCGCATCCGCTCGAGGATCTCGCGGTAGCGGGAATCGACCTCGTCCTGGCGGCGCTCGGGCACGCTCTTGCGCCAGCGCTCCATGTGCGCGTTGCGGTTGTGCACGCGCTTCTGGAAGTACTTGAGCATCGGCTTCTCATTGCGGAGCCCGGCGAAGCGGCGAAGGAGCCGATAGCTGCGGCGCCGCTGGCCGCCGACGAGCTCGTCGAGGCTGACCGGATACAGGCGACCCGGCTCGAGCGCGCGGGCGCCGGCGTCGACGTTGCGGATCCGCGCCTCCCACCACTCGAGGCCCTGCGTCATCGAGCGCGGATACGCGAAGAAACGCGCCTGCCCGACGCGGGAGGCGGCAGCGTCGCGGCCGTCGCGGACGACGTGCACGAACTTCGCCTCCGGAAAAAGCGGTCCGAGCGTCGGCGCCTCGGCGACGACGTCGCAGCTCTGCTCGATCAACCCGGCCTTCGCCTCCTCAGCGGCGAGCGGCCAAAGCAGATCGAAGAACAACTGCCTGCAAGCGGCCTCGGGCTCATCCTCGAAGCGGCGCAGGAAGGACGCCGAGGCGGCGTCGAGGCGGGCCTTGGGCACGTAGCGGTGGATCCCGCGGAAGCTGAAACGGGCGGGCTCGAAGTTCCGGTACCAGTGGCGACGCAGGCGCCATATGAACAGGTCCGGGCCGGTGCGCCCCGCAAGCACGTCGGGGAAGCCGCCCGGGTCGGTGTGAAAGCGGGCCTCGTTCGGGACCTTGCGGAAGTGGCTGTGGTTGTTGAGGATCTTCGAGACCACGTGCGTGCCGGAGCGCCCGGTTCCGCCCACGAAGAGCAACGACGGCGGATTGAATACTCGTCGTCGTCGGCGCGGTCGATTGCCGCCTCGATGTCGAGTGCAGTCTGCAAGTTTGTCGCGAGTCGTCGCAGCGAAAGTAGTCCTAAGGCGCTCTCCGACCAAGCAGGAGCGTCCACGCGAGGGGTGAAGCGTGGCAGCGCCACGTGAACCCCGAGTGGGTGCGCTCCTGCGCCGCGTCGGAGGGCTCCGGGAAGGTTACTTGAGGCCGGTGATCTTGAAGGCCTGCTCGCCGGGCCCGACCATGCCCAGCCGTCGCGCCTCGCGAAGCGCTGCAGCCGGAGTCTTCAGCTGCTCTGCCCTGTGCGTGAGCTTGTCGTTCGTGGACTGCAGCTGCTGGAGCTGCTGCTGGGAGGCGCGTTCCTGCTTCCAGGTGTCGACCAAGCTGATCACCGGCTTGATGTAGGAGACGAGCACCGCGAAGACGACGAGCACGAGCGCGATCCGGGCGAGCCTGTCCCACTGGATCCGGGTGCCGGCGCTGCGTGAGGCGCCGCTGCGCGGGGCGACGCGGGCCTTGTAGCGGCGGCTGCGAACGGTCGTGGCGGCCATCGAGGGAAATTTCGACCCCACGCCCCTCGGGCCTGCATTCCTTCCCCCTGCAAGGCCACCTGCAGAAAGGCGAACGGATGTTCCGGCCCGCGCGGTCATCGCCCCGCGGGTCCTGTCGGTGGTTACGGGCCATGACGGAAGACGACTGGTCACGTTCCATCCCTACTAAGGACGTTTCGTGACCACTCGCCGAAAAGAGGCCGTCCCGGAAGACGAGTGGTCACGTTCCACCGCAACCTGCGGTGCTTCGTGACCACTCGCCCTCAGAGGCCCTCCCAAGAGCCCCCTTCTCTCAGCAAGGCAGTCAACCCTCGCCCCCTCGTCCCAGCCCAAGCCCCTCGCCGGCGAGCGCCCGCGTAACACCCGCACCCGGGGGTGCGGGGGACAGGACCCGCGCGCCGAGGGCCTGGCGGTCGCGCGGGAGGGGCGGGCTCAGCGGCCGGTGAAGACGTCGATGCCGCCGAAGGTGGCCGCCTCGCCGAGCTGCTCGGAGATGCGCAGCAGCTGGTTGTACTTAGCCACGCGATCGGAGCGCGAGGGCGCGCCGGTCTTGATCTGCCCACAGCCGGTGCCGACGGCCAGGTCGGCGATCGTCGTGTCCTCGGTCTCACCGGAGCGGTGCGACATCACCGCGCTGTAGCCGGCCGCGCGGGCCATGCGAACCGCCTCGAGCGTCTCGGTCAGCGTCCCGATCTGATTCACCTTGACGAGGATCGAGTTGGCCACGCCAAGGTCGATACCGCGCTGCAGGCGCTCCGGATTGGTGACGAAGAGGTCGTCGCCGACGAGCTGGCAGCGCTCGCCGATCTCGTCTGTGAGCGCCTTCCAGCCGTCCCAGTCCTCCTCATCCATGCCGTCCTCGAGCGAGACGATCGGGTAGCGGTCGACCGCCTCAGCCCAATAGGTGGCGAGCTCGGCACCGCTCAGGCTGCGGTCCTCGTGCTCGAGCACGTAGCTGCCGGCGTCGAAGATCTCGCTGGTCGCCGGATCGAGCGCGATGTAGACATCCTCGCCCGGGGCATAGCCGGCCGCCTCGATGCCGGCGACGAGCACGTCGAGCGCCGCCTCGTTCGAGGGCAGGTCGGGGGCGAAGCCGCCCTCGTCGCCGACCGCGGTAGCCAGTCCCTGGGCGTGCAGGTGCGCCTTCAGCGCGTGGAAGACCTCAGCGCCGATCCGCAGGCACTCGCCGAAGCTCGAGGCGCCGGCTGGGACGATCATGAACTCCTGGAAGTCAACGGAGTTGTCGGCGTGCGAGCCGCCGTTGAGGACGTTCATCATCGGCACCGGAAGCAGGGTCGGGCGCGCATCGGGATCGCCTTCGTACAAAGTCGCCACGTAGCGGTAGAGGGGCATGGCGCTCGCGGTCGCGGCGGCACGGGCAACGGCGAGCGAGACGCCCAGGATCGCATTGGCGCCGAGCCTCGACTTGTTCGGCGTACCGTCAAGGTCGATCAGCTTGCGATCGATCGCCTCCTGGTCGGTTGCCGCAGCGCCGCAGATCGCGTCGACGATCTCGCCGTTGACGTTGGCGACGGCCCGCGAGACCCCCTTGCCGCCCCAAGCCTCGCCGCCGTCGCGGAGCTCGGTCGCCTCGAATTCGCCGGTCGAGGCGCCGGAGGGAACTGCTGCGCGGCCGTGCGCACCCCCCTCGAGGTTGACGTCGACCTCGACCGTCGGGTTACCGCGGGAGTCGAGGATCTGGCGGGCGTAGATGTTGTTGATGGCGTTCACGGAGGCGGGAGTCTGTCACGAGTCGCCGAGATCGGCTCGGAAGCGTGCCGACGCGGCCCGCAGGGCGAGCTCGGGGTCCGTGTGCAGCCGCCGGGCGACGTCAACGACGGCAAAAAGCAGCTCGCCGATCAGTCGCTCGACCTCTGCGCGCGCCTCGGGCGTAGCGGTCGGACCTCCGTCCGCACCGGTTTCAGCGGCCGCCCCGAGCTGGCCGGCCAGCGTCGCCGCCCTGCCGGCAGCCGCGGTCGGCTCAGCGGCGCCGACGACACCGAGCTCGGCGCCGTCGGGGGCGCGGTTGACAGCGCGCCGCTGCAACTTGCGGGCATGCAGCAGCGCCGGCAGGTTCTCGGGTACGTCGGCGAAGAGGCCCTCGCGGCCCTCCTGCTCACGCTTGATCCGATCCCAGTTCTGTAGCACCGCCCCGGCATCGGCCGCGTCGAGCTCGCCGAAGACGTGCGGGTGGCGGCGGATCAGCTTCGCCCGCATCTGCTCGGCGACCGTCGCCATGTCGCCGGCGCCGCGCTCCTCGAGCAGCAGGCTCAGGAAGTGGACCTGGAAGAGCACATCGCCGAGCTCGTCGGCGAGCTTTGCGTCATCGCCGGAGCCGGCGGCGTCGGCGAGCTCGTAGGCCTCCTCGACGGTGTGGGGGACGATCGAGCGCTCGTCCTGATCGCGGTCCCACGGGCACTCGCGGCGCAGCGTCCGGGTGATCGCGTCGAGCGCGGCGATCGCCGCGCCGGAGCGTTCGGCGGCAGCGGCCTCCGCGCGGGACGGCTGCGGCCCGCTCTCTCCCCCGCCGGGCGTCACCGCCGCCCGCTCAGGGTGTCGTGGGAGGAGCGCCGGTTGCCGGAGGAGCGCCGGTTGCCGGAGGAGCGCCGGTTGCCGGAGGAGCGCCGGTCGCCGGAGCAGCGCCCGCCGGAACCGAGCCTGTGGGCAGTCCGCCCGCGGCGGCGGCTGCTGCGGCCTGCGCCGCCTTGGAGACGTAGACCTTCGGTCCCTGCGGCAGGCCGGTCTGCGTCGTGCCGTCGACCGAGAAGGTCGCGGTGCCGGGCTCGATCGGGCTCGTCGACTGCACCGGCGGCGGCTCCGGCTGTCCCGGGGTCGTCGACTTCGGCGCGACGTAGCCGTTGCAGAACTGCATCATGACCGCCTCGATGCACTGAGTGCGAGGCTGCCACTTGTCGATGAAGTCGGTCTGGATCTGCTGCTGCTGCGCCTGCTGGCGCGCGCCGACGAGTTGCTGCTTGATCGCGGCCTTCGCGTCGTCAAGCGACTGCGTGCTGGCCGGCGTGTCGTCGACGACCTGGATCAGGTAGTAGCCGCGGTCTGTCTTGAACGGACCCGTGAGTTGGCCGACCGCAGCCGAGAAGACCTGGTCGTCGAGTTGCGGGTCGCCCTGACCTTGGGTCAGGCCTTCGAGCAGGCCGCCACGGTTCTTCGAGGCCTGGTCCTGCGAGTACTTGGCCGCTGTCTGCTGCCAGGTCTTGGCGAAGTCAGGGTCGTCCGGGGCGATCCCTGAGAGCGCCTGCTTGGCGGCCTGGACCTTGGCCTGGTCGCTGTTGAGGACGATGCGCACGCTGCGCTGCGCCGGGGTCTCGAAGCTCGACTTGTTCTGGTCGTAGAAGTCCTGGATGTCCTGGTCGCTGACGGTCGGCGTCTTCGACCAGGCGTCGGTCAGCTTCTGCTCGAGTGCCAGCAGCCGCGCCTGGCTGAGGACGTCGGCGCACTGCTCCGGAGGCGTGTTCGCCTTGATCTCCTCCTCGGTGCAGAACTTCGACTGCTGCACGACCTGCTTGAACTGCGCCTCGGTCTTGAAGCTCTTCTTGATGCTGTCGAGCTGGTCGGAAACGTCCTGGTCGGTGACCGAGAGGCCGAGGTCGGAGGCCTCGCCACGGGCCCAGATCGCGAGCAGCAGGCCCTGCATCGTCTGGTCGTTGATCTGCGCGTACTGCGGATCGGTCGGCGGCGGCACCGTCTTGATGCCGAGCTGCGCGACCGTCTGATCGAGCGCGTGCTCGTAGGCGTCATGGGTGACGACACCGTTGTCGATGTCGTCGACGATCGCCACGGCGTCACCGGGAATGCCGGGTCGGCCGAGGCCGGTGGTCACGGCGGCGAGGATGAGCGCGATCACGAGGGCGATCGCGAGCACGAGGATTACGAGCCGCTTCCTTGAGGGTGCGAGTGCAGTCACGGGCGGGGACAATACCGATAGGCGGTCGTCGGCCCGACGGATCTCGCCCGGCGGCGAGCGTCGCGCCGCCGGCGCTCAGACGGGCTCGGGGACGCCCGTCTCGCGGCTCGCCGCGACCGCGCCCGCCAATGCCTCGAGCGTCGCCCGCCGCGAGCCCTCGGACTCGCCCCCGTCGGGGACCCGCAAGGTGAGCGAATGCTCGCGGGAGGAGTAGACAGCCTCGGGAATCGCTTCACGGATCGCGTGGACCCGCTCGGAGCCGAGTTCGATGCCGGCGACGGCGACGAGGCCGCCGCGGACGCTGAGCGCCGCGGCGCCCTCGCGGGCGAAAGCGATCCGCGCCGACTGCACCGCGAACAGCGCCTCGACCGGCTCGGGGAGCGGCCCGAACCGATCGCGGAGCTCGTCGGCGAGGGCTCGCAGCTCGCCCGGTCGGCGGGACCCTGCGATCCGGCGGTGGACGTCGATCTTCGCCGTCTCGTAGGGGACGTACTCGGACGGCACGTAGGTCGAGACGTCGACGTCGACGCGGACCTCGGACTCGCCGGCCCCCTCGTCGCCGGCGTTGCGCATCGCCTCGACGGCCTCCTCGAGCATCTCGACGTAGAGCTCGAAGCCGACCGCGGCGACGTGCCCCGACTGCTCGGCGCCGAGCAGGTCGCCGGCCCCGCGCAGCTCGAGATCGCGCATCGCGATCCGGAAGCCGGCGCCGAGCTCGGTGTGGTCGGAGAGCGTTGCCAGGCGCGCCGCCGCCTCGCGGCTGACGCCCTCCTCGGTGGGATAGAGCATGTAGGCGTGGGCGCGCTCGCGGCTGCGGCCGACGCGGCCGCGGATCTGGTACGCCTGTGCGAGGCCGAGCTGGTCGGCCCGCTCGACGATCAGCGTGTTCGCCGCCGGCACGTCGAGCCCCGACTCGATGATCGTCGTCGCGACGAGCACGTCCGCCTCGCCGCGCAGGAAGGAGAGCATCGTCTCCTCGAGCTCGGCCTCGTCGAGGCGCCCGTGCGCCTCATGGAAGCGGGCGCGGGGGATGAGCGCGCGTAGCCGCTCGGCCGTCTCGTGCAGCGTGTCGATCCGATTGTGCAAGAAGAACGCCTGACCCTCGCGAGCGAGCTCACGCTCGATCGCGACGCGGACCAGCTCCTCGTCGTAAGGCCCCACGTAGGTGCGCACTGGACGGCGGCCCTCGGGCGGCGTCTCGATCACCGAGATGTCGCGGATCCCGGCAAGGCTCATCTGCATCGTCCGCGGGATTGGCGTCGCGGACATCGAGAGCACGTCGACGCGCAGCTTGAACTGCCGCAACAACTCCTTCTGCTTGACCCCGAAGCGCTGCTCCTCGTCGATCACGAGCAAGCCGAGGTCCTTGGCGCGCACGTCGCGGCTGAGCAGCCGGTGGGTGCCGATCAGGATGTCGAGCTCGCCGGCCGCGAAACGCTCGAGTGCCCGCTTGACCTCGGCCGGCTTACGCAGCCTCGAGACCATCTCGATCTCGTAGGGGAAGTCGCGCATGCGCTCGCGGAAGGTGCCGAGATGCTGGGCTGCAAGGATCGTCGTCGGGACGAGCACCATCACCTGCTTGGCGTCGGCGAGCGCCTTCTGCGCCGCACGGATCGCGACCTCGGTCTTGCCGTAGCCGACGTCGCCACAGATCAGCCGGTCCATCGGCCGCTCCGACTCCATGTCGGCCTTCACGGCCTCGATCGCCTCGAGCTGATCGGCGGTCTCGCGATAGGGGAACGACTCCTCGAGTCGCAGCTGCCATTCCCCGTCGGGGCTGAAGCCGAAGCCGCTGCGCGCCTGGCGCTCCGCGTACAGGTTGAGCAGCTCGCCCGCCATCTCGCGGGCCGCCCGCCTGTGCCCTCGTCTTCAGGTTGCTCCAGCGCTTGCCGCCAAGTTTGCTGAGCTCGGGAGCGGCCTCGCCGGTGCCGACGTAGCGCGTGATCTTCGCCAGCTGCTCGGCGGGGACGAGGACCTTGTCGCCGTCCCGGTAGGAGAGGTCGAGGTAGTCGCGGGTGATGTCGGCGACCGTGCGGGTGTCGAAGCCGGTGAACTGGGCGACTCCGTGGTCCTCATGGACCACGTACTCGCCAACGGCCAAGTCGCCGATCGTCGCCAGTCGGCCGCGGCCCGGCGCCGGCGTGGCGGCGCGGCGCCGGTGGACGAGGCGCCGCATCGGGATCACGGCGAGCTTCAGCGACGGTGCGACGAAGCCCTCGCTGAGCGCGGCCTCGGCGAAGTGCACGGCGGGGTCGGAGCTGATCGCGCGGACGTCGCCGGACGGGCTGATCATCGCCGGCGTGATCCGGTCGAACGAGTAGCGGGCGCGCTCGGCCTCGCCCCAGCGCTCGAAGGCGACAACCGTCAGATAGCCCGAATTGAGCTGCTTGACGAGCTCGGATTCGGCCTCGGCCATCGTCCTGGCGGCGCTCACCGGAGCCGAGGCGCGGAAGGCGTGCTCATGCCCCGCGTCGAGGCCGGCGACGGTCAGCGTCGAACGCTCGCGCAGCGCCGCTGAGACCTCGACGTACAGCGTGCCGACATCCTCGTCGTGGATCGCGGCCCGAACGTCGGCCAGATGGTCGGAGAGCGCCCCGTCGAGCTCCTCCTCGCCGGCGAGGACGACCGCCGTCTCCGGCGCGATCAGCTCGAGGAACGGCGAGAACTGGTCGGTGGGCAGCAGCTCGGCGAGCGGCTGCCGCGACTCGCCGTCCTCCTCGGCGGCCGAGAGCGCCGCCTCGGCAAGCAGGCGGTGATCGGGGTCGATCTCCGCGGCCGGATCGAGCTCGACCAGTGCCGCGTCGCCGAGCGAGCGCTGGGTGAAGGTCGAAAACCAGCGGATCGATTCGATCTCGTCGCCGAACAGCTCGACGCGGGCAGCGCGGTCCTCGGTCGCACCGAAGACGTCGAGGATGCCTCCGCGGACGGCGAACTGGCCGCGGTCGGAGACCTGCTCGACCCGTTCGTAGCCGGCGCCGGCGAGCAGCTCGGCAACGTCGCCGAGGTCGATCTCCTCGCCGACGTGCAGGGCGAATCCGGCGGGCCGCAGCGACGCCTCAGGAACGGCCTCGGCGAGGGCGACGGCGCTGGCAACGACGATCGGAGCCGAGTCTTCCTCGCCGGCGCCCGTGAGCGCGTCGAGAGCGGCGATCCGCAGGCCCACGAGGTGCGGTGGCGGCGCCAGGTGCGACTCGTAGCCGGTCCCGCGGGAGGGGTAAAGGCGGACCCGGCGCGGCGCCACGTAGGCGCCCAGATCGCGGGCGAGATCGCGGGCGCCGCGATCGTCGGGGGCGACGACGAGCACGGGCCGGCCGCCGAAGGCGCGCTCATCCTCGGCCAGCGCCGCGAGGAGCAGTGGTCGCAAACCGGTGGAGATCTGCGCCGCCGGCCGCTCGTCGGCGGCGATCGCATCCGCGAGTGCGCCAAGGGCGCGGTCCTCGGCGATCAGATCGATGAGCGGGCGAAGCGACATGTGGAGAAATCGGGCTCGCGGCGGGCAGGAACGCCGACCGGACGCAGTCCGGCGGGCCATCTTCGATCTTAGGGGGACCCGCTCGGCGCCCGGAGCGTCACGCAAGCGCGGACGCAAGGCGGAGCACCAAAGGCGCCGCAGCACTCCCCGCAGCCCGAAGGGATGCGGTATCTAAGCGGCGCCGCACTTTCGCCCTGCATCGCGCACGCGCGGACGCGAAGCGGAGCACGTGCGCGCTGTATCTAAAGGCGCCGCAGCACTCCCCGCAGCCCGAAGGGATGCGGTACCTACGCGGCGCCGCACTTTCGCCCTGCATCGCGCACGCGCGGACGCGAAGCGGAGCACGTGCGCGCTGTATCTATTCCCGGTAGCCCAGCCCTGGGCCTTCGCTCTGCCAGGCGACCTGCCCGCGGCCCTCGTCGGCCGAGCGGCCGACGACGTCGTCCCACGAGTGCAGCATCGACTTCATCCGGCGCAGCGACTCCCGCGGCATCGTCGACATGTGCGCTGCGAGCGTCAGCGCGGCATCCTCGGTCGCCTGCGCGGGTGCGACCTTGTGCACCAGCCCCCAGCGCAGCGCCTGCTCGGCGGAGATCTCCTTCGAGGTGAGCAGCGCGTACTTGGCGACGGAGAGACCGCAGAGCGTGACCAGGCGGGCCGGGCCGACGGGCACGCCAAGGGCCGCGCCGGGGAAGCGTAGCCTCATGTTTGAGCCCCCGATTCGGAGGTCGCAGGCGACCGCGATCTCCGCGCCACCGCCGACGCAGGCGCCATGGCAGGCGGCGATCGTTGGCTGCGGGAAGGTGACGACCTCGTCGTAGAGCCGCGCGAAGAGCTCCATCTTGCGGACCGCGCCGTCGCGGTCGAGGTCCTCCTTGACGTCGGCGCCGGCCGAGAGGCCCATGTGGTCGGTGGAGGAGATGACGAGCACGACCAGCTCCTCGTCCTCGCGTGCGGTCGCCAGATGCTCGAGCAGCTGCTCGAGCATCGGCGTGTTGATCGCGTTCCGGGCCTCGGGCCGGTCGAGCTGCAGCAGCCCGACTCCATGCTCGTCAACGGCGTAGCGGGTCAGCTCGGGCATCGGTCGCTCCTCATCTCGTCGCTCAACTCGTGCGTCAGCCGGTCTCGGCGCCGGTAGTGATCCGCTCGAGCAGTCGCTCGGTCTCATCGGCCGCCTCCTCGAACAGCGCGCGGACGCTCTCCCGATCCTCGCGGAAGCGGCCGAGGACGTAACTCGAGACAACCTCGGGATCGGAGCTGTCCGGCCGGCCGACGCCGATCCGCACGCGCCAGAAGTCACGGCCGCCGAGGCCGCGGTCGAGGCTGCGAAGACCGTTGTGCCCGGCGATCCCGCCGCCGAGCTTCGTCCGCACCTCGCCAAAGGGAATGTCGATCTCGTCGTGCAGCGCGATCACCCGATCGAGATCGAGCCCAAAGCTGCCGCGGGCGGGGCCGGCCGCGTCCCCTGACTCGTTCATGAAGGTCTGCGGCAGCAGGACCGCGACGCGTGGCCCGCCCGGGCCCGTACGGCCGTCGGTGATCAGGCCACCGAACTTCTTCTTGGCCCGTGGCAGGCCCCAGCGCTCGACCAGCAGCGTCGCGACCTCGAAGCCGGCGTTGTGCCGCGTGGCGGCGTAGCTGCTGCCGGGGTTGCCCAGCCCGACGATCAGGGCGTCCATCGCGGCGGCGCGGGAGTCGTCCTCATCCGCGGCCGGGCGGCGGCGGAAGGGGCCCAGCAAGCGGCTCAGCCCTCGTCGCCGCCGTCGTCGCCCTCGTCGGAGCCGCCACTCTCCTCAGCGGCTTCCTCGCCACCCTCGGCAGCGGCATCGCCCTCGCCGATGAGCTCGGTCTCCTCCTCGACCTCGGGCTCGTCTTCCTCGACGATCCGCGGCGGGTTGAGCGTCGCGACTGTCCACTCCTCGGGGTTGTCGACGACGAGCGTGACGTTGTCTGGAAGGGAGACCTCGTCAAGCGTGATCGTGTCGCCGATGACCATCGCGGAGACGTCGTATTCGATCGAGTCGGGGATGTCGGTGGGCAGAGCAGAAACGGTGATCTCGCGGAGGATGTGCTCGAGGATGCCGCCCTCCTTGACGCCGGGAGCATCGTCGGTGCCGGCCAGCTCGAGGGCGACGTCGGACTGGATCGAGATCGCGAGGTCGACCTGCTGGCAGTCGAGGTGGACGAGCTCGCCGCGCACGGGATGGCGCTGCTGCTCCTTGACGACGACCGGAACGGCCTCCGAGCCTTCGATCTCGAGGTCAAAGAGGGCGTGACCCTCAGCGAGGAAGAGCGTGATGTCGTGCGCGTCGGCCTGGAAGGCCCGCGCGGCGTCGCCGGACGTGTAGACGACGCCCGGAACCTGGCCCTCGCGACGTAGGCGGCGCGACGTGCGCGAGCCGAACTCGGAGCGCTCGGAAACCTTGAATGTCGGTCTGCTGGTAGCCATGGGGGACGGCAGGATAGAGGACGCGCCCCGCAAGCTCGGTCAGACGCCGCAAGCGCACCCAGAAGCGGTCCGCGCGCACCAGCTCACGGCACCAGCAGGCGCGGATCGTTGCTGCAGATCCCGTCGACGCCGAGCTCCCGCAGCTCCGCCACGCGGGCGGCGTCGTCGACCGTCCAGGCGATCAGCTCGATGCCGAGCTCGTGCGCCCGCGCGACGAGCCGCCGGCCGATCAGCGGGTGGTAGACCCAGACGGCGCTCGCCCCGACGCGCTCGACTCGCGCGGCAAGGTTCCGCGGCAGCCGCGCCTTCATCATCGCCAACGCGGCGAGCACGGCTGGTCGCGCCAGCGGCTTGCGGTCCCAGGGCCGGGTCACCTTCGGAAACGTCCAGCCGCGGCGGAGCGCCGGCTCGAGCCGGCGCAGCGCCTCGAGGCTCTCGGGGTACATCGTCGAGACCATCGCCCGCTCGAGCAGACCATGCGCGCGCAGCGCAGCGGCCAGCTCTTCCTCACGGCCGGGAAGCTTCAAGTCGCAGTCGATCTCCACCGCGTCGAGCGGCGCGCGGGTGAACGCCTCGAGCGCCACGTCGAGCGACAGCGGCTGCCGCGATCCCGCGTCGTGCCAGTCATGGGCGATGACGAGCGGCGAACGCTCGGCGACCGGCAGATCGGGGCCGCCGTCGGCAAGGCGGAGGACGTCGAACTCGATCATGTCAACGCCGACCCCACGGCCGCCTCGAAGCTCTCGAGCGTGTTCCCGGAGACGAGCACGTCGGCCCCCTTGTGGCCGATGCGGCGCAAGCGCCCCGGCGCCGGAGCGGCTCATTGGCCGCCGGAGCGCTTGCGGCGGTCGGCGACCATCATCGAGACGATCGCGCCGAGCCCGGCGAGGATCCCCGAGCCGGCAAGCCGCCGGCGAGCGTCGCGATCGCGATCAGTGCCCGGCCCTGGCGCTGGATGTCCTCCGCGAAGGGGAGCGTCGTGTTCGAGGTGGCGACGGCGATCGCGCCGACGACCGAGAGCAGCAGGACGGCGACGGCCGCCCAGGCAGGGCTGCGGCCGAGCCACTCGAAACGGTCGAGCGCGGCGGGCTTCATCGGACGAATCCTCTCAGAGGCTGTCTCAGAACGCGTGGCCAGGGGGTTTGAGACGGCCTCTCAGGCGGCGGCGCGGGGATGGGTGATACCCGAGGGTGCCGGCTCCGCGTCGGGGCCGGCTCCGGCTCGCCGGCGCCCTTGCCGCGCCGCGATGGAGCGGACGGCGACGAGCAGTCCGCAGAAGGCGACCGCCGCGACGACCTTGAGGCTGGTGTCGAGGCCGTGGACGAACGAGTCGCGGACGATCGCAACGATCTCTGCCTGCGCCGAGCTGCTCAGCTGAGCGAGCGCGGCGACCGCCGCGTCGGTGCCGGCAAGCACGCCATGCAGGACCGCGTCTTGGTGATCGGTCAGCGGCGTCCCCGCATCCGCCGCCTTGCTCGCGAGGTCGTTCTCGGAGACCTTGGTGAAGATCGTGGTGATCGCGGCGAGGCCGATCGCACCGCCGGCGATCTGGAACATGTAGACGAGGCCGCCAGCGAGGCTCGACTGCGAGTCGGGCAGGGACGTGACGGCAGCCGTCGTCACCGCCGAGTAGAAGAGCCCGACTCCGACCCCGGTGATGAACAGGCCGACGACGAGCGAGCTGTAGCCGCCCGAGTCCGAGAGGAACGAGAGGGCGAGGGTGCCGGCGACGAGCAGCACCGAGCCGGCCGTGATCACGATCCGGGGCCCGAAGCGCTCGTATAGACGGGCGGCATAGAAGGAGGTGATCGCGAAGGTCCCCATCATCGGCAGCAGGCCGAGGCCCGCCTTGAATGCCGAGTAGCCGAGGATCTTGATCAGGAACTGCGGGACATAGAGGACGATCACGAAGAAGACCGCGGACATCAGCAGCGTCGCCAGGCACGCGGCGCGGAAGCTCGGGTTGCGCATCACCGCCCGGGGGACGAGGGCGCGGTTGCCGAGCCGCGGCTCGATCGTCGCAAAGAGGCCGATGAAGATCACCGAGCCGGCGAACATGGCGATGATCCGCGGGTCGCCGAAGCCCCAGTCACTCGCCTGGTCGAGCCCAAGCAGCAGCAGCAGCAGGCCGAGCGAGAGGGTCGCCATGCCGAGCCAGTCGACGCGCTCCTGCTGCAGATCCTCCTTCTGGTGGATCTTGGCGGCGGTGACCGCGACGGCGATCGCCGCGATCGGGATGTTGAGCCAGAAGATCGCGCGCCAGCTGATCAGCTCGACGAGGGCGCCGCCGAGCATCGGGCCGACTGCGTTGCCGATCCCGGCGACGCCGAGCACGAGGCCGCCGGCGAGCGCCGCCCTGCTCGGCGGCAGGGCGGCGTAGGTCATGCCGAGCACGGCGGGCCAGGTGAGGGCGCCGCCGATCCCCATGCCGACGCGGGCGCCGACGAGCACGCCGATCGAGGGTGCGAGCGCGCCGATCAGTGAGAAGCTGGCGAAGAAGGCGCAGCCGATGAAGAAGATCCGCTTGCGTCCGTACATGTCGGCGAGCCGGCCGCCGGTGACGATCGCGAGGCCGAAGACGAGCGCGTAGGCGTTGATCACCCACTGGGCGGTGCCGACGTCGACGTCGAAGTCCTTCTCGATCGAGGGCAGGGCGACGTTGAGCGCCGTGAAGTCGTTGGCGATGACGAAAACGCCAAGGCCCATCGCGACGAGCGCCATCGTCGTTCCCGGAGGAAGCTTCCTCTCCCCCGTCCCTGCATCCGTGACCGCGCCCTGATCAGCCGAGCTCACAGGAGCAACCTATTGGGATTGTCAAGGGCGTGCGGGCCGGGACTTCAGAAGAGCTGGTTCTCGCCGGCGAAGATCTCGGAGACCGAGTCGTCGGTGAAGATGCGGCGGATCGAGTCGGCCAGCGTCTGCGCGGTGGAGAGCACCGTGATGTTCGGCGGGGCGCCCTCGGCGAGCGGGATCGTGTCGGTGACGACGATCCGCTCGATCTGCGACTTCTCGAAGGCGAGCCGCTCGAAGGCCGGGCCGCTGAAGACACCGTGCGTGGCGCAGGCGATGACGCGAGCGGCGCCCTCCTCGAGCACCGTATTCGCCGCAGCGCAGAGCGTCCCGGCGGTGTCGATCATGTCGTCGACGAGCACCGCCGTCTTGCCCTCGACGTCGCCGACCACGTAGCCGATCTCGGCGACCTGCTGGGCGGGGCGCTCCTTCTCCATCACGGCCCAGTGGCAGCCGACCTTGCGGGCGAAGTTGCGCGCCACCTTGACGCGGCCGGCGTCCGGGCTGACGATCACCAGGTCCTCGTCGAACTGCTGGTCGATGAACCACTGGGTCAGCATCGGCATCGCGGTCATGTGGTCGACGGGCACCTGGAAGAAGCCCTGGACCTGGCCGGCGTGCAGGTCCATCGTCAGCACCCGGTCGACGCCGATCGCCTCCAGCGTCTTGGCGACGACGCGGGCCGAGATCGGCTCGCGTGGCTGCGACTTCTTGTCCTGCCGCGCGTAGCCGTACCAGGGCATCACGGCGATGATCCGATGCGCGGAGGCGCCCTGCGCCGCGTCGATCATGCACATCAGCTCCAGCAGCGCGTCGTTCGGAGTCATCTCCGTGCGCTCGTTGGCGGCCGTCGACTGGACGATGAAGACGTCGGCGCCGCGGATCGATTCGCCGTAGCGGCAGTAGACCTCGCCGTTCGAGAAGGTCCGCAGGTCGACCTGGCCGAGGTCGACGTCGAGGCGCTGGGCGATCGCCGACGCGAGCGTTCCCGATGCGCGGCCACCGAAGACCATGAGGCGCTTCGTGTACTCCTGCGGGAGCGAGCTCTCCGCCCGTGGACGGTCCTCCAGCGTGCTCACCTTCAGTCCGGCTCCTTGCTGCCCTGCTGCGCGGCCGCCTTGCGCTCCGCGTAGCCCTCGATGTTCTGCTGTCGCGGCCTGGCGATCCCGAGTGCGCCTGGCGGCACGTCCTCGTCGATCACCGAACCGGCGCCAGTGTATGCGTCATCGCCGACCTCAACCGGCGCGACGAGCGTCGTGTCGACGCTCGTCCGCACGTTGCGGCCGATCTTCGTCCGATTCTTGTTGAAGCCGTCGTAGTTGGCGGTCACCGTCGAGGCGCCGAGGTTGGTGCCCTCCCCCACGTCGGCGTCGCCGATGTAGGAGAGGTGCGGGACCTTCGTACCGGCGCCGATCACCGAGTTCTTGATCTCGACGAAGGTGCCTGCCTTGGCGCCATCCTCGAGCCGCGCCTTCGGCCGCAGGTAGGCGAAGGGACCGACGGAGCAGCGGTCGGCGACCGAGCACTCGACGAGGTAGGAGTGCGGTGCGCTGCACTCGGTGCCGAGCTCGGCGTCGATCATCGTCGTGTGCGGCCCAACCACCGTGCCGGTCCCGATCCGGCTCGCGCCGAGCAGCGTGCAGCCCGGCTCGAGGCGGACATCGGATGCGATCTCGACGTCGATCTCGATCCAGGTCGAGGCGGGGTCGACGACGGTGACGCCGGCGAGCATGTGGCGCTCGAGGATCTGCCGTCGCGCCTCGCCCTCGACGACGGCGAGGTCGACGCGCGAGTTGATCCCGAGCGATGACGTTCGGGTCGTCGGAGACGAAGGGCATGACGCGACCGCCGGCCTCGCGGATCGGCCCGAGCACGTCGGGCAGGTAGTACTCGCCCTGGGCGTTGTCGTTGCTGATCGCATCGAGCGCCGCCGCGAGCGCGGGCCCGTCGAAGGCGTAGATGCCGGCGTTGATCTCCTTCAGGGCCAGCTCCTCAGCGGTGGCGTCGCCGTCGGCCTTGGTCTCGACGATCTTCAGGACGTCGTCGCCGGCGCCGCGGACGACGCGCCCGTAGGAGCCGGGGTCGTCGAGGACGGCTGTGACGAGCGTCGCAGCCGCGCCCGAGGAAGCGTGAGCGGCGAGCAGCGCCTCGATCATCTCGGCCGAGACCAGCGGAACGTCACCGCTGAGCACGAGCACCGTCTCCGAGTCGGCGATCACCTGTGCGGCGGCGCGCACGGCCCCTCCGGTTCCGTCGGCGACCTCCTGTGTCGCGAACTCGATCCCGTCGGGCAACGCGCCGGAGATGTCGCGGTCGGGCGAGGCGATGACGACGATCCGCCCAGCCCCCGCCTCCTGCGCGGCAGCGATCGGCCAGGCCACCATCGGCCGCCCGCAGACCGGGTGCAGGACCTTCGGGATCGCGGACTTCATCCGCGTCCCCTGACCAGCGGCCATGATCAGGACGGTCGGCGCGCTCACGGGGGCATCGTAGTCGCGGGCGCCGACCCACGTACTCATTGACTCCCGGTCACGCAGCTTCTTCCTCCGCCCGCGCCCGCTCGAGCGCGTACCAGCGCACCCACTTGCGAACCGCGTTGTGGGAGACGCCGTACTTGCGCCCGACGGCAGAGAGGCTGGTCGCCTCGATCTCGGCGAGAAGCTCCTCATATGGAGGCCGCTCGACCTTGCGCAGCTGAGGGAGCGCACGACCACCGGCCATGCGCCCGCCGGCCCGTTGACCGCAGTCGCGCGAGCAGAATCGTTGCTTCGCGTGCTTGGGAAGAAAGTCCGCCGCGCACAACTCGCACGGTCGCGGCTCCTTCGGGACCTTGAGTACCCGACCGCAATGGGTGGGCAGGGTTGCCGCGCAGTTGGCGCACACGATGCGGAGGTTCTCGATGCGGTTGTCGTCCCGGACGCCGTTGATGTGGTCGAGGATGAAGCTCATCCGCTCGCCTTTCCAGATCTCTCCCTGACCGCACAGTTCGCATTTCCGCGCCTTGAGGCCCTCGTTGTAGAGACGCTCCTTGAGGTGCCCACGGCTGTAGGTGGAACCCTCGACCAGAACCTCATCAATCGGCTTGCACGGTCGGCGCAGTGCACGCATCCGGCCGGCCTCGGGGTCGAAGTGCGAGGTGTCGATTCCGAGTTGGGCCACGTATTTCTTGATCGTCAGCCGGTTATTGCCGGTGTGACACATCCCCAGCCGGCGCAGCGTTTCGCTCCAGCTGAGCGATTGCGTGACCGCCTCGCGCAACTGCCTCTCGTCGAACGATCTGACCTTACCCAACACGAACATATGTTCGCAGGCGACCCGGACGGAAGAGTGCGAAGATCCGGGCTGAAGGCCCCAGTGGGGGATCGTCTAAGTGGCAAGACAACGGCTTTTGGTGCCGTGAATTCCGGTTCAAGTCCGGATCCCCCATCTTGCAACGACGGAACTACGAGTCCGCGTTCTTGCGCCGCTTGGCCCGCGACTCCATCGCCGGGCCGTGCGGGGACGGGATGCCGAGGACGCGCATCGCCTTCAGCCCCAGGCCGAGCTTCTCGCGGCCCTCGGTCGAGCTCAGGTCGTGGCCGGATAGGTCGCGGACGCGCTCGAGCCGGTAGCGGACCGTGTGCCGGTGGGTGAACAGGGTCTCGGCGGTCGGCGTCACGTTGCCGTCGTTCTCGAGGTAGGCCTCGACGGTGGCGACGAGCTCGGTCTCGTACTGGTCGTCGTAGCCGGCGAGCGGGGCGACGGTCTCGTCGTAGAAGCGCTCGAGCTCGCCGGGGTCCTCGCTCATCGCCGGCAGCAGTAGGCGGTAGGAGCCCGTCTCCTCGAAGGCGAGCGGCGAGCGAGCCTCGGCCTCGCCGACGTTGACCGCGAGCAGCGCCTCCTTGCCGGCCCGGTGGAGCTCGGCGGGTCCGTCCGCTTGGCGGCTGAAGCCGACGGTGACCTCGAAGCCCTGCAGCGCATGGTCGAGCTCGCTCTGCACCTCATGCGCGGCCCGCGCCAGGTGCTCGACGCCCTCCGTGGGGATCACCGCTGCGACCTCCCCCGCCTCACCGGCATCGTGGTGCGAGGCGTAGGCGAGCGCGCCCGTGCCCCCAGCGCGGACGGCGCGCAGGGTCAGCATCAGCAGCCGCTCGCGCCACTCGCCCGGCTGTGCCGCCGCGGGATGCGCACGTAGGTAGACAACGCCTCCTCCTCCCGCCAGATCGGTGCCGAGCTCCGCGGCCCTCGCGACGATGTCGCCAGGATCCGTAAGCCGCCGCTCGAGCAGCGCTGCGACGAAGTCGTGGGCTGCCTCGTCGCTCGCCCACTCGGGCGCCCGCGCGCGCTCGACCTCGAGCCCGAGCAGCGTCGAGACCATGCGCACCGTCGCGGCGGGCAGATCGCCGCTCCCGCGCGGGCGGATCCGCAACTCGCCGACGACGGCGTCGGCAACCCGCAGCTCGGCCGTCTCGACCCCGGACTCGGCGGCGAGCAGCTTCTCCTCCTCGGAGGTCGAGGCGGCGGCGACGGCCAGCACGGCGCTCGAGCGGTCGATCAGCGCGATGCTGGCACCGAGCGCCGCGGCGGCAGCGCGCGCGACGGCCGGCAGGCCGGCGCCGGATTCGATCGCCTCCGAGAGCGCCTCGAGATCGCCCTTGGGCGCCGATCCGCGCCCCGACGAGGGCGTCGAGGAACTCCGCTGGGCCGGTGCCTCGGCTCCGCGCTTGGCTGCCACCGCCGAAATAGTACGGAGGCACGGGCCGGCCGAGGGCGCGGTCAGGTGAACAGCGCGGAGATGTCGTCCCAGTAGTAGACGATCACGACGCCAAGCGCGATACCGATCGCGATCAGCGTGACGAGGACGATCAGCGAGAGGATCACCGCGGTCGCCTTCTCCCAGCCGCGCCCGAACGAGCCGATCGCCGGGACGAGAATCAAGGTGGTGAAGGCGACCAGGCTGATCAGCCCGGCGCCCAAGAAGACGATCACCTCAGGCTGCATCGGAGTGATTTTGCCTGAAGTGGCCGACGACGACGGTGATCACCGTCGCAATCGCGAATGCCGAGACGCCAAGCCCCCAGCCGCCGAAGACGTCGCTCATGTAGTGCGCGTTGAGGTAGACGCGGCTGAGCCCGATCAGCGCGGTCAGCACGATCCCCCCGGTGAGCAGAGCTGCGCCGCCGCTCCAGCCCGGCCGGAGACGCAGCGTCGCCGCGATCGCCAGCCACGCGTAGAGGACCGAATGCGCGGCGTGGCCGCTCGGATAGGACGAGAACTCGGTCGGGACGAGCGGATCCGGCGGCCGCGGCCTGTCGACGATCGCCTTCGCCTCGTGCGAGCCGAGCAGGATGATCACCATGGAGGCGATCAGGATCAACATCTCGGTCCGGTGGCCGCCTCGGGCGAGGGCGACGACCGCGGCCAAGGTGACTGGGATCACGACCACGCTCGAGCCGAGCGCCGTGATCACCTTCGCGACCTCGGTCAGCCACCCGGCCCGGATGCTGTCGACGATGTCGATCGCGGTCTGATCGCCGGGGGTCGGGGACGGGTCACCCGAGAGGACGATCGCGTAGGCAAAGAAGACGAAGCTGCCGACGGCGAGCGCCGCAAGCGGCGCGGTCAGTTCGATCCCGAGCCCGCCCGGCGTGAGCCGCTCGTAGAGGAAGCGGGCCTGCGGGGCGAGGCGGAGCAGCGGCCGCAACCAACTGCGCTGCTCCATCTCGGCGACCGCGCGCTCGCGGTTCTCGGCAACGCGCAGCCAGCGCACCGCGACGATCACGAAGACGATGGCACCGACGAGCACGGCAAACCAGAAGAAGCCGCGCTCGGCAGCGTTGAAGACGGCGTCGAGGTTCTGCGCCGCGAAGTAGCCGAGCAGGGTGAAGAACGAGGCCCACAGGCCGGTGCCGAGGATGCTGTACGGGGCCATCGCCCGGTAGCGCATCCCGGAGCTGCCGGCGACGAACGGCGCCAGCGCCCGGACGAGCCCGATGAAGCGCCCGATCAGGATCGTCTTGCCGCCGTGACGGTCGAAGTACGCCTCGACCTGGGCGAAGCGCTCATGCGTGATCCGCAGCCGCGGGCCGTGCTCGAGCACCCAGCCGCGGCCGAGTCGCCGGCCGAGCAGGAAGGACGCCGTGTCACCGGCGAACGCCCCGAGCCAGACGAGGGCGATCGTCAGGAGCACGCTCGTCGTCCCCTGCCCGGCGATCGCCCCGGCGATCACGACGACGGTCTCGCCGGGCGCGATCAGCCCGACGAAAGCGCCCGTCTCGAGAAAGGCGAAGAGCGTGACGACGAGGTACGTCCACTGCCCGAGGGTTTTTGAGACGTCATCGAGCACCTCCTGCGGGTGGATGGACGGAAAGAAGCGCTTGTAGAGGAAGTAGACGACGGCGACGGCGACGATCGCGAGCGCCAGCTTCGCGCGGCCCTTTGCGTCCTTCGGCAGGTGCATCGCTCGGCCCCGACCCGGCTCAGCCGCGAGCTGCCGCCGCCGGGCCGGTGACGATCGCGTTCGAGTAGCGCGGGCCGAGCCGAGACGCACCCGCGTCGGCCTTTGCGAAGTCCTCGAACAACCCGACGGCGGTCGGGCCGGAGCCGGTGACCAGCACGTGGTCGGCGCCGGCTTCGCGCAGGGCGTCGAGTGCCTCGGCGATCGAGGGCCGCAGCGAGATCGCGGCCTCGCCGAGGTCGTTGACGAGCAGCTCCGCGTAGGAGAGCGGCGAGGCGCCCTCGACCGCGGCCGCGAGCAGCCGATCGCGAGCGAGGGCGAGCGCGGCCCGGTCACGGCAGAGCCCGAGCCGATCCGCTTCCGCGTAGACCTCGGCCGTGCTCAGCCCGCGCGGATCGGGAACAAGTACGGATCCCCACTCCCCGGCCGCCGGCAGCGGCGTGATCAGCTCGCCCGAGCCCTCGACGAGCGCGAGGGCGGGCCGGAGCTGTGAGCGGACGTCGGCGCCGAGGTCGACGGCGATCTCTTCGATCCCCGTGACCTCGCCGGCGGCGAGCCGCAGCACTGCGGCCGCATCGGCGCTGCCGCCGCCGAGGCCGGCCGCAACGGGGACCCGCTTCTCGATCGTGATCCGCAGTGGAGCCCGCCGCCAGCCCGCATCGCGGAGGGCGGCGAGCGCCTCGGCCGCGAGGTTCGGCCCGACGACGCCCTCGCAGAGGACCTCATCGGCGGCTCCACCGGAGAGCTCCTCGACGGTGAAGCGGTCCGCCAGCTGCAGGGGCGCGAAAACCGAGCAGAGTTCGTGCAGACCATCCTCGCGAACGCCGCCGAGGTAGAGGCAGAGGTTGAGCTTCGCCGGGGCGATCACTGCAATTGCTGTGCGAGCTCGAGGTGGGTGGTCGGCGGCAACATCTCCGCCCGCGCATCTTCGGGCATGCCGAGGCCGCGCAGAGCCTCGCGAGCCGCGTGCCTCAGCTCCGCCGGCCGCGGCCGCGGGACCGGCTCGCCCGCATCGAGCGCCTCGCGCTCGCGACGGCGGGCGGCGAGCTCGAGCGAGCGCGGGATCGCCTTGCGCCGGTGGGCGAAGCAGTCGCGGATCAGCTCGGCGCTACGTGCATCGAGCTCGACGCCCGGTCGCCGGCGCAGCGCCAGCAACGCCGAGTCGACCCGCGGGCGCGGGACGAAGACGGCGGGATCGACCGTACGCAACATCCGCACCTCGCAGGAGATCTGCACGACGACGCTCGGCGAGCCGTAGGTGCGGCTGCCGGGCCGCGCACGCAGGCGCTCGGCGATCTCACGCTGCACCATCACCGTCCAGCGCGCCAGCGTCGGCAGCTCGGCGATCGTCCGCAGGATCAGCGGCGTCGCGACCGAGTACGGCAGGTTGGCGACCATCGCGGTCGGCGGCGGCTCGAGCGCCCCGAGATCGACCCGCATCGCATCGCCCCAGGTGATCTCGAGCCCTTCGTTGCCTGCCTCGATCGGCTCGAGCTCGGGCCGCAGCCGTTCGTCGAGCTCGATCAAGTGCACGCGGCGACCGCTCTCGACAAGGCGCTTGGTCAGCACCCCCTCGCCGCCGCCGACTTCGAGCACGACGTCGCCGGGCTCGAGCGCGGCGTCGGCGAGGATCGCGTCGAGCAGGTTCGGGTCGGCGAGGAAATTCTGCCCGAGCCGCACCATCACCAGCGGAAGAGCCTCGCCGCGTTTGCCTCGATCGCCGCCTCCTGGGCGACCGGATCGGCGCCGCGCGCCTCGGCGACGACGGCCGCCGTCATGACGACGTTGGCGGGCTCGTTGCGCTTGCCGCGCACGGGCTGCGGCGCCAGGTAGGGGCTGTCGGTCTCAACCAGCAGCAGCTCGTCGGGGACCAGCGCCGCCGCCTCGCGCAGCGCCTCCGACTTCGGATAGGTGACGTTCCCAGCGAAGGAGACGTACCAGCCACGGTCGACCGCCTCCTGCGCTCGTCGCGGGCCGGCGCTGAAGCAGTGGAGGATCACCTCGACCCCTTCGGCCTCGGCGGCGAGCAGCTCGAAGCAGTCGGCGACCGCAGCCCCGTCCTCGACCCCGGCCCCGTCGCGCACGTGGATCACGATCGGCAGCCCGGTGCCGCGGGCGATCGCGATCTGCGTCTCGAAGGCGCGCAGCTGGTCGCCCTTCGGGGCTCCCTCGCGGTAGTAGTCGAGCCCCGTCTCGCCGATCGCGCGGACGTGCGGGTCGGCGGCGAGCTCGCGGAGGTCGGCGGCGGCATCGTCGTCGAAGCCGGCGGCGGCGTTCGGGTGGCGGCCGATCGCGGCGAAGACAGCCCCGTGCTCTCGCGCGGCAGCGATCGCCGCGCGGTTCGAGGCCTCGTCCATGCCGACGGTGAGGATCCTGTGGACCCCCGCCTCGGCGGCGCCGCCGACGAGGTCCTCGTCGGGGGGCTCGCAGGATCCGAGGTGCGCGTGGCTATCGATCATCGCTCGCAGTATGTATGCAGGCGCCGCCCGATTCGGGGTTATGCTCGGAGGATGAGCGACCCCGCACCTGCGCCGGCGCCGAGCGGCATCGATCCCGAACACTGGCTCGAGCAGCCCACGCCCCGTATCCCGCCCGCCTCGAACGAGGAGATCCACGTCCTCATCCGGCCGCTGATCTGGTTCGCCGGTCGCGCCGTCGGCGGCCCGCCGCCGCACATCTTCACGACGCTTGCCCGTCACCCGAAGCTGCTCGTCTCCTGGCTGCCCTTCGCGGGACGGCTGATGCCGCGCGGCAAGCTCCCGCGAATCGACACCGAGCTCGTCATCCTGCGCGTCGCCTATCTGACCCGCTGCCGCTACGAGTGGGACCACCACGTCCGCATCGGCGGCCAGGCCGGGCTCCGGCCGGCCGACATCGAGCGGGTCGCCGCGGGCCCCGAGGCGAGCGGCTGGACGGGACGCCAGGCGGCGATCCTGCAGCTCGTCGAGGAGCTCCACAACGACCGCTTCGTCGGCGACGGCACCTGGGCCCGCGTCAGCGAGTATCTGACCCACCCGGAACTGATCGAACTCTGCATGCTCGCCGGCCACTACGAGATGCTCGCCGGGACGCTGCTCAGCGCCGGCGTCCAACCCGAGAAGCCGCTCGAGAGCTGAGCCACAAGCGCAGCTACAGGTCGCGGCGCCGGAAGACGGCCGCCGCAACCGCGAGCATCACGCCGCAGTAGACCGCCGCGAAGAGGAAGAGCCCGACACCCGCCTCGGCCGCGCCGCCGAACGGGCCGAGCGAGAGGATGAAGCCGGTGGTGCCGCTGATGTCCGCGGTCAGGTCGTAGAGCCCGCCCTGGTAGAGCGCCTCGAACGGCAGCACCTTGCCGGCGAAGTTGGCGAGGTCGACGAGCGTCGACGAGTCGAGCGTGTCGCCGATCTGACCGAGCAGGCCCGCGGTCAACCCGGCGCCGAACAACATCAGGACCGTGATGCCCTGGGCGGTCGAGGACGTGAAGGCGGAGGCGAGCACCGAGATGCAGGTGAGGACGAGCGCGGCGCCGGCCAGATGCAGGCAGGCGGCAACCGGCCGGTCGGGAGTCCAGCCGCCCGTCGCCTTCGTGATCAGGATCGCCGCGACGAAGACGACCAGCACGTAGACGACGGACACGGCCCCGGCGGCCGCGAAGCGTGCGAAGAGGATCATCTCGCGGCTCACCGGGCGGACTGCGATCGGCTGCAGCAGGCCCGACTCGGCGTCGCCGCGGATCACCCCGAGCGTCAGGAAGGTGGCGATCACGGCGCCGAGGAAGAGCGTCGCGAACATCGCCAGGCCGAGCAGCGTCGCGCCGGCGAGGCTGACGTCGTCGATCTGGCCCTGAAAGCCCAGGTGGCCGTTGTGCCCGACCTCCTTGAAGGCGAAGTGGGCGCCGGCCCAGTAGAGGATCAGGAAGGCGAGGGTGAGCACGGCGACGACCGGCAGCACGCGCCTGCGCAGGCTCTCGAGCAGGGCGTAGCGAACGATCGTCAGGCCCTGGCCGACGGACCCACCCCGCAGCGCAGCCGGCGCGCTCACGGAGTCTCCCGCAGCCGCGCGTCGCCGCCGGAAACGACCTCGACGTAGGCGTCCTCGAGCGTGGTGCCGACGGTGCGCACCTCATAGACGTCCCGGCCGGCGGCGACGAGCTCGCGGACGAGCGCTGGGATGGCGTCCCTGCCGAGCCCCTCACGGCGCACCACCCCGGCATCGGTCTCCACCTCGACCGCGCGCTGACCGGCGAGCTCGGAGGGTGCCCCGGCGGCGACGACCCGGCCGGAGTCGATGATCGTGACGGTGTCGCAGACCAGTTCCACCTCACCGAGCAGGTGCGAGTTGAGCAACACGCCCACCCCTCGCGCCCGCAACTCGACGAGCAGTTCGCGGACGACGCGCCGGCCCGCGGGATCGAGTGCGCTGGTCGGCTCATCGAGGAGCAGCAGTCGCGGCGAGCCCACCATCGCCTGCGCGATCCCGAGCCGCTGCTGCATGCCCTTCGACATCGCGCCGACCCGCACCTCGCGCGCGTCGGCAAGCCCAACGAGCTCGAGCAGCTCCTCGCGCTCGCGGCTCCCTCCCGCCGAGCCGGCGAGGCGCTGGTGCAGGTCGAGGAGCTCGAGCGCCGAGAGCCAGACGGGGAAACGGAAGAGCTCCGCCAGATAACCCGTCGCCCGCCTGGCGGCGGCGGTTCCGGCGGGCTCACCGAGGACGACGGCCGAGCCGGCGCTGGGCCGGACGAGCCCGCACGCGATCTTCGTCAGCGTCGACTTGCCGGCGCCGTTCGGCCCGAGCAGGCCGACGAGCTCGCCCTCGCCGACCTCGAGTCCGACGTCACTGAGCGCCTGCTTGCCGCCCGGATAGGTCTTCGCGAGCTCGTGGATCGAGAGCGCAGCCGTCACGCCGACAACGGTGCCTACGACTCGAGCTTCTCGAGCTTCGGGAAGAGCGGCTCGATTCGCTCGGTCCGCTGGCCGCCGCCGCGCGAGCCGAACGCGCACAGCTCGGTCCGCTCCTCGGCGAGCGCCGCGAGCAGCTTCGCCGTCGCCTCGGGCATGTAGGCGTAGAGCGCGAGGGTGACGATGCGCAGCCCCTCGGCGAGGTTGTAGAGCACGCGGTCGAGCTCGCCGGCGCGCGCCTCGTCCTTGGCCAGCTCCCAGGGCTTGCTCTCCTCGACGTAGCGGTTGAGGCGCCGGACGCGCAACCAGACCGCCTCGAGCGCCTGCGTGATCTCGGCGTTGTCGAGCAACCCGGAGACCGTGCTCTCGAGCGCCCTCGAGGCCATCGGAGCCCTGGGCCAGTGCCGCGTCGATCTCGGCTTCGGGCACGACGCCGTCGCGGTAGCGGTCGATCATCGCCAGCGTTCGCGAGGCGAGGTTGCCGTAGTCGTTGGCGAGCTCGCTCTCGTAGCGCGACTCGAAGCCGGCCGGGCTGATCGAGCCGTCCTGGCCGAAGCTGACTTCGCGGAAGCAGTAGAAGCGGAGCGCGTCGGCGCCGAAGCGATCGATCACCTCGAACGGGTCGAGGACATTGCCGAGCGACTTCGACATCTTGCGCTCGCCCATCAGCAGGAATCCGTGGACGTACAGGTGCTCGGGCAGCTCGAGCCCAGCCGCCATCAGGAATGCGGGCCAGTAGACCCCGTGAAACTTGATGATGTCCTTGGCCATCACGTGGTAGTTGGCGGGCCAGAAGCGCTCGGTCAGATCCTCGCCTTCACGCGCATAGGAGAGCGCCGAGTAGTAGTTGAGGAGCGCGTCCCACCAGACGTAGACGACCTGCTCGGGGTCCCATGGGATGGGCACGCCCCACCGCAGCCGTGCTCGGGAGAGCGAGACGTCGCGCAGACCACTCTTGATGAACGAGAGCGCCTCGTTGGCACGAAAGCCGGGCTGGACGAAGTCGGGGCGATCCGCGTAGAGCTGCTCGAGCCGCTCCTGGAAGGCGGAGAGCTTGAAGAACCAGTTCTGCTCGGTCTCCCAGACGAGCTCGATCTCGTGAATCGGGCATGTGTGGCCGGGACCCATCTCCTGCTCGGACTTGAAGTCGGCGCAGCGCGGGCAGTAGTAGCCCTCGTAGGTGCCCTCGTAGACGAAGCCGTTGTCGTGGACGAGCTGCACGAGTCTGCCGACCGCCGCCTCGTGCTCGGGGTCGGAGGTGCGGATGAAGAAGTCGTTGGAGACGTTGATCTTCGGCATCAGGTCGCGGAAGCGCTGCGAGTTGCGGTCGGCGAGCTCACGCGGCGTCAGGCCGAGCGCTTCGGCCGCCTGCGCGACCGGCTCGCCGTGCTCGTCGGTGCCGGTCAGAAAGAACACGTCCTCGCCGCGCTGGCGCTTGTGCCGGGCGAGGATGTCCGCGGCGATGCAGGTGTACGCATGGCCGAGGTGCGGCTCGGCGTTGACGTAGTAGATCGGCGTGGTGACGTAGTACGGCATGAGCGCCGGGAGGATCAGATGCAGCCCCGAGCGCCCCGGAATCGCCACAGGCAGGGCGATGCCGGCGGCCGCCTCAGCCCGGCGTCGGGGCGGGCCGGCGGTCCTCGGCCGAGGCGCTGCCCGCGAGTTCGGCGATCGACGCCTCGATGCCTCGCGTCAACACGTCGATGTCAGCGGTGGTGTCGAGGTCCCCGGTGACGCCGAAGTTGATCGCGCCATCGTAGGAGAAGATCGCGATTCCGATGCGCACCGAACCGCCGAGCGGCACGAAGGGGAACGCCTCGAGCATCCTGCTGCCGGCCAAATAGAGCGGCTGCTGGGGGCCGGGAACGTTGGTCGTCACGGTGTTCACCGAATGTTGCGGCAGCCGCGTGCCCACCCGGCCCGAGAGCGAGAGGAGCATTGCCGGCGCGAAGCCACCGAGCGCGGTCAGGCGCTCCGCGGCGACCGCCTGGCCGGAGTGCTTCAGGTGTTGCATCTGCTCGTGCACGGAGGCGAGCCGCTCGAGCGGATCCTCGATCCCTACCGGGAGCTCGGCGAACATCGCCGAGACCTTGTTGTTGTAGGTGCCGTGCTCGTGTTCGGCGCGAACGGAGACCGGGACGAGGGTGCGCAGCGTGCGGTCGGCGACGGCCTCGCTCCGCCCCTCGAGCAGGCGCCGGAAGCCGCCCGCGATCACCGTCAGGACCACGTCGTTGACCGTCGCCGGATGGCGCTCACGGATCCGCTTCACGTCGGCAAGGCTGCCTCGGGCCCAGTCCCAGCGCCGGTGCGGCCCGATCGGGCCGTTGAGCGAGCTCGCGTCCGTCGGCCGCAGCAACGAGCCGAGGCTCGTCAGGCCCTTGCCGGCCCGCAGCGCCTCGCGGGCGACCCGCCGCGGACCCCGGACCGCAGACAGCGCGGTGCGCAGCGCCTCATTCGGACTGCCCGCACGCAGCGCAAGCGAGTGCGAGACGAGCTCGGCCGAGCTCGGCTCGGCCGCCGGGCTCCACTCGCCCTCCTCCTGCGCGTGGTGCTCGTCCGCCTTCGAATCGAGCAGAACGCTGAGCAGATCCGTCGCCGAGACGCCGTCGACCATGCAGTGATGGGTCTTCGAGATCACCGCCCAGCGACCGTCGCCGAGGCCCTCGACCACCCACATCTCCCACAGCGGCCTGTCGCGATCGAGCTGCTGCGACATCACCCTGCCGACGAGCCGCCGGAGCTCCTCGGCTCCACCCGGGCTCGGCAGGGCGGTGCGCCGCACGTGGTAGGAGAGCCGGAAATGAGGGTCGTCGACCCAGACCGGGCGGCCGAGGGCGAGCGGGACGAAGCGGACGCGCTGCCGGTAGCGGGGCACCGCCGGCAGCCGCGCGGCGACCGCCTTCGTTACCTCGCCGCGTCCCGGCGCCGGACCCTCGAAGATCCCGACCGAGCCGATATGCATGTGCGTGACGCTGTTTTCGATATGCAGGAACGACGCATCGAGCGGGCTCATCGTCTCCATCGCAGCTCTCCTCTCCATCCTCGTGCTGGATGATACGAAGCCCCGACAAACAGACCGCCCGGGAGGAACCGATGAACAAGCCACCGCTGCTCGAAGAGCACCCTCGATCGATCCAGGTACTGCTTGCGATCGTCCTACCCCTTCTGTTCGGAGGCCTGACTGGATACTTCCTCGGCGTCTCGGCCGCCGCCTACGCGATCCTTTCGGTGCTCGCGATCGTCGGCGGCATCGGCGCCGGCTTCGATCACGTCGGGCCGGGGGCCGGCGCCAAGCGTGGCGTCCTCGGCGGGACGCTGTTCGCAACCGGCGTCCTGCTCGCGCACGAGATCAGCGGTGCCGACCCGAAGACCGACCTGCCGCACCCGGCGATCCTGCTGGTACCGCTGTTCGCGATCCTCGGCTCCGCCTTCGGCGCGATCGGTGGCTGGCTGCGCGCCCGGGGGCACGCCGCGCCCCCAGCGCCCGAGTAGGAGGCCGTCTCAGAACCAGCGTGTGCCCGGGGGGTTTGAGCCGGCCTCTAAGCCTCAGCTGCGCGCCGAGTCGACGGCGGCGAGGATCTCGTCGCCGTAGCGCTCGAGCTTCGTCGGACCGATCCCCTCGCAGGCGAGCAGCTCGCGGGAGTCGGCGGGCATCGCAACGGCGATGCCGTCGAGCTGGCGGTTGCTGAGCACGACGAAGGCGGGAACGCTGTCGGCGTCCGAGCGCTCGGTTCGCCACCGTCGCAGCGCCTCCGAGGCGGCCGGCGCGTCAGGGTGGCCGTTCAGGTCGGGCGCCGGCCGCGCCGGTGTCGCCCGCCGGCTGCGGGCACCGCCGCCAGCTGCTGCTGCGAGCACTGGCGAGGGCGCCGTCGCGGGCTCGGCCGCTACCCCGGTGAGCTCGTCGAGGAAGGCCGAGCGGCGGCTCTCGTCGCCGAGCACTACGCAGCGGTCGATCGCGCGCGTGATCGCGACGTGCAGGACCCGCCGTTCGGACTCCCAGTCAGCGTTCAGCCGGTGCGGCAGCAGGCCCTCGGTGACGCCGAAGACGACGACCCGGTCCCACTCGCGCCCCTTGACGCGATGCACGGTCGAAAGCGTCACGCCCTCGCTCCCGGACGATTCCTCGAGCGAGGCCCGGAGCCAGGGCTCGAACGTGTTCGGGTCGCCGTGCAGGTCGGAGACCTGGATCAGCGCCTCGAGGTCGTCGAGGTGGGAGGCGCTCGCCTGTGTCCCCTTGGAGCCGTCGAGCATCTCCATCGCCCCGCCGAGGCCGACCCGGTCGCGGACGAGCTCGAGCAGCGAGCGGGCGTCGCCACCGGCCCGGGCCTGCGCGGCGAGCATCTCGATGTCATCGGCCATCTCGCCGACGCGGCCGGCGACCCGCTCGTCGTCGATCCGCTGCCCGACGACGCGCAGGTCCTCGAGCGAGCGGCAGTTCGCGAACCACTTGCTGATC
Organism: uncultured Solirubrobacterales bacterium; assembly: GCA_963850625.1. Taxonomy (GTDB): domain Bacteria; phylum Actinomycetota; class Thermoleophilia; order Solirubrobacterales; family 70-9; genus CAXMST01. Next base: position 201,713 of record CAWKLZ010000006.1, read on the forward strand.
CAGTTGGGGAAGCCGCGGCTCGGGCGGCGGCGGATCGCCTCGAGGTCGGCGCCGATCAGGCCCTCGGGATCGACGGCGACGCGAATCCACGCAAGCGCTGCGGCGACGCCGGTGCGCTCGAGGACGTCGGGCCGGACCGAGCTGCGCAGCGGCACGCCCGCCGACCACAGCGCGATCTGGGGCGCCAGCAGCAGCGAGTTGACCCGCGCCAGCACGGCGATCCGGTCGGCATCGACATCGTCCGCCTGACGCCACTCCCGGATGATCCGGACGGCGCTCTCAGCGGCCGCGGTCGCTCCGTGCGTCTCGATCCGCAGCGCCTGCTCGCTCGCGTCGGCGCCCTCCCGCGCGTGGATCTCCTTGACGACGCGCACGCGGTTGTAGCCGAGCAGCGTGCGAGCCGCATCGACGATCGGCACCGCGCAGCGATAGTTGACCTCGAGCGCCGTCGCCTCGGCACCGGGGAAGTACTCGCCATAATCGACGAGGAAGCGCGGGTCGGCGCCGGCGTGGTCGTAAATCGTCTGATCGTCGTCGCCCACGCCGAAGACGTCGAACTCGGGCATTGCCAGGAGCCGGATGAGGAGGACGTGCGCCGGCGTCAGGTCCTGAAACTCGTCGACGAGCAGATGGCGGTGCTCGGCCTGCATCCGGCGCCGGAAGCGACCGTCATGAAGCAGCGCCTCGAGCGAGCCGTAGATCTGCTCGTCGAAGTCGACCGCGCCGCGCGCCGCGAGTCGCTCACGGTAGGCGTCGAAGCCATCGGCGAAGCCGGGCACGTCGTCGCGACCGCCCTCGACCTCCTCGGGCTCCTGGAGGCCGAGGCGAGTGAGCGTCAGCGCGTCGATGTAGGGGCCGATCGGATCGGTGTTGGTGCGCCGCTGCCGCGGGATCGGGAAGACCTCCTCGGCGACCCGCCGCGCGTCCGGCTCGGTCAAGAGCGGCGGTCTGCCGCCGCGATGGGCGGCGACGATCCGATAGCCCAGCGAGTTCAGCGTGCGCGTCTGCGGGGCGAGGCGGAAGAGGCGAGCTTCGAGCTCGCGCTGCGCCTCCTTGTTGTAGGCGACCGCGATCAGGCCGTCCTTGTCGTAGCCGCGCTCGCCGAGCAGGTAGCGGATGCGTTCGGTGAGCACGCGCGTCTTCCCCGATCCGGCCGGCGCGATCACACGGACGGGCCCGCCGTGGTGGTTGACGGCGCGCCGCTGATCGTCGGCGAGGTCGATCCCGGCGACGCCGTCGGGCGGCTGCTCGACGGGACCGATCGGCTCGAGCCGGCCGACCTCGACGGTTGCTCCGTGGACGACGGGCTCGGCAAGCTGCGGGACGCTCCAGCGGGGCCCACCGTCGACCCACGCGGGGCGCCCGTCGGGCAGCGTCACGTCGGCCTCATCCGCAGCCGCCGCGCCCAAGCGGGCCGCCTTCGCCGACCACCACCAGATCAGCTCCCCGGGCTCGCGAGCGTCGTAGTTGTTCGCCCAGATCAGGTGGTGGAGCAGGTCGCCGGGCAGCTCGAAGCGCGCGCTCAGCCCGTACGGCGGGCGCTCGATCGACGCCGGCTCGCGGACGTGGGCCGGATCGAGCCCGAGCTCGACGACGATGGGCCTGCGCTCGAGCCAGTGCCCGCGCAGCTCCTCGGCTGCCGCCGCGGCCGTCGGCGGAGCGGTGGCGAGCTCGGGGCCAAGCCTGATCCGCGGCGCCGACGACCATTGCTCCGGCGCCGAAGCACCGTCGGCGACGATCACCCCGCGGCCGAGTTCCGCTGGCGCGGCGGGGCTCAAACCCTGGGCTCGCGGCCGGTGAGCTCGCGATAGAGGTCGTTCGGGGCGGTCCCCGTGAGCGCTGCGACGACCCCGGCCGCGGCACGCGGCCGGGCTCCGGACTGGACGAGCCGGCGTAGGGCGTCGACGGCAAAGGCGATGTCGGGCGACGCTGCACGCTTGCGCGAGGGCGCGATCACGACGACGATCTCGCCCTTCACGTCGTCGCCGCGGAAGCGCCGCGAGAGCTCATCGAGGGTCCCGCGGACCACCTCCTCGTGAAGCTTCGTCAGCTCCCTGCAAATCGCGGCCGGGCGGTCGGGCGCGAGGGCGGCGAGCGCCCGCAGGGAGGCGGGCAGCCGGCGCGGCGACTCGAAGGCGACGACCGTGTCGGTCGACTGCAACACGCGCTCGAGCTCGCCGGCGCGGCGCGGCAGAAAGCCTTCGAAGCGCCAGCGGCCCGGCGGCAGGCCACTGGCAACGAGCGCCGTCGTGATTGCGGTCGGCCCCGGCAGCACCTCGATATCGAGATCGCGCTCGATGCAGGCCTGCATCAGCCGGTAGCCGGGATCAGAGAGCAACGGCGTGCCCGCATCGCTGATCAGCACGACCTTGGCGCCGCGCTCGATCGCCTGCGCGAGCTGGCCCGAGCGATCCTCTTCGTTGCCCTCGTGGTTGGAGACGAGCCGCGGCGTGGGGATCTCGAGCAGTTCGTAGAGGCGGCCGGCTCGGCGCGTGTCCTCGCAGGCGACGACATCGGCGTCGGCGAGCGCTGCGCGGGCTCGCTCCGTGATGTCGCCGAGGTTGCCGATCGGCGTCGGACAGACGGTCAGCCGGCCCGCCATCAGAGAACCGTCCTGCTTCCCTCGAGCTCCTCGAGGGCGAGCGTTGCTGCGCCGATCATGCCGGCCTCGGGGCCGAGCTCGGCGAGCACGACGGGCACCTCGTTCTGGGGCGGCAGAGCGCGGCGCCGGAGCTGCTCGCGGGCCGGCCCGAGGAGCAACTCGCCGGCCGCGGCCACGCCGCCGCCGATCACGATCACGTCGGGATCGAAGGTGTTGGCGAGCCCGACGAGCACGGCGCCAAGATCGCGACCGACGCGCTCGCAGGCGGCGACCGCGGCGGGATCGCCGGCGCGGGCCGCCGCGGTGACCGCGGCTCCGTCGAGGGCTGCGTGCTCGCTCAGCATCCGCCCGAGGTCCGAGTCCGGCTGCTGCTCGGCGGCCGCGGCGGCCGCGCGGGCGAGAGCGGGGCCTGAGACGTAGATCTCGGCGCAGCCGTGGTTGGAACAGCCGCCGCCGCATGCCGGGCCGTCCTCGTAGAGCACGGCGTGGCCGAACTCCCCGCCCGCGCCGCTCGAGCCCCGATAGAGCTCACCGCCGATGACTAAAGCCCCGCCGATGCCCGTCCCGATCGTCATCAGGACTGCGTTCGTGCTCCCCCGGGCGGCGCCATGGCGGTGCTCGGCGAGCACGGCGACGTTCGCGTCGTTGTCCATCGAGACGGGCAGGCCGATGCGCTCGGCGACGACGTCTCGCAGCGCGATGTCGGCGAGCGGCAGGTGCGCGGAGTTGAGGCAGACGCCGCGCCCGCGATCGATCGTGCAGGGCACGCCAAGGCCAACGGCGGCAGCCTGCGGGCGGGCCGCGATCGCGGCCCGCAGCTCGCGCTCGAGCAGGTCCAGAACCTGCTCCTGGGTCCGCCCGTGAGAGGCGGCAACGTTGCGGTGCAGAACACTCATGCCCTTCCCGACCACCCCGACGAGCATCTTCGTGCCCCCGAGGTCGACGCCGATCGTTTCGGTGTCGCTCACCGGCCGCAGGATGACCCGGCGAAGGACGGCACCGACCGGGGGTGGACGGCGGGATCGGGGGCCGGCAGGGGGCCGGGTCGCGGAATCCGGGAGGCCATACGGCAGTATTACCCCTTGATGGCGCCCGGGGACGAGGAGCGGCCCGACCGGCCGGAATACAACGTCTACCGCTCGGGACGCGGGAGCCGCAAGGCCCGCGCGGAGCGGCCCTCGACCCGTTCCGAGGGCTCGTCAAGCGACCCCGAGCGGAGCTCGAAGCGACCCTCCCGCAGCAGTGGCGACGAGCCCTCCTACCGCGTCTATCGCTCGAGCCGCAACCCTTTTTCGAAGCTCCGGGGCGCGAACCTCGGCGGTGTCCGCGAGCGTCTCGGGCGAGGCGGCTCCGGCGGCGGCGAGGGCCGCCCCGTCCGTGGCTCGGGGGAGCGGCCGCGGTGGTGGCGGATCGTGAAGTGGGTGCTGATCGCAGCCGCCGCCTGGTTGCTGCTCAGCGTGGTTCTCTTCTTCGTCAGCGCTCAGATCCAGAAGGGCAAGCTCAACGATCAGGCCAAGCAGCTGGTCGGCGGCGGCCCGTTCATGGTCGCCTTCCCGCAGACGATTCTCGTCATGGGCACCGACGTGCGGCCGACCGGCGCCCCTGATGAGGCGGGGAACGCCACGAAGGAGAAGTGCGTCACCGCCGCCAAGGACGGAGACCCGGCGCCGAGCAGCTGCCAGCCGTCGCGGGCCGACACGCTGATGCTGATCCGGGCCGGCGGTGGCCACTTCGAGAAGCTCTCGATCCCTCGCGACACGTACGCCGCGATCGAGGGTCACGACAACCAGAAGATCAATGCCGCCTACGCCTTTGGCGGCGCGCCGCTCGAGATCAAGACGATCGAGAACTTCCTCGGGATCAACATCGACCACGTCGTGATCCTCGACTTCGACGGCTTCGCCAAGTTCATCGACTCGATCGGCGGCGTCAGCATCACGCCACATCAGAAGATCCGCTGCAAGGTCGACGGCGGGTCCAGCAACGGCGGGATCACCCTCAACCTCGATCGCAATCAGACGGAGACTCTGGACGGCGTGCACGCGCTCGCCTACTCGCGGATTCGGAACGAGGTGCTGCCCACCGGCAGCCCGGCCTGCAAGCAGGACGTCGGCGACGACACCGACCGGGCGCTGCGCCAGCAACAGGTCGTGAACGGGATCAAACAGCGCCTCACCAGTCCGTGGCGGGCGCCGATCAACTTCCTGCGCGGCCCGTGGATCGCCTGGAACGCCCCGAAGGCGATGGTCAGCGACATGGGCGGCTTCATGCTGCCTCAGCTCGCGATCTCGGCCGCGATCGGCGGCAGCTCGGGGACGACGATCCTGAAGCCTTCCGGGCCAGGCCCCGCGGGCAGCCTGTTCGTCCCCCAGGACAACTGCAAGAAGGCCGTCAAGAAGCTGCTCGGCGAGCCTGGGCCGCGCGACCCCGCCTGCTCGCCGCAGTAGCCCAGCGACGGGCGCAGCCGCGACCTGCTGCCATAATCGCCCGCCTCATGCCGATCTACGAGTACCGCTGCGACAACGGCCACACCTTCGAGGCCTTCCAGTCGATGAGCGACGACGCACTGGAGACCTGCGAGGTCTGCGACGCCGCCGCCCACCGCGTGCTCAGCGCTCCCGCGATCCACTACAAGGGGTCCGGCTTCTACACGACCGACTACGCCCGCAAGGGCAAGAAGGGCGCCCCCTCGCCCGGGTCCGGCGAGAGCGGCCCGGGCGGCGACTCCGGCGGCAAGGACGGGAGCGGCAGCAGCGGCAAGGACTCTTCCGGGTCCGGGAGCAAGGAGAAGTCGACGAGCAGCAGCTCCTCGAGCTCCAGCTCGAGCAGCGCTAAGTCCTCTTCAGACTGAGAGGCACCGTCCGGCGTCGCGCACGCGCGGACGCGACGCGGAGCACGTCCGCGCAGGCATCAGTCCAGGAGGCTCGTGCCCGTGGACTGCCAGACGACCCAGACCGCGAGGTGGCGGCCGGCCCGCATAGCGCTGCTCAGAACCGTGTTCATCGACAAGTCCCGTCCCACATACACTCATCGACCGGCCCGTAACCATGCTTCGATGTCAGGGTCCGGACTGGACGAATCGGCCCAGTGACCGAGCAGACGACCGACAAGCGCTCCGACGTCTCCCTCGAGGAGATCGTCGCCCTGTGCAAGCGCCGCGGCTTCATCTTCCCCTCGTCGGAGATCTACGGCGGCGTCGGCTCGACCTACGACTACGGCCACTACGGCGTGCTGCTCCGCAACAACGTGAAGAACGAGTGGTGGCGCTCGATGCTCACCGACCGCGACGACATCGTCGCCCTCGACTCGGCGATCATCCAGCACCCTCGCGTCTGGGAGGCCTCCGGCCACGTGGCCGGCTTCTCCGACCCGATGGTCGACTGCAAGGTCTGCAAGAAGCGCTTCCGCGAGGACAAGCTGGACATCGGCCAGTGCGGCGAGCAGCCGTCGAAGCGCCCCGGCGAGGGCAAGAACTGCGAGCTGACCGAGGCGCGCGAGTTCAACCTGATGTTCAAGACCCAGGTCGGCCCCGTCGCCGAATCGGGCTCGGAGGCCTACCTGCGCCCCGAGACGGCGCAGGGGATCTTCATCAACTTCAAGAACGTGCTCCAGTTCTCCCGCAAGAAGCCGCCGTTCGGCATCGCCCAGATCGGCAAGAGCTTCCGCAACGAGATCACGACCGGCAACTTCATCTTCCGCACGCGCGAGTTCGAGCAGATGGAGATGGAGTTCTTCTGCCCGCCCGACGAGGCCACCAAGTGGCACGAGCACTGGATGGCCGAGCGGATGCGCTGGTACACCGAGCTCGGCATCCGGCCCGAGAACCTGATCCTGCGCCCGCACGAGGCCGACGAGCTCAGCCACTACTCCTCGGCCACCTCCGACATCGAGTACCTGTTCCCGATGGGCTACTCGGAGCTCGAGGGGATCGCCAACCGCGGCGACTTCGACCTCACCCAGCACGCGAAGTTCAGCGGCGAGAAGCTCGAGTACTTCGACCAGCAGACGGGTGAGCGCTACGTCCCGTACGTGATCGAGCCCGCAGCCGGAGTCGACCGGGCGACGCTCGCCTTCCTCGTCGACGCCTACTGGACCGAGGAGGTCGAGGGCCGACAGCGCACCGTGCTGTCGCTGCACCCGCGGCTGGCCCCGGTCAAGGTCGCCGTCCTGCCCCTCGTCAACAAGGACGGCATGCCGGAGCGGGCGCGCGAGATCTTCGAATCGCTGCGGCGCCGGGTCGGCGCCGAGTACGACACGGGCGGCGCGATCGGCAAGCGCTACCGCCGCCAGGACGAAATCGGCACCCCCTGGTGCGTGACGATCGACGGCCAGACCGCCGAAGACGGCACCGTCACGCTCCGCGACCGCGACTCGCTCGAACAGACCCGGGTGGCCGCCGACGAGCTCCCAGAGCTCCTCTCCGCCCGCCTCGCGGAGCCCTGGCAAAGCCCCAAGCTGGGCTAGCGGCCCCCTCCCAGGCCACCCGCGCCCCCGGCGCGACCATGCCCGGCCGGCCCGGACGGGCGCTCCGGCCGGCGCCACCCTGCCGGTTCCGCCACCTTCGCAAGCCGAGCAACGAGGGGGGCGCCAACGTCGAGGTTGGGATTTACCCCGGTATGCGAGGAAAATCCCAACTTCGAGCGCTCTGGCCGGAGATTGGCCGCATCGCCACCCGCCAACACGGCGTTATCTCGCGTCGCGGATTGATGAGGCTTGGCCTGTCGCCTAACCAAATCGACCGCCTCATCGCCGCCCGCTTCCTCCTCCCGATCCACGCCGGCGTCTACGCGGTCGGCCACACGGACCTCTCCCGCGAGGGCCTGTGGATGGCGGCAGTCCTCGCCGGCGGGCCGACGGCGGTCCTCAGCCATCACGCGGCTGCGGCCCTTCATCGGCTGATGGCGACGGACGACGTCCCCCTCCACGTCACCGCCACGTCCAAGGGCCTCGCCCGGCCGGAAATCAGCTTCCACTGCTCCGCCCTCGCCGCAAATGAACGAACGAGACGCAGCGCCATCCCCGTCACCACCGTCCACCGGACCGCCCTCGACATGGCCGCCCACCTCGACGCATTCGCCCTCGAGCGCCTCCTCGCCGAGGCGCACTTCCGTGGCCATCGCAATCCGCGGCCTTTCCTGCGCCAGATCGAACTCCATCCTCACACCCGGGGCATCGCCAACCTCCGCGCCGTGCTCGCCTCCGGCCACGCAGCGCTCGGCCGCACGGAGAGCCCGATCGAGGACCGGTTCCTCCGCTTCCTCGACGAACGCCTGCTCGAGCGCCCCGAGCTCAACCCGACGATCACGGTCGGCGGCCGCCGCATCCGCCCCGACGGCCTGTGGCGTCGGCAGCAAGTCACCGTCGAGTGCGACGGGCGGGATGCGCATCTGCGGCGCCGGACCTGGGAGCGCGACCGCGTCCGCGACCGCCGCCTGCTCGCCGCGGGCTACAGCCCCGTCCGCGTCACCTCCGAGCAGCTCGATGGCGACCGGGATGGCCTCGAAGCCGACCTGCGCGACCTCGGGGTGGGCGATAGGTTGCCCGGGTGACCGACGAGCCTCAGCAGATCGCCCGCGCCGACTACGCCCACTTCCTCGAGATCCCGACGCGCTGGAACGACAACGACGTCTACGGGCACGTCAACAACGTCGAGTACTACGCCTTCTTCGACACCGTGATCAACGACTGGCTGATCCGTGAGGGCGGGCTCGACATCCACGCACGCGGCGCCGGCGAGGCCGTCGGCCTCTGCGTCGAGTCGCACTGCGCCTACCGTGCGGCAGTCGCCTTTCCCGACGTGCTCGAGGCGGGTCTCCGGGTCGGTCACCTCGGCCGCTCGAGCGTCCGTTACGAGATCGGGATCTTCGGTCCCGGCGAGGAGCGTGCATCCGCCGACGGCTGGTTCGTGCACGTCTTCGTGGACGCTGCAAGCCGCGAGGCGGTCTCGATCCCGGAGCGGATCCGGGCCGCCCTCGAGCGACTGATCACCACCGGAGCGAGGTGAGAAGAGGGATGAGGACGAGAGCCGCCGTGCTGCGCGAGATGGGCGCCCCCGCGCCCTACGCCGAGTCGAAGCCACTCGAGATCGTCGAGCTCGAGCTCGATCCACCCGGCCCCGGCGAGGTCCTCGTCGAGGTCGGCGCCGCTGGACTGTGCCACTCGGATCTCTCGGTGATCGACGGGTCGCGGCCACGGGTGATGCCGATGGCGCTCGGGCACGAGGCAGCGGGCGAGGTCACCGAAGTCGGGCCGGGCGTCGAGAGCCTCGCCGCGGGTGACCACGTCGTGCTCGCCTTCGTGCCCGCCTGCGGAAGCTGCGGCCCGTGCCGCTCCGGCCGCGCGGCGCTGTGCACCGCGGGTGCCGAGGCGAACGCCAAGGGCACCCTGCTCTCCGGCGCGATCCGCCTGCACGACGCCGCCGGCCAGCCGATCCACCATCACCTCGGCGTCTCCGCCTTCAGCGACCGGATCGTCGTCTCCGAGCGCTCAGCAGTGCGCGTCGATCCGGCCCTGCCCTACGAGCTCGCCGCCCTTTTCGGATGCGCCGTCCTCACCGGTGTGGGCGCCGCCGTCAAGAGCGCCGAGATCCGCCCCGGCAACACCGTCGTGGTTTTCGGGCTCGGGGGCGTCGGCCTCGCGGCCCTCATGGGAGCCGTGCTCGCCGGAGCCAAACAGGTGATCGGGGTCGACCTGATCGCCGACAAGCTCACCCTGGCGTCCGAGCTCGGCGCGACCGAGACCGTCGAGGCGGGCGCCGGTGCCGTCGAGCGGATCCGCGAGCTGACCGGCGGCGGCGCCGATCGCGCCATCGAGACGGTCGGCAGCGCGGCCGTCCTCGCAGACGCCTACGCGGCAACCGCGAAGGGCGGCACCACGGTGACCGTCGGCCTCCCCCACCCCAAGCAGATGCTGCAGATCCCAGCCGTGAGCCTGGTCGCTGAAGAGCGCACGCTGAAGGGCTCCTACCTCGGCTCCTGCGTCCCGGCACTCGACATTCCCGAGTTCATCGCGCTGCGCGGTGCCGGCCGGCTGCCCGTCGAGCGGCTGCTGACCGGGACCCTCGATCTCGAGCAGATCAACGAGGGCTTCGACCGCCTCGCCTCGGGCGAGGCGGCGCGGCAGGCCATCGTCTTCTAGCCGTCCGCTGCGCCTAGCCGTTCGACGGCGCCCCCCGCGCGAGCGGACCGCCGGGGCCGCGCGCCTCCGCCACGCCCTCGGCCTTGACGTCTTTCGGTATCTAAGCTATTCTTTCGATACCGAAAGCTTCCCCCCGCAACTTTCTCAGGGAGCCCCATGGCAGAGGCAATCCGCTCCAAGATCGAACCCCACGTCTGGCGCATCGCGATCGTCGTCATCCTCGGCGCGATCATGTCGGTGCTCGACACGACGATCGTCAACGTCGCCCTCGACACCCTCGCCCACGACCTCAACGTCTCCCTCGACACGATCCAGTGGGTCGCCTCGGCCTATCTGCTCTCGCTCGCCGCCGTGATCCCGATCACCGGCTGGGCCGGGCGCCGCTTCGGCGCCCGCCGGGTCTTCCTCACCGCCCTCGTCATCTTCACCGCCGGGTCCGCCCTATGCGGTCTGGCGACGTCCGCGACGTCCCTCATCTTCTTCCGCGTCCTGCAGGGAATCGGCGGCGGCATGCTGATGCCGACCGGCCAGATGACGCTCGTCAAGGCCGCCGGCCCGCAAAACCTGCCGCGCGTGATGAGCGTGATCGGCGTGCCGATCATCCTCGCCCCCGTCTTCGGTCCGACGATCGGCGGGCTGCTGCTCGAGCACGTCTCCTGGGAGTCGATCTTCCTCGTCAACGTGCCGGTCGGAATCTTCGCCTTCTTCATGGCACGCCGGCTGCTGCCCGCCGACGAGCCCGAGGACGCGGGTCGCCTCGACGTAACCGGCCTGGCGCTCGTCTCCACCGGCCTGGTCGGGATCACCTACGGACTCGCCGAGACCGGCTCGCAGGGCTCGCTGCTTGCCGCGTCGGTCGTGCTCCCGCTCTTCGCCGGCCTGGCGCTCGTCACGGCCTTCGTGCTGCGGGCGCTGCGCATCGAGCGGCCGCTCCTCGACGTGCGCCTGTACGCGAACAAGGCCTTCGCCGCCGCCTCATTGACCACCTTCGCGCTCGGCGCGGCGCTCTTCGGAGCGATGATCCTGATGCCGCTCTACTTCCAGATCGTCCGCGGGGAGGGTCCGGTCGCGACCGGCCTCTTGCTCGCTCCGCAGGGTATCGGCGCGGCGATTGCGATGGCGGTCTCCGGCGTCATGACCGAGCGCCTCGGCGGCGGCATGACCGCGCTGATCGGCGGCATCGTCACGCTCGTCGCCACCGTCCCGTTCGTCCTGCTCGCGGGCGACACCCCTTACGCGGTCATCGACATCGCGATGGTCTTCCGCGGGATCGGCATCGGCCTCTCGATGATGCCCGCGATGACTGCCGCGTTCTCGGTCCTGCGCAAGGACCAGGTCAACGACGCGACACCGCAGCTGACCACGCTGCAGCGGGTCGGCGGCTCGATCGGGACAGCCGTACTCAGCGTCGTCCTGCAGGGCCACCTGGAGAGTGCCGCGCAGACCCCGGATGCGATGGCGTCGGCGTTCGGCACTACCTTCATCTGGGTGATGGGCATCACCCTTATCGCCCTGCTACCGACGATCGTCCTGCTTCGCGTCGAGCGCCGCACCCGCGGCGCCCTCGCCAGCGAGCGCCGGGGCGGACCCTCGGCCGAGGCCGCAATCGAGGCGGCAGCATGAGCACTCCCACCGCCGAGCCTCCCCCTCCCCGGGTCGAAGCGCCGCCGATCAGCCCCGAGCGCGCGGCCCAGCTCGACGAGCTGCGCCTCTCGTTCTCTGCCCTGCTCGCGGCCGAGCGCCGCTTCCGCGCCCGCAAGCTCGACGCCGGCGGCCTCTCGATCTCGCAGATGAGGGCAATCATGGCGCTCGGTCAGGCGGGGTCGGCGACCCCTGGCGAGCTGGCCACCGCCAGCGACCTGAGCCCGGCCAGCGTCACTGCGATGCTCGACCACCTCGAGGACGACGGGCTGGTCAGCCGCTGCCGCGACAGCGAGGACGGCCGCCGCGTGATCGTCACGCTCACAAGCGCCGGCCACGCCCTGCTCGACGAGCGGCGGGAGCGTTGGCGGCGCTTCGGCGATGAGACCCTGGCCGAGCTCTCCAACCCCGAGCTCGAGACAGCGACCCGGGCGCTGAAGGCGCTCGCCGAGGGCATCGAGGAGCTCGGCCGAGGGGACGAGGCGTCCCAGCACGACTAGCGCTGCCCGCTGGGCACGATCCTCGTTTCGGGATCGCCGCCGGAGGTACCTGGGGGTATGGCATCGCTACTGCTTGGACCGCTCCTACGCCACGTCGACGCCGACGGGGCGACCGTCTGGGTTGAGACCGACAGCCCCTGCGAGGTCTCGATCGCAGGCTCGCGGGCGCGGACCTGGGAGGTCGAGGGCCATCACTTCGCTCTCGTCGAGATCGGCGGCCTCGAGCCAGGCGAGGCGATCCCCTACGAGGTCGAGCTCGACGGTCGGAGCGTCTGGCCGCCGCCGGAGTACGAGTTCCCCGCCCCCACGATCAGGCCGCTCGGCTCGCGTAAGGACGTCCGCCTGATCTTCGGCTCCTGCCGCGTTTCGCTGCCGAACGAGCCGCCGTACGTGCTGCACCAATCCGAGCATCCCGACGCGCAGGGGATCGACGCGCTCCGCACCCTGGCGCTGCGCATCATGCGCTCGGAGGAGCGCGCGCCGGACTGCCTGCTGATGCTCGGCGACCAGATCTACGCCGACGACCTGTCGCCGGCGATGAAGGAGCTGGCCGCGGCCCGCGCGCGGATCGACTCGGCGCCCGCGGAGGAGCTCGCCGACTTCGGCGAGTACGCGCTCGCCTACAGAGAGGCATGGAGCGAGCCGGTGATCCGCTGGCTGCTGTCGACCGTGCCCACGGCGATGATCTTCGACGACCACGAGATCCACGCTCAGTGGAAGATCTCGCGCCGCTGGCAGGACAGATGCTCGAGTCACAGGACTGGTACGAGCGGCAAGATCATCGGCGGCCTGGTCGCCTACTGGGTCTTCCAGCACATCGGCAACCTCTCACCGCGCGAGCTTGCGCGAGTCCGAGCTCCTCGAGCGGGTGAGGACCGCTGGGGCAGACGCCAGCCCGATCCTGCGCGAGCAGATGCGGCACGCCGACCGCCAGCCCGGCCACAGCCGCTGGAGCTTCTACCGCGACCTCGGCGACTCGCGGCTGCTGGTGATCGACTCGCGCGCCGGCCGCGAGCTCGACCCGCCGGAGCGCAAGATGATCAGCGAGGAGCGAGTGGGAATGGATCGTCGAGCATGCCGCCGGGACTTCGACCACCTGCTGCTGGCGTAGCTCGGTCCCCTTCTTCTTGACGCCAGGCCTGCACCACATCGAGGCCTGGACGCGCAGCTCGCCGACCGGGGCAGGACGGCGGCTGACTCGCCGGCTCGGCGAGAAGATCCGCGAGGCCGCGGTGATGGATCACTGGGCCTCGTTCCCCGCCTCCTTCGCGGAGCTCTGCGAGCTGCTCGCCGAGATCGGCAGCGGCCGGCACGGTCGAGTGACTCGACGCCGCCGGCGACGATCACGATGCTCTCCGGCGACGTCCACCACTGCTACCTGGCCGAGATCGCCTTCGCCGACGATCGCCGTGACAGAGCCGCGTCTGGCAGGCGGTCTGCTCCGCCTATCGCAAGGACCTGGCGCGCGAAGGAGAAGCGGGCGATGCGTGCCGGCAACTCGCGTGCCGGGAGGCCGCGGCGCCGAGACGGCCGGCGAACCCCGGTCGCTCGGCTAAGGCCGGCACCGGCTTCGTGACTTCGTCACACTGACTGGCTGCGCAGCCAGGGCTCCAATAGGCTGGCGCGCAGGCGGGACGAGCGAAGCGAGGAGAGGGACATGTCAGTAGCCGAGCACAACCTCACGGACCGGATCACCTACGACGACCTGTACGCCCGCTGGGAGCACAGCAACTGGTCGGCGATGGACATCGACTTCAGCGCCGATCGCGAGGGCTGGGCGAACCTCACTGACATCCAGCGGAGCTCCGCGCAGTGGATCTACTCGATGTTCTTCTACGGCGAGGACTCCGTGACCGAGAACCTCTCCCCCTACATCGACGCGGCGCCGAAGGAGGAGCAGAAGTACTTCCTCGCCACCCAGCAAGTCGACGAGGCCCGCCACGCCGTCTTCTTCCACCGCTTCTTCAAGGAGGTGATCGAAGCCGGCGACACCATCGCCTCGACGCTCGCCTACACGGAGCAGCACCTGAGCTGGGGCTACCGGCGGGTCTTCGACCGCCTCGACCGGATGGCCGAGGAGCTGCGCCGCGACCGCTCGCTGCCGATGTTCGCGAAGGCGATCACCCTCTACCACCTCGTCGTCGAGGGCACGCTCGCCCAGCCCGGCCAGCACTTCATCGAGGACTACTTCGTCCGCGAGGGCGGGCTGCCCGGCTTCAGCTCCGGCATGGAGAACGTCTCCCGCGACGAGCAGCGCCACATCGGCTTCGGCGTCAAGGTCCTGAACGAGCTGGTCCGCGAGTCGGACGAGTGCAAGGCGGCGATCGACGAGATCCTCGCCGAGGTCATGCCGCACGTCTCCTCCGTCTTCGTGCCGCCGGGATGGGACCTCGAGTACACCCGCTGCTACGGCTTCGAGATCGAGGACATGGCCGAGTGGAGCATGAAGTCGATCGAGCAGAAGTGGCGCGCGATCGGCTACCCGATGGACGAGATGTCACCAGGCGTCTTCCCGATCGACATGGAGCTGCCGCCCCGCAAGCGTGCCGAGCGGATGCTGCGCCTTTCGAAGGCGGGTGTGATCGGCGAGCCGCTGCCGGACTCGGAGGTCGACTCCTCGCCCGAGATCCAGGAGCTCTTCTTCGACGTGATCGCCCGCTCGGTCGACACCGCCAAGAGCAACGGCTCGCCGTTCACCGTCCAGTGGCGCTTCGCCGATGCGGAGCCCTGGCACGTCGTCGTCGACAACGGCTCGACGAGGGCCGAGCGCGGCGTCTCGGCCGCCGCCGACGTCACGCTGGAGACGAGCTGGAACGACTTCGTCGATGTCGGCAAGGGCGCGATCAGCCCACCGCGGGCGCTCGTCCAGCGACGCCTCCGCGTCCACGGCGGCCCGCGGAACCTCCTCCGCTTCCGCAAGCTGTTCGGCTGATGACCGAGATCTATCGCACTCCCGCGGAGCAGTTCGAGGGCCTGCCCGGGTTCCCCTGGGAACCGAAGTACTTCGACTGGGACGGCATCCGCCTGGCGCGCATCGACGAGGGCGAGGGCGACGCCGTCGTCCTCTTCCACGGCGAGCCGACGTGGTCGTTCCTGTACCGGAAGATGATCCCGCCGCTGCTCGAGGCCGCTCACCGCTGCATCGCGCCCGACTATCCCGGCTTCGGCCGCTCTGACAAGCCGGTCGACTTCGACTGGTACAGCTACGAACGCCACGTCGAGGCGATGACGGCGCTGCTGGACGACCTCGGGATCCGCGATGCGACCTTCGTCGTCCAGGACTGGGGCGGGCAGATTGGAATGGGGGTGGCGGCCGAGCGACCCGAGTTCTGCGGTCGGATCGTCGTCATGGACACGGGCTTCTTCACCGGGCATCAGCAGATGACGGAAGCGTGGAAGAAGTTCCGCGACTTCGTCGAGCGGACCGAGGATCTACCGATCCCGATGCTCGTCGGCGGCGCCTGCTTCACGCCTCCGAGCGAGGACGTCCTCGCCGCCTACGGCGCCCCGTTCCCCGAGGCCCGCGCCAAGGCGGGCGCCCGCGCCTTCCCGTTGATGCTGCCGACGAGCCCCGACGCGCCCGGCGCTGAGGCGGGCCAGCGCACGCTCGAGGCGATGGGGGCATCCGATCGCCCGGCGCTGATGCTGTGGGCCGAGCACGACCCGATCATCCCGCCCTCGGTCGGCACCCGGATTGCGGAGCGAGTCGGCTGGCCCGAGCCGGAGATCATCGCCGAGGCATCGCACTTCCTCCAGGAGGATCAGGGCGAGCTACTCGGCCGCCGAATCGCGGACTGGCTCGCCGACGCCGGCTGAGCCGCAGAGCTCCCGAGCAGCGAACGAGGGGCAAGAAAAAGGGGCGGCCTTGCGGCCGCCCCTCTCTCAGTGCTTCAGAAGCGAAGCGGAATCACCTAGTGGTGGCGGTGATGCCTGTGATGCTTCTTCTTGGACTTCTTCTGCTTGCACTTGACGGTGTAGTCGTCAGTGCTCTTCGAGACCGAACCCGTGGTGAAGTACGAGGTCGCGGCAATCGTCGTCTTCTTCGACTTGCAGCGAGCCTGCACGTACTTGCTCTTCGGGATCGTCACCTTGAACGAGCTGATCGCGCCAGCGGCGAGCGGCGGGATCGTCACGTCGAGTGCCTGGCCGAAGCCCTTCATCTTGGAGCTCTTGAGCTTGCCCGTGAGCACCGTCGCCCCGATGGAAGAGGCGGCACCCGTTGGCTTGCTGTACAGGTAGAGCGACTTGTTCTTCGCGTTGAACGCGACCACATCGACGTCGATCGTGATCGCGCCTGTGAGGCTGCCAACCCGAACCTGAGCGTTAGAACCCTTGTCGTCGGAGACCGCTGAGCCCTTGCCACAAAGGCTCTTTGCGCTGGCCGTATCAGGCGCAGTCGCGAGCTGTGTGTCGTCGACCTTGCAGGTCGGGAACTTGTTGTAGTTGAACTTGAAGTTCTTCGAGTAGTCCACAACCGTCCGAGTCGCCGTCGGCGGCTGGTGCGTTCCCGGCGAATCCGACGTCAGGATCAGGTTTGAGTACTTGACGTTCGAGAACTTCTTCTTGTCGAGCTTGGTCGGCTTCAGCGTGAAGCTCTCCGTCTGCACGCTCTCGTCGGCAGCAGCTGAGCTCGCCACCCCGACCGCAATCGCTCCCGTCAATGCGAGAGCAAGAATTTTCCGCATCACTCCTCCTCGAGGTTTTGTTCGAATTGTTGACTTCCCGGCGGGCCGAAAGTCGAGGTACGGTCAGACCGCAACCCAACGCCTCCACCCCGTGGATACCGGGGAACCTATCGACATAACCCGCGCCGAGCTTGAATGTTGCGGCGCGCGCGACAGGACTTTCGTGGAACTACATACCCACCGCGGCCGCCGCTAACCGCCGCTCTGCGCCCGGATGTGCGGGTAGATCGTCTTCTGGTGCGGCGGACCACCCAGCGACTTGCTCTTCGCCTGGAGGTTGCACGGCGGCGCCGGGATGTTCGCGCTGTTGGTGGTGTCGCCGTAGGCGAAGTGCTTGATGTTGTCGAAGAAGCCTGCCGGCAGATCGCCGGGCGCCCCCTCGGTGAGCTGGACGTTGGTCAAGCCACTCGCGCACTGCTCGGTCAGGAACGAGTCGAGGCCCTGGGCGAGCTTCGTATAACCGCCCGCCTTGACGTAGGCGTTCGTACGGTTGCTGATCGCCCTGTGTGGCAGCGCCGCCAGCTCCTCGATGTTGAACGGGTTGGTCGCCCGTACGTAGTGGCGCGTGTTGCCGTTGGCGTCGACGTTGGTCGCGTTGGCCGCGTTCGAGAGGTTGCCGAGCAGCGCCGTCGTCTCTCCCTTGTACCGGCCAAGCGCCTGCACGAATGGCAGCAGGTCATTCAGGTATCCGTCGATCCGCGCCAGGGGCGGCGGCAGCTGATCATCGAGCACAGTCCGCAACGAGCTCAGGCCGCTCCGGGCGCGCCCGTTGACGACGACGAGCCCATTCGAGAGTCGGGTCAGGTCGGGGGCGGCCTTGGCCGTCGCCTGGAGGGTGCCGCTGAGCTGGCGCGCGGAGGGCCGGAGCTGCGTGATCAACGGGTTGGTGTCGTTGGCGAACTTCTGCAGCCGCTCGAGCGTCGCCTTCGACTCGTCGAGGAACGTGGGGAGCACCTGGAACGTCTGCTTGAGCTGCTCGTCGCGGGAGGCGATCGTGCCGAAGACGCGGTCGGTGTTCTGGATCAAACCGCGGAGCTGGTCCGGCCGCTCGCTGATCGCGCTGAACGTCTCGCCGCCCTGCCGGATCAGGTCATGCACGGCGACCCTCTGGCTGTCGAGGACCTGCATCAGGTCGTCGGCGGAGGAGGCGAACGGTGCGAGGTTGCCGAGCGCCGCGTTCAGATCTACCCCGCGCCCACGCAGGGCCACCGCCGCGTCCTGCATCCAGTTCTGGAAGGCGGTCCGCGTCGCGGGATCGAAGGTCCGGAAGATCTCGTCGAGCTGCACGGACTTCGCCACCTGGGCGGCGGGCAGGCTGCCGTCCTCGGGCAGCGTTCCCTGCGAGGGATCACCCGGCGTCAGCTCGACGTAGGTTTCGCCGAGCAGCGTCTTCTGCCGGAGGATCGCCTTCGTATTGGAGGGGATCGGTGCGTATTGGGGATCGATCTGGATCTCAGCGTCCGCATAGTTCCCGGTGTCGGAGAGGTTGATCGACTCGACCTTGCCGACCGAGACGCCTGAGATCCGCACGTCGGACTGAACCGCGAGCTGCGTTGCCTCCGTGAAGGGAACGGTGACCCGATAGCTCTTCGACTTGAGCGGCACGGGGCCGCCGAAGGCGGTCCACAAGAAGAGCAGCAGGCCGAAGCACGAGATCGCGAATCCGACTGCGATCAGGACTCTTCCAACTGTTGGCGGTCGTGTTTCCATCAGGTGATCACGGTGTGGAGGGGCAGATTTCCCCGGTCAGCGGCAGCCGGATCAGCTGGCGCGCAGTGAGAATGCCGGGGCGCGCCGCCGAGACGTTGTCGGCGAGGGTCGAGATGTAGCAGCTGTACATCGGGATATTGCGGGTGACGGGTCCGGCGGCGTCCTGGAGGAGCTCTGTGCTGTTGACGTTGTGGTTGAGCCAGGCCAGGTAGTAGAGGTAGCCCTCCTCCGGGCCTTGCGGGTTATAGGCGAGGCCGTTGAGCAGATCGGTGAGCTCTGTGAAGCTGCCCTTGAGCTGCTTGGCGCTCGAAGCCAGCGGTCCCGACGCGCTACGCAGGTCGGAGAGCACCGGCTGCACTTGGCTGGCGAAGGGCCGGATCTGATTCTTGATCGGGCCCTTCGTCTGCTCGAAGAACGGCTGCAGCTCCTGCAGCGCCGGCTTCAGCGCCTGTGCGGAAGGGATCAGTTTCTCGAGCGCGGGCGTGAGCTGTCCGGACAGGGTGCTGCCGGCATCGAGCGCCTGACGCGTGGACCGCAGGGCAGCGGGGAAGTCTCGCAGCGTCTGCCGCAGGCTCGCCTCCTGATTGGCAAATGCCCCGAAGACCTTGGACTGCGAGGAGACGAAGTCGGCAAGCTGCACGTCGTTGCCGGCGAGCCGCTTCGAGATCAGCCCGAAGTTCGTGATCACGCGGCGCAGGTTGTCGCGGCGCTTGGCGAGCTGCACGTTGATCTTCGCGATGTCGCGGGTCGTCGGCTCGATACGGCGCAATACCGAGGAGAACTTGGCGCCCTTGTCGGGGCCGAGGGCCTCGGCCCCGCCGGCGAGCAGCAGCCGCAGATATGCCTGGGTGTCGCCGTCGAGCGAGGCGAGGATCTGATCGACGTTCACCTCGGGCTTCGTCGAGGCGAGGCTGATGCGCGAGTTCTCGGCGATCTCGGGGCTGTTTGCGGTGCCCGGATCGAGGTCGACGGTCATGTCCTGCAGGCCGGTGCGCGGGCGCAGCAGGGCGCTCGCGTTGTCGTGGATGAGCGGTGCGTACTTCTGGTCGATCTCCATCGAGACGACGGCAACGCCGTCCTCGAGGTCGACGCCGGTCACGTCGCCGATCTTGACGCCGGCCAGGTTGACGCTCTGGCCCTGCCCCGGCGTGACGGCCTGGGCAGTCTGGAACTCAACCTCGAGGTGGAACCGGTCCTGGCCGAGAATCGGGAACCAGGAGGGCAGCGCCGAGCTTTGCTGGGAGAGGATCGCGAACAGCGTCGCAGAGCCGATCACCAGCAGGACGATGATCGCGATGAAGTCGCGGGAGTATCTGCCGATCGCCTGCCTCATGGCGAGGTCGCCGCCGTAGGCGAGGGCGCGCCAACCTGCGAGAGGTCGGAGCCGTTGACGTTCGGCAGATCGTTGGAGGGGCACTTTACATCGGTGCGGATCGGCGGGTCGCTCGACGGCCGCTGCGGCTGAGTACCGGTCGGCGACTCGATCGAATAGCCCCAGAGCGGTGTGATCGGAGGGAAGCCGGGAGTGTTGGTGGCACCGGCGATCGGCGTCGAGACGAGCTGCGGACCGCCGCCGAACTGCGTGCGCAGCATCTGCCCGTTGCCGTCGAAGTTGGCACCGATTCCGTTCTGGCCGGCCGCCGCATAGAAGAAGTCGAGGTAGTTCGAAGAATGCGTCGAGAACTGATCGTTGACGACGATGTCGCCGGCCGGGACCAGGACCTTGCTGACGCAGCGGCTCGTCGTGTTGAGCTGCGGCAGGAAGCCATTGAGCGAGTTGGTTCCGGAGGTCAGATTCGGCTGGGTCGCCGCAAGCAGGTGACTGGTGCGGCCGAGCTCGGCCGGCTGCAGCAGCTGGATCGTCTGCCGCAGCCAGGGGTTGCCGGCCTTGATCGTCGCCGGCAGCTCCTTGACGCCAGGCGTCAGCTCCCTGGCGAACGCGCGCAGCGGTGGCAGCGTCTTGTTGAAGGCGACGAGGTCGGGCTGCGCCCGCTCGAGGGTCGGCGCCAGCTCAGCGAGCGTCTGCTCCAGAGCGTTGGACTCGGCGGCCAGCGCGCCGGTCGTCACCGAGAAGTTGGTGATCAGGTCGCTGAGCTCGGATTCGCGCGATGCGAGCTTCTGGAAGACGACGCCCGTCGAGTTGATCAGGCCGGAGAGGTCGCCCGGATGCTCGCCGAGGAATGCCTCGCTGACCTGGGCGCTGGTCTTGCCCGCGGTGCCGCCGTAGCGGAAGGACTCGTTGAGCGCCTGCGCCGCCGACTTGCCGCGGACATCCGGGTCCTGGCCGACGTCCTGCGCCGCCGTCGGCGTGTTGTAGAGGGCCGAGCCGTAGCCCTCGAGCAGCTGACTCAGATTGCGCCGATCCGGCTGCTGCAGCGTCGTCAGAACCTGGTCGAGCTGCACCGCGATCTGCGTATGGGTGATCGGGATCGAGCCGCCGTCTGGGATCTCCGGGGCGCTTGGGCTGCCAGGCTGCAGGTCGAGGAAGTCGTTGCCCTCGAGGAAGAGCCGCGGGCGAATCGTCACCTGAGAGTCGCTGTGCAGGGGCTGACCTGTGTCGTCGACCGAGAACGTGACCTTGGTGACGTCGCCGTCGAGCTGGATCGACTTGACCTCGCCGACGTTGACGCCGGCGATCCGGACCGGCGCCGTCTGGCGCAGGGTGCCCGCATTCTTGAACGTCGCCGTGACCTCGAACTGGTGACCGAAGGGCAGCGCCTTGACGAAGGCGAAGTAGGCGAGGAAGACGAGCACGATCGCGGCGAGGATCCCGATCGTGAGGAAGCTCGGGCCTGTGGGCGGGCGGTGGTAGATGCCCTCGTTGAAGTCCTTGTGGACCTTCTGCTTCGGATCGCGCGGCATCAGGGCTTCGCCTTCAGCTGGGAGGGGATCTGATCCTCGGTGGTGATGCCCTGGTTTCCGGGCACGTTCCCGATCACCTGCTTGCCCTGCTTGTAGGGCTCGTTGCCGGCCTCACACTCGAACGTTTGGCCGGGCGCCGCCGTATTCGGATACGGGTTCGAGTGCAGCCAGTTGTTCGGGGTGCTGCCGGGTCCGCCGTTCGCCGCCGCCGAGGAGGGGCTGCCCTCGTTGTTCGGGCCGGTCGGCGCGTCGATCGGGATCCCGCGCGCCCACGTGCCGAGGTCGTTGCCCTGGCCGGTGGCCGAGTCGAGGTTGCGGAACAAGAGCGTCGCGTAGTTGCAGACGCTCTGCGCGGGGCCGATGAAGCGGAGCGTCGGGCTCAGGCTCGAGCTCAGCTGGGTGAGCCGGTTGATGCCCTTCCTGGAGGTCTTGTCGTCGGCGAGCCTGCGGACGGATGCAGCCGTTGGCGCGAGCTGGTTGTTCAACTGCGGCGATGTGCGCAAGGCCGGGATGGAAGCCTGCAACGCCCCGACGATGTCGGGTCCATAGGTGCTCAGCGCCTTGGCACCCGGGGCCAGTGCCTCGATGAAGCGCCGGTTGTTGACGAGGAACGGGCGGATCGTCGGCAGCGTCGCCGTTGCCGTCTCCAGCGTCGGCGGCGTCTTGCTGATCGTGTCCTGCAGGTAGGGGCGTGCGATCTCGGCGAAGGCACCCGTGACGGAGTCGAGGTTGACGAACATGTGCGCCTGGGTCTCGGCGACAGGGGCCACGGCCGCCGAGGTCCGTTCGAGCGCGTGGAAGAAGCCGGCGAGGTCGGTGCCCGGCGCCGCCAGCGTCTTCGTCACGCGCTCGAGCCGGGGCAGCAGCGGCTTGAACAGGCCGATCGCCTCGTTGAGGTCGGGGCCGCGGCCGGCGAGCGCGTTACCGAACTCGTTCAGGTTGACCTTGATCCCTTCGCGCGTCGGCTCGTCGAAGGTATTGAGCAGCTGGTCGTACTCGACGGGCTCCGGCTTCGCGTGGCTGACGGGGATCGTCGCTCCCTCGGGGTAGCCCTGATCGCTCGTTCCGCGCTGGACTTCGAGGTACTTGAGGCCGAGCGCCGAGCGCGCCCGGATGACGAAGGTCGAGTCGTCGGGGAGCGGCTCGACCGAGCGGTCGAGCTTCAGCTCGAGGCCGGCACGGACAACACCGTTGCTCTCCTGGATCGGGACGACGTCCTCGACGAGGCCGACGCGGACGCCGCCGATGCGAACCTCGTTGCCGGGCACGAGGCTGGCCGCGTTGGGGACGACGGCCGTGACCCGATACGTGGCGACGAACGGCAGGCCGGCGTTCGCGTTGTAGGCGAGGAAGACCGCAAGCACGACGATCAGCACCGTGATCGCACCGACCAGGGTCGGGTTGCGGAGGACCGACTGTAGGGGGCTGGAGCGCCTCACTGGCCGTTCCCCGTCAGGTAGCCGAGCAGGTCCTTGGCGGCCTGCTCCTGGTGCTTGCCAAGCGCGCCCGCAGTTCTGCTTCTGGGCCTTCGCGTCGGGCGTCGACACCGCCGCTGGTCGCAGCGTCTGAGCCTCCGCCGTACGGCGGAGGCTGGACGTCATCGGCGCTCTTCGGATTCGCGTACAGCGCCGCCTCACCGGATTGCTGCGAGGCGCTGGCCGAGCTCGATGAAGAGAACGGCAGGCCCGTCCAGTTCGCGATGCAGCCTGGCGGTTGGCGTGGTGAACATATCCACGCAGTTGTTGATCTCGATCGAAGAGCGCAGGTAGTGGCCGTAGCTGTCGTAGCCGTTCACCGTCTCGCCCAGGTTGAGGATCGTCTTGTAGAGGTCGTCACGGCCGTCGGTCTTGCGGAGGGTCACCAAGACCTTGTCGAGGGCCTTTGCGCCCGGCGCCGTCTTCGAGCCGAGCGTGCCGAGGTCGTTGATCAGACCGCGAGACGCCAGGAGGTCGGGCAGGCTCTTCTGGGCAGCCGTGCCAAGCGTCGTCAGCGCCGGGGTCCCATACTTGGCGAACGGGCCGAGCAGCCGGGTCATCTTCGTCAGGTAGGGGGCGCCGACGCGCAGGTCGGCGGCCACCGGCGTCGCCGCCACCGCGAAGCGGCGTAGCTGGACCATCGTCGGCGTCAGCTGCTGTAGCGCCGGCGGGTAGTCCTGGAGGCCACGCTCGATGTCGGCGGCGCGCTCCGCTGCCGCCTGACCGGCCGTGTTGGCGTTGTTGATGAAGCCCGCGATGTGGTCGCGCTCGCGAGCCAACGGCTGCAGGATCGTGTCGGAGTCGGCGGTCAGCTGGGCCAGGCCCTTGTTCTGCTTGGCGAGGATCGCCAACACCTTGTCCGTCTGCTTGAGCGCGGGGTCGGCGCGGTAGATCACCTGCTGCAGCGTCTTGCCGCGCGCCGCCAGCCCGGCGCCGAGGTCGTTGAGGATGAGCCGGAACTTGTCGGCCTCGGGCTCGCGGTAGATGTTGTTGACGAGGTCGATGTCGACGGCCTTGCCGTTGTTGTTGATCGGCAGGAACTTCTCCCCCGCTCCGGGCTGCCCATCGGGGATCGTCGAGAGCTCCGGCGGAGGCTGCGTGGCGGCCGATCGCGGCTGCGTCGGCTTGCAGTCGACGTACTTCTCACCGAGCAGCGACTGCGGCCGGATGATGCAACTCGCGTCCGAGCGCCAGTCCTGGAACCCGGGATCGGTGATGTTGAGGACGACGACGGCCTTGCCCGGCGCGTCCTTGCCGTCGCGGTAGACGGCCTCGCCGGGCATCGTCACGTCGACGGAATCGATCGTGCCGACCGTCGCGCCGGCGATCCGGACCTCTTCGTCCTTGACGAGGAAGCCGGCGCTGTCGAAGTAGGCACGCACCAGGTAGCTGCCGGACGGCCCGCCACCGCCCTCGGCTGCGCTCGCCAGCACGGCGGCGACGGCCGCGGCCGCCAGGGCCCCTATGAGCAGCATGCGTTTCATGGTCCGGGCGGGATGTCGGAGGGGTTGCACTCGCCGTTGAGAGTCCCGTCGTCGAGGAACGGGTTCGAGCCGTCGACGGCGGGCTGCGTGCCGCCGCCCGGGCACCGACGGAAGACGCCGAAGTCGAGGCCGTTGTACTGCTGCGCGCGGTCGGGGTCGTGAGTCGACGTGGGTGGGTAACCGCCGTAGATCGGCGTCAGGCTGTTGGAGCCGCCGTTGTACTTGAAGACGTTCGCGTTGGCGCTCGTCAGGCGGCCGAAATGGCCGTTGCCGTCGTAGTTCGCCGTCGACTCACCGAGCTTGGCGAAGAGACCGAAGAGGTCGGGCGAATAGGCGCGGGCGATGGCAACGTTGTTCTGGGACGCGTTCATCGCCTTGACCGAGGCCGGGAAGGCTTTCGCACCGTGCTGCTTGACTTGCGGGAGCAGCTTCAGGGCCTCGGCGAGGTCATTGTTGGCGCCCGGCAAGCGGGCGACGTCGGCGAGGTTGCGGAAGACCGGGCGGCCATCCTCGGAAACGGTCTTCAGGCGGCGCAGGAACGGAGCGAGGTTCTTCGTGGCCGGGTACGAGGCCTGAACGAGCGGGTCAAGATCGTCGAGCGCAGAGCGCAGGTTGACGAACGTCGTATTGGCCTCGCGGAGCGTGTCCGGAGCTGCGTCGAGCGAGCGGGTCAGCGCGTCGTTCTGGTTGGCGATCGCCTGCAGCGTCTGATTGCCGGTCGTGATCAGGCTGGCGAGGTCGTTGCGCCGGTCGGCGATGGCGCCGAAGGTCTTGGCGCCGGAGACGAGGAAACGTGAGAGCGAGACGGAGTCGTGCGAGAGGGCGTCGAAGAGGCGCTGCGAGGTCGAGAGCGCAGGGTTGAGGAACTTGTAGGCGCGGTTGGCGAGCTTCGCCTTGCCCTCGTAGGTCGTCGCATTGCCGGAGATGAACTTCTGCAGGGCCCGGCGCTGCGGGGCGCGGAACGTGTTGAAGAGCTGGTCGAGGTCGACCGGTGAGGTCGTATCGGTGCCGTGGATCGTCTCGCCGTCAGGGATCGGGGCCGCGTTGTTGGGCCCCATCGTCAGCGAGATGTAGCGATTGGCGACGCCCGAGAGGGAAGTCGCGCGGATGATCGCCGTCGTGCCCTCCGTCAGCGGCCGCTGCAGCGTCACGTCGACCGCGGCCTGGCTGTCGTCGGTGAGATTGATCGAGTCGATCTTGCCGACCGGCTGACCCGCGACGAGGACCTCGTTGCCGGGCACCAACTGGCCACCCGTCTGGAAGATGAAGCGATACTTATGACCGTTGTCGGAGCCGCCGAAAATGAGCACGGCGACGAGCACGAATGCACAAAGCACCGCGAGCCCGGCGATTATGCGCGCCGGCGTGGATGCACCCGCCTGAGGGCCGGGGCTAGCTCCGTCCACGTACCTTGGGGCGCGTCAGCGCCCGCTCGCCTTTTTTTCGAACAACGACCTCTCCGGTCCTCTTCCCGTGACCAACGTGAGCCTATAGCTGAGCAGCACGATCGGCGGCCACGGTGCCCACGTCTAACAATCGGCATCCAAAGCGGCGGCCTTTAGCGCGCCGCGGCCGGCCGACTGCCGCAATTCGCGGATTTAGCCGCGGAGCAGCGTCTGGGCGGCGGCGCGCGCCGCGTCGATCACGTCCGAATGATCGTGATCGGGATCCGAGAGAGCCTGCAAAGCGATGCCGTCGCCGATCGCGATCAGGTAGGAGACCGTGGCGGCGGCGCCGAAGCGCAGCGACAGCGTCCCCTCCTCCTCTTTCTCGGCGAGCACCAGAGCGACGTGATCGCGGGTGCGGCGGAACAGATCGGCGACCTCGCGCCGGATCTCCTCGTTGCGGCGCCCGGCGGAGAAGACCTCGAAGAGCAGGGCGAAGACGCCGGGCTCGTGCCTGATCGTTTCGAGTAGATGCTCGACGAGCGCGTCGAGGACACCCTCGACGGTATCGGCAGCGGCGATCGACTCATCGAGCTTGGCGACGCGCACCTCGGTGTCACGGCGCACGACCTCGACCAGCAACCGCTCCTTGGTTCCGAAGTAGTAGTGGAGCAGGCCGCGGCTGACGCCCGCCTCACCGGCAACGTGCTCGAACGTCGAGCCCGCAATGCCTCGCGCCGCGACGCTCGACCTCATCGCGTCGATGATCCGCTGCGCCTTCTCGCCGCTGAGCTCCCGCTTGCCGGTTGCCGCCTCCATGCCGGCCGGGCAGTCTAGATAGTCCGGACGTTCGAGCCCGGACCGCTATGCCAGCTCGAGCGCGTCAGGTCGTTGGCGTGACTGGCGGCGCCGCCGGCGCCGTCGTCGACGTGTACTCGAACTCCTCCTCGGCGCCGAAGAGGCGGTCGAGCAGGGCCTTGCGGATGTCCTCGGAGAGGACGATCGCGAGCACGGCGGCGATCAGGGCGACGAGCAGCAGCTTGCCGAAGCCGCCCCGCTTCTTCTCGGCCTTCTCAGGCTCACGAAGCGCCTCCGCCGCAGCCTTGAGCGAGTCGGCCGCGCTCTTCAGATCGCCCTGCAGCTTCTTGTCCTCGAGCACCTTCGTCGCGCTCTTGCCGTCGGCGCGATCGTAGGCGTCACGCGCCGACTCGTAAGCCTCGCGGAGGTTCGCGCGCAGGTCGTCATCCTCGACCAGTCGCTGGACGTAGGGCTTCGCTACCTCGACGGCCTCGGCGGCCTTCGTCTGCGCCTTCTGTGCCTTCTTGCGGCTTGCCATCGCTCTACGTGCCTCCTGTGATCCGTGGTGCCTCTGCGGGTTGGGCTCCCTTACCCGCAGCATACCCCGAGTAATCGCGGCGCCATCCACCGTCGCGGACCCGTCAGCCGAGCTTGCCGCCGAAGGCGACCGCGATCGCGTCCTCGATCCGCTCTGCGTAGTCGAAGGAGAGCTCGGCGCGCTCGTGCTCGGGGATCTCGAGGATCTCGCCCTCGTTACGAGCGGGCGCGATCACCCGCTTGATCCCGGCCCGCTGCGCCGCCAGCGACTTCTCCTTGAGGCCGCCGACGGGCAGCACCTGCCCGGTCAGCGTGATCTCGCCGGTCATCGCGACGTCGTTGCCGACGGGAACTCCGGAGACGAGCGAGAGCAGCGCGATCGTCAACGCAACGCCTGCCGATGGACCGTCCTTGGGAACCGCCCCGGCGGGCACGTGGACGTGGATGTCGCGCTCGCCGAACCAGTTCTCCTCCAGCCCGTCGACGTGCTCGGCCGCGTGGCCCCGCACCCAGGAGAGTGCCGCCTGCGCCGACTCCTTCATCACGTCGCCGAGCTGGCCGGTGACCGTGAGCCGGCCCGAGCCGGGCATCGCCGTCGCCTCGATGAACAGGACCTCGCCGCCGACGGGGGTCCAGGCCAGCCCGGTGGCGACGCCGGGGGTGCGCGTCCGTCGCCTCGCCTCGGAGAAGTACAGGCGCCTGCCGAGCAATTCGCGGGCCCGCTTCGCGGAGATGGTCACCTTGCGCTCGTTCCGACCCTCGGCGCGCTCGCGGGCGACCTTCCGGCAGACGGTGCCGATCTGGCGCTCGAGATTGCGAACGCCGGCCTCGCGCGTGTACTCCTCGACGATCGCCTTCAGCGCGGGCTCGGCGAAGGTGATCTGGGAGGGCTTCAGGCCGTTTGCATCGATCTGCCGCGGCACCAGGAACCGGCGGGCGATGTGCAGCTTCTCGTCGACCGTATAGCCGGAGAGCTGGATCACCTCCATCCGGTCGCGGAGTGGACCCGGGATCGGGTCGAGGATGTTCGCCGTGGCGATGAAGATCACCTCGGAGAGGTCGAAGTCGAGATCCAGGTAGTGGTCGCGGAAGCTGTCGTTCTGCGACGGATCGAGGACCTCGAGCATCGCGCTGGCGGGGTCACCGCGGAAGTCGGCGCCCATCTTGTCGATCTCGTCGATCATGAAGACGGGGTTGCGCGAGCCGGCGTCGCGTAGCGCGCGGACGATCGTCCCGGGCATCGCGCCGATGTAGGTGCGCCGGTGGCCGCGGATCTCAGCCTCGTCGCGGACGCCGCCGACGGAGATCCGCTCGAACTCGCGCCCAAGCGAGCGCGCGATCGAGCGTCCAAGGCTCGTCTTGCCGACCCCCGGTGGCCCGACGAAGCAGAGGATCGGGCCTGCCGAGTCGGGCTTCAGCCGGCGCACTGCGAGGTACTCGAGGATCCGGTCCTTGACCTTCTCGAGGTCGTAGTGGTCGGCGTCGAGGACCTCTCGGGCGTGGGCGATGTCGAGGTTGTCGTCGGTCCGCTTGGTCCAGGGCACCTCGATGAGCCACTCGAGGTACGTCCGGATGACTCCGTACTCGGCCGCCGCTGCGGGCAATCGCTCGAGCCGGCCGAGCTCGCGCTCGGCGACCTTGGCCGCGTGCTCAGGCAGCTCCGCCGCCTCGATCCGCTCCCGCAGCTCCTTGACCTCAGCCTGCTGCTCGTCGCCCTCGCCGAGCTCCTCCTGAATCGCCTTGAGCTGCTCGCGCAGGTAGTACTCGCGCTGGCCCTTGTCGATCCCCTCCTGGACCTGGGACTGGATCTTCGTGCCGAGTGAGATCACCTCGAGCTCGCGCGCCAGGATCTCGGACAGACGCCGCAGGCGCGCGATGACGTTGACCTCCTCCAGCAGCTCCTGCTTCTCCGCCGTAGGGATCCGCAGCGAGCCGGCGATCAGATGCGCGAGCGCCGACGGATCGTCGAGGTTGGTTACGGCGAGCTGTAGCTCCTCCGGCAGGTACGGGATCTGTTCGATGATCTCGCTGAAGGTGCTCTGCACGTTGCGGGTCAGAGCCTCGAGTTCGGGGCCGTCGTCGACGACGTCATCGAGCTCACTGATCCGCGCGACCAGATAGGGCTCGGTCGCGACGAAGTCTCCGACCGCGACGCGCTGGGCTCCCTCGACGAGGATCCGGATCGTCCCGTCGGGAACCTTGAGCATGCGGGAGACGACGCCCGCGACGCCGACATCGTGCAGCTGTTCGGGAGTCGGCTCGTCGAGCTCGGGCTCCCGCGAGGCGACCAGCGCCAGCATCCGGTCGCCGCTGAGCACGTCGTCGATCAGCCGGATCGAGCGCTCCTGGCCGACCGCGAGCGGGGTCAGGGTCCCCGGGTAGGCGACCATGTCCCGCAGTGGCAGGATCGGCATCGCCTCGGGCAGCGCCGGCGGATCGGCATCGCTGATCGCGTTCTCGAGGTCGTCGGCGCTGACGATCTCGATCGAGGGGCCGGCGACCAGTCCCGCGCCGAGCTCGGCCGCGCGCATCAGTCCGTCCGTTCGACCCGGACGCGCTGGGGGCGGACCTCGGCGACCTTGACCGGGAGCTCGACCCGCAGGACTCCGTCCTCGAAGGTCGCCTTCGCCTCCTCGGCGACGATCTCGACGCCGAGCTCGATCACGCGGCGAAACGGGCCCGTCGGGATCTCGACCTGCTGGTAGGCGCGCCCCGCCGTCTCCCGCACCGGCCGGGCCCCCGAGATGACCAGCTCGCGGCCGCTGACCTCGAGGTTGACCCCCTCCGGGTCGACCCCGGACAGATCCGCCTTGACGACGGCCAGGGGGCGACGCTCGCCCTCGGCCTTGCAGTAGTAGACGTCGACCCGGGGCGTGAAGCCGGTGCCGCGGTTGCCGGCGGCACGCGGACTCGCCCAGTCGTCGCCGAAGAACTCGTCCATCTCCCGGCGCATGCGCTCGATGTTGACCAGCAGCTTGGGCTGTCGCGGCATCTCGGCCAGATTAGAGGCTGTCTCAGAACCCGCGTGTGCCCGGGGGGCGTTCAGGGCCGAGCGGGGCGTCAGCGGCCGCAGCTCCGCATGGCAGAGCCATGTGGAGTTGCGGACGGTGGCGATCCCGCGACGCGCCCTGGGCGTCATCCGGGTGCGCGGGGGTTCTGAGGCGGCCTCTTAGGCAGTCGCCCGCAGGAGGGCGATCGATCAAAGCTCCCATTGCGAACCCTCGGCCGCGACCTCGATCGGGCCGTCGAAGTGCTCGCGGGCCGCGGCGACGGTCGCCTCCGGATCGAGCTGGTCCGAGATGTGGGTGAGCACGAGCCGGCCGACACCCGCCGCGGCTGCGGTCTCTGCAGCCTCGGAGGCGCTCATGTGACCGCGCTCGGCAAGCGCCACCGACGCCGGTTCGGGCTCCGGCAGCGTCGCCTCGGCGAGCAGTACCGCGGCGCCGGCGGCGGCCCGCTCGATCTCCGGCCCGCGCCGGCAATCGGCGCTGTAGACGAGCCGGCCGCCACCCGCGGTCTCGAGCGCGATCGCGTAGGTGAGGGTGAAATGTGGCACCTCGAACAAGGTCGCCCGCACCGGCCCGAGCTCGAGTCGCCCCTCGTGCTCGTACTCGCCGAGCTCGAAGGCGTCATCGATCAGCCCGGCGCTGCCCCAGACCGCGACCAGCGCCCGCAACTTCTCCGCCCCACCCGGTGGCACCAACAGCCGCGGCTTACGCCGCTGCGGATCGGGCGGCAGCCCGAGCGTCAGCGCGTAGGCGAACGGCACCAGGTCGAGCATGTGGTCGGCATGGATGTGGCTGATCAGCACGTCGTCGACCTGCGCGTACGAGCGCCGAGCCCGGAGCTTTGCGAACGAGCCGTTGCCGCAGTCGACGAGGAGCCGGTAACCGTCGTGCTCGACCAGGTAGGAGCTGCACGCCCCATCCGCGTCCTGCCAGGCCGGTGACTTGCCGAGAACGGTCAGGCGCACCCGGAAAACATATAAGGCGGCGACCCGCGAGCCCCAAGCCTGACGCGTGTTCCTACGCGCCGGCGTTCAGACCCCACCGGTCACGCTGGACCACCCGCGCCGGACCAAGCTGACCTACCGCCGGCGAGAGCAGCGAGGGAGCGGTAAACGGCAGCCCAAGGGAGACGACTGGTCACGAAACCTCTCAACTTGAGAGGTTTTGTGACCACTGGCAGGCGAGAGCACCGAAGGAAAGCTCAAAGCAGCCCACCGACAGACGACTGGTCACGTTCCACCGCAACTTGCGGTGTTTCGTGACCACCGGCCGGCGAAGAGCAGCGAGGGAGCGGTAAACGGCAGCCCACGACGGACGAGTGGTCACGTTCCACCGCAACTTGCGGTGCTTCGTAACCGCTCCGACCCCAGCCAAGCCCCTCCGCAAGCCCACCTCCCTCACTGCCCAAGGGCGTCAACCGCCCAGCCCTCGTCCCAGCTAACCCCAGGCCAAGCCCCCTCGCCGGCGACCGCCTGCAAAGCGCTCCCTCCCGCGGGTGGCCGGCGGGTGGGCGCCCCCGGACAGGACCCGCGGGCCGAGGACCCTCGGCGGGAACGCCGGCCGAAGCCGAAGCCGGGGACGCCCAGCCGGGGACCCTCAGGCCGCGAGCGACACGGCGGGCTCGGCCGCCGGATCGGCGCGGATCAGCAGCATCGGCTGCGTCGGGGGCACCAGCCCCTCGGGGAGATCCGGCCTGAAGGTCGAGCAGGGCTCGTCGCGCTCGAGCGCGCAGAGAAGGCGCTTGCCGAAATAGCAGTCCGCGCAGCTGGGCTTCGCCTTTCGACGTCCGCGGGAGCGGTTGGCGGCGGCGGGGGCGGGCTGCGATGCGGGCACTCAGGGTTCCTCTCGTCGGGGTGTGCGCGGCGGCTTGCGCACCATGGCACCGATGGCCCCGGTCCGCCGGGTCTCACACCGCAAATACCGGCTTGGCGCCAGCCTGGGTCTTTGCCGCAAAACCCGCCTTCGGGATGGGGTTTCCCGCTCTTTGGGGGAGGCGGCTGGCGACCCCGTCCCGGCTCGGCGGTCGTAACCGCGCCGGGCTCCGCGTTTACAATTGCCCTGATGGCCTCCAACCGAACAGCCAGGCTCGCAGCTTCCCCGCCGCTGTTCGAGAACCGCTTTCTCGACTTCTTCTCGCGGGTTCACCCCAGCATCCCGGCGATCGTCTTCGGGCCGGTCGTGGGCGTGTGCATCTGGGCCGGGTTCGACCGCGGCTACAACGTCCTGCAGGTAATCGGCCTGCTTCCTCGCCGGCGTGCTGATCTGGACGCTCACCGAGTACTGGCTGCACCGGCTCGTCTTCCACTGGGAGCCGCACTTCCCGGGCGGGGACAAGCTCCACTTCATCATCCACGGCGTCCACCACGACCACCCGAACGACCCCCTCCGGCTGGTCATGCCGCCGGCGGTGAGCATCCCGCTGGCGGCGCTCTTCTTT
Source organism: uncultured Solirubrobacterales bacterium (assembly GCA_963850625.1). Lineage (GTDB taxonomy): Bacteria > Actinomycetota > Thermoleophilia > Solirubrobacterales > 70-9 > CAXMST01. The sequence goes on from CAWKLZ010000006.1 coordinate 233,974, forward strand.
GGCGTCTTCACCCTGATCTTCGGAACGCCCGCGGCCTACCCGCTGTTCGCCGGCTTCATCCTCGGCTACCTCGGCTACGACTACACGCACTTCTATCTGCACCACTACGTGCCCAAGTCGGAGTTCGGCAAGCGCCTGCGGGAGGGCCACATGCGCCACCACTTCCAGGACCATCGCTACGGCTTCGGCGTCTCCTCCCCGCTCTGGGACGCGGTCTTCCGGACGATGCCGCGCCGCCGATCGCAGCCCTGAGCCTCCGGCCGGTACCGATCGAGCGGTGCGATCGGGGGACCACCGCGGGCTGCGTTCTGGCGCGAAATGGACTCTGTCCCAGCTCGCGCTCGCGCCGCTGCTCGCGGCGCTCGTTCCCCGCGCTGCGCCACGCGGAAGAGCGCGCCGTCTGCGCCGCGCTGGCCTGAGGTCCGGCGCGGTGGGAGTCGAGCGCGGGCCGAAAACCCGCGCCCTCCCACGCAGCTGCTAGATCAGGCCCAGGTCCTTGACCGTGTCGCGCTCGCCCTTCAGCTCGTCGATCGAGGCGTCGATGCGGCCCCGCGAGAAGTCGCTGACGTCGAGGCCCTCGACGACCTTCCACTCGCCGTTCGAGGCGGTGCAGGGGAAGCCGGCGATGATGCCCTCCTCGACGCCGTAGCTGCCGTCGCTGGGGACGCCCATCGTCACCCAGTCCCCGTCCGGGGTGCCGTGGACCCAGTCGTGGACGTGGTCGATCGCCGCGTTGGCGGCCGAGGCCGCCGATGAGGCGCCGCGGGCATCGATGATGGCCGCGCCGCGCTTGGCGACGGTCGGGATGAACGTCTCCTCGAGCCAGCTCTGGTCGCCGACCTTCTCGGCCGCGTTCTCACCGCCGACCTTCGCGTTGAAGAGGTCCGGGTACTGGGTCGCCGAGTGGTTGCCCCAGACGGTCATGTTGGTCACGTCGGCGACCGACGCACCCGTCTTCGCGGCGAGCTGGCTCTTGGCGCGGTTGTGGTCGAGCCGCATCATCGCCGTGAATCGCTCGCGCGGGACGCCATCGGCGTTGCTCATCGCGATCAGCGCGTTGGTGTTCGCGGGGTTGCCGACCACGAGGATCCGCACGTCCGAGTCGGCGCCGGCGGCGATCGCCTCGCCCTGCGGCTTGAAGATGCCGCCGTTGGCCTCGAGCAGATCGCCGCGCTCCATGCCCGGGCCGCGCGGCCGGGCACCGACGAGCAGCCCGACGCCGCAGCCGTCGAAGGCCTTCATCGGGTCGTCGTAGATGTCGATGCCGGCGAGCAGCGGGAAGGCGCAGTCGTCGAGCTCCATCGCCGTGCCCTCAGCGGCCTTGGTGGCCTGCGGGATCTCGAGCAGGTTCAGGTGGACGGGAGTGTCGGGGCCAAGCATCTGGCCGGAGGCGACGCGGAACAAGAGCGCGTAGCCGATCTGGCCGGCGGCGCCGGTCACGGTCACTTTGACGGGGGTCTGACTCATCTAAGGCTCCTGGTGGATCGGGAGGGTGCACTCAACGGGAGGGCGCCGAGGGGCGGCCTTCTCCTGGTTTTCGGACGCTAGTTGAATTACCCGCTGGGCGCGCTTGAACCCAACGGCGATATCCGACGTAGGTGTCTCCAACTGGATAACTTGACTCTCAAGCCCGGTCCGAGTATCGCTAACAGCACACCCATCGACCGAGGAGGCACTTATGGACACCTACGTGATTCGCAGGCGCGAAGCCTGGACGACGCCCGAGGAGCTTGGCGCGGCGGCCGAGCGCTCGAAGGCCGTTGCCGAGGATGAGTTCCCCGACACCATCGCCTGGATTCGCAGCTATGTCGTCAGCGAGCCCGACGGCAAGCTGGGCACGATCTGCATCTACCAAGCCGCCGACATCGATGCGGTGCGAGCGCCACGCAGCCAGCGTCGGGATGCCCGCCGACGAGGTGCTGCCGGTTGTCGACACCGTCATCGTCCGCCCCGACCCCGCTCCTCAGCCCGCCTAGGCGCCAGGGGTTGGCTCACCGCCCGGGCCGCGAGGCTCGGGCGGAGGGCCGGTCTCAGCCCATCGCCTCCTGCAGGCCCTCGTCGATCGAGGCGAGGAACTCCTGCGTCGTCTGCCACTCCTGGCCGCTGCCGACGAGCAGCGCCAGGTCCTTCGTCATCTTGCCGCTCTCGACCGTCTCGACGCAGACGCGCTCCAGCGTCTCGCCGAACTCCGAGACCGCCGGGGTCTCGTCCATCCGTCCGCGCGCCTGCAGGGCGCGCGTCCAGGCGAAGATCGAGGCGATCGGGTTGGTCGAGGTCGGGTTGCCCTGCTCGTGCTCGCGGAAGTGGCGCGTGACCGTGCCGTGCGCGGCCTCGGCCTCGACGGTCTTGCCGTCGGGAGTCATCAGCACGCTGGTCATCAGGCCGAGCGAGCCGAAACCCTGGGCGACGGTGTCCGACTGGACGTCGCCGTCGTAGTTCTTGCAGGCCCAGACGTAGCCCCCCTCCCACTTGAGCGCCGCGGCGACCATGTCATCGATCAGCCGGTGCTCGTAGGTGATGTGGGCGGCCTCGAACTCGTCCTTGAACTCCGCGTCGTAGACCTCCTGGAAGAGGTCCTTGAAGCGGCCGTCGTACTTCTTCAGGATCGTGTTCTTCGTCGACAGGTAGACCGGGTAGCCGCGGTCGAGGCCGTAGCGCATCGAGGCTCGGGCGAAGTCGCGGATCGAGTCATCGAGGTTGTACATGCCCATCGCGATGCCCGAGCTCGGGAAGTCGAAGACGTCGATCTCGATCGGCTCGCCCGCCGAGCCCTCCTTCGGCGTCCACGTCGAGCGTCAGCTTGCCCGCGCCCGGGATCAGCGTGTCCTCGGCCCGGTACTGATCGCCGAAGGCGTGGCGGCCGATGATGATCGGCTTCGTCCAGCCCGGAACGAGGCGCGGCACGTTGCTGATCACGATCGGCTCGCGGAAGATGACGCCGCCGAGGATGTTGCGGATCGTGCCGTTCGGCGAGCGGTACATGCGGGTCAGGTCGAACTCGGAGACCCGGGCCTCGTCCGGCGTGATCGTCGCGCACTTGACCCCGACCCCGTGCTCCTTGATCGCATTCGCGGCGTCGACCGTGATCTGGTCGTCGGTCTCCTCGCGCTTCGTGATCCCGAGGTCGTAGTAGAGAAGCTCGACGTCGAGGTAGGGCAGGATCAGCTCCTCCTTGATGAACGACCAGATGACGCGCGTCATCTCATCGCCGTCGAGCTCGACGATCGGGTTCCTCACTTCGATCTTGGACATATGGGGAGGGCCTCCGGATTGCGCTGCTGGGTCCGCGCGCACCCTAGTGGACCCGTTCGTGAGTCCGATGCAGAGCCGACGGCGTCCGGAGGCCACTCGTGCGAAGATCAGGGCAGCCCATGGCGACGGTCGAGCGCAGCTCCCACACCACCCACGAGGTCCTCAACCAGTCGGTCCCGCTCGAGGACTACAACGTCTTCAGCTCCGACCGCGTCCTGCGCGAGGCCGTCTCCCGCGAGGGGGGCGACTTCGCGCTCGAGACGATCACCGCGATCGGCGCCGAGGCCGGCTCGGCGCGGGCGATCGCGGCGGGCTTCGACGCCGACAAGAACAAGCCCGAGCTGAAGCTCTTCGATCGCTTCGGCCACCGGATCGACGAGGTCACCTTCCACCCCGCCTGGCACGAGCTGATGGACATGCACGTCCGCCACGGCACGCACGCGCTGCCCTGGCGCGACCCGCAGCCCGGTGCCCACGTCGCCCGCGCCGCCGCCTTCATGTGCATGAGCCAGACCGATGCCGGCCCCGGCTGCCCGATCTCGATGACCTACTCGGTGATCCCGGCGCTGCGCAAGCAGCCCGAGCTCGCCGCCGAGTGGGAGCCGCGCTTCACCTCGCTCGACTACGACGGGCGCATGGTCCCCGCCGAGCAGAAGGCGGGAGCGCTCTGCGGGATGGCGATGACCGAGAAGCAGGGCGGCTCCGACGTGCGCGCGAACACGACGACGGCGATCCCGCTGAACGGCGGCGGTCCCGGGGCCGAGTACGAGATCACCGGCCACAAGTGGTTCTGCTCGGCGCCGATGTGCGACGCCTTCCTCGTCCTCGCGCAGACCGAGAGCGGCGTCTCCTGCTTTCTGATGCCGCGCTTTACCCCCGACGGCGAGCGCAACCGCTTCCACATCCAGCGGCTCAAGGACAAGCTCGGCAACCGCTCGAACGCCTCCAGCGAGGTCGAGTTCCCCGGCGCCTGGGCGCGGATGGTCGGCGAGGAGGGCCGCGGCGTGCCGACGATCATCGAGATGGTCAACCACACGCGGCTCGACTGCACGCTCGGCTCGACTGCCGGCATGCGCCTCGGCCTCGCGCACGCGATCTGGCACACCATGCACCGCTCCGCCTTCGGCAAGCGCCTCGTCGAGCAACCGCTGATGCGCAACGTGCTCGCCGACCTCGCGATCGAGTCCGAGGCGGCGACGATCTCGGCGATCTGGCTGGCGCGGACCTTCGACGAGTCACATCAGACGGATCCGACGCCTCGGCTGACGACGCAAGCCGCCGCGCGCGTCCGCCGCATCGCCACGCCCGGTGCTCAAGTACTTCGTCTGCAAGCGGGCGCCGACCCACGCCGTCGAGGCGCTCGAGTGCTTCGGCGGCAACGGCTACGTCGAGGAGTCCGGGATGCCGCGGATCTTCCGCGAGAGCCCGCTGATGTCGATCTGGGAGGGCTCGGGCAACGTGCAGGCGCTCGACGTCCTGCGCGCGATGGTCAAGAGCCCCGAGTCGGTCGACGCCTTCTTCGCCGAGGTCGGCGAGGCCGCCGGCACCGACCGCCGGCTCGACCGGTTCGCCGCCGCGACGCGGGCCGAGCTCGACGACCTCGCCGGGATCGAGACTCGTGCCCGGCGGATCGTCGAGCGCATGGCACGCTCCCTGCAGGGCTCGCTGCTCGTCCGCTACGGCGACCCGGCGACGGCCGACGCCTTCTGCGCCACCCGGCTCGACGGCGACTGGGGCGAGGCCTACGGCACGCTGCCCGTCGGCGCCGATGTCGACCGAATCCTCGAACGCCACACCCCGGAGGTCTGATCGATGGAGTCCGCAACCGCAGCTGCCAACGCCGTCGCCGAGCGCGTTTCGGTCTCCGTTGCCGACGGCGTCGCCGACGTCCGCCTGACCCGCCCCGACAAGCACAACGGCCTCGACTTCCCGATGTTCGAGGCGATCAACGACGCGATCGACGAGGTCGGCGCCGACAACTCGATCCGCGCCGTCGTCCTGTCGGGCGAGGGCAAGAGCTTCTGCGCCGGGCTCGACTTCATGGCCGTGATGGCTGCCGGCAAGCCGATCGAAGAGCAGTTCGCCAAGCGCGAGGGCGAGATCGCCAACGCCTTCCAGCGCGTCGCCTACGGCTGGCAGCAACTCGACGTGCCGGTGATCGCGGCGCTGCAGGGCAACGTGCCTCGGCGGCGGCGCACAGATCGCGCTCGCCGCCGACATCCGCTTCACCGCCCCCGACCTCAAGTTCTCGATCCTCGAGATCAAGTGGGGCCTGATCCCGGACATGGGCCTGACCCAGTCGCTGCCGAAGCTGGTCGGCGCCGACCGGCGCCAAGGAGCTGACCTGGACCGGCCGCAAGCTCGAGCGCCGCTGAGGCGAAGGAGCTCGGGCTCGTGACCGGGGTCGCCGACGATCCGCTCGCCGCGGCCCGCGAGCTCGCCGCCGAGATCGCGACGAAGTCCCCGGACGCGATCCGGCGCGGCAAGCGGCTGCTCGAGACGACTTGGAACGCGCCCGCCGCCGAGGCGCTGGCGCTCGAGGAGGAGCTGCAGCGCCAGCTGCTCGGCTCGCCGAACCAGCTCAAGGCGGTGCAGGCCGGGATGAGCGGCGAGACCGCTGACTTCGACGACCCGGCCTGAGCTCCCGCTAGGCTGCCTGCATGGCACGTGAGGGAGGCGGCGGGCTGATCGCCCAGCTGCGGCGGATCGCGAATGCGGTCGAGGTATTGCCCGAGGTTCGGGACCACCTCGACAAGCTCGACGTCCACGTCAGCGAGATGAGCGCCGAGGTGACGCGAATGCGCGAGGGCGTCGACGCGCTCTCGGTCAAGGTCGACGATCTGAACGGCGGCGTCGGGGGCCTCGACGATCAGTTCGCCGGCATGCGCGGCGAGGTCCGCGGACTCGACGTGCACCTGGCCGAGGTCCGGCGGCTGCTGCAGCCCCTGCAGGCTCTCGGCGGCCTGGGCAGGATCGGCGACCGAATCCGCGGGAACTAGCGGCCCACTAGCCCTCGCCAGCCGGCGCTCGCGAGGCGGAGCCCGCCGCGTCGCCGAACAGCCCGACCCCGATCCCGCAACCGGGAAAGAAGTGGTCGCGGGGGACCTCGGGGACGAACGAGTAGCGACCGCCGTGCTCGGCGCAGACGTCGGCGAGCGCCGTCCGACTCCCGGCTGTGATCCGAGGATCGGGACCGGGACTCCGGCCGCCGCCCCGGCGGCAAGCTCGAAGTGCTCGTTCGCGTAGCTGTGATCGCTGTCGTGGAGCAGCAGATCGGCCGGCTCGTCGAGCACGGCCGGCAGCGTCTCTCGCGTCGGGCCGATGACCCGGTCGAAGCGCGGATCGTCGCCGACCATCCAGCCCGTGTGGGGATCGAGGTCGAGCGAGACGAGCCCGCCCCTCGGAGCCCTCAGCCGCGTTCCGCTCGAGGGCGGCGAGCAGAACGAGCGAGCCGAGGCCGTCGTGGGTACCGGTCTCGACGATCCGCCGCGGCTTCAACAGCCGCACGATGGCGTACCAGCCGAGGCGCCGGCCGAGCCCGGGACGCTGCTTCATCGACCAGCGCCGGCGGGCCGCGGCTGCATCGACCCGGCGCCGCAGCGCCACGTCCGCGCCGGCCTCCCCGAGTAGCGCCGAGCCCGCGCCGGTCGCGAACGTCTGGTCCAGCCATGCGCCGATCTCGGCCGCGTTGCCGAGCTCGTAGGTGTAGTTGTCGAGCTCGGGATCGGTGAGCACGTAGCGCAGATGCCGGTGAACCGGTGCCCCGTACTCGCGCACCTCCCGCGCCTTGCGAATCCACCGCACCCTGCCGAACTTGCGCCGGTCGACATAAGGGATCAGCGCGGACTTGATCGCCGTCACGAAGGGTGGGTCCTGCGGCATGGCTGCAACGTATCCCTCCCCGGTCGCCCGGGCCAGGCTGCCGCGGCCGGCCCGGGACCCGACGCCACTTAGAATCGAAGGCGATGCCTATCCGCGGCAACTACACCCTGCTTCGCATCCGGGGGATCCCGATCAGCGTCGACTGGAGCTGGTTCGCGGTCCTGTTCCTGATCATCTGGCTGCTCTCGGAGTCGTACCGGAGCATGCTCGGCGTCTCCCAGGATTCGGTCCAGCCCTACGCGCTCGCCGTCCTCAGCGCCTTCCTCTTCTTCGCCTCGATCCTCCTGCACGAGCTCGGCCACGCGACCGTCGCGCAGCGCAACGGGATCGGGATCACGCAGATCACGCTGTGGATGTTCGGGGGCGTCGCCGGGCTCGAGCGCGACCCGCGCACGGCCGGCCAGGAGTTCCGGATCGCCGCCGCGGGGCCGGCGGTCACAGGTGTGATCGCGGCGCTCGCGCTCGCGCATCGGGTCGGCCGTCGGCGGCGGCTCCTTCTGGGACGCCGTCCGCCTCGACCCGAACGCCAACGTCAGCGCCGCCGCGGCGGTGCTCGCCTTCGTCGGCAACATCAACGCCGTGATCTTCGTCTTCAACCTCGTCCCCGCCTTCCCGCTCGACGGCGGCCGGATCCTGCGCGCAATCGCCTGGCGGCTGACCGGGGACCGGGAGCGGGCAACGGTGGTCGCCGCCCGCGTCGGCCAGGGCTTCGCGATGCTGTTCATCGCGATCGCGATCCTGATCTTCCTCAACGGCGACTGGATCGGCGGCGTATGGCTCGGCGTCGTCGGCTGGATGCTCGCGCAGTCGGCCCGCGGCGACGGCCGTGCGCAGCGAGCTCAACCGCCGGATCGGCGACGTCTCGGTCGCCGACGTGATGGACGACGACCCGGTCGCGATCGCCGCCGACGTGACCGTCGAGACCGCCCTCGACGAGTACTTCCTGCGCTACCAGTGGCCCTGGTTCCCGGTCGTCGACTCGGCCCGCCGCTTCGTCGGCCTGCTCAAGCGCGGCGTCGCCGACGGCGTGCCCGAGATCAGCCGCGCGAGCTGTGCGGTCGCCGAGCTGATCGACCCAGGCCGCAGCGTCAGCGAGCGCGTCCGCGACGACGAGCCGCTCGAGAGCCTGCTCGGCAACGTCGAGCTGCGCCGGCTCGGCGCGCTCGCCGCGATCGACGCCGACGGCCGCCTCTCCGGCGTGATCACGCTCGAGCAGGTCGGGCGGGCGCTGCGCGACGCCGTCGAGGGCGAGGGGTCGTCGCCGGAAGCACCGGCGGGCGGGCAGGGCGGATCCGAGGGGGATCCCGGGGGAGATTTCCCCAGCTGAGAGTGTCGGCCAGCGCTCGCAGGCGGACATAGAATCGCGGCCGTGGGCCGAACGGGAGAGCAGCTCCGATGAGCGCCCAGGCACCGAGCCTCGGCGGGGCCGAGCGGACGAGGCGCGGGCCGCGCTTGCGCTGGTTCCGCGAGCTGTGGAGCTCGACGGTCGGCAAGAAGCTGATCGTCGCGGTGACCGGCGTGATCCTCGTCGCCTACGTGATCCTGCACGTGCTCGGCAACCTGAAGACCCTGCAGGGCAACGGCGGCGCCGGTGCGGCGCCGGTCGATACCTACGCCGAGTGGCTGCGCACCGTGGGCAAGCCCGTGATCCCGCGCGACGGCGTGCTCTGGCTCGTGCGCGTGATCCTGATCAGCGCCTTCGTCGTCCACATCGCCGGCGTCACGCAGCTGATCCAGCGCAACCGCGAGGCGCGGCCCCCCGGGCACCGCAACGCGAAGCGGATCGGCCGCTCGTTCTCGTCCCGGACGATGGCCTGGACCGGCGTCCTGCTGGCAGCCTTCATCGTCTTCCACGTGCTCCAGTTCACGACGCTGACGATCCACCCGACGCCGCTCGCCGAGGGCACCGTCTACGCGAATCTCTACGGCGCCTTCCAACAGCTGTGGATCGTGGTGCTCTACGTAGCGGGCGTCGTCGTCCTCGGTTTCCACCTGCGCCACGCGCTGTGGAGCGTGCTGCAGACGCACGGCGTCGACGCCCCGAACCGCAACCCGACGATCCGCCGTGGCGCGACGGCGACGGCGGTGCTGATCACGGTCGGCTTCGCAGCGATCCCGATCGTCATCTACGCGGGCCTGCTGCCCGAACCTCAGGATTCGACCCAGTACGTCCAGGTCGCACTGCACGCCGGCGGTACCCGATGAGCTTGCGGCTCGACTCCGCGCTCGCCGGACGGGCCGATCGAGGAGCGCTGGCGCGCGTGGCTCGACGGCCATCGCCTCGTCGGCCCGCGCAACCGCGGCGACTACCGGGTGATCGTCGTCGGCACCGGACTCGCCGGCGCCTCGGCAGCCTCGACGCTCGCCGGCATGGGCTACGAGGTCGAGTGCTTCTGTTACCAGGACTCGGCTCGCAGGGCGCATTCGATCGCCGCCCAGGGCGGCATCAACGCGACCAAGGACTACGCCAACGAGGGCGACTCGGTGCACCGCCTGTTCGTCGACACGATCAAGGGCGGCGACTTCCGCGCCCGCGAGTCGAACGTCTGGCGGCTGGCGGAGCTCTCGACCCAGATCATCGACCAGGCCGTCGCCCAGGGCGTCCCCTTCAACCGCGAGTACGGCGGCCTGCTGGCGACCCGCAGCTTCGGCGGCGTGCTCGTCGAGCGCACCTTCTACTGCCGTGGGCAGACCGGCCAGCAGCTGCTCCTCGGCGCCTACCAGGCGCTGCAGAAGCAGGTCGCCGACGGTCAGGCGACGGTCAACAGCCGCCACGAGATGCTCGACGTGGTCGTCATCGACGGCGTCGCGCGCGGGATCATCGCCCGCGACCTGGTCAGCGGCGAGATCACCGCACACGCGGCCGACGCGGTCGTCCTCGCCACCGGCGGCTACTGCAACGTCTACTACCTGTCGACGAACGCGATGGGCTGCAACGTGACCGCGACCTGGCGCGCCCACAAGCGCGGCGCCGGCTTCGCCAACCCCTGTTACACGCAGATCCACCCGACCTGCATCCCGCAGTCCGGCGAGTACCAGTCGAAGCTGACGCTGATGAGCGAGTCGCTGCGCAACGACGGCCGCATCTGGGTGCCGAAGGACGCCGACGAGGAGCGCGCGGCCTCCGAGATCCCCGATGAGGATCGCTACTACTACCTCGAGGACCGCTATCCGCGCTTCGGCAACCTCGTCCCCCGCGACGTCGCCTCGCGCGCGGCCAAGCAGGTCTGCGACGACGGGCTCGGCGTCGGGTCCACCGGCCGCGGCGTCTACCTCGACTTCCGCGATGCGATCAAGGACAAGGGCGAGACCGCGATCGCAGACCGCTACGGGAACCTCTTCGACATGTACGAGCGGATCACCGGCGAGAGCCCTTGGCGGACGCCGATGCAGATCTACCCCGCCCCGCACTATTCGATGGGCGGGCTGTGGGTCGACTACGCGCTCCAGACGACGGTTGCGGGCCTGTTCGCGATCGGCGAGGCCAACTTCTCCGACCACGGCGCCAACCGGCTCGGGGCGAGCGCGATGATGCAGTGCCTCGCCGACGGCTACTTCATCCTCCCCCACACCGTCACCGACTACCTGGCGGGCATCGACGAGAGCGTCGGCACCGACCACCCGGCCTTCGACGAGCATCGCGGCCAGGCGAACGAGCGGCTCGAGCAGCTGCTGGGCGTCGGCGGCTCGACCGCGGCGACCGTCTTCCACAGGCGGCTCGGCAACGTGATGCTCGACCGCTGCGGGATCACCCGCGACGAGCCCGGCCTGCGCAGCGCGATCGAGGACATCCGTGGCATTCGCGAGGAGTTCTGGAGCGATCTGCGCGTCGACGGCGAAGCGGGCGGCCTCAATCAGAGCCTCGAGTACGCCGGGCGGGTCGCCGACTTCCTCGAGTTCGCGGAGCTGATGTGCATCGACGCGATCGAGCGGGACGAGTCGGCAGGCTGTCACCTGCGGGAGGAGCACCAGAGCGAGGAGGGCGAGGCGATCCGCGACGATGGCGCCTACGCTCACGTCCAGGTCTGGGAGCACATGGGCGAGGGCACCAAGCCCGAGCTGCACCACGAGGAGCTCGACTTCGACGTCGTCGAGCCGACCACGAGGAGCTACAAGTGAAGTTCACCCTCAACGTCTGGCGCCAGGCAGCCGGCGCCGACGACGGCGCCTTCGAGCGCCACGAGGTCGACGAGATCGACCCCGCCGCTTCGATGCTCGAGATGCTCGACATCCTCAACGAGCGGATCATCGAGTCCGGCGGCGAGGCGATCGCCTTCGACTCCGACTGCCGCGAGGGGATCTGCGGCACGTGCTCGCTGCTGATCGACGGCTTCCCGCACGGCCCGCGCCAGGTGACCAGCTGCCAGGTCTACATGCGCGACTTCCCCGACGGCGCCGAGATCACGATCGAGCCGTTCCGCAACACCGCCTTCCCCGTTCTCCGGGACCTCGTCGTCGACCGCAGCCCGCTCGACCGGATCATCGAGGCGGGCGGCTACGTCTCCGTCAGCTCCGGGCCCGAAGCCGGAGCCGAACACCAACCCGATCCATCCCGAGGTCCAAGAGCACGCGATGGACGCGGCGATCTGCATCGGCTGCGGTGCCTGCGTCGCGGCCTGCCCGAACGGCGCCGCGATGCTCTTCACGGGCGCCAAGGTCGCGCATCTGAACTCGCTCCCGCAGGGCAAGCCCGAGCGCAAGCACCGGGTCCGCTCGATGATCCGCCAGCACGACGCCGAGGGCTTCGGCGGCTGCACCAACTTCGGCGAATGCCAGCTCGCCTGCCCACAGGAGATCTCGATCAAGGTGATCGGCGAGATGAACGCCGAGTACCGCCAGCGCGATGCTCGCGAAGCTACGCTCACGCGACGGCTCGATCGAGCCGATCTAGACCTCTAGACCCATGAGACATCACCCGCCCCGCTCCCTCTCGATCGCCGCGCTGGCGGCGCTCGCGCTCGCCCTCGTCGGGCTCGCCCCCGCCGCATTCGGCTGGGGCGGCGCTGCGAGCACCGGCGCGCGGGCCGCCGGGCACGGGCACAAGGTCCACAAGCCGAAGATCAAGCAGGACCGGATCAAGTACGGACACAAGCGCAAGCGCGAGATGGCGAACTACTCGAAGCGCCACTACGGCAAGCGCGAGTGGAAGCTGAAGCACGTGCGGGCGATCGTCCTGCACTACACCGCGGGCTCGACCTATCAGTCGGCATGGAGCACCTTCAACGCCGACACGCCGGCCCTCGGCGAGCTGCCCGGGACCTGCGCCCAGTTCATCGTCGACCAGGACGGCACCGTCTACCAGCTGACCCACCTCGACGTGCGCTGCCGGCACACGATCGGCCTCAACCAGCTCTCGATCGGGATCGAGATGGTGCAGCCCGACCTCGGCAACCCAAACGCGACCGCCAAGGCGATCCTCAAGCGCCGCAAGCAGTCGGGACCAGCCGTGCGGCTGGCGAGCTGGCTCAAGCAGCGCTACCACGTGAAGATGCGGAACGTGATCGGCCACGGAATGGCCAACGACAGCCCCCTGTTCAAGGACAAGGAGGGCTGGAAGAACGACCACGTCGACTGGCTGCCGCCCCAGGTCAAGACCTTCCACGGGCGGATGAAGAAGCTGCTGCACGGCTGAACGCGGCGGACTACGGGGGGCGCTCGGAAGGCCACCCGGCGTCAGGCGCCGCCGCGTGAATAGAATCGGTCGAGCCCGGGTTCGACGCAACGGTCGGCCGCGGGCTTCTACACGAGATGCCTGAGCACGACGTACTTGTAATCGGAGCCGGACTCGCCGGCCAGCGGGCGGCGCTCGCGGCCGCCGAGGCGGGCGTCTCGGTCGGGCTGATCAGCAAGGTCCACCCCGTCCGCTCGCACTCGAACGCGGCCCAGGGCGGTATCAACGCGGCGCTGCACGAGGACGACAGCTGGGAGTCGCACGCCTTCGACACCGTCAAGGGCTCCGACTACCTCGGCGATCAGGACGCGATCGAGGTCATGTGCCGGGAGGCGCCGACCGAGCTCCTGCACCTCGAGCACATCGGCGTCACCTTCCATCGCGCCGAGGACGGCAAGCTCGGCACCCGCGCTTTCGGCGGCGCCTCCAAAGCCCGCACGTACTACGTCGCCGACATCACCGGCCAGGCGATCATGCACACGCTCTACGAGCAGCTGATGAAGCACGCGGAGCTGATCGATCGCTACGAGGAGTGGTTTACGACCGAGCTGGCGATCGACGACGACGGCCACTGCGTCGGCGCGGTCACCCGCAACATTCGCGACGGCTCGATGGAGCTGTTCACCGCCAAGAGCGTGATCCTCGCGTCCGGCGGCAACGGCCAGGTCTGGCAGCCGACGACCAACGCGCTGATCTGCACAGGCGACGGCATCGCCCAGGCCTACCGGGTGGGCGCCGATCTGATGGACATGGAGATGATCCAGTACCACCCGACGACGCTGGCGGGCAAGGGCTTTCTGATCACCGAGGGGGCGCGCGGCGAGGGCGCGCACCTGCTCAACGCCAAGGGCGAACGCTTCATGGAGACGTACGCGCCGAACAAGATGGAGCTCGCCTCCCGCGACGTCGTCTCCCGCGCCGAGCAGACCGAGATCAACGAGGGCCGCGGCTTCCCCGACGGCACGGTCGCGCTCGACATCACGGTCGTCCCGCGCAAGCGGATCCACGAGGCGTTGCGCGAGATCGTCCTCGTCGGCCGCGACTTCGCCGGCGTGGACATCACCCGCGAGCCGATCCACATCAAGCCGGGCAACCACTACACGATGGGCGGCGTCAAGACCGACATCTGGGGCCGGACGAACGTGCCCGGCCTGTACGCCGCGGGCGAGGTCGCCTGCGTCTCGGTCCACGGCGGCAACCGGCTCGGCGCCAACTCGCTCCTCGACACCCTGATCTTCGGCCGCCGCTCCGGCGAGGACGCCGCGCAGCGCGCCAAGGGGCGTGGCCAGAGCCGCGTCTCGAACAGCATCCTGACCCGCGAGCAGGAGCGCGTCAGCGCGATCGTCGGTCGTGAGCACGAGGGCGGCCGGCGGGTCTCCGAGATCAAGGCCGAGCTCGGCGCGGTGATGGACAAGCACGTCGCCGTCTTCCGCGACGAGGAGGGCATTCAGACGGCGCTCGAGACCGTTCAGCGGCTCAAGCAGGAGGCCGAGGCTGCCTACATCGACGACCGCGGCACGATCTTCAACCAGGACGTGCTCGGAGCGCTCGAGCTCGAGAACATGCTCGACAGCGCCGAGGCCACGTGCCTGGCGGCTGCCGAGCGCAAGGAGAGCCGCGGCGCCCAGTTCCGCACCGACTTCCCGGAGCGCAACGACGACGAGTGGCTGCACCACATCACCGTCTCGATGAACGGCTCCGGCCCCGAGCTCGGCACCGCGCCGGTGACGATCACGCAGTGGCAACCGCAGGAAAGGACGTATTGAGTCCATGCCCGAGTACACCCTGAAGGTCCGCCGTTATCAGCCCGAGTCCGAGGACGGCAAGGCGCAGGCGGCCTACTGGGAGGAGTTCGACGTCGAGCTCGACTCGACGCTCTCGGTCCTCGACGGCATCCTGCAGGCGAAGAACGACCAGGACGGCACGCTCGCGGTGCGCTGCTCCTGCCGGGCGGCGATCTGTGGCTCCTGCGGCGTCAAGATCAACGGTCAGTCGACGCTCGCCTGCAAGACGCAGATCGGCGAGGCGGCCGAAGAGGCCGCACGCCTCGGCGGGCGATCGGGCTCTGCGGAATCGGGGAGCGAATCCGAGACCAGGGCCCGGCCCGTCATCTCCGTCGAGCCGATGGCGAACATGCCGGTGATCAAGGACCTGGTCACCGACATGGAGTCGACGCACTGGGAGAAGTTCCGCCGCGTTTCGCCATGGCTGATGCCAACCGGCCCTGAGCCTGAACGCGAGCACATCGTGCCGCCCGAGTCGATGGTCGACGTGACGCAGTCGGTCGCCTGCATCCAGTGCGGCGCCTGCGTCTCCTCGTGCCTTTCGATGGAGGCTGACCCTGAGTTCATCGGCCCGGCGGCGCTTGCCAAGGCGTACCGCTTCGTCGGCGACCCGCGCGATGGCCAGCACCATGAGCGCCTCTTCGACCTCGCCAACGACCCCCACGGGATCTACGACTGCACGCACTGCTTCAGCTGCATCGACGCCTGCCCGAAGGGCGTCGCTCCGATGAACCAGATCATGCGCCTGCGGCGCCTCGCCGGCGACGAGCACGATGTCGACGACGTCAACAACGGCCGCCGGCACGAGCTCGCCTTCGTGAAGATCATCGAGAAGAAGGGCACGCTCGACGAGTCGATGCTCCTGCAGGAGTCCTACGCCCCGGGCATCGCGGGCAAGCTCAAGCCCACGATGGCGTCGATCAAGGGCATGATCGAATCGCTGCCGACGGCGATCCGCGGCATCCGCACGGGCAAGATGCGGTCGCTGCCAAAGCTGATTCCGGGCGTCCACCACAAGCTGCCCGACGGCGCGCAGGACCACGTCAAGCGCATCTACGAGACCGCCGAGGAGAGCAACACCGAGCTCAACCTCTACATCATCGGTGAGGGCGGCGAAGAAGAGGGCGATCCCGGGGCCGAGGGCGTGCCCGCCGGCGAAGTCGTTCCCGAGCCCGACGAGCCGAAGGAGCTTGCATGAGCGACAACATCAAGGTGGCGTATTGGCCCGGCTGCGTCTCGCGCGGCTTCACGCCCGAGCTGCACGGCTCGATGGCACTCGCCGCCGACGCGCTCGGCATCGAGATGGTGACCCTCGACCGCGCGAGCTGCTGCGGCGCCGGCGTCATCGCCGAGCACAACCAAGAGCTCGCCGACTCGCTCAACGCCCGTACCTTCGCCCTCGCCCAGCAGACCGGTCTGCCGATGATGAACATCTGCTCGACCTGCCAGGGCGCGCAGAGCGAGTGTCAGGAGCGGCTCGACGCCGACTCCTCCTACCGTGATCAAATCAACCAGACGCTGAAGCCCGAGGGGATCTCCTACGTCAAGGGCAAGGACGGCTGGACCAACAAGAACTTCCTCTGGCTGCTCGTCGAGGACTACGGCCTGGACAAGCTCGCGGCGCAGGTCAAGCGACCGCTGACCGGCCTGCGCGTCGGTCCCTTCTACGGCTGTTACGTGCTGCGCCCGAAGACCCGTCTCGGCTATGAGGAGAACCCGGACCGAGACCTGTATCTCGAGCGCGTCATCGAGGCGCTCGGCGGTGAGGTCGTCGACTACGACGGCGCCCGTCGCTGCTGCGGCTTCCCGGTGATCACGATGAACAAGGAGACTTCGCTGCGGCAGGCCGGCACCCATGTCGGCGACGCGATCGACGCCGGTGCCGACTGCCTCGTGACGCCGTGCCCGCTCTGCCACCTGAACCTCGACATGCAGCAGCCGGAGGCGGCGAAGGTCGTCGGCCGCGACCTCGGCCTCGCCGTCCTGCACCTGCCGCAGCTCGTCGGCCTGGCACTCGGCTTCGAGCCCAAGCAGCTCGGCATGCCGAAGCACATCGCCTCGACGATCGCCGTCTCCTCGGCGCTCGTCGGCGCGGCAGCGTAGCGCCGCGGCGTCCCGGCCGCCGGGAGCTCCCAGCAGCGATACTGGCAGCCTGATGGGGATCAGCCTGCCGCTCGCCGCGACGAGCCCGGTCGCCGATGTCGTCGCCGACCTGGCGATCATCTTGCTCGCCGCCAAGCTCGGCGATGGTCTGTTCAAGCGCCTCGGCCAGCCGGCGCTGATCGGCGAGATCCTCGCTGGGCTGCTGATCGGCCCATCGGTCATCGGCCTCGTTCACCCGAGCGAGACGACTGAGGTCTTCGCGGAGCTCGGCGTCGTCTTCCTGCTCTTCTGGGTCGGCCTCGAGACCAAGCTCTCGGACATGCGCGAGGTCGGCGGCACGGCGGCAGGCGTCGGTGTAAGTGGGGTGGTCGTTCCGTTCGCGGCAGGCACGCTGGCCGGCCTCGTCTTCGGCGAGAGCGTCGGGACGAGCCTCTTCATCGGCTCGGGCCTGGCAGCGACCAGCGTCGGCATCACCTCGGCGGTCTTCGCTGAGCTGGGCATCCTGACCACGCGGGCGGCGCGAACGGTGCTCGGCGCCGCGGTCGTCGACGACATCCTCGCGCTACTGCTCGTCGCCGTAGCCGCCGGCATCGCTGAGGACGGCGGTGTCGACGTCGGCTCGATCCTCGTCTCGGCGGGCCTCGCCGTGGGCTTCGTCGCCTTCTTCGCGCTCGGCGGGACCGCCCTCCTGCGGCGGTGGCCGCAGCTCCTGCAGGCGCCCCGCTTCGCCGACTCGCCGCTGCTGCCGGCCGTGATCCTGTGCCTGGCGATCGCGGCGCTCGCCGCAAAGGTCGGCCTCGCCGCCGTGATTGGGGCCTTCCTCGCCGGGATGATCGTCGCCGAAACCAAGGATCAGCATCCAATCGAGGATGAGATCGCGCCGCTGTACGCGTTCTTCCCGCCCTTCTTCTTCGCCTCGATCGGGCTCGAGCTCGACCTCAGCGTCATCTTCGAACTCTCGACGCTGCTCGTCATCGCCGGCCTGACTGTGCTGGCCACGGCGACGAAGGTGGTCGGCGCCCGGCTCGGAGCGCGTTCGCTCAACTCTCACGACTCACGGATCGTCGCGCTCGGGATGATTCCCCGCGGCGAGGTCGGGATCATCATCGCCGGCATCGGCATGACGGCAGGCGTTGTCGACGAGGAGCTGTTCGCGGCGATCGTCGGGATGTCGATCCTCACCACGGTGATCGTGCCGCCACTGCTGCGACGGGCATCGGCGACGCCCGGGCCGGGCGCGGCCGAATCTCCTTAGACTGGCCCCTGCGGCCGGGCTCTGCCCGGCCTTCTGCTTCATGGCGGTAGCTGTCATCGCATTCATCTTCGTGCTCGGCTTGATCGCAAGCGAGCGCGTGCACCGGACGAAGGTTGCTCTGCTCGGCGCCGCCGTCGTCGTGCTGTTCGTCGGCAGCACCTACGACCAGGAGCTGGCAATCGAGTCGATCGACTTCAACACGATCGGACTGCTGGCGGGGATGATGATCCTCGTCCACCTGACCCAGGCGAGCGGCGTGTACGACTTCATCGCGATCCGCGCCGGGCAGATCTCACGTGGGCGCCCCGCCTACGTCGTCCTGTACCTCGCGACGACGACGGCGCTGCTCTCCGCCTTCCTCGACAACCTGACGACGATCCTGCTCGTCGTCCCGGTCAGCTTCCTGCTCGCCGACGCGCTCGACCTCGACCCGATCCCGTTGATCGTGATCGAGGTGATCGCTTCCAACATCGGCGGCACCGCCACCCTGATCGGCGACCCCCCGAACATCATCATCGCCGGCGCCACCGGCCTCAGCTTCACGGACTTCCTCGTCAACCTCGCACCGGCCGTGGTGCTGACGTTCGTTTGTGTGCTGCCGCTCCTGTATCTCGTCTACCGGCCGCGACTGCAGATCCCGCCGGAGAGCCGCAAGGTGGTGATGGAGCTCGACGCCGCCTCCTCGATCCGCGACGTCGACGAGCTCAAGCGGACGGGCACGGTGCTGGCGCTCACCATCGTCGCCTTCTTCATCCACGGGGCGATCGGCGTGGAACCCGCCACGGTTGCGCTCACGGGTGCGGCGATCGGCCTGCTCGTCACCCGCCAGGATCTCGAGGAGTCGCTCGCGAAGATCGAGTGGGCGACGCTGTTCTTCTTCGTCGCGCTGTTCGTGATGGTCGGCGCGCTCGAACAGACGGGCGCGATCGACCACGTCGCCACGGCGATCAAGGACGTCACGGGCGACAACCGCACTGCGGAGCTCTTCGGCATCACCTGGATCTCGGGGATCGGATCGGGCGTGATCGACAACATCCCGTTCACCACGGCGATGATTCCCGTCGTCCAGTCGCTGCAGAAGCCCGGCGACGACGCCTACTGGTGGGCGCTCTCACTTGGCGCCTGCTTCGGCGGCAACATGACCGTGATCGCAGCCGCCGCCAACGTCGCCGCCTCCGGGCTCGCGGAGCGCGCCGGCAAGCCGATCGGCTTCATGCCCTTCCTGCGGATCGGCCTGCCCGTGACGCTGATCAGCCTCGTGATCGCCTCCGGCTACATCGGCCTGCGGTACATCGCCCTATGACTATGAGCGCCGAGACCGAGCCCGCGCCGACCCCGGAGTAGGCTGAATCCATGACCAAGGCATTGATCGAAGAGACCGTCGTCGAGGTCGAGCCCCTACCGGCGAGTGAGCCGATCGGCTCGGCGACGCGCAAGGTCATCGCCTCCGGGCTGCCGGCGCTGCCGGCGGTCGACGAGAACGGCAAATTCGTCGGGATCTTCGGCGAGCGTGAGTTCATGACCGCCTTCTTCCCCGGCTACATGAAGGACCTGGGGTCAGCCGCGGCGATCAGACGGACGATCGACGAGACGATCGAGCGCCGTCTCGGCTGCGCCGAGGAGCCGATCTCCGGGTACCTGACGACCGACCACGTCCTGGTCGAGGACGAGCACTCGGACACGCAGCTCGCCGAGCTCTTCCTGCACCACCGCGTGCTGATCATCCCGATCGCCACCCACGGCCACGTGCACGCCGTCGTCACCCGCTCCGACTTCTTCCGCGCGCTGGCCAGCCGCGTAATCGACTCACTCGAGGACTTCGGCGAGTAACGGCCGGCCCCAGCGCCGTGCCTACGGCTCGCGTCCCGGACAGTTCAGCAGGCGTTCCTGGCTTTGCCCGCTCAGCGGCGGCAAAGTCCGGACTACCGGCTCGCCGCCGCCCTCACAGCCCGAGCTGACGGACGCCTTCCTCGCCCCAGCCGAGGTGGTGGGCGACCTCGTGGCGGACGGTGCGTTTGACCTGGGCGCGGAGCAGGTCGGGGTGGTGACCGAAGTCGCGCTCGAGCGTGTCCTG
The DNA here is from genome assembly GCA_963850625.1 of uncultured Solirubrobacterales bacterium. Taxonomy (GTDB): domain Bacteria; phylum Actinomycetota; class Thermoleophilia; order Solirubrobacterales; family 70-9; genus CAXMST01. The sequence continues at coordinate 253,995 of CAWKLZ010000006.1, forward strand.
GTAGATCACGATGTGGTCCGGATAGTTGTCACGGGCGACGGTGTCACCGATGTAGTGGCCGTAGGCCCGGTGCTGGTAGCCGAGATCGGAGACGACGACCGGAACGGAGTCGAGCACCCGCTGGAAGTCCTCGGGCAGCTCATCGAGCGCCTCGATGACGAGCTCGTCGAACTCGCTCGGCGGGGCCACCGGCGCGGGCAGCCGGGCGAGCAGCTCGGAGCGGTCGACGAGCTTGCGGAACTCCGGCTCGGGCATCTCCTCACCGGCGAGCCTCACCGTCGCCCAGCCGACAAGCACGGCGATCAGGCCGGCACCGGCCCCGATCTTGAGCAGGCTCTCGAGGCCTGCGAGATCGGGTGGACGCAGGAAGACGAGCGCGCAGCCGACGAGGAAGGCGCCGGTCAGCGCCGTCTTCAGCGGTGGTCCCATTGCTTCCCACATGTCCAGCGAGATTAGACGCCCGACGACCTCGCCTTCGGCGTCGCTACGCTCACGGTCATGAAGGAACCGGACCAGCCGGACGCGGACTGGGAGCTGCGCTGCGCACACCTGTGGGCGGACCTGGCCGACCTTGGCGAGGAGGAGTTCCGCAGCCGCATCGACCAGCTCGGCGCAGAGCTCGGCGCCGACCATCCAGTCGCGCTCTTCGAGAGTGCTGCCGCCCTCGATTCGACCGGACACTCCGGTCGCGCGGCGCCTCTATACGAGCGGGCACTCGAGCTCGGCCTCGGGGGCGAGCGGCGGCGCCGTGCCGTAATCCAGATGGCGAGCTCGTTGCGCAACCTGGGTGCGGCCGGCCGTTCGCTGGCGCTGCTCGAGGAGGAGGCCGACCGCGACTCCGACGGTCTCGACGCCGCCGTCGCACTCTTTCGCGCGCTCGCCCTCGCCGACCTGGGGCGCGAGCGCGAGGGACTCGCAATCGCGCTGGCTGCCCTCGCGCCGACGCTGCCGCGTTACAACGCCTCCGCTGCCCGCTACGCCGCCGACCTGCTCGACGACGCGGCCGCACTCCCCGAGCCCCAGAGCGCGCCCTGACAGAGCGCGCGTGCGCGTGCTGCGCACGGTGTAGCGGGGCCACATGAGCACTGGGGTGCGCCACCCGGCTGCGTCCGCCCCCGCGGATGCCGCCCTAGCCACGCGCCCTGTACCAGTCCACGTAGCGACCGCACGAGCGGCGTCGGTGGACTCGGCGGATGACGTCCTCGGGCGTTGCCGAGACGGCGCGCAGGTGGGCGTCGTTGGGCGCCTTGACGAGGCGCGCGAAGAGGTTCGGCTGGACCGGTGCCGCTGTGATCGTCAGCTTCGTGCGCTCGCTGACGTCGACCTCGCCGACCGGGAAGAACGGCGAGGGCCCGCGGAAGTCGAGGTTGGCCGGGATCGTCTCGTCGAGGCCAAGCGTGTCGGAGGTGACGTGGACCGGCCGGCGACTGTCGTACTGCAGCGAGATGTCCCAGGTGCCGGGGCTCAGCGTCAGCGCCTGCGAGGCGGGCCGCGAATCGGTCGCCGTCGCCGAGGGCTGCCATTTGCTCTCGTCACCGATCACCGGAGGCTTCTTCCAGACGGTCGTCGTGCCCTTGCCGGTGAACTCACGGCGCAGCGCGGGCGTGTCGCAGTGCAGGTAGGCGCCCGGGTAGATGCCCTCATCGAGCGTCTTGCGCCGGCCGGTCTTCCCGGTGTTCTTCCAGAGGATGTAGTCGCGCGTCTCGACGACCGGGACGAATCGCGGCGGCGCGCCGGAGCGCGGCTGGCCGCTCGGCGAGAGGACCCATTTGAACTCGTCGAGCGTCTTCGGGAAAAGTGCGTCGACGTCGAACTTCTCCCCTCCGCGCTTCGACTTCTGGAAGCGGCTGCGCGCGTCGCTGACCGAGTAGTAGTTGGCGACGATGCCGGTGATCTCGTCCGAGCCGGCCAGCTCGAAGGCGATGAAGTCGTCACGGCCCAGGAAGAGCACGGGCTCCCCCTGGACCACATCGCGAACCTTCGCAAGCTCGGAGGCGTGCGTCGAGGGGCCGACGGCAGCCTGCCGCAGGGCGAGCAGGCTCGAGGCCGAAGCGAGCAGGACGAACGCGACAGCGAGCGCGGTCACGGCCCGGCCCTTGAGGCTGAGCACGCCTCGCACCGCGATCAGCATCACCAGCGGCGCGGCGATCGCAAGCGCCTTGGCGGCGATGTACGGCGTGCTGAAGACCGCGGTCAATAGCCAGACGCCGGCGATCGCGGCGAGCGCCGCCGGCAGCGCCCATAGCCCCCGCCGGCGGGAGTCCACCAGCCCGGCGCCGAGCGCCAGCAGGGCGAGGACGGCAAGCGCGTAGAAGGCGACCGTCGGGCCGCCGGCATCGGCCGCCGCGGTGCGGTAATCCCCGGTCGGCCAGATGCCGAGCGCCTCGAGCGGCGAGATCGCCTCCTTGAGGTTGCCGAGGTCCGAGCCGAACCGCTCGGGATTGAGCGCCTGCAGGCGGGCGAAGTCGGCGATCCGGCTCCACTCCTGGACGGTCGCCAGCAGGACGAGGACAACTGCCCCGACGAGGTAAGGGGCCAGTCGCCGCTTCCAGTCGGGCGGCAGCTTCGGCTGCGGCCGGACGACCCACAGGCGCGCCGCAAGCACGACCGCGCCGACCGCGCCGATCCAGAGGAGCCCCGGGAGGCTGTAGTTGAAGACCGAGGCGGCGGCCAGCGCGGCGACGGGAACGACTCGCAGAATCGGTCGCACGCCCGGTGCGGGCGGACGCTCGGGGTCGGCCACCGTCCGCATCCCGAGCAGCTGCGCGAGGAGCACGCCGAAGGCGATCAGGATCAGTGCCTGCAGCGGCTCCTTGAAGGCTCCCGAGCTCAGGTACGAGGCCCCGAGGTAGGTGAGCGAGACGAGCGCGGCGCCGATCACGCGACGCGGCCGTGACATCTCCTCGCCGAGCAGCCCGAGCGCGATCATTCCCGTGAGCGGAGCGAGCGCCAGCGTGAAGCCGCTGAAGACGTCGACCAAGTCCCAGCCGCCGATCTGCGCGATGGCGACGACGATCGCGTGGGGACCAGTCGGGTAGCCACCCTTGACGAAGCTCGGGACGAAGCCGCTGTCGCCGCGCACGTACTCGGCGATCAGCAGATGCGAGGCCATGTCGTCGTTGATCAGCCCGGCGCCGAGGATGCCCACGTGGCCCGCGATCGCGAACGGGATCGAGGCTCCGAGGAGTGCGATCGCAACCACGGGCACGCCGACGAGGAGCGTCTCCCGGAGATGGGTAAGGCGCTCCTGCAACCACCAGAGCGCGAGCAGCGTCGCGATCGCGAGCGCCGCGGCGGCGGTGATCGCATGACCCGGCAGACGAGCCGCGATCCCCTCGAGGATGAGCAGCGCGGCGACGCCGACAGCCGGTGCCAGCCACGAGAACGCGATCGGTTCGCCACGCCGAACGCCCAGCGAGATCGAGACCAGCGCCTGGCCGACCGCCGAAACGGCGACGAGCAGGATCAGGACCGTGACGTAGACGCCGATCAAGGGCGGTCTCAGATCCTCGCTTCGGTGCCGGCCGGCGGGCGGGTCGCCTCGGCGACTGCCCGGAGGCTCAGGCGGCCAGCGAGCCCTCCGGGACGCGGATCAGGTCGCGCTCGGCGAGCAGCTCGGCGACCTGCACGGCGTTCGTCGCCGCGCCCTTGCGTAGGTTGTCGCCGACGATCCACAGGTTGAGGCAGCGCTCGTGCGAGGGGTCGCGGCGGATGCGGCCGACGAGGACCTCGTCGCGTCCGGCGGCCTCGGTGGCGAGCGGGTAGCGGCCCGCTGCCGGATCGTCGACGACGACGATCCCCGGCGCCGCCGCGAGGAGCTCGCGGCACTGATCGGGGCTGAGCGGCTCGGCCGTCTGCACGTTGACCGACTCGGAGTGGGCATTGAAGACGGGCACGCGGGCGCAGGTCGCCGAGACGCCGAGCTCGTCCTCGTCGCGAGCGAGGATCTTGCGCGTCTCGGCCATCATCTTGCGCTCCTCGGTCGTGTAGTCGTCGCCGTCCTTGAAGGTCTCGACCTGGGGCAGCACGTTGAAGGCGATCTCGTGCGGATAAACCTCGGCGGCAGCGCTGCCGCCCTCGAGCGCCGCCCGCGTCTGACTCTTCAGCTCCTCGATCGCTCGCCGGCCGGTGCCGGAGACGGACTGATAGGTCGAGATCACGAGCCGCTCGATCCCCGCTGCGTCGAGGATCGGTTTGAGCGCGACGACCATCTGCATGGTCGAGCAGTTCGGGTTGGCGACGAGCCCGCGATGTGCTTCGACCGCGTCCGGGTTGACCTCGGGGACGACGAGCGGCACGTGCTCGTGCATGCGCCAGTAGCTCGTGTTGTCGACGACGACGGCGCCCGCGGCGACGAGCTTCGGCGCCCATTCGGCGCTGACTGAGCCGCCGGCCGAGGAAATCACCAGATCGAGCCCGTCGATCGCCCCGTCGGCGAGCTCCACGCAGCGCAGCTCTTCGCCGGCAAAGGTGACGGCGCTGCCCGCTGAGCGGGCGGAGCTGAAGGGGATGAGCTCGGAAACCGGGAAGTCGCGCTCGGCGAGGATCTCGAGGATCGTCGAGCCGACCGCGCCGGTCGCGCCCAGCACGCCGACGCGCCAGCTCACGGCGTCACCCGTGGCCGGTGGTGGATGCCGGTCGGCTGCTCCTCATGGATCGTGTCGGCGCCGAGCTCGAACGCCGCATGGAGCTCGCGCACCGCATCGGGGACCTGATCGGCGGCGATCACGCAGCTGATCTTGATCGGCGAGGTCGAAATCATGTGGATGTTGATGCCGGCAGTGCCGAGCACCTCGAAAACCTTGGCCGCAACGCCTGGATGACTGCGCATGCCGGCGCCGACGATCGACACCTTGCCGATCTGCTCGTCGGTGAGGACCTCACCGCCTTCGATCCCCATCTTGTCGATCGCGTCGAGCGCCGTTGGCAAGTCCTCGCGGGTAACGGTGAAGGAGAGATCGGCGCCGTGCTCGCTCGAGACGGGCTCGTTCTGGATGATCACGTCGACGTTGACGTTCGCCTCGGCGAGCCCGCCGAAGACGTGCCCGGCGACGCCGGGCTGATTCTTGATCCCGGCGAGGGTTACGCGCGCTTCGTCGCTGGAATGCGCAACAGCTGTGACAAGTGGTCGCTCCATCGTCTCGTCCTCGGAGATCACGAGGGTACCGGTGCCATCCTCGAAGGAGGAGCGGCAGTGGATCGGGACGTCGAAGTTGCGGGCGTACTCGACGCTGCGCAGTTGCAGCACCTTGGCTCCGGACGCGGACATCTCGAGCATCTCCTCGAAGCTGACGACGGCGAGCTTGCGAGCGTCCGGCACGATCCGCGGATCGGCGCTGAAGACGCCGGCGACGTCCGTGTAGATCTCGCAGACCTCGGCTTCAAGCGCGGCGGCGAGCGCGACTGCGGTGGTGTCCGAGCCGCCGCGGCCCAGGGTGGTGACGTCCTTGGAGTCGCCGGAGACGCCCTGGAACCCGGCGACCAGGACGATGCTGTCGGCACCCAGCGCCTCGCGGATGCGATCGGCGCGCACGTCCAGGATGCGCGCCTTGGTGTGCGAGGAGTCGGTGACGATGCCGGCCTGCGAGCCGGTCAGCGAGATCGCCTGGTGGCCCATGTCCCAGATCGCCATCGCGCAGAGCGCGCATGAGATCCGCTCCCCTGTCGAGAGCAGCATGTCCATCTCGCGCGGCGACGGGCGCTCCGAAATCTCGCCGGCCTGGCGGATCAGGTCGTCGGTCGTCTTGCCACGCGCGGAGAGCACGGCGACGACCGACTTGCCCGCCTCACGCGCGGCGACGATGCGGCCCGCGGCGCGCTTCAGATCCTCCGGGCCGGCGACCGAGGTGCCGCCGAACTTCATCACGACGACCTGCTTGTCGGCGAGGGGGGCGATTGCTTCACTCGCTTCCATGGGGCGCATCAGGATAGAGGCGTCACGGTGGCGCCCGTGCGCGCGCGCCCGGACCGCCACCCCGCGCCCGCGGCTCTGCTTTGATCGCGGCCCCCTTGGACCGCTCCGTCTACCTGAGGCGCAGGCTCGTCGCCGCCGGCGTCGCGATCGGCGCCACCGCCCTGCTCTGGGTGCTGCTCTTCGGCGGCGGCCACAACTCCGGGCCGCCGACGACGATCGTCTCACCGGCGAAGCTCGCGCCGCAAACGACCGACCGGCTCGGCGGGCTCAGCGAGGACGAGAAGGTCGACCAGCTGATCATGGCCGCCGACCCTGGCCCCGATGACGGCACGCTCGGCGCCGTGCTCGTCGACTCGGGCGCCTGGCCCGGCGCCGGCGCCGGCAAGGCGCTGACGAAGGAGCTTCGCCGCGAGCACAGCGGCCAGGTCCCAGCGATGATCGGCACGACGCAGGAGGGCGGCGCCTACCGGGAACTGCCCGACCTGCCGCCGGGCGCCCGCGCGATCGAAGTTGGCGACACCGGCAAGCCACGGGCGGCCGAGGCGTGGGCCGGCGAGATGGCGAAGGCGCTGCACGAGGAGGGCTTCGATTTCAACGTCGGCCCGCTCGCCGACATCGCCACACTCGACAGCGCGATCTCCGACCGCGCCTTCTCCGACGACCCGGCCGTCGTCAACGCGATGGTCGCCGGCGCCTTCGCCGGCTGCGCCGAGCACAAGATCGCCTGTATTCCCGCCCACTTCCCGGGCCAGGGCGGGACCTCAGAGGACACGGGGAGCGGGCCGGCAAGCGTCGCGATCGACGCCCGCACGCTCGAGACCCGCGACATCCCGGCCTTCGCGGCGGCCTTCGAGCAGGGCGCCCCTGCGGTCGTCATCTCGAACGCCTTCTTCAGCGCCTACGACCCGGTGACGCCCGCATCGCTTTCCCCGGCCGTGCTGGACGGCGTCCTGCGGCGCGGCCTCGGCTTCGGCGGCGTCGCGATCAGCGGCGATCTGCTCGAGGGGGCGATCCGCTCCGGCTACAAGGTCACCGAGGCTGCGGTCGACGCGATCGAGGCCGGCGCCGACATGGTCCAGATCTCCGATCCGGCCTACATCGAGCCGGTTCGCAATGCGCTGCGCCAGGCCGTAGCCAGCGGCGCGATCAGCAGCCAGCGCCTCGACAGCGCCGCCGGCCGGGTGCTCGAGATGAAGGGCCGGATCGGGCTCGCTGAGTAGGTCCAGCGCACAACTCGCCCCTGCTGCCGACGAGGTCGATAGGGTCCCGTCGATGTCTGTCGGCGGCTCAATCTTCCTGATCGCGGTCGGAGCGATCCTGCGCTACGCGATGAACGTCACCGTCTCCGGCGTCGATCTCGACGTCGTCGGCCTGATCCTGATGATCGCCGGCGCGGCCGGTCTCGTGATCTCGCTCGCCGTGATGGTCTTCCAGTCGGAGGACCGGCGCCGGGGCGGCCCACCGCCCCCCGGCAACAACCCCCCGCCACCCGGCTACTAGACGAGCGGCCGGCGGCCGGAGAGGGCGCGCCCGAGCGTCACTTCGTCGGCATGCTCGAGGTCGGCGCCGACGGGCAGGCCGCTCGCCAGCCGCGTCACCGTCACCTCCCCGCGCAGCTGCTCAGCGATGTGGTGGGCCGTCGCCTCGCCGGTCGTCGTCGGGTTCGTCGCGATCACGATCTCCTCGACCTCGGGTGAACGCGCCCGGCTGAGCAGCTCGGCGATCTTCAGGTCGTCGGGATCGATGCCGTCGATCGGCGAGAGCGCCCCGCCAAGCACGTGGTAACGCCCGCGGAACTCGCCGGTGCGCTCGAGCCCGATCACGTCCTGGGGCTCCTCGACGACGCAGATCAGCGAGTCGCTGCGACGCGGGTCGGCGCAGATCTCACAGAGCTCGCCGGACTCGGCCAGGTTGAAGCATCGGGGGCAGAGGCCGATCGAGCGCTTGACCTCGGCGATCGCGTCGGAGAGCGCGATCGCGTCGGCGTCGGATGAGCGCAGCACATAGAAGGCGAGGCGCTGCGCCGTACGCCGCCCGATTCCGGGCAGCTTCGCGAGCTCGCCGATCAGCCTCTCGACCGCGGGCGGGTGCAACTGCGGGGCGACCCGTCCTACATCCCCGGCAGGCCAAGCCCGCCGAGACCGCCGCCGAGATCACCGGTGACGCCGCCCATCTTCGAGCTCGCGGCCTCCTGCGCGGCGCGCAGCGCCTCGTTGACCGCGGCCATGACCATGTCCTGAAGCATCTCGACATCCTCGGGATCGACGGCGTCGGGATCGATCTCGACGCTGCGCAGCTCGAGGTCGCCGCTCATCGTCACCTTGATCATGCCGCCGCCGGCCGATGCGTCGACGGTCACGTCCTTGAGCTCTTCCTGGGCCTTGACCATGTCCGCCTGCATCTTCTGGACCTGCTTCATCATCGCCCCCATATCAAGGCCTCCGCCCCCGCCCGGGCCACCCGGCATTCCGCGTCCTCGTGCCATCAGCTCTCACCCTCCTCGGGGTCTTCGATCAATTCCTTGGCGTCGAACTCCGCCTTGAACCGTTCCACAAGCTCGCCCTCGTCGACCGGCTCCGGAGCGCTCTGCTCCTCGATCGGCTCCTCGGGCTCGCTCTCCAAGAGCACGAAGTTCGTGTTCAAGCGCGAGCCGACGATCGTCCGCAGCGCGTCGGCGAGCCGATCGCGGTTCTCCTTCGCCTCCGCCTTGCGCTTGTTGAACGCGGCGGAGGGCGGAAAGCCGATCTCGACGGTCGAGCGCTCGGCATCGACGGACACCGGGCGCGCGGCCTCGAAGGTCGCCGAGAGGAACTCCGAGCCCGACTGGCGGACCTGGTCGACAACGGCCGGCCACAGACGTGCGAGCCGTTCGAGATCGATCGCCTCGCCAACCCCGGTGATCACGGTGTCCGCGGTCGCGACGGCACCCTGCGTGAGCGCCTCGACGGGATTGCTCGGCGTGCCGCCGTCCGTGGCGGGCTCACCCGCATCCGCCTGCGGGCCGGCGGGGCGGGGCTCGGCTTCGGATTCGGCTGGCGACTCGGCCACGGGTTCCGGCCGGCTGGGCGGCGGGTCCTCCGGCGCGGGCGGGTCCGCCAGCGGCGGCGGGTCCTCGGCCGGGGGGTCAGCAGCAGGGGCGGCGGCGGGCGGCGGGGCAGCATCAGCGGCAGGCGCGGGGGCGCCGCCCGCCTCCATCGCCCGCTCGATCCGCTCGAGACGGTGGGCGAGCGCTCGGGCGGAGGGATCGATCTCCGGGCGCGCGGCTCGCAGCAGCGCCAGCTCGATCGTCATCCGTGCCTCGTCGCCCTCGCGGACGGCGGCGACGGCCGCCGAGAGCTCGTCGATCGCGCGGACGAGCTCGACTTCGCCAAGCGCCTCGGCCTGCGCCTGCAGACGAGCGGCCTGCTCGGCGGAGAGGAAGAAGTGCGCGGGAACCTCGCCGAGCGTGCCGATCACGAGCAGCCGGCGCAGGTGGGCGATCAGGTCGCCCGCGAAGCGCGACGGATCGCGGCCGCTGCGGGCGAGCTCGGCGCAGAGGCCGAGGACGGCGCGTCCGTCGCCGCCCGCGATCGCGTCGGTCGCGCGCAGCAGCAGATCGGAGTCGGTGACGCCGAGCACCTGCATCACGTCGTCGGTCGCGATCTGCGCGCCTGAGTAGGCGACGAGTTGGTCGAGCGTGCCGAGCGCATCGCGGAAGCTGCCGCCCGCCGACCGCGCGACGGCGCCAAGCGCGTCGTCGGCGATCTCGATCCCCTCGGCGGAGCTGACCCGGCGCAGCACCTCGGCGATGTTCTCGGGCGTCGGCCGGGCGAAGTCGAAGCGCTGGCAACGGTCCACGATCGTCGGCATCACCTTGTGGGCCTCGGTCGTGGCGAGGACGAAGACGGTGTTCGGCGGTGGCTCCTCGAGCGTCTTCAGGAAGGCGTTCCACGCCTCGCGGGTGAGCATGTGCGCCTCGTCGAGGATGTAGACCTTCCAGCCGCCGCCGGCCGGCGCGTAGGAGACGCGATCGCGGAGCTCGCGGATGTCGTCAACCGAGCGGTTCGAGGCGGCGTCCATCTCGATCACGTCGAGCGAGGTGCCGGCGGCGATCGAGACGCACGACTCGCAGACCCCACAGGGCGTTAGCGTCGGCCCGTCGACGCAGTTCAGCGACCGAGCGAGGATCTTCGCCATTGAGGTCTTGCCGGTCCCGCGCGAGCCGACGAACAGGTACGCGTGGTTGACGCGGTCGCGCTCGATCGCGTTCGAGAGCGTGCGCACGACGTTCTCCTGGCCGACGACCTCGGCGAACGACTGCGGCCGGTGCCGACGATAGAGGGACTGCTCTGCCACGGCGCCCGAGTCTAAACGCGGGCCGCGCGGGCGCCCGCCTACGATCCCGCGATGTCCGCAAAGCACTCCCCACGCGCAGCCATCGCCGGCTTCGCGATCGACCTCGACGGCGTCGTCTGGCTGAGCCGCGAGCCGATTCCGGGTTCAATCAAGGCGCTCGCGGCGCTGCGTGAGAGCGGCCGGCCGCTCGTCTTCGTCACCAACGACCCGCGCTCGACCAGAGCGGAGCTCGCGGCTCGCCTGACCGAGCTCGGGGCGCCGACCGACATCGAGAGCGTGCTCACCTCCGCCACGGCGACCGCCCGTCGGCTGGCCGCGGAACATCCGGGCTCCCGCGTGCTCTCGATCGGGACCGAGTCGCTCGGCCGCGAGCTCGAGGAGTGCGGGCTCGAGCCGATCGGGCCGCATGGCGACGGGCCGGATGAGGTGACGGCCGTCGTCGTCGGCGGCGGCGCCGGGTTCGACTACGAGGTGCTCCGCGTCGCCGCAGGAGCCGTCCGCGAGGGTGCTGAGCTGTGGGCCACGAACAAGGATCCGACTTATCCGACCACCCGCGGTCTCGTCCCGGGCACGGGCGCGATCGTCGCCGCGATCGAGGTCGCGGGCGGCGCCGCGGCGCTGAACGTCGGCAAGCCGGAGCCCGGCCTGTTCGAGCAGGCGCTGGAGCTGCTCGGCATCGAACGGCCGGCGGCGGCCACGGCGCTGATGGCCGGCGACAGCCTGCATGCCGACATCGCCGGGGCGGCCGGTGCCGGGATGAGCACGGCATTCGTGACGACTGGCCGGGACGGCCGCGACGACATCGCCGGGGCTCAGATCGAGCCCGACTTCGTCTTCGACGATCTCGCGGCGCTCGCCGCCGAGCTCGCCTGAGCGGCGGCCGTTTGCGGACAGGACCGTGCAGCCCTCCGTCGAAAGAGGGCCACCGGGCGTGCCCGCCGTAGCTGGCTCGGGCCAGGCTGGTCCGCGGCGCTCACCGGCGATCGCTTAAGGCTGCTTCCTTCCGGACCTGACCTGGTTCACGGGCTGATGTCGCGCGGGACCTGGCCGTCAACGCTGCCCGCGGCGTACTGGCCCCGACGGCCGGTTCCTCGGGAGGGCGTTCAGCCCCGCTGAAGCGGATTGCGGGTGCAGGGCACCGCTAATTCCCCACTCAGCACGGTCCGGGGAGAACCTTACCGCCGCGAGCCGGCCGGCGCTGCTACCCCTGCGAGCCGCGTTGCACGCAAGGCATCGCCCACAATCGCGGACCGGACTCAAGCATCATCGGCAGTCCGCCGAACCAAAGGCGGACAGGGCATCTCCTCTCGACCTACCTCGGAGAAGACCAATCGTCCAATGACCAAGCTGGGGAAGACACTTCTCGCGATCACGGCGGCGGCCACGCTGGTTGCGATGCTGGTCGCCCCCGCCGAGGCCGGTAAGCGCATGCGGATCACGAAGCTCAAGCCGCGCCTCTGCGAGACGAGCGGCGGCGGCCGCTTCGTCAAGATCCCCGGGTTTCCGGGCGAGAAGATCGACCGGCGCCTGCTCCCCGACCTCCAGTGGATGGAGCAGCGCTGGCACATCTTCGTCACCGACGGCTACTCGCGCGACCCGGTCCACGCCCAGGCCGGTGAGCATCCGATCGGCCTCGCCGCGGACATCGTCCCGGACAAGGCCGAGGGCGGGACCTGGAAGGACATCGACCGGCTCGCCGCCTGGGCCGAGCCGACGCAAGATCACCCGCGGCAGCCGTTCCGCTGGGTCGGCTACGACGGTGACCCCGGCCACGGACGCGGCAATCATCTCCATCTCTCTTGGTCGCACTCGGACACGCGGCCCTTCCACCCCGCGAAGACCGTCTTCACCGTCAACTGCCCCGACGCGACAATCGGTGGTGGTGGCAACACCGGCGGCAGCGGCGGCACCGGTACGGGCGGCACCGGAGGCAACGGCGGTGGCGGTGGCAACACCGGCGGCACGGGCGCGAGCGGCAGCGGCGGCGGCAAGCACCATCATCACCACCACGGAGGCGGCGGCGGTATCGGCACCACGGCCGCGATGCGCGCCATCGCCAGCCAGCAGCAGGACGCGCTGCCCGACTACTGATCGCCGGCTCACCGGGGCCCGCCAGAATCCAGGCTTAGAATCCCCTCCCCCAGCCCACCCCGACGGGCACCAGGGCGCGTAGCTCAGTGGGAGAGCGCTCGCTTCACACGCGAGAGGTCGCAGGTTCGAAACCCGCCGCGCCCATCTCAGGCGAGAGGTCCGGCGGCGTAGAGTCGTTGCGATGAGCCCGGATCGAGGTCGCGCACGCGCAAACCCGGGATGCCCCGTGAACGGCGTGCGCCCGCCGGGGCTGCGTTCAGGTTGTCGGGGTCGTGCCCGGGGGATGCGGAGGACGGCGCTTGGACTCCTCGCGGTGAGCCTCGCGATCGCCGGGTGCTCTTCCGGCTCCTCCGCCACCACGGGCACGACGGCTGCATCCGGCGGCGCGCCCACGACGGCCGCCGCGCCCGCTCAGCAGCTCTTCACCGCCCCCGCCGGCTTCCGGCTTCCGGCGCCGCTCTCTGCTGAGGCGGTCGCCGCACGCGGGAAGAGCCTCCTCGTGATCGGCGGCCTCGACGCCGACGGACTCGTCGACAACCGGTGTGACCTCGATCGACGTTCGCTCCGGGCATGTGGCGCAGGTGGCGAGCCTCGCCGAGCCGCTCCACGACGCGGGGGCAGCCGCGCTGGGCGATACGACGCTCATCTTCGGCGGCGGCACGAGCACCAGCACCGATGCGATCGAGGAGTTGACCTCGGGCGCGAGCGTCGCGCAGATCGTCGGCCGGCTGCCGGCCCCGCGGTCCGACAACGTGGCGCTGGCGCTGGGACGGCGGGCCTATGTCGTCGGCGGCTACGACGGAACCACGCTCAGCCCCGCGGTACTCGCGACCACCGACGGTCGCAGCGTGCGGGTGATCGCGCATCTCCCGGTCCCGGTCCGCTATCCGGCCGTGGCCACCGCCGGCGGCCTCATCTACGTCGCCGGCGGCGTGACCTCAGCGCAGACCGCGACAGACGCCATCCAGGTCATCGACCCCGCCAAGGGCTCAGCGAAGGTGATCGGCCGGCTTCCGCATCCGGTGGACCACGCCTCGGCAGTCGCCCTTGACGGCGACGTGTACGTCCTCGGGGGCAACGCGGGCGGCGCGCCTACGCGGCGGATCGTTCGGGTCAGCCCCACCGGGAAGTCCTCCCCCGCTGGGGCCCGGCTTCCCACCCCTGTCGCCGAGGGCGCAGCCTCCGTCGTGAACGGGACCGGCTACCTGGCCGGCGGCGTCGGCCCCTCGGGCTCTCCGCTTCGGTCGGTGGAGCGCATCGGCCTGCGGCCGCAGCCTAGAGGCAGCCCTAGATGGATGAGCCATCAGCCGCCCGGGGGCTGCGCCTTCGGGAAGTTGTCGATCAGTGAGTAGGGAGGCGCGAGGTCGGCGCCGTCTGGATTGCTGAGGTAGCCCGGGGCCGTCCCCGGGCTGTTGGTGTGCCCGTACTGCCACACGATCTTCTGCTTCTTCGGGTCGACCACGATCACGCGGTCGTTGTAGTCGTCGATGGCGAGGATGTCGCCATTCGGCAGAGGGAGCGCGAGCGAGGGATGGTCTAGCCCCCCGGCCCCGGGCGGAGCAAATCGCCAGATCCGACGGCCCTTTACGTCGAACTCCTCAACCGCTCCGGGAGTGGCGTAGTCGGCGCTCAGGAAGCGATTGGGGCTGACCTCGTTGGTATCGGAGGGGTAGCTGAAGCCGGGAGCGTGAATGGCGTGCTCGAGCTTTCCGGACGGGCCGAGAACGTCGACCCAGTCGCTGTTGATCTCCGTGACGATGGTGCCGCCGTCGCGCATCGGGAAGGCGCCGTTGGGGCTGCCGAAGCTCGCCGGCGGATCATGCGCGCAGTTCCCCGCCGTCCCGAGCTGGCTGACGATGTCGCCGGCCGGCGGCTTGAGGACGACCACGCGGCAGTTCTTGATGTCCGCGGCAACGATCTTGCCCCCCGGGAGGGCGATGGCATCGTCGGGGTTGTAGAGGTGGTTGGCCGTGGAGCCCGGGACGCCTGGCGTGCCGTAGCGATACGCGATCTTGTGCCGTTTCATGTCGACGAGGGTGACTGCGAAGTCGTCCTCCTGGGTGGCGATCACCTGCTTGCCGTTCGGCGTGAAGAACGCGTCGTCGGGGACGTTGAAGGTCTGACCCGGCGGCAGGTCACCGGAGCGGGGGAACCTCCAGAGCAGATGGCCGCACTGGTCGACCTCGAGCAGGCGATTGTTCGCCTTGTCAGCGATCAGCAGCGGCCCGGGAAGAGCGTTGGGGTCGGATCCCGGTTGGGTGAGAGCGTGCGTACAGTGGACGGGCGCCGGCGCGACCGAACGCCTGAGGATCGTGGCGGCGCGAGCGGCCCGATGCGAGGCCACGCTGACGGGGGGGTCGGCGCTGGAAACGGAGGACCCAGATTCCGAGGCGCCGCACCCGGCGACGAGCGCGGCGAGGCTGATCAGGCCAACCAGCGGGGTTGCGTACGCTCGCGCCATGGCGCGGGACGCTACTCAGGCGACATGAACTGCACCTGAAGCGGCGTCGAAGCTGCCGCGGCCCATGTGCTCGCGAGCCACCAGGCGGCTACCCTCGGGTACATGCGGCTGAGAGCGGTGCCGGTCGAGGGCGGAAGGGTCCGGGTGTACGCCACCAAACCGCCGGTTGAAGGTGTGATCACGCGGGTCGACGGGGACAACAAGTGCTTCGACGTGCGCCTTCAGGGTGGCGCCGTTCGCGAGTTCAAGTTGCGCCGGGCCACCGGGAAGTTCGAGCACCCCGACGGCAGCTGGATCCGCTTCCTCTACTGAGCGCTGCCGACGACCTCGAACTTCGCCGTGCGGGTCCGGCCTTGGGGATGGCCTCTTAGCCCCTCACGCGACGGACCACGCCACAGTGCCCGCGGACCGTGTCCCCTCTGTCGGCAAGCACCAGGTTGCGGTGGCCGTGGCAGATGACGACGTCGCCGCCGGCGCCGTCGGCCGCGTTGATCAGGGTCGGCCCACGCGAGCCGACCAACTTGTCGGCGTCCTGGCCGCCGACGAGCAGCGCCCGGTGCCGGGTCTTCGCCTTGAGGACGTCCCGGCCCGGATCGCCGGTGGCGACGCCGTCGGCCGCCTTGACCTTGATCCGGTCGGCGTGCAGGCCGCCGTGGGCGAAGCTGCCGTGGCTCGCAACCGAGACCCAGTCCTTGCCGGGGCCGGCGAAGACGCCCGTCCGCGGGCGCCGCGTCTTGATCCGGTCGGCACTCTTGCCGCCGAAGATCACGTGCGGCCCTGCGAAGGTCTTCGCGCTGCGCTTGCGGCAGGAGAGCTGGAGGGTAATGCGGTGGCCGCGCAGCGACTTGTCTTTGACCACGCGGAAGGACGATCCCTTGTGGCGCACGAGCGCCCGCGGCCCACTGCCGCGAACCAGCGCCTGGGCGTACATCGGCATCTGCCCGGCGCCGCAGCTCAATCCGAGATTGGCGGGGAACTTGCGAGTCTTCGTGCGGGTCACCAGCGGGGGGTGCTTGGGGCCGGCGGCCAGGGCGGCAGGCGCCAGGTCCTCACGACCGGCCGTCGCCCGCGCGACGATCGGACCCATCCGTGGCGAGGCCGCCGCCGGCGCCGCGAGGCTGGTGGAGCTGACGGTCGACTTGTAGGTCGAGGATTGCGCCGCGCTGAAGCCGCAGGTCTTCGATAGCGAGGGGCATGAGATCCGCTTGTCGCCGACCGTGCTCGAGCTCGAGTCGTAGTTGTAGACGGCCTGCAGCGATTGCTCACCGGTCGCCGTCGGGTACCAGGTGATCGTCGCCTTGCCGCTGGAGAGGGTGGCCTGGCCCACGGGGCTGTCGTTGTCGAGCAACAGCACCGCGCCCGTCGCATCGGAGGGTGAGATCGTCGCTGTCAGGGTGACCGCCTTGCCGACGGTCGCCGTCGAGGGGACGCCGCTGAGCGACAGGGAGGTGAGTTCGAGGATGCTGTTCTCGATCGCTCCGGTGTTGTCCTTGTAGTCCTCGTTGTAACAGCCCTTGGTGTAGCCGTCGCTGTCGACGTTGCCGGTCGCCCAGAGCACGCCGGCGGCGTAGTGGTGCGACTTGTCGACGTCCCAGTTGGTGGCGGTCGCGGTGTAGCTGCCGAGCCCGGAGCCCGCGTCCGCGGTCGTGATCGTGACGTCGCTGTCGCTCTTGTACGAGCACGTCGTCTTGTTGTAGTAGCCGACGCCCGGACTGCTGGTCCAGCTGTCCGTTTCCCAGGCGGAGAGCTTGATCGTGTCGGAGTTGTGCATCTCGGCACACTGGTAGGGGGGATCGCTGCCGGTGGCCGGCAAGACGGTCTCGTTGTTCGGGCAGGTGTCGGCAGCCGCCGGAGCGGCCGCGAGCAGGAGCACGGCAATCGCCCCGATCCCCGCGATCGTCGCGATTGTGGCCGGCAGGGCGGGCGCTCCTGTTCCTCGCATCGTTCCTCCTCGAAGGTGATCCCCGAAATCGGGACGCCTCGTCCGTGAAAGCGGCTGACGTCACCGATCCCCTCTTCACGACTTCCGTCGTTCGCGGAGGACGATACTATAAAGATAGTTCCATGGCAACCAAAGCGGCCGAACAACCTCCTCCGCGCAGCGAGCTGATCGCCGATGCGGCGATGCGAGTGCTCGCTGCCGGCGGCGCCCGTGGGCTCAGCCACACCGCCGTCGACACCGCCGCCGGCTTGCCGCGCGGGTCGACCTCGAACTACTTCAACAGCCGCGATGAGCTGCTCACCGCCGTGCTCGAGCGGCATCTGGAGCTGGATACACCGCCCCGGAAGCTGAGCCGCGAGGATCTCGGGCGGCCGCTGAGCCGCGACGAGGTCCGTGGCCTACTGCTCGGCGCGCTCGACCGCCGCCTCGACCCCGATAGGCGCCACATTCTCGGCGCCCGCTACGAGCTCTTCCTCGAGTCGACCCGGCGTCCGGCTTTCCAGGAGCGCCTGTTCGAGGCGCATGACCACTTCCTCGCCTTCCTCGAGTCCCTGCTCGAGGCAGGCGGGTGCCGGACGTCGAACGCTCATGCCGCCGGGCTCCTCGCCACCCTCGACGGCATCGTCTTCACCCAGCTCACGTTCGGCGCGCGCGGGCTGGACCCGCCCGAGATCGAGGCGCTGGTCGACCGGCTGCTCGCCGACTGCTGAACCAGATTCGTAGAGGGCGACCCCATCGCGCCCATCCTTCGTCCAGGCGCTTGCCCCGCAAGCAGGGGCGGAGTAGGTTGACCGCACTGCTCCGGGCAGGATCCGGAGTGCCTACTCAGGGAGGCGCGATGCCCGCCAAGATCCGCTCACGGCTCACGTTCGCGAACGTGTGCTCGTTCCTCGCCCTGCTGCTCGCAATGAGCACCAGCGGTGCGTACGCCGCCAACACGGTCTTCTCGACCGACATCGTCAACGGCCAGGTGAAGACCCCGGACCTGGCCCCCAACGCGGTCGTGTCCGCGAAGATCCTCAACGGGACGGTGCACGCAGGCGACCTCGCCCCGAACTCGGTCAATGGGCCCAAGATCATCGACGGATCGGTCGCGGGCGTCGACGTGACCGACGAGAGCCTCACCGGCGCCGACCTCGCCCCGAACTCGGTCGGCGCGAGCGAGCTTGCGAGCAACGCCGTCACAGGCGCGAAGGTGGCCAACGAATCGCTGACCCTGGCCGACATCGCGGGCGCCTCGAGGACTGGCTCCATCAGTCTCAGCGGCATCGCCAACGGCCGCTGCAACCAGGTCACCTTCAACGTCAGCGGAGCCCAGGTCGGCCAGGTGCCGCTGGTCGCGACCGGCGCGGCGATCCAGAACGGGATCGTGCTCTATGCCCAGCGCGTCGCGAGCGCCGGTCACGTCGAGGTGAACGCGTGCAACTTCTCGGGGACGAGCATGACGCCGATCAGCGGCTTCCCGGTGAGGGTGATCACTTTCGGCTGAGGCTCGCCGCCAACGCCGTTGCGGACTCGCCGATAGGTCCGCCGTTATCGTTCGGCGCGATGGCAGAAAGGGGTATTCGCACGGCCGTCGATGAGGACCGCCCGGGCCTTCGATCGCTGACGACGGCGATCCCGGTGCCGCTGCGGGCCGCGGCGCTGATGCCGGCGGCGGCGCTCGCGGTGCACGAGCTTCGTTACGTCGCCGCGTTCGGCTCCGGCGCCGGCCATGAGCTCGCCGCTCAGGGGCACGCCTACCTGCAGGAGCTGACGCCCTGGATCGTGCTCTTCGCTGCGCTGGGGCTCGGCGCACTGGTGGGCTCGGTCGTCGAGGCCTGGAGGCGCCCCAACGGCGGCGGCAAGCCGGGCGCCGCACACGGTGGCGCAATCGCCAGCTGGCTCTTGATCGCCGCCGGTCTCGTCGGCCTCTACGCCGGGCAGGAGCTGCTCGAGGGACTGTTCGCCACCGGGCACCCCGGCGGCCTGACCGGCGTCTTCGGCGATGGCGGTGTGTGGGCGATCCCGGCAGCGCTCCTCGTCGCGGCGCTGATGGCCCTCCTGCTGCGCGGCGCGGCGAACGCCGTACGCCTGCTCGCCCGTCCGCGAGACCGCGATCAGCCGGCGCCGCCCTGGCGGCCGGCGCCGCCGCAGCCCTTGTTGCGGGTCCGGCGCTTGACGCTGCAGGCGCTCGCCTCACCGGGCGCCGGCCGCGCGCCTCCTCTCCTCGCCTGAGACCCGCGCGTCGCCGGCCGAGGGCCGCGCGACGCACCAGCCTCAACCGAAGGAGAACCACATGTACTCGCATCGCACCGGGCGTGCGGGCGTGGCCGTGGCGCTGATCGCGCTCGCGGCCGCTTTGCTCGCAGCCTCCGCGGGGGCGCACGAAAGCAACCCCAACTTCCAATCGGTCATCAACGGCATTCTCCCCTGAGCAGCCCGACCTGCACGCCGAGGTACTCGGCGGTGACGACTCGATCGAGCTCACCAACGACACCGGCAAGACGGTCACCGTCTTCGGCTACGACGGGGAGCCGTACGCGCGGATCCTCGCCGACGGGACGGCCCAGGAGAACAAGCTCTCCCCGGCCACCTACCTGAACGAGCAGGAGCGGGATGACAACAGCGTTCCCGCGATAGCGGACCCGAAGGCGAAGCCGGAATGGGAGACGATCGACAAGACCGGGCGCATCCAGTTCGACGACCGCCGGATGCACTGGAACAAGGACTCGATTCCACCGCAGGTGACCGACCAGAGCCAGCGGACCAAGGTGTTCGACTACAAGGTGCCGATGCAGGTGGGCGACGAGCGGGTAACGCTGCTCGGCACCCTGTACTGGCTCGGTGACGACCCCTCGGACTCCGGCGGCTTCCCAGCCGCGGCCGTGGTCGCGCTGGTCGTTGTCGCCCTGGCGGCGATCGCCGTCGTCGTGATCGCCCGCCGCAGGCGGGCCCAGTGACCCCCGGCCACAACCGGAGCGGCGAGCCGAGCGGCTCGCCGCTCCGGCTCGGCCGGCTCGTCCCGGCGACGCTCCTCGCCCTGCTTGCAGCCTCAGCGCTCCTTCCGGAGGGCGCCTGGGCGCACGGGATCTCCGGCAAGGCGGACTTGCCGATCCCCGCGTGGATGTTCGCCTGGGCGGCGGTGATCGTGCTCATCGTCTCCTTCACGGCGCTGTCGGCGCTGTGGACGAAGCCGCGCCTGCAGGAGCCGGTCCTGCACCGCTGGTTCGGGCTTCCCCGCTGGCTGATCGTCCCGACCGGTCTGATCGGCGTCGTCCTGTTCTTCGCCGTGGTCTACAGCGGCTTTGCCGGCGCCCAGGTGCCGACGGCGAACCTCGCCCCCACCTTCATCTACGTCGTCTTCTGGGTCGGCATCCCGGTGGCGAGCGTCCTGTTCGGCGACGTCTTTCGCGCCTTCAGCCCGTGGCGCGCCATCGGCCGCGCCGGCGAGTGGGCGCTCGGGCGCCGGCGGCCAGGACGACGGCCGCCCCTGGCCTACCCGGAGTGGCTCGGGTACTGGCCGGCGGTGCTCACGTTGGGCAGGCTTCGCCTGGATGGAGCTCGTCTACGTCAGCCACGACGTCCCGAGCACCCTCGCCTGGATCGCGATCGGCTACTTCGTCGTCCAGCTCGCCGGGATCGCGGCCTTCGGCGCCGACCGCTGGTGCGAGCGCGGCGACGGCTTCGGCGTCTACTTCGGGCTGCTCTCCCGGCTCGCAGGAGTCTTCGAGCGCGACGACGTCGTCTACAGGCGTCGCTTCCTGTCCGGCGTGCCGGAGCTCGAGATCCGGCCCGGCGTGATCGCACTGCTGTGCGTGATCATCGGCTCGACGACCTTCGACGGCGCCTCGAACGGGGACTTGTGGCGCAGCGTGCAGCCCCACCTCGTCGACTCATTCGATGGACTCGGTCTCGGGCTGCAGTTCGCGAACGAGGCGACGGGCACCGTCGGCTGCTGTTCTGCGTCGGATTGATCAGCGGCTTCTACTGGCTTGGGATCCGCGGCATGCGCTCGGTCAGCGACCGCTACGAGACGCTGGACCTCGCCCGCCGCTTCGTCCACACGCTGACCCCGATCGCCTTCGCCTACGTGCTCGCGCACTACTTCTCGCTGCTCGTCTTCCAGGGGCAGCTTTCGATCTATCTGATCTCAGACCCACTCGGCGACGGCTCGAACATCTTCGGGACCGCCGGCATCGACATCAACTACAACCTGCTCTCGAACGCGGCGATCTGGTACGTGCAGGTTGCGGCGCTGATCGTCGGCCACGTCTGCGGCCTGATCCTCGCGCACGACCGCGCCCTGGCGATGTACAGGGACACCAGGCAGGCGATCCGCTCGCAGTACTGGATGCTGTTCGTGATGGTCGGCTTCACCAGCCTCGGCCTGTGGTTGCTCTCGGCGATCGGCACGTAGAGTCACGCCCGCGTCGCGACCGAGGTCAGAGCTCGACGTAGTCCCCGGGCTCGACGATCGCCACTTCGACGCCGCGCTCGGCGGCCGCGCCGGCGACGGCTCGCTCGGGCTCGGGCGCGACCCGGTAGTAGTCGGGGTGCTCGAAGTCGCCGTAGTGGATCGGCACAAGCCGAGCCTCGAGCGCGGCGGCGGCGTCGACGGCCTGCGCCGGGGTCAGCGTGGCCGGGGAGCTCGCGGGCGGCTGCGTCCACGGGAAGTTGATCACGGCGCCGTTGATCGGCAGGAACGCTGCGTCGATCGGGCCGTGCCGCTTCGCCGTCTTCCACCAGCTGCCGTGCCACATCGTGTCGCCGCCGTGGACGATCGTCTTGCCGCCCGCCGTAACGACCCAGGAGACCTGCTCGTCGCCGCTGGCGTCGCTCGCCGTCACCGCGGCGATCGCAAACGGGCCGGCCTCGGCGGCGAAGCCCGGGTCGACTTCGACGAGCTCGACGCCGGCCTCGGCGAGCGCCTTGCCGCTGCGCCGCCGTGCCCGCCTCAGCAAAGGCATCGGGCTCGGGCTGGCGGGGCAGGTAGACGGCGCCACCGGGGTCGAGATGGCGAGCTGATCGCGGCGGCGTCTGCATGGTCGCGATGCAGGTGCGTGAGCAGCACGGCGCACACGGGAGTCTCGCCCTCCGGGATCGATCAGCGGCTCCGCCTCGCCGGTCCATGATCATCGCGAGGATCTCGTCGGGCTCGACGAACGGGATCGATCAGCAGCCTGCTGCCGTCCGCCTCGAGCTCGACGCCGGCCCAGGAGAGACGTCGCGCCTTCATCGCCCCCACCCCGCGGCGGTTGCCGTCCGTGCTGCTCATCTCGTACCTCCTGCTGGTGTCGCGACGGCGCGACTATAACAAACGATCGTTCGGTCTGTTATCTCGCTAGACTGGCCGACAATGCCCCGAGCCTCCCGCGAAGCCGCACTCCACAACCGCACGTTGATCGTCAACGAGGCCGTCGACGAGGCGTCGCTCAGCGGGCTCGAGGGGATCACGATCGGGCGCCTCGCCGAACGGCTCGAGATGAGCAAGGCCGGCCTGATCGGCCCCTTCGGCTCGAAGCAGGCGCTGCAGCTGGAGGCGCTCAGCGCCGCCTCCGATCGCTTCCGCCAGGCCGTCTGGGAGCCCGCGGCCCGGGCCGCGGAGGGCTTGCCAAGGCTGCACGCATTGATCGACTCCTGGCTCGCCTACCTGACGGCGGGCGTCTTTCCCGGCGGCTGCTTTCTGACCCAGGCCGCGGCCGACTTCGACGGCCGCGACGGTCCCGTCCGCGATGCGATCGCAGAGACGACCGTCCGCTGGGAGCGCCTGCTCGCCCGTCAGGTCGAGGTTGCCCTCGACGAAGGGCGAGCTCGAGGGCGTCGAACCGGCTCAGGTCGCCTTCGAGATCCACGCGATCGCGCAGGGCGTCAATCAGGCGCACCAGCTGCGGCGCGACCCGATGGCGACCGAGCGTGGCCGCATCGCGATGCTGCGCGCACTGCGGCCCTGAGCCCGATGCTCGAGCGCGACCGCCCGGGCGAACGCGGCTAGACTGCGCCCCGCATGAGCCCGGAGGCCGTCCCTACCCTCTACGTCTGCCACGGCGACGACGGCGGGCCGCGCATCCATCCCATGCCGCCGCGTTCAGGAGGCGTTGCGGGAGAGGGGGATCGCCTACGAGAAGGTGATCGCCGCGCACGGCAACCCGATCCCATTCCTGCGCAAAGGGTCGCGGGAGGAGCTCGAGCAGGCGACGGGCGCCCGCAAGCTGCCGGCGATGAAGCTCGCCGACGGCAGCGTGCTCACGCACTCGAAGGCGATCTTCGCGTGGATCGACGAGCAGGGCTGAGGTCGCGGCCACATGGCCGACGCAAGCGAAACGGTTCTCGTCACCGGCGGCAGCGGCTTCCTCGGCAGCTGGTGCGTCGCCTCGCTGCTCGAGCGCGGCTACTCCGTCCGCACGACAGTTCGCAGCGCGAGCCGCGAGGACGCCGTGCGTGGCCAGGTCGCCGCGGCCGGAGCCGATGCCGCCGAGCGCCTGACCTTCGCCGTCGCCGACCTCTCCGCCGACGCCGGCTGGCCCGAGGCCGTCGCCGGCTGTCGCTACGTGCTCCACGTCGCCTCGCCCGTTCCCCCCGAGCAGCCGAAGGATCCCGACGAGCTCATCGTCCCCGCCCGCGACGGCACCCTGCGGGTGCTGCGGGCGGCGCTCGCCGCCGGCGCCGAGCGCATCGTGCTGACCTCCTCCGTTGCCTCGATCCGCGGCGAATCGCGACAACTCCGACGCCGACCCATTGACCGAGGCCGACTGGACAGACGGCGCCGACACGACGAAGTCGCCCTACGTACGTTCGAAGGCGACCGCCGAGCGCGCCGCCTGGGACCTCGTCGAGGCCGAGGGGGCCAAGGAGAAGCTGGCGACCGTCTGTCCCGGCGCGATCATCGGCCCGGCGCTCAGCGACGACACCTCGTTCTCACTGCAGTCGATCTCGCGGATGATGGGCGGCACGCCGGCGATCCCGCGGCTCGGCTTCACCTTCGTCGACGTCCGCGACGTCGCCGACCTCGAGATCCGCGCGATGACCGACCCCGCCGCCGGCGGCGAGCGCTTCATCGCCGCCGACCAGTTCCTCTGGCTCGGCGATGTCGCCGCGATCCTCCGCGAGCGGCTGCCCGCAGAGGCCGCGAAGAAGGTCCCGAGCCGCAACGCGCCCGACTTCCTGATCAAGCTGATGGGCATCTTCGACTCGAGCATCCGCTCGATCGTCGATGACCTCGGCCGCCGCACGGTCTACTCGAGCGAGAAGGCGCGGACGAAGCTCGGCTGGCAACCGCGGCCGGTCGCCGACTCGGTCGCCGAGACGGCCGAGAGCCTGCTCGAGCACGGCGTCGCCTCGGGCTAGGCGGCCCAGCGTCCGGACGGCTCCGCCCGGCTGGTGGGCTAGCCGCCCTGCTCGACCTTCGCGAGCAGGTCGAGCAACGCCTGACGCTCTCGCGAGCTGAGCGGCTCGAGCAGCTGCTCCGCCCGCTGGCGCGCCACCGCCCGCCCCTCGTCGAGCTTGGCCCGGCCGGCCGTCCGTGAGCGCGACCATGTTGCGGCGCCGATCGGCGGGGTCCCGGCGGCGCTCGAGCCAGCCTGCGCTCCTCGAGCGCGTCGATCGTCGCGATCAGCCCACTCGGATCGATCTCCATCGCCGCCCCGATCGCCTGCTGGGAGGGCTCGCCGGTGTGAGCGACCGCGTTCATCACTGCGAACTCCTTCGCGCGCAGGCCCAGCGGCCGAGCATTCGGTGATCGTGCTCAGCTGGCGTGTGCCGAGGCGCCCGAGCAGGATCGCGATCCGGATCTCGACTGGAGGTCCCGGCGGACGGGGTTCGGCGGGCGTCGACACGCGCTCGATCCTATCAGTCAGCAGACTGAATCATTGATTGATACAGTCATTGATTCCGGAGGGTTGGCGCGCGCCCGAGTTCGCAGGGTTGTCACGTCTCGGTCCCCCATTTCGTCCCAGGTGGACAAGTGTGAGCAATTCACATTCGATCGATGAATTTTGGTGCCGCACCCGGTCTATGGTGCGAAACCCGAAAGGAGCCCAATGACACGCCGACTCACCCGCCTCGCAGACATCGTCTACTTCCATCGTGGGAAGGTGGTCCTCGCCTGGATTGCCGCGATGGTCGTCACGATCGGTCTCGGCTCCGCGCTGCGCCGGCGACTTCAACGCCGACTACAACACGCCCGGCTCCGAGTCGAAGGCGGCAAGCGACCTGACCGAGAGCGAGTTCGGCGGCTACTCCGGCCAGGAGATCTACGTCGTCTGGCAGGACGCGGGCGGCGCCAACACGCCGGCCGCCCGCCAGCAGGTCAAGGGCTTCCTCACGCAGGCGCAGCAGGTCGAGCACGTCGGCAAGCCGACGCCCGTCCGCGTCTCCGACGACGGCACGATCGCGACCACGACCCTGCCCCTGACCGTGCCCGGCTGGGAGGTCACCAAGGAGCAGGGCGAGCAGCTGATCGACGCCGCCAACGGCAACAGCGGCGACGGCCTCGAGATCAAGCTCGGCGGCGTCGCCGATCGCGCAGTCGCAGGGCGGCTCGAGCCCGGAGGGACTCGGCTTCCTCGGCGCCGCGATCGTCCTCTTCATCGCCTTCGGCTCGCTCGTCGCGGTCGGGCTGCCGCTCGTCGTCGCCCTGGTCGGGCTCGGCATCACCTCAGGCGGCCTGATCCTGCTGCTCACCAACGTCGTCGACGTACCCGACTGGACGACGGCCGTCTCCGGCCTGATCGGGATCGGCGTCGGCATCGACTACGCGCTGCTCGTCCTGACCCGATTCCGGACGGCGCTCAATGACGGCAAGGATCGGCACGACGCGATCGTCGAGACGCTGACGACCGCCGGCCGCAGCGTGATCATCGCCGGCTGCACCGTCGTCATCGCGGTGCTCGGCCTCTGCCTGACGGGCCTCTCCTACATGTACGGGGTCGCGATCTCGGCGTCGCTCGCGGTGCTCGTCGTAATGGTCGCCGCGGTCACCCTGCTGCCGGCGTTGCTCGCCTACCTCGGCCCGCGCGTCAACAGGCTGCGCGTGCCGTTCCTCGGCCGCAAGCTCGATGCGGAGATCAAGGGCATCGACACGGGCGAGTCGCTCGCGGCCCGTTGGAGCCACTGGGTCCAGCGGCGCCCATGGCCCGCGGCGATCATCGCCACCGCGATCCTGCTCGCGCTCGCGGCTCCGGCGCTCGGCATGCGCCTCGGCTTCCCCGATGCGGGCAACGATCCGCCCGACACGATGACGCGGCAGGCCTACGACCTGATCAGCAAGGGCTTCGGACCCGGCACCAACGGCCCGCTGGTCGTCGTCGCCCAGCTCCCCGGCCCGAGGCGAAGGGCGACGTGCAGAAGCTCGCCGGCACGATCTCCGCGCAGCCGGACGTCGCCTATGTGGCAAAGCCGGTGATCAACGACTCGGGATCGGCAGCGCTGCTGACCGTGATCCCGAAGACCTCGCCCCAGGAGCAGGCGACCGAGGACCTCGTCAGGGCGCTCCGCGACGACGTGATCCCGCGGACGGTCAGCGGGACCGGTATCACCGCCGACGTCGGTGGCGTCACGGCAGCGCTCGACGATCAGAGCGAGTACATGAAGGGCCGCATGCCGCTGTTCATCGCCGGCGTGGTCTGCCTCTCGTTCCTGCTCCTGCTCGTCGCCTTCCACTCGCCGCTGATCTCACTGAAGGCGGCCGTGATGAACCTGCTCAGCGTCGGCGCCGCCTACGGCGTGATGACCCTCGTTGCGAAGGGCGGCTGGTTCGGCGGCCTGATCGGCATCGACCATGAGGTGCCGATTGCGCCGTTCATGCCGGTGATGATGTTCGCGATCCTCTTCGGCCTCTCGATGGACTACGAGGTCTTCTTGATCTCGCGAATCCGCGAGGAGTACCTGAAGGATCGCGACACCAGGCGCGCGGTCGCCGACGGCCTCGCGAAGACGGCGCGGGTGATCACCGCGGCGGCGGCGATCATGGTCGTCGTCTTCCTCGCCTTCCTGGCCGCCCCGGACACGTTCCTGAAGCTGTTCGGAGTCGGCCTCGCCTCGGCGATCTTCCTGGACGCGACGCTCGTCCGGATGGTTCTCGTGCCGGCCGTCATGCAGCTGCTCGGGCCGCGCAACTGGTGGATCCCGAGCTGGCTCGAGCGCAGCCTGCCGAGGCTCGACGTCGAGGCGCCGAGCGCCGCGACGGAGAGCTCGTAGGGGCCGGGGCGCTCAGCAGCTGCTGGGCGGCAGCGGCTTGCCGGCGAAGCGCGCGGTCAGGTAGTCGATCGCGGGCTTCGCCGCGAGCACGCCGCTCGTCACGTGATCGGCGCCGGGCGCGGCCTGCGCATCGGCCGCCGGCGCCGCCAAGACGACGAGGGCGATCGCCGCTCCCAGGACCCCTCGCCACCGGCTCGTGCGTTCCGCAGGGCTCACGCAGCCAACGTAGTCGCGGTGCGAGGCTTCCGCGCCGGTTCCGTCCGGGAATCGGGATGCTGTGCCGATGAACCGGACTGGGCGCTGGGCCCCCTCCCCTACTGGAGAGCTCCACCTCGGCAATCTGCGCACCGCGCTGCTCGCCTGGCTTTTCGCCCGCTCGCAGGGTGCCGAGTTCCTGCTCCGCGTCGAGGATCTCGACCGCGGTCGCAGCCGTGAGCGCTTCGTCGGATCGCAGGCGACCGACCTGCGAGCGCTCGGCCTGGAGTGGGATCGCGAGCTGCCCCGGCAGAGCACGCGGGAGCTCGTCTACGAGGCGGCCCTCGACGCGCTCGCGGCGGACGGCCTCATCTACGAGTGCTTCTGCACAAGGTCCGAGGTCCGCGAGGCGGCCTCGGCGCCGCACGGCGAGCTGCCCGAGGGCGCCTACCCGGGCACCTGCCGCGAGCTCACCGAGGCCGAGCGGGTCGAGCGACGGAGCGAGCGGCCGGCGGCGCTCCGCGTCCGGGCCGCGGGTGAGCGCGTGCGCTTCGCGGATCGCCTGCACGGCACGATCGAGGGCACCGTCGACGACTTCGTCGTGCGTCGCAACGACGGCACCCATGGCTACAACCTGGCGGTCGCCGTCGACGACGCCGAGCAGGGGATCGGAGAGGTCGTGCGCGGGCAGCGACCTGCTCACCTCGACCCCGCGGCAGATCTGGCTGCAGCGCCGCCTCGGCCTCGCCGAGGTCGGTTCGTGGGCGCACGTTCCGCTCGTCCTCGGCCCCGACGGCAAGCGACTCGCGAAGCGGCACGGGGCGGTGACGCTGGCCGAGCGCCGGGCGCTTGGCCAGACGCCCGAGGAAGTGCTCGGCGAGCTCGCTGCCTCACTCGGCTTGTGGCCCACTGGCAGGCCGGCGAGCGCCGGCGAGCTGCTCGAACGGTTCGACCCGGCGGCGGTGCCCCGCGATGACACCCGTCTCGGCTAGCAGCGGCTACGCTGGCGCGGTGAGCTCGAGCAACGGGACCGCTCCTACGCTCGCCGACCCGCGACCCGCGACGAGGCTGCTCCGGGTCGCGATCGTCGGCGCCGGCTTCGGCGGGCTCGGGATCGCGGTCCGACTCAAGCAGGCGGGCTTCTACGACTTCACGATCTTCGAGCGGGGCGAGTCGGTCGGCGGCGTCTGGCGCGCCAACACCTACCCCGGCGCGGCCTGCGACGTGCCCTCCCACCTGTACTCGCTGAGCTTCGCTCCGGGGCACCGGTGGTCGCGACGCTTCGCCCCTCAGTCCGAGATCCTCGACTACCTGAACGAGGTCGCCGACGACTTCGGGCTGCGGCCGCACCTGCAGCTCGGGACGGCGGTCGAGAGCGCTGCCTTCGACGAAGCCGCCGGCACCTGGACGGTGACGACGAGCGACGGCGAGAGCGGCACGTTCGACGCGATCGTCACCGCCTGCGGGCAGCTGACGAACCCGGTCGTTCCCGAGATCGCGGGCGCCGACGAGTTCGACGGCGCGATCTTCCACTCGGCCGACTGGGACCACGGGCACGACCTGAGCGGCGAGCGCGTCGCCGTGATCGGCACCGGCGCGAGCGCGATCCAGTTCGTACCCTGCGATCGCCGACCGCGTCGCCCACCTCGACATCTACCAGCGCTCGGCGCCGTGGATCCTGCCGAAGCCGGACCGCGACTACCCGGCCTGGGAGCGGGCCGTGATGCGGCGCTTCCCGGCCCGCGTCGCCGCCTCCCGGGCGGGCAACTTCGCGATGCATGAGGCCTTCACCTACGGGTTCACCGGCAACGACCGGCTCATGGACACGCTCGCCAAGGTGGCTGACCGCTTCCGCCGCAAGGAGCTGACCGACCCCGAGCTGCTCGCCAAGGCGACGCCCGGACTACGAGATGGGCTGCAAGCGCGTGCTGATCACCAACGACTGGTACCCGACCCTGATGCGCCCCGACGTCGAACTGCACACGGCCGGCGTCGAGCGGATCACGGCGGACGGCGTCGTCGGCGCCGACGGCGTCGAGCGGCCAGCCGACGCGATCATCTGGGGCACCGGCTTCCACTCGCACGACTTCGTCGCGCCGATGGACGTGCGGGGAGTCGGCGGCGCCGATCTCAACGATGTCTGGCGCGAGCGGCCCGAGGCCTACCTCGGCATGGCCGTGCACGGCTTCCCGAACTTCTTCGTCCTCTACGGGCCCAACACCAACCACGGCGCCGGGCTCGGTCCCGTTCACGCTCGAGTCGCAGTTCAACCTCGCGGTCGACGCGCTGCGGACGCTGCGCCGCGAGGGGCTTCGCTACATCGACGTGAGCGCGGGCACGCAACTCGCCTGGCGCGAGGAGATCGCCCGGCGCAGCGCCGGCACGCGCTGGCTGCGCGGCGGTTGCGACAGCTGGTACATCAACGGCGAGGGCGTCAACACGAACAACTGGCCCGGGCCGTGGCTCGAGTTCCGCCGCCGGACGCGGCGGATCGAAGCATCGGACTTCGACCTGGTCGCCTGAATGGCTCGCCGAAGCCTGGGTATGCTGACCCGAACCGGAGGAGGAGTGTTGGCGATCAGATGAAACGAATTTCGCCGCTCGATCATGCCTGGCTGCTGCTGGAGTCCCGCGACACGCCGATGCACGTCGGTGGCCTGTTCGAGTACACGAAGCCGCCCGGCGCCGGGCCTGACTACCTGACGCAGACGCTCTCCGACGTCCGTCAGCAGTCGAAGATCCCGCCGCCGTGGAACCTGAAGCTCGTCGACGGCCCCGTCGTCGGCCACCGCCTGCCGCTGATGGTCGAGGACCGCGACATCGACCTCGAGTACCACGTGCGCCATTCCGCCCTGCCCTACCCAGGCGGTCAGCGCGAGCTCGGCATGCTCGTCTCGCGCCTGCACTCGAACCAGCTCGACCTGCACCGGCCACTGTGGGAGATCCACACGATCGACGGGCTCGAAGGCCCCGACCGCTTCGCCGTCTACATCAAGATGCATCACTCCCTGATCGACGGCGTCAGCGGCATGCGGATGCTCTTGCGATCGCTCAGCCCCGACCCGGACGAGCGCGAGATGGGCGCCTTCTGGACCGTCGGCGCCAAGGAGCGGCCGAAGCGGCCCCGCCCGGAGCGTCAGTCGAGCCCGCTGGACAACCTCGCCGGCACGGCACTTGGCGCAGCGAACACCGCCGTCGGCCTCGGCCGGGCGGGCGTCGAGCTCGGCATGGCCGCGCTCGAGGAGGGCGGCCTCAGCGCCCCCTACACGGCGCCAAGCTCCGGCCTGGGCGGCCATCTCAACGGCCAGCGCCGCTTCGCCACCCAGCAGTACGAGATGAGCCAGCTGAAGTCGCTCGCCCAGGGCGCCGGCGCGAGCCTCAACGACGTCGTCCTCTACTTGAGCTCGAGCGCCCTGCGGCGCTACCTGGCCGAGCACGGGCAGATCCCGAGCCGCTCGCTGACGGCCGGAATCCCGGTCAACCTGCGCGACCCCGACGACGAGAGCGCCGGCACGGCGATCGGCATGATCATCGCCGAGCTCGGCACCGACATCGCCGATCCCCAGGAGCGGCTCGAGGCGATCATGAAGTCGATGTCGGAGGCGAAGCAGCACCAGCGCGAGCTGCCGGCGGCCGCCCGCACGCCCTACACGCTGCTGCTCAACACGCCGTACATCGTCGGCCTCGTGGCCGGCCTCGACGGCCGCGCGCCGATCCCCTTCAACGTCGCGATCTCGAACGTTCCCGGGCCGCAGGAGACGCTTTATTTCAACGGCGCCCGCCTCGACGCGGCCTTCCCCCTCTCGCTGCTCACCCACGGCAACGCGCTCAACATCACCTGCCTGAGCTATGGGGGCACGCTCAACTTCGGCTTCACCGGCGCCCGCGACACGCTGCCGCACCTGCAGCGGCTGGCCCTCTACATGAAGGACTCGGTCGACGAGCTCGAGAAGCTGATCAAACCGATGCCGCTCAAGCGGAAGGCCGGCGACCCGAAGAGCGGCAGGACCGCACGGCCCGCGAAGCGGGCGAGCGCCAAGTCGAAGCCGGCGAACGGCGCCCGCTCGAAGACGACCGCGGCGGGCAAGAAGGCCGCGTCGAACGGCGCACGCTCGAAGCCGGCCGGCAAGGCGAAGCCGGCGGCCCGCAAGGGCGGCTGAGGCTACGGCCTTTGGCCTCCGAGCCCCGCCTCTACGCGATCGATCTGTCGCCCCCGGCGCTGGCCGCTCGCCTGGCGCTGCGAATCAAGGGGGTCGACTTCGGCCTGACGAATCTGCCCGCCGGACTCCACCCGGTCCTCGTCCGCGCCGCCGGCTTCCCCGCGGGCACCGTGCCGGCGCTGCGCATCGACGGCCGAGCGCGTGCAGGGCTCGCGCGAGATCACCGCCTACCTCGAGGACACCCGCGGCGGGCCGCCCCTTTTCGGTCGCGACGCCGCCGAGCGCGCGCGGAATCGAGGCCGCCGAGGAATGGGGCGACCTCGAGCTGCAGTCGATCCCGCGCCGGATCTTCCGTCACGGAGCGAACACCGACGAGCGGGTGATCCGCTGGCTCGCCGTGCAGCAGCGAATCCCGCTGCCAGGCCTGTCGGCGCGGCTCAGCAAGCCGATCGCGTGGAGGATGGCGGGGGTCTCGGCAGGCGACCACCGAGCGTGTGCGCGCCGACGTCGAGGGCCTGCCGGCGACACTCGACCGGATCGACGAGCTGATCGCCGAGGGCACGATCGGGGGCGAGGAGCCGAACGCGGCCGACCTGCAGATCTTCACTTCGGTTCGCTCGCTGATGGGATTCCCTGATCTCGAGCCGCTGCTCGCCGGACGCCCGGCGACCGCCATCGCCGAGCGCCTCGTTCCGCCGCTGCCCGGACCGATGCCCCGCTGGCTGCCGCCCGAGTGGCTGCAGGCTGCCGCCGAGCACTCAAGCCAGACGGCGAGCAGTCGATAGAGACAACGATGGAGATGCGGACCGAGAGAGTCGTGCTGGTCACCGACCGCCACCGGATCGTCGGCGATTTGACGCTGCCGCGGGAGGGCTACCGCAGCCGGCTCTCGGACTTCCTCAACCGCGGCGACATCGCCTTCATCCCGCTCGTCAACGCGGAGATCGAACAGCAGGCCGAGGACGGCGGCGGCAACGAAGTCGTCAACAAGGACTTCATCGCGGTAGCTCGCGACCACGTCCAGCTGGCCTACCCCCTAGACGCTTCCTGACCAGGCGGTCCCAGGACGCACAAGTCGAAGCGCGCTTTAGCGCGTGAGCCGCGGAGGACGACGGACTGCGCCGGTCAGGGAGCGTCTACTTCGGGGCCATGCGGATGGCGCCGTCAAGGCGGATCGTCTCGCCGTTGAGCATCGGGTTGCGCGGCGATCGACTCGACCAGCAACGCGTACTCGGCCGGGCTTCCGAGCCGGCTCGGGAACGGGCACCTGGGCGCCGAGCGACGCCTTCGCGTCGTCCGGCAGCGCCGCCAGCAGCGGCGTGTCGAAGAGGCCTGGCGCGATCGTCATCACGCGGATCCCGGCGGGTGACAGGTCGCGGGCGGCCGGCAGCGTCATGCCGGCGATCCCCGCCTTGCTCGCCGAGTAGGCGATCTGGCCGATCTGGCCGTCGAAGGCGGCGACCGAGGCGGTGCCGACGAAGACGCCGCGCTCGCCGCCGGCGTCGGGCTCGTTCGCATTCATCGCCGTCGCCGCGAGCCGCATCAGGTTGAAGGTGCCGACGAGGTTGACCTGGATCACGTTGTTGAAGAGGTCCTGCGGGTGCGGGCCGCTCTTGCCGGCGACGCGCTGCGCCCAGCCGATCCCCGCACAGGCGACGGCGATCCGCAGGCCGCCCTCGCCGGCGAGCTCGACCGCCGTGTCGACCGCGGCCTGCATCGAGTCCTCGTCGGCGACGTTGGCGGGCGCGAACGCCGCCCGCTCGCCGAGCTCGTCGGCAAGCGCCTCGCCCTTCTCCTCGTTGAGGTCGGCAATCAGCACGCTGGCGCCGGCGCCGTGCAGGCGGCGGGCGGTGGCCTCCCCCAGCCCCGAGGCGCCGCCGCTGATGATCGCTCCAACTCCTTCGATCTCCATGGCGCGCCAGCCTATTCGGAAGCGACGAGCGGCGGCTCGGTCAGCCGCGGGTTGACGGGCCCCCGGGTGCGGATCGTGAGATCGTCCGGGTAGCAGTAGGCCCAGGCATCCTCGGGCTCGGCGCTGACCATCACCGGGTGGCCGGTCTCGGCGTAGTGCTTGGAGGCGTGCTTGTTCGGCGAGGAGTCGCAGCAGCCGGCGTGGCCGCAGGTCAGGCAGATGCGCAGGTGGACCCAGCTCGTCGCCCTTGCGCAGGCAGGACTCGCAGCCGCCGGCGCTCGGCAGCACGGGCTGTGCCTGGGCGCTGTGCTCGCAGCCGCCGCCGACGGCATCGAGGCGCACGACCCGCGTGCGGTCGAGCCCCTCGTAGGAGGAGGCGAGCTTCGAGAGGTGCAGGATCGCCGGCCCGAGCTTGAAGGCCGAGGCGCTCTCGCCGCTGATCACGCGGCTGGCGCCCGCCTCGGCGATCGTCGCCACGTCGGCGTCGCGTGTCGACGCAGGCCAGGATGTCGATCTGCGGGTTGAGCGCCCGGGCGACGGAGGCGACGCGGTAGGTCGTCTCGAGCTCGTCGTCGGCGATGACGACGATCTTCGCCGTCGGCGATCCCCGCCCGCTCGAGCAAGTCCGGCCTTCGCGTGGTCGCCCTGGATCACGCCGCAGGCCCTCGCCGAGCGCCTGCCGGGCACCCCCCGGGTTGAGCGTCGTGATCACGAACGGGACGCCCGGCGGCGCGCAGCGACGGCACCGCGGCGCGGGCGCGCTTGCCGTAGCCGGCGAGGATCACGTGGTCGGTGAGGTCGTGCTCGGGCTCGATCCCGGAGGGACGCAGGCGGCCGTCGTCGGGAACGTCGACGGCCGGCGCCGAGGGTCGCATCGAGGCCGAGCATCCGCCGGCCGATCGCCGAGATCGAGGGCGTCAGCGCCATCAGGATGACGGTCGTCGCGATCAGCGTCTGCACGCCGTCGGCGCCGAGGTCGCCCGGGCGTCAGGCCCTCGTCGCGGCCGACGCGCTCGAGCACGAAGGAGAACTCACCGACGTTGGCGAGCAGCAGCGCCGAGAGGCCGGCGACCGCCGCCGAGTAGCCGAGCACCCGGACGCTGACCGCCGTCGTCAGCCACTTGATCGACGAGCACGCCGAGCGCCGCGCCGGCGACGAGCGGAAGGTTGTCGGCGACGAAGCCGAGGTCGAGCAGCAGCCCGATCGAGACGAAGAAGGTCGCGCTGAAGACGATCTGCAGCGGCAGGATCTCGCTCAGCGCGTGCTGGCCGAAGCGGCTCTCGTGGATGACGAGGCCGGCGAGGAAGGCGCCGAGCGAGACGCTGACCCCGGCGAGGCTCGTCAGGTAGGCGGTCCCGAAGCAGACCGCGATCACGGTCATCAGGAAGATCTCCGGCGAGCAGGTGCGGGCGACGACCTCGAGCAGGATCGGCATCAGCCGGCGGGCGAAGATCAGGACCGCGGCGATGATCCCGACCGCGATCGCGAGGTCGCCGACGATCTCGGCCGGTCGAGGCGCCGGAGGAGCCGAGCGCCGGTACGAGCAGGACCATCGGGATGATCGCCAGGTCCTGGAAGAGCAGCAGGCCGATGCTCGCGTTGCCGTGCTCCTCCGAGGTCTCGCCGTGGTCGGCGAGCAGGCCGAGGACGAGCGCGGTCGAGCTCAGCGCGACGAGCAGGCCGGTGTAGATCGCGGGCCGCGCCGGGACGCCGAGGGCGAGCAGGATCGCGACGCTGATCGCCGTCGTCAGCAGCACCTGCAGCGCCGCCGCCGGCGAACAGCACCCGCCACAGGCGCGCCAGCCGGTCGAGGCTGAACTCCATGCCGATCGTGAACAGCAGCAGGATCACGCCGACCTGCGCCGCCGCGTCGATCACGTCGCGGTCGTCGATCACGTCGAGCGCGCTCGGGCCGAGCAGCACGCCCGCGATCAGGAAGCCGACGATCGGCACGAGGCCGAGCCGGGCGCCGAGGTAGGCGACGATCGTGCCGCCGACGAGCAGCCCCGCGAGCTCCGCGAGGAAGCTCGGGCGTCTGCGTCGAGGCGAGCAGCGCCGGCGCGTGCGCGAGCTCAGGCAATGCGCTCGCCCGGTTCTGCCCGGGATCCGGGCGGAGCAGGGCGACGCGCTCCGACGGGCCGACGGCGCCGAGTACGCAGCGCCTCGGAGCGCACCGGGCCGACCTGCCGGGGCAGGCAGGCTGATGACGCGCGACGACGAGTGTGTCGATCGAGCTCCTCGCGCGGTGTAATTCGTGATCCGCGCCGATGAGACGCGTCGCATGCCGATCTCCGCCCCGAAGTCGATCCGCAACTTCCACGCCGGCTTGTGCGCCTCGGGGAACTCGTCGACCTCGACGATCCGGCCGACCCGCATGTCGACCGCCGGCGAAATCGCTCAGGCTCGATCTCCGGCGGTGACGGTCACGGACGCGCAAGCTACCGCGGACCGGAATCACACATTGGGTGACGGTTCGCGGCTACGCTTTCGGCGGTGGCGGAGAGAGGCCAGCGGATCGAGGGCTACGACTCGGCGATCGAGTTCGTCGAGACGACGGCCGAGAGCGACGGCGAGCGCGTCGTCATCGAGATCTCCTACCAGGGCTCGGGCATCAAGCCGCCCGCCCACTTCCACCCGAACCAGACGGAGCACTTCGAGGTGCTCGAGGGCGAGATCCACGTCGACCTCGACGGCGAGGAGCGGACGGTCACCGCCGGTGAGACGATCGACGTGCCGCCCGGGACGACGCATCAGATGTGGTGCGACGTGCCCTCCCGACAGCGCTGGACGACGACGCCCGCGCTCAAGACCGAGCGCTTCTTCGAGACGATGTGGGGCCTGCAGCAGGACGGCAAGGCGGGCGGCCCGACGCCGTCGCTCCCGCAGACGGCGCTGACGCTGCGCCGCTTCTCGGACGAGTTCCGCCTTGCGAACCCGCCCGGCCCGCTTCAGGATCTGCTGATGATGCCCCTGGCCGCGCTCGGCAAGCTCGCCGGGCTGGACGCCGAATACAAACCGGAGACGTGACATGACCACTGCCGTCGCATACCCGCCCCAGCCCTCGATGCCGCAGGCGCTGCAGATGGCGAACTGGATCTTCCGCCCGATCCGCTTTCTCGACGACTGCCGCGACAAGTACGGCGACACCTTCTCCGTCAACTTCCCCGGCTTCGAGCGCCCGATGGTGATCATCAGCCGGCCCGAACACGTCGCCGCGCTCTACAAGGAGCGCCGCAACGGCCTGCCGCCGGGGCGCAAGCTCAGCCTCGAGCCGATCCTCGGCTCGGACTCGGTCCTCCTGCTCGAGGGCAGCGAGCACCTCGCCCGGCGCAAGCTGATGCTGCCGCCGTTCCACGGCGAGCGCCTGCGCGCCTACGAGGAGCAGATCACCGAGATCGTCGAGAGCGAGATCGACAGCTGGCCGCTCGACACCGAGTTCCCGATCCATCCGCGCATGCAGGCGGTGACGCTGGAAGCGATCCTCAACGCCGTCTTCGGCGTCAGCGACCCGGGCCGCCGGGCGCAGCTGCGGCCGCTGCTCGGGGAGCTGCTCGATCAAACGGCGGGCGGCGGGCTGCAGATCAAGTTCATCCTCTCGCGCCGACTGCCGTGGGTCGAGGATCCGCTCGTTGCCCTGCGACGGTCGCTGGCAACGGCGGACGAGCTGCTGCTCGCCGAGGCCGCCGAACGGCGCGCGGATCCCGACCTCGCCGAGCGCACCGACATCCTCTCGATGCTCGTCCAGGCCCGCTTCGACGACGGCGAGCCGATGAGCGACGCGGAGCTCCGCGACCAGCTGATGACGCTGCTCGTCGCCGGTCATGAGACGACGGCGACGGCGCTCGCCTGGGGCTTCGACCTGTTGCTCCGCAATCCGGGGCCGCTTGCCCGCCTGCGTGAGGAGATCCGTGCGGGCGAGGACGACGCGTACCTGCGGGCGACGATCGCGGAGATCCTGCGCCTTCGCCCCGTCGTGCCGCTCGCCGGCCGCCGGCTCGCCGAGCCACTGTCGGTCGACGGCCTGGAGCTGCCGGCCGGCAGCGACGTGACGCCGGCGATCTGGCTCACGCACACGAACCCGGAGATCTACCCCGATCCGCTCGCCTTCAAGCCGGAGCGCTTCCTCGAGCAGCCACCCGGAGACGTACTCCTGGATCCCGTTCGGCGGTGGCGTGCGCCGCTGCCTCGGCGCCACCTTCGCCGAGTTCGAGATGAGGATCGCGCTGCGCTCGATCCTTGGTCGCTGCGAGCTCGAGAGCGCCACGGGCAAGCCGGAGGGGACCAAGCGCCGCAACGTGACGCTCTCGCCGCGCCACGGCACGAAGGTCAGGTTGCGGGCGCGGAGCCCTCGCGGCACGGCCGCCCACGAGCCCGTCGCCGCCTGACTTCGCGAACTCCCGGAACCACCTCGGGCAGGCGCCGAAACTATGCAGGCAGCAGCAGGCGGGGGCAGGGGCTGAGCGGATCAGGCTCGTGACTGGGCCGCGCGATAGCGGCGGTTCTTGACCCGGTTGCCGCACAGGTCCATGCGGCACCACTGCCCGCCGCGGTTCTTGGACGAGTCGTAGAAGGCCCAGCGGCAGTCATCCGCGGCGCAGATCTTGAGCCGCTCCCACTCGCCGCGCAGTTGGGCGGAGTGAATCGCACCAAGCAGCTGGGCGATCAGCCGATCGACGCTGTCGGCCGGCTCGGCGTCGAGCTCGATCGCCGCGTCCTGCCCCAGCCGCAGCGGTACGCCAGCTTGCCCGACGAACGCCGCGAGGCCCGCGGTGTCCACCTCGACCCCGTCACGGTGCAGGTTCGCTTCCAGCATCGTCCGAACGACGCGGCGGAACTCGCGCAGCCGCTGGTGGTCGACGGCCCCGATCTCGGCACGATCGGTGATCAGGCCGCTACGCAGCAGCCAATCGCGCGTCGCGGCCGGGTCCGCGAGCAGCTCCTCGTCGTGCTCGAAGTCCTGGGTGTTCGCGAGTCCCTGGACCGCGAGGAGCGGCCCGGGAGCGAACTTGTGCTCGATCTGGCGCTGCAACTCCTCGACGTTCATGGAGCGAATTGTAGCGTGACCGGCATATTTAGTTGACAGGTTAGCGTGACTGGTGTAAACACTTCACTAGTCACTATCCACCGAAGGAGCACACCATGCGCCATCTCGCCCTCTTTCTCGCCCACCGCAACAGCACGAATCAGCGTCGCCCGAGCACCAACGCGGAGCTCGAGTGGCCACTCGGGGCGTCGACGCCTCCGGGGGCGCCGCGGCATGCAGTGCCACAACCGGCGTCGCGGCAGGCCTCGGCGAAGTCCCGGCCTGGTAGGGCCGTCCGCAGGTTCGGCCGCGCCTACTAGTGACGCCCGACTAGCGGTTCTTCTTGGTCTGCTTCAGGCCTTCGACCTTGCCGTTGAGCTTGTCGATCCGGTCGTTCATCGTCTGCTGTTTCTTCTCCAGCGCGTCGACCTGACCGGTAAGCGTCTTGACCTCGCCTTGGAGCTTCGCGACCTTGTGGTTCACGGACGTGATCGCCTTCGCGTTCCGCGCCGCCTTCTTGTTCGCCTTGACGGCCGAGTCAGCGGCGCCGACGGCGGCGTGGCCCGTGGCCTTCTGCTGTGCCGAGATCTGCGCCTTGGCGCTGCCGAGCTGCTCCTCGAGCTGCTGCTGGACCTGCGCCGACAGCTCGCTGTCGGAGGTCGTGCCGCTCTGGGCGCTGATCGCGATCACCAGCGCAACGATCGCAACGATCACGCCGACGACGCCGAACGCGGCGAAGACCTTCTCCCTCGTCTCCATGAGTTCTCCGATCTCCGATTCGTGAGCCGGGCGTTGGTGTTGCGCACCCTATCGCCAGGCCCCCGCGGAAGCAGTGCTCACCAGGTAAGGCATCGGTCCCCGCAACTAAGGGGTAGCGACCTCCAGATATGGGCATCCGCCCGTTTTCAAACCCTCGTCTTAGCCGTAGCTTCGACGGTGCAAGTGGAAACGGACCGAAGGGACCAATCATGAGCACACTGATCGACGCGGTTGCCAGAGCACAGGTCTCCGACCGTCTCCGCGAAGCCGAGCAGCGACGCGCCGGCGTCGTCTACAGCCGACGGCGGCCGGGACTACTACGGCGGCTCAGGCAGCGATACTTGAGCGATGAGCACGAGGGTCAGCTCCACCGCCTTCGTCGGGCGCGAGCCTGAGCTAGCGGAGCTCGAGCGAGCATCGACGGACGCCCAGCTCGGGCGTCCGTCGCTCGTTTTCGTGGCCGGCGAGTCCGGCGTCGGCAAGACGCGGCTGCTGCGGGAGCTCGATCGTCGCGCGGTCGAGGCCGGCTTCCGCTCGATCGGCGGTGAGTGCATCGAGCTCGGCGGCGAGGAGGTGCCGTACGCCGCGCTTGCCGCCGCGATCCGGCCGCTCGCCCGGGCCGGGGATCCGGTCTTCGAGACGGCTCACCGAGCCGGCTCGCTGCGAGCTCGCCCGCCTCGCCCCCGAGCTCGGTACGCCGCCGGAGGAACCCTCGGCCGAAGGGCGGGAGGAGGCGCAGCGACAGCTCTTCGACGCGCTCGGCGCGCTGCTCGCCGCGCTCGCCGAGGACGAGCCCGTGCTGCTCTGGCTCGAGGACCTGCACTGGGCCGACCGCTCGACGAGAGCCTTCGTCGTCTATCTGGCACGCAGCCTGCGCAGCGAGCGGGTCCTCGTCGTCTCCACCTATCGCTCCGACGAGCTGCACCGACGTCATCCACTGCGGCCGCTGCTCGCTGAGCTCGAACGGGCGCCGGCCACGCGGCGGATCGAGCTCGAGCGCTTCGGGCGCGACGAGCTGCGCACGCAGCTCGTCGACATCACCGGCGGCGAGCCGGAGGAGCAGGTGCTGGAGCGGCTCTTCGCCCGCAGCGAGGGCAACCCGCTGTTCGCCGAGGAGCTGCTCGCCGCCGGCCTCGACGCCCGTGGGGCGCCGCCGCCGACGCTCCGCGACGCGCTCCTGCTGCGGACCGATCGGCTCAGCCCCGAGGCGCAGCGCCAGCTGCGCCTGCTCGCGGTCGCCGGACGGGCCGACGACGGGCTGCTCGCCGAGCTCAGCGCGGCCTCGACGGAGGAGGTGCGCGAGGCGCTGCGCGAGGCGGTCGCCGCGAACGTCGTCAGCGCCGGCGCCGACGGCGACCTTGGCTTCCGCCACGCGCTGCTCCGCGAGGTCGTCTACGACGATCTGCTGCCGGGCGAACGGGCCGAGCTCCACCTGCAGCTGGGCAGAGCACTCGAGGAGCGGGGTGGCGATCACCGCTGGCTTGCCGCCGCAGTCGCGCACCACTACGACGCCGCCGAGGCGCAGCCGGATGCGCTCCGGACGGCCGTCGCCGCCGCCGAGGATGCCGAGGGAGTCAACGCGTTCGGCGAGGCGTCCGCGCTGTTCGACCGGGCGCTCTCGCTGTGGGCACGGGTGGCAGACCCCGAGCAGCTGGCCCGCTGCGACCACGTCGAGCTGATCGTCAGGGCGGCCCGGGCGAACTTCTACGCGCGCGACGACTCGCGGGCGATCGCGCTGCTCGAGCAGGCCGCGACCGAGCTCGACGCCGAGACGGAGCCTCTCCGCCTCGCCTCGGTGCTCGGCGAGCTCGCCTCCGGGCAGTGGTCGATGGGCGACGCCGACACCGGCCGCGCGACGCTGCACCGCGCCCTCGAGCTGGCCGGCTCGGAGCCGAGCCCCGAGCGCGCCCGCGTGCTCGCCACCCAGGTCCGGCTGCGGCTGCTGCAGGGCCGCTTCGGCGAGGTCGAGGAGGTCGCCGCCGAGGCGCTGGAGACGGCCGACGGCCGTCGGGCTCGACTCGGTCCGCGCCGGCGTCCTGCACCGGCTCGGCTGCGCGGTCTTCGTCAGCGGTGAATACGAGCGCGGCGAGGCGATGCTGCGCGAGGGCCTCGATGCGGCCCGCGAGGCGGGCAACAAGGACGACCTCGGCCACGCGTACGCGAACTACGCCGACGCCCTCAACATCGTCGGGCGCGCCGCCGATGCGCAGGCCCTGGTCGACCAGGGCACTGGCGGAGATCCCCGCCGGTGGACGAACGCACCGCTGGCTCACCTTGATGCGCGTCGAGCTGGCGCTCGACGCGGGCGACTGGGAGCTCGCCCGCGAGCTGGTGCCCCCCGACCTCGGCCGGCTCGAGCGCAACATGACCCACGCCAACACCGACCTGCTGCGCGCGGCGCTGGCGCTCGGCGTCGGTGAGCTCGACGATCGCCCGGCAGCTGCTCGACGCCGCCGACGAGCTGCTCGCCGACGCGCTCGAGCCGCAGTTCCTGGCGCCGGCGGCCGTCCTCCGGGCCGAGCTGGAGGTGCGCAGCGGCGAGTTCGAGGCCGCGCGAGCCGCGATCGATCGCGGGCTCGATCGGCTCCAGTACTGCACCGAGGATCTGGCGCGGCTCTCGCACGTCGCCGGCGCCGGGTCGCGCGTCGACGCCGACGCGGCGGTCCGCGCTCGCGACATCGGTGACGACGCCGCTCACGAGCCGCGCTGGCGCGCGCCCGCCGGGGCTTCTCGCGGGTCGTGGCCGCGATGCGAGGAGGCGCCCTCGAACCCGCTGGCCCGGGCGCAGCTCGCCACCGTCCGCGCCGAGCTCGCCCGGGCCGAGCAGAGCGAGGACGAGGCCAACCGCTGGGGCGATGCGGCCGCCTGCCTGGGAGGCTGTCGGCAGGCCGTATGCTGCAGGCGCAGGCGCTCCGCCGGCAGGCGGAGGCCTACCTCGCCCGGCGCGAGCGCGGGATTCGGCAGCCGCGGCGGCACGCGAGGCCAGAACATTTCCGCGCAGATCGGCGCGGACTGGCTCGACGGAGGAGCTGACCTCCTTCGGGGCTCGCGCCCGCCTCGATCTGGGATCTGCAGCCGAGCCGACGATCGCGGAGCCCGAGGCGGAGCGGCCCTTCGGTCTCACCGAGCGCGAGCTACAGGTCCTCGAGCTCGTCGCCACCGGCGCGACGAACCGGGAGATCGGCGAGCAGCTCTTCATGGCCGAGAAGACGGCCAGCGTCCACGTCTCCCGGATCCTCGCCAAGCTCGACGTCCGCGGCCGCACGGAGGCTGCGGCGCTCGCCCACCGCCAGGGGATCGTCGCGAGCGACTAGCGGCTCAGCGGCCGCGCACGGGAGTGACGACGACCGGGACGTCGGCGATCTGGACGAGCTTGTGAGGCGTCGAACCGAGGATCGCGCCCTTGATCGGGCTGTCCCCGTAGGTCCCGACGACGATCATTCGGGCGCCTCGCTCCCGAGCCACCGAGTCGAGTGCTGCTGCGGGACGCTCAGGCACGAGCGCCGCTTCGGCCGCGAGGCCGCGCGCAGCCGCCGCCGCGACTCCCTCCTTGACGATCCTGCTGCCCTCCTCGCGCATCAGCTCCCGCTGGGTCCCGATCTCGCCGGCTCCCTGGTACGGCTGGAACCCGTAGGCGACGACGATGCCGCTGCCGAGCTTCTCGGCCAGGTCGCAGGCGAAATCGAGCGCTGCATCCCCGCACTCCGTCGCGTCGTAGCCGACGACGATCTCACCGCTCATGACGCCGCCTCCGAATCGCGGGAAAGCGCGTCGGGTGGTGCGACCTGTGCCTTGCGCCGGAAGAACTCCGGATCGGCGGCCCGCTGCATGACCATCAGCACCAGCCCGAGGATCGCGAAGAAGATCGCGATCGCAACCGGCGGACCGAGGCCGAGGATCGAGCGCCTGCCCGGCTCGGAGAGGTCGATGACCGACTTGACGAAGATGAAGGTGAGCGTAACCCCGCCGATCAGCGGCAGCACGCCTGCGGCGAAGAACGCCTTGGCGCTGCTGAAGAGCTCGCGTCGGTAGAAGATCACGCAGGCGAAGCCGGTGAGGCCGTAGTAGAAGGCGATCATCAGCCCGAGCGCGGCGATCGAGTCGCCCAGAATGTCCTCGCTGAGGATCGTCAGCCCGACGTACCAGACGATCGATAGGGCGCCCATCAGCAGCGTGGAGAAGTCGGGCGTCTGGAACCGGGAGTGGACGCGCGCGAAGATCCGGGGAAGCGCCCTGACCGCGCCCATCGACAGGGACGTCCGCGCGGTCGGCAGGATCGTCGTTTGCGTCGAGGCCGCCGCCGATGTGAGCACCGCGATGATCAGGATCTTGTTGAGCGGCGAGCCGAGCACATCGAGGCCGAGGGCCGAGAGGACATCGTCCTTGTTGTGCTGCAGGAACTCGGTGCCGTGGACGGCCTGGGCCGCAATCGAGACGATCACGTAGATCGCGAGGAGAATCAAGGTCGAAACCACGGCCGACCGTCCCGGCCCCTCGCTCGGGTCCTCGGTCTCCTCGTTGACGGTCACGGCGCTGTCCCAGCCCCAGTAGATGAAGACCGCGACCAGCACTCCGTCGATCAGCGCCGATGTGCTGTCGATGTTGAACGGATTGAGCCACGACATGCTCGGGTCGATCGAATCCGGGAAGTCGCCGGCATAGACGCGGATCAGGGCGACCACGGCGAACGCCGCCAGCGCCGCGATCTCGGCGCCGAGCAGGAAGATCTGGGTCCGAGCCGAGAGCTCGATGCCGATGTAACAGA
This sequence comes from uncultured Solirubrobacterales bacterium, assembly GCA_963850625.1. Classification (GTDB taxonomy): domain Bacteria; phylum Actinomycetota; class Thermoleophilia; order Solirubrobacterales; family 70-9; genus CAXMST01. The sequence continues at coordinate 297,729 of CAWKLZ010000006.1, forward strand.
TCGCAGTCATGATCCCGATCCAAACGACGCCGATCGCCGTCACGGCAACTGTCGAGGGAGCGTCGACACCGAACAGCAGGAAGCTGTAGAGCCCAGCGATCTGGGCGAGGTTGGCCATCACGATGATGTCGGCGACAATGATCGCCCAGCCCGCGATCCAGCCCATGCTCGGGCCCATCGCCGAAGTCACCCACGTAAACGTCGTGCCGCAGTCGGGGTCCTGGCGGTTGAGGTAGTAGTAGGCGAAGGCGATGCAAAGCATCGGCAGGAAGGCCACCCACATGATCGCCGGGGCACCGAGGCCGACGCCCGCGGCAACGACGAAGCCGAGGCTCGCCGCGAGGCTGTAACCGGGCGCGGTCGAAGCGACGCCGATGACGACGCTCGAGGCGAAGCCGATCGCACCCCCCTTCAGCCCCTTGTCGCCTCCCGAGGCTGCCGACGCAGGAGGCTCGGCCGCGCCCATCGCCTTCGCCGTCGTGCTCTCCATCGGTGTCTCCTCTCGCACCGTCGCCAAATGGCGACGCTTTTGGCGGAGACAATATTCCTGAGTCGTACTTCGTGTGGGTCTGGCCCTCAGGGCGCTCGACGGCGACGCCGTAGGCGAGCGGTCGGCCCGCTACGCCAGCGCCTCCTCCGGCGCCCACACGGTGTGCGTGCCGGAAGAGATCCGCTCCGGCAACAACACGCGCGCGACCGGGCCCTGGGAGACGTCGGCGGCGTCGAAGATCTGCGCCTCGGAGGTGTCCTCGTTCATGTCCATGACGTAGGTGAGGACGTAGCCCGTGTCCTCTCCGCGGCCCGCTCGGCGCCATCGGCGACTCGCTCGCGAAGACGCCCTTCGGGAAGCGCCACTGCTGCTTGGCCCCGGTCTCGGCGTCGAAGCGGGTCAGCCCGTTGAACAGGAACCAGCCCGGCTCCGCCGTCATCGCCCAGCTGTAGCGGTAGGGCCTGCCGGCGCGGCTCGCGTTGATCATCCCGAACTCGAGGTAGGAGTCGTCGAGGAACTCCTCCGTCGTCCTGCCGGTCTCGAGGTTGAAGCGCCAGCGGTGCGGGCGCGTCTGCAGCTCGTTCGCGTCCAGGTAGCGGGCGCTCACCTGCCAGCCGTCGTCGCCGCTGCGACGCGGATCGGGGCAGCCCTGGTGGAAGCCGTCGAGGACGATCTCATCGCCCTCCTCGTAGGCGTTGATCCAGTGCAGGACGTTGGTCGGGGAGGCCTCGAACCAGCGCACGTCGTCGGCGCCCCCGCGGCGCGGCACGATCGCGAACCGCGACGGCATGTCCGGGTGCCAGCGGTTCGCGTAGACGCCGCGCTCGAGCGCCGCCTCATCCCAGAACATCGGCAGGTCGTTGAGGATGACGAAGCGCTCCGTGAAGGCCATGTCGTGCGGCATCCGCGGACCGGGCAGCGGCACCGGCGCGTAGTGGACGACCTCGCCGTGCGGCGAGACGACGCCGAAGTGCAGGTAGGGGTACGTCGTCGAGTAGTTGAAGAAGAGCATCTCCCCCGTGCGCTCGTCGACCTTCGGGTGCGAGCAGGCGCCGAACTCGTCGGGCACCCACTCCTCCGCCCCGTGCTGGGCGAGCGTCACCGGATCCATCGCGTACAGGTCTCCGCACAGGTAGAAGCTCGTCAGCGCCTTGCCGTTGTGGACGATCACGTCGGTCGAGGAGGCGTCCTTGGATCCGGCCCGGGCACGGGCGCCGCCAACCGTGCCCCGCGACTTCGCCGGGTCGTCGACCACCCCGGCCCAGAGCCCGTGGCCGCAGCGCAGCTCCTCCTCGAACGCCTTCGTCCGCACGAACCGGTTCCGGTAGTCCGCGCGCCCATCGTGCAGGTGCAGCGCGTGCACCATCGCGTCGCCGTCGAACGGGTGGTAGCGGCCGAGGGCGTCGTGCAGCGGGTTCTCCGTGTTACGCAGGTAGACGCCGTTGAGCTCGTCGGGGAGCTCGCCGATCACCTCGAGGCCGGTGACGTCGTACTCGGTCGTCTGCGGCCGCCACGCCCCGGTCCGATAGGGGTGCACATCGTCCTCGGGCAGCGTGCTCGTGTACCGCCTCTCCACCATGGGCGAGCAGTGGACGGGTCCATAGCGCGAGCGGCCTACGCCGGTCCGGTGCAGAGTCTCAGCCCGTCGGCGCGGAACGGCGAAGCATGGTGGTGGCCGATGCTTGCCCTTGATCTTGAAGCTCTTGACGGCCGCGAGATCGTTCGAGATTGCCGGCCGCATCCGTGCTCTCGACGGAGAACTTGTGCTTGCCGGGCTTCAGGTGCTTGTAGGTCGCCGGTGACGAGCAGAGAGCAAATGCCCGCCGGTCCATCTTGCACTGGTAGGTGGAGTCCCCTTCGCCCGACTTGAACGTCGAACTTCGCGCTGCGCTTCGCCTGCTTGATCTTTGCCTTCGTGATCGAGGTGTCGGGCGGGGTCGTGTCCACCGTCCAGGCAACCGAGGCCGGCGTCCCGTCGGCGTTGGCGGCCGCGTCCACAGCGCGCACCGAGAAGCTGTGCGGGCCGTCGGCGAGGCCGCTGTAGCTCTTGCCGGCCGGCGGGCACGTTCGCGAACGAGCCGGAGTCGAGCTTGCACTGGAAGTGGTCGACGTCCCCGGAGGGGCTGCCGGAGTAGGTGAAGGCGGCGCTCGTCTCCTTCGTCTTCGAGCCCGCGGCGGGGCCCGAGTCGATCGAGGTGTCGGGTGGGGTCGTGTCCACCGTCCAGGCAACCGAGGCCGGCGTCCCGTCGGCGTTGGCGGCCGCGTCCACAGCGCGCACCGCGAAGCTGTGCGGGCCGTCGGCGAGGCCGCTGTAGCTCTTGCCGGCCGGCGGGCACGTTCGCGAACGAGCCGGAGTCGAGCTTGCACTGGAAGTGGTCGACGTCCCCGGAGGGGCTGCCGGAGTAGGTGAAGGCGGCGCTCGTCTCCTTCGTCTTCGAGCCCGCGGCGGGGCCCGAGTCGATCGAGGTGTCGGGCGGGGTCGTGTCGGGCGGAGGGCCGTCGTCGCCGGTGAACTTCTGCATCCGATCGTTGCTCCTGTCGGCGACGTAGACCTCGCCCGCCGCGTCGGTCGCGACCCCGGACGGGGCCTTCATCTCCCCACCGAGCGCGGTCGCGTGCGAGCCGGCCTTGCAGGTGTCGCCGTTCGTCCGCCACGCAGATCTCCGGGCCCGTGCCCGTGTCGCCCGGGCCGGCGACGGCAACGTCCTTGCCCCAGGCGAGCAGGAAGTTGCCGAGCGCGCCGAACTCCTGGATCCGATCGTTGCCGGTGTCGGCGACGTAGACGTTGCCGGCCGCATCGGTGGCGACCCCCGAGGGGGTGATCAGCTCGCCGCCGAGCGACGTCAGGTTGGAGCCGGCCTGGCAGGTGTCGCCGTTCGCCGCCACGCAGATCTCCGGGCCGGTGCCCGTGTTGCCCGGCCCGGCGCTGACCACGTCCTTGCCCCAGGCGCGCAGGAAGTTGCCGGCGGGACCGAACTGCTGGATCCGGTGGTTGTACGTGTCGGCAACGTAGATGCCGTTGTCGCTGGTGGCGACGCCGTAAGGCTGGTAGAGGTCCCCGCCGAGCTCACCAGTACCCACTCCGGCCTTGCAGGTGTCGCCGTTCGCCGCCACGCAGATCTCCGGGCCGGTGCCCGTGTTGCCCGGGCCGGCGCTGACCACGTCCTCGCCCCAGGCTCTGAGGAAGTTGCCCGTGGGGCCGAACTTCTGGATCCGGTTGTTGAGGAAGTCGGTGATGTAGACGTCGCCGGCGGCGCTCACCGCGACGCCGTTGGGGTCGTTCATCTCTCCCCCAAGCGCACCGGTACCCACTCCGGCCTGGCAGGTGTCGCCGTTCGCCGCCACGCAGATCTCCGGGCCGGTGCCCGTGTTGCCCGGGCCGGCGCTGACCACGTCCTTGCCCCAGGCCCGGAGGAAGGTGCCCGAGGAGTCGAACTCCTGGACGCGGTGGTTATAGGAATCGGTGACATAGACGTTGTCGGCGCTGTCGGTGGCGATGCCAAACGGGATGTACAGCTCACCGCCGGCGGCGCTGGTGTGGTGGCCGTGCTGGCAGGAATCGACCGCGACTACGCAGATCTCGAAGCCGGCGCCGGTTTCATCGGGGCCGGAGGCGACGACATCCTTGCCCCAGGCGCGCAGGAAGTTGCCCGAGGAGTCGAACTTCTGGATGCGATCGTTGTAGCTGTCGGCGACGTAGACGTTGCCGTTGCTGTCGGTGGCGGCGCCGGACGGAAAGAACATCTCGCCGGCTCGCCAAGTTCGATTGCGTCTCCGGCCTTGCAGGTGTCGCCGTTCGCCGCCACGCAGATCTCAGGACCCGTGCCCGTGTCGCCCGGGCCGGCGACGGCAACGTCCTTACCCCAGGCCCGGTCGAACGTTCCGGCGGCGCCCCAAGCGGGCGCCGCGAGGAAGAGGAGGGCCAAGCAGAGGCCGGCGCCGATGCCGGCGCGGTGCGCGATGCCAAGCTGCTTGGGCACGCTTCCCCCGTTCGAGGAGTTCGGCTGGGCGGCTGCGACGCAGCCCGGAGGCGACAGCCTAAGAATCGGCTCGCCGGCTCCTCCCAGAAACCGCACCGATCATAGGCCGATCCCGACTGGGCTGCAACTTTCGGGAAACCAAGGACCGACGGCGGTCGCCGGCACCGAACCGGCGCCGGAGCAGGCCCCGTTTGCGAGACTCGGCGGCAGCTCGAGTACTCGAATCCGAAGGAGAGTTGGGGATGCGGCAACTGCCGGGCAGGGTGATGCTCGCGACAACGCTGGCGGCCGTCGCGGACGATCATCGCGATCGCGCCGCAGGCGGCGAGCGCTGACACGCTGACGAAGGTCGATGGGCCCGCGGGCTGCGTCGCCGACCCGTCGTCCAGCGTCCCCGACGGTACCTGCGAGACCGCGAAGGGGATCAACGACGCGACCGACGTCGCGATCAGCCCCGACGGCAAGTTCCTTTACGCCGCGGCAACGTCGAGCAACTCGATCGCCGCCTTCTCACGCGACGCCGACAGCGGCGAGCTCACGCAGTTGCCCGGGACCAAGGGCTGCGTCGCCGCAGCCGAGGACCCCATCTCGGGCTGCGCAACGGCGCACGGCCTCGAGAATCCGAGCGCGCTCGCGATCAGCCCCGACGGCAGGAGCGTCTACGTCACCACCTTCACCCTCGATCCCGGCGCGAGTCCGACGCCCAAGATCCAGGGCACGCTGACGACCTTCTCGCGCAATCCCGCGTCCGGCAAGCTGACGCAAACCGCCTGCGTCGTCGGCGGCGTGCCGTCGCTGATCGCCCCGGTCTCGCCACCGAACGGCTGCACCGCCGTCACCTTCCCGCAGGACCCGACGCGCGCCGTTCCCCTGGGTACGGCATCCGACGTCGAGGTCAGCCCGGATGGCAAGAACGTCGTCACCTCCTCCTTCCTGCCGGGCGCGGTCATCAACTGGACCCGCAACACGGGCACGGGCTTCGTCAAGCCGAAGGAGTGCTACGGCAGCCCGCGCTCGATGTTCCCGACCAACGGCACCGAGCAACCCGCTCTACGACGTCTGCTCGGCGCGCCTCGTGCCGGGCACGAAGACGGGCGGCCCGGCGAGCGGCCTCGGCTATCCGCTCGACGTCGACTTCGCGCCCGACGGCAGCAAGCTCTACGTGGCCGCGCTCGGCCTCGAGCAGGCGGCGACCGAGATCGGCGGCATCGAGGTCGTGCCCGCCGCCGACGAGCCCGGCTCCGTCGCCCTCTTCGATCGCGCCGGCGACGGCTCGCTGAACCAGCCCGCCGATCCGGCCGGCTGCGTCGACGACTCGCGCGACCCGGTCCAGCCCGACGGCACCTGCGCGCATCGCACCGGCCTGCTCAACCCCTACCGGGTCAACGTCAGCCCGGACAGCAAGAACGTCTACGTGGGCACGCTGAACGTCTTCCCACCCTCGGGGATCGCCGGACCCGGGCCGGGCGAGCTCTCGCAGTTCGACGCCGACCTCGGCCAGATCAACCCACCCTGCCTCCAGGAGGTGGGCCTGCCCGCCGGCGGCCTCGAGGCGACCGACGGTTGCGCGCTCTCGGCGCTCGGGCTGATCCTGCCCTCCGACGTCGCCTTCTCGCCGGACGGCACCAGCGCTTACATCAGCTCGCTCTTCCACAGCGTCGGCTCCTACGTACGGGATCCCGATACCGGGGCGCTGACGCAGGACGCGCCGAAGACCGGCTGCTCGATCGACCCGCGTGACCTGATCCCGGGCACCGAGCTGCTCGCGCAGGTCTGCCAGAACGCGGTCCCGCTCGACGCGCCCACCTCGATCGAGCTCAGCCCCGACGGCAAGTTCGCCTACGTGACCTCAGGCGGCTTCCTCACCGGCGACCCGAACTTCGGCCCGGCGCTCGCGGATGCCGGGATCAAGAGCGACGACGCGATCACGATCCTCGGCCCGACCCCCGCCGTCGAGCCGCCGCCCCCCCGCCCCCACCCCCGCCGCCGGCCAAGCCGCCGAAGTGCCACGGCCAGGAGGCGACCGTCTATGACGACGGCACGAAGGCGACCCCGAACCTGAACGGCACCAAGGGCGACGACGTGATCGTCGGCACCGACGGCGCCGACCGGATCAAGGCCCGCGCGGGCGACGATCTCGTCTGCGCCGGCGGTGGCGGCGACAGGGTCGACGCCGGCAAGGGCGACGACTCGGTCCACGGCGGCAGCGGCGACGATCTGCTCAAGGGCCGCGGTGGCGCCGACAAGATCAGCGGCCAGCGCGGCGCCGACAAGCTCAAGGGCGGTGCCGGCCGCGACGTCCTGCACGGCGGCCCCGGCCACGACCGCATCGACGGCGGCCCCGGCCACGACGCCTGCACGACCCGCAAGGACCACCTGCGCAACTGCTGAGCGGCTCCACCGGACGGCGCCGGCGGCCGGCAAGCTCAGGCGTTGAGCGCCTGCCCGAGCGCTGCGAGCTGCGCCTCGATCCCGCCGCAGACCTGATCGCACAGATCGAGGACCCCCGGGTCGGCGATCGCGTAGATCGAGCTGGCGCCCTGCTTGCGCCGCCTGACGAAGCCCTCCGAATGCAGCGTGCCGAGGTGCTTCGAGACGTTCTGCTGGGAGGCTCCGAGCGCCTCCGTCAGCTCTCCGACACTCGCCTCCCCGCGGGCATTGAGGGCGTCGATCAGTCGCAGCCGGGTCGGGTCGGATAGGGCAAGAAAGCGCCGCGCGATCAGCTCGGCGGCCTCCGGTTTCAGCGGGCTCTTCATCTGCGTGCTAAGCTCCTTACACAACTATATCGTTGTATATTTGTACTTGTGTGAAAGGACAACTGATGGCGACAATAGAGATGACTCCCGCTGCGACGGCCGAGGCTCCGGTCGCGCACCGATCCTGGCCCCTGGAGCGGGTCCTCTTCCTCCTCGCGGGGACGATGACCATCGTCAGCGCTCTGCTCAGCGCCCTGGTCAGCCCGTGGTTCCTGCTGCTGACCGCGTTCGTCGGTCTCAACCAGCTCGTCTACGTGGCCTACGGCAACTGCCCGAGCTCTTGGCTCCTGCAGCGCTACGTCGGCCTCGAGCGAGGCTGCCCCCGCTGAGCGGCCGGCGTCGCCGGCGCTCAGCCCTTTTGACCTTGGCCTTCCGCTTCGCCGTGGCGGTCTTGCCCTCGTAGCCGGTGACCGCGAGCTTGACCTTGTACTTGCCGGCCTTGCCGTAGCGGTGCTTGACCTTGAACTTGCCGTTGTCCTTGAGCTTGACGTGCGCGCTCTTGCCGTCGCCGAAGCGGATCTTCACCTTGGTGACGCCGCCCGGGTCGGTCGCCCGGCCGCGGATCTTCGTCTTCTTGCTGCTCTTGACGGGCCGGATCTTCTTCAGCTTCGCCTTCGGCTTCGTCTTCGCCAGCTTCAGCGAGTAGGCGCCGCGGCCGTGGGTCGCCGCCCATAGGACGCGGCCGCTGTCGGAGACCGTGAGGCCGTAGGTGGCGACCTTCGGCAGGCCCTGGCCCGCCTGGATCCACTTGTTTGAGCCTGAGGGCAGCTTGAGCACGCCGAAGTCGCTCGCCGCGTACAGGGTCCGGTCGTTGCCATACAGCGCCAGCCCGGTGATCGGCTGATCGCCGAGGTTGTGGGAGATGTCCGTGAAGGTGGCCTTCTTGCGCTTCGGGTTGTAGGTCACGTCGAAGACGTGGCCGGGCGTCTTCGGCGTGTAGGCGTTGTAGCCCGAGTAGGACACGTAGGCGTGGTTGGGGTCGAGCGGATCGATCGCGATCCCGCTGATGAAGCGCCCCGGCGTCGCCTTCTTGTCGATCCGGTGGAAGGAGACGGAGCCCGCCTGATCGTCCGCGTTGCGGGTGATGAAGAGGCGACCCGTCCTCGTCGCCGCCCAGAGCGTGCCGTCGTTCGGAGGGCGCCCGCTCGGTCGCGGCGACGAACTGGCCCGTGCGGCCCGAGCCGAACGCCTTGCTCGTCAGGTCGGCGCCGAGCGGCTGCCAATCGCCGCAGGGCTTCGTCCGGAAGGGATCGAGGTTGATCGCCAGGCAGCCGTTGTCGATCAGCGCCTGCTCGTCGCCGCCGTTGTCGTCGGTGCGCCAGACGTGCTGCAGGCCGCTGAACAGGCGGCCCGGCGTCGTCGGATCGGCGACGAACGGCGTGTAGAAGGACCGGTCCTCGTTGGTGATCTGCAGCGGGTCGTAGATGTCCAGCCAGGTGGTCGGATCGTCGCCCTCGAAGTTGACCTCGGGCGTCGCGTCGTAGTAGTTGTGGTAGCGGATGTCGCCGCCGGTCTGGTCGAAGCCCGACTGGCCGCCGTCGCCGCCGACCGTCTCGAACCAGCGGTCGGTGCTGGTGCGCGAGGTGTCGAACGACCACGTGCCGTTGTCCTGGGTGCCGCCGAAGACCTGCTGGGTCGGGCTCGGCGGGTTGTAGGACAGCGACTGGAACTGCAGCGTGCGCAGGCCGTCGTTGACGGGGTCGATCGCCTTCGGCACGCCCGAGAGCAGCATCTCGCAGAGCGCCTCGTCGTCGGCGTTGAGCGGCTCCTCGGTGCCGTGCCGCCGTAGTCCCAGGTGCGCTGCGGGCACGAGGAGGACTGATCCTGGGTGCTCGACAGGTCGACGCGGACGACGCCGCCGTCGCCGCCGATGAAGGCGACCTTCCCGTTCTGCGCGAAGGCCGCGGCGCGCAGGTCGGGGTGGATCCCCGCCGTGACGTTCCAGTCGGTCTGCGGGTTGCCGAGCACTGCCGTCATGTCCTGCCAGTTGATCGACGGGACCGCGCCGCCCGCGTTGGTCGAGCGGATCACGGCGCGGCCGTTCGAGCGCGGCGGCGCGCCCTGCCCGTAGCGGTCGTAGGCCTTGAGCTCGTCGTAGTTCATCGAGCCGAGGTACCAGACCTGGCCCGCGCGGAGCCCCGGGCGGGTGCGCGACGAGGCTGTCGTAGCTGCACTGGCCGTTCTGGCAGTAGTCGTAGACGGCGAAGCCGGGATCGCTGGGCTCGTCGCTCGACATCTCCTTGAAGCCGTTGCCGGTGTTGAACGTGTCGCCCATCGGGTCGCTCGCCGGCAGCTTCCCGCTCGGGTTGCCGACGATCGAGGCGATGTCGTCGTTGCGCCAGGCGCGCGGCAGCGGCGTCGCGTCGTCGCCGTCGATCGCCCAGTCGTCGGAGGCGTCGCCGACGTACATCCGGGTCGCCGAGCCGAGGTCGACGAGGTCGAACTCCGTCTCGTCGCCCGTGTAGTCGCCCTCGAAGGCGCCGCCGCTGAAGTTGTTCTGGTTCATCGTGTGGAAGACCTGGGTCCAGGTCGGGTTGCCGGCCGACTGGTCGGCGCGCCAGATCCCGTAGCCGAAGACCGCGGCGTAGAGCTGGTTCGGATCGTTGGGGTCGATGATCAGCTTCGAGATCCCGCCCTGGAAGTAGTCGGCGCCGGTCTCCGGCGGCGTCGGGTTGGGCAGCGCCTTGCCGGCGAGGTTCTGCTCGAGCTCGAAGGTCTGGCCGCCGTCGGTCGAGCGGTAGACGCCGAGCGGGGGCGCGTCCGGCGGCGTCAGGCGACCGCCCCAGACCGGCGCTCATCCCGTGCCGGCCACCGCCGTGCCGATGTAGATCGTCTTCGGGTCGTTCGGGTCGACGGCGATCGCGCCGATCGCGCGGTTCGTCGCGACCGCGGCGCTGCCCGGCACCTTCGACCAGGAGGCGCCGAAGTCCGTGGACTTGAACAGGCCGAGGCCGGCCTCCGAGTCGCTCGAGCCGTTCGGCTCGCCGGAGCCCGCGTAGAGGACGTCGTGGGCGGCGTCGTAGTAGAGCGAGCCGAAGGACGTCGTCGGCAGATCGTTCGGCGGCGGCGTCCAGGTGACCTTCGGCGCCAGCGCGTCGTCGGTCGTCCAGATGCCGCCGCCCGCGGCGGCGACCGCCATCCGGCAGACGCCCGGAGTGCACGCGGGGTCGATCACGATCGCGGTCACCCGCCCCGATTCCTGCGTCGAGGGGCCCTTCAGCGTGCCGGGGTCGATGAACTGCGACGCCTCGCCGGGGACGTTGGGCGTGAACGGGGCCGGTCCTTCCAGCTCGTCGTCGCCTGCGCGCGGCGCAGGGCGGCTGCGGAGTCGAAGGGGCCGGGCGACGGCTCGGTCGGGACTCGCTGAAGGCCGGCGCGTGCTGCGGGCAAGCCGGTCGTCGACGTAGGAGCGCGGGTAGGCGCGGTTGAGCACCGCTTCGGCGGCGGGGCTGCGCGGTCCCTCGCGGTTCGCCTCGCCGCTGCCGGCTTCCTCGCCGGGCGCCTGGAACACGGCGCGCTTCTCGTAGCCCTCCTTGGCGGCCTCCCGGAGAGCGTTCTCGACGGGGGCGGCCTCATCCGAGCTCCGCCTCGTTCTCGCCGCCACTGCCGCAGCCCGAGACCACGAAGACGCCGTCGCAAGCAATACCAGCGCTGACACACCGGCCAGCCACCGCAAAAGGACCGCACCGCTCGTTCGCATCTGTTCTCCTGAATCGGACCCGCTTCCCGCCAACGGAGTCCCTAGGGCGGAGAGCGGCTGCCGGGCCGCACGCTGGCGGCGCCCTTGTCGGACCCGCCGTCCTGTTGCTCACCTACTTCGTCGCCCTCAACCCGCTCACCTACACGGCGATCGGCATGGCCCGAACTCCTGACTTGCAGCGTCGCGTAGCGCTCGAACGGGGCTGGAGGCCGTGAACGTGACGCTTGTCTTTAGGGCGCGGCGCAGAGCGCGTAGGCAGAAGACTCGATCCGACCGGCGGAGGATCTGCGGCGCTCGGCGACCTGCCAGCGGCTCTCGGGCGCCGGACTGGCGGGTTGGCCGCGACTGGAAGAGGAAACGATTTCCAGACCGCTCTGTCCGCCGCTGCGAACCTCGGCGTCCCCGGAGGGACACGTGACGAGGCGCTCGACAAGGGGATGGACCGTATCTACGAACTGATGACCGTCATCGTGCGTCGTGCCTCTGGAACGTCTGGGACGGCCGCCGGACTGAGCGCCTTCAGCGGGGATCGTAGTGCTTCTTGATCTTCGTCCGTTGACGGCCTTGGAGGCCGTAGCGGAGCGGATTGGTCTGTCGCCGAAACGACGAGCGCCACGATCGAGCGAGCATTCCACAAGGAAGAGCGGGAGAAGGGCCTGCGAAACTAGGGACAGGCGAACTTCCTTATAGTCGCGCGAGGCTCCGAGAGGAAATCGCTGGAGGCGAACTGAGTGAGGCAGTGAACAGGTTGAGTCAGGTGTAGCGACGAGGCAGGTGAGAGCCATCGCGGAGGGCGTGAAGCATGTATCATTATGTAGGCGGTACCGGGTTCAGCGACCGAGAGCGACCCGCCGCGGGCAAGACGAGAGGAGAACGATGACCGAGCTCAACGACGACGGTCCCGTGATGATCGCCTACGACGGCTCGGACAGCGCGAAGGCGGCAATCGCGCGCGCCGGCGAGCAACTGCGCAGTGGGCGCCCCGCGATCGTGCTGACGGTGTGGGAACCGCTGGACTCGGTTCCGTTCTGGGGCGCACCGATGGCGGTCGTGCCGAACGAGATCACCGAAAAGGTCGCCGGTCAGGCCGAGAACGTCGCGGCCGAAGGCGTCGCGCTCGCGGATGCCGCGGGGTTCCATGCCCGGCGCGCTGGTTGAGCGTGGAGATCCCGCCTGGGCGCAGATCGTCGAGACCGCTGAGCGCGAGCAGGCGGCGATCATCGTGCTCGGATCGCACGGTCGCAGCAGCATCGGCTACGCAGCCATCGGCAGCGTCGCGACGGCGGTCGCACACCACGCCAGGGTGCCCGTGCTGATCGTGCGCGAGCCGAGAGAGCGGTGAGTCCAGCACGTCCGCGGCGCATCAGCCGCGGCCTCCTCTATCTCGGCCTGCTGGCGGCGCTCGTGACGCTCGTCGCCGGGGCCGGCTTCGCGGCGGTGGAGACTGACACCGTCGAGTCCTACTGGCAGGGGCTCTGGTGGGCGCTTTCCCTGGTCACGACTGTCGGCTTTGCCGGCTCGGCGCCTACGTCGGACCTGGGCAAGGTCCTCTCCGGCTTCGTCATGGTCTTCGGGTTCCTGCTCCTGGCGATGACGACGGCGGCGCTGGCCTCGCTGTTCGTACGCGAGGAGCAGGAACCCGAGGACGTCCGCGAGCATGCCTTCGAGGGCCAGGTACTTGCCAGGCTCGACCAGCTCAGCGAACGGATCGAGGAGATCGAAGCGCGCCTCCCGCCGAGGTCCTGAGAAGCCGCCTCAGCCGCCTCTGGTCTCCGGAAGTAGCGTAGGAGGAGGTAACCCAACCGTCCCCACGACGGACGCGAGCCGAGGCGATACCTCAAAATCGCTCATCGTTTCTGACGCGTGCCTGGGGAGGTCACGGATGAGGATGAAGTCGGCAGCTGCCGCCGCGGTCGCTGTGGCAGTGCTCCTGTCTGCGTGCGGCGGCGACAATCAGCAGAGCGGCGGAGGCGACTCGCTCGCCGTCGGGGACTGCGCAGCCGTGAGCGACCCCACGACGATCCCACCCGACCTGCAGAAGGTCGACTGTGAAGGGAGCTCGGCGCAGTACACCATCACGGCGGTCGGGGCGACGGACCGAGATCTCGGCGCCTGTGATCTCTCGGTCCAGCTCCAGGATCGGGCCTACTGCCTTGGCGACGTCGGTTCCACGTACGACCCCGTGGCCGAAGCCGCGAAGCAGCTCGACTACTCGACGCTGCAGCCCGGCGATTGCACCGACGCCACCGTCGAGAAGCCTGGGCCAACCAAGGTGATCCCCTGTGATGATCCCGCCGCCACGAGCAAGGTCCTCGGCACCACCAAGAACTCGCTGGACTGCCAGGGCAACGTCGCGGCCGAGCGTGATGGCGTCGTCGTTTGTATGCAGGAGCGGTAGAGCACAGAGGCGCACGCTGCCGCGCCTGGAGCCTTATTAGTGGGTTCCCGGCCTGCGTGGAGGAATACGCACTGGATGGGTAGCGGCCACGGTGGGCCGCCACCGGCCATCGGCATACCGTGGGTCCGGCAACCTCACGAAGGAGTCTCGATGCCAGCCAAGACAACCACCAAGACCCGTACTGCAAAGCCGAAGGCGACCGCAGCCCGCAAGCAGCCGGCTGCGAAGAAGGCTCACAAGCCGGTCGACCGCCTCGACCACGCGATCGCCGCGGCACAGGATGCGCTCAAGGACCTGCGCGGGGATCTCAGTCGCGGCCGGAAGGCCCTCGTCAAGGATGTCGACACGACGCTCAAGGATGCGCGCGGCAACCTGCGTCGGGTCCGGAAGACGCTCGTCAAGGACCTCGATGAGGTCGGCCACAAGCTGAGCGGCAGCAGCAGCGCCACCAAGCGCAAGCCCGCGCCGAAGCGCAAGCCCGCCGCGAAGCGGAAGACCACCGCGAGCGCGTCGAAGGCAAAGACGAGCCGAACCAAGAAATAGGCTCGCCGGCGCAGGCTGCGGCGGAGGAGGCGACCGGGCGCTACGGGGTCACGATTGCAAAGCCCGGCTCGATGTCGTCGAGCAGGCTGAAGAAAGTCAACAGCGCCGCGCCGTCGCCTCCAACCGTCAGCCTCCCTGCCTCCACGAGGGCCGGCAGCTCGGTCATGCCCAGCACGAGCTCGTTGAAGGCCGCACGCTCGATGGTCAACGAGGCGTCGCCGGCGTCGCCTTCCCGCCCCTCCCTGCGGGTGAGCACACCGTTGCTGAGCCGGAGATGAAAGCTCTCACCGGTGTCGGGGAAGCTCCAGTCGAAGGTGAGCTCGTGCTCGGCTGCGCGGGGACCGTTGAGGCGGATGGCGATCGCGTCCAGCAGCTTGCCGGTGGGCAGATGGGCGATCAGATCGGCGCCCATCGTGATCGGCGATTCGCCCGGGACGACCCCCTCTCGTAGCTCGCGCGCTCCCATCAAGAAGAAGTTGCGCCAGGTCGCGTTCTCGGCGCCGTAGGCGAGCTGTTCGAGCGCCCTTGCCTCGAGCTCGCGGGCTGCCGTGTTGTCGGGATCGGCGAAGACGACGTGGGAGACGACCTCGGCCACCCAGCGGAAGTCACCCTGCCCGTAGGCGCGCTCGGCCTTTTCGAGCACTGCCTCTGCACCGCCCATGAATTCCACGTAGCGCTCGGCGGCCGGCTCGGGCGGATGCCGCCATAGGTGGGCAGGATTCCCGTCGAACCAGCCGATATAGCGCTGGAAGATCGCCTTCGTGTTGTGGCTGACCGATCCGTAGTGCCCGCGGCAGTGCCACTCGGACGCCAACGACGGAGGCAACTCGACCAGCTCGGCGATCTCGTCGGCGACGTAGCCCTGGTTGAGCAGCCGCAGAGTCTGATCGTGGAGGAAGCGATAGAGGTCGCGCTGCTTGGCGAGCATCGCGACGATCCGCTCCCTCCCCCAGCGGGGCCAGTGATGGCCGGCGAACATCACGTCCGAGTGCTCGGCGAAGAGCTCGATCGACTCGTCGAGGAAGGCGGACCAGGCGTACGGGTCGCGCACCGGGGCGCCGCGCAGGGTAAGCAGATTGTGGAGGTTGTGGGTGGCGTTTTCGGCGATGCAGAGCGCGCGACGGTCCGGCAGCAAGAAGTTCATCTCGGCCGGTGCCTCGCTCCCCGGCGTCATCTGGAAGCGGAGCCGGATGCCGTCGACGACCTCCTCCTGACCGGTGTGGGTGATCTCGAGGTTCGGCGGGATCAGCGTGACCGTGCCGGTCGAGTTGCGCATCCCGATCGCCGCGCCGATCTGCCCGGCCGGCCCTGGCTCGAGCGGGGCGCCGAACATGTACTCCGCCCGCCTGCTCATCGCCGGTCCGGCGAAGACGTTCTCGCTCACCGCGTGGTCGAGGAAGTGCTCGGGCGCGAGCACGGGGACCGCGCCGCTCGCCGCCGCCTCCGCATCGAGGACGCCCCGCGCGCCTCCGAAGTGATCGATGTGGGTGTGGGTGTAGAGCAGGCCGCTGACGGCGCGCTCGCCGCGGTGGCGCCGGTACAACGCCAGAGCCGCAGCCGCACATTCCGCCGAGATCAAGGGGTCGATCACCAAGACCCCCTCGTCGCCCTCGACGATGGTCATGTTCGAGATGTCCTGACCGCGCACCTGGTAGACGCCCTCCGCGACCTCGAAGAGGCCGCCGATCGCGTTCAGCTGCGCCTGTCGCCAGGCACTCGGATTGGCCGTCTCCGGGCAGACGCCGTCGAGGAACGAGTAACCGGCGAAATCCCAGACGATGCGACCGTCGGTGGCCGCGATCAGGGTCGGATCGAGCTCAGCCACCCGCCCGCGCTGCGCGTCCTCGAAGTCAGCCTCGTCGTCGAAGGGGAGCTCGGAGCGCAGGGCAGCGTTGGCGGCGGCAACCTGCGGGCTGACGTCAGGCTCCGGACTCACCGAGCGATCGTATCCATGTGAGCCGGTTGGCGGGGATGCGCGACAGCGGGTCCAGACCGATCGCACGGCAGCCGCTCCCGGGGCGCCGTGCCGAAGCGAGTCGCGGCGAAGGGAGCTTGGAGCGGAGGGGGAGGGATTCGAACCCTCGATACGCCCAAAAGACGTATAACGGTTTTCGAGACCGCCGCATTCAACCGCTCTGCCACCCCTCCGTGAGGGCGCTCGGGAGCGCGGGCGGGAAGGGTAGCGACCGGGACGAGGGCGGGCCGCCGCCGGAGCTCGGGCGGCGCGGCTGGTACATAAGTCGGGTCGCATGCGGCCGCTCGAGGAGCAGACGATCCTGATCACCGGCGCCACCGACGGGCTCGGCCGGGCGCTGGCAGAGCGCTCGCGGCGACCGGCGCCGCTGCTGATCCTGCACGGGCGCGATCGCGAGCGCGGCCACCGCGGCGATGGAGGAGATCGCCGCCGCAACCGGCAACGACGAACTCGAACTGGTGCTCGCCGACCTGGCCGACCTCGAGCAGGTCGGGCAGCTCGCCGCAGGCGTCGCCCGACACCACGACAGGCTCGACGTCCTCGTCTCCAACGCGGGGATCGGCACGGACGTCCCGGCGGACCCGGCCGCGCCAAGAGAGCGACGACGGGCACGAGCTGCGCTTCGCCGTCAACTACCTCGCCGGCTACGCACTGATCCGCCGGCCTGCTGCCGCTGCTGCTCGCCTCCGCGCCGTCGCGGATCGTCCAGGTCTCCTCCGCCGGGCAGGCGCCGATCGACTTCGACGACGTGATGCTCGAGCGCTCCTACAGCGGCGTGCAGGCCTACTGCCAGAGCAAGCTCGCGCAGATCATGCTCGCCCTCGACCTCGCCGACGAGCTCGAGGGCACCGGCGTCACCGCCACCGCCCTCCACCCCGCCACCTACATGCCGACGAAGATCGTCCCGACCCCGGCGAGCAGGCTCGAGGAGGGGGTCGAGGCGACCTACCGGCTCGCGGCGGATCCTGCGCACGACGGCGACCGGTGCCTACTTCAACGGCTGGTCGCGCAGCGTGCGCACGAGCAGGCCTACGACGCCGAGGCCCGGCGCCGCCTGGCCGAGCTCAGCGCGCGGCTGACCGGGGTCTGAGCGGCTCGCCGGTCAGCCGACCGCGATGCCGACGGCGGTCAGCACCGAGAGCGTGATTGCGCCGGCCGTCATCAGCGCGATCGTCCGCGCCTCGAGCTGCGCGTATTCGCCCCGGGCCAAGCGCGCGGTCGACGACGAACAGCCGGCGACTGCCGACTGCCATCAGGACGATCCGTAGGCCGCGAAGAGGACGCCGAGCACCGCGTAGGGCCAGCGATGGGTCGCGTCGCCGACCTCGGGGACGTCCGGCCGATGCCGATGCCGACGGCGAGCGCCGTCGCCCGGTCCGCCAGGTCAGGCGAGCAAAGTCCGCTCGGCGGCAGCCGCGTCGGCCGGCGGCCTGGGGTCGATGACGTCGAGCTCGACGATCGTCTCGTCAGCCATGCGGCTCATAGTGCCCACTCGGTAGCGGGACGCCGGTCAAGATCCGGCGCCGCGACGGCCGACGCCCGCGGAGCCGCGGCCTACAGCGTGCCCTCGATCGCGTAGCGGAGGATCGCGACGACCTGCTCAGGCTCGCGGCAGGTGGCGAGCGCCGCGCGGTTGATCTCCTTGAGCGCGTGGTCGTGCTCGGCGGGGTGCAGCGTGATCAGCGGCTTGTCGAGCGCGGCGGCCTGGCCTGCATCGAAGGCGGCGTTCCACTGCTTGTACTTCTCGCCGAAACGGACGACGACGATGTCGGCTTCACGCAGCAGCGTGTAGGTCCGGACGGCGTTGACGCCTGCGCCCTTGTGGTCGTGCCAGAACTTCTCGTCCTCGGCGCCGAGGATCTCCACGCCGCAGTCGTCGCTGGCCGGGTGGTCGGTGACCGGGTGGGTGAGCCGCACCGGCAAACCCGCCTCCTCGACTCCTGTGGCGATCCGCTCGCGCCAATCGCTGTGGATCTCGCCCGCCAGATAGACGGTCCAGGTTCGCTCGCTCATCTGTTCGGTCCCTTCGCTCGCGTCTAGGAAGCTTTCCCCGCTCGGGCCCGAGGCTAACGGAGGTCGGGAGGCGCGATAATCCGCCGGATGGATCGCTCGATCGCATGGCGCGCCGCCGCTTGGCAGACGGGACTCGTCGCCGTGCTCTCGATCCTGCTCGCGATTGCCCTCCCCCACTCCTTCTTCGAGGACTGGGGCTGGCTCGCGGGACCGGGCGCCTGGATCCTCTGCTCGCTGATCACCGCACGGATGCTGCAGCTGCCGCTCGCCTCGACGATGCTCGGCGCCTTCCTCGCGGGCCTGCCGAGCGTGGTCGCAGTGATCGTCGGCGTCCACTGGCTCGGCGCCGTGATCGCGATCGCGCTGTTCGCGCTGTGGTGCGGGTACCGGGCGGGACCCGCCGGGCGACAGGCGGTCGCGGCATAGCGGGGCCGCGGCGCCGGCCCCCGCGCCGCCGCTAACCTCTCCGCCGGCCCGGAGAGGTGACCGAGCGGCTTAAGGTGCACGACTGGAAATCGTGTGGGCGGTGGAAACTGCCTCGTGGGTTCGAATCCCACCCTCTCCGCTAGCCCGTTCAGAGAAAGAACACGCCTGATCGCGATCCAGCCGAGCAACGAAGGTCGGTTGGAGGTGCCGCCGCCGCGGTTGGCGTTCGAGCGGAGCCCGTACGGCGTGCTCCGCGGTCGTGAGCGCCGAAGCGCCCAGGGCCTATCGGCCCCGAGCGGAACGGGTCAGCGTCTAGAAGGGCAGTGAGTCGTCGTCCTCTTCAGGCGGCGGTCCGCAGCCGGCCATCGCGAGACGTGCGTGCTCTGCGGCGGGCCGTACGGGAGATCGATCCCCCAACGGCGGCGAGCCATCCAGACGTGCCGCAGTAGCCGGGGTCGAGCTTGTGCGGAACCGCGTGGTTCTGCTTGGGGTGGGACCGATCCAGCCGTGACGCAGGCAGATGCGGAACCACTCGACGAGCAAAGCAGACTGAGCCGCAGGTTCTGCATGCAAGGCCGGGCGCTTGGGCCGCATGTCGATGTTGTTGCCAGCGATGCGGTAGCGGTCGCGCAGGTGCGGAAGACGCGTTCTGAGTGGCGGCCGGCGCGCTTGAGGGCGTGGTAGGTCGGCGTCAGACGACTCATCGGCACGAGCAGGCGCCACTCCTTCTCACAGGCGATCGATGCAGCTTCGAGCAGCCGGCGTCCAGCGATTGATGCAGCGAAACCACCAGGGCGCGGGCCACCGTCCGTGCGGTACCAACCAAGCCCGGGTCCCTCGAGATCGCCAACTCCGCCGCAGTGGCGGCAGCGAGGGATGCCGTGGCGGTCGTACTCAGGGGTGTCGATAGCGCTGCGGGGCATCTCTCCCTTCCACTTTCGCCGGGGATGACGCTCGCGAGCCCAGCTCAGTGTTCGCCGAAGACGGGCTGAACGAGTACGGACGGTCCATGACACGCCGCGGGCTTGGTGCCATCGAGGGCGGTGACGCCTGTCGAGGATGCGGCACGCGCCGGCTAGAGGTGTTGGCCGGGATCACGTTGATAGCAAGCGGCGCTAGAGCGAGATCGAGACGCCGTCTGAGTAGGCGCGAAACCGAAAGTTGCCGGTGCCGGTCCCCAGGTAGAGACGAGATCCGCCGTCGGGATCGAGCGCGCGGGTGATGTGCTGCCGACTAGAAGTAACGGTAGGCGTCTGCGCTGCGCGAGCGCGCGGGTCGGTGACGGAATTGATGCAGGCGTCGCCGGAACTCTCCCGTGGCTTGCTTGTCGTGCAGTGCGGACGCGACGCGGCGCGAGCGGTGACGAGCTTGTCGGTGGCGCGTCAGAAGCTTGGGGTGTCGCTGAACACAGCGACCTCGACTAGCTTTGTCAGGGTAGTTGTGCTGAGGCGAACGTGAGTAGGGTCGCCGTAGGGTAGTCCCAGATGCAACGGCGATTCAGGCTGCTTCTTGAGGTGCCGCGCGATAGCTTGTTGACGTATCGATGAACGCTCGCGCGTACGGCTCGAGTCGATGAGACGAGACTGTTGCGGCGTTGGCATCTTGGCGAAGCTGGCGTCGAAGATCGAGGATCTGGAATAGCGGTTGGCAAACGGCTCGACGTCACTCGCCGAGAGCGCGTGCGCGAGGGCGATCAGCGCCACTTGCCGGCAGACGCTGCTGGCTCGCTCGCGCTGAGCAGTCCGTGTGGCGAAGCAGATCAGCAGTGATGCCGGGTAGGCTTGATCTCCGCCACCACTCCGGTTGCAGAGGACGGGTTGTGTGAACTCCGTGAGTACGGCAGCTGCTCGGGGAGGAGGGTGAACGCGCTGTTCGGCGGCGAGTCGCTTGATTTTCGATTGCCTGCGGGCGAGTCTGCATGCCGCATGTGCGGCGCAGCTCACCTGTACTGATTAGCGGTAAGTTCTGGCGCCGAATTCGGTGCTTTCTGACTACACGAACATACGTCCGCCCAGACGAAACGGCGGCGAAGAGCTTCGGGTCAGTGTCTCTATGGCTCGAAGGACCACTTCGGCTACGAGGGGCGAGTCAATCCGGGTCGAGGTCACGGCGGAGTCTTTCCGCGTGAGCGCTTCGCTGTAGATGCAGCTTCACACCTGTCACAGGGATAGACCGGACTGGAACGGTGAGCCGGCTTAGCTTTCTTGCGAACGTGCTCAAGCCGAGGCGCGCTGACGCTTGGTCGGGATATGAGTGCTTGCTGCACTTCGGCACAGTGTCCGACGCTATCTACGGTGGAGATGACTTGGTGCTTTGCGCGAGAAGTGCACTGAGCCTCGACTCACGCGGCGGCGGCTTTGGGTTGGCGTGATGGAACGGATTCCAGATCTTCTGCGGGTCCTCGGGCGGTGCGGAGTTGATGTTGGCGTTGTCGTCGGTGAGCTGCGTCCACAGCGGTATCGTTGTCGATCAGCGAGGTGATAGGGATGTGAGGTCCTTCGTGCAGGACGAAGCAGACGAGCGTCGGCCCGGGGTCTGTTGCGCTAAGGCGGCGGTATGTGGAGACGCTGATCCGATCGCGGAAGCGAGGTCTGCTGCTTGACGCTGCGGGCTCGCTGGCGGCTCGAGTCGACTGGGAGCTGCCCTCGCCTCCATGGCTCGCGCTTTGGCATAGCTGCGGCATGGGGTGAGCGTCTCCAGACGGCGAGCGGAGATCCGCAGTCACACGCTCAAATTCGGGCGCTCGAGCAGGATGGTCCGTTGGCGACTACGTTCGCGCATGGCTCTGCAGCGGCAAACAGCAGGCGCGGGCGGCGGTCGCTACGACGACGTGCAGCTGTACGAGGCGATCGCTGTCGTCGCGCGCACGCGAAGAGAAAACGTACCCCGCGCTGTTACGCAGCGCGCTTCGACAGAGCGCGGGCGAGGCGGGGCTCCGCAGCTGCGAGCGCGCGAGCGATCTGCATGCGCTCGTCTCCCCCGCGGCGAACCGTTGAGCTGGAGAGAAGTGCTGGACACGCGCTCTCGCGACGGGGGCTTCGAGCTCAGCGCATCTCCTGCAGCGAAGGGACTCGCGCCGCCCGCACATGGGTGCCGCACGTCTACATGGCGATCAACGTCGTCTCCGGTACCTCGGCGTCGAGCGACCGTACCGTTCGGCGAGGCCACACGTAGGTCGTCAGAGTCGATGTTGAGGGCGCGAGGTTCGGCGCGCGGACGGCGCGAGCTGCTGCGACCGCGGGCAGATCGAGCGCTCTGCGCACTCGACAGACCGACCGACGTCGGCGGCTGCTCGACGATGTTGATCGTGTTGACGACGACGCGTTGACGATCTTGATCGCACGACACCGCGGTCAGTGACGCGACGACGACGACGACGATCGCGATGATCGCGATCGTGATCATCTTCTTCATCTTCCTCTCACAGCTGGTCGGTCTCTCCGACTGGGATCGAGCTCTAGCGCTCGCGGCGCGAGCGACGGCAGTCAAGGGAAAGCCGTCCGGGCCTCCTCCCCACCTGGCGATCCATCACTACTCGAGGCAACGGCTGTGAGACCTGGCCTGCAAAGGAGGACCTGCGCCGCTGCCGGTGATCGCGGTCATCATCGGTAGCTCGACACCGTTGCGGAGCTGCTGAGGAGGCCGTGCTACGACAGCAGCTGGGCTCCTGTCGATCGCGTTCGGCTCGTGGGGTTCGCAGCAGATCAGGCTCCAGCAGAGCGATCCCCTGCACAGTGCGCATCCCCCGCGGGTCGATCACCAGGAGCGCTGCATCGAGGCGATCCGCGTCACTAGCAAGGCTTAAGCTGGGACAACCACCCAGAAGGGCTACTCCGCGCTCCAGCGGTAGACCCGAGCTGCCGCCTCGCACTTCACGACTACGGAGGCTGGCGGCAGCTGCTCAGGAGGCTCGAGACGGATGACTGACGTCTCTCCACCCGCGAAGGCGCACACGGCTTGCGACTCCCGTAGATTGCTTCCTCAGCCCACCTCGACCTCGGGGCGTGGAGTCAGCGAAGGACAGAGATTCGCCGGCCGGCGAGGGCTGCTCATGACCAACTTGATTTCGCAGATCTTGAAACCCAGAGCTCGACCGCGTTGAGTTCAAGAAGGACGCCTCTTCACCGGCCGGCTCGTCAAGGAGTTCGGCGCTTCGCGAACACCGCCGGTGGGACGATCGTGATCGGCGTCGAAGACGACGGCACGGTCGTGGGCGTGGAAGATCAGCAGGTCGTGGAGGTCCGTCTCGATGGCGATCGATGCGCAGACCGTCGCTCAGCTGTGCCGACTTCGTGTTCATCACGTAGGAGGGTTAGGATCTGGTTGGTGAGGGTCTCCACACCAAGGCTGATCAGCTGCCGTTGCAGGGCAAGGACGAGCTGGTCGTGTACGAGCGGGTTGGATCCGTCTAGATACCGGTGGACGAGAAGAGGCCGAGCGATGCGACAGGAGCGGCAAGGGAAGAGCAGCTCGATTAGCTGCCGAGCGCGGCGACGACGGACGATCTCGATCACGAGGCCATCGCGCGCGAGTTCGCCGAAGTCGGCATCGACGTCGACGAGGTCAAGCTCGAGATACTTCGGCGGCCGCGCGGATCAACGACGAGATGGTGCCGACATGCGCCGGGTGGTCCACTCGGGAAAGACACTCCGGTAGACGCCGACTGCTACCGAGCGATCGCTACCCGGAGAGCGCAGGGTGGAGACGTCATCGATCGCGCGGAGTGGAGCGAGCGTCGTTGCTGCCGCCCGGACGAGGTCTCGACCACCGCCGCACACCAACGGCATCGCTCAGCGGATCCCGGGCGCCGGCACCAGGACATCCCGCCTACAACGAAGAGATCCCCGTGAGGTGCTGCACAACGTTGTCGCTCACACCGACTACAGCGAGGAGGGCATGCACCTCAACGTCTCGATCTACTCGATCGATCGAGATCATCGACAGCCCCGGCCGCGGCTCGCCCGAAGAGCGCCGACCAGCGCGACAGGGCGTCAGCAACGTGCGCGACGCGCCGTCGCCGATAAGGACAGCTCGACACATCGAGGGCACGGCACGATGTACGCAAGGCGCAGAGGTCGAGGAGGCGGAGGGCTACCGATCCCGAATGGAGCGAGCCGGCCCGCTGGTCCGAGTCACGCTCAAGCCCCACCCCGCAGCTGCCGAGGCTCAGGAGGCGACGCCTGCTGACAGTCGCAAGCGCAAGTCGCCGGAGGAGCGTCGGGCTGAGGTCATCGAACTCCTCTCGACTGTGGAATCAGCTCAAGGGGAGAGATCGCCGAGCACCTCGGCGTCGGCGTGCGAGGGGCTCAGAAATGACCGCCGCGCCGTGGCCGCGCGCGAGATCGCACCGACGAAGCCAGCTCGATCTCCCGATCAGCGGTACCGCCTCACGCAGCCAAGTGAGAACTAAGTGGGAACTTATCTGCGCTATTCCCACTCCCCACCTAGTCCCACCTCAAGAGCCCACTCCCACTGCGCGCCATCGCTGGATCGGAGCTCTGCCTAGCGCCCTGAGAACCGGCGCGGCCGGGGTCTAGGCCAACAAGATCGAGGCATGAGGGGTCCAGACCGGCGCAAAAGACGAGGCCATCCACATGCTGCCTCGTGACTGTCCAACCCGCAGCTGAGGCCGGCCGGTCGAGGTCAGGAGTAGCACCTCGACAGGCAGCCTTCCGCGGACCCCAGCGTGCCACCTCGCTGGTAATGGCCGACGTCCACAAATCGAAGAGCTCGCCGGCGGCTGGCGCCCTGCAGACGGCCCCCGCGCTCGAGACGCAGAGAGCCGCTGGAAGCGATGGAGTAGACCGAAGATGATCTTCGTGATGTGCGCGGTGACAACGGCCGTGTGCGCGGTCCTTCACTGATCCTCCTGGCGATCGGCACCTACGCGAACGTCAATGCAGCGGGAGTACAAGTTCACGTCGTCGATCGCTCCAAGCACGTTGAGATCTACAAGGGCAGCTCTATTTGCACTCTGAGGACGGTCGCATGCCAGACCGCAGCTGCGGGAGTCACCGCTATTGCTGAGCAGTGAATTAGGCTGCGCGATTGATGGAGCTGTTGTAGAGAGAAGGGTAGAAAGCCCGCTGGGCCGGCCAGCTAGCGAAGCGGCGGTGGCCGAGGTCAACGCTTGACCGCGAAGCGCTGCTTGGCGGGAGTCGGGTCGGGGCCTCCGGGACCGATAGCTCGGACCTCGAACGTGTAGCTGCCGTGCTTCAGATGGCGGTAGGTCTTCGGCGAGTGACAGCCCTTGAACTTCTTCGCCGCGTGGTGCTTGCGCCGGAGCTCACACTTGAAGCCGTCCGCCCGGCCCTTTGCAGTGAAGTTGAACTTGGCCTTCCCCTTCTTGGTGGAGATCCTGTCCCTGGTGATCTTCGTGTTGGGCGGCCGGGCGACGAAGCGCGCCGCGACCGAGCGGGCGGCGTTCATCGCCAAGCTGCAGCGCCCCGCGCCCGCGCAGGCGCCGCTCCAGCCGGCGAAACGGAAGCCCGACTTCGCCTTGGCCGTCAGCTTGACCCTGGTCCCGACGGCGTAGCGTGGGAGCACTGGACCGGGCAGCTGATCCCGGGTCCGCTGACCTTGCCCGCGGCCGGAGACCGACACGGAGAGGACCGGTGAAGGCGCTGGGACCTTGAACGACGTCGCCCTCCGGGCGGTCGAGGCGCCGTTGCAGGAGGCTGTCTGGCCGGTGTAGACGAGCTTCGTCGAGCAGCCCTGATCGTCGGTCACCGTGACCGCTGCGGCGTAGGTGCCGGGCTGCGCATACACGTGCGTGACGGAGGGGGTGGTGGTCTTCGCGGTCTTTCCGTCCCCGAACGCCCACGCGTAGCTCGCCGGCCCGCCGTCGGCGGTGCTCGTGGCGGCGGCGCTGAACTTGCTGGCGCTGCCGGCGGGCGCCGCCGTCACCGTCAGCGCTGCGTGCGGCGCCTGGTCGGGGGTGATGGCTGCGCCCCAGGGCTTGTTGGCGACCGGCGAGATCGGGGTGATGGCGCCGCTGGTCGCGTTGATCTTCGACACCGAGCTTGACGAGAGCCGCGTCGCGAACAGCGACTCACCGCCGGGGGAGACGGCGAGCCCCTTGACACCGCCGAGGCCGGACAGGAACGGAGTCGTCGGGGTGGCGCCCGTTTTCGGATTGACCTTCCGAAGTGCCCCGCTCGTGGTGTCGTAGACGTAGACCAACTTCCCGCTCGGGGCCATTGCCTCGGCCCCGTATGCGTCGGTGCCGAGCGGCGGGCCGATCGCCGTGGCGATGCCGGTCGCCGTGTCGATGATCGAGACGCCGCCGGTGAGCGCGTTACAGCCGCCGATGACGACGACGTCGGCACCGTCGGGGGTCACCGCGAGGCCGCACGGGTCTAATGGCAGGCTCAGCGAGATCGTCTGCGTAACGGTCTCCGAGGATGTGTCGACGACGGAGACCGTGCCGTCGCTCGCGTTCGCGACGTAGGCGCGCCCGCCACCGGGCGTGAACGCGACTGCCACGGGCCAGGTGCCGACCGAGATCGGCGTCGCGGCAACCGCGAGCGTGTGGGCGTTGGCGACGGCCACGGTGTCGCCGATCACATTGCCGACGTACAGCTGCGAGCCGTCCGGCGATACGGCGATCGCCCCCGGTGAGGTGAGGTTTGTGTCGGTCACCTGGGAGGCAGTGTTGGTGCCTGTATCGATCGCCGAGATCGACGGCGGGCCGCCTTCGGCGGTGCTGAAGGCGGTGCCGGCGTCGGGTGAGATCGCGATCGAAAAAGGGAAGGAGCCGATTCCGGAGGTGATCGCCGTTCCCGCCGTCAGCGTCGAGAGGGCGACCGGCACGACCGCGCCGGCATTCTCGTCATCGGTCACATACAGGACACCGCTACTCGCGGATGCGTCGGCAACGAACGCTGTCAGGAGCGCCGCCGCGACTCCAGCCGCCACGAGGAGCAACCTCGTGAACAACGTCATTGCTCAAAGGTACGCCTCGGAGGGCCGCTGGACAAGTCTCCAGCGAAGCCCCGGCCCGTGGTCCGGCTCAGCGGCTCCGGCTAGGCCGGCGGCGGCCACGGTTACGATGAAGCCGATGAGCGTCGTCAAGATCAATGCGATCTCCGTCGAGCGCGATCGCTTCGACGAGTTCACGGAGCGCTTCGCCAAACGGGCGGGAAAGGTCGAGCAGGCCGAGGGGTTCGAGTCCTTCAAGCTGCTGCGGCCGAACGACGACCGTGATGTCTGCCTGGTGCTGACCCAGTGGCGCTCCGAGGAGGACTTCCAGCGGTGGCTCGGCAGCCAGGACTTCCAGTCAGGCCATTCCCAGCATCGCGAGCGTGGGCCCGTCGGCCACAGCAGCGAGCTGTGGTCCTTCGACGTCCTCGAGAGCCTCTAAGCACCTAGACCGACGGTGCGCCGGCGGCCTCGCCGCCGAGATGGGCGACGAGCGCCGCAAAGTTCTCGGCGATGACCGCCCGCATGCGGCCGCCGATCAGCCGGACGAGCAGGCGCTGGCCGGTGCCGCCGTCGAGCGCGACGAGCCAGCGGACTCGCGTCCGGCTCTCCCCGACGGGCTCGAACTCGGCCGTCCACAACGTCATCCCGGCCGGGTTGCGTTCCCGGTAGGTCAGATATCGGTACGGCTTCCAGTCGAGGATCTCCTGGCGAATCGTCGTCTTTCCATGCACGCAATGCGCCTCGCTGCCGACGCCGCGGGCGCCGCCCGGGTTGGCGGCATCGAAGCGATCGATGCCGACGCGCCAGAGCAGCTGCTCGGCGGGGTCCGTCTGCGCGCGCCAGGCGACCGGGGTTGCTACGGGCACCTCAGCCTCGTGCGCGATCAGCGCCGCCACCGGGTCGACGCGGACCTCGATCCGCTCCTCCTCCTCGAGCCACCGGCTCTCCAGGTCGCCGATCCTGGCAGCGACCTCGCCGACATCCTCATAGGTCTCGCCATGGGGACTCAGCCCCTCGGGGTCGAGGCCCAACACCGCGGACTCAGTCAGCAGCGCGTACCCACGCAGACCCGTGCGCTCGACGACGGAGTTCTTGAGCAGGCGATGGGCGACGATCACGTCCGGCCCGACCACCTCGCTGCGGCCGGCGACCTCGTGTACGGCGAACGAGCCCCGGTGCACGACGAGCTTCAACTCGAGGTCGGGTATCCGCCGGCACGCCTCGCACGTGCAACTCGTCGCAACCGAGATCGCTCGCTGCCGGCGCCGAAAGGCGACGTAGGTATCGACCACCGCCGTGAACACTGCGGTGGTGTCAGCCGGCGGCTCGCCGCCGGCGCAAAAGACCGCGTCACCCTCGATCTTGGCGACGGGGACGACGGCACCGAGCGCCTCGGCGACCGTGCCGAGCAGGTCCGAGAGAACGTCGGCCGCATGCTCAAGCTCGACGCCACGAAGGTAGGACGTGTAGCCACCGACGTCGGCGATCACGAGCGGGCTGTCGGATGCCGGGCCCGGCACATGGGAAACCTACCGCCGGAGCGACATGCGGTGAGCGCCCGGTGGTCCTTCCGACGCAGGGTCCGAGCCGCTGAGGGCGAAAACCCCACCGAGACGCCACTTGGCGCGATCGCCCATGCCAGTCACTCAGAGACGACGCCCGGAGGAGCCCGACCGGCCCCCAACTCCCCCACTCCCGTTCGGGGGCATCGATCGCGACGAGGGCACCCGTCACGTCGCGGAGGCGGCGCACGACTTCAACAACATCCTCTCGGTGATCCTCTCCTGCGCTTCCGAGCTTGGCGAGATGGAGATCGGCTGTGTAGCCCACGACCGGGTCGCCGAGGTCGAGGCGGCCGCCCGCCGCGGCTCGGTCCTCGTCCGCGAGCTCGTCGACGGCCGTCACGCGACGCCCGTAACGCCGGAGCCACCGCTCGAGATCGGCGCGGCGCTCGAGGCGACCAGACCGCTCTTGCAACGCACCCTCGGCCCGCGGATCGAGCTCGACGTCGAGCATCAGGTCGGGGTTCCGAGGGTTGCCGTCGGTGGCCCCGCGCTCGAGCGGGCGCTGCTCAACCTCGCCTCGAACGCGCGCGACGCGATGCCCGGCGGCGGCCGTGCGGTCGTTTCCGCTGCTCGGGCGGAGATCGCCGGCGGCGACCCTGCCCTGGCCCCGGGTTACTACGCGGTGATCGGCTTCACCGACACCGGGCAGGGGATGGAGCCCCGCGTGCTGCGCCGCGCCGGGCGGCGCGGATTCACCACGAAGGGGCCTGCCGGCAGCGGCGTCGGCCTCGCCACCGTCGCCGCCTTCGCTCAGTCCGGCGGCGGCGAGATGCGGATCGCGAGCTCCCCGGGGGCCGGAACCTCGGTCGCCGTCTACCTGCAGGGCATCCGCGAGGACGGCACGCCGCTCGCCCTCGGGCGCCGCTCCTGAGCCGCGGGCCGCCGCGCTTTGAGACGGCCTCTTAGCGGCGCTCGCGGAAGAACGCGCGGAGTAGCTCTGCGGCGGGCTCGGCGCCGACGCCGGCCACGACCTCCGGACGGTGGTTGAGGCGCGGCTCGGCGAGCACGTCGATGACCGACCCGCAGGCCCCGGCCTTCGGGTCGGTGGCCGCGTAGACGACGCGCGGGATGCGTGCGAGCACGATCGCGCCGGCGCACATGGCGCACGGCTCGAGCGTCACGTACAGCGTCGTGCCGGGCAGCCGCCAGCCGCCGAGGCGCGCAGCCGCCCCGCGGATCGCGAGGATCTCCGCGTGCGCCGTGGGGTCGAGGGCGCGCTCGCGCTCATTTCCCGCCGCCGCGATGAGCTCGCCCTCACGAGCTACCACGGCGCCGATCGGAACGTCGCCCCAGCCCGCCGCAGCCGCGGCGCGCTCGAGCGCGACCTGCATCAACGCGGCGTCGTATTCGCGGGGTTCAGCAATGATCGGTGCGGGCATCAACTCACAAGTATCGGCATCCGTCTCGACGGGACGCCCGGCAACTCCTGTGCCGATCACGTGTTGAAAGGAATGGATGAGACCGCCCCGGCCCCATCGCACATACGCCCGCGCGCTCCCGGCAACGGGCGGGCAGGCAGGCAAGACGGCGAGAACGCTCGCCGCGACGAGCACGGCTGCGCTTCTCGCCGTGCTCGCATTTGCCTGCGCCACGGCCACCGCCGCGGCGCAGGCGCCGCAACGCCTGGCGCCTGGGCGCAGCGTCTCAGCCAGCCATGTGGTCGTCTCCTATCGAGGCGATCCGCAACCGCGCACCGTCGCCGTAGCCGACGGCGCCGACGTGCGGGTGACGCTGCGCGACCTCCGCGCAGCGCCCGGCGTGCGCTGGGCAAACCCCGACCCGATCGCCACGGCGAGCGGCGTCCCCAACGACCCGGGCCGCAGCGGCAAGCGCGGCGGCTGGACCGACGATCAGTGGAACTTCCTGGCGCCACCCCCGGCGGGCAAGCCCTGCACCGCCCACGCCCCGTGCGGCGTCGACGCGCCGCGCGCCTGGAAACTCCTGCGTCGCGAACATCACCCCCGCGGGCGGCGTGCCAACGGCAAGCCGGGACCGATCGTCGCCGTCGTCGACTCCGGCGTTGCGTACCGCTCTCGCGGCCACAAGTTCAAGCGTAGCCCCGACCTCGACGGCGACACGTTCGTCACCGGCAAGAGCTTCACCGGGCACGGCAAGCTGCCACTCGACCGTTACGGACACGGCACCCACGTCGCCTCAACGATCGTCGAGCAGACCGGCAACGGCCGCTTCGTCACCGGCCTTGGCGACGGCCTGCGTGTGATGCCGGTGCGCGTCCTCAACAACCGCGGCATCGGCTCGGCGAGCAAGGTCGCGCGCGGCATCAGGTGGGCAACCCGGCACGGTGCCAAGGTGATCAACCTGAGCCTCGAGTTCCCCGCGTCCTTCAACGACTGTCACGGGCTCAAGGCGGTCTGCTCAGCGATCTCGGCCGCGCACCGGAACGGGGTGCTGGTCGTCGGCGCCGCCGGAAATGCTGGCCTGGAGCACGCGCAGATGCCGGCCCGACGGGGGCTCGCGGTCGCCTCCAGCACGATCCGGGGATGCCTCTCGGAGTTCTCGAGCCGGGGCGCGGACATCGGCCTGACGGCGCCGGGTGGCGGCCCCGACGCAGCCGGCGCGGGCAGTCAATGCGCGCCGCGCGAGGCCGGCCCGGGGATCATCCAGCTGACCCTCAAGGAGAGCGGCAAGCACAGCTACCGGAAGTTCGGCTATCCGCGCATGGAGGGAACTTCGATGGCGGCGGCGCACGTGAGCGCGGCCGCCGCGCTGGTGCTCGCCAGCGGCGTGCTGCGCAAGCGCCTCGGGCACAAGCCCGGTCGGGGCGCCCTCGAGCGCTGGCTCGAGTGCACCACGAGGGCACCCTACGACGCAACCGGCGCGTCGCTCTACGGTGCCGGCCTGCTCGACCTCGGGGCGGCGCTCGACCCGGACTCCTGCCCGGATTTCGCCGACTGA
The DNA here is from genome assembly GCA_963850625.1 of uncultured Solirubrobacterales bacterium. Classification (GTDB taxonomy): domain Bacteria; phylum Actinomycetota; class Thermoleophilia; order Solirubrobacterales; family 70-9; genus CAXMST01. Next base: position 328,414 of record CAWKLZ010000006.1, read on the forward strand.
GCGGCGCCGGCGCGGCTTAGAGACGGCCTAGCCGGGCTCAGAGCTTCGACGCACCGATCACGATCGAGGCGATCAGGCAGGCGATCAAGATCGCCATCGCAATCGTCCACGAGCGGGGCACGCGGCGATCATAGAGCGAGGGCGGCGCCGTTCCCGCCCCGATCCATTTGCGCCTATCCGCGCTTGCCGCCCTTGCCCTTGACGCGCTCGCAGCTCCGCGAGACGTGGTCGCTCCGGCCGGCCTTGACGGTGTCCGTTCCGGCGCCGCAGACGACCCGGTCGGGGCCGCCGCCGAGCACGTTGATCGTGTCGTTGCCGGCGGCGGCGTTGATCGTGTCCTTGCCGGCGCCGCCGCGCAGGTCGTCGGCGCCACCGCCGCCGAAGATCCGGTCAGCCCCCCCATTGCCGCGGATCGCGTCCTCGCCGACGCCGCCCTTGAGCCGGTCCCTGCCGCCGTTGCCGTGGATCCGATCGTCGCCGCCGGCGCCGCTGATCTCGTCGTTACCGGCGCCGCCCGTCAGGCAGTCGTCCCCGCCACGGCCCCGGATCCGATCGTCGCCGCCGCGGCCGACGATCCGCTCGGCGCCCGCGGTGCCGTCGAGATCGTCGTCGCCGGCCGTGCCGCGCTGGACGTCGTTACAGCTGCTCGGTGGTGGGGGTGGTGGCGGCGGTGGCGGGCTGACCGGGTGCTTGATCTCGATCGATGCCGGCCGGCCGACGTTGCCCTGGTCGTCAACCGCGCGCACGGCGATGTAGCGGTCGGTGGCCGCGGGCACGTGCGTAGGTCTGCCGGGTCCCGGCCTCGGCCGGCGCCGGCGCGCCGTGCAGCCGCGTCGCGTCGCCGAAGCTGGCGGCATCGATCGGGTCGCTCGAGGTGGCGATCTCGTAGTGGTCGGCGGTCCCGCAGAGCAGGTCGTCGCCGGGCGCGGTGAAGCGCAGCTCGGCGCCGCCGGCCGCCTTCACGAGCTTCATCGGCACGCCGGGGAGGACGGCGTCGCGTTCGTAGTCGCCGGAGTTCGCGTTGTCGTGGTGGAAGCGGGGCCAGGAGGCCGGCGTGCAGGGTCCGGCGCTCGTGTCGTAGGCGCTCAGGTAACCGGAGCGGGTCATCATCAAGACGACCTTGTGCGTGCCCGCGTCGGTGTCCTTGGTCCCGAACGTGCCGATCAGCGGGTTCGCCACGGTCCAGTCGGTCGAGAGCTTGGGCCAGCCGCTGACCGGCAGGCCGGCGCTGTCGTAGGCCTCGAAGTCCTGGCTCGCCGAGCCTTCGATCATCTCCTCGCCGGGCAGCCCGTCGATGTCGGCAACCGAGGGGCCGGTCAGGAACTGCAGGTCATTGGTCGTCACCGGGAAGTTGGGCTGGCCCTGACCGGTGGTCGGGTCGTAGGCGGCGATCATGTCCTGGCCAAGCGGCTGGTACTCGGGCAGGGCGAGGTCGGCGGCGCGGAATCACGCCCGTCGCCGGCGTCACGAACGACGGCGTGGAGCTGCCCGCCGAGGCCGAAGTTCGCGAAGAGCGGATCGCCGACGGCAGGCAGCACCGGATGGTCGACGATCGTCGACGGGAAGGCGTCGGTCTGCAGCGTGATCGTCTTGCCATCGGGCCCGTCGCCGTAACAACCGGATCCGTCCGGGTTGAAGATGTAGCCGGGGCCGGCAGCCGAGATCGCGCCGATCTTGCTGCCGGAGCCACCGTTCGGGCAGTTGACCGGCCCGATCACCGGTGGCCCGGTGACGCCCTCGCCAACGACCGGCAGCAGCTCGGTGAGCAGCAACGCCATCGGCTGCGGCCAGCCGTTCTCGATCGCGTCATCAGGGAGCGGGTTGCCGTCTTCATCGCCGCTCGGCTTGATCACGAACATGCGGGTGTTGCCGGGGTCGAGGATCCCCGTCTGTGCGATCACGCCGAGCGAGGCGGCGTTGAAGCCGCTGTCATTCGGGTCCTCGAGGTATTCCTCGTTGGTGCCGACGACGATGTCGGGCTTGCCGTCGCCGTTGAGATCGCCGATCGCCGGCGTATCGATGATGCCGCCCTGCTGAGCGCCGTTTGCGTCGGGCTTGTACGTGACAGCGTTCGTCTGCGGATCGATCGACTGCACCTTCGAGGGATCGACGACCAGCACCGGGAAGCCGTCGACCTGATCAGCGCCGCCGGGCGCGTGCGGATCGGAGTCGTCGAGGTTCCAGGCGTAGACGTGGCGGTCCATCGCGGCGGCGACGAGCTCCTGCTGCCCATCGCCGTCGATGTCGGCGAGCACCGGCGAGCCGAAGAAGCCGTGGTTGGTCCGGTTCAACTTCCCGTTGCGGACGTTGTGGAAGGGCGTCAGCGGCTTTCCCGAGTAGGCCGGGTTGCTCTGCTCCTCGAATACCTCCTTGCCGTCCGGCCCCCAGCCGTAGACCTTGCCCTCGTAGTCGGCTGCGTAGACGGTCGGGACGCCGTCGTGGTCGGGGTCGCCGACGGCGACGGAGGCGAGGAACATCGCGCCGCGGTCAGTCGGCACCTCGCCGCTCTCATACGCGCGCGTGCCGAGGTGGTTGGCGAAGAACGGAGCGGGATCGCTGCGCACCGGCCACCCCGGCAGTTCGCTGCCGTCGGGGCGCAGGGCGTGGACGAAGCCGTCGGCGGTGGCGAAGATCAGCTCGTTGCGGTTGTCGCCGTCGAGGTCGGCGAAGGCGGGCGAGGACTCGCCGTCGGCGGTCGGTGAGCCCTCGTCGATCTTGCCGCCCTCGCCGATCGCCTTCGGGTAGCCCGGCAGCAGGTCGGCGTCGTGGTGCAGGTAGGCGGTGCGCTCGTCCTCGCCGGTCCGCGGGATCCCCGTCGTCGGGGTCACGATCACCTTGAACGTGAAGGCGTGCGGGGCGAAGAACGGGCGACCGTTCGCAGTCGCCTCGCTCGGCTGCGGGATCGGGCCGGTGAAGTCTGTGCCGGGCGGAAAGTGGCTCGCGAGCTCATCGACGCTGATCGAGCCCAGCGTGCCGCTGTACTCGTCCGCCGCCTCGGCCCCGCTGTGCACGGTCGAGCCGTCGCACCAGCCGTTGTCGAGCGGGTAGAAGTCGCCGGGCGCCGGGTCCGTCGTCTCGTTGTTGTTCGGGTACTGGCCGGGGGCGACGAGCACGCGGCAGCGATAGGCGCCGCCGCGCGAGTAGACCTTGCCGTCGACGTCGATGCTCGACTTCGCCGGATCGATCTGCTGGAACCAGTCGGGCGAGAAGATCTCGGCCTCCGGCGGCAGCTCGGTCTCGCGTCGGGCTCGCGTGGCTGTTGAAGACGCGCTTGACGGCGCGGTTCATGTTGACCCGGCCGTAGCCGTAGAACTGGTCGTGGCCCTTGCGCGCCGGGTAGCTGGTCGAGACGACCTCGGGCCCGATGAGCGCCGGGCGGTTGGCGTCGACCTCGGCCTTGAGCAGGCCGCCGGGTCCGTAGGGGCTCGTGCAGTCGGGCAACGGCGTCGGCGAGCAGCTCGGCTCGTTGCCCGAGCCCGCCGGACTGCCGGCGAAGTTGACGTCGTCGGCCTGGGGGACCTCGTTGTAGGTGCCCGAGGCGATCACCTGGCGCACCTCGTTCGGTGTGATCAGACACGGATCGCCGTTCGTCTGCCGGCAGGCGTTCGTGTCCGGATACGGGTCGAGGACGCCGGCATCGTGGGCGTCCTCGGCGGCGCTGTAGATCAACCCGGCATAGCCGGCGGCGAGCCCGACGGCATTCGAGGAGCAGCTCGTCGAGGGGATCGCGATGGTGATCTTGGCGCTGAAGTTCGTGCAGCCGTTGAAGGCGAGGTAGCTCTCCGCCGGCGCGGGCACCGGGTCGTTGTTGGTGACCGAGTTGGCGACGATCACGTGCGGCAGCGTCGAGGGCCAGTTGTTGTGCTGGGCCGCCTCGTCGGCAGCCGACGCCATCACCGTGACGCCGTGGCGGTAGGCGTAATTGACCGCCTCGCGGGCCAGGCTCGAGTTGTTGAGCGTGCCGAGCGCCTCCTGGACGACCTGGACGTTGTTGTCGGTCGCGTAGATCACGCCCTGACCGAAGCGGTTGACGTCGGCGATGAAGCTGTCGCCGACACGGAGAGGCACGACCATGCAGTTCGGACAGGAGCCGAGGTCGCCGCCGTTGTCGGCCTCGGCGCCCGAGTCGCGGATCTCGCCGCTGCCATGCCCGTACTGGACATCGTCGTAGGGATCGTTGTCGTCGTCGAGGAAGTCCCAGCCGACGATGTCGTCGACGTAGCCGTTGTGATCGTCGTCGACGCCGTCGCTGAAGGCGATCAGCACGTCCTCGGGCTCGAACATGCCGGGCGGGCCGGCGCCGTGCGGCGTGTCGGTCTGCACGCGGTCGTCGCACGAGTAGTCGAGCAGGTTGAAGACGCCGTCGCCGTTCAGGTCCCAGTTGCCGTCGTGGGTGTAGGGGCCGGACGGCGAGCAGTCCTCGCCGTCGACGTGGGGTGTCGCCAGCCCGTCGTTCTCGGGCACCTTCGCCTCGCCCTTGCTGATCCGGGTCTTGAAGCGCACGTCGCTCATCACCCCGGGGTCGTTCCACTTGATCCCCGAGTCGAGGATCGCGATCGTCACGTCGGGACGGCCGGTCGTCGTCATGAAGGCCGTGTTGACGGAGCCGTCGTCGTCGACCACGTGCGCGCCGCGGACGCCGCCGAGCTCGACCGGGTTGGCGTTCGTCAGCGTGTTCGCCGGATCCGGCGTCGCGGCGAACTTGAACTCGTTGCCGCCGAGATCATTGGAGACCTGCCCCGCGCCCAGGTACAGGTCGTCGTAGTTCGTCGGGTCGCCGGCCGGGCGCGTGTAGGGGAACGAAGCCTGGGCCGCAGGCGCTGTGATCATCGCCGCCACGGCGGCCACGGCCGCACAGGCGGCGGCAATCCGACACCCGCAGATGCGCCGATCTCCGTCCGCCTCCCGCCGATCGCGGGAACCCCTCGCAGGACCCTCTCCCATACTCGTGGCGAGCGTAACCGCAGGATGCGGCCCCATGCGCCGGTTCCCCGGCGTCGCGGCCGTGCAGAACGGCTCCGATCAGGTGTACAGCGAACGAAGCCAGACGTGCGTGAGCGCCTGGACAAGATCGGCGTCGTGGTTGCGGGAGCGGGGGTTCCTGGAGGCGTCGTAGAAGGCGCGCAGGTTCATGCCCGTCAGGATCGTGGCGAGGCGGCGGGAGTCCGGGGGTGCGGGATAGGCGCGGCCGGCCTCCCGCTCGGCGTCGATCTTGGCAGCGGTCGCGTCGACGTAGCGGCGGGCGATCGCCTGCCACGCCCGCTCGGTCTGCGAGTCGCCGTGACGGGCGTCGTAGAGGGCGCGAAGCACTGGACCGCGCTTGCGCCAGAGCTCGAGATTGTGCGCCAGGGCGGCCGCGATCGCTTGCTCGGGGGGCTCGTCGCTGCTCCCGAGCCAGCGCTCGGCGCCGGCGAAGACCTCGTCCTGCGCGTCCTCGCCGAGCGCCCGCAGCAGCGCCTCGCGCGAGGCGAAGTAGAAGTAGAAGGACGAGCGGGAGATCCCGGCCGCCCGCGCGATCTCGTCGATCGCGATCGCCGCGAGGGGCTGCTTGGCCAGCAGTGCCTCCGCCTCGCCCAGCAATCGCTGCTCAGTGAGGTCGCCCTTGCGCGGGGCGCGGCGGCGGGTCGGCGCGGCTTCGCTCACTTCGGGGACGATGCCCGCGGAGCGCCTCGTTGTCAACCCGGTGCCCAGAGGATTCGACAGTGTGTTGACGCTAATCAACAGTGTGTGCCACAATGGCCGCGTGAGTGGAGAGCGGCTCGACGGCAAGGTCGCGATCATCACCGGCGCCGCCGGTGGCATCGGAGCGGCCGCTGCGAGGGCGTTCGCCGACCAGGGCGCCGAGCTCGTCCTAACCGACGCCGACGGCGCGGGGGCCGAGGCCGTCGCCGCGGCGATCGGGGAGCGCGCGACTGCTCTCGTCCACGACGTCACGAGCGAGGCGGACTGGGAAGCCGTCGTCACCCACGCGACGGCGGCGCACGGCGGCGTCGACACGCTCGTCAACAACGCCGGCATCCTCCTCGCGGCGCCGCTCGCCGAAACCTCGCTGGCCGACTTCCGTCGCGTACTCGACGTCAACGTTTGCGGCACATTCCTCGGGATGAAGGCGGTCGCGCCCCTGATGGCCGAGCGTCGAGCGGGATCGATCGTCAACGTCTCCTCCGTCGCAGGTCTGATCGGAAGCCCGTACCTGACCGCCTACGCTGCGAGCAAGTTCGCGGTCCGCGGGATGACGAAGGTCGTCGCCAAGGAGTTCGCCGCCGCGGGCGTCCGCGTCACCTCGATCCACCCGGGTCAGGTCGACACGGAGATGAACAGCCGCCAGCGCGACGAGATGCCGGCGCTGATCGAGAAACTGATCGCCGGGATCCCGCTGCGCCGGATCGGTACGCCGGAGGAGGTAGCGCACGCGCTCGTCTACCTCGCCTCGGACGAGAGCGCGTTCATGACCGGAGCCGAGCTCGTCCTCGACGGCGGCACCTCGGCCTGAGCCTAGACACAAGGAGCCACGGGAGCCAGCGATGACCGAGACCAACCACCAGATCCGCCTCGCCGCCCGTCCCACCGGGCTTCCCGACGCCTCCTGCTGGGAGGCGGCCGAGGAACCGCGCCCCGAGCCCGGAGAGGGCGAGCTCGTCGTCGCCGTATCCCACCTGTCGCTCGATCCAGCGATGAGGGGCTGGATGAACGCCGGCGCCTCCTACATCGAGCCGGTCGAGATCGGAGCCGTGATGCGCGCCGCCGGCATCGGCCGGGTCGTCGCCTCGCGGCATCCGGCCTTCGCCCCGGATGAGCACGTCTTCGGCGTTTTTGGCGTGCAGGAGTACGCGCGCTCCGACGGCGCCGGCGTGATCAAGGTCGACCCTGCACTGGCACCCCTCCCGACCTATCTGGGAGCGCTGGGGATGAGCGGCTTGACCGCGTACTTCGGGTTGCTCGACGTCGCCAGCTTGGCCGCGGGTGAGACGGTCCTGGTCTCCGGCGCAGCCGGCTCCGTCGGCAACATCGTCGGCCAGCTCGCGAGGATCCAGGGTTGCCGCGTGATCGGCATCGCCGGCGGCTCCGAGAAGTGCTCGTGGCTCGTCGACGAGCTCGGCTTCGACGCCGCGATCGACTACAAGTCCGAGGACCTGCGCACAGCCCTGCGCCAGCACGCCCCGGATCGCGTCGACGTCTTCTTCGACAACGTCGGCGGCGATGTCCTCGACGCCGGGCTCACGCGCCTCGCCCGCGGCGCCCGGATCGTCATCTGCGGCGGCGTCTCGCAGTACAACGCCACGGAGGTGCAGGGACCCAGGAACTACCTGGCGCTGATCGCCGCCCGCGGGACGATGCGCGGGTTCGTGATCTTCGACTATGCCGAGCGCTTCGCCGAGGCGACCGGCGAGCTCGCAGGGTGGCTGGGCGACGGCAGCCTGATCGCCCGTGAGGAGGTCGTCGCCGGCGGCGTCGCTGCCTTCCCGGAGGCGCTCCTGAAGCTGTTCGCCGGTGAGAACACCGGCAAGCTCGTGCTCGCCGTTGCGGGGGGTTGAAGGAGCCCGCCTCTGGCGCCGCCCAGCGGTGCGCGCCGGCGAGTCGTCATGGACGGCTACCGGCTGATCACCAGCCGCTGGTCGGAGCGGACGTGGTGCAGGACGGTGCGCTTGCCGTCCGACCAGAGCACGGTCACGCGGTCGATCTTGGCGGCCTTGTTGAGGCCGTAATAGAGGCGGTAGCGGCCTTGGGAGAAGCGCGCGCCGTCGGACTCACCGACGTACTCGGTCTGCACGCGGCGGCCGGCCTTGACCCTGACGCGGGCGCCGACGCCTTTCACCCTCCGTCTCCCGCCCGCAGCGGGAACCCCGTACAGAACCCTCTCCCATACTTGCCCCGAGCCTAGCCGCACTGTTGGGGCCGATGCGCCGGCTCCCATGCGCCCCAGATGGCTAGTGGGCTAGCGGACCAGCACCCGCTCGCAGTTGCGGCCGACGCGATCGTTGCGGCCGGCCTTGACGGTGTCGCGGCCCTTCCCGCAGGCGACCGAGTCGCGGCCGCCGCCGCGGACGTTGATCGAGTCATCGCCACTTCCCGCCTCGATTCGGTCGCGACCGCCGCCGCCGCGCAGCTCGTCAGCGCCCCCACCGCCGAAGATCCGGTCACCGCCACCGTTGCCGTGGACGACGTCATTGCCGCCTCCGGCGGCGATCCGGTCGGTGCCGCGGTTGCCGCGGATGCGGTCGGCGCCGCCGCTGCCGCGGATGCGGTCGGCGCCGGAGCCGCCACGGACCGAGTCGCCGCCGGCGCCGGCGTCCACGGCGTCGTCGCCGGCGTTGCCGTCGATGCAGTCGTTGCCCGCGCCGGCGACGATCGTGTCGTCTCCCGCGCCGCCGCGGATCGTCTCGGCTGCGGCCGTTCCTTGCAACCGATCGGCAGCCGCCGTGCCGGCGATGACCGTCGCGCAATCGGCCGGCGGTGGCGGTGGTGGCGGCGCTGCCGGCAGCTTGACGGAGGCAAGCCGGCCCCAGTTGCCGGCATCGTCACGGTAGAGCACCGCCGCGTAGCGGTTGCCGGCGGCCTCAGCCGCGCTCAGATCGAGCGACTGACCCGCACCACTCCCCTTCGGGTCGGCGCCGACGCCGTCGAGCTTCGTCCCGTCGGAGGGGTCGTCGATTGGGTCAGGCGAGAGGCGGACCTCGTAGGCCGCCGCCCGTCCGCACATCCAATCGTCGCCGGGCGCTTGCCAGCGGAGCCGGTAGGCGCCGCCCGCGCGTCGGTTCGCGACGAGCGACTCGGGCGTCCCGGGCGGTCGCGAATCCGTTCCGTAGTTGGCGCTGCCGAACTCGTCGTGGTGGAAGGTCCACCACTCGTCGTTGCTGTCGTCGCAGGCGTCGACGTCGGTCTTCCACAAGAAGCTCCAGCCCTCGCGGGTGACGGCGCCGACGTCGAGCTTGCCGTCGCCGTCGACGTCGCCGACGCTCGGCGTCGCCTGGGTCCAGCCGCCGGTGAACTTCGGCCAGCCGGCCGGCTCCAGGCCCCCCGTCCCGTAGGCATGCAGCTGGTAGAGGCCGGTGCCGTAGAGCGCCTGGTGGCCAGGCCCGCTACCGCCGACCCTGGCGATCGCCGGCTGACTGACGAGCTGGTAGTCGTCGGTCGCGCGGGGGAAGCCGGGCACCTGGGTCCCCGTCGTCGGATCCCACGCCTGAACGACGTGCGAGAAGGGCAGGTTCTGGTTGACCGCGAGCAGGTTGGCGGCCCCGTTCAGGGTGAGGCCGCCCTTGATCACGTCCGGGCCGGCGCCGGTGATGTCGCCAACCGAGGCGTAGTCAGCGAGGTTGAGGACGATCGTCGAGTCGGGGCTGTCGGGCGCGGCGTTCTCGTAGCTGGTCACGGTCGAGCCGTCGCCCCCGACGAGCCGCACGCCGCCGCCGGCCGCGAGCGAGGTCCCGGCCGACACGCTGACCTCGTCATTGCCGTCGCCGTTGGAGTCGAGCACGGCGGCATCGTGGCCGGGCAACACGAGCGGCAGCAGATCGCCCGCCGCGACGCCGACCTTGACCGGCCAGCCGTCGACCGGCGTGCCATCGCCGTGCAGCGCGTAGACCGGGTTCGAGCCCGTGGTCGAGCCGAGGGCCGCGCTGAAGATGTCGAAGGGCGAGGTCGGAAACGCAGGGTCGCCGGGGATTACCTCGTTGGTCGCGATCACGATCTCGGGCGGTCCCGAGCCGTCGAGCTGCGCGATCGCCGGGGAGTTGACGATCTCGGCGCCGTCGGCGCCGTCGCTCGAGACCTTCGCCGGGAAGCCGTCCAGAGGGTGGCCCGTCTCCGTCCCAGGCGTAGACGTGCTGGTCCATCGCCCCGACGGTGATGTCGAGGGCTCCGTCGCCGTCGAGATCGGCGAGCGCGACCGAGCCGAAGATCCCGCGCTTGATGTGGTTGGCGGAGGTGATCGCCCGATCGCCGGCGTTGAAGCAGGGCTTGGGGATGCCCTCCTTGCAGGGATCGGAGAGGCTGCGGTCGACCCCGACCGGGAACCCGGCGACGGGCGTGCCGTCCTCGTTCCAGGCGTAGACGTGCTCGCCCGCGGAGGCGACGATCTCGGGCTCGCGATCGCCGTCGATGTCGCCGATCGCGGGGGTGCGCAGCGATTCCCGCGGCGGCCCGCCGGCGAAATCCCGCAGCGGCGCGTGGTCCGCGGCGAAGGCGTCGGGCCGGGTCCTCACCGGCTCGCCCCCGTTGAAGCTCGGTAGCGGCTTGCCACCGGCGTCGAGCACCGCCAGCTCCCCGCTCGAGTTGGCAAGGACGACGTCGAGCGCGTTGTCGCCGTCGATGTCGTACAGGCGCGGCGAGGTCTCACCGCCGGAGCCCGTCCGGTAGGTGGACGCATCGGACTCCGTGCCGATCGGCTTGGGCCAGCCGCTCAGGTTGCCGTCGTCGCGGTAGGCGAACAGGGTCTTGCGGTAGCGCCCGAAGTTCGCCGGGTGGCCCGCCTCGTGCACGGTGAAGCGGATCTGGAATGCGTGCCGCTCAGGATCGGGCTTCGGGAAGGGGTCGGCGGGCCAGCCGTCGGTCGCCAGGCCCGCCGGGCGACCCGGGTCGTTGGCAACCGAGCCGTCGCAGTTATCCGCAAGGTCGTCGAGCATCGACTTACTCAGCGTCCCGATCACGCCGTCAACGGGGCCCGTGCCGCTCGCGCCGGGAATCGGAGCGAAGTCCGAATCGGCCGCGTCCTGGCCGCAGGCGTACTCGAGCTCCCAGGCGCCGACGCCCGAGTCGGAGTGCGGGGCCGCGGCATGCGCCGTCACCTGCACGCCGTCGGCGCCGACGCGGTCGACGTCGATCGGGCTGAACCAGTCGGGCGAGTCGATCTGCGCCTCGGGCGGTACGCGATCGTCGGCGATGCGCTTCATCGCGGCGGCGAGGTTCACGCGGCCGTATCCGAAGTGCGTGTCCCAGCCCACGTTGGCCTTGTCGGCGAGCCCGATCTCGCCGGTGTTCGCGGGCAGCACGTCCTCGGCTGTCATCGTCAGCAGCTGGCGGATCTCGTTGCCGGAGAGCGGATGGCCGGCGCCGAACCGCTGCTTGCCGTAGGAGGCGAGTAGGCCCGCCGCTCCCGCCGCCTGGCCGGTGTTCTCCGAGCCGGTCGAGCCGACGAGGACGATGTCGGCCTTGCCCCCGTACTGGGTCAGGTTCGAGTTGCGGAAGAAGCTCGTCGTCAGCGGTTGGCCGACCGAGGGGCTGACCCCGATCGTCCCGAGCTGGTCGAGCAGCTGGCTGCAGCCGGCGGCGAAGTCGTCCGGCGGCGAGGGGATCACGTCGCCGATCAGCGGCAGGCCGCCGGGACCGGTGCAGGTCTCGTTCGGCGCCGTGTCCGGCATCGAGCCGGCGACGTAGATGGCCTCGTTGTAGTTCGTCGGGTAGTTGTGGTTGGCGGAGTTGATGTCGGAGGAGACGAGCGTCAACGCCGTGCCGTTGTGGTCGGCGTGTTTGACGACGCGTCTCGCGAACGACGTATTCGTGAGCCCACCGACCGCGCCCTCGATCACGGCGGCACCGTTGTCGGTCGCGTACAGCGCTCCCGACGCCCAGTTGTCGGTAGGGGTCACGAACGTGTCCCAGATCCGCACCGGCATCAGCTGGCAGTCGGGGCACATGCCGATGCCGCCGGCCCCGTTGTCGCCCTCGGCGAGCGCGTCGTGTGCGCGGCCGGTGCCGTGGCCGTTGGCGCTGCAGCAGCTCGAGGCGTCGAAGGGATCGTTGTCGTCGTCGAAGAAGTCCCAGCCGGCGATGTCGTCGGTGAAGCCGTTGCCGTCGTCGTCGACGGAGTCGGAGAACGTCGCAATCAGGTCGCTGGCGTCGAGGATCGAGTCCGACTCGCTGTCGCCGGCGTCGATTGCCACCCGCGGGTCGCTGGCGAAGTCACGCACGTCGAAGGCGCCGTCGCCGTTGCAGTCGTCGGAGGCGCACGGCGTCCCATTCGCGTGCTGCGGTGTAGGCAGCTCGCCCGCGTTGAGGTGGACGCGGTCGACCAGCTCGGGATCCTGCCAGCGGATCCCCGTGTCGAGGATGGCGACGACCGTGCTCGGGTCGCCGGTCGAGTACTTCCACGCCTGATCGGCGCGCACGCCGGAGATCTGTGCGCACTGCGGCGCGCCGGTCGCCGCGTTCGCCGCCTTGCCGGCGGCGTCGAGCTGGCTGCAGTCGCTGTAGGTCGTGGCGCCGACGCTGTGCGGAACGGCGGGGATCTGGTTGGCCGAGTCGGGGCTGAAGCCGAAGGAGCCGAACTGCTCATCGAAGTAGCTCGAGCAGTCGCTGGTGTCCGTATCGGGATCGTCCGGCTCGCAGCGATCGAAGTCCGGATCGTTCGGCGTGTTGGCCCGCGGGCTTTCGGCGGGGTCCGTACCCGGGAACGCGGCGCCCGCGGCGGCCGGGACGATGAGGCACGCGGCAACCGCAGCGGCGAGCAGGAGCAGCCGGCGGCGGCGGCGCGGCGCGCCGGGCCGCCCCGGACTGTGCTCGCTCGATCCCTCTCCCATCCCTGAGGCGAGGGTAGCCGCGCCGACCCGAGGCCGCGCCGGTTCGGACGAGGCTGCGCGGCCCGGCGTGGAGCGCGTGAGCGGGCTCGAAGTTGGGATTTTCCCCGGCATGCGAGGAAGATCCCAACCTCAACCGGAGCTTTGACGGCAACATCGCCGGGGGCGATCCGCCCGGCCCCTAGCTCAGCGGCTGATCACCAGCCGCTGATCGGAGCGGACGTGGTGCAGGACGGTGCGCTTGCCGTCCGACCAGAGCACGGTGACGCGGTCGATCCTGGCGGTCTTGTTGAGGCCGTAGTAGAGGCGGTAGTGGCCCTGGGAGAAGCGGGCGCCGTCGGACTCGCCGACGTACTCGGTCTGCACGCGGCCGCCGGCCTTGACCCTGACCCGGGCGCCAACGCCCTGCGGATTGCCCGGCCGGCCGTGCAGGTCGACCTCGAGCCAGCGCTTGCCCTTGCGCTGATTCATCCACAACCGGCCGTCCACATCGGCGTCCCCGCCGGGGCGGCGGACCGCGGTGACGACGTCGCGGTAGCCGTCGTTGTTGGGGTCGAACCAATCGTTGATCCCCCAGACGGAGTCGAGCCGGTTGCGGAGCAGGCCCGTGCGGAGGAAGCGGCCGTTCGGCATCTGCCGGTACAGGCCGAGCGGGATCGAGCTCAGGTCGAGGCGCCCGTCGTCGTTGTAGTCGACCCAGCTCGCTCCCGACCCGTGCCCCGGCAGCCCGAGCTTCGCCGGGCGCACGGCGTGCAGGCTGCCGTGGCGGTTGAGGAGCAGCGTATTGCCGCTGTTGGCGCCGACGAACAGGTCAGTGTCGCCGTCGCGGTCGAAGTCGCCCGGGGTGATGCTGTAGACGAGCTTGGTGCCGTTGAAGGTGTGCACGTTCTCGGCCACGCGCCAGTGGCGCAGCCCGCGCGACTGCAGCACGCGGACGTGCTCCTTGGAAGCGACGACGAGTTCCGGCCGGCGGCCGCCGAGCAGGTCGACCCAGCGGTAGTAGGTGCCTTGGGATGGGACCCGGGCGAGCGCCTTCGAGCGGCTCCCGAACTTGCCCGAGGGCAGTGCCCGGTAGAGCTTCGGCGTCGCGTGCTTGCAGGAGGAGAAGAGGTCGAGCAGCCCGTCGCCGTCGTAGTCGATCGAGCTGGTCAGGCGCGAGCGGCAGGCACCCTTGAACAGGCCGCTGCCGGCGTAGGCATTGCTGAACGTCCCGTCCGGCTGCGCCAGCAGCAGCTCGTCGCGGAGCGCGCCGACGTAGTCGACGATGCCGCCGCCGAGCCCGCCGCGGACGATGAAGGCGTCGAGGCGGCCGTCCCGGTTGGCGTCGGTCCAGGCGATCCCGTGGCGGTCGATCAGCTTGACGCTGAAGCTCGGACCCGGGGCCGGCACCTTGTAGGCGCCCACGTAGGTATGTGCGAGCAGCGGCGTCCCTTCGATGTGGAAGGTGTCCGGTGGGATGTCCGCCTTGATCACCTTGATCACGATCTGCCCCTGCTCGGCGACGGAGAAGTGGATCACAGTCTGCTTGCCCCGGTGCTCGACCGTCACGTCGGCGCTCTGCTGCTTTTCGACGTGGACGGCGGGCGAGCGCAGCTTCAACGTCCCGGAGGCGTGCTCCGGCAGCAGCGGGATCCCCTTGATGTCGTTGGCGACGATGTGAATGCGCGGGTTCTTCTCGGGGTCGGCGCCGCTCCGGCCGCTGCCCTGCGCGTAGATGTAGAGGCCGGGGGCTTCGATCTTCGGCGGGTGCAGGAGATCCTCGAACCCGGGGAATAACGGCGAGGGACTCAGGTGAGTGGGAACCTCGCGGCCGTCCCAGCCCCCGTGCAGGTCGCTCTCGATGAACGTGCCCAGGAAACGATGGTTGGTGGTGAACAGTTCCTGGCGTCCGTCCTGGTCGTAGTCGGAGACCCCGAGGTCGAAGAGGCGCCCCGTATGCAGCGGCACCGGGCGCTCGGCGAAGCCGCCCTTGGCTGCGGCGCTCACCGGCGAGGCGATCACCGTCGCCGCCGTCACGATCACCGCCAGCGCAGCGAGCCCACCGGCGATCCGGGCACCCCGCGGGCGCTTCGTTCTGCCCCGCACGGACATCGCGGCGCAGGCTAGATCATCGACTCGGCACTACCCACCGGTTCAGCGTCGGCCACCCAGTCGACCGCGAACACGCGGTGCGCCCCCGTCAGGCCCTTGAGCTCGAGCTCACGGCCGTCGTCGCAGCTGATCCGATCGCCGGCGCTGCGCTGCAACTCCTCGGAGATCAGCACCTCACCGCCGCGCGCCTGTGCCGCGATCCGCGCCGCGAGAATGACGCTGCGCCCGAAGAAGTCGCCGCCCTCCTCGATCACCTCGCCCACGTGCAGGCCCATTCGGACCCGGACCGACTCCCCCTCGGGGACGTCGCGCCCCGCGAAGTCGCGCTGCACCTCGATCGCACACTCGAGCGCGCCGAGCGGGTCGGGAAAGGCGAGCATGAAGCCGTCGCCCTGGCTCTTGACCTCGTAGCCGCCGAACTGCTCGAGCCGGCTGCGGAAGACGGCGTTGTGGTCGCGCAGGACCTCGATCCAGGCAGCGTCACCGAGCCGCTCGGTCATCAGCGTCGAATTCTCGATGTCGCTGAAGAGGATCGTCACGCGGCCGTCCGCCGCCGCGAGCGGGCCGAGGTCGGGACGCTCACCGGAGACGGCGAGCGCAACGCTGTCAATCGAGGCGTTGACGTCGACGCCGGCGACGCCCTGCGCCTCGAGCCGCATCCGGACGCAGCGCTCGATGAGCTTCCGCATGCCGATCTCCTGCGCGTCGCCGAGCGCCAGCGAGAGCGTCTCGAAGGCCGCCTCGTGATCACCGGGCTCATCCCGGGCGAGGAGCACGCCGCCGATCCGATGCCGGATGTCAGCCCGGAACGGGCGCTCGCCCATCCGCTCGAGGATTGCGTCGGCGGCGCGGAAATGCTCGAGCGCGGCGTCGTGCTCGCCGATCGCCGCCGTCAGCAGGCCGAGGAAACGGTCGATCGGCCCCAGGCAGGCGGCGGCGCGGCCGACGACGACGACCTCGCCGGCGTAGGGGCCGAGCAGGTCGAGCAGCCGCCGGCAGCCCTCGACGTCGCCGAGCGCGGCCGCCGCCTCGGAGACTCGGGCGATGCCGGTGATCCAGTTCGCGTCGCGCGGAATGCCGGCGAACTCCTGGGCGGCGAGCGGCTCGTAAGCGACCCGGGCCTCGTCGAGGCGGTCCGCGTCGACGAGGAAGCCGACGAGGGCCAGCCGCCAGGCCGGGATGCCGGGAAAGCGCTCGACCATCGGCCGGACCGACGGCAGCATCTCCTCGGGCGTTCCCTCGAGGCTGTGGATGAGCGCCATCTGCAGGGTGTGGAACTGCACCGACAGCGGCTCCTGCGCGGCCTCGCCGAGCCGGAAGCCCTTGAGTGAAAGAGCGCGAGCCTCGTCGAGGTTGCCGCGGATCAGCTCCCGGGTCGCGCCGATCATCGGCACGTGCCACAGGTGCCGGGGCTCGGCGAGCTTCTCGGCGAGCGCGGCGTACTCGGCGATGCAGCGGTCGGCGTGCTCGATGTCACCCTGCTGCAGGTAGCTCGTGATCCGGTAGGCGATGCCGCGGATCTCGCTCGTGCGATCGCCGCAGCGGCGGGCGATCGTGATCAGCTCGTCGGCGTTGCGAAGCCGGTCGGCTGCCGTGCCGGGATGGCCGACCTCGATGAACTGCTGCATGACCAGCGTCGAAGCAAGCGCGCCGTCGTCGCCAAGGGCGCGGGCGAGCGCCACGGCTTCGTCGCCGACCCGCGTCGCCTCGGTGATGTCATCCCAGTAGTGCTCCTGCGCGAGGCCCGTGAGGAGCTTGACGCGGAGCGCGGGCTCGTCGTCGCCGAGCAGCTCGAGCGCCTCCGTGAGAATCGCCGTCGTCTCCTCGTTCTTGGCCCCGGCCTCGGCGATCTCCGCGAGCGCGGTGGCGGCGAGCGCGAGCCGGCGTGGGTCGTCGACGCGACGGGCGATGCCGACCGCCTCGAGGATTGCCGGCCGCGCGTCGCGGAAGCGGCCCGAGCGGACCATCTCGTCGACCAGCTCGAAACGTAGGTCGAGCGCCGCTTCGGCGTCCTCCTCGGAGGTCAGCTCGAGGGCGCGTTCGAGGTGGTCGGCCGCGTCGGCATGCGCAAGGCGCGAGGCGGCCTGGCGGCCCGCAGCGAGGGAGAAGGCCAGCGCTCGGTCCTCGAAGTCCGGCCCGGCCTCGTGGAAGTGGCGGGCTAGGGCGGGCAGATAGCGGTCCGGGTCGTCGCGACAGAGCTCCTCGAGCGCCTCGGCGGCGCGCCTGTGCAGCTCGCGGCGGCGGTCGCTGTCGAGCTGCTCGTAGATCGTCTCGCGGAAGACGGCGTGCGCGAACAGCCAGGCGCCGCGCTCGCGACGCGAGGGCTCGACGATGCGCGCGGCGCGGGCGGCCTCGACGGCGCCGGATACGTCCCGCCCGCAGACGGCGGCGAGCAGATCGACGGTGAACTCGCGGCCGATCACGGCCGCCGCCTCGAGGATCTCGGCGGTGCCCTCGGGAAGCCGCGCCAGCCGTCTCGCCACCGCCTCCTGCACGCCCCTGGGGACCGTGCCGAGGTCGCCGCCGCTGCGCTCGTCGGCGATCAGGCGCACGACCTCGCCAACGAAGAAAGGGTTGCCACCGGTCTGCTCGTGGATCCGTGCAACGAGGTCGGGCGCGGCGGCGGCGCCCGTACTGAGCTCGACGTAGCGTGAGATCGCCGACCGATCGAGGCCTTGCAGCGGGATCCGGCTGCTGTTCGGGATCTCGTCGACCTCGGCGATCAGCTGCACGAGCTCCGGCCGGGCGGCGGCCTCCTCCTCTCGATATGCAGCGGCGACGAGCAGCGGGTTACCGGAGAGCCGGCCGAGGAGGTAACGAAGCAGCTCGATCGAGGAGGTGTCGGCCCAATGGAGGTCGTCGAAGACGAGCACTAGCGGCCGTGATCGCGAGATCCCGATCAGAAAGCCCGCAACTGCTTCATAGAAGCGGAACCGCGACTCGTCTCCTCGCAGCGGCGCCGGCTCGGCCACCGACGGGACGATTTCGCGGAGCTCGGGCAACAGCCGGGCGATCTCAGGCCCGTCGCTGCCGAGCTGCCAGGCGAGCCCGACCGGATCGGCGTCCCGGATATAGGTGCGGATCGCCTGCGCAAACGGCCAGTAGGACGGCGTCGCATCGGCCTCATGGCAGGCGGAGGCCAAGACGAGTGCGCCGCGCACGCGGGCGTAGGTGATCAGCTCCTCGGCGAGCCGCGTCTTGCCGATCCCCGGCTCGCCCTCGATCATGCCGGCGCCGCCGCGCCCGGCGAGCGCGCGCTCGCCGACGGTCCGCAGCTCCTCGAACTCGGCGTCGCGGCCGACGAAGAGGCCCGCCGCGAGTGCGTCCAGTGGGTTGTCGGCCTGCCCCGTCCCGCCAGCCGCAACGCTCGGGTCGATGCCATCCAGGCGCGCCTTCACCTCGCGCGCCGAGGCCGGGCGCTCGTCCGGCGACTTCGCCAGCAAGGTGAGGATCAGACCGTCGAGATCGCCGCCGATCTGCTCGTTGTGACGCGAGGGTGGCACCGGCTCGGCGCTCAGGTGGCCGCTGATGATGCTCACAGGGTCGTCGCCCGGGAACGGCGGCGCGCCGGTCAGCATCTCGTAGAGCAGCGCGCCGAGCGAGTACAGGTCGGCGCGCTCGTCGCTGCGCCTGCCGATCGCCTGCTCGGGCGGCAGGTAGGCGGCGGTGCCGACGACCATCCGCTCGATTGCCTCGCGCGAGCGCACAGCGCCGCTGGCGAGGCCGAAGTCGCCGACGCGGGCGCGGCCGTCGCCGTCGAGCCAGACGTTGGCGGGCTTCAGGTCGCGATGGATGATGCCGCGGCGGTGCGCGTGCTCGAGGCCCGCAGCAAGATCGCCGGCCACTGCGAGCGCCCGCTCGACCGCCAGCCGGCGTTGGGGCGAGGCCTCGAGCAGGTCGCCGAGATCGCCGCCCGGCATGTATTCGGATGCGATGAAGGGCCGGCGCCCGTCCTGCCCGGCGGCGACGATCGGCACCAGATGCGGGTGGGTGCCGAGCTTTTCCATCGCCTCCGCCTCGAACCGGGCGCGGGTCAGGGCCGTCTCCGCCATGCCCTCGGTGTTGAAGATGCCAACGGCCGTGAGCGCCCCGTAGCGCTCCCCGTCGCGGGCCAGATAGACCCGTTTGCGGGTGCCCTCGCCCAGAAACCCAATGACCTCGAAGCGGCCACGCCCAACCTCGGAGGGAGCGTCCGCGGGGAGCGCAGCGAACGCTGCACTGGGCGGCTCGAGCGCGGCGGATTGAACCTGCTCGCCGTCCGCGGCGGCGCTCAGCTCAGCGCCGCAGTTGTCACAAAACCGCGCTTCCGCACGGTTCTCATTGCCACACTGCGAGCACCGCATCTCGCCACGAGGATATCCCCGGCAGCGCAAGCCGGACGGGCGGCAGCCGCTGCGTCCGCTTGACGGCCCGCTAGCCCTGCTCGGAGATCTCGATGCGCTGGTCGGCGGCTACGTTGTGCAGCGTCGTGTTGCCGCCGTTCGGCCATTGCACCTGGATCGACTGCGCGTGGCGCGCGAGCCCGAGGCCGAAGTAGACGTCGTAGAGGCCGCTCGAGTGCCGCGAGCCCTCCGCCTCGCCGACCCAGCCCTCCTGGCGGCCCCTTCGAGGTGACGACCCTGACCTTGGCGCCGATCGCCTCGAGATTGCCGGGCGGGCCCTTGAGCGCGACGTCGAGCCAGTGGCCGCCCTTCGTCTTGTTGATCATCAGGTGGCGGGCGACCTGCACGCCCTTGTGGCGCTTGATCAGCGCGACGAGGTCGCGACGACCGTCGCCGTTGAGGTCGACCCAGCTGGCGGACGCCCACTGCGCATGGGGGGCAAGGTCGAGCTTCCCGGTCCGATGGAACTTGCCGTCCTTGCCCATGTGGAAGAGGCCACCGGGAACCGCGGCGACGTCGGGCCGTCCGTCGTTGTCGTAGTCCACGAACGAGAGGTTGACGGTGCTCTTGCTCGGCAGGCCGAACTTCTTCGGCGGCACCGCGTGCAGGCGGCCGCCGCGATCGAGCAGCAGCGCGTTGCCGCCACGCGCCGAGACGAAGATGTCCGGGTTGAGGTCACCATCGACGTCGCCGATCGAGATGGTCTGCAGAGACTTGCCGAGACCGCGCGGGCTGATCGCCTGGGCGACCGAGAACGCGCCGGTCTTCGGGCTGCGGCGGTAGACGCGGACGCGGCTCTTGTCGACCGCGATCAGCTCCGGCGCACGGTCCTTGCCGAGGTCGATCCACCGGTACAGGTGGCCGCGGACGTTCGCGTCCTGCATCAGGTTCGAACTCGAGCCGAAGCGGCCGGGCTTGGCCTGCTGGCGGTAGAGCAGCGGGTGCCCGCTCTGGCAGCCGACGAAGAGGTCGAGCCTTCCGTCCTGGTTGTAGTCGACGGGCTCGACCGAGCGTCCGCGGCAGAGCCCCTTCTGGATGCCGGTGCTGGCGATGTCCTCGTGAAAGCGGCCGTTGCCGTTGCCGAAGTAGAGCTCGTCGGTGACCTGCTCCTTTAGGCGGTCGATCCCGCCGCGATTGCCCCCGTTCGCGATGTAGACGTCGGGGATGCCGTCCTGGTTGTAGTCGGCCCAGCCCTGCCCGTGTCGGTCGCCGAAGTGGACCGAGGTCGTGCTCGTCGGCGGATTCGAGCGGCGTGGGCCGAAGTAGACGCGGCTGGTTGGGAACAGCCGATCGACCGAGACGTCGAAGGGCAGATCCATGAACTGCGCCCGCACGATGACCTCCGAATCCGGGCCTGAGTCGAAGTTGAGGATGCCGGAGGCCGGGTGTGTGCTCGGGTCCGTGCTGCGGGAGACGCGGGCGCCGTATGCCTTCAGCACCTTGAAACCGCGCCCCCGATAGCGAATTGAGCCCTTGACGCGGCGCAGCGGATCCTGGGCGACCTTGTCGAGGCGGCGGGTGACGATGTGAGTGTTGCCGGCGGCGTCGATCCAGATGTAGAGGCCGGCGGGTTTGATCTTCGGCTCCCGGAAGGAATCGTCGAAACCGGGCACAGTCGGGGTCGCGCTCAGCTTCGAGTAGTCGAGATGGGCCCGCAGCTTGCCGTTGTAGTTGACGAGCAGGTTGCCCCGGTAGCGGTGGTGCGTCGTGAACATGTCGTATTCGCCATTGCCGTCGACGTCGGCGACGCCGACGTCGTAGAGCTTCTGCGTGTTGAGCGGCAGATCGCGCGAGGTGAACTTCGGCTTCGGCGCGTGGTGGCCGGCCGAGGCTTCGCCGGGAGCGAAAGCCACGAGCAGCGCCAGGGCAACGGCGAGCACCCCGGCGGTGCGGGCGGGTGTGCGCAGGCGCTCGCTGTTCGTGCTTGCTCTCGTCATCGTCTGCTCTCGGGCGTAGACACGCGTGCGGGGCCGAGGTCGCGGTCCGATCCCGCTGGCACCCCCGTGCCCGCCCCGGTCAGGTTGCCCGCATCAGGGTAGTGGGTGCCGAGCGTCCGCCCGAGTGCGCGTCCGCCCCACCAATGATCCACTAGCTAGAGTCGCAGCCATGTCGAAAGCAACGATGCACACCAATGCAGGCCCGATCGAGTTCGAGCTCTTCGATGAGGACGCTCCGAAGACGGTCGAGAACTTCCGCAAGCTCGCCGGCGACGGCTTCTACGACGGACTCATCTTCCACCGCGTGATCTCCGACTTCATGGTCCAGGGCGGCTGCCCCGAGGGCACCGGAACCGGAGGCCCCGGCTACACGTTCGAGGACGAGTTCAACCAGCACAAGATCGAGCGTGGCGCGCTCGCGATGGCGAACGCCGGCCCGAACACGAACGGCTCGCAGTTCTTCATCGTCACGACCGAGGCCGCGCCCTGGCTCGACGGCAAGCACACAGTCTTCGGCAAGGTCGTCTCCGGGATGGACGCCGTCGACGCGATCGAGGGCACTGAGACCGACGGCCGCGATCGCCCGGTGGAGCCCCAGGGCATCGCCAACATCGAGCTCTCGGACTAGCCCGCCGAGACCGCCAACTGGCCGCAGGCGGCCGCGATGTCGCGGCCGCGGGTGAGGCGGATCGTGTTCGGGATGCCGCGCTCGCGGAGCACCGACGAGAAGGCCTCGATTGCCTCCGGGCTCGAGCCCGAATAGCGGCCCGGGGTCGGGTTGTAGGGGATCAGGTTGACCTTGAAGGCCTCGCGCGGGCGCAACTGCTCGGCAAGGACGACCGCCTGATCAGGCGCGTCGTTGATGCCGTCGAGCATCAGATACTCGATGAAGACCCGCTTGCCACGACGCTCGCGCCAGCGCAGGCAGGCGGCGAGGACGTCGCGCAGCGGGTAGCGGTCGTTGACAGGCATCAGCTCGCTGCGTACGTCCTCCTCGGCCGCGTGCAGCGAGAGCGCCAGGCGGATCCGCGGGCCCTCGTCCGCGAGCCGCTCGATCCCGGGGATCCAGCCGACGGTCGAGACGGTCGTGTGCGAGATCGCGATCCCGGCCTCGGGCAGCCGCTCGGCCGCCGCGATCACGGCGTCGAAGTTCATCAGCGGCTCCCCCATGCCCATGAAGACGAGGTGGTTGACGGGCTCGATCCGGCGAAAGTGCAGGACCTGGTCGAGGATCTCGGAGGCGGTCAGGTTCCGGCCGAAGGCCATCCGCCCGGTCGCGCAGAAGTCGCAGGTCAGCGGGCAACCGGACTGGCTGGAGACGCAGACCGAGCGGCGCCCATCGCGGAAGCGCATCAGCACGGCCTCGATCGGCCGGCCGTCGAGCGTGTTGAAGAGCACCTTCTCGGTCCCGTCGGAGGCGAGCGCCTTGTCGGCCGCGTACAGGGTCGAGAACGGCACCTCCGCCTCGAGGCGACCGCGAAGCTCCTTCGGCAGGTTCGTCATCTGCCCGTAGGAATGCACTCCCGAACAGGCCCACTCCCACACCTGACGGGCACGGAAGGAGGGCTCACCCGCGTCCGCGAGGGTCTTTTCGAGCAGCTCGAGGTCCATCGCCGCCAGTCTGGCAGGCGTAGAGGGCCCCGCGGCGATGCCGGCGGCGTTCCATACCGACTTTCCCAGCATATGGCTGGGAAAGTCGATGAAGAACGGGAGGCCGACCTCAGAGGTAGCGGCGGGCGGCGCTCTCCGCGGCGGCACCGTAGGAACCGCCGAACAGGACCGCGTGGACGAGCAGCGGCTGCAGCTGCCAGAGCTCGACCCGCTCGGCCGCGCCATCGGCGAGCGGCGCCGCCTCCTCGTAGGCGGCGAAGACCCGCTCGCCCGCCGGGATTGCCGAACAGCCGCAGCATCGCCAGGTCCATCTCGCGATGGCCGCCGTGGGCGGAGGGGTCGATCAGCCAGGCGCGGCCGTCCTCGTCGGCGAGCACGTTGCCGCCCCACAGGTCACCGTGCAGCCGCGCGGGTGGCTCCTCCGGTCCGGCCAACCCTTCGATCCGCGCGCAGACCGCCTCCACGGCCTCGACCCCGCCGGCGCCGATCGCGCCGCGCTCCGCCGCCATCCGCAGCAGCGGCAGCAGCCGCTGCTCGCGCGTAGACCGACGCCCACGTCTCCCCCGGCTTGACGTCGAGCCCGAGCGAGCCGAGCCGCTGGCGCCCGGCGCCCCCGTCGCTGCCATCGCCCTGGGGCATCCATCCCGGGGCCGGCGCGCCCAGAGCGTGCAGCCGCGCCAGGCCCCGCCCGAACGCCTCGGCCCCCGCCGCGTCGACCGACCCCGGCTCGATCCACTGCAACGCGAGGAAGGCCGGATCCGCGCCGACCCCGAGCACCTCCGGCACGGGCACATCACCCTCGGCGAGCCAGCGCAGCCCGGCGGCCTCGTCCTCGTACTCACTCGGATCGACGCCGGCCCGCGTCTTGACGAAGGCGCGGCGCCCGTCACGCGAGCTCGGCCGCGGCGGCGTCGTTGATCGAGCCGCCGGAGACCGCCCGCAGGGAAGCGGGCCGGGAGCCGAGCGCCCTCTCGAGTGCCGCGGCGAGGGGCTCGTCCTCGGGCCGGCTCAGGCGGCCCGCTTCTCCGCCTCGGACTTGATCCCGGCGGCGATGCCCTCGACCACGTTCTGCATCAACGCCTTGATCGCAAAGGTCGTGCCGGGAATCGCGCCCGCCGTCTCGAGCACGTAGCTCATCCGGGTCTGGCCCTCGCCGGCGGGCGTCAGCTCGATCGTGCCGACGTGGTCCTTGGTCGGCACGCCGGAGAGCATCCTGTAGGCGAATCGGTGCGGCGGGTCGAAGGTGATGATCTCCTCGCGCACCGGCGGGCCGACGAGGTAGAGCTTGCGGATCGCCCCGAGGCCGTTGGGCGGCGGGTCGCCCTCCCGCTCGATCTCGATCTTCCGGAAGCGCGTGAAGTCGGACATGCCGCGGAGGTCGGCCACCACCTCCCAGACAGTCTCGATCGGGGCGGAAACAGTGCGGGAGAAATCGAGCGTCGCCATGGCGGCGATCATATGCAGCCCGCGTCAGAGCTGCTTCTGGATCGCGGCGAGCAGGCCCTCGCAGCCACGCTGGACGATCTCGACGACGGCATCGAAGTGATCCTCGCCGCCGTAGTAGGGGTCGGGGACTTCGAGCTCGCCGGCGGCGACGGATTCGGGATCGAAACTACGCAACAGCACGGGGTCTCGGATACCGGGATCGCCCGCGGCGAGCTCCTGCAGGCTCTCGAGGTTGCGCTCGTCCATCGCGACGATCCAGTCGAAGCGCTCGAAGTCCTGCCGCGAGACCTGGCGCGCGCTGCCCCCGAGCGTGATCCCGCGCTTCGCCCCGGCGGCGACCGCGCGCTCGTCGGGCGGATTGCCGATGTGCCAGGAGCCGACCCCGGCGCTGTCGATCTCGATCTCGCCGTCGAGCCCGCGTTCGGCGACGAGGCCACGCATCACCGCTTCCGCCGTCGGCGAGCGGCAGATGTTGCCGAGGCAGACGAACAGGACCCGCGTCATCGGCGCCTCACGTGGCGAAGGCGGGTGCCCGGCGCTCGGCCTCGGCGGCAACGCCCGCCATCAGGCGGCCGATCGCAAGCCGGGTGAGCGCCGCCGTGAGCGGCCCGGTGAGCGGCATGGCCGGCTCGATCTCGATCTCGTAGCGCAGCTCGCAGCCGCCACCGGCCGGCTCGAGGCTGACCGTCCCGACCTGACTCCGGACGGGAATGCCGGAGAGGACCTCGTAGGAGAAGCTGCGGGGCGGCTCATAGCCGATCACGCGCTCACGGATCGGCGGGCCGGCGATGTGCAGGGCCCGGATCGCGCCGACGCCGTTCGGCGCCTCGGCGCCCTCGCGCTCGAGCTCGGCGCGCCGGATCGGCGTGAAGCTCGGGTAGGCGGCGTGGTCGGTGATCGTCTCGAAGACGACCTCTGCGGGCGCCTCGATCCTCCTCGTCAGCGTCAAGTTCGGCATCGGCTCACTTCGCTCCCTTCAACAGGCGCTCGCGCGCCGTCTTCGTCAGGGGGCGGTAGCCGCCCCGCTTCTCGTCCCAGTACCAGGCGCTCGCGGGCTTCGCCGGCTCCGGGATGCCCTGCTCGCAGAGCGCAGCTGGTCCGGACCCGGTACCAGGTGGTCACCGGGATCTTCTCAACGAGCCGGACGAGCTGCGGGCGCCCGGGCGAGCCGAGCGGACCGAGCACGCGATCGAGCTCGGACGCGGTCGAGCTCCTTGCCCTCGCGGAGCCGCACGGCCGCGACGGAGACCGCGCCGATGCCGTAGGCGACGGCGAGCCGGACGGCGGGCAGGTCGCCGAGCGCGTCCTGGATCGGGCCGGCGGCGACGACGCCGGCGGCGGTACGGACGAGCGCCGGCACGTGGTCGACGAGCCAGAAGTCACCGTCGACGTCCCGGCGAAACAGATCGCCCGGTCTCGCAGCCAGGCGTCGCCGGCCTCGAAGACGCCGCGCAGCGTGCCGCTCGAGTTGACGGCCTCCGGGCGCACGCGGGCAAGCAGCATCCCGACCTCGAGCCGTGCGCAGGGCTCGGCAAAGCCGTCTGGGCCCTCGATCAGGCGGCCGGCGAACGGTGTCGTAGCGGGCGATCCGCACCTCGGCGCTGCCCGGCAGCGGCCGGCCCTTGCAGCCGGCCTTCTCGCCGGTCAGGTTGACGAGCACGGCGTCGCCCTCCGTCGACGCGTAGAACTCGAGCACGCGGGCCGGCGCGAAGCGCTCGCTCACCTTCTTCCAGGTCGAGCGCGGCATACCGGAGCCGATGAAGAGCCGCACCGGGTGGTGATGCTCGCCGGGATCGGGCGGTCCTTCGGCGATCTCATCGAGCATCGTCCACGTGTAGGAGACGACGCGTCGCGCCGTAGCGCCGCACCTCGTCCCAGAAGTTCTGCGGGCGTGACGTCCTCGGCGACGGCGAGGCGCGAGCCGCCGGCGACGGCGCCGCCGATCGTCATCAGCAACGCCGAGGGGTGATAGACGGGCGTCGCGCTGTAGACCGTGTCGAGGTCCGAGAGCGCCGCCGAGGAGGCGGTGCCGAACGCCGAAAGCGCCCAGCGCCCGTTCGTGATCCGGTTCGCGCGCGTGCGTTCGCCGGCCCCGGTGAAGAGGATGAAGGCGAGATCGCCGGCGCGGCCCGGATCAGGGCGGTACCAGGCCGGAACCCGGACCTCGTCCGGGTCGATCTGCTCCATGTCGATCAGCCCGCCCGGCAGCTTGCGGGGACCGCCGCCCCCGCCGAGCACGTAGACCTGCCGCCCGGTCTCCGGCGCGGTCCGCTCGCCGTTCTGCGGGTCGCAGATGATCCGCGTCACCTTGCCGAGCTCCGCCTCGCGCACGTGATCGCCGTCGGGCCGCATGAGCACCGCGACCGCGCCCATCCGGCTCAGGGCGGCAACCGCAGTCAGCGCGCTCGGCCGCGTCTGCATGAGCACGCCGACGTGCTCGCCCTGGCGGACGCCGGTCTGCAGCAGGCCCTTGACGACGTTGTCGATCCGCTCGTTGACGGCCGCCCGCGTGTGGCCGCGGTCCTCGAAGAGCAGCGCGACGTCGTCGGGCGAGCGCTTCGCCTGCTCGTCGATCAGCAGGCCGAACGAGATCCGCGTGCCGGGGCTGATCCGGCCGAGCCGGTTGAGGCGGCCGAACTGACCGGCGCCCTCGCCGAGCAGCGAACGCGCCGTGCGGGCCGAGCCGAGGGCGGCGCCGGCGAGTGCCTGGGCGGCACCGAGGCCGGCGCCCGCGGCAAGCTCCAGGCCGGTGCCGAGCCGGCCACCGATAGCGCCGCCTTCGTCCGCGTCGTCCTCGCGGACGGGGCCAACGCCCTCGGGCAGCGGTCCCTTGCCCGCCCGGTGGCGGCACCAGGCGGCGACCGTCGGCCAGGTCGTCTCGACCGAGGTCGAGCCGACGACGAGCCCGAAGTGGCCGGCCGGCAGCGTGCGCTCGTAGACCTCGGCCCGCGGCGCCGCCCGCGTGACGGCGCGAACCGTGTGCGGCGGCGCGATGTCGTCCGTGTCGCCGACGAAGGCGAGCACCGGGCAGGTCAGGTCGGCGAGCGTCACGAGCCGGTCCTCGATCACGAAGCCGCCGGAGACCATCCGATTGTGGACGCCGAACTGCTTGACGACCTCGGCAAGCGCCGGCCCCGGCCAGGCAACCCAGCCCTCGGCCTCGAGGAAGCGGCGCTGGCGCTCCTTCGGCAAGAGCGCCTCGCGGTCGTGGAGCTGGCGGAGGAACTGGATCCGCTGGCGCAGCGACTTGCCGGGGTCCATGAGCCGGAAGCCGGTGCGGCTGGCCCACGCCGGCAGCGCCGTGCGGGCGAGCACGTTGTCGGCGAGGAAGGCGGCGCCGCGGGTCATGATCTCCTCGGGGAGGCCGAAGGTCAGCGTTCCGCGCGAGTCGACGGGGCTGCCGAAGACGACGACGCTGGCGATCGAGCGACTGCGGCGGTAGGCGGCGGCCTGGTAACAGAACATCCCGCCCTGGCTGTAGCCGCCGATGTGAACGTCGCTGCCGGTCTCCGCGGCGATCAGGTCGATCGCCTCGGAGACGGCGAGCACGTGGTCGGTGAGCGAGCGCTCGAGCCCGCCCTCCTCCTTCTCCGGTGCGCCGAAGTCGATCACCCAGGGCTCGACGCCGTGCGCGTGCAGGATCGTCACGGCACTGCTCGTCGGGGCCACGTCGTAGACCTCAGCGGCGAGCATCATCGGCGGCACGAGGACGATCGCCGGGCACGTCGGGACGCTTGCCGTCGGCACGATCGGGCGGGTAGTAGCGCCGCAGGCGGTAGATGCCGCGCTCGGCAAAGACCTCGTAGGGGCTCGGCTGCTCCTCGATCTGAAGGCCGCCGAAACGGGCCACCTCGAGGGCGTTCTGGGCGGCCGCGCCGATCCGCGCGGCGGGCGCCGTGATCACGTCTGGGACGAGCGGCATCGGTCTACGGGTGGCATCGCCAGCGGGGTCGCCGGAGCCGGGGGCGACTCTAGACCATCGATGTCGCTCGGCCCGGTGCTTCGCCGGCGCAGGGCTGGGCGCCCGCCTGCAGCGGCCACGCGAACGGAGGGGCCGCCGCAACCCTCGGCCTACCATCGGTTTCCGGGTACGGGGCGGCAGGGCCAGCCGGCCGCCCGTCCCGATTCCGTCGATGCTCGGCTTGGACGCTCCGCCAGGACATCCCACCTACCGGCTTCCGCTGGCAGCGCTCGCTGCCGTGGCGGCAATCGCACTGCTGGCAGCCCTCGCCGCACCGGCGAGCGCGCGCGAATACATGCCCCCGAAGAACCACATCTACGAGGGGGTCAGCGACCTCGGCAACAAGAGCGCCTACTTCGACTTCACCGACGCGATCGACCGCCACGTCCCCGTCATGCAGGCGTTCACCGCCTGGGGGCAGCCACTGAAGGACTACAAGCAGCGCTGGAAGCGGACCGAGACGCGCGGCATGCTCAGCATCTCGACCTCGCCCTGTTACGAGTGCGGGGAGACGATCAGCCCGCGCGCGATCGCCACCGGCAAGGGCGACGGGTACCTGGTCCGGCTCAACAAGTTCCTCTCCGAGTGGGGACGGCCGACCTACATCCGGCTGCTGCCGGAGATGAACGGCCACTGGAACCCCTACGCGGCCTTCAACGCAGACGGATCTGGCCGCGGCCGCCAACACAAGACCTCGTGGTTCCGTCGCGCCTGGCGGCGGACGGTGCTGATCGTCCGCGGCGGGCCGCGCGGCAGGGTCAACCACAGGCTGCTGCGACAGGGGCTGCCGCGGATCAAGGCGCGGCATGCGCCGAAGCATCTGCACCGGGCCCCCGTCTCGTTCATCTGGTGCCCGCAGACAGCGGGCTCACCCGACCTCCATAAGAACCGCCCGGCCGTCTATTGGCCAGGCAGTCGCTTCGTCGACTGGGTGTCCGCCGACATCTACGGCAAGTACCCGAACTTCGCCGGCCTCGAGCGCTTCTACAAGTCGCGCAAGAACTTCCCGTTCGTGGTCGGCGAGTGGTCGCCGTGGGACGCCGACAACCCGACCTTCGTCAACCAGCTGCACGAGTGGGCGGAGTCGCACAACCGCGTGCACATGCTCGTCTACTTCCAGGGCTTCGGCAAAGGCAACCCGTTCCTGATCCAGCACTACCCGGCGAGCGAGGAGGCCCTGCGCAAGCAGGTCGACAACAAGCGCTACAGCCGCTTCGCACCGCACTCGGCGCGGCCCGGCGACAAGGGCAGCGGCAAGGGTCATCCGGGGAAGCCGCACAAGCACGGCGGCAAGCACCATGGCGGCAAGAAGCACGGCGGCGGCCACAAGCACCATCACGGCAGCGGCAACTCCGGCGGCGTCGGCAGCGGCTGAGGCGCCGCCGGTCGCTCAGCTTGCCGCCGCGAGCTCCCAGACCTTGTGCTCGCCCTCGGCGCGCGAGACGGCCTCGCCCGTCGCCTGCAGATGGTCGAGGTGGGCAAGCGCGAGCTGCAGGCCCCAGGCGGCCGTCGCCGGTGAGTAGTCGGCGCCGAGCATGTCCTCGACGACCTCGTACGGGCTCCGCGGCCCCTGCTCGAGCGAGGCGCGGACCCCGCCGAGCTGGGCGAGCGTCATCTCCCGGTTGGCGTCGACCTTCGCCGGGATCCCGCGGAAGGGCCGGCCGTGGCCGGCGAGACACAGGTCCGTGCCGAGATCGCGAACGCGCTCGAGCGACTCGAGGAACTCCCCCACCGGATCAGGCGTGTGGCCCTGGTCGAAGAAGACCGAGACCCGGCCGAGCAGGTGATCGCCGGAGATCATCAGGCGGCGCTCGGGCTGGTGCAGGATGACGTGTGAGGGCGCGTGACCCGGCGTCTCGTAAACGCGCCAGGAGCCGGCGTCGGTCTCGACCTCGACCCCGTCGACGAGGTCGCGGTCGGGCTCGACCAGGCGGTCGACCAGTGGCGGCTCGTTGCGGCGCTTCTCGTAGGCCTCGAGCGCGGCCCTCGGCACACCGGCCTGACGGGCGACCTCGATCCGCCGATCCCAGGCGCCGTCAGGGTCCTCGACGATGCCGCGGATGTGCCCCCAGGCGGGGTGCATCCACAACTCGCAGCCCGCCGCGTCGACCACCGTCCCCGCGGCGCCGTAGTGGTCGGAGTGCGAATGCGTGCAGACGAGCAGGCGAACGTCACGCAGCGAGAAGCCTGCCTGGCGCAGCGCCATCTCGAGCTGACCCTCCGCGGACGGGCCGCCGACGCCGGTGTCGAAGAGGACGACGCCGTCGCCAGCCGCGAGCGCCCAGGCGTTCACGTGCGGGACGCCGGGCCAGGGGCAGGGCAGGCGCAGGCGCCAGATCCCAGGCAGGACGCGCTCGGTCCTCGGCATCTCGGGAGGCTTCCGTGGCGCGGGCGGGGAGCTCACGCGGTGATCGTCCCAGGCTCGGGCCTGGGCTGCCGGGCCACCCGGCGCCCTGGCGGCGTCAGCCGGCGGGCGTCGGCGCGGGCCGAGCGGCCGTACGCATCCGCAGGCGGCGCGCCTGCTTGAACGTCATCAGCCTGCCGGTGCGCTCGTCGATCAGCTTCAGCCTGCTGCAGCGGAAGCTCTCGCGCATCGTCAGTACGGGCACGTCGGCGAAGACCGGCAGCTCGTCGTGCGCCGCCTGCAGGTTGTAGTTCGGCACGCGCGCGTTGAGATGGTGGACGTGGTGCAGGCCGATGTTGCCGGTGAAGAACTGCAGCGGCTGCGGCAGCTTCAGATAAGAGCTGCCCTGCAGCGCAGCCTCGGCGTAGCTCCATTGCTCGCCCGACTCCCAGTAGACGTCCTCGAACTGGTGCTGGACGAAGAAGAGCCACACCCCCGCGGAGCCCGCGAGCATCACCATCGGCAGCTGGATCAGCAGAAACGCCTGCCAGCCGATCGCAAAGCAGACGGCGAGCACCGTCACCGCGATCGCGGCATTGGTAAGCATGACGCTGTGCCGGTGCGCGGCGCTGCCGCGCTTCGGCAAGAGGCGCGGCTGGATGACCAGGGACCAGATCGGCCCGATGCCGAACATGACGGCCGGGTTGCGGAACAGGCGGTACGTGAAGCGGGCGCGCAGGCCGGCCTGCTCGTACTCGGTGACGGTCATCGTCATCACGTCGCCCGTTCCCCGGCGATCGAGGTCGCCAGCCGAGCCGTGATGGACGGCATGCGAGTGCCGCCAGGCGGCGAACGGGTGCAGGACGAGGAGCCCGAAGAAGCGACCGAACCAGAGGTTCGCCTTGCGGGAGGCGAACAGCGAGCCGTGCGTGCAGTCGTGGAAGAGGATGAAGGTGCGAAGCAGGAAGCCCGAGGCGAGCACGGCGACGGCGAGCGTGAGCCAGTAGGAGGTGCCGAGCAGCGCGACCATGAGCGGCCAGAGGGCGAGGTAGGCGACGGGCCCCGTGAGGATGTCAAGAGCCGTGCGCCACGGCCGCGGCCGGGTGTACGGGGCGATTGCCTCCCGCCAGAGGGGGTCGGCGGATTCGCCGGTGGGCTCGGGCGCGGTCGGATTCATAGGAGGTTCCTCTCTCCCGAATCGCGCTCATTACTACGCCCCGGGCCTCGGATGCTAGCCGGTCGCACCCGTGCGACCAAACGCCGACTACCGCCCGGAGAAACTCCCGCCGCGATCTTTGTACCCCTGGACAACACGGCCGAAGCCGCTCGCCGTAAGGTTCTGCCTTCCCACAACTTGACCGGCAGCGTGCGATCGGAGACGAACGTTCTTCGCTGCTGTTGAACGACAGACGAGGAGAATTGCACCGCATGACCAACGTCACCCGAGCCCGCAAGCACAACGTAAGCGCGGGCACCTGGACGCCCGACGGTGAGCCGCTGGGCCAGACCAACCTGATCGAAGACGAGGGGATCCCCTTCGGTTCGAACGTCTTCTCCGGCGATATCCAGCGCGATCGCCTCTCCAAGGACACCTACAAGAAGCTGCAGGCAACGCTCGACGCCGGGGAGCCGCTCGACTCCTCGCTCGCCGACGAGGTCGCCGAGGCGATGAAGCAGTGGGCGTTGGAGAATGGCTGCACCCACTTCACCCACGTCTTCCAGCCGCTCACCGGACTGACGGCGGAGAAGCACGACTCGTTCTTCGAGCCCGACCGCAAGGGCGGCTCGATCGCCGGCTTCTCCGGCAAGGAGCTGATCCAGGGCGAGCCCGACGCCTCCTCGTTCCCGACCGGCGGCATCCGCGCCACCTTCGAGGCGCGCGGCTACACGGCCTGGGACCCCACGAGCCCGGCCTTCATCCTCGAGAACCCGAACGGGGCACTGCTCTGCATCCCGACGGCCTTCGCCTCGTGGACCGGCGAGGCGCTCGACGCGAAGATCCCGCTGCTGCGCTCGATGGACGGCCTCTCGAAGGCCGCGATCCGCGCCCTGCGGCTGCTCGGCGACAGCGAGAGCCAGCGCGTGTTCACGACGGTCGGCCCCGAGCAGGAGTACTTCCTGATCGACGAGCAGTACTACTACGAGCGGCCCGACCTGTACACGACGGGCCGCACGCTGTTCGGCGCAGCTGCCGCCGAAGGGCCACGAGCTCGACGACCACTACTTCGGGTCGATCCCCGAGCGCGTGCTCGCCTGCATGATGGACACCGAGCTCGAGCTGATCAAGCTCGGCGTGCCGGTCAAGACGCGGCACAACGAGGTCGCCCCGGGTCAGTACGAGATCGCACCGATCTTCGAGAACTCGAACGTCGGCTCCGATCACCAGCAGCTGACGATGCAGATCATGCAGAGCGTCGCCCGCAAGTACGGGCTGATCTGCCTGCTGCACGAGAAGCCGTTCGCCGGCGTCAACGGCTCCGGCAAGCACAACAACTGGTCGATGGGCACCGACACGGGGACCAACCTGATGGACCCGGGCGACACGCCGTCGGAGAACACGAACTTCCTGTTCTTCTGCGCCGCGGTGATCCAGGCCGTCAACAAGCACCAGGGGCTGCTCCGGGCCTCGGTCGCGAACATCGGCCAGGATCACCGGCTCGGCGCGAACGAGGCGCCGCCCGCGATCATCTCGATCTTCCTCGGCGCCGAGCTCGAGAAGGTCTTCGAGGCGATCGCCACCGGCCAGGGCGACCCGAACACGCCGGGGAGCTTCCTCGGCCTCGGCACGCCGGTGCTGCCGCCGCTGCCGATGGACGGTGGCGACCGCAACCGGACCTCGCCGTTCGCCTTCACCGGCAACAAGTTCGAGTTCCGGGCGCTCGGATCGAGCATGTCGCTCGCCTTCCCGAACACCGTCCTGAACACGATCGTCGCCGAGGCAATCGACGACCTTGCCGACCAGCTCGAGTCGAAGACGGGCGAGGTCGCCGAGCGCGTCGCGGCCGTCGTCAAGGACTCGTACACGGCGAACAAGGTCGTCTGCTTCATGGGCGACAACTACTCGGACGAGTGGCATGCCGAGGCGGAGTCGCGCGGGCTCAAGAACCTGCGCTCGACGCCTGACGCGTTGCCCGAGGTGCTCGCGCCGGACACGATCGCGGCCTTCGACCGCTACAGCGTGCTCAGCGAGCGCGAGCTCGAGGCCCGCTACGAGGTCTGGCTCGAGCAGTACGTGATCAAGGCCAACATCGAGGCGGAGACCGGCTTCCGGATCGCCAAGACGATGATCGTGCCGGCCGCGGTCCGCTACCTGGAGATGCTCGACGACGCCGACATCGAGGTAATCGAGACCGAGGTCCGGACGCTGACCGACGACCTGCTCGAGGCGCTCGGCAAGCTCGCCGAGGCGAACGACCCGACCGATCTCGAGGGACTCGAGGCCGCCAAGCACGCCCGCGACGGACAGCTCGCCGCGCTCGCCGACGTCCGCGAGGTCGTCGACAAGCTCGAGGGCGTCATCCCCGACGACCTCTGGCCGCTGCCGAAGTACTCGGAGATCCTCTTCCTGCGCTAGGACGCCGCAAGAGAAGGACTACCGGAGAGCCCGGGCCGCGAGGTCCGGGCTCTTCTCGTTCGGCGTCGCCGGTGGCTCAGCGGACCAGCCAGGCGTGCACGTTGGTGCCGAGCATCGCCTCGGTCTGCTCCTCGCTGACGCCGAGCTCGTGGAGCTGGCCGAGGATCGTCTCGAAGATGTAGGTGAAGTGCCAGTTGGGCGCCATCTGGGCGACCATCTCGCGCGGGAACCAGTCGATCGTCGCGCAGGCGTCCTGCGAGAGCGTCATCCGCTCCGCGTGACCGCGCTCGACCAGCGCGGCGACGGTCGCGTTGCGCTGCTCGGTCGGCAGGATGATGTCGAGCCCGTAGCGGTCCATGCCGATGTATGGGCCTCGCTGCAGGAGCTCCTCGATGTAGTCGAGATCGTCGGTGTCGCCGGTATGGGCGACCTGGACCATCGAGGGATCGATGCCCTCGCTCGTCGAAGATGTCCATGATCTCGAGCCCGCGGCGGGTGCCGGGGTGGGAGTGGGCCATGATCGGCCGCCCCGTGCGCTTGCTCGCCTCGGCGCAGGCGCGGAGCACGCGCTCGACGTGCTCGGTGATGCCCGGCTCGTCGACGGCACACTTGAGGAATGCGGCCTTGACGTCCGTGCCCTGGATCCCGACCTCGATGTCGTGGACGAAGGCGGCGACGAGCTCGCTCGGGATCGAAGTTGGCGAAGTGCTGCGGGATGAACGTGTAGTGGGCGCCGTAGATGCCGGTGCACATGACGAGCTGGATGCCGGTCTTCTCGACGACGCGCTGGGCGAAACGGGCGTCGCGGCCGAGGTCCATGCAGGCCGGGTCGACGATCGTCTTGACGCCGTGCGCCATCGCCCGCTCGATCTGCTCGATCGCGTAGCGCTCCTCCTCGGCCTCGTCGTAGAGGTGCGGGAACTGCGTGCGGACCGCCTCGGAGGTGGAGCGCAGGTGCTCGTGGCCGAGGGTCCGGCCGAGTGACGCCGCATCGATCGGCCCGCCGACGGTTTCAACCTCTCCCATGGTCTGCACCATATCCCCGCGGCGCGACGCCGACAGCGCGGAGGGGTCGCTGACGTGGAAGACGACCAGGGTGCAGCAGCGCAGGCACGGATCCGGTGGGAGAATGCGCCCGGGCCGCGGCCAGGGCGCGGCCCCCCGCACGATGCTCGCCCGTCCTCGCGATACCGCCCTCCTTCCCGCGCTCGTCCTCGCGGTCGCGCTGGTGGTCTCTGCCGGCGTCGGCGGGCGCCGCCTCCGCGAGCAACGCAAAGAAGGGCAAGGCCCGGCTCAGCGTCACCCGCGTCAGGCGGGCTGCCGGCCGGCGCGGTTGCGGTCGGCGACACCGTGAAGCTGACCACCACGATTCGCAACAGCGGCCGGCGTTCCGGGCGCAGCGACGTCAAGCTGATCGTTCCGCGCGAGGCCGGCGCGAAGACGGGCAAGCGCCTCGTGCTGAAGCCGGACCGGCACTTCGGCCCGCATCGCAAGCGGTCGCTCAACTTGCGCTTCACCGTTCCGACGGCGCTGGCGCCGAACGGCGCCGAGGGTCGAGGCCTCCTGGGAGATCGCCGCCTGCGTCCGCCGCCACGGCGACGGCTCCCGGCTGCGCTGCCGGAGCGCGACCCGCCCACTCGTGGTCAAGGCGCCTCCCCTTCCGCCGACCTTCAAGCCCGGCGGAATGAGCGCCGGCGACCGAGCTCTTCCCGCAGATCGGCAACACCGGCTACGACGCCGGCCACTACTCGATCGACCTCGCCTACAACCCGGCGAACAATCGGTTCGGCGCCGGCACGCGGTCGACGATGACCGCGACCGCAACCCAGAATCTGGGGCGGTTCTCGATGGACTTCCAGCGGCTCGCGATCAGCCACGTGAAGGTCGACGGCAAGCAGGCGCAGTTCCGGCTCGCCGATGCGAAGCCGAAGCTGGCCGGCGCGACCCAGCCGGTGAAGCTGGTCGTCACGCCACCCGAAGGCATCCCGAAGGGCTCGACGTTCAACGGTCGCCGTCACCTACACGGGCAAGCCCGTCGAGATCACCGACCCGGACGGCTCGAGCGAGGGCTGGGTCCGCGCCTGCATCGTCGTCGCGACCCCCGCGACCTGCGACGGCGGCCTCGTCGTCAACGAGCCGGTCGGCGCCGCCGGCTGGTTCCCGAGCAACAACGTGCCCGTCCGACAAGGCCTCGGTCCAGGTCGCGATCACCGTGCCGAAGCAGTACGTGGCGCTCGGCGCCGGCGAGCTGCCAGAGCCGGGTCCCGGTTGGCGACGGCGAGCGGCGCTGGACCTGGAACGAGGACGATCCGACCGCGACGTACCTGACGACGGCGACGGTCGGCCGCTTCACGTATACGGAGGGCCACATGACCGAGACGGCGACAGGCCTCACCCTCCCCACCTACGAGGCGATCGACTCGACCGCGACGCCGGCCCAGAAGACCGCCCTGGACGCCTCGTTCGCGCGAACCCCGTCGATGATCAACTTCCTCGCCGACCGCTTCGGCCCCTACCCCTTCGACTCGGTCGGCGGCATCTTCGACCAGGTACCGACCCTCGGCTACGCGCTCGAGGTCCAGACGAAGCCGGCGTATGCCTACCTCGGGCGCAGCGACGCGACGATGCTGCACGAGCTCGCGCACCAGTGGTTCGGCGACTCGGTCTCCCCCGCTCAGTGGTCCGACATCTGGTTCAACGAGGGCTGGGCAGAGTGGTCGACCTGGTACTGGGACTACACGGCGAACGGCGCGACGGAGACGCCCCGCCGACATCTTCGACAGCAACTACGCCGGCGCCAAGGCGTCGGACTGGTCGATCGCGCCGGCGACGCTCGACGGCGATCCGGCCAACCTGTTCGCCGACTTCCCGACCTACGTACGGGCGCCGATGATGCTCGAGGGCCTGAGGCAGATCGTCGGCGACGACGCGTTCTTCGCCTTCGCCCGCGACATCGAGGGCACCTACGGCTACGGCAACATCAGCACGGCCGCAGTTCATTGCCCTGGCGAAGGCCGACAGCGGCCTCGCCGGCGCCGACCTCGAGAAGCTCGACCAGTACTTCCAGCAGTGGCTTTACGGGACCGTCAAGCCGACGATCCTGCCGTCGGACTTTTGAGCCGCCGGTCGCTGTTGGCCGCGGCAGCGGCGGCGATTGCGCTGATGCTCGGCGCCGGCTGCGGCGAAAGTGCGCCCGCCGCGGACACCGGCAACGCCAACGAGAGCCTGGCGGCGCCCGCCCAGGCCGCAGCCGAGCCCGGGCCGAAGCCGCTGCTCCGCGCCGGCGACCGCGTCCTTCTGATCGGCGACAGCCTGGCGACCGAGGCGCCGCCAACCTACGCCGACCTGCTCCCGGCCGCGGCACGCCGCGACGGTGTCCGCGGCGTCGAGACGACCAACCTGGCCGAGCCGGGCTCGACGAGCTCCGACTGGCTGCCGGGCGCGCCGCTCTTCGAGCGATCGCCTCGCGACCGCAGCTGGACGATGCCGACGTCGTCCTCGTCACGGTCGGCGGCAACGACCTGCAGGAGGCGATCGGCGCGAGCGACGGCGTCGCCGCGGCCGGCGCGGGCGCCGACTCGGCCGGCGCCGCGTTGCAGCGCGATCGAGCGCGAGCGGCCGCAACCTGGGCCGCACGTTCGCGGCAATCCGGCAGACGGAATCCGCACGTCCGCATCGTCTACGTCGCCTACCCCGACTACGCGGGCTCGCGCGCCTGGCGCGCGGCGGCGGGCTCAGCCGGGACGGCGGCGCTCAGCTATGGCCTCGACCTGCAGCTCAGCGCGGCCCGTGAGGCCGGCCCCGACCTCCTCGTCGACATGCTCGCCGCGACCAAGGCGCGCGGCGTCGACCCGCTGCTGGGCGACGACCCCGAGTACCTGAGCCCCGCCGGGCACCGCTTCTACGCGGAGCGGATCGCCGCGGCGCTGTCCTCGCCGCCGGCTTCCGGCTGAGCCGCGCTCGAGCCCGAAGGCCTCGGCGATCAGCTCGTAGGAGCGCATCCGCTCGGCGGCGCCGTGGGTCGAGCCCATCAGCATCAGCTCGTCGGCGCCGCTGCGGGCGAGCAGCTCCTCGTAGGTCTCACGGACGAAGGCGGGCGACCCGACGACCATCCGCATGCGACTCGATGCTCGTCGGCGGGCTCTGCCGGAGCGTCCTCGGCGGCGGCCTCCTCGGGGCTCGGCAGCGGCGTCGGCGCACCGGCGCGCAGCCGGCGGAAGGCGACGCGGGCGGGCGCCGCGAGGCGCTGCGCCTCCTCCTCGGTCGGAGCGCAGACCGCGTTGTGGCTGAGGATCGCGTACGGCTCGGCCCACAGCTCCGAGGGCTGGAAGCGCTCGCGGTAGAGGCGCAGCATCGGCACCGCCTCCTCCGGGTTGATCTGGCCGGCGAAGGCGAAGCCGAGGCCGGCCTCGGCCGCCACCTGGGCCGAGAAGTCGCTGGAGCCGAGCAGGAACACGGGTGGCAGCGGCGCGTCGTCAGGCGCGGCGCGAACCGGGTCGAGCGGCGGCTCGCCGGGCGCCGGGCTGACCGGGCCGAAGGGGTGGTTCTCCGGCCAATCCTTCAACCCGGCGAAGGCGAGCAGCTGGCCGAGCTGCTGGGGCAGCTCGGCGCCACCGGGCCCACGACCGCCGCGCAGCGCCATCGCCGTCCGGTAGTCGGTACCGGGGGCGCGGCCGATGCCGAGATCGATGCGGTCCGGGAAAGAGCGCTTCGAGCACCTTGAACTGCTCGGCGACGTGCAAGCGGCGTGTGGTTCGGGAGCATCATCCCGCCGGAGCCGAGGCGGATCCGCTCGGTCCGCGCCCCGGCCGCGGCGATCATCAGCTCCGGCGCCGAGCTCGAGACCATGCCGCCGCCGTGGTGCTCGGCGAACCAGATCCGGTGATAGCCGAGCCGGTCGGCATGCTCGGCGAGCTCGATCGACTCGGTCACGGCAGCCCGCTCGCCGCGGTCGGCGGCGACCGGCGAGAGATCGAGGACGGAGACGCGGGGCATCTCGCTCAGGCCTCGACGCCCGCCGCCGCCTCGATGCGCTCGTGCAGCAACCGGGCGTCCTCCGGCCCGACCGTGCGCAGCTGACCCTGGAAGCCGAGGTGCCAGTGCTCCTCCGGCCACTTCTTCAGATGCTGCATGCTCGCCGAGCAGCGAGGAGGCCGGCACGAACTGCTCGGGCTCGAGCACGACGAGCGGCTCGGCGTTGACGCGCCACGGGTAGAGCTCGAGGTACTTCTTCTTGCCCTGCGGCCAGATCTGCTCGCGGTCCTCGAACATCGGCGAGGTGATCCGGGCGATTGCGCCGAAAGCCTTGACCCCGGTCACGTAGAAGACGATCTCGTCGCCGGGCTCCATCCGCTCGGCCATCCGCACGCGCTTCTCCTTGAGCCCGATCACGTCGAAGTTGCGCTCGACGTAGATCTCGAAGTTCTCGATCCCGCCGGTGAGGATCCAGGTCTGCGGCTCGGGGTTCGGCTCGTTCTCGCGGTCGCGGCAGCGGCCGAGGATAATGAGCGCAGGATAGCAGCGAGAGTCCTGCTCACCGGCGGCTTCGTCGTCACGATGGACGCCGAGCTGGGCGAAATCGAGCGCGGCGAGGTGCTGATCGAGGACGGGGTGATCGCAGCGGTCGGCAGCGATCTGGGCGTCGAGGACGCCGAGATCGTCGACGCGGGCGGCTCGATCGTCGTCCCGGGCTTCATCGACACCCACCGCCATACCTGGCAGACCTGCTTCCGCGGGGTGTGCGCCGACTGGACGCTTCGCGACTACTTCCGCGGCATACGCCAGCGCATCTCCCCGAAGTGCGCCGCCGAGGACGTCTACGCCGGCAACTGGGTCGGCGCGCTCGAGGCGCTCGACGCCGGCGTGACGACGATCCTCGACTTCTCCCACTGCATGAACACGCCGGAGCACGCCGACGCGGCGCTCGCCGGCCTCCGCGACGCGGGCATCCGGGCGCTCTTCGGCTACGGCTACTTCCCGGCGCCGACCGCCGATTCGCCATTCGCCGAGCACGGGGCGCGGATCGCCGACGCGCGGCGGATCCGCGAACGCGTGCTCGACAGCGACGACGCATCTGGTGACGATGGGCATCGCTTTGACCGAGACCGGCCTGCTGCCCTTCGAGCTGACGCTGGCGGAGGTCGCCTCGGCGCGGGAGCTGGAGGTCCCGGTCGTACTCCACACGGGCTGCTCCTGGGGCTCGCCGGTGACGGAGGGGATCCCGGAGCTCGCCCACCACGGCCTGCTCGATCCGAGCCAGGTGCACGTGCACTGCAACACGCTCGACGAGCGCGACTTCGACCGGCTCGCGGAGGCCGGCTGCAAGGTCTCCTCGAGCCCCGAGACCGAGCTGCAGATGGGCATGGGCCATCCGGTGATCGACAGGGCACTGGCGCGAGGGCATGCGGCCGAGCCTGAGCTGCGACGTGATCTCCTCCAACTCCGGCGACATGTTTGCCCAGATGCGACTCGCTCTGCAGTTCCTTCGGGCGATGGACAACGACCGCCACATCGCCGCCAACCGGATGGTCGAGACGCTCTCGCTCGGCGTCCGCGACGCGCTCGCCTGGGGCACCTCCAACGGCGCGCACGCGCTCGGACTCGAGCAGCGGATCGGCTCGATCACGCCCGGCAAGCGTGCGGACCTGGTCGTAATCGGCGGGCGACGACTGAACATGACCCCGATTGCCGACCCGGTCGGCGCGATCGTCGCCCAGGCGAACGCCGCCAACGTCGAGCAGGTGTTCGTCGACGGGCGCTTCGTCAAGCGAGACGGCGAGCTGCTCGGCGTCGACCTCGAACGTGCCCGGCGCCTGGCCGAGGAGTCCTCGGCCCGCGTGCTGGCCGCCGCGACCGATGATGGCGGCCCGCTGCTGCCGGCCGCGGACCCGAGCTTCGACGACGCGATCAACGCGATGGCCGCGGCCAACCTCGCCCGCGCCTGGGCGATCGAGCCCGGCACCGCGCCGGGCTGACCAGGCGCGTCGAGATCCGGGGTTGACACGGGGAGGCTCCGTGTATAGGGTCATTTACATGGAAGCTACTCATGTAAAGCAGGACGAACCGTCCGATCGCCGTCGCCTGGAACGACCCGAAGCGCTACCTGTGGCTGCTCGGGCTGGTCGTCCCCCTCCTCCCCTTCCTCGCCTGGAGCCTGGCCGAGCTCACCGGGCTCGGGATCGCGTACTGGTTCGGGCCGTTCGTCGTCTTCGGGGCGATTCCGTTCCTCGACACGGCGATCGGCAAGGACTCGCAGAATCCGCCCGACTCGGCGATCAAGTACCTCGAGCAGGACCGCTACTACCGGTGGTGCACCTACGTGTTCCTGCCCCTGCAGTTCGCCTCGCTGATCTTCGCCTGTGCCCTGTGGAGCTCCGGCGATCTCAGCTTCCTCGAGAACCTCGGCCTCGCGCTCAGCGTCGCAATGGTCGGCGGGATCGCGATCAATACTGCGCACGAGCTTGGCCACAAGCGCAAGAGCTATGAGCGCTGGCTCTCGAAGATCGCGCTTGCGCAGACGGGCTACGGCCACTTCTTCATCGAGCACAACCGCGGCCACCACGTCCGCGTCGCCACGCCCGAGGACCCGGCCAGCTCGCGCCTCGGCGAGAGCTTCTGGGAGTTCCTGCCGCGCACCGTCAAGGGCAGCCTGACCTCGGCGATCCACCTCGAGCGCGAGCGGCTCGCGCGCGTCGCCGAGATCAACGGCAAGGGGGCGGGCGGCGGCTTCTGGACGATCCGCAACGACGTTCTCAACGCCTGGGCGATGACCCTCGTCCTCTTCGCGGCGCTCACGATCGGCTTCGGCATCGAGGTGCTGCCCTGGCTGATCGTCCAGGCGGTCGTCGGCTTCTCGCTGCTCGAGGTCGTCAACTACCTCGAGCACTACGGCCTGCTCCGCCAAAAGCAGGACGACGGTCGTTACGAGCGCTGCCGGCCCGAGCACAGCTGGAACAGCGACAACATCGCCTCCAACGTCTTCCTGTACCACCTGCAGCGCCACTCCGACCACCACGCCAACCCGATCCGCCGTTACCAGGCCCTGCGCCACTTCGAGGGCCTGCCGGAGCTGCCGTCGGGCTACGCGACGATGATCGTGCTCGCCTACGTGCCGCCGCTGTGGCGCCGCGTCATGGATCCCCGCGTGCTCGCCCACTACGGTGGCGACGTGAGCCGCGCCAACGTCCTGCCTCGCAAGCGCGAGCGCATCCTGGCGAGGTACGGCGCCGTTGCCGCGAGCGAGCACACGGTGCAGGCTGGGCCGCACCTCGACCTCGCCGCCAGCGGCGCGACCGCCTTCGCCTGCCCCGGCTGCGGCTACACCTACGAGGAGGCGGCCGGCGACCCACGCGAGGGCTTCCCCGCGGGGGCGAAGTTCGCGGCGAATCCCCGACGACTGGTGCTGCCCCGACTGCGGCGTCCGCGAGAAGATCGACTTCGAGCCAGTCGCGAAGACCACCGGCCAAGCGGGTCGCAGCCGGGTGAGCAGCGCGCCCACCGGCGGGGGACGGGCGCGTCCGGCCCGGGCCCAGGCAGCGGCCTCCGAGGGGGTCCGCAC
Source organism: uncultured Solirubrobacterales bacterium (assembly GCA_963850625.1). Lineage (GTDB taxonomy): Bacteria > Actinomycetota > Thermoleophilia > Solirubrobacterales > 70-9 > CAXMST01. The sequence goes on from CAWKLZ010000006.1 coordinate 370,829, forward strand.
CGCGCTGCTCGACGCGGTCGGCGAGCTGCTCGCCGACCGCACCTGGTCGCAGGTACGGATGGCGGACGTCGCCGCCCGCGCCGGCGTCAGCCGGCAGACCGTCTACAACGCCTACGGCTCCCGCGAGCAGCTCGCCCTCGCCTACGTCTCGCGCGAGGCGGCGAACTTCCTCGCAACCGCGAGCGAGGTCGTCGCCGCGCACGCCGACGATCCCGCCGCGGCGCTGCGAGCGGCGCTCGAGATCTTCCTCGCCGCCGCCGAGAGCAACCCGCTGGTCCGCGCGATCTCCGCTTCCGAGGAGGGCGACGAGCTGCTCGTCCTCGTGACGACCGGCGGTGGGCCCGTGCTCGGGCCGATCACGGCCGGGCTCGCCGAGCTGATGGCGCGGACGTGGCCCGGCGTCGACGCCGACAGCGCCCTGCTCGCCGCCGACACACTCGTCCGGCTCGCGATCAGCCATGCCGCGCTGCCGTCGGCGCCGCCCGCCGAGACGGCCGACCGGGTCGGCCGCATCCTCGGTCCGTTCATCGAGGCCGAGCTCGGCAGGCGGGCCAAGGCGGCGCCCGGCAGATGACCGCGGCTTGCGGCTACCCCGCCGGGTGCCCCGGGAGCTCGAGCGCATACGCCCCCCGGCCGTGGGTGGCGGCGTAGAGCACGTGGCCCTCTGCGTCGAGCGTGAGTCCGTAGACGGCCACCGCGGGTAGACCGGGCGCGGCGTCCTCCCATTCGCGTGCGCCCGCCGGCAGGCGCGAAACCCCGAAGTCAGTTGCCGCGTAGACGTCGCCGGTGGCCGCATCGAAGATGACCCCCGTGACCGGCTGGTCGCCGAGGTTATGGGAGACGTCCGCGAAGGTCGCGTCGCCGGTGCGCGGGTCGTAGCGGACCTCGAACACGTGCCCGGGGGTGCCGGGCGTGTAGACGTTGTAGCCCGAATAGGAGACGAAGGCATGGTTCGGGTCGTCGGGATCGACCGCGATCCCGGAGACGAAGCGGCCGGGCGTCTTCGGGGTGTCGATGCGGTCGAACTTCACCGCCGCCGGGCTCGCGTCGGCGTTCTTCGACACGAGAATCCGGCCGGTCGCCGTCGAGGCCCAAAGCGTCCGCCGGTCGGACGGTGTCCGCGTGATCGCGGCTACGTCACCACCGGCTCGGTCGTTGCCGAAAGCGCCCGAGGTCAGGTTCGGCCCGAGCGGCTTCCAGTCGCCGCACCCGGGCGTCTCCTCGCGCCGCGCAGGTCGCCTCGAGTGCCGCCTCGTTGCCGCCATGGTCGTCGGTGCGCCACACGTGCTCGAACCCGATGAACGCCCGGCCCGCGACGATCGGGTCGGCGATGAGCGGTGTGTAGAAAGCCTTCTCCTCGCCGGAGCTCTCCAGCGGATAGGTGATGTCGATCCAGCGAGCGGGATTGCCGGAGTGGAAGTTGACCGCCGGGATGCCGTTCTGGTAGGTGAGATAGCCGATGCGGGGATTCCCCGCATCGAACGCCGACGGCCCTCCATCACCAGTGGAGACCTGGCTCCAGGCGTGCCGGCTGGTGCGCTCGAGCCACCCGTGCCACGTCCCGTTGTCCTGTGCGCCTGCGAGCAGCTCACGGCGCGCCGAGTCGGGGTTGACCGAGAGCGACCCGAACTGGAGGTCGTTCAGCCCGTCGTTCAGTGGGTCGATCCGCCTCGGGATCGCGCTCAGAAGCCGCCGGCAGTCGATCAGGTCGTCCCGCCCGAGGTCGCGCTCGGCGCAGTCGGCGGAGCGATCGGCCGGGTTACCGAGATGGGCGCGGACCACGCCGCCGTCGGAGCCCACCAGGGCGATGCCCGCACGCTTCCGGGGGAAGGCGATCGCGTGCTGATCGGGGTGCATGCCCTGCGTCTCTCCGGAGGGCCGGGCGTCCTGGGTCATGTCCTGCCAGGTGACCTTGGCCGGGGGCGCCCCGGCGTTGGTGGAACGGATCACCGACCGTCCGTTGGAGCGCAGCACGCCGCCGTACGCGGCCAACTCCCCGTAGCGCATGCTGCCGCCGATCCAAACCTCCCCGGGACGGCCCGGAGGGCTGGCGATGAAGTTGTCGTAGAAGCACTGGCCGACGCACAGGTCCCGGGCGAGGAAGCCGTTGGTGCCGTTCTGAGACGACGACAGCTTCGCCCAGCCTGCGTTGTCGCCGTCGCCCACGAGCAGGCGGGCGTTCCTGGTGTCGGCGTGACCCGCCCGCCAGACTTCCGAGATGCTGCTCGAGGAGTCGACGAGGTAGATCCGGGTGTGGCCGCGAACGGAAACGAGGTCGAACTCCGTGCGGTCACCGTAGATGTCGCCGGGATCGTCGGGATTCGAGAAGTCGGTCTGGTCGACGGTGTGGAAGACCTGCCGCCAGGTCTTGCCGCCGTTCACCGAGCGCCAAAGCCCGTAGCCGAACACCGCGGCGTAGACGCGACGGGGCTTGCTCGGGTCGAGCTCGACCCGGTTGACGCCTCCCTGGAAGAGGTCCCGCCCGCTCGCCGGCGACTTCGGGCTCGCCGGGGTCTGGCGCTGGAGGTCGCTGAAGATCCTGAAGTGCCGGCCGCCGTCGGTCGACTTGTAGAGCCCCAGCGCGGGGGCGTTGGGTGGAGTCAGCGCTTCGCCGGCGCCAACTCCCGAGGACCCGTGGCGAGCGACGTCGGTGCCGATGTAGATGACGTTCGGGTGGCCGCGCTTGACCGCGATCGTGCCGATCGAGCGGTCGATCGCCACCGAGGTCGAGCCCTTGACGAGGTGCCAGTGGCGGCCGCCGTCGCGCGAGCGAAACAGGCCGAGCGCCGCCTCGGAGTCGGAGGACCCGTTCGGTTCCCCCGAGCCCGCGTAGATGGTGTCACCGCTGTGGTCGTTGGGGTCGACGTAGAGCGACCCGAAGGAGTTCGTCGGCAGCTTCTGCGTGGGGGCTGCCCAGTGGACATGCCCGGCGAGAGCGTGGTCCGTGCGCCAGATCCCACCCCCCGCCGCCGCGACCCAGACCCGGCACCCGTGGCCCCGCTCGCCGCAGTAGGGATCGATCGCCATCGCCGTCACCCGGCCGGACGCCATCGTCGGGGCGGCCATCCCGGTCTCCGGGTCGATGAACTGACTCGCCCCGGGCGCGACGTTCGGCGTCAGCGGGCCAAGCGTCTGCCAGCGGCGCGGGGCGGCCGCCCGCGCAGCCCGGAAGGCTTGCTTCGAGTGGAAGGAGTCTGCGGAGGCGCTGGCCGGCAGCCTCTCGAAGGCCCGGCTGCCGCGCAACGCCACCCGGTCGCTGACGTAGGTTCGCGGGTAGGCCCGAGTCTCGACGTCCACCGCCGAGGCCGATACCGCGCCCTCCTCGCCACCCCCCTCGGAGCCCTCGCCGACGAGACTGTCCTCGCGTGGCGCGAGCTGCGCTGCATGGTCGGGATCCGGAGTGGTTGCGCCACCTTCACCGAGCGCCACGATCACCACGACGAGCAGTCCGAGGACAACCGCTCCCGCAAGAGCCCATTTCCGCGCTCCCCGCACGCCCATCAGCGCGCGCCGCCCCGAGTAACCATCAAGAGCTGCAGGCTCTGGTCGCCCTCCGCGCCGGCGCGGAGGATCACCGGCCCGCCCGCCAGCGCGCTGCTGAATTCACCCTGCTCCACCGAGATTCTGCTCCCTCCCACAGCGGTGTCCCTGCCGCCGAGTTTGCTCTGTTCCGGAACCTAACAGCTCGGACGGAGCTGATGAACGCTGCCCGCCGACCGCGCTTGGTCGCGCGAACGACCGAGCCCGAGCTACCGCCTGGATGGGTGCGCGCCCTGCCGAGGTACGCAGAATCTGGCCGGGGCGCTAGCGGTCCGCTAGCTTGCCCGGCGCATGCCCGTCCGCACGCTCCACACCACCTGCCTGACGGCGGTCTGCGCCCTCATGCTGCTCGGTGGCTGCGGCGAGAAGAGCGAAAGCGGAGCCACGGAGAGCGACACCAACTGGCAGGAGCACGAGATCGTGCTCGGCAGCGTCTACTCGACGAGCGGCATCGGAGCCCCCTTCGGGCCCCAACAGGTTCGCGGCGCGCGGCTTGCGGTCGATGAGATCAACGCCGCCGGCGGCATCCATGGCGCGCACCTGCGCCTGGAGCAGATCAACGACCGCTCCGAACCCCGCGAGGCGGCTCGTGCGACGCGCAAGCTGATCACCGACGAGGGCGCGCTGGCAGTGCTCGGACCGACGTTCTCGAACTCCGCCGTCGAGGCGCACCCGCTCGCCGACCGGCTCGGAGTCGCGATGCTGGCGACGTCGAACACCGGCCCCGGAATCGTCGGGGACTGCGCTTACCCCTGCAAGATGATCTTCCGCGACTCGCTCGGCGAAGAGCAGGCGATTCCGGCGAACGTCAAGACCTTCGTCGCGGCCGACCCGAACGCCAGATCCGCAGTCGTCGTCCATCCTTTCGATGATCCCTTCGGGGAGAGCACCGCCAAGATCGCCGTGGACGCGCTCAAGCGCGAGCAGATGAGGGTCGACGATGTGACGCTTCCCGCCGCACCGAAGAAGACGGACTCGGCATTGCGCGCTGCGCTACGCGGGCGGCCCGACGCCCTCTTCATCACGACCTCGTCCGGCGAGACTGCGGTCGGCTTGATCGACGCCGCCCGGCGCGACGGGTTCACCGGCCAGATCCTCGGCGGCAACGCCTTCAACAGCGCGACCGCGGCGGCCAGCGCCGGGCGGCAAGGCGAGGGCGCTCAGAGCGCGGCCGCGTGGTACCAGGGCAACGAGGATCCGGCAAACGTCAACTTCATCGCGGATTACCGGAAACGCTACGGCGAGGATCCGGACCAGTTCGCGGCGCAGGCTTACACCGGAGTGCAGTTGCTCGCGGCGGCGGCGGGGAACAGCGACCTCAGCTTCGACGATCTGGCGGCCGACCGGCAGAACCTCGCGGCCGCCCTCGCCAAGGTCCACATGCAGACGCCGCTCGGCGACTTCTCGTTCACGGCTGATCACGATGTCTCACAGCCGATCTGGATCGTCGCGATGAACGGCAGCGCGGGCTTCAAGCTCGTCAAGCGGCTCGGCCCGCAGGGCGGGTGACCCCGCCACCCCGCGCGGCGGAGCGCGGTCCGCTGCTCGTCGTCGACACGCCGTCGATGCTCTACCGCGCCTTCTACGCGCTGCCGAAGACGATCAAGGGCGCCGGTGGCCACGCCGTCAACGCGCTGCTCGGCACCGCCAACCTCGTCCTCCGCGAGGTCGCCGAGTACGCACCGCGCGCCGTCGTCCTCTGCTTCGGGGCCGAGGCGGCCACCTACCGCAAGGAGCTGCTGCCCTCCTACCACGGCGACCGCGAGGAGATGCCGGAGCTGCTCGTCTGGCAGTGGGAGCAGGCGCCGGCCTTCTTTGAGGCCTTCGGCTGGATCGTCGAGCAGCACCCTGATCTGGAGGCGGACGACCTGCTCGGCACCCTCGCCCGCAAGGAGGAGGACGCCGGCGGAGAGGCGCTGATCCTGACCGGCGATCGCGACATGTTCCAGTGCGCGACCGCCGCCGTCACCGTGCTCTACGTGAGCACGAAGATCAAGGGCGGCGCCGAGCGGATCGGGCCGCAGGAGGTCAAGGCGCGCTACGGCATCGGCCCTGAGCTCGTCCCCGACTTCATCGCCCTGCGCGGCGATCCCTCCGACGGGATCCCGGGGGCGAAGGGAGTCGGCGAGAAGGGCGCGGCCGAACTACTGCGAGAGTACGGCTCGCTCGAGGCGCTGCTCGACGGCGCCCTGCGGATCACGAAGCCGAAGTTGCGCACGACCCTCGTCGAGATGCGCGACGAGCTCGTCGCCTTCAAGGACATGGCGACCCTGCGCGACTCCGGCACCGAGCTACCGGCCGACGCCGGGCTCGACCGCGAGGGCGCGGCGGCGGCCGCCGGGAGGCTCGGCATGAACGCGCTCGCCGGCCGGCTCGAGGAGTGGATCTCCTGAGTCTGCCGGGCGCGACGCCCTCGGGCCCCGCTCAATAGCCCTGATGGACGGGGGTGGCCTCCTCGGTGACGGTTGTCAGCGGCAGACCCAGGTGCGCGACCCGGTCGGGAAGATCGACGTGCAGCCAGCGCGGGACCGGGCCGTGCGGGACGTCGGAGAGGATGATCTCCTCGATCGGTTCGGCGAGGATCGTCTCCTCGATCGCGTCCATGGGGTCGTGGCGGATCGAGACCGAGCCGGCCACCGGACCGCCCGCCGCCTCCTCGATAGCCGGCAGCGCCTCGGCGAGGACGGCCTCCGCCTGCTCGGCCTTCTCGTGCCGTTCGGGGTGCAGGGGATGCCATTCGGCCTCCCCCGGGTTTGGAACGAGAAACCGGAACCGGGTGGGTCCCTGCCGGGCGCGCTCTTTGATCGCCTCCAGCAGCGCCGGGGTTGCGGCCGTGGAATCGTTGACCACGAGGATTCGAGTTGGCTTCGAAGCTTCCATTGCTAACTCCTAGGTTGCATCAGTTTTCGTTCCTGACAGTTTCCGCCGCCCAACCTGAACGCTTCCTGAGCGCTCTCCCGCAAGCCGCGGGAGGGGATCGACCAATTAGGCTCGTTCCGATGACCGAACTTCCCTTCGCTCCGGCCGAGTCCCTGGAAGGGACCCGGATCCTGATCACCGGGGCCGCGAGCGGCCTCGGCAAGGCGACCTCACTGATGGCCGCCGCCGCCGGGGCCCGCGTCTTCTGCGCGGACATCGACGAGCCCGGCGCCGTCGCCACCGCCGAGGCGATCGGTGGCTACGGGATGCGCGCCGACGTCAGCTCCCTCGACGAGAACCTGGCGATGGTCGCCGCCGCCGAGGATGCGCTCGACGGCCTCGACCACGTCTACCTGAACGCCGGTGTCGCGACCGGCTGCGGCGTCGGCGACGACTTCGACCTCGAGCTCTATCGCCGGGCGATGGGTGCGAACCTCGATGGCGTCATCTTCGGCACACACGCGGTGTTGCCGGCCCTGCGCCGCGCCGGCGGCGGCTCGATCGTGGCAACCGCGTCGCTCGCCGGTCTCACCTCAGTCCCCTTCGACCCGATCTACGCGGCCAACAAGCACGGCGTTGTCGGGCTCGTCCGCTCGCTCGGCGACGGCCTCGCCCCCGACGGGATCCGCGTCAACGCGGTCTGCCCCGGCTTCGCCGAGAGCAAGATCATCGGCCCGATCCGCGAGGCGCTGCTCGCCGAGGGATTCACGATCATCCCGGCGGAGACCGTCGCCTCGACCGTCCTGCGGCTGATGGGCGGCGAGGAGTCCTCGCAGTGCTGGTACGTCCAGCCCGGGCGGACCCCCGAGGCCTTCGGCTTCCGCCACCTCCCGGGCCCGCGCTGAGCGGCGTTCCGGACTTCGCCACATGGGCCGTGGCAGAGCCCGGACAACTTGCCGGCGCGGTCCCGGTTGCACCTCTCGGCTAGGCGACGCGCAGATGCCGGCGCCGCCGCGTCGTGCGCGTCGCCAGCAGTTCGGCGAGCTCCTGCTCTCCGATCGCGTGCGGCTCGGTTGCGGCGATGAAGCGGGCGAGGCAGTCGGCGAGCGCCTCAGGGCGCTCGAGGTGCGGGAAGTGGGCGGCGCCCTCGATGAGCTCGAAGCGGGCGTTCGGGATCGCCTCGGCGGCGGCGCGGCCGTGCTCGGCGGGGATCGTCCGGTCGCGGTCGCCCCAGGCGACGAGCGTCGGCACCGGGCCGAGCAGGTAGAGGCGGTCGTTGGCGCTGACGCGCTGGCCGCGGTGGTCGATCACCGCGCGCAGGGTGCCGAGGAACGCCTTGCGACCGCCGGGCCGCTCGAGTGGCCGCAGCGCCCTGGCGATCGCCCGCGTCTGCACCGCCGCCTGCGCGGCGACCGCGCGACTCGAGCGCGGTGGCAAGGGCGCCGAGCGCTGCGAGCGAGTGTGGGTTCGCCGCCGCCCAGAGCAGGCCGTTGATGCCGGGCAGCGCGGCGGCGCGCAGCGCCGGGCTGACGTCGCCGCCGAGGCCGCCCGCCGAGACGAGCGCGAGCCGCTCGACCCGCTCGGGGAACTGCCAGAAGAACTGCATCGCGACGCCGGCGCCGAGCGAGTGGCCGACGAACGTCGCGCGGTGGACGTCGAGCGAGACGAGCAGGTCGCGGATCGCGGCCGCGTGGGCGCCGAGCGAGTAGTCGCCGCGCGGCGTCGCCGAATCGCCGTGGCCGATCAGGTCGGGGGCGACAACCCGGTGGCCGCCGTCGGCGAGCTGCAGCGCAACGTCGCGCCAGTGGCGGGAGGAGTTGAGCATGCCGTGGATCAGGACCACCGGGGGCCCGGAGCCGACCGCGTGATAGATCACCCGATGGCCGTGGAGGTCGGCCTCCCAGGCCTCGAACGGGTCTGGATCTCGGCCAGCTCCGGAGGTTCGGGATGCCGGCTCCACCCCCTCCACCCTACCCGCACGGGCTCTGCAAACCTGCGCGCGCGATGGCGGCGATCGAGCTGCGAGACGTGCACAAGAGCCTTCGGACCGATCAAGGCGGTCGACGGGCTCGACCTCGAGGTGCCGGAGGGCATCTGCCTCGGCCTGCTCGGCCCCAACGGCGCCGGCAAGTCGACGACGATGCGGCTGCTCACCTCGCAGGCGATCGCCGACTCGGGCACTCTGCGGGCGCTCGGCTACGAGCTGCCGCGCGAGGGCAAGCAGGCGCGCGCCGAGATGGGCGTCGTGCCGCAGCTCGACAACCTCGACGTCGACGTCACCGTCGCCGAGAACCTCTCGCGTCTTCGCTCGCCTGTACCGGGTCCACGACGTCGGCGCCGCGGTCGACGCGGCGCTCGCTCTCGCCCGCCTGACCGACCGCCGCGACGACGCCGTCGACGAGCTCTCCGGCGGCATGCGCCGGCGGTTGCTGATCGCCCGCGGGCTCGTCCACGATCCGAAGCTCGTCCTCCTCGACGAGCCGACCGTCGGCCTCGACCCGCAGATCCGGGCCGAGGTCTGGACGCTCGTCGACAAGCTGCGCACGGCCGGCAAGACGATCCTCATGTCGACCCACTACATCGAGGAGGCCGAGCGGCTCGCCGACGAGGTCGCCCTGATGACGGCCGGGCGGGTCGTCTCGCGCGGCAAGCCGGCCGACGCTCGTCAGCGAGCACGCGGGCCGCGAGACCGCCGAGGTCTTCGGGCCGCCCGACCGCCTCGCCGAGGTCCGCGCGACGCGCGGAGGCAGGCGGCCTCACGGTGCGCGCGGCCGGACCTGCCGTCGCGATCGTCGGCAGCGAGTCGGCCGGCAACGGCGAGATCCCCGGCGACGCCGTCGTCCGCCCGGCCTCGCTCGAGGACGTGTTCGTGAAGCTGACCGGAGAGGAGCTCGAGTAATGGAGGCGCGGGCGACGCGCAAGCCACGGATGGGGCGGCTCGAGCCGGCGGCGATCGCCGGCGTGATGAGCCGCGAAGTCGCCAACTTCCGCACGTTCTGGAAGAGCACCGCCTTCTCCAGCCTGATGGAGCCGGTCATCTACCTGCTCGCCTTCGGCCTCGGCCTCGGCGCGACGCTGGTCAGCAGCGTCGACGGGCTCGACTACGTGCAGTTCGTCGGCACCGGCATGGTCGCCACCGCGGTGATCTTCTCGAGCGCCTTCCCGGCGATGTTCGGGACGTTCGTCAAGCACCGCTTCCAGAACACCTACGACGCGATCCTCGCCGCCCCGGTCGACACCGAGGAGCTCGTCACCGCCGAGATGCTGTGGATCTCGCTGCGCGCCGGGCTGTTCGGCGTCTTCCCGCTGCTCGTCACGATGCTCTTCGGGCTCGAGCCGACGCCGGGCATGCTGCTCGTGCCGCTTCTTCGGCTTCGTCACCGCGCTCAGCTTCGCCGGCGGCGGCATCGCCGTCGCGGCGACCGTGCCGAAGATCGACCAGTTCAACTACGTGACGACTCTCGTCGTCACGCCGCTGTTCCTGACCGCCGGCACTTTCTTTCCGATCGACCAGCTGCCCGCAGTGGGCGCAGGTGCTGGCGCAGTTCAACCCGCTGCACCAGCTCGTCGTCCTGGTCCGCGGCGCCTGCTTCGGCTTCGAGTCCATACGACCTGCTCCGCTTCGCCGGCCTCGATGGCCGCTCGCCCTCGTCGCCTGGCGGATCGCGGTCAGCCGGATGACGGACTGCCTGATCGACTGAGGGCGGGTCTACTCCCCGGGCAGCGGCCGCGAGGCGACGACGGCGAAGGGCTCGATCGTGTGCGCCGTGACGAGACCCGGCCGCGACGTATGGATCGGCGGCGACGAACTCCTCCGCCGCCTCCGCGTCCGAGAACGCCAGGGCCCCGCCGCTGGGCGGGCTGCCGGTGGCGCCCGCGATCAACAGGCGCCCATCGGCGCACATCCGCTCGATCAGCTCGAGGTGGCCCGCCCGGTGCGGCTCACGCCGCTCGGCCATGTTCTCGACGTAGGTGTAGGTGAGCAGGGCGAGCCGCGGCATCAGGACATCAGTGCCGCTTGAGGAACTTCGCCACGGTCTTGTCGAACTTGTTCTTCTTCGGTGCCGCGAGCAGCGGATCGAGATGGCTGTAGCGGGGGTCGCCGTTGACGAGCGTCGCCTGCTTCTTCGTCGTCCGCGCGCGCTTGACCAGGCGCTTGGCGCCGCGCAGCACAGCGCCGTCGGTGAGATCGCTCTGGAAGGCGTAGATCGGCACGTTGATCTGGTTGGTGTGCGTGAGCCGCAGGCCGAGGTAACGCGCCGCCGGGTCCTGCTTCATCCGGTTGGCGCCGTTCGTGTCGATCGTCAGCCGCAGCGGGAAGTACCACTCGACCCCGTTCGCCGGCTCCTGGGCGAAGCCATCGACAAGATCGGCCGCGCTGGTCACGCCACCGTCGACCCATCCGCGCGGATCGCCCGACGTCGCCAGATGGCCCGCGTTCACGTGCAGCAGCGCCAACGCCGCCGGCGAGGTGTCGCGGTCGAAGGCGTAGGCGAAGTTCGCCAGGTTCGTCGCCGGCACCGGCGGCTTGAAGTCGGCAGGCAGCAGCGGGTAGTTGGCCAGCGTCGTGCCCGGCTCGTTCGGCTCGAGCTTGGCGAAGATCGCGCCTGCCTCGGCGAACAGGCCGGCGGCCTCGGGCTCGCCGACGTTGAGCAGATCGAGGAACGGCGTCTCGTCGAGCTTGGCGACCTGCTCCTGCGCCTGCTGCTTGTCGTAGGCATCGAAGCTGCCGAGCAGGCCGCCGTCGATCATCACGATCCCATCGACGTCCTTGTAGCCCGGATGGCCGTTGAAGTCCCAGGCGCCATAGGCGGCGGCGAGCGAGGCGCCGAGCGAATGGCCGCCGATGTAGACCTTGCCGGCGCCGCCCTTGCGGGCCTTCTTGACGACCTTGCGGGCGTCCTGCAACGCCGTCTTCATCCCCCAGTGTTTGGCGAAGGGGACCGTCGACGTGTCGAGGAAGTTGAAGTGGTCGGCGGGCTTGCCGCCGTTCGTGATCCAGCCGAGGTAGTAGTCGAAGGCCTGCTGCGGGGTGACCTTGCCCGCGAGCGCCCGCTTGAACTCACCGGTGTCCTCGAGCACCTGGCTGCGCCTGTCGATCGACCAGACGGCGAGCCCCTTGACCTTCTTCGTCAGCGTCTTGCCGATCGCGGTGAAGTCGCCGGCGCCGCCCGCCGTCCCGGGCATCAGGACGAGGACCTTCTGCGGATGCCTGGGGCCGAACTGCTGGACGGTGACGTGGTCGAACTCCTTGGGGCCAGGGCCGGCGCTGCGGACGTCGATCGAGCGCGCGCCGGCGGACGCGGGTGCGACCCACATCAGCATCGCCGCCAGCGCGGCGACGAGACCCGCGGTGATCGGTTCCCGTGTGTCGCGCGTGCCCGCCCATCTCGTCCTCCCGTTCGCAAACCCCGATCGGGCCCCCGAGTCGCGGTGCGCCACGGCGGTCAGCCTATTGAGGGGAGCGATGAACCTGCCACGACTCCTTCACTTCGGGTTAGGGTCGGCGCGAATGGCTGAGCAGAGCAGCAGCGGCACGCGCGAGCGCCTGCGCGCCTGGTGGGGTGAGGTCGGCCAGCGTGAGCGGTTGGCGGTCGGCGGGGCGCTGCTGCTGTCGGCGGCGATCGTCGTCGTCTACGCGCTCGCGACCCGTCCGAACGGGCTCGAGGGCGATCAGTCCGTCTACGACACCTACGGGCGCCTGTGGACCGAGGGCAAGCTCTTCTACTCGGACCTCCCCTACGGCATCGTCCACGCCTCGACCTGGAAGGCGCCCCTGTACCCCGCCTGGGTCGGGATCATCTACGACGCGCTCGGCTCCGCGCCGGTCCGCGTGCAGATCGTCCAGGGGCTCGTGCTGGCGCCGCTGACCGTGCTCGGCACGTGGCTCTTGGCCCGCCGCCTGTTCGGCATCCGGACCGGGATCGCCGCTGCCTTCGCCGTCGCGATCTTCCCCGCCTGCTGGGAGTTCATCGGCCTGCTCTACCCGGAGGCGCTGGCGGTGCCGCTCGCATTGCTCGCGCTCAACCTCTTCCTCGAGCGCGAGCCGACGACGAAGCTGGCGATCGCGACCGGGCTGGCGATCGGGCTCGGGATGCTCGCCCGCCCCAACATGTTCTTCCTCTTCGCCGGCGCGATCGCCGCCTGGTGGATCGCTGCGGGGCCGCGCCGGGCGCTCGTCGCAACCGGCATCTCGATCCTCGCCGCGTTGCTGTTGATCGTGCCCTGGACGATCCGCAACTTCTCCGCCGCCGATGGCTTCGTGCCGATCTCGATCCAGGACGCCGCTGCCTATGGAACCTTCAACAGCACCGCCGCCAACGACCCCGACAACCCCTACCAGTGGCGCGCCTACATCAAGCCGATGCCGGAGATCTTCAGCGAGCGCGGCTCGAGCGACTACGAGGTCCACCAAGCGCTCGTCGGCGACGCGGTCGACTACGCCAAGGCGCACCCGAGCTCGATCCCAAAGGCCTTCTTCTGGAACGGGCTGAGCCGCTTCTGGGACGTGCGCCGGCCCTCCCACGCGATCGACGAGATCGCCCCCAACGGGCAGAGCCGGGGGGTGGCGATCACCGGGCTGGTCCTCTACTGGGTGGCGCTCGTGCTCGCGCTCTGGGGCCTGTGGTTGTTCCGCCGCCGCCCGGCCTCATCGTCCCGATCCTGCTGATCGCGCTGGCCGCCTCGATCACGGTGATCGGCGACGCCTCGACGCGATACCGGGCGCCGCTCGAGCCGCTGATCGTGATCCTCGCCTGCGCCGCCCCCCTCGCCGCGCGGGGACCGCGACTCCCGACCCGGTAGCGTGTTCAGTAGGTCGGCCGGGAGTCCGACCGGGGAACCACGAGAGGAGAACGAGGATGGGGCCTGTTGATGGAGTGCGAGTGGGTGCGCGCGGCAAGCGCGGACTCGCCCTGATCGGACTGGCGGCGCTCGCCGCGCTGCTGATGGCCTTCGCGCCCGCCGCGGCAAGCGCGAAGAAGGTCAAGCAGGGACCCAAGAGGCCTCGCCTTCTACCAGCCCCCGGACAAGCTGCCGAACGGCCACGGGAAGCTGATCTGGTACCGCAAGTCGAAGGGCCTGGTACCGCTCGCAGGGCGCGCTCGATCAACGAAAACGTGCTTTACACCTCGCGCTCGCCGCAGGGCGAGCGGATCGCCGTCTCCGGCTCGATCAGCATCCCGAAGGGCAAGGCGCCGAAGGGCGGCTGGCCCGTGATCACCTGGGCGCATGGCACGACCGGGGTCGCCGACGTCTGCGCCCCCTCGCGCAACAACAACGCGAGCCCGGCCAAGGACTACATCTCTTACATCAACCCGATCCTCAGCGACTGGCTCAAGGCCGGCTACGCGGTGATGCGCACCGACTACGAGGGCCTCGGGACCCCGGGGCCGCACCCATACCTGATCGGCAAGTCCGAGGCGCGCAGCACGCTCGACATCATCCGCGCCGCCCGCCAGTTCGATCCTGCGATCGGCAAGCGGTACGTGATCGCCGGCCACTCGCAGGGCGGCCATGCGGCACTCTTCGCCGCCGGCAACGCGAGCAAGTGGACGCCGGACCTGAAGCTGCGAGGGACGATGGCCTACGCGCCCGCCTCGCACCTCGAAGCAGCAGGCTCAGGCGCTGCCGGCGTTGACGGCGCCGAGCTCGCTGACGGCGCTGGCGACCGACATCGTCTACGGAGCCGCGACCGCCAACCCGCGCGTCCAACGCCTACCTGCTGCTCAACAATCCCGTGCTGGCCTTCTACCCCCAGCTCGAGCACACGTGCCTGGCACAGCTCGGCGCCTCCGACAAGCTCGGCGGCATCGCGCCGGCCGACATGCTCAGCAAGCGGAGCGAAGACCGGGGCCCTCTACAAGGTGCTCGCCAATAACAACCCGGCCGTCGTGACGACGGCGCCGATGCTGGTGCTGCAGGGCCTGGCGGACACGACCGTCTTCCCGCAGTTCACCAACTCGCTCGTCTCCGAGCTCGAGGCGAACAACGACAACACCGACTACGTCACCTACCCAGGCGTCACCCACGGCGAAATCGTCTACGCCGGCGAGGATCAGGCGATGCAGTTCCTCGACCAGCAGCTGCCGGCGAAGTAGCAGGCGGCAGACGGTGGCCGGGCACTAGATCCAGAGGCGCAGGCCGAAGGCGCCGATGACGAGCAGCGCCGGACGGCTGGCGCTGCTCGTCGCTCGTGATCGCCGCGCTGGCGGCGGCGCTGCTGCCGGCCGCGGCCGAGCGCCGCGCGCAAGCCCGTCAAGGGGCCGAAGGGCGACGCCTTCTACAAGCCGCCGAAGAAGCTGCCCAAGGGCCACGGCAAGCTGATCTGGCATCGCAAGGCGCCGAACCTCGTCGCCATTCGTCCGACCACGCCCGCACCGACAAGGTCCTCTACACGTCGAAGTCGCCGCAGGGCAAGCGCGTCGCCGTCTCCGGCTCGGTCAGCGTCCCGAAGGGCAAGCCGCCGAAGGGTGGCTGGCCGGTGATCACCTGGGATCACGGCACGACCGGGATCGCCGACGTCTGCGCGCCCTCGCGGGCCGAGGACGGCACGGCATCCGAGCCCTTCATCGACACGTGGATCAAGGCCGGCTACGCGGTCGTGCGCACCGACTACCAGGGCCTCGGCACGCCCGGCGTCCATCCCTACCTGATCGGCAAGGCGGCGGCGCGCAGCGCCCTCGACATCATCGGCGCCGCCCGGCAGCTCGACGCCGGACCTGAGCAAGAAGTTCGTCATCGCCGGACACTCGCAGGGCGGCCACGCCGCCCTGTGGACGGCCGACTACGCGAAGCAGTGGGCGCCGGGGCTGAAGCTTCGCGGGACGATGGCGTTCGCCCCCGCCTCGCACATCGCCGAGCAGACGAGCCTGCTGCCGGCGCTGACCTCGCCGAACCCGCTCAGCGCGCTCGCGGCCCTGATCCTCAAGGGCGCCTCGACGGCGAACCCGAGGGTCGTCCCGTCGGAGATCGTCAACCCGGAGCCGCTGGCGCTGTTCGGACAGGTCAACCAGAAGTGCCTCGGCGATCTCGGTCAGACGGACAGCATCGGCGGCATCGCGCCCGCGGAGCTGATCCGTGACGACGCCAACCTGGGGCCGCTCGAGAAGGTGCTGAACAAGAACAACCCGGACGTCGAGACCTCGGCGCCGATCATGGTCCTGCAGGGCCTGGCCGACACGACGGTCTTCCCGACCTACACGAACGAGCTCGTCGGCGAGCTCGAGGACAAGGGCGACAAGGTCGATTACAAGACCTACGAGGGCGCCGACCACGGCGGCGTGATGAGCGCCGGCCTCGACGACGCGAACGCCTTCCTGGCCAAGCGGCTGCCGCCGCGAACCGTAGCGCCGACGCCGGAGGCGAGCTGGCGCCAGGGCGCGCGCTCTCTATCCTGCGCTCTTCCGATGGCCGCACCCTCCGAGTACATCTTCCAGATGCAGGGCGTCTCACGCCTGCATCCGCCCGACAAGCAGGTCCTCGCAGGACATCAACCTGAGCTTCTACCCGGGAGCCAAGATCGGCGTGCTCGGCTACAACGGCGCCGGCAAGTCGACGCTGCTGCGGATCATGGCCGGCCGCGACGAGGACTACCGGGGCGAGGCGCAGCTGCACCCGAACGCGACCGTCGGCATGCTCGAGCAGGAGCCGCGCGCTCGACCCCGACAAGGACGTGCGCGGCAACGTCGAAGACGGCGTCAGCGAGCTCCGCGACATGCTCGCCCGCTTCAACGAGCTCGCCGCGAACTACTCGGACGAGACGGCGGACGAGTTCGCGCGGCTGCAGGAGCGGATCGACGCAGCCGACGCCTGGAACCTCGACCAGATCCTCGACACGGCGATGGACGCCCTGCGGCTGCCGCCCGCCGACGCCGACGTCGTCGCACGCTCTCCGGCGGCGAGCGCCGCCGGGTGGCGCTTTGCCGGCTGCTGCTGAGCGCGCCCGACCTGCTGCTGCTGGACGAGCCGACCAACCACCTCGACGCCGAGTCGGTCGCCTGGCTCGAGCAGCATCTCGAGGACTACAAGGGAACGATCGTCGCCGTCACCCACGACCGCTACTTCCTCGACAACGTCGCCGGCTGGATCCTCGAGCTCGACCGCGGCCGCGGCATCCCCTTCAAGGGCAACTACTCCTCCTGGCTCGAGCAGAAGCAGGAGCGCCTCAGCCAGGAGAAGCGCCAGGACAAGGCGCGCGCGAAGACGCTGGCGGCCGAGCTCGACTGGGTCCGCGAGAACCCGAAGGGCCGGCGCAAGAAGTCGAAGGCGCGGCTCGCCCGCTACGAGGAGATGCTCGCCGAGGAGCAGCAGGTCAAGCTCGACGAGGTCCAGATCCACATCCCGCCGGGACCGCGGCTCGGCAACCAGGTCCTCGACGTCGAGGGCGTCCGCAAGGGCTTCGGCGACAAGCTGCTGATCGAGGATCTCGAGCTTCTCGCTGCCGCGCTCCGGGATCGTCGGCGTGATCGGCCCCAACGGCGCCGGCAAGACGACGCTGTTCCGGATGATCGTCGGCGAGCGAGCAGCCCGACGCGGGCGAGCTGACGCTCGGCGAGACGGTCAACGTCGCCTACGTCGATCAGTCGCGCGAGGCGCTCGACGCCGAGGCGACGGTCTGGGAGGAGATCTCCGGCGGCCTCGACGAGATCGACGTCGGCGACCGCAAGATGAACTCGCGCGCCTACACCTCCGGCTTCAACTTCAAGGGCTCCGACCAGCAGCGCAAGGTCGGCACGCTGTCCGGCGGCGAGCGCAACCGCCTGCACCTGGCGAAGCTGCTGCGCTCGGGTGGCAACCTGCTGCTGCTCGACGAGCCCACCAACGACCTCGACGTCGACACGCTGCGGGCGCTCGAGGAGGCACTGCTCGCCTTCCCCGGCTGCGCCGTCGTCATCTCCCACGACCGCTGGTTCCTCGATCGCGTCGCCACCCACGTGCTCGCTTTCGAGGGGGACTCGCAGGTACGCTTCTTCGAGGGCAACGTGGAGGCCTACGAGGAAGATCGACGCGAGCGCCTCGGTGTGGAGGCCGACCGGCCCCACCGGATCACGTACAAGCGGCTGACGAGGGACTGACGATGAAACGACTCCTGATCCCGATCGTGGCTTCGGCGTCGGCGCTGATCGGCGCCGGGTTGCTGAGCTCGACGACGGCCACGGCACGCGACTGCACGATCGACAACAAGTGCGCCGACATCTCCATCTCCGGCCACGCCGAGCCGCAGCCGATCCGTCGCGGCCAGAGGACGACGCTGAAGATCACCGCGAAGAACAACGGGCCCGGCGAACTCCTACGGGGACTGGGTCCAGGCGACGGTGCCGAAGCGGCTCAAGGTCAAGCGCAAGTCGATCTCCGGCGACGGCAAGGACTACGGCTGCAGCGACAACGGCTACGGCTTCGTCAAGTGCTACACGGGCGACCTCGTCAAGGAGGAGCTGTCCGTCGTCAAGATCCGGTCAAGGCGAAGAAGAAGGGCACCTACGTCATTCCCGCCAACGCCTACGCGGACGGCAGCACCAACGACCCCAACGGCGGCAACAACCAGGTCAGCATCACCGTCGGCGTCCAGGGCCGCCACGGCCGCCACGGGCATCACCGCCACTAGTCACTGGCCACGCCGCCGACGGCGGCCTCAGTCAGCCGCCGGCAGCACCGCCGGCCTGATGTTGAACAGCGCCGCGAGGAGCACGAAGGCGCCGAGGACGACGAACGCCACGTCGCCGTCGCCCGAGTCGAGCAGGCTGCCAACCGCGGGTATCACGGGGATCCCGATCGCGGTGCCGGCCATCGTCATCAGCGAGGTCGGCCGCGAGGGCTCGCGCGGGAACAGCCGCTGCGCCTCGATCATCATCGTCGCGTAGGGCAGCGCGAAGCCCGCACCCATCAGGAGCACCGCGGCGGCGATCACCCCGGGGCTGAGGTCAACGCCGATCGCCGCCAGCCCGACCGTCGCCAGCGCCGGCGCGCGCCGGTCAGCAGCGGCTGCGGCACGCCGCGCGCGGCGAAGCTGCCGCCCGACCTGCCGCATCAGGCCGGACGTGGCGAAGAGGACGAAGGCCAGGGCGCCGGCGAGCGCTGGGCGGACGGAGCCGTCGACGGTCGCGTAATGGACGAACCAGGCGCCGAGCGTGATCGGGACGCCGAACAGCGCCATGAACAGCAGCGCCAGGCGCCAGCATCGGCGGTGAGCGGAGCGCGAGCGCGAAGAAGCCGCTGGCCGGCTCGTGGCGCTCGGCGGGGATGTGCTCGCGCAGCACGAGCGGGATCGCCGAGAGCGCCACGGCCGCGGTGACGAGGAAGCCGATCCGCCAGGAGACGTCCGCGTCCGCGAGGGCGCTGCCGACGCCGAGGCCGAGCCCGATCCCGAGCTGGAAGGAGGCGCCGAACAGACCAACGCGGCCGGACGCCGCCCGTGATCCGGGCGAGCACGGGCGCCAGCCCCGCGACGAACCCGAGGCCGACCCCTGCGCCGACCCGGCCGGCGGCGGCGAGGGCGAATCCGTCGGCCGCCGCGAAGAGCAGGTTGCCGGCGCCGCCCAGCGCCGCCGCGAGCGCCAGCGCCCGGGTCAGGCCGAGGGCCTCCGCGGCGCGGGGCGCGGCGAGCAGCCCGGCGATCATCGCGGCGAGGAAGATCGTCCCCGAGAGCAAGCCGACCGACGCGAGGCCGATGCCGAACTCGCGCCCGAGGTCGGCCGCGACCGGCCCGATGTTGCCCGCGCTCCAGGCCCCGCCCGCACCGAGCAAGAAGACGGCCCCGGCGTCGACCCAGGTGCTTTCACGCCCACGGGCACCGGTCTCGAGCAGACCCGCATCGCCGTCCATCGGCGCAACCCTAGTGGCCGCCTGGCAGTGAGTGGCGAGCAGGCCTCGGTTCCGCTGCCCCAACCTCGTCGACTTTCCCGTCATAGAGATGGGAAAGTCGAAAGGAACGCCCCAGGCCCAGCCCCCTCGCCAAGCCGACCTCCCTCGCTGCCCTCACAAGGCGACGCGCCTTCGCCGGCGAGGGCATCGGCGCGGCGTGAGGGCTGGATGTGCCGCCACCCCCTCGCCGGCGGGCGGTTGACCGCCTTTGGGCAGTGAGGGAGGGAGGCGGAGCGTGCAGATCGGCGCGGGGACCCCCGAATCCGGCGCAATAGCGGCAGCCTCGTGGCAGAGCGGGTCGACGTGTCTGCGGATATTGGTGCTGGGGACCACTCTCAGCAGTCACGTCGTGCTCGCGCTACGTGCTGCTGTTAGTGCCCACATCTGGTGTCTCGCGCCCTGCCCGGCCGATGAGTCTCGCCGGCCCACCTCCTTCGGTGCCCTCGCAGGGCCACGCCCCTCCGCTGGCGACGCCGGGCCGCGCGGCGTGAGGAGCGCCGCCTAGGTCGCGGCGACGGCGCCCGTGGCAGAGCAGCAGCAGGATCAGCAGGCCGATGAGGACGCGGTAGACGATGAAGATCGAGAAGTTGTGGCCGGCCACGTAGCGGAGCAACCAGGCGATCGTCGCGTAGGCGACGAAGAAGCTCGTCACGGTCGCGATCAGGGTGCCGGACCAGCCGACTCCGGTCGAGATCTCGCCGTGATGGCTGACGATCTCGAGCAGCGTGGCCGCCGTCAGCGCCGGAATCGCGAGGAAGAACGAGAGGCGGGTAACCGTGACCCGGTCGAGCCCGCGCATCAGTCCAGCCGCCATCGTCGCACCGGACCTCGAGACGCCGGGAACCAGCGCCAGACACTGGACGATGCCGATGATCAGCGTGTCGCGGCGGCTGACCTCGCGTTCGTGCCGCTCGAGCGTCGCGTTGACGTCGGCGTAGTACATGACGCCGCTCCACAGGATCAACGCGAGCCCGACGAGCCAGAGGTTGCGGAAGGTGGTCTCGATCGTGTCCTTGAAGAGCAGGCCGACGATCCCGATCGGGATCGAGCCGATCACCACGGCGATCGCGAAGCGCCACTCGCGATCGCGGCGCTCCGGGTCGCGCAGCCCCAGTAGAGGGCGGAGAGGATGTCGACGATGTCCTTGCGGAAATAGAGCACGGTCGCGACGATTGCGCCCATCTGCACGATCGCCGTGAACGCGGTGACGTCCGCAGCGTCGATGTCGTAGCCCATCAGCTTCTCGGTCACCGTCAGATGGCCCGTGCTCGAGATCGGTAGGAACTCGGTGAAGCCCTCGACAATGCCGAGGATCAACGACTGCCAGAGCTGGAGGGCGTCGCTCATCGGCGCCGGTCCCTCAGCCTGTGAATACCGCTCGCGCCGCCCATCGAACGGCGAAGGCTATCGGCGCCGCCCAAGTAGCGCTGACGTCAGCCATCGGCGCCGAGCTGCCCCATCAGCTCGGCCACGCCGACGAATCGACGGCCTCGGCGATCTCGCCGCTGCGGACGCGGAGGACGCGGTCGATGGGAACGTCACACTGCGGCCCGTCGCCTCGACGCCGAGGAAGGTGCCGTCATGGTGCCGCTCCAGCTCTGATGTGCAGCGACCAGGTCGCCCTCCCCGAGGATCAGCAGGATCTCGTTGCGGAGGTCGGAGAACCCGCCGAGGAATCCGCGACCGCCTGCTTTTGGCCCTCGCGGCCACGCTGCTCGCCGTGTGGACGAAGTCCTCGGCCAGCAGCTGGTCGATCGCCGCAACGTCGCGGCCGTTGATCACCTCCGCGTAGAAGCGGCGGGCGAGCTCCTTGTTCGCTTCGCTCCCCATCCCCGCGCGACCTTATCGCGCCGAGTCCGCCGCTTCTCTACTTGGAGTCGATCGCCGCACGCAGCAGGCGCGGCTGCTCCGGGTCCGAGCTCGAGGGGAAGAAGATGAGCTCGTCGCAGCCGACCGCCTCGAAGGCCGAGATGTAGCCGTTGACGGTCTCGGCGTCGGTTGCGGCACTCGCGGCGATCATCTCGGCGGTCTCCTCACCGAGGAAGGCGTAGTAGTCCTTCAGGTAGGCGTCGGCCGTCGCCTGCGGGTCATCGCCGAGCGAGAAGTACGCCAGGGCCGCGAGCCGAGGCTCGCCGTCGCGCCCGGCGGCGCTCCAGGCTCGTCGCGCGTTCTCGGCCGCCTCGGCGAAGGCGTCGGGGGTCGAGCCGCCGGCGATCCAGCCGGCGCCGTAGCGCGCCGCACGCTCGAACGAGGCGGCGACGGTGCCGCCGATCAGGATCTCGGGGACGCCGCTCTGCCGGGGCCCGATCGCCTCGTCGGCGAACGTCCGCTCGACCGCCTCCAGGAACGCATCCATGCGCGCGCCGCGCTCCGACATCTCCACGCCGGATGCGTTCATGTCGTCCTCGCGACCCCCGATCCCGATGCCGAGCGTCAACCGGCCGCCGGAGATCTCGTTCACCGTGAGCGCCTGCTTGGCGGTCTGCACGGCGTTCTTGCGCAGCGGGCCAAGCATCACCGAGGTGAGCAGCCCGATCTCGCTCGTCACCGCGGCTGCCGCGGCCAGCGCCGCCAGCGGCTCGTGATTGCCGTAAACGATCCGGTCGATCGTCCCGAGGCTGCTGAAGCCCTGCTCCTCGGCGGCTCGGGCGAAGCCGACCAGGTCCTCCCCGCTCGTCTTGGGTACGGCGTTCGGCAATCCGATTGCGACCTTCATTGCGGCTCCTTCCGATCCCTCGAGGGCGTTCGTTGCGACGGCAAGCTTCGCGTTCACCATAGCGGGGCGGGATCGGGCCCTCAGGCAACAGCGTCGCCGCAAAGGCGAGCGCCAGGCCCGCGGCGGAGACGGCGAAAGCGACGCGGGCTAATCGTCGGCGAGCGTGATCCGGTCGCCGACCGCGATCGCGCCCGGGACGACGACGCGCAGGTTGACGCCGCGGAGCCGCAGCTCGCGGCCGCGCGCGGAGTTGACGAGCTTCATCGCGTCGACGCCAAAGCGCCGCGTGAACTTGCCGCAGCCCAGGTGCGGCTCGGCCGTGACCTCGAGCACGGCCTCCCCGATTGCCAGCCGCGTGCCGGCCGGCAGGTTGGCGACGCTCAGGTCGAGGTCCGCGAAGAGCTGGTCGCCGGCCGGCGCCCACGCGTCGTGCTCGTCGGCGCCCGCGACGAGCGCGGCCGCACGGGAGCTCATCATCGTCACCTGCGCCTCCGGGTTGGGCGCGCCGGTCTTGCCGCTCGGGCGGCGGCTCCACATGTCGCCGATCAGACCGGAGTCGGCGTCAAGCCGCGCGTGCTCGAGCAGCTCGCGCTGCTCCTCCTCCGGCCGGCGCACGATCAGCTCGAGGCGACCGCCGTCAGGCGGGGCGCCGAGGACGGAGTCGAGTCCGGCCTCGAGTGTCGGCAGGGGGATCGCGGGCATGCCGCGATGATCGCAGCCGCGCCGGGCTGCAGCAATCTCGGGTGGATCCAGGCTCAGCCTTCGCCGAAGGCCTCCGGCGAGGTCCGGTCGATCGCGGGCCAGCCGTAGTCGCGGGCCCGCAGCTCCTCCTCCGCAGCGACGCCGCCCCGCAGGCCGAAGAGCCGCTTAGCCGCCAGCAGATAGACGACGACTGCGATGTTGACGATCAGCGCGAAGACCTTGAGGAAGCGGACGCCCTCGATCAGCTCGTAGATCTCGAGGGGCAAGAGCGCCGTGGTCGCGATGAACGTCAGGTACTCGGCCCAGCGCTTCTGCATCCATAGGCCGATCGCCTCAGCGCCCTCGACCAGGGCATAGACAGCGAGCACGACGCCGATCAGATGCAGCTTGGCGGGGGAGAAGTTGAGGACGTCGTGGATGCGCCCGACGAAGCCGCCGCTCGAGCTCGTCGAGCCCCCAAGCGTGCCGTGCAGCGCGTCGAGCACCGCATAGAAGCGGTCGCGGAGCACGTTCTGGTCGGAGGCGATGAAGAAGATGGCAACCGAGGCGACGCCGAGAACGAGGAAGTGCAGCAGGCGGTCGATCGCGATCGCGCGGAGCACGATCTTGTCGCGCAGCGGCCGCCCGCGCAGCGGCAGCTCGATCTCGTCACGGGCGGGCAACCCACGGCGCTGCGGCGTGACGGGCGCGCCTACGGGCACCCAGCTGTCGCACCGCAGGCAACGGTGCCATCGAACCCCGTCGACGATCCGGGCCAGGCCCGGATCTGCACCCTCGAGGTCGGCGCTGTCGACGCCGACCAGGGCGTGCCCGCGGATCCCGCAGACGAGCAGCTCATAGTGGAAGCGGGTGCGCACCCTGGAGACTCCGGGGAGCTCGGGTTTGACCGTCGGCGCGCCGTCCACGCGCCGAGACCCTACGCCTGCACCGCTCCGCGCGAGTTGCTTGACTGGGCAAATGCTCTCCTCCCCCTCGCCGCGGCTTGCGGGCGGCCTCGTCGCCTTTGCCTTCGCCGTGGCGATGATGAGCACGACCCTGCCGACGCCGATCTATCCCGTCTACGAGGCCGAGTTCGGCTTCGGCAGCCTGATGGTGACGGCCGTCTTTGCGACCTACGCCGTCGGCGTAATCGCCGCCCTGCTGACGCTTGGCCACGTTTCCGATGTGGTCGGCCGCCGGCCGGTGCTGCTCGCCGGCCTCGCCCTCGCGGCCGCCAGCGCCGTCGTCTTCCTGCTCGCGACCGCGACCCCGACGCTGTTCGGCGGCCGCATGCTGTCCGGCCTGTCGGCCGGCCTGTTCACCGGGACGGCGACGGCGTTCATCGCCGACCTCTTCGGCGAACGCCGGACCGAGGCGGCCTTGCTCGCCACGGCCTGCAACATCGGCGGTCTCGGCCTCGGCCCGATCGTTGCCGCGATCGCCGCCGACCTCGCCCCCGGCTCGCCGTTGCGGGCCCCCTACTGGGTCGACCTTGCTCTGCTCTCGGTCGCGGTCGTCGCGATTGCGCTGGCTCCCGAGACGGTCAGCCGGACGGGCAAGGCACGCCCGCGGCTGCAGAAGCTGAGCGTGCCCGAGAACGTCCGCCCCGTCTTCCTCACCGCCTCGATCGGCGGCTTCGCCGGCTTCGCGATCCTCGGCCTGTTCACGGCGGTCGCGCCGGGCTTTTTGGCGGCCGTTCTTGGCGTCCACTCCCGGATCGCGATCGGCTGCATCGTCGGCTCGATGTTCCTCGCCAGCGCTGCCGCGCAGGTCGCCTTCCACCGGCTGCCACCACCGCGCGCGCTGACGAGCGGCCTCGTACTGCTGATCTGTGGACTCGCGCTGATCACGATCGCCCTGCTCGCCCAGATCCTCCTCCCGCTGATCGCCGGCGCGCTGATCGCGGGCGCCGGCCAGGGGCTGACGTTCAAGGGCGGGATGGCCTCGATCGCCTCCCGGCTCGAGCCCGACAACCGGGCGGCCGTGATCTCGACCTTCTTCGTCGTCCTCTACACCGCGATCTCGCTGCCAGTCGTCGGCGTCGGCGTGCTCGCCGAGCTGTTCAACCTGCGCGACGCGGCGATCACGCTCGCCGTGCTCGCCGGCGTTCTGGCCAGCTTCTCGCTCTTCCGCCTGCGGACGCTGCAACGGGAGGAGGGCGTCGCATGAGAACCCATCTAAGCTCGCTGCGATGTGGCAGCAGCGAACGATCGAGCTGCGGGCGAGGCCGCGCGGCTTTCACCTCGTCACCGACGAGGTCCTCGGCGGACTCCCCCACGTGCGCGGGATCGACATCGGGCTCCTGCACCTGCACATCCTGCACACGTCCGCCTCGCTTGCCCTCAACGAGAACGCGAGCCCCGACGTTCGCGCCGACCTCGAGAGCTTCTTCAACGACCTCGTCCGCGAGGACGCGCCCTATTGGCGGCACACGCTCGAAGGCCCCGACGACATGCCGGCGCACGTCAAGTCCGTGCTGATCGGGCCCTCGCTGACGCTGCCGATCTCGGCCGGCCACCCCGCACTCGGCACCTGGCAGGGGATCTACCTGTGCGAGCACCGGGACAGCGGCGGCCCGCGGCGACTGATCGCGACGATCCAGGGCGAGTGAGCGACCGCTTCGCGATCGAGCTGCTCAGTTGGAACGTTGCCGGGCGGACGCGGCTGCTCGGTGAGCAGATCGCCACGGTCCGCCGCAGAGACGCTGACATCGTCTGCCTGCAGGAGGTGCGGGCGAGCACCGTGGGGCCGTGGTCGGAGGCACTCGGCGCCGAGGGGCTCGGCGAGAGCCTGGACTCGAGCCGCTTCGCTG
This sequence comes from uncultured Solirubrobacterales bacterium, assembly GCA_963850625.1. Lineage (GTDB taxonomy): Bacteria > Actinomycetota > Thermoleophilia > Solirubrobacterales > 70-9 > CAXMST01. Next base: position 396,298 of record CAWKLZ010000006.1, read on the forward strand.
ACGGTCGCCGGCTCTTCAACCTGACCGCGAGCCGCTGGCCGATCACCGAGCTCGCGCCACTCGGTCTGCCGCAACCCGAGCGTGTGCTCTCCGCGCTGATCGACTCCCCGGCGGGCCTGATCGAGCTGCACAACGCCCACATTCCCCCTGCCCCCTCGAACGGCCTCGTCAAAGTGGAGACGTGCGAGGCGCTGACAAATGCGCTCGCCCGACCGGCGCCTGGCGGCCGCCACCGGATCCTGTGCGGCGATCTCAACACGCCCCGCCGGGAAACGCCGGAGGGCGAGGTCGAAACCTTCGCCTCCAAGCACCCCGGCGACGCGCAGCGCTGGGACGCGGCGGAGCGCGGGCTGCTCGTCGGCCTCGCCGAGTGGGATCTGCCCGATGTCTTCCGCACGCTCAACGGCTACGACCGCGACGACGTGAGCTGGGTCATGCACACACGCGCGCGCCGCAAGGCCGGCCACCGGCTCGACCACGTGCTCGCCTCGGCCGCCCTCGCAGCGGTCCGCTGCGACTACGAGCATGGCTGGCGCGAGGCCGGGCTCAGCGATCACGCGGCGATCGAGGCCAGGTTCGAGCCGGCGCGTGCGACCGGCACCGCCGCGAGGGGCGCCGGCGCATGATCGCGATCGTCTCCGACACGCACATGCCGAAGGGCGGTCGCGAGCTGCCGCCGCGGTGCATCGAGCTGCTCGAGTCCGCCGAGCTGATCGTCCATGCGGGCGACTTCTCGGGCGAGCAGATCCTCCACCGCTTCGAGTCGTTCGTCGCCGAGCTCGTTGCCGTGCACGGCAACGTCGAGGCGCCGGAGGTGCGGGCGCGGCTGCCCGAGACGGCGAGCTTCGCCGTCGGCGACCACGAGGTCGGCGTCGTCCACGACGCAGGCCCGCGCCCCGGCCGAGCGGCGCGCATGCGCCGCGCGTTCCCCGGCGCCTCAGCCGTGATCTACGGCCACTCGCACATCCCGCTGCACGAACGCCAGCCCGACGGCTTCGTGCTCTTCAACCCCGGTTCGCCGACGGAGCGCCGGCGCGCCCCCTCGCACACGATGGGCCTGCTCGACCTCGGCCCGGGCGGGGAGCTGCGCTTCGAGCTGATCGAACTCTAAGAGACGGCCTCTAAGCCCGACCTCAGCCGGTGAAGCCGAGGATCAGCTCGGCGGTCTCGGCCGGCACGTCGAGCTGCGGGCAGTGCCCGATCCCCTCGAGCTCGACGTAGTCGGCGTTCGGCAGCCACTCCTCGCGGTAACGGCGGATCGCGGCGGGCAACACGAGCAGCCGGTCGGCGCTGCCCCAGACGATGCGCACCGGGCACTCGATCGCGGCGGCATCCAGGTTCCAGCCGTACTCGCGCGCGTATTCGATCAGCGGGAAGACCGCGTCGCAGGCGGCGGCGCCGACCATCTGGTGGGCGAGCAGCTCGGGGGGGATGTGCTCGAAGTTGGTCACCATGAACTCGCTCGCCCGCCGGCGCCCCTCCGGCGTCGCGACGATCGCATCGGCGTGTGCTGCGGCCGTCTTCAGCAGGCCCTGCATCTCGGTGAAGTAGTCGAGCGTGCGCGGGATCTCGACATCGCCGGGGAGCCAGCCGCCGGCCGGCGCGAGGGCGACGACGGAGCGCGCCCGGCCCCGCGCCGCGAGCAGCAACGACAGGTAGCCGCCGAGCGAGTTCCCGGCGATGTGAGCGGTCTCGAACCCGGCCTCGTCCATCGCCACCTCCACGGCATCGACGAGCGCCGCGTCACTGATCGAATCGCCCTCGAGGCGCGGGCCGCCGGCGTGGCCGAGCAGCGTCGGCGCGAGCACCTCGTGACGCTGCTCGAGCGCCGGCAGGACGAGCTCCCAGCTTCGCCAGGTATCGGTGAACCCGTGGAGGAGCAGCAGGGGCTCGCCCGAGCCACCGCGATGCAGCGGCGTGAAGACCCGCTCTACCAACCTTCTATCCGCCCGCCGCCTTGAAGATGTGCACGCGCTGTGAGTATTGGGTCGTCGTGACGCCAGCTCGGTACTCCTGGCCTGCGTTCGCCGGCCCGAGCCGCACCTCGATCCGCAGCCGCCCGTCGTTGCCGGCGCGCACCGTGCCCTTCGCATCGCCGATCCGGATCGGGTGCGAGGAGCGCGGCACGAAGCCCGGCGGCGTGCGCACCGTCGCCGTGCCGCTGCCGCGAACGGTGAACGAGTGGCGCCCGACGCGGCGCAGCTCGCTCCACTCGGCCGCCTTGCGCGCCATCGAGACATGCCAGCCGTAGACCGAGTAGCTGGGCTCGACCGAGCGGTAGCTGAACGGACTCGGGTGTGGCCGTGGGTGCTTGAACGTCTGCATGATCTGCGGCAGGTCCTCGCGCAGGTCGCGTTGCCAGTAGGGCCACGAGTGCGTCCCGGGCCCGTAGTCGTCGTATGAGTTGGCGATCCCAAGCTTCCCGAGCCGCTCGTGGAAGATGCGGCTCATGTCATGGACGCCGTACTCGATCGCGTCCGGCGTCGGGTTGCTGTCGTATGGCCCCGGCGTGCCGTTGCCCGTGTGGATCGAGAGCTTCATCCCGGCCAGGTTCGAGGCCAGATCCCAGGGGTTGTGGCCCCGCCAGAAGACCTCGTCGGTGAGCCGCGGACCCCAAATCGAGTCGGGCGTCGCGCCCCCATCGGCGAGCGCTTCTGCCTGAATGACCGGCCACGAGAGCGCGTAGTTGCTGTCGACCGCGCCCGAGAAGGAGGAGGCCCAGGCGAATAGGTCCGGGTGCCGGCCCGCGTAGCTCATCGCGCTGAAGCCGCCCATCGACAGGCCGGCGATCGCCCGCCCCTTGCGGTTTGCGCGCGTGCGCAGGTGCGAGTCGACCCACGGGATCAGCTGCGAGATCGTGAACGTCTCCCAGCGCGGCGGACCGAAGTGGCCCTCGTTGCGCCAGTCGCTGGCCCAGCCGCCGGCGTTGCCCTTGCCGGCCGCCGGCGGCATGACGACGATCAGGCGCTTGCCCGCGGTGATCTTCTCGGCGTCGCCCTTCGTCGTCCACGACGCTGAGGTGTCGAAGGAGCCGTGCAGCAGGTAGAGCACCGGGTAGCTGCGATGGGGCTTGCGCTTGTAGCCGGCGGGCAGCAGCACGCGGACCGTGACCGGGAAGTCAAGCGCGGGGGTGCTCATCGTCAGCTCGCGCAGGCGCGGATCGAGGCGCTGGGACTTAGTCAGCTCGAGCTTGTTGGCGGCTGCGGCGCTGCCCGCCGGGATCAGCAGCGTCGCGGCCAGCAGGGCGACGGCGAGCAGCGCTCGGGGCGGGCTCATGACCGGGGCTTGGCGCGCGCCGCGGTCGCGACCAGCTGGTCGTTGAGCAGCCGCATGATCAGCCTGTAGAGGGGCGGGCAGTAGCGCTGGAGCCAGAAGGCGGCGCGAATGTCGGGCGAGGTGTAGACGAGGTAACGATCGCGCTCGACGCCGCCGATGATCTTGTCGGCGACCTTCTCGGGCGCGACCGCGTGACGCTGGAAGCGCTTCGTCATCTGCGCCATCGCCGGCGCATCGCGGTCGACGCCGACGATGTTGACGCTGCCGACCAGGGGCGTGTCGACGCCGCCGGGACAGACGAGGCTGACGCCGATGCGGTGACGGCGCAGATCGAAGCGGAGCACCTCGGAGACGCCACGCAGGCCGAACTTCGCGGCGCTGTAGGGCGCGTGCCAGGGCAGCCCAAGCAGGCCGGCTGCGGAGGAGACGTTGACCAGATGCCCGCCGCGTCCCGTCTCGATCATCTTCGGCACGAAGGCCTCGATCACGTTCACCGGCCCGAGGAGATCGATGTCGATCGTCCGCTGCCAGTCGGAGTGCGAGAGGTTCTCGACGGCTCCCCAAGTCGAGATGCCGGCGACGTTCATCACGACGTCCACGCTGCCGTGCGCCCCATGGACGCCCTCGGCGAAGGCGACGACCCGCTCGTGATCGGTGATGTCGAACGCTTCGGCCGCGAGCACGGTGCTGCCCGAGGCGCGAATCCGCTCGGCGGTCTCCGCGAGCGGTGCTTCCTGCACGTCCGTGAGCACCAGCCGGCAGCCGCGGTCCGCGAGCGCGAGCGCCGTTGCCCGGCCGATACCGCTGGCGGCGCCCGTCACGACGCAGCTGGTTCCGTCAATCCTCACCGGCGCGCAGCCTAAACGCCGAGGCCGCGCTCGGCGGAGGTTCTCGGTCCGGTCAGGAAGCCGCGGCGATCGCGGCGTCGATCTCGGCGCCGGGATTCCGCAGGCCGGCCCCGTGGCCCGGGGCGAGCATCGTCGGCTCGAGTGCGGCGAGCGCCCGGGCGCTCTCCAGTGCTACCTCCGGTGAGAAGGTCGCCATCGCGGGCAGCGGAAAGCGCCAGTTGAGCTTGCCGCTGACGGTCGTGCCGCCAAGCGTGTGCAAGGCGTCGCCGCAGATCACGGCGCCGTCGCGGCTGTCGCGGAAGGCGACGTGCCCGGGCGTATGCCCAGGGGTGGCGATCACCTCGAGCGAGCCGACCTTGTCGCCGCCGGAGATCAGCGTGCTGGGCTCGGTCTTGACCCGAGGCCAGCCGCCGCGCAGCTTGCCGCGCGCCGACTCCTCGGCGGTCAGCGACTTTTCGCCGGCCATGATCGGGGCGTCGCGCGCGGGGACGACCATCTCGACCCCATCGAGCTTCTCTGCCAGCGCATCGAACGAGCCGACGTGATCGCTGTGTCCGTGGGTGAGCGCGACGCGCTTGATCGGCGCGCCAAGCTCCGCCGCCGCGGCGATGATGCCGGCGGCGGTTCCGGCGATGCCGGTGTCGACGACCGTCAGCCCATCCTCCTCGGCGACGAGGTAGACGTTGACCATTCGCAGCCGCGTCAGCTGCGTGATCGAGTCGGTGAGGCGCGTGCTCTTCACGGTTCCCAGTAGAGCAAATCGGCGGCCCGTCCGCCGGTCGAGTGTCCGCGGCCTTACAGGGCAGCGAAGCCGGCAGGCTCAGCGCAGAATCTCGACCAGCAGCACCCAGGCATTGACGACGGATCCCATCGTCGCCAGCACGATGCCGGCGAGAATCCAGTAGAGGCCGCCGCCCGATTCGGCGATCAGGCTGATGCCGCCGATCAGAAACGGCACGGTTCCCAGGGCGACCACCAGGGAGCGCGCCGCCAGGCCGCCGCGCGGGATCGCCTCGGCAACGGCGGCGCGGAGCGTCAGCCAGCTGCCGACGACCGCGGCGGCACCGAAGGCCGTCGCCTCGACCCCGAGCGCCGTCGACGACTGCCCGGGGGCGAGCATCAGGATCGAGATCACCACCACGATGATCAACTGTCCGAGCGCCTGCATGGCGCGCTCGGGCACGCCCTCGAGCTTGAGGATCCGGTCGACGTTGATCGAGACAGCGACGAAGATCAGCCCGGCGAGCGCCGCCGACGCGCCCGCCGCGGCAACGAACATGTCGGTCCACTCGGATGCGTCATATGCGGTCATCCGCGGGCCGGCGCGAGTGCGTCAGTGCACGCGGTAGCTGGCCGAGTACTGGTGCGCGGAGTTGCCCGTGTCGGTGCAGTGCATGTGCACGTCGCGCGTGCCACGCAGCGAGTGGTTGCAGGTGTAGGTGTGGTACCGGTGGTGGGCGAGGTTCTCGATCAGGAGGTGACGCGCGTGATCGCAGCCGATCCCATGCTGGCCCAGCCCGTACACGTGGTAGCTGCTGACGTTGCCGGGCGCGGGGCAGCCCTCGTGCGGATGATTGGCCGCAGCCGGCGACGCGCCGAGTGAAACGCCGGCCGCGATCGCGGCGGTCGCCAGGACTCCCGAGCCGATCAGCCTTGCCCTGTTCCTCATCGTTTCCCCCATCTGACGCCAGCGGTTTGCGCTGTGAGCGTACCGCTGGAAGCGACCGGAAGCGCTCAGAACGGGTTCTTCGCCGAGCGGTCGTCGGAGAGCGTCTCGCGTGACCGCGTCGTCAGGTTCTCGATCGCGTCGGCGAGGTGGATCTCGGCGATGTTGTAGTCGCCGCGCTCGACGCGGAGCCTGTGCGCCTCGAGCAACACGTCGGCGTGCGTGTGGCCGGCCGGCGGCTCGAAGCGATAGGCGGCCAGCTCGATCAGTAAGCCAAGCGGATCCTTGAAGTAGATCGAGTCCATGAAGCCACGGTCCTTTGGCCCGCTGTGCTCGATCCCGCGCTCTTCGAGGCGTTCGATTGCCTGATCCCAGGTCGCCTTCGAAACCGCGAAGGCGATGTGGTGCACGCAACCGGGATCCATCGGGGTCCGGTCGGGCGTGCCCGTCCGTTCCTCGTTGGTGAAGATCGTGATCAGGCGGCCATCGCCCGGGTCGAAGTAGAGGTGGCTCTCTTCGGGTCGGTCGAGGTTTGGCTGCTCGAAGATGAACGGCATCGCGAGCACCCCCTCCCAGAAGTCGATCGACGTCTGCCGATCGGCGCCCGTGAGCGTGATGTGGTGGACGCCCTGGCTCTGGAGCTTGCGCATGGGCGCACTAAACCACTTTGGTTCCGGCGGTGCCGGTCGCACGCGTACGCAGTTCGCCTTGCGAAGGGCCGCTGCGCTAAGCTAATTGACGTGAACGTAAGGAATAGCTTGCTCGCGCCCTCCCGGGGCGCAGCACCCGTTGCTTCTCCCGACGCCGATCCATCTACGGTCGCCGAGCGCAGGCGCCGGATCGGCGTCGAGGCAGATCACCCCGCACTACAAGTGGTGGGCCCTCTCCTGCACCAGCCTCGGCATGCTGCTCGCGACGATCAACTCGGGCACGCTGATCATCGCCCTGCCCGACCTCGAGCGCGAGCTCGGCACCAGCGTCCTGCAGCTCGTCTGGGTGATCCTCGCCTACATGATCGCCTCGACCGTGCTCGTCCTCACCGCCGGGCGGCTCTCGGACCTCTTCGGGCGCAAGAGCGCCTACGTCGGGGGCTTCGCGGTCTTCGCGTTCGCCTCGCTCGGCGCCGGCTTCGCCGGCGGCGCGACGACGCTGATCCTGTGGCGGATCCTCCAGGGGATCGGCGCCGCCTTCCTTTTCGCCAACGCAGCGGCGCTCGTCACCGATGCCTTCCCCAAGGAGCAGCTCGGCCTGGCGATGGGCACGAACACGATGGTCGCGGCTGTCGGGCTCGTGCTCGGCCCGGTGCTCGGCGGTGCGCTCGTCGCCATCTCCTGGCAGTGGGTCTTCTGGTTCAACGTCCCGTTCGGCCTCTTCGGTGCGTTCTGGGGCTGGCGCATCCTCACCGAGCTCTCGCAGCCGGACTCGATCCGCGGGCTCGACCTGATCGGCACAACGACGTTCGTGCTCGGGCTCACGGGGCTGACGCTCGGGATCTCAAAGGGTGGAATCTCCGGCTGGGACGACCCCGCGGTCGTCGTCAGCCTGATCGTCGCCGCGATCCTGCTGCCCCTCTTCATCTTGATCGAGAGCCGGCACAAGGCGCCGATGCTCGACCTGAGCATCTTCCGCAACCGCCTCTTCGCGGCCGCCTCAGCAGCGGCATTCATCAACGGCCTCTCGCGCTTCGCGTTGATGTTCGTCTTCGTCTTCTACTACCAGGGCGCCCAGGGCGACGACCCGATCACGGCCGGGATCAAGCTTGCCCCGCTGGCGATCGGGATGCTGATCTCCTCCCCCCTCGCGGGGATCTGGGCCGACCGCCACGGCTCGCGCATGCTCGCCGCGGGCGGCATGCTGACCACGGCGGTCGGCCTGGCGTTGATGACAACGTTGCAGGCCGACAGCCCGTACTGGGAGGGCGGCCTGTGGATGCTGATCGTCGGACTTGGCTCCGGGCATGTTCAACTCGCCGAACACCGCGGCGATGATGGGAACCGTCGCCGCCAAGCGTCGCGGGATCGCCGCGGGCGCACGGATGATGATCCAGAACACGGGCGCGGTGCTCTCGATCGCCTTCGTCCTCGCGGTGATCACCGCCGCTGTGCCCGAGGACGTGTTGCTGAAGATCTTCTCCGGCCTCGCCGCGGGCCTCGACAGCGCCAAGCTCGACCCATTCATCTCGAACATGCACACCGCCCTGTGGTGTCTGGCGGCGATCTCCTTCTTGGGCATGTTCGTCTGCCTGCTGCGACCCAAGGGCCAGCACGTCGGCTCGCCCGAGGGTCCCCAGCTCGCGACCGCGACGGAGCGGGGCTGATGGGCGACCGGCTGCGGATCGGGGAGGTCGCCGAACAGCTCAGCACCACCCCGCGCACGATCCGCTACTACGAGGAGTACGGCCTCTTGCCGGCCGGCGAGGACCGGCCCGCCGGCGGCCATCGCACCTACGGCCCGGAGGAGATCGAGCGGATCCGCGAGCTGATCAGGCTCAAGGAGCTGCTCGGCATCTCGCTCGACGAGCTGCGCGAGCTGATCGGTGCCGAGGAGGCGCGCGCGGCGCTCCGCGCCGAGTTCCACTCGGGCGGCGCGAGCGAGTCGCGGCGCGAGGAGATCCTCGAGCAGGCGCTGACCTACATCGGCGAGCAGCTCGAGCTCGTCCGCCGCCGCCGGCGCGAGCTCGAGCGCTTCGAGTCCGAGCTCGTCGCCCGCCGGCGTCGCGCTCAGCGCCTCCTGCGCGAGATGCGCGCGGAAGCGAAGGCGTGAGCCGTAAGCCCTCGGCTGCTTCCTAGAAGGCGCCGGCGATCGTGTCGCCGAGCAGGTACAGATTCAGCCCGCTGATCACCACCGTGATCAGGGCCATCGTCCAGTTCGTCAACCGCCGGTTGCCCATGTCGCCCATCACCTCGGGCCGGCGCGTGATCAAGAGCAGCGGCACGAGCGCGAACGGGATCCCGAACGAGAGCACGATCTGCGAGAGCACGAGCGCGTCGGTGGTGTTCGCCGCGAGGGCGAGGACCAGCAGGGAGGGCAGCATCGTCAGGGTCCGGCGCAAGAAGAGCGGGATGCGCCAGTTCATGAAGCCCGCCATGACGACCTGGCCGGCATAGGTACCGACGCTCGAAGACGAGAAGCCAGAGGCCATCAGCGCGATGCCAAAGGCGAGCGCCGCGCCGCCGCCGACAAGAGAGTCGAGGTGGTCGTGGATCGGGCCGATCTCGCTGATGCCCATCAGACCGGGCTTGTGGAAGAGCGCCGCGGCAATGCAGAGCATCGAGAGGTTGACGAGCCCGGCGATCCCGAGGCCGACGATGCACGTCGAGGCGGTTGTAACGGAGCAGCGTCTTGCGCTCGGCCGCATCGACCGGCTGCACGCGGTCCGTCTGCAGCGCTGAGTGCAGATAGATGACGTGCGGCATCACCGTCGCGCCGATGATCCCGACGGCGAGGCCGAGCTGGTTGCCACCGCCGAGGCTCGGCACGAGGCCGCCGAGGATGCCGCCGACGTCCTGATCACCGACGGCGACGAACGTGTAGAGGAAGCCGAGGGCGACGATGCCGAGGAGCGCCATGATCGCAAGCTCGAACTTTCGGTAGCCGCGCTGCTCGAGCGCGAGGATCGCGAAGGCGACGACGGCCGTGATCAACCCGGCCGGGAACAGCGGGATGCCGAAGACGAGGTGCAGGCCGAGCGCCGCGCCGACGAACTCGGCCAGGTCGGTGGCCATCGCGACGACCTCGGCCTGGATCCAGAGCATCAGGTTGGCGCGCCGCGGGAACAACTCGCGGGCGAGCTCGGGCAGGCTCCTCCCCGTCGAGAGCCCGGCCTTCGAGGTCAGGTACTGGACGAGGATCGCCATCAGGTTCGCCATCACGATCACCCAGACGAGCTGGTAGCCGTGCTCCGCTCCGGCCGCAAAGTTGGTCGCGAAGTTGCCGGGGTCGATGTAGGCGACCGAGGCGACGAAGGCGGGGCCGAGCAGCGCGAGCCCGCCGCGGACGCGGCCGCGGGCCAGGACCTCCTGAAGCTGGCTGCGCGGGGCGGCCGGCGGGCGCGCATCCGGGAGCGCGGCCGGCCCGAGCTCGGTCACCAGTGAGGGCGCCGGATCGTCCCGCTCGAGCGCCGGCGTGGTCTCCTGTCCCCCACCGTCGCTCATGCCGTCTCGCCGCGCCCGACGTGCGCCCTCGGTCCCGACATTGGGCGGGATCTTGGTGTCATTGCCAAATTCAAAAGTTTGATTAGACTAACTCTAAGTGATTCCACGTGCAACCAAGAAGTTCGCAACGGCCTGCAGCCGCCCTGCGGCGGGCTAAGATCGCGGCCGCGAGCATGGGAACCCTGGAGGAGACCCCCTACTCGGCCTCGGTCGAGGACTACCTGAAGACGATCTACTCGCTCACCCGAGGCGATCTCGGCGCGGCCTCGACGAGTGAGCTCGCGGACAAGCTCGGGATCTCGGCCGGATCCGTCTCGACGATGGTCAAGCGGCTCGCTGCCTCAGGCCTCCTTGAGCACGAGCCATACCGGGGCGTGCGGCTGACCGAGGCCGGCGAGCGTCAGGCGCTCTCGGTGATCCGCCGCCATCGGCTGCTCGAGCTCTTCTTGGCGACGAGCCTCGATATCCCCTGGGACGACGTGCATCGCTACGCGGACTCACTCGAGCATGCCGTCAGCGACGAGCTCATCGACATCATCGCGAGCAAGCTCGGCGACCCGACCACCGATCCGCATGGCGACCCGATCCCGACCCGCGAGCTCGACATCGACGACCGCGCGACGCGCTCGCTGGCCGAGTTGGAAGCAGGCGAACGGGCGACGCTGGTTCGGGTCTCGGACTCCGACCCGGAGAAGCTGCGCTGGCTCGCGGCCGAGGGAATCTCGATCGGCGACGAGCTCGAGATGCTCGGCCGGCTCCCGTTCGACGGACCCTGCGAGGTCCGGATCGGCAAGCACGAGCACGCGCTCGGCCTCGGCCTGGCGAACGCGATCCGCGTGCGCTGAGCATCGCGGAAATTCATCGAACGTCCCTGGCCCGTTGCTATTAGGCGTCCCCGAGGGACGTTCGCCGTGACTGGAGGGGACCCGCCCCGCAATGAGCGTCAGCGCATCATCGGTAGCGCCACCGCTGCTCCCGGCACCGCTGATCCCCTTTCGGCACGAGGCCAACCCTATTCATCGCGTGAGCCGCGTTCAAGGTCGTGTCAGCGATCGGACCCGGCAATGAGCCCGGCGAGCGCCGCGATGTGCTCGTCGCCGGTCCCGCAACAGCCGCCGATCACCTGCAGGCCGAAGCGCTCGTGCAGATCCCAGATCCGCTCGGCGAAGAGCTCGGGTGGATCGGACTCGAGGTGGTCGAGTTCGACGAGCTCGCTGGTCGGCATCGCTGAACCGTTCGCCTTCAGCTCGAGCACGCGGCCGGGCTTCCCCGACGCCGGCGAGGGCGCGAGCCGCGACGCTGGTGTGAATGCAGGAGAGCGAGACGTAGGCGAGCGGCGGCTCGACCTCGTCGTCGAGTCGGCCGACGGCCGCCGCCAGCGGGGTCCCATCGAGGACGAGGCCGGCGCCGTCGAGGACGAGGGAGACGACGCCGGGCAGGCCCGTAGACACGATCGCCCGGCCGACACCGACGGCCTCGTCGAGCGCCGGGAAGGTCGCCGCGAAGAGGAAATCAACGCCCGCATCGGCGAGCAGGCCGGCCTGCTCGCGGTGGTAATCCTCGGCCTCGGCAACGCCGAGCGCCTCGCCAGGCGTGTACGCGTCCCGGGCGGGCCCGAGGACGCCGGCAACGAAGACGTCCGTCGCCGCACCGGCGGCGAGCTCGCGGTGCATCGCGACGGCGCGGCGGTTGATCGCCTCGAGCTCCGCCGAGCGGCCCGACGCCCGCGCGAAGTTCGCCGAGGCGCGGAAGGTCGGCGTGCCGATCACGATCGGGACGCCGGCTCGCTCGGCGGCACGCACGTAACGCTCGTAGACGGACCGGATCAGCGGCAGGCCCGCGGGATCGAGCACCATCGCCCCGACCTGGAGATCGGGGTCCATCGCATAGCCCGTCCCGAACATGATCTCGGTCTCGATGCCGCCGTCCGTGAGGATCGGCGCGCCGCTCGCGAGCGCCCGCTCGAACGCGTTCGCTGGCTGCCCGGTCATGACCTCGAAGGTACAGAGCGGCCCGCAGTGGCATGATCGGGCCAATGCGGTCCGTCACCTGCACGAACACAGTCCTCGACGTCGTCGAGGGCCCGGCGCCCGACCCCCGCGCCGGGCCAGGTCCGGATCGAGGTCGTGCGCTGCGGGATCTGTGGCTCGGACCTGCACGCCCGCCACGGCATGGACGAGTGGGCCGGCCTCGCCGAGACGCTCGGCTATGACCGCTTCGCCCGCTCCGACCAGCCGGTCGTCTTCGGGCATGAGTTCTCGGGCACGGTGGCCGAATACGGCCCCGGGTGCCGCAAGGAGATCGCCGCGGGACAGCCCGTCGTCGCGCTGCCGATCATCCGCAACCCCCACGGCGTCGACACCACCGGCCTCTCGGTCCACGCGCCCGGCGCCTACGCCGAGCAGACAATCGTGCAGGAGTCGCTGATGATCCCGGTCCCCAACGGCCTGCCCGCCGACATCGCCGCGCTGACCGAGCCGACGGCCGTCGCCTGGCACGCTGTCCAGCGGAGCGAGATCAGCAAGAAGGACGTGGCGATCGTGATCGGCTGCGGTCCGGTCGGCCTCGGCGTGATCCTCGGGCTCAAGGCGAAGGGCGTACGCACCGTCGTCGCCGCCGACTTCTCCCCCGGCCGCCGGGCGCTCGCCGAGCGCTGCGGCGCCGACGTCGTGGTCGACGCCGCAACCGACTCGCCGTACGAGGCGCGCGGCGGCGATCACCTGACGACGGCGCCGGCGGTCTTCGACCTCGCGATCGACACCCAGGAGAAGCTGACCAAGCTGCCGTTCGGCCCGTGGCCGGTCTGGCGGCTCGTCGACCGGCTCAACATCACGCCGAAGGCCCCGGTCGTCTTCGAGTGCGTGGGCGCACCCGGCGTGATCGAGAGCATCGTCCAGCAGGCGCCCGTCTTCTCCCGGGTCGTCGTCGTCGGCGTCTGCGTCGGCGAGGATCGCTTTACGCCGGCGATGGCGATCAACAAGGAGATCGACTTCCGCTTCGTCCTCGGCTACACGCCGCTGGAGTTCCGCGACACGCTGCACATGCTCGCCGAGGGCAAGATCGACCCGCGCCCGCTGATCACCGGCGAGGTCGGCCTCGACGGCGTCGACGCGGCCTTCGAGGCGCTCGGCGACCCCGAACAGCACGCGAAGATCCTCGTCGACCCGAAGTCGGAGTCTGCTACGCCGTAGGCACGGGTCCCTATTGCTGGTACGAATACTCAGGTCCGCGTACCAGCAAACGAGAGGTTGAGACCGTGGCCGAGGAGCTGAAGACGTACTGCCGGATCTGCGAGCCGCTCTGCGGCATGGTCGCCACGGTCGAGGACGGCAAGCTCATCCAGTTGCGGCCCGACCGCGACCACCCGCTCTCGAAGGGTTTCGCCTGTCCGAAGGGGATCGCCTTCGCCGAGGTACACAACGATCCCGACCGCGTCCTGCATCCCCTCCGGCGCACCCCCGCCGGCGATTTCGAGCAGGTCGACTGGGAGACGGCGCTGACCGACATCGCCGCTCGCCTCAGCGCGATCCGCAGTGAGCACGGCGGCGATGCGATCGGCGGCTACTTCGGTAACCCCTCCGCCTTCAACATGGCGCACTCGCTCTGGTTCCCCGCCTTCATGAGCGCCATCGGCTCGCGCAACGTCTACTCCGCCGGCTCGCAGGACGTCAACAACCGCTTCGTCGCCAGCGAGCTCCTCTACGGCTCGCCCGTCACCGCCCCGATCCCCGACCTTGCCCGCACCGAGCTGCTCGTCATCGTCGGCGCCAACCCGCTCGTCTCGCACGGGTCCGTGATGACGGCGCCGCGGATCAAGGACGAGCTGCACGGGATCGTCGAGCGCGGTGGCCGCGTGCTCGTCGTCGACCCGCGCCGGACCGAGACCGCGAGCGCCTTCGAGTGGATGCCGATCGACCCCGACGGCGACGCCTGGCTGCTGCTCTCGCTGCTCAACGTCCTCTTCGAGGAGGGGCTTGCCGATCAGGCGGCGCTGGCCCGGCAGGCGACCGGCGCCGAACGCCTACGCGAGCTCGCGGCACCGTTCGCGCCCGAGCGAACCGAGTCGCTGCACGGCGTCACCGCCTGGGACGTCCGCTCGCTGGCCCGCGATCTGGCGAAGACCGAGCGCGCCGCTCTCTACGGCCGCACCGGCACCTGCCTGGGCCGCAGCGGCACCCTGACCACCTTCCTGCTCGATGCGGTCAACGTCGTCGCCGGCAACCTCGACCGCGAGGGCGGCTCGATGTTCGGCACGCTCGGGGCACCGGGCGAGCGGCGCGCGACGAAGGCGGCGCTCGGGCGCATCGTCAAGACGGGGGCGAGCCGCTCGCGCATCGGCGACTTCCCCTCCGTGCTCGGGACATGCCGGCGGCGGTCCTTGCGAAGGAGATCACGACCGCCGGGCGAGGGTCAGATCCGGGCGCTGGTCCTCTCCGCCGGCAATCCGGTGCTCTCAGTGCCGAACGGCGACGAGCTCGAGGAGGCGCTCGACCAACTCGAGCTGATGGTCTCGATGGACCTCTACGTGAACGAGACCAACGCGCACGCCGATTACGTGCTGCCGGCGACGACGATGTACGAGCGCGACGACTTCCCGCTCCCCTTCCAGACGCTGTTGACGACGCCGTTCCGGCAGGCGACGCGCGCCGTCGTCCCGCCTGCGGGCGAGGCCCGTGAGGAGTGGACGGTGCTCGACGACCTGCTCGGCCGGATTGCCGGAGCAAGCGGAAAGCTGCGCATGCTCGGCGCCGCCAAGCGGGTGCTCGGCCCGCTGGGCCGCGCCGCCAGCTCGCCGATGCGGCTCGCAGACGCGATCATCCGGATGGGCCGTGGCGGCGACCGGTTCGGTCTGCGGCGCGGCGGCCTCAACCTGAAAAAGCTGCTCGATGAGCATCCGAGCGGCGTCGTCGTCGCCCCCAACCTCGAGCCCGGGGCCCTCGGGACCATCGCCTGGCATGCGGATCGCAAGGTGCACCTCGATGCGCCGGGGATCGCCGAGGAGATCGAGCGCCTCGATGAGCGCCCGGCAGATCCCCGCTTCCCACTGCGGCTGATCGGGATGCGCGAGCTGCGCTCGGAGAACTCGTGGATGCACAACTCGCCGCTGCTCAATCGTGGCGGTCGCACGCAGGCCGCGCGGGTCCACCCGGCCGATGCCGAAGCGCTCGGCGTCGCCGAGGGCGACCGTGTGCGGATCACCTCCGCCCATGGCCGGATCGAGCTGGCGGCGATGCTGACCGCCGACGTCAAGCAGGGCGTGGTCGCGGTCCCGCACGGCTGGGGTCACAAGGGCAGCGGCGGCTGGCGCGTCGCCAACGACGCCGGGGGTGGCGCCGGGGCCGGGGCCGGCGGCGCCAACGTCAACCTGCTGATGTCGACGGAGATCTCCGACGTCGAGCCGCTCGCCGGCATGGCGCACCTGAATGGGGTTCCGATCCGACTCGAGGCCGCCGGCCGCGAGGCGGCGGCAAACGACGCAGCCGGGCTCGCTGCGGCTCCCTCCGCGTAGCGGCCTGCCCGTCCCAAGGGACGGCGGGGCGCTCTCACCTCCAGGCGAAGACGGGCTCCTCGTAGAGATCCACGCGCTCGCCGTGCCGACCGAGCATCGCGACCTGCCGGAACTGGTAGAGGATCGCGCCTGTCGGCGCGTGGATGAGGTCGTTGCCGAGCGGCAGCTGCAAGACCGGCCGCGGGCTCTCCGGGATCGAGATCAGCCGCGGCTCGCTGTCCCGAAGCGCATGCAAACCGACCCGGTAGACCGCGAAGACCTCGTCTGGATCCGGAGCGAGGTCCGGATCGTGGGCGCACCACAGGACCACGGGGGTGATCACGAACCCCGAGCGCGTCGCATAGTCGTCGAGCCACCCGATCACGGTGTCCGCTCCGAGGCCCAGGTCAAGCTCCTCCCCGAGCTCGCGCAGGGCAGCATCGAGCGGCGCCTCGCCGTCATCGAGACGGCCGCCGGGAAGGGCCCACTGGCCGGGGTGCCGTCGCATCCCCGCCGAGCGGCGGCAGAGCAGGAATGAGGCGCCGCCGGCGACGCCGACCATCCTCCCGTCGAGAGTCCGGCCGTTCTCGTCGCTGAGATCGCCGGGTACTCCCGACATGTCGATCGAGCCCGCCGGGACCGGGTCGTGGTCATCGCGCTCGGGGTCGCCGCCCAGGATCACGATGGCGACCGCGGCGTGACGGCGATCCTCCAGCGGCAGCCGGCGCCGGTCGTGCGCGTGCAGGTTCGCAGCGAGCTCGGCGCGTAGCCCTGCCTCGAACTCGATCATCTTTCGATCCGGTTCCCTAGCGCGCCTTCGAGGGCTTCGGTCCCACCGGCGCGGTCAGTCTCCGATGACCGGGAAGGAGCGCTGCCAGGGCCGGTCGGGGTCGAACAGGTGCATGCCGAACTCGCGCGAGAGCTCCTCGAAGACTCGCAGGCCGCGGACGCTGTTGCCGTGCTCGTCGAGGCGCGGCGAGAAGACGGCGAGCCCGCCGACGCCGGGGATCACGCCGACGATGCCGCCGCCGACGCCGCTCTTGGCGGGCACGCCGACGGTGTACGCCCACTCCCCCGCGTAGTCGTACATGCCGCAGGTGAGCGCGACGGTGAGCATGTCGCGAACGACGTCGGCCCGGACCACCTGCTCGCCCGTGCGCGGATTGCGGCCGTGGTTGGCAAGCGTCGCCCCGATCAGCGCGAGGTCGTCCACGGTGACGAGCACCGAGCACTGCGCGAAGTAAAGGTCGAGTGTCTCCTCGACCCGATCGGTGACGATCCCGTTTTGGAGCAGCAGGTAGGCGATCGCTCGGTTGCGGTTGCCGGTCGCCCGCTCGGAGTTCCAGACGTCCCTGTCGATCTCCGGCCGCCGGCCAAGGTAGAGCTCGTACATCGCGGCGACCGTGTCGATGCGGGTCTGCAGGTCGTCCCCCTCGACCATGTCTGTGACCGCGATCGCGCCCGCGTTGACCATCGGGTTCGGCGCGCGCCCCTCGTTTTCGTCGAGGTGGATCGAGTTGAAGCTCTCGCCGGTCGGCGCTACGCCGACGCGGGCGAGGACGTGGTCGCGCCCATGCGTCTCGAGCGCCAGCCCGTACAGCAGCAGCTTCGAAATCGACTGGATAGTGAACGGTTGCTCGGCATCGCCGAGGGCGATGTGGCGATCGTCGATCGTGACGCCGCCGATCGCGAAGAGGTCCGGGGCGACGGCGGCGAGCTCGGGGATGTAGGAGGCAGGCTCGCCCTCCCGCATGCTTGCGTGGCGGGCGTGCAGGCTCTCGCAGACACCGGCGAAGAAGCCGAGCCGCGCCTGGCGCTCCTCCTCGCTCAGCGAGGGTGCGGCGCTCATCGGCGGCACCGGTCGCAGAGGCCGCGGAGGACGACGTCGTGCTCGGCGACGTCGAACGCGACCCCTTCGGCAAGGCTCGCGATCGCGCGCTCGAGGGCGCGGTCCTCGAACGGCTCCATGCGCCCACAGCGACTGCAGATCAGATGGTGATGATGGTGGCCGCTCGGGTCCACCCGCTCGAAGCCGGCGACGCCCCGCTCGACCTCGAGCCGCTGAATCAGCCCCTCCGCCTCGAGCAGCTCGAGCGCCCGGTAGATGCTGGCGCGGCCCACCCGCGAGTCGCGCTCGCGCAGGTCCTGCTCGAGATCGAGCGCCGTGACGGCGCAATCGTGGCAGGCAAGCGCTTCGACGACGGCGGCCCGGGCGCCGCCCCGCCGGTGGCCTGCCTGATCGAGCAATGCCATCGCATGCTCCGCCCAGTCCGTGTCGGCGAGCGTCGCCATCAGCCGATCGTAGCCTCCGCGGGAGACCGCGATCCGCCCCGGCCCCGCGGCCGGTCCAGCGCCACACGCAAGGATGCGGCGACCCCGTAGACGACCACGATCACGATCGCGACCGAGGCCCCGGCGGCCGTGCCCGCGTACCAGGAGAGGTACAGGCCGGCGACCCCGCAGGCGATCGCGACCCCGGCGGCCGCAAGCAGCATCGGCACGATCCTGTGCGTCAGCTGCCTGGCCGTCGCCGCCGGCCCGACGAGGACGGCGACGACGAGCAGGTTGCCAAGCGCCTGCACCGAGACGACGATCGCCGCGGCGAGCAGCACCAGCAGCACCGCCTCGGTCGCCGCAGGGGCCGCCCCGAGGGAGCCAGCGGCGTCCCGATCGAAACCCGTCGCGAGCAACCGCGGGTGCAGTACGACGAGGGCCACGGCGGTGGCGGTCGCGAGCGCGGCGGCGGCAAGCAGGTTGCCGTCCGAGACGCCGAGCAGGTCACCGAAGAGCAGCTCGCCGATTCCAGGTGGGGATTCCGGAGAGAGCGCAAGCAGCACACCGAGGCCGAAGAGCGTCGTGACGACGATGCCAACGGCGACCTCGCGGCTCAGCCCCCGGACCCGGGAGACGAGCGGGATGGCGAGGCCGGCGACGATGATCGCCGGCGCGCCGCCGAGGATCAGCGGCACGCCTGCGATCGTCGCAATCACGATCCCGGGAAGGATCGAGTGGGCGAGCGACTCGGCGGCGTAGGAGAGCCGGAAGAGCACGACCCAGCAGCCGATGGCGCCGCCGGCGATCCCGATCAGGGCAATCTCGGCGAAGGCACGGCGCATGAACTCATCAGCGAACGGATCGAGCATCTCAGTGCCCCCCGCCGTGCTCGTGCGCGTCGCCGTCGTGGTGGTCGTGGTGGTGGTGATGCGGGGGTAGGATCGCGCGAGAACCGGCGCCGGGCAGCTGGACGATCGCGCCGCCGTAGGTCGCCTCGAGCACGGCCAGATCGAGCGTCCGCTCGGGCGCTCCGAACGCGATCTGGGTGCCGTTCACGCAGAGCACGGTGTCGAAGCGCCGCGCCTGCTCGAGGTCGTGCGTGGCGACGACGATGGCGCGGCCCTCGGCTGCAAGCGAGTCGATCAGTCCCTCGAGGCGCTCGGCGCTGGGCCTGTCGAGGCCCGAGAAGGGCTCGTCCAGCAGCAGTACGCGGGCGTCCTCGACGAGGCTCCGGGCGATCAGCACGCGCTGGCGTTGGCCGCCCGAGAGCTCGCCGAAGGTCGCAGCCGCCTCCTGCTCGAGACCGACGCGACCGAGGGCCGCCAGCGCCCGCTCGCGCTCCGCGTGGCCGGGCGGACGCCACCAGGGCAGCCGCGCCAGCGCGCCCATCATCGCGACGTCTAGTGCCGAGACCGGGTAGTCGAGTTGCGAGCGCTCTGTCTGCGGAACGCTTGCGCAGCGGACGCCGAGGCGGAGCTCGCCGGCGAGCGGCGGCAGCTCGCCGAGCAGGGCCCGCAGGAGCGTCGTCTTGCCGCCCCCGTTGGGCCCGAGCAGCGCCAGCCTCTCCCCCGCGCCGAGCGTGAAGGTGACGCCGGTGAGGACCGGCGCGGCCTCGTAGCCGACGCTCAGCTCGCGCGCTTCGATCAGCGGCTCGCCGTGCATCCCCGCGCTCCCGCAGTCAGGCCGCGCACGATCGCGTCCGCGTTGTCCTGCTCCATGCCGATGTAGGTGGCGGCGCTCGAGCCGGCGGGGCCGAGCGTGTCGCCGTAAAGCGAGTAGGCGGCGGTGCCACCCGTCTGCCGCGCGATCGCATCGGCGACCTTGCCGCTCAGCGAGGACTCGGGAAAGATCGCCCGCACGCCCGCGGCCTCGATCTCGTCGATCAGCGAGCTCAGATCCTGCGCTGAGGGCTGGGCCTGGGTCGCCTGTGAGGGGATCACGGCGCCGATCACCTCGAGCCCGTAGCGGTTTGCGAAGTAGCCGAACGCGTCGTGGTCGGTGACGAGCTTGCGCTCCGCCGGCGGGACCGAGCCGATGCATCGCGCGATCCGTCCGTCGAGCGCCCGCAGGCGGGCTGCATAGGCCGTCGCATTGGCGGCAAAGAAGGCCCGTCGTGCCGGTTCGGCCTCGCCCATCGCCCGGCCGGTCTCACGAACGGCTGCCTCGGCGTTGCGCGGATCGTGCCACCAGTGCGGGTCGATGCCGTCGCCGCCGGCCGCCGGCAGCCGCACCGGAACGCCCGCTCCGAGGTCGACGAGTGGTGCGTCGCTGCCGCTGTCGGACGCGAGCTCGTGGGCCCACTGGTCGAGCTCGTCGCCGCTCGTCAGGATCAGGTCGGCGTTCGCTGCCGCCTCCACGTCGGACGGGCGCGGCTCGTAGTCGTGTGGATCGGTGTTCGGCTCGAGGATCTGCTCGACGTCGACGGCGTTGCCGCCGACCTCGCGCGCGAAGTCGCCGAGTTGCGTGGTCGTCGCCACGACGACGAGCCTGCCGGAGCCGCCGGGCGGCGCCGACCCGAACGCCGCCCCGGCCCCGATGGCCAGGGCCAGTGCCGCAGCCACGGCGGCCGCCGCGGGCAACCCGCTCGGCGGGCGGGCGAGGGCGACGACCGCAAACACCCCTCCTGCCACGCAGGCGATCGTCGCGCCCGGCGGTGCGTCGGTCCGCACCGAGAGCCACAGCCCGACGATGCCCTCCGCGGCGACGAGGCCGATGCTGACCAGCTGCCAGCTGCGCAGCCGGTCGGCGATCAGGCGCGCGGTCACCGCCGGGATGAGGAAGAGGGCCGTGACGAGCAGCGCGCCGACGACGGTCAGCGCTGCGGTCGTCGCGAAGGCGAGGACGAGCAGAAGGGCACCGTCGAAGAGCAGCGCCCGAGGCCGTGAGGCCTCCGCCGCGGCCGGGTCGAAGCCGGACCGCAACCAGTGCCGTCCGAGCAGTGTCCCGGCCACGAGCGCTGCCGCGCCGGCGGCCGCCGCGAGAGCGAGATCGCCGCTGTCGACGAGCAGCAGGCTGCCGAAGAGCAGCGTCTCGACGTTCGCGCCGGAGCTGAAGACGTCGCTGGCAAGGATCACGCCCGCGGCGAGACACCCGGCAAGGACGAGGGCGACGACGGCGTCCTCGCGACTGCGGCGGCCACGCCGCGCGACTGCCGTCGCCGCCGTGAAGGCGAGCGCCGCCCCGAAGGCGCCGAGCGGCGCGGCGAAGCCGAGGCCGTCGGCGAGCACGAGCCCCGGGAAGGCGGCGGTGCCGAGCGCGTGCGAGAAGAAGGCGAGGCGGCGGAGAACCACCCAGGTGCCGAGCAGGCCGGCGGGCACCGCGAGCAGCAGCAGCTCGGCAAGTCCGCGCTGAAAGAACGGCAGTCCGAAGGGATCGAGCACGCGATCAGTCTAATGAGAATGAATCCCGTTTGCATCTAGACCCGTCCCCGCCGTCGTCCCGGCCGACGACCGCCTCCGGCGAAAGCTGAATGTCGCTACGTGGCGGCGCGCTTTTCAGCCGGCGGCGCCTCCGCTCGTGCATAGACTCGCGAGCCAATGGTCGGCTCCAGTGAGATCGACGGCTTCGAGGTGCTGACCCTGGCCTCTGCCGACGGCGAGCTCGAGGCCTCGTTCTGCCCAAGCGTCGGCATGGTCTGCGCGTCCCTGCTGCACCACGGGGAGCAGGTCCTCGGGCTGCGCGGTGGGCTCCGCAGCTACGCCGAGCAGCGCTCGACGATGGGCATCCCGCTGCTCTACCCGTGGGCGAACCGCCTCTCCTCGCCGCGCTTCGAGGTCGCCGGGCGGGAGGTCGACGTCAGCGCCGCCGACCCGCCCCCGAAGGCCGACGACAACGGGCTGCCGATCCACGGGCTGCTGACGGCGGCCGGCGGCTGGCAGGTCGACAGGCACGAGACCGACGGGCATCGGGCCGAGCTCGCCGCGAGCTTCCCGTTCACCACCGCCGGCGGCCTTGCGGCGGGCTTCCCGTTCCCGCATACGCTGCATCTACTGGCCGCCGTCTCCCCGACCGGGCTGTGGATCACGACCAGCGTCACCGCCGACGCGGGCTCACCGGTACCGATCGCCTTCGGCTTCCATCCCTACCTCGCGATCCCTGGCACGCCGCGCGCCGAGTGGCGTATCGAGGCGCCGCTTCCGGTGCGGCTGACGCTCGACGAGCACGGCATCCCGACGGGAGAGCGCGAGCCCGCCGGGCCGCTCGACGGACCCCTCGGCGAGCGCACCTTTGACGATGCCTTCCTCGCCCCCCGCCCGGGCGACGCGTTCGCGCTCAGCGGCGGCGGCCGGCGGATCGAGGTCCGCTTCGACGACGCCTACCCGTTCGCGCAGCTCTACGCGCCCGCCGGTCAGGAGCTGATCGCCTACGAGCCGATGACGGCGCCGGCGAACGCGCTCATCAGCGGCGACGAGCTGCCGATCATCGAGCCCGGCGAGCGCTTCGAGGCGGCGTTCGAGATCCGCGTCACGAGCCCCTAGATCTACGGGCCCGTGAAGCCGCCCGCGTAGCAGGGGCCAACGCCGCAGACGTTCGTCACGGCGCCGTCGGGCTGCAGGAAGTCCGAGATGAGGTGGACCGCCTGCGGGGCGCCGCGTGGGGCGCCGTGCGGATCCTCGCCAAGCCGGTTCGGGGTGTTGGTCAGCGGCGGCGGCGGCACGCCGATCGTCTCGCCCGGGTTGCCCGGATCCGGTCGCACCGGCCCGATATCGCCATAGACGGCGGCGGCCGCGCCGTCGTAGGGGAACGAGCCGATCCGCGGCACGCCCCACATGATCGCCACGCCGGGCCAGCGCCCCGGGTAGAGGATCGGCGCCCGAGTCTGGGCGCCGATCGTGCGCGCCTCGACGTCGGCTTGGAAGTTGGTCACCTGATGGTCGCCGAAGGCGATGTTCATCAGCACCTTGTGGGCGGGCGTGTCGGGCAGCGGGTCGGTGGTCATCCGGTGCGCGTAGCCGTTCGGCTCGCCCCGGTCCCAGAGCATCTGGATCAGGTCGAGCGCCAGCGGCCGCTCCATCTCCGCGTACTGGGCGTTGATGAAGACCGCGAACTCGTCGTAGTCGACCGAGCGCGGCAGCAGCACCGAGTAGTTCATCGCCGGGACGTTGAGGACCGAGCGCGTGAAGTCGGGGGCGAGCGCGGTCAGTGCCCCGCCCATGATCCCGCCCTGGCTCGCGCCGATGTAGTAGTTCTGGCTCGCGTCGATCACCGACGGCGTCCCCAGCGTCCCGTCCTGGTGGAAGGCGGGATCGGAGGCGAAGCCGTCCGGGTGGATCATCAGCCGGCTCAGGAAGAGCTCGTCGAGCAGCCCCTGCTGCAGGCGGTCGGCCATCATCGGGAAGTTCGAGAGGTCGCTGAGGACGTTCGTGACGGTGTTGCCGACATCGCCGCCGGACATCCCGATCTCGTCCGTCGCGCACATCACGAACCCGTACTGGTCGGCGAGGTCGCGGTTCGTCTCGCTCCCGTAGACCTCGCCGGCGCTCCCGAAGAGCCCGTGACCGTAGATCGCCGGCCGCACCGCCTCCGGCCCGGGCGCGCCCACGGCGCGCTGGGGGATCATGCAGACGAAGTTCGCCGTCCACTCGCCGTTGCGCTGCGGCAGTCCGGCGCCGTTCAGGTCGAAGGTCCCGCCCGGTCCGCAGTCCGGCTCCAGGTAGCAGGGGACCTGGAACGTGCCGTAGACGCGGCGCGCGATCTGCGGGTCCGAGGGCACGTCGGTTCCGGTCACGGTGAACTGCGGCGAGTCGCCCTGCACCTGGCCGTCGGCCATCGTGTGATCGCCGAGCGTGCCGAAGGCGTCGTTACGCATGTGCAGCGCCCGGTCGGCGATGTTCTCGTCGCTGGCAACGGTGAAATCCCAGGCGAGATACAGGTTCGAGCGCTTGACGCCGGCGTCGCCGAGCGTCGCGAAGAGCGAGTCGAAGTGGTCGCGCCGGTCGTTGATCGCCGTCTGGTCGGAGGGCAGATCGTCGCGGTAGTAGCGGAACCCGGCGGGGGCGGGAATCGTCGTCCCGTTGGCGCTCTTGAGCCTGCGCATGGCAACGATGTAGCGGTGCCCGGAGGCGTAGTCGACCGCCGGGTGGATCTCGAGCAGCGTGTTCGCGGCGCTGCCGCCATTGGAGTCGATCTCGACCCAGATCGGGATGCGCTTGCCGGTCTTCGCATCGATGACGACGATCGGCGCGTCGGCGCGCGCGTACTCGCCGATGTGGTCGATCGGCGCCGCGGCGGTCGCCTTCAGCGCGGCCGGGTTGTCGAGCCCGGGAACGCGCGCGAGGATCGTCTCGCCGGGACTGAAGCCGTCGTTGAGCGAGTAGGGGCCGGGAGCGATGTGCTTGCCGCTCTTGTTGTCCGGCATCGCTGCAGCGTGCAGGTCGACCAGGTGCCCGGTCGCCGAGCTCGGATCGGACTTCGTGTAGTAGTCGTCCGGGAACGGCAACAGGCAGAGCGAGCCCCCTTGCTGGCCGATGAAGTCGCAGTCCCCGGCGCGACTCAGATCAACCGGCTGCGGCGCGCACTCCCCGGTCCGCACGAGCTCGGCCGTGGCGGCGTGACGGCGGATCCGGGCCCGGATCGTGCGTGGACCGCAGTTCGCCAGGCGAGCCGCTCCATGCGCGCTGGGCGTGATCGTGATGGTGCGCTTGCCGGCGCGCCCGATCTTGATCTTCTGCGGCTCAGCGAGCGGGGAGAAATTGGGCTTGTCAGGCGTCGTGTCGCTCAGCTTGAGCCGCACCGTGCGGGCCTTGACTTTGCCGTGCCGACGATGGCCGTGTCGCACGGTGACGCGCACGCGGACGCCCTGGCTGGCGATCGAGTCCTGGTCTGTGCTGAGGATCTTCAGCGCGAGCTTTGGCTTGCCCTTGCCCTTGCCGGACGCCGTGACCGGCCCCGCAGCCGTCGCCGGCGTCGCGGCGCAAGCCACGCACACCATCAGCACTCCGAGCGCGATCGCCTTCCTCATTCCCCCATCCCCTTGCTCTCTCTCCGTCCGGCGGCTGCGACGCCGGCGGGCGTCGCATCGCCATACAGACTACGCCTGCCCGGGGCCGAACCGCTCCCAGCCCTTCTCCAGCAGCGCGGCCATCACCTCCGCGGGCTGCGCTCCCGTGCCGCCCATCTGCCGCTCGACTGCGAAGAAAGGGACGCCGGCGACGCCGAAGCCGAGTGCGAGCTCGCGCTCGGCTTCGATCCGATCGGCGAACTCGTCGGATGCCAGCACCTGCTCAACGCGGTCGGCGGGCAGCTCCACCTCCGCGGCCAGGCGGGCGAGCGTCTCGTGGTCGCTGATGAGCTCGCCCTCGGTGAGGTAAGCGCGCATCAGCCGCTCCTTCATCGCATCCTGGCGGCCGAGCGTCGCCGCGAGGTGGACGAGGCGGTGAGCGTCGAGCGTGTTCGCAGGACGGATCCGCTCGAAGTGCAGGTCGAGGCCCTCCGCGGCGCCCAGCGCCGTCATCTCGGCGACCATCGACTGGGCCTGCTCGTCGGCGACCCCGTACTTGCGGGCGAGCAGGCCGACGTAGTTGCCGGGCCGCTCCGCCGGCGCCGCGGGATCGAGTTGGAACGCGCGCCAGGCGACGTCGACCTGATCGCGATGCTCGAAGTCGGCGAGCGCCCGTTCGAAGCGGCGCTTGCCGACGTAGCACCAGGGGCAGGCGATGTCCGACCAGATCTCGACGTGGAGCGGCACTGCCGCAAACGTAGAGCTTCGGCCTCGGTCAGCCGGCGCCGCCGGCCGGGATCGCGCGTCGGGCCGCCTGCGTCTCACCGACCTGAATCAGCTTTGAGCCGCCCCAGCGACGATGCTTGCGGGCGATGGCCTTGAAGCGACCGGGCTGTTCGAGCTGAGTCGTCAGCATCGCGGTCCCGCGTCCATTCGTTCGCGCGGTCGCCGAAGCGAAGCTGACCTTGCCATGACGTAGCGGCTTGCCGTTTGGGCGCCTGACGCGGACCTTGATCGCGAACGTGCCAGGCACGCTGCCGCCGTTGCCGCCGCCTTCGACGGTCGCATCGACCTTGAACCGGCGATGCCCCCGGGTCCGCACGAAGTGCAACAGCCCGCTCGTCGGTCCGAAGCTGAGATCGCAGCCCGGGTCGTTGGGGGCGATCAGCCAGTGCAGCTTGCCGCCGAGCGTCGGGATCAGGTCGAGCCCCTCCGACTCACCGCAGATCTTGCGTTGCAGGACGAGGCGCCCCTCGCCCGTCTTCGTGTCCACCGACCAGATCTGGTCGGTGTCGCCGTCGCTGCCGGCCAGCAAGAGCCTGTGGCTGCCGCGGAAGACGGCGCCCGTGATCCCGGAGGGTGGCACGGCGTTCGGCAGGCGCTTCGCGGCCTTGATCACCGGACCCGAGGGGGCCGCGTTCGCCTGCTTGATGTCGGAGCTGCGATAGGCGAGCAGATCGTCGCCGCTGCTCGTCCAGACGAACTTGCCGTCCGGCGAGGTCTCCGCCCACATCGCCTTCGGGATCTCGGCCGGGTCGAGCTGCACGTAGTAGTCGAAGGCGAGGGTCTCGGGATCGGCGATGCCGAAGGCGCCCGTCCCGCAGGTGTTGCCCTTGTTCGGGTCGTAGCACTCCATCGGCAGCAGCACGCGGCCGCCGCCACCTCCGTTCCAGGTCGGGTCACCGATGTGGTTGTAGCCGGCGCTGCCGGTGACCGACGCGGGTATCTCGGTGCCTACGGCCCCCGTCTCCAGCAGGTCGGGGTCCGATCGCCACAGGCCCTGGAAGATGCCGATGAAGAAGAGGTTCTGACGGGCCGGGTCGGACGTCAGCCCCTGCCAGTACTTGATCGGCACCGAGCTGGCGCCGGTCAGCACCCAGCGGTTCGGCTTCTGCTTGGCGGTCGCGGGGCCGGCGAGCAGGGCGCACGCGAGTGCCAGCGCCACGACGACGAGCGCCCTGAAGCCGACCCTGCCCGGGTTCCGCCCCTTGCTCTCCACACGCCGACCGTAGCGAAGCCGGCCGCCGGCCTGGCTCAGGGGCCCGTCCAGCCGGCCGCGTAGCAGGGGTGCGGGCCGCACGGATCGATGATCTTCCCGCCGTCGACGGGCCGCTGCAGGAAGGTCGCGATCTGATCGCGCGTTTCCGGCGTCTGGCGAATGACCGTGTCATGCGGGTCGACTCCGAAGCTGTCATCCGGAGCAGTGTTCGTGATCGGCGGCGGGTCGGTCCCGTAGTCGACCGACGACTCGGTCCGCTTCGGGCCGATGTCCCAGACGAACATCCCGTTGCCGTTCGCAGCGGAGCCGCTCAGATCGCCGAGCGGCGGCATGTCGAAGTACGGCTGGTCGAAGCCCGCCGGCAGGCGGAAGGCGTCGAGCGTCGGCGTGCGCAGCGGCGCGCCGATCGTCCGCGCCTCGACCTCCGTCGAGACGTTCGCCACCTGGTGGTCGCCATAGGCCATGTCGATCAGGACCTTGTGGCTTGGCGTGCCGTTCAGCGGGTGGCTCGTCATGTGGTTGGCGTAGCCGTCGGGCTCGCCGCGATCCCACATCGACTGGATCATCGAGAGCAGCAGCGGCCGCGCACCCTCATCCGGGTAGGCCGGGTAGAGGATGCTCGCGTAGTCACCGAAGTCGACGCTGCGGGTGAGCAGCAGCGAGTAGTTCATGCCGGGCACGTAGAGCACCGTGCGCGTGATGTCGGGCTCGATCGCCGTCAGCGCGCCGCCGGCGATGCCGCCCTGGCTGTTGCCGTAGTAGAAGAGCCCCTTGTTGGTCGACAGCGCCGACGTGCCACCGTGGAACTGGAAGCTCGGGTCGGAGGCGAGGCCGTCCGGAGCGGCGAGCAGCCGGCCGAGGTAGACGAAGTCGAGGTAGCCCTGCTGCAGGCGGTCGGGTAGCGGCGTGAACTTCGACATGTCCTGCAGCGCCGGCAGCGCCTCGGGCAGCACGTCGTCCTCGTACATGCCGATGAAATCGGTCCCGCAGGTGATCACGCCGTGGTCGGTGCCGAGCGAGCGCACGTCCTTGGTGTGGACCTCGGTGTAGTCGCCGAACAGCCCGTGCCCGTACATCGCCGAACGATCCGGCGAGACGACGTCGTAGTCCTGGTTTCCACCGCCGCTGTGGTGAACGACGGCCGACTGCGGGATGTTGCAGGTGAAGCGCGCGTTGTAGTACTTGCCGGCGCCGGTCGCCTGCGTCGGGTTGCCGTTCGAGTCGTAGGCGAACTGCCCCGCCGTCGGCGCCTCGCAGTCGGGATGGATGAAGCAGGGGACCTGAATCGTGCCGGTCACCTCGCGCACGTTCTCGACCGCGTGGTTACCGAGCTCGGGATCCGCGTTCGGGTCGGCGCCGTCGGTCGCCGTCTTCACGCCGGTGATCGTGAAGTTCGGCGCGTGGCCGTCGATCACGCCGTCACCCGGCGTCATATCGCCGAGCTGGGCGAGGCCGGCGTTGCGGATGTGGAGCATCCGCCCGGCGATGTTGCGCGTGCTCGCGACGGTGAAGTCCCAAGCGATGTACAGGTTCGAGCGTTCGACCCCGGCACCCTTGAGCTTCCCGAAGATGTTGTTCATGTTGCCGCGGCGCTTCTCGATCGCCGGGATGTCCGTCGGGATGTTGTCCCGGTAGAGGCGGAATCCCTCGGGCGCGTCGAGCGTCTTGCCGGAGGCGTCCTTGATGTTGCGCATCGCGACGATGTAGCGATGGCCCTCGAGCAGGTTCTTGCCCCAGTGGATCAGCAGGTCGGTGCCGGCCGGCGAGGTCGCGTTCGAGTCGAGCTCGGTCCAGATCAGCTGGCGCTTGCCGGTTTCCGCGTCGATGACGACGATCGGTGCGTTCGCCTTCGTGTACTCGCCCATGTTGGTCAGCGGCACGGGGTTCGTCTTTGCGTACGCGGCGGGCGTGTCCATGCCGGGGATGTGGATGACCGCGCCGGCGCCGGGGCTGAAGCCGTCGCTCGTGTTGATTTCGCTCGGGTCGACATTGACGCCGTGGTTGTTCTGCGGTGTCGCCGTCGGCTTCAGGTCGAGCTGCAGGCCGGTCGGCGTGCTCGGGTCGGCCTTCGTGAAGTAGTTGTTCGGGTACGGGAACAGGCACTCGCCCGAGTCGATCGGGGCAATCGGGTCGCACTTGGCCGCATCGGCGACGTCGACGCCGACCGGCGTCGAGCCGGTACAGCGAGAGGGGTCCCGGTCCATCGAGCCGCTCGCGTCCGTGGAGCGCTTCTTGCCACCGGCGCGGTAGCGCCCCTCGACGGTGATCTCCGTGTCCATGCAGCTCTGTACGAGCCGGCTGCCACGCGGCGAGAGCGGCACGCTGACGGTCTTCGTGCCGTTCTTCGGCACCTTGACCGTCGTCCGCGGGGAAATGCGGCTGTTCTTGCCGCCCTGCCCTGCAGTGCCGATCAGCCAGACCTTGCGGGCGCGCTTGCCCTTCGCCTTGACGGTGACGTCGATCGCGTCGTCGCCGGCGAGCGTCGCCTGGGAGACGTCGGGAAGGCTGAGCGAGAGCTTCGTCTTCGAGCCCTTGTGCTTCTTCTGGTGGTGCTTGCCGTGGGCGCCGGCGGGCGCCGTTAGCGAGGCAACGGTGGCGAGCGCCGCAAGCAGCGCAAGCCCGATCAAGAAGCGACGTGCGGGTCCAACTCGACCCGTCAAGGCTGCGAAGTTTCACTTCCCTTTTCCCCCAATGTGGTTCGGCCGGATTGCGGTCCGGACGGTCTCTCCTTCATGCGAGCCTATCAACGCCGGGCGCTCGGTCCCAATTCGGTGACCGGCTGCGAGTCGGGTCCGCGCCGCCCGCCCTCGGCGCGCTCAGGCTGGCGCCGAGCGATCGGCGGCGGCTGATCAGCGCCCGGGTGAGCCGGCCGGCGGCGTGCCCGGCGGCGGCGCCGGGCCCCAACTCGCGCGGCCGTCGCCGGTGATCGGGATGCGCGGACCGCCCATCACCGGCGCGTTCGTGGCGGTGTCAAAGGCGGCCTTCGGCCGGGCGAGGAACTCGCGCAGCCAGCTCTTCTGGCCCTGCTTGCCCCAGTCCTGAGTGTCGGCGGTGAGCCCCGTCGCATCGAGCCCGGCCGCGTCCGCTTCGTACAGCGCCCGCGGCATGTGGAAGCCCTGGGTGACGATCACGGCGCTGCTCACGCCGAAGATCTGGCGGGCGCGCACGACCGTGGCCCACGTATCGAGGCCGGCGTGGTCCTCGAAGATAGCCCGCGGCGGGACGCCCTCGGCGACGAGCGCCTTACGCATCGTGTCGGGCTCGTCGTAGCTCCAGGTGTGGTGGTCGCCGGAGACGAGGATCCGGTCGACCTTGCCGGCGTCGTAGAGCGCGGCAGCCCGGTCGACCCGAGCCGTCAGCATCGCGCTCATCTCACCGTGCGGGTCGACGAGCGCGCCCGGCACGATCGCAGCCTGTGCGTGTGGCACGTCGGCGATCACGCTGGTCGACTCCCCGCGTGTGCTGAGCAGGATCCAGGCGTTCGAGCCGACCAGCAGGGCGATCAGCAGTCCGATCATCGACGCGAAGCCGACGAGCAGCCAGCGCTTGCGGATCGAGAGGCGCGGCAGGCGCCACGCGGCAAGAGTCTGGGCCCCCATCGCGGGGAACGGTAGCCGTCGCCGCAGCGTTCGGCAAGACCTGCTCCGCCCCGCACCCGACTTCCCGCGATCGGAACCGGCATGCTGGCAACCATGGCGAAGGAGGCTGTGATGCTCGAGGCGGACGGGCGTGACGTGCGGGTCTCGAGCCCCGACCGGGTGATCTTCGCCGCGACGGAGCGGACCGGCGAGGTCACCAAGCTGCAGATCGCCGAGTACTACATCGCCGTCGGCGAGGGGATCATGCGGGCGCTCCGCGAGCGGCCGACGACGCTCGAGCGCTGGCCAAAGGGGGTCCACGAGGATGTTGTCGTGGCCACCCGCGAGAGCCCGAAGGGCGACGCCTTCTACCAAAAGCGCGTGCCGAAGGGGGCCCCTGACTACGTCGAGACCGCGCGGATCGAGTTTCCCTCCGGCCGCCACGCGGACGAGATCTGTCCGACCGAGCTGGCGGTGGTCGCCTGGTGCGCGCACATGGGCACGCTGACCTTCCACCCGTGGCCCGTCCGCCGCGCCGACGTCGACCACCCGGACGAGCTCCGCATCGATCTCGATCCGCAGCCGGGCACCGACTTCGAGGACGCCGCCCGCGTCGCCGCGGAGGCGCGGACGTTGCTCGGCGAACTCGGCTACCGGGGCTTCCCGAAGACCTCGGGCGGCCGCGGCATCCACATCTACATCCGCGTCGAGCCGCGCTGGACGTTCACCGACATGCGCCATGCGGCGATCGCCTTCGGCCGCGAGCTCGAGCGGCGGATGCCGGAGCAGGTGACGACGAAGTGGTGGAAGGAGGAGCGCGGCGAGAAGGTCTTCGTCGACTACAACCAGAACGCGCGCGACCGGACGATCGCCTCCGCGTACAGCGTCCGGCCGAAGCCGGGCGCGACCGTCTCCGCGCCCCTGCTCTGGGACGAGGTGAGCGCGGTTCAGCCGGAGGACTTCACGGTCGAGTCGATGCCGGCCCGCTTCGCCGACGTCGGCGACCGCTTCGCCGAGATCGACGACGTCCATCACTCGCTCGAGCCGCTGCTCGAGATGTATGAGCGCGACGAATCCGAGGGCGAGGGCGACATGCCGTATCCGCCCGACTACCCGAAGATGCCGGGTGAGCCGAAGCGCGTACAGCCCTCACGCGACCGGGACCGGAAGAAGTAGACGCGGCTCCGTTCAGGCGCTCGCGGCCTCCGCCGGAGGATCGGCCCCGGAGAACAGCTCGGTCGGCAGGTTCCGCGTGCCGAAGAGCGAGGCGAGGATCGAGAACGCCGCGAACAGGAAGGCGACCTTGAGCGCCGTCAGCTGCGCCTCCTGGTAGTGCTCGACGAGCGGGCCGACGACCTCCTCGTCGACGCCGAGCTTGGTCGCGCTAGCCTCGACCTGGTCGGCGGAAACGAAGCTGGCGCCGGATGCGACCTGCACCTGGACCTGTTCCTTGACGTCGGGCGGGATCGCGGGATCGGACTCGACGTTGCTGACGAAGGCGGCGATCAGGCCGGTGATGACGACGGCGCCGAGCAGCGCCGTGCCCAGCGAGGAGCCGAGCTGCTGCGCGGTGTTCTGCAAGCCACCCGCTTCGCTGCGATCGCGCTCGCCAACCGACGACTGAACGACGTTGCCGAGCTGTGAGATGACCAGCCCCATGCCGACCCCGAAGACGCCCATCGCAATGAGGAAGTCGGTCGTGTCGAGCGTC
Organism: uncultured Solirubrobacterales bacterium; assembly: GCA_963850625.1. GTDB lineage: Bacteria > Actinomycetota > Thermoleophilia > Solirubrobacterales > 70-9 > CAXMST01. The sequence goes on from CAWKLZ010000006.1 coordinate 428,232, forward strand.
GCGTCGATCGTGCCGAGCAACAACAGCGTCGCGACGAGGGTGACCACGAGGCCGACGCGAACGATCGGGCGGGCGGGATATCGGGCCGAAAGGCGCGACCCTACGAGGGCGGCGACGAAGAGCCCGGCTGAGGCGGGGAGCATCCGCACGCCGGTGTCGAGCGCGTCGAGGCCCTGGACGATCTGCAGGTAGAGCGGGATCGTGAAGAAGATCCCCATCAGGATCAGGTTCTGGACGAGCAGCATCGAGAGCCCGCCGCGGAGCACCGGTTTGCGGAGCAGGCCGAGGTGCACGAGCGGGTCGCGCCCGGCCTCCTCGCGACGACGCTGCCAGGCGGCGAAGGCGGCCAGGATCAGAGCGCCGGCGGCGATCACGAACGGAGTCAGGGAGAGCCCGAAGGGTTCGATCGGCGATGCCGGCTGCGGGCGCAGCCAGCCCCAGGTGCTCGCCTCGAGCACGCCGAGCACGAGCACGGCGAGGCCGGTGGCGGCAAGCACCGAGCCGACCCAGTCGAGCTCGGGGCGCTTGCCCGTGCGTTCGGGCTCGCGCAGCAGGCGCGTGCCTACCAGGATGCCGATCGCGACGACGACCTCGCCGACGAAGACGACCCGCCAGCTGAGCTCGGTCGTCGCCCAGCCGCCGAGGATCGGGCCGACGGCGATGCCGGCGCCGGCGACGCCGCCGAGGGCGCCGTAGACGATCGCGCGATCGCGGCCGTGATAGTTGCCCGCCGCGAGCGCGACGAGCGCGGGCAGGACGAGCGCGGCGCCGATCCCCTCGAGCACCGACCACCCGGCGACGAGGGCGGGCACGCTCCACGAGACGGCGGTGAGCGCCGAGCCCGCCGCGTAGATGACGAGCCCGATGCGGAACGCGCGGCGCCGGCCCCACAGGTCGCCGAGCTTGCCTCCGGTCAGCATCAAGGCCGCCATGACCAGCGCGTAGAGCGCGATCACTGCCTGGATCGTGGTGACCGTCGTATCGAAGTCCTCGACCAACTGCGAGATCGCGACGTTCATCACAGCCTGGTCGAGGACCATCAGGAACTGCGCGGCGGCGAGCACGATCAGCACTCCCCATTTCGCCATCAGGCAGCCCCCCGGACCCGTGCGACGATCACCGTCTTCTCGGTCTCCACCGACCAGAGCCTGACAGGCGGTTCGGGCGGCACATCACCCGATTCGCGTGAACTCCCCGCGTCAGTGCGCGGCCAGCGCCTTGAGCAGGACGAGGATCGCGCCAAGGATCGTGAAGCCGATACCGGCGGCGATGCTGCGTCCCAGCGTGCTGCCCGATATCCGGCTCGCGAGGAAGGCGTAGGAGCCGACGACGCCAACCCCGGTCCAGGTCGCGGCGGTGAAGGCGGCGTCGATCCCGAGGACGCCGATCCAGGCGAGCACGAAGAAGATCACCGGCAGGACCGCCGCGACGAGGCCGGCGGTGGCGTTGCGCGCAGTCTCCATCCGCTCCCGTGAGGTCGGCACCCTGGCCTCCCGAATCATCCCGGCGAGGTGGTCGGCGTAGACCTCCGCGAGCACGGTCGCGATCGCCGCGGCGAGCACCGACTCGACGACGGACCGCGGACCGACGTCGGTGTCGTCGAGCGCGATCACGACGGCGAGCACGATCACCGAGCCATAGACCGCGTGCCGAGCCCGGGCGGCAAGTCTCTCCCGTTTCAGCGTACGCATCTGCATGGAAACCCTATTGAGGAATCCGGGTACCGCTCGAGCGACGACTCCGCGCCGAGATCACCAGCGGCGCCAGCGAGCCGAAGGCGACGGCGGCAACCAGCACAACCGTGTGGCTGAGCGCGCTCGCCTCGGGCAGCCCGGCCGGGGGCACGAAGCCGACGGCGAAGGCGGCGACCGAGAAGGCGATGCCGACCCAACACACGACTCCGACGCCGAGCCGGCCACCGGGAATCGCGAACGGGCGCTCGACCTCGGGGCGCGAGCGGCGCAACCGCATCGCCGAGGCGAACAGCATCACGTACATCATCAGGTAGAGCTGGACCAGCATCGCGCTGAGCAACCAGAACATGCTCGCGACGCTCGGCTCGAAGATGAAGAGCATGCTGATCAGCGAGCCGATCACCGCTTGAGCGAGGAGGACCGGCCGGGCCGAGCCGCGCTCGTCGCGCTCGGCAAAGCGGGCCGGCAGGTGGCCGTCGCGCCCGGACGTCGCCATCGCCACCGGCGTGCTCGCCATCCAACCCGCGATCTCGCCGATCGAGTCGATGTAGATGGCGAAGGCGAACAGCGGCACGAGCCAGCCGACGTGCCAGACGTCCTCGACGACCGTCTGCATCGCCTGCACGATGCCGGCCGTGATGTTGATCTGATCGTGGGGAACGAGGACGGCGATCGCGAGCGGTGGCGGGGATCAGCAGCAGGGCGATCATCGCCACCGAGATCAGCGTCGCTCGCGGGTAGATCCGCCCCGGATCTCGGACCGAGCCGATCCGCGTCGCCATCACCTCGACCCCGGCAAAGATGACGATCGTCGAGATCCCGAAGGTGATGTTGTCGGGCTTCGACAGACTGGGAATCAGGTGTGTGCCCTCCCCGGTGATGTTCGTCGGGTCGCCGCGCAGGAGGTAGACGGCGGCGAAGGCGACCAGCGCCGCGCCCGGGGCGATCGTGCCGCCGACCGAGCCGAGCGTGCCGAGCGCGCCCGAGGCACGCAGCCCGATCAGCGTCAGTCCGGTGATCAACCAGATCGTGCCGACGACGACGGCAGCGACATAGAGTTTGTCGTCGGCACCCGCGTTCCAGTGCAGCGAGATTGCGATCATCGCCGCCGAGCTGGTCAGGATCACCGTCCAGAAGATCACGTTCTGAAGCCACTGCAGCCAGGTCGCGACGAAGCCCGCCCGCGGGCCGAAGGCCTCCTTGACCCACACGTAGACGCCGCCGTCGATGCGCCAGCCGGTGCCGAGCTCGGCGGCGACGAGCGCCGCCGGGATCAGGAAGAGGACGATCGCGGCGACGAGGTAGAAGATCGCTCCGAGCCCGTACGTCGCCAGTGGCGACATCCCGTGCAAGCTCGTGATGATCCCGAAGATCAGCATCACCACGAGGAACATCCCGAGCGGCGGCGGACCTGCCCCCTCTCCCGGGCCCCGAGAATGCCGTAAGCCCGGGCTCCACCGCATACGCGATCGCAACCTATCCGAAGGCGGGCTGCATCACGTCGTGGTCGTCCTCGGCCCGGTAGGGTCGGCCGCACGGACCGAGAGGCCCGATCGCGCCGCCGGAGGAGAGGAAGCAGATGGCGAACCCGCTCACACCGCTGACCGAGAAGATCGCCGACGGTGTCTGGCGGCACGCCGGTGACCTGCGTCAGGGGATGAACGTCTACCTCGTCGCCGAGCAGGACGGCAGCGGCGTCTTCGCCTTCGACGCCGGCACCAAGGCAATGGCGAAGGGCATCAAGGCAGCCGCGGCCGAGCTCGGCGGCCTGACCCGGGTGATCCTCGGCCACAGCCACGTCGACCATCGCGGCTCCGCCGCGAAGCTCGGCGTCCCGATCCACTGCCACGTCGACGAGCGCGCCGACGCCGAGGGCGACGGTGGTGTCCACTACCAGCCGCTCAAGGACGTCCCGGTCACCTACTCGCGCTGGCTCTACAGGGTCGTCTTCCCGATCTGGGACAGCGGCCCGCTGAAGGTCGCCGGAACGATCAGCGAAGGCGAGCGGATCGGCGAGTTCGAGGTCATCCACCTCCCCGGCCACGCGCCCGGGCAGATCGGCCTATGGCGCGAGCGCGACCGGCTGTGCCTGTGCAGCGACACCGTCTACCTGACCGACTCCATGCGGCCGCTCGGTCACCACCCGGGCGTCTATCCCCCACACCCCGTCTTCGACCAGGACGCCGAGCAGACCCTGGCGAGCGTCCGCAAGCTCGCCGCGCTCGAGCCCGAGCTCGTCGCGCCCGGGCACATGGAGCCGCTACGCGGCAAGGCCCGCGACCTTCGCGCCCGGCTCGAGCGCGCGGCGGATCAGCGCACCGGCTGGTAGCTGCGGCCGGCCGGGCTTCGAGACGCGCGTCCTCAGGTCCGGCGTAGGATCGCCGCGTGAGCCGCCACGCCTACGCCGTCGATGCGAGCCCCGCGAGAGTCGAGCGCGACGGCGGCCGGCGGATCGACGTGACCGCGGAGCAGTTGCCGCTGCTCGACGGGATGGCGCTGGCAACGCTGCTGCTGGAGCCCGGCGCGGCCCGCGAGCCGCACTGGCATCCGAACGCGGCGGAGCTCAGCTACTGCATCGAGGGATCGACGGCGATGACGATCGTCGAATCGGGTGGCGCCCACGTCGAAATGGCGGTCGAGGCCGGAGACCTCGTCTTCGTGCCGCCCGGACTCATGCACCACATCGCCAATGTCGGGGATGGCGCCGCCCGCTTCGTCGTCTGCTTCAGCCACGAGCGTTATGAGGATCTCAACCTGTCCACCAGCATGAGCGAGATGTCGCCGCGAGTGCTGGCCTCGACCTTCGGCTCCGACCCTCATGCCTTCGACTGGGTCTCTCCGGCCGAGAAGCCGGCGTTCATCAGCCGGGCCTCGGCCTCCGGCCAGGCAGCGGCCGGTGACTCGCACTACCGCCTGCGAGTTGAGCGCCTCGAGCCGGCCCTTCGCAACGACGGCGGCTCGGTGATCTTCGGCCGCGCAGACGACTTCCCCATCCTCGACGGCCTGGCGATGTACTCGCTGCGGATCGCGGGCAACGGGGTCCGCGAGCCGCATTGGCACCCGAACGCGGCCGAGCTCAACTACGTGATCGAGGGTTCGGTGCGGCTGACGATCGTCAGCCCCGGTGGCGACGTCGAGACCGTCGACATCGGCGCCGGCGAGATCAGCTACATCCCGCGGGCCTACTTCCACCACATCGAGAATCTGACGGGCGAGCAGGCCCGGCTGGCGGTCTTCTTCGACGACTCACAGCCCCAGGACAACGGCATCTCGGCCGCACTCGGCGCCTATCCCGCGGCCCTGCTCGGCAGCGTCTTCGGTCGCTCGGCGGAGCGTCTTCAGCTCGCTCCCCGCGTTCGACAAAGACGTGCTGATCAGCCCTGGTCAGCCGCCCCAAGACGGCGGCGAAACCGGCTGATTAGCTTGGCCTTCCGCTGCCCGGCTGCGGAAGACCACGGACGCCCGCCGCGCCGCCGTCACTAGGCTCGCCCCATGCACCTGTTCGGCGAGAACCCGGAGGAGCCGTGGAAGTCGAGGTAACGGCGAGGGGCGACGTCTCCGACGATGCCCGCGAACTCGCCGCAAGCAAGATCGGCTCACTCGACCGGTACGTGAACGCGCACCTGCTGCGCGCCCGCGTCGTCCTCAGCGAGGAGGCGAACCCGAGGATCGAACGGGCAGCCCGGGCCGAGGGTGAGGTGCTGCTCGATGGGACGAGGATCCGCGCGCACGTCGCCGGCTACGACATGCACGCCGCCATCGACCTCCTCACTCACCGGCTCGAGCGCCAACTGCGCGCGTTCGTCGAACGCCGCGTGGCGGAGCGTGACCGCGGCGCCTCGGGAGGGGACGGCGAGTGGCGGCACGGCGATGTCCCGGCGGAGCGCCCCGATCACTTCCCGCGCCCGACGGACGAGCGGGAGCTGGTCCGCCACAAGACCTTTGCGGTCGGTGAGATGGACGTCGTCCGGGCCTTCGAGGAGATGCAGCTGCTCGATCACGACTTCTACCTCTACCGCGAGAGCAAGCCTGAGGTCGACGCCGTCATCTACCACCGCGACGATGGGCGGATCGGCGTGATCGGCCCGGTCGGCACCGGGTGGTCAGGGCCGGACGAGTTCGGCTTCGTCCGGGAGGAGAGTCGCGGCCCGGAGCCGCGCAGCCTCGGGGACGTGATCGCCGAGATGAACGAGCTCAACCACCGCTTCCTCTACTTCGTCGATGCGGAGGCCGGTCGCGGCCGCGTCATCTACCTGCGCTACGACGGCAACTACGGCCTGATCGAGCCCAGCGACGAGTCCTGACCACGCCGACCGCCGGCCCCGCTTGGCTCCCCTCCCCGCGATCGCGTCGCGTCAAGACGAGAACCCCGGACCGAGCTGACGTAGACAGCCCCGCTGGCCGTGGCGGACCCCGACGAGCAGCGCATGCCGGCGCTCGCCGGCGCGGCCGTGAGCGGAGGGGTTCGCCCATGGCACACCGCGCGGGTCGGCAACGTTCAGCAGGCCGGCCAAGCAGGACGACTGCAATCGATGCGAGCAGTCCTCCGACCGCCGGGCCCCCGAAATCAGCCCTGGACATGCGGCGACGATACCGCCGTCAGCCGGCAACGAGATCGTACGAGTCCTCGATCATCTCTCTGACCATCCGCTCCGGCAGCGAGCCGTCGATGATCACCGTGTTCCAGTGGCGCTTGTTCAGGTGGTAGCCGGGGATCACGGCCTCGTGTTCAGCGCGGAGCACCTCGGCGAGCTCCGGCTCGCACTTGACGCTGACGCGCAGCGGCGGCTCCGCTTCGAGCTGCGTCAGCGCGAACATCTTGCCGGCGGCCTTGAACACGGATGTGTTGGGGCCGAAGGGGAACGTCTCCTCGGCGCCCTCGAAGGACAGGCAGAACTCGCGCAACTCCTCGGGCGTCATCCCCGCCGAGCCCGGCGCCGCCTACCAGTCCCCGAAGAAGGCGACGATCAGCACCGCAAGGCCGATCATGAACAGCAGCGGGTGGATGAAGGTGCCCGCGAGGACGGCGACCAGGACGATCACGATGCCGAGGGCGATCATCGTGTTGCGGCTCATGGCGGACTCACCGCGCTGGGAGCCTATCCGGCGCGGCGGCGCAGGACTGGCGTGCCGGCCGTGCACTTATCCGCGATAGTGCACATATAGTGCTGGGCACAGGGGTTAACGGCTGGCCGGGCTGCGGACGCGCCGACATCGCGCCGCCGGCGGCGGCGCTCGTCGTCGCCTTGCTCGTCTGCGGGTGCTTCGCGAGTGCCGCCCGGGCGAACGACGCGAAGATCACCGACTCCGAGCACGTCACCGACCGGGTCGATCACGCTGACGATCTCGACGCCGGCTTTCGCCGAGCCGACGAAGGTCGACGTCGGCCTGCCGGTCGGGTACGCGAACCACCGCTCCCGCCGCTGGCCGGTCACCTACTTCACCGCCGGCACCATGAACAACTACGACGCCTTCTTCAATTTCGTCGATGGCGAGGGACTGACGAAGACACTACCCGTCGATCATCGTCTCGCCCGACGCCAACAGCGGCTACTGGAGCGACTGGTACAACAGCGGCACCTTCGGGCCGCCGGAGTACGAGACGTTCGTGATCGATCAGCTGATCCCGCTGATCGACGCCCGCTTCCGGACGATCCCCAACCGCGCGCACCGGCTTATCTTCGGCATCTCGATGGGCGGCTACGGCTCGATGATGCTCGCCGCCCGTCATCCGGACCTGTTCTCGGCGGCTGCGACGCCTCTCCGGCGCCGTCGACAGCAACATCGCCGCCAACGGCGCCGTCCTCTCCGCTGAGCTCGACCTTCGACGGCGCCCCGCCCGACGCGATCTACGGGCCGCGGGCGACGCAGGAGGTCCGCTGGCGCGGTCACAACCCGACCGATCTCGCCGAGAACCTGCGCTCGCTCGATCTGCAGGTGCGGACCGCCAACGGGGTGCCGAACCCCGCGATCGGCGAGAACCCGGCGTCGGCCGACGGCGTCTCCTGCATCGTCGAGGGCGGCGTACACGGGGCCAGCATCGACCTGCACCGGAAGTTCGGCGCGCTCGGGATCGAGCATGAGTGGAGGGACTACGGCCCCGGCTGTCACACCGTTCCCAACTTCACCCGCGAGATCAAGGACACGCTCGCAACGTTCAAGCCGCTGCTCAGGGACCCGCCGAGGCGGCCGGCGACGTTCGACTATCGCTCGATCGAGCCGCACTTCGGGATCTGGGGCTGGAAGGTGGACGCCGACCCGAAGCGGGCACTCGAGTTCCTGCGGATGAACGACGCCGGCCGTTCGGGCGTCGAGCTGCGCCGGCTCGGGAACGACCGGCGTACGAACGCCGTCCGTGGTTCCACCGGGTGCGGGCCGTCGACGTCGTCGCCCGGGACGGCCGGACGACGGTCGTCAGGCCCGATCGCCACGGGCGCCTCAGCTTCGACGTCGACCTCGGCGCGCCACACCCGGACCAGCAGTACACGCGCCGCCTCACGGGCTGCCGGCGAGGGCGCGGGCGGCTACTTCGCGACCCGTACGGTCAGCTTCGCCCCGCACGCGCGACTGAAGCTCGGCGCGCCGCACCGTCGCGGACGCCGGGCCGAAGGTCTGCGTGCGTGCCATCGGCGCCGCGATCGCCCGCATGCGGATCACGCTCGCCGATCCGCACGGCCGGCGGGCCGGCCCACAGCCACCGCTTCTCGCAGCCCGTCGGCAGGCGCTGCGTGCGGCTGTCGCGGCCGCTGGTCTGCGCGACCCCGGCCGCGGCCGCTACACGGTCGAGGCTCGCGGTCGCGACCACTTCGGACACCGGGTCGCAGCGCGACGCCGGGCGCGGCTGTAGCCCTCACTCGCGCGAGCCGGCCGCGGCGATCAGCGCAGTCATCAACTCGACTGCGTCCTCCTGCTCGACGACCTCTACCGGTGCACGAACTCGAGCACCTGCTGGAAGGTCGGCCGGTTCGTGCTCGGGAACGTGGTCGGCAGCAGGCCGGGAACGAAGCCGGACCGGTCGGCGTCTCCCCGCCAGGCCGCCGGGTTCGGGCTGCCGAACTCGGATTGGAGCGCGGCGGCGCTGCGTCGACCGCAGCCCACAGCGCGCTGCTGCACTTCGCCATCGAGCCCCGGCCGCAGTAGCGGAGGTTGAACTTGCCCTTCACCTTGCGGCCGAGCAGCGTGCGCAGATCCTTGTCGACGTAGGACTCGCCGGAGAAGCTGCCGAGGCTGCGGACGTCGTTGACGTCCTCGACGAGCTGGTTGCTGAGCCGGCCACCCATCACCGCTTCGGCAATCGGGCGCCAGAGCTGGTCCATGATCGTCGGCCCGGCCTCGTCGAAGGTGCCGTCCTCGTTGGCGTCGAGGCGCGGCGCGGCGCGCTTCACCCAGTTGTCGAGCAGGTCGACGACGTGCTGGTCGCGCGCGTTCGGAGCGGTGCCCTTGCGCAGCACCGCGCTCACGTACGGCCAGACCGGCGCCCGGCCGTCCTCGCTCGCGGCCCGGTTCATGATCCCGACGTTGTCGGTGATCTTCGCCCGCTTCGGCCACTGGTTGAAGAGCTCGACGTGCTGGACTGAGCCGTAGGGCTCGTCGTCGCCGTGCATGAAGCCCGGCGCCGAGCGGTTGTTCCAGTTGAGCAGCAACCCGTGCGGGCCACCGACCGCGTGCGGGTGCTGGTTGCGCTTCAGGTAGCCCTTCCACTCGTAGTGGCCGGTGCCGAGCGTCGGCAGCCGCCGGTCGAGGTGCCGGGCGCGGACCGGCAGCCGGCCGGAGGTGAAGTAAGCCGTCTTCTTGTGCGAGACATAGGCCCAGTTGAAGGTGAAGCCGAAGTTGTTCGCGGTCTTCCAGAACTTCTTCGGCGTCTGCGCCCGCCCGTCCGTCATGTCGTGCAGGGCCGCAAGATTGAGCGCGTCGCGGCCGAAGGTCGAGCGCTCGCGCGAGAGCGCATAGGGCTTGCCGTTGACGGTCGCGGTCGCGAACACGGGGCCGTGCACGGAGACGTCGTAGGAGATCTCGTCGCCATCGAGCTCACCGGCATCGAAGCGCTTCAGCGCCCGGCACTTGCCCTTGTAGAGGTAGTGGGTGGAGGCGCGCGTCGGCTTGCTGCCGTCAGGCTCGCAGAGGCGCTCGGCGAAGACGTCGCGGACGTCGTGGCCGGCCGAGGTCAGGCTCCATGCGTAGTCGGGCGTGCGCCCGATCAGCACGTACATCGCCAGGCCCGGGCACCGTCGCGCCCTGCGCGTGGATGCCGGGACCGTGCAGGTCCATCTGCTCGACGATCTCGGGGTAGTAGTAGCCGAGCTGCGGGCCCATGACGGCGAGCGAGTTGCCGCTCGCCGAGCGGTCCGGCGAGGCGACGAGGAAGTTCGACGCACGCTTGCGAGCGGGCGCGGCGGCGGCCTGCTGGGCGGAGACGCCCGGGTCGGTGCTCTCGATCGAATCGGGATCGAGGGTGAGCGAGCCCTTCACCTTGCCGCCCGTCTTCGGCGGGTAGGAGAAGCGCTTGTGGATCGTCGTCGGCGCCTCGGGGTCGTTGGCGAGCATCACGTCGTCCCATGCCTTGTGCCCGCGGACCTTGCCCATCGACTGCTGCAGCTGGGCGAGCAGGTTCGAGTTCGCCGCCTCGGCGCCACCGCCGGCGCCGAAGATCGAGCCGATGAACGCGGTGACGGCGAACACGTCGTTCACGGTCGCCGGCGGCTGGTCGATGTTGTTCGCCTTCCAGTAGGCGTTGATCCCGGCGGCGTAGGCGCGCGCATCGCCGATGATCTCGCGTCCCTTGCGGCCGTAGGTCTTGACCATCAGCTTCTTCTGCTTGCTGACGAGCGCCTCGGTCGCGGCGCTCGGCGTGAAGGTCTTGGCGCTGGTGACGAGCGAGAAGGCGTCGAGGTTGGGAATGTCGGCGACCGCCGCCCGCGCCGGCCCGCGGCCGAGCTGCAGCAGCAGGCCGCGATCGCGCGCCGTCGCCCAGCCGGCGCCGAAGTCGACGTCTTCGCGGGTCTTGCCGTAGATGTGGGGGATCCCGTAGGAGTCGTAGATCAGGCGCAGGCCCGCACGCCCGGTGTTCTCCTCATGGGTGGCGCCGATCGGCGAGAAGTTCTCCGGGAGGAAGTGCGAGTTGATGTCCGACATCGAGATGTTGTCGCGCAGCGGCGTCAGCCCGCTGTAGAGCGGCAGCTGGTCGGTCGAGTTGTCGGTGAACGGCACGCCGCCGTAGTTGCCCGGCGGCAGGATGTAGCGCGCCGTGTCGCCGCCCGCGGCGGCCGCGGTCGACGGTGCGAGCGCGGCAGCGGCCAGCGCGCAAGTTGCGATCAGGACAACCCACAAACGGCTCATATCTCTCCCTCTCCCCTCCGGCCGATGCCGGGTCCATGCGGTGCTCGCTGCAGGCTATTGCCCGCCGCGCCTCGGCGCGGTCTCGGGCATACGCGGCGGCAGTGATAGCGTGCCCTCGCGCGCTCGGAACGGCCCGGGCGCGAACCATTGTTTTCAACGGGGAGAGAACGACCTTGCACAGGACCCTCCGGCTGTTCGCAGCCCTGCTTGCCCTAGCGCTCTGCGCGACCTTTGCTTCCTCGGCCTTCGCGGCCGACGCCACTGCGGCCAAGGTGAAGAACAAGGTGACCGTCAAGGTCACGGCCACCGACCAGGAGAGCATCCTCGGCAACGGTCTGAAGGTCCAGCTCAAGGCGAAGGGCAAGAAGGGGAAGAAGGCACACAGCCGCAAGGTCAAGGTCCGCGCCCTCTCGAAGACGTTCGACGCGCCCCATTACGCGACGCTCGCGAAGACGAAGACGGTCAAGGTCAAGGGCGGCAGCAAGCGCACCGTCACGTTGAAGCTGACGGCGGCCGGCAAGTCCGAGATCAACTCGTGCACCGCGCGGACGATCCGGGTCAGGGGCAAGGGCACCAGGACCCAGGTCGACCTGACCCGCAACACGGCCGACTGCAAACCGCGAGCCGATCGATCTCAGCAAGGCCGACGAGTGCGACTTCATCGGCGACCAGAGCAGCTCGCGCTGCCTGCTGCCGTTCCCCGACGACTACTACACGGCGGCGGACAAGAGCTCGAGCACAGGCCGCCGAATCGACATGAAGACGGATGCCACGCCTGCAAACAACAACGGCGCCCACATGGACGGGCGCCGCATACGCGGGCAACGACGGCTTCAGCCCCGGGCAGACGATGGTCGTCCGCGTACCGGGTCTCGACACGCCACAGGCGTTCCAGCAGACCGGCGCCGTGCCGCTCACCAACCTCGGCCAGTACATGAACAAGGACGCCCCGGTCGTCGTGATCGATGCCGACACGGGTAAGCGCTGGCCGATCTGGGTCGAGATCGACTCCAACGCGACGACCGCCGCGGAGACCGCGATGCTGATCCATCCGGCGAAGAACTTCGCCTCCGGAGACCGCTACATCGTCGCGATGCGCAACCTCAAGAACGCCGCCGGCGACACGCTCTCGGCGCCGCAGGGCTTCCGCTACTACCGGGACGACCTGCCCTCGGACGAAGCTCAGATCAACGCCCAGCGGTCGCGGTTCGACTCGATCTTCAAGACGCTGCACACCGCGAACATCAGCCGCTCGGACCTCTACCTCGCCTGGGACTTCACCGTCGCCAGCGACGAGAACATCGCCAAGAACATCCTGGCGATGCGCAACGACGCCTTCGCCCAGCTCGGCGACTCCAACCTCGGCGACAACGTCGTTCAGGGCACCGCGCCGAGCTTCACCGTCACCTCGGTGCAGGACTACCAGCAGACCTCCGGCGGTCCGCTGCCGCAGGACAGCGACATGGCCCGGCGCGTGCAGGGCACCTTCCAGGTCCCCTGCTACATGACCGCGCCGGCCGGCGGCAACCCCTGCGACCCGGGCGGGACGCTGAACCTCAACGCAAACGGAGTCCCGAAGCAGAACGGGATGTGGACGGCGAACTTCAACTGCATGATCCCGTACGCCGCCCTGGCTTCCCCCGCACGGCCCCAGATCTACGGCCACGGCCTGCTCGGGAGCGCCAGCGAGGCGACTTCCTCGCCGCAGAAGACGCTCGGCAACGCGCACGACATGATGGATTGCTCGACCGACGAGATCGGGATGGCCGAGAGCGACATCGTCAACACGATCGGGATCCTCAAGGACATGAGCAAGTTCCCGCAGCTCGCCGACCGGCTCCAGCAGGGCATGCTCGACGGCCTCTACCTGGGCCGCCTGCTGGACAACGACGACGGCTTCGTGAGCGACCCGGCCTTCCGCGTCGACGACGCCGGTCCCGTCTCGGGGGCGAACCCGCCGGTGATCGACACCTCGCGCCTGTACTACAACGGCAACAGCCAGGGAGCCATCTTCGGCGGCGGCCTGACCGCGGTGTCCCCCGACTTCACCAGGGCCTCCCTGGGCGTCGGCGGGATGAACTACTCGGTCCTGCTCAACCGCTCGGTCGACTTCGACACCTACGCAGCGTTCCTCGACCCCGCCTACCCGGACGAGATGAGCCAGCAGCTGGTGCTGTCGATCGTCCAGATGCTCTGGGACCGCGGCGAGACGAACGGCTACGCGCGGGTGATGACCGGCAACCCGCTGCCGGACACCCCCGCCCACAAGGTGCTGTTGAACATCGGCGTCGGCGACCACCAGGTCACCAACTACTCCGCGGAGACCGAGGCGCGCACCGCCGGCCTGAGGATCCATACGCCGATCGTCTACAACGGCCGCTGGCCGAACTTCGTCGTCGGCTGGGGGATCAAGCCGATCGCGAACTACCCGTACAACGGCTCGGCCCTGGTCTACTGGGACAGCGGTCCGATCCGGCCCGATCCCGGCAACCCGAGCAGCGAAATCGGCACCAACGTGCCGCCGGTCGCGAACCTCCCCAACCGGGAGGGGGCCGATCCCCACGAGCTGCCCCGCCGCACGCCGGAGGAGCAGCAAATGGTCTCCGACTTCCTGCAGCCGGCGGCGCAAAGCCACATCACGGACACCTGCTCCGGGTCCCCCTGCTTCGACTTCACGTTCTCGGGGCCGTAGCAGCGGGCTGACAGCCCGAACAGCCGCGGGGCGCAAGCCGCGGACGGTGGTACTGGCTGTACAGCCAGTACGCTGCGGATCGCGCACGCGCCGCGCACCGACGGCGTACATGAGGAGGACGAGCAGATGCCCATCGGGATTCGCGATCAACTCGAACTGCCGCTCGATCGAGCTGGCCCTCGCGGGCGAAGAGCTCTGGGCCGACGGGCCGCCGCACCCCTACATGAAGCGGCTGCGGAGCGAGTGCCCGATCCACTGGAGCGAGATGCCGGACTTTCCGAACGAGGACGGCTTCTGGGGTGTGTACAAGGCCGAGGACGTGCGGACGGTCTCGCTCGACTGGCAGACCTACTCCTCGCACGTCGGCGGCGTCACCGCGCTCACCCACGGCATCCCGCTGGAGCTCATGCAGTCGATGTTCATCGCCATGGACCCGCCGAAGCACGATCGCCTCAAGCAACTCTTCCAGCGCGGCTTCACGCCGAAGCGGATCGCCGCGCACGAGGACGCGATCCGGGCGATCACCACGCGAGTCCTCGACTCGGTCGCCGACCGTGGCCGCTGCGATCTGGTCGGCGACGTCGCGCAGCCCGTGGTCTCCGCGTGATCGGCAGCTTCATGGGCATCGACGAGACCGACGACAGGGTCTGGGCCGAGCTCATGAACACGACCCTGGGGGCCGAGCGACAGGCCTTCAAGCCCGAGGAGATCGAGCGGATCACGGCCGAGGTCTTCCCCGAGATCTTCCGCCGCTGCACCGAGATGATCGAGGCCCGCCGGCAGAATCCCGACCGACGACCTGACCAGCGTCCTCGTCCACGCGGAGATCGACGGCGAGACAGCTCGCCGATCACGAGATCGTGATGGGCTTCTTCCTGCTCGTCGCCGCCGGCAACGACTCGACGAAGGCGACCTACACGAGCGCGATGCGGGCTTTGATCGAGAACCCGGACCAGCGCCGGCTGCTGCTCGAGGACCCCGAGCTGATCCCGGGCGCGGTCGAGGAGGCGCTCCGCATGTTCCCCGCCTTCGCCCACTTCCGCCGCACCGCGACCCGCGATACCGAGCTCGCCGGCCAGCCGATCAAGGAGGGCGAGAAGGTGGTCATGTGGTACGTCAGCTCGAATCGGGACGAGGACGAGTACGAGGATCCCGACAGCTTCCAGGCAACGCGCAATCCCGACCACCAAGCCTTCGGCGCCGGCGGGCGGCACTTCTGCCTCGGCGCCGCGCTCGCCAGGCTGGAGCTCAAGGTGCTGCTCGAGGAGACCCTGAAGAGGTTCCCGGAGATGGAAGCTCGACGGCGAGCCGGTGCCGCGTCGTCTCGCCGTTCGTCAACCAGCTGCGGACGCTGCCGGTCCGCTGGTAGCGGCGGCGCCCGTCGCGGGCGGCCGTCAGGTCAGCCGCTGCGGTTGAGGTCCGCCGCTGCGCGGACGAGGGCCTTGAACGCATCCTCGTCGAGCTCCTCACCCTCGAAGATGTCGATCGCGCGGCGCGTGTTGCCGCCGAAGCCCGAGTTGAAGAGTCCCGCCGGATCTTCGAGCGATGCTCCCTTGGCGAACGTGAGCTTGACCTTGTCCTTGTAGGTCTCGCCCGTGCAGATGATCCCGTCGACCGACCAGACCGGCACGCCGTCCGGGCTGGACGGCTTGCGCCACTTGATCTCCTCGACCACCTCGGGCTCGGCCGCCTGGATGAGGCGCCGGACCCGGTCGAGCGTCCGCTCCTGCCAATCGCTGCTGGGCATGCTGAGACTCTTTCAGACTGCGGTGGTTGGCGATCGACCGCCCTCCGCGCCCTCGCGGAGTTGATCCTGCCAGCCCCCTTCGCAATCATGGGCAGAGTGAGGAACGAGGCTGAGCCCGGGCGGAACACCTGGCGCGAGGCAATCGCAGCCCGCGACTGGGAGGGCGCGTACCGCCTACTCAGCGAAGCCGACGAGGGCGGATCGCTCGGCGGGTCCGAGCTCGAGGAACTCGCCGAAGCCGCCCGCTGGACTCGTCGCTACGAGGAGATGATCGAGGGGCTCGAGCGCGCCGCGGAGACGTACGAGCGCGCCGGTGACCGCCTTGAGGCCGGTCGGATCGCGGTGAAGCTCGCAATCGAGCACTTCCAGCGGAATGAGCTCGCGCTCTCGGGAGGGAGCCTGGGCCGGGCCGCCGAGCTGATTGGTGAGGAGGGCGATAGTCACGCCGCCGGCATGATCCTCTTCTGCCGAGCCGAACTGCTGCTCGAAAGCGCCGAGCCAGAGGCGGCGGAGAAGCAGGCCACCGAGATGGCGGACATGGCCCGGCGACTCGGCGATCGCGACCTCGAAGCCCTGGCCTTGATGGCGAGAGGCAGGGCGCGACAGCTGGCGGGTGGCTTCAAGGAGGGCGCGGCGCTGCTCGACCAGGCCGCGGCCGGCGCCCTCTCGGGCGGACTCGAACTGTGGACCTCGGGCCTCGTGATCTGCGCCAACATCAGCGCCTGCCGCCACCGTTACGACGTCCAGACCGCGTCGGAGTGGAGTGATGCCGCCGTCCGCTGGTGCCGGCGGCAGTCGATCGGCTACTTCCCGGGGCTCTGTCGACTCCACCTCGGAGAGTCGCTCGATCTGCGGGGCGACTACGAGGCGGCCATCGTCGAGATCGAGGCGGCCATCGAGGACCTCCGGACCGGCATGCCTCGATTCGCCCCGGACGGGCTGCACGAGCTCGGCGAGGTCAAACGCCGCCAGGGCGAGCTCGACGCGGCGGCCGCGATCTTCTCGGAGGTGATCCAGCTCGGGGGCGATGCACTCCCCGGGCTGATCCTGCTTCGCTTGGACGAGGGCAAGCCCGAGGCCGCGTTCGCCCTCGCCAAGGACGGGCTGAGCGAATCCCGCGTCGCACGGATCTCCGCCGCACGCACGCAGATCATCCCCGCCGCCGTCCATGCCGCAGTCGAGGCGGGCGAACTCGACTACGCGCGGGAGGCGCTCGCCGAGCTCGCCGAGCTCGCCCAAGCGTGTGACACCACCGCGCTCCTCGCCGAATACGAGACGGCGGCGGGGCGGGTGGATCTCGCCGGTGGCGATCCGCTCGGAGCCACCGATCACCTGCGCGAGGCTCGTCGGCTCTGGAACGACGCCGGCGCGCCGTATCAGGGCGCTGTTGCCCGCTCCCTGATCGCGAAGGCAAGGCTCGACCTCGGCGAGCGGCAAACGGCCGCAAGCGAGGCCGAAGCGGCGCTCTCGGTTCTCCGCCAGATCGGTGCGCGCCTCGAGGCCGACCGCGTCGCGAAGCTCCTCGAGCAGCTCCGCCAAGCGCCCGACCGGGCGATCGTGACGATGCTGTTCAGCGACATCGTCGGCAGCACGAAGCTAGTCGAGGCGCTCGGCGACGAGGCATGGGAGTCGATGCTCGCCTGGCACGACCGGGCCTTACGCAAGTGCGTGCGCGACTCGGGCGGAACGGAGATCAAGCACGAAGGCGACGGCATTTTCGCCGGGTTCGAAGAGCCTGACGCGGCGCTCACATGCGCCTGCGAAATGCAGCGGCGGCTGCGGCGCCACCAGAACGAACACGGCTATGCACCCTCGGTACGAATCGGCGTCCACGCCGACGAGGTCAACGACCGCGGCGATGACCTGAGCGGCAGAGGGGTTCACGTCGCGGCACGCGTCATGGCGGCTGCGGATGCGCGTGAGGTCCTGACCACGACGAGCACGCTCGGAGTCGTATCGGGAGAGTTCGCCACTCACGACCGGCGCTCGCTCGTCGCCAAGGGGATCGAGGATCCGATCGAGGTCGCGACGGTCGACTGGTAGCCGTCGGCGTACCGATCCCCACCGGGCGACCGCGTGGGCCCCGGGAAGGGAGCCACCGACGATTCTGCGAACCTGCCCGCAGGATCCGACAAAGGAGAGGTGTTCGTGCTGTCCTGGCGAACCCGTTGGAAGCTGATCGAATACGTCCGCAACAGCATCTGGATCGTGCCGGCGATCTTCACGGCGCTGGCGATCGCGATGGGGCTGATCCTGCCGGGCATCGACGAGCGCACCAGCGATGTGATCGGGGTCTCGTTCGGTGCCAGCTCGGCACAGAGCATCCTCGGCACGCTGGCCGGCGGGATGATCACGTTCACGGGATTCGTCTTCTCGATCCTCCTGCTCGCCGTTCAGTTCGGCTCGAGCCAGTTCTCACCGCGAATGCTGCGCCGGTTCCTCCGCGACCCGACTACGAAGATCGCGCTCGGGATGTTCATGGCCACCTTCATCTACGCGCTCCTCGTGCTGAGGAAGATCCAGCCGGCCACCAACCAGGACTTCATCCCCGATTTCTCGGTTCAGGTCGCGCTCTGGCTGCTGCTCTTCAGCATGGTCCTGTTCCTGCGCCTGATCAGCCGCACGACCCAGGGGTTGCGGGTCGCCTCGGTGTTACGCGATCTCGGTCGCGACGGTGCCGAGGTGATCGATCGCGTCTACCCGCAGGAGGTCGGTGAGGGCGGCGCTCCAGAGCGGGCCCCGGGACGGTCCGGACCAGCCGAGCGGACGCCGCGCCGATCGAGGTGGTCGACTACGACGACGAGCCCGGGATCCTGCAGAGCGTCGACTCGAAGGGCATCGTCGAGATCGCGCGGGCGTCCAACGCCGTGGTTGAGCTCGTCCCGCCGATCGGCGACCTCGTCGCTCCGGGGCTGCCCCTGTTCCGCATTCACGGCGACGCCGGTGCGATCCGGGACGGAAGCTCAGGGGCTCGGTCGCGGTCGGGGACGAGCGCACGATCAAGCAGGACCCGGCGTTCATCTTCCGGCTGCTCGCCGATATCTCCGCGAAGGCGCTGTCACCCGGCGTCAATGATCCGACCACCTCGGTTCAGGCCCTCGACCAGATCGAGCTGCTCCTGCGACGCCTCTCGAACAAGCGGCTGACTCCGGGCGAGTTCCGCGATGCCGACGGCGTGGTGCGGTTCCGTACCCGGCTGCCGTCGTGGGCGCGATTTCGTGAGCATCGCCATCGATGAGACGCGCATCTTCGGCGAGGGGTCGGTCCAGGTCAGCCGGCGGCTCCGTGCTCTGCTCGAGGATCTCCTCGAGACCGTGCCGCAGGACCGGCGGCGGCCGTGCTGGCTCAACTCGCGGCCTTGGATTCGAGCGTCGGCCGAACGTACGAGGGCACCGAGCGCGAGATCGCCGCCGGCAGGGACCGCCAGGGGATCGGCTCGCCATGGAAGCGGCAGTCGGCCTGATCGAGTGAGCGCCCGGGCCGCGCTAGCCGGCCTTGTGGATCGCTACGTCCCGGGCGAGGACGAAACCCTGGCGGTGGTTGTATTGGATCTGGTAGTAGACGGACTTGCCCGTCGAGACGTAGTAGTTGCTCAGGTCGTCGAACAGATCGGCGACGTAGCG
Source organism: uncultured Solirubrobacterales bacterium (assembly GCA_963850625.1). GTDB lineage: Bacteria > Actinomycetota > Thermoleophilia > Solirubrobacterales > 70-9 > CAXMST01. The sequence goes on from CAWKLZ010000006.1 coordinate 447,324, forward strand.
GTTCGTCGGCACCGGTCCGGTCACCGTGTACTTCTGACCCCTCGGGATCGCGTAGCCGAGCGTCAGGTTCTGCAGCTTCGACGGGTAGGCGGCGCCCCAGACGGGGATCGGATTCTTCGAGTCGCGGACCTTGACGTAGCGGGCGCTCCTCGGTGCCGTGTTCTCGCCGTCGGGGTTGTAGAACCAGGCCTTCTGTGAGCCGTACCAGATCGCGGTCCAGTCGCCCTTGACCGCCGCGACGATGAAGACCTGTCCGTCGACCGCCTTGTCCCCCAGTCGTCGGCCTGGGTCGTGCCGACCCCGTCGGGCTCGGCCGAGGTGCCGGAGAGGAACGTGTCGGAGATGTAGGGCGAGCTGTCGCTGTGCCCCGTGTGCAGGTAGACGAAGCTCGCCGGCTGCTCGGGTAGGTCGGTGCAGTTGGTCGTGCCGGCGTCGGTCTCGCAGCTCGAGACCGGTGGCTCGTTGGACCGGTACTTGGGTCGGATCACGACCGCGTCCCCCTTCTCGGGAGTGCCACGGCTTGGCGGCTTGTTCGCCCCGGCGAGCTTCAGCAGGCGGTTCCAGTTGAAGAACGGGCCTGGGTCCCAGTGCATGCCCGCCTGATAGGTCAGGTTCGGGCCGGGGACCTGGTCGTGGCCGACGATGTGCCTGCGATTCAGGGGGATGTCGTAGCGGTCCGCCAGGTAGGCGACCAGCGCCGCTACGGACTTGTAGACCTCCTGCGTGTAGTAGGTGTTGCCCTGCAGTGCGTAGCCCTCGATCTCGATCCCGATCGAGTGCTCGTTGTAGTAGTAGTTGCCCGCGTGGTAGGCGATGTCGCGCAGGGGGACCATCTGCGTGACCTGGCCGTCGGGGAGCGGATGACGTAGTGGGCGCTCACGTAGCTGCTCGACGTCTGGAAGATGCTCAGCGTGTCGGCGTAGCTCGCCTCGGTGTCATGGATGACGATCCGGTCGATGTCCATCCCGTCACCGGGCCGCTTCGCCAGGTCGTAGTTGCCCCACGACGTCGGACTTGAGTTCTCGGCGTAGGCCGCCGGGACGAAGTCACAGGTCAGACTCGACGGGCACTTCGGCGACGCAGACGCTTTGCGCGGCGCAGGCTGCTTGGGTCCGGGAGC